>NZ_JARZAI010000003.1 GCF_029893355.1 Kitasatospora sp. MAA4
GGCTCCCAGTAGACGACTGGGTTGATAGGCCGGATGTGGAAGCCCAGTAATGGGTGGAGCTGACCGGTACTAATAGGCCGAGGGCTTGTCCTCAGTTGCTCGCGTCCACTGTGTTGTTCTGAAACAACGACCCCACGTTTCCCCTTGGCCGGGATCGTGGTGCGGTTGACAGTTTCATAGTGTTTCGGTGGTCATAGCGTGAGGGAAACGCCCGGTTACATTCCGAACCCGGAAGCTAAGCCTCACAGCGCCGATGGTACTGCAGGGGGGACCCTGTGGGAGAGTAGGACGCCGCCGAACAATCATTCCAGATAAGCCCCCTTCCCTTCCGGGAAGGGGGCTTATCTGCATGTTTGGACACTGTCCAACGCATGACCCCGCGGCTACCGTACAGATCGAACAGGTACGTAGCCCGAGGGGGAGACCGTATGACCCAGCAGCAGAGCACCACCACACTCGCGCCCATGATCGAGATCGAGGACGTCTGGCGCAGCTTCGGCAGTGGCGCGACCGCGGTGCACGCGCTGCGTGGGGTCTCGTTCTCGGCCCGGCGCGGTGAACTCACGGCGCTGCGGGGTCGATCGGGATCGGGCAAGACCACGCTCCTCAACCTCGTCGGCGGTCTGGACTCGCCGACTTCGGGGCGGATCACGCTGGACGGTGCGGATCTGGCGGGCCTGGACGAGTCCGGCCGGCTGGCCATCCGGCGGGACCGGATCGGCTTCGTGTTCCAGTCCTTCGGCCTCATCCCGATCCTGACCGCCGCCGAGAACGTCGGTGTGCCGATGCGGCTGCGCAAGGTCGGCGCCGCGCGGCGCGAGGAGCGGGTGCGGACGCTGCTGGCGCTGGTGGGACTGTCGGACCACGCCGAGCAGCGTCCGTCCGAGATGTCCGGCGGCCAGCAGCAGCGGGTCGCGATTGCTCGGGCGCTCGCCAACGAGCCGGCGCTGATCATCGCCGACGAGCCGACCGGTCAGTTGGACTCGGAGACCGGCCGCTCGGTGATGCAGCTGCTGCGTGCGGTGGTGCGCAGCGAGGGAGCGACGGCGCTGGTGGCCACCCACGACCCGCAGTTGATGGTGCTCGCGGACCGGGTCGTCGAGCTGCGTGACGGTCAGATCGTCGAGTAGCACCCACCTCGGCCGATCCCCCCCTTCCGACCCTGAGGCCGGGCCGCCCACAACGGGCGGCCCGGCCTCAGTCGTTTCCGGGGGGCGGCAGTCAGATCCGCGCGCCTCGCGCCAGGTTTCTTGCGGCGCCGGAACATACGTTGACGCCTCCCCGCAGCGCTGGAAGCCTTTGTCAGGTGAGCCACCGAGCCGTTGCCCTGGTTGTTCGCCTGCACGTCGATCTGCGACGGCACGCGAGCGCCATCTGTGCTGCCTGCCGCTGACGCTGCCCGGCTCCCTCCTCTCGCGCAGCTTCCTTGCGCTCCCCTCCCGCTCATCACCTCTCCCCGGTTCGGACGCTGCCCAGCGCTGTCCGTGCGCTGACGCGTACCCGGGTCCGAGCCCTGCCACGCCGCCGCAAAGGACCTCCGCCATGCCCTCCGCCCTGCCCGTTTCGCTGCTGCCTGCCGCCTCCCGTCGTCAGTTCCTGGTCCTGGCCGGCCTCGCCGCCGCAGCCACCGCCTGCGGTACGGCCACCGCGTCGCCCGGCGGTGGAAAGGAGGTCACGAAACTCAGGTACCAAGGTTCGGTCGGGGCGGTAACGCTGCCCGAACTGGCCCAGGATCTGGGCTACTTCGGGAATGTGACGCTGGACTGGGTGGGAAACACGATCAGCGGCCCGCAGGACATCCAGTCCGCCGCGACCGGTCAGACCGACTTCGGCGGGGCGTTCAACGGCTCGGTGGTCAAGCTGATCGCGGCGGGTGCCCCGGTGAAAGCCGTGATCGGGTACTACGGCGTCGACCAGGCGTCGTACGAGGGGTACTACGTGCTGGAGGACAGCCCGATCCGCTCCGCCCGGGATCTGATCGGCAAGAAGGTCGGGGTGAACACGCTGGGGGCGCACTACGAGGCCCTGCTGGACATCTACCTTCAGCGCAACGGTCTTTCGCCGAGCGAGATCGCCAAGGTGGAGCCCCTGGTGCTGCCTCCGGTCAACACCGAGCAGGCGCTGCGGCAGAAGCAGATCGACGTGGCCGTGCTCGGCGGCATCCTGCGCGACAAGGCCGTCGCGGCCGGGGGCATCCGCCCGCTCTTCACCGACTTCGACCTGCTCGGGGCGTTCACCGCGGGCACCTACGTGCTGACCAACCGCTTCCTCAAGGCGAATCCGACCACGTCGCGGATCTTCGTCACGGGCGTGGCCAAGGCGATCGAGTGGGCCAGGACCACCCCGCGCGAGCAGGTGATCGCCCGCAGCGTGGACATCGTCCGCAAGCGCGGCCGCAACGAGGACACCTCGGCCCTGCAGTACTGGAAGTCGGCCGGGGTGGCCGAGACGGGCGGCCGGATCAGCGACGCGGAGTTCCAGCTGTGGATCGACTGGCTGGTCTCGCACGGCGACATCAAGGCCGGCCAGGTCAGGGCGGCCGACGTCTACACCAACAGCTTCAACGAGTTGAGCGCGCGATGACAGCGAGCATCAGCTTCCGCGGTGTCACCAAGACCTTCCCGGTGCGAGGCCCCGGCGGGGCCCGGCAGCGGACCGAGTTCACCGCTGTCGACCGGGTCGACCTGGACGTGGCCGCCGGCGAGTTCGTCGTCCTGGTCGGGCCCAGCGGCTGCGGCAAGTCCACCCTCCTCGACCTGCTCGGCGGGCTCACCAGGCCCACCGCCGGGGAGATCCTGCTGAACGGAACACCCGTCACCGGTCCGGGCCTTGACCGCAGCACGGTCTTCCAGCAGTACGCCCTGCTGCCCTGGCGCACCGCGCAGGGCAACGTCGAGTTCGGCCTGGAATCCATCGGACTGCCACGTCGTCAACGCGCGGCCAGGGCCCGCGAGTACCTGGGTCTGGTCGGCCTGGCGGGCTTCGAGGACCGGCATCCGCACGAGCTCTCCGGCGGCATGAAGCAGCGGGTGGCGATCGCCCGCAGCCTGGCCTACGACCCGGACGTCCTCCTGATGGACGAGCCGTTCGCCGCGCTGGACGCGCAGACCCGCGAGTCCCTCCAGGACGAGTTGCTGCGGATCTGGCGGCGCACCGGCAAGACCGTGCTCTTCATCACCCACGGCATCGAGGAGGCGGTCTACCTGGGCGGGCGGGTCGCCGTGCTGACCTCGCGTCCCGGCAGGGTCAAGGCGGTTCTTCCGATCGACCTGGGCAGCCGCGGCGAGGCCCAGGAGGCCCAGGACCTGCGCTCCAGCCCGGAGTTCGCCCGCCACCGGCACGAGATCTGGAGCCTGCTGCGCGACGAGGTGTCCCGGGCCCAGCAGTTGGAGAAGGAGGCAGCACCGGTATGAGTACCGATCTCAAACCACCCGCCGTTCAGCAGGAGTTGGAGCAGGAGCAGCCGCCCTCCCCGCCGACCCGCGCGCCCGGCCGGGTGCTCGGGCTGCTGCGCGACGGTGTCACCAAGTCGGTCGCGATCCTGGCTCTGCTGGCGCTCTGGGAGGTGGCTCCGCGTGCCGGCCTGGTCGACCGCACGTTCCTGCCGCCCTTCTCCGAGGTGGCCCAGGCCTGGTGGGGCCTGCTGACCAGTGGCCAGCTGGCGAGCAACACCCAGGCCAGCCTGACCCGTTCACTCGTCGGCTTCGGTCTGGCCGTGCTGATCGCGGTGCCGCTGGGCCTGCTGATCGGCTGGTACCGTCCGGTCGCCGACCTGCTCAGCCCGCTGCTGGAGCTGTTCCGCAACACCGCGGCACTCGCTCTGCTGCCGGTCTTCATCCTGATCCTGGGCATCGGCGAGACGTCAAAGATCTCGATCGTGCTCTACGCCTGCGTCTGGCCGATCCTGCTCAACACGATCAGCGCGGTACGCACCGTCGACCCCACCCTGCTGCGGCTGGCCCGTTCGCTGAACCTGCCACCGCTGCGGCTCTTCCAGAAGGTGATCCTGCCGGCCTCCGTACCGGCGGTCTTCACCGGGATCCGGCTGGCCGGATCGGTCTCGATCCTCGTTCTGGTGGCGGCCGAGATGGTCGGAGCCAAGGCCGGTCTGGGCTACCTGATCAACGCCTCGCAGTTCAACTTCGCGATCCCGCAGATGTACGCGGGCATCGTCACCATCTCCGTCCTCGGCCTGCTCTTCAACCAACTGCTGGTCGCGCTGGAACGCCGCTTCACCCGCTGGCGCGCCCCGCTCTCCGCCTGAACAGCCCCTTCCCCGAAAGGACTTCGTCATGACCCTGGAGATTCACAAGATCGGCGGCCGGATCGGCGCCGAGGTCAGCGGCCTCGATCTCTCCGGCGCACTCCAGCCGGAGGTGGTCGCCGAGCTGAACGCCGCGCTGGTGGCGCACAAGGCGCTCTTCTTCCGCGGCCAGACGCTCGACGACGACGGCCAGACCCGGTTCGCCGAGCACTTCGGTCCCCTCACCACCGCCCACCCGACCGTGGCCGCCCTCGACGGGCAGCCCAACGTGCTGGCCGTGGACAGCGCCGAGGGCGGTCGGGCCAACCGCTGGCACACCGACGTCACCTTCGTCCGCACCCCGCCCAAGGCCAGTACGCTGCGCAGCCTGGTCGTCCCGCCCTACGGCGGCAACACGCTGATCGCCGACACGCAGGGCGCCTATCGTGATCTCCCGGACGCCCTGCGCGAGTTGGCCGACCGGCTCTGGGCTGTGCACACCAACGACTACGACTACGCCCAGGGCCGCGAGCTGGACGCCAAGGAGGCCGAGCGCCGCGCGGTCTTCACGGCGAGCAAGTACCGCACCGCTCATCCGGTGGTCCGGGTCCACCCGGAGAGCGGTGAGCGCGGGCTCTTCATCGGGGGCTTCGCGCAGAGCATCATCGGCCTGTCCTCGCACGAGTCGCACGACCTGCTGCGCAGCCTGCAGGCGTACGTCACCCGCCCGGAGAACGTGGTCCGCTGGCGCTGGGCCGTGGGTGACCTGGTGCTCTTCGACAACCGGGCCACCCAGCACTACGCGCCCGACGACTACGACGGTCTGCCGCGCCTGCTGCACCGGGTGACCGTGGCCGGGGACGTCCCGGTGGGCGTCAGCGGCGAGTCGAGCCACGTCCTGGAAGGCGACGAGGCGGCGCACTACACGAGCCTCTGAACCAAAAGGAGCGCCGCGAGGTCCGGGAGGACCTCGCGGCGCTGTCGCGTGTGGGGCGGGTCAGCCCCAGCGGCCCGCCGGCCGCGGCAGTCCGTAGTGCTCGCGCAGCGTGCTGCCCTGGTAGCCGTCGCGGAAGAGCCCGCGGGCGCGGAGCAGCGGGACCACGTGCTCGACGAAGTCCTCGAGTCCGCTCGGCAGCAGCGGCGGCATGACGTTGAAGCCGTCCGCCGCGCCCTGTGTGAACCAGGTCTCGATGTGGTCGGCGAGCTGCTCGGGAGTCCCGACGACCACCTGGTGCCCGCGTCCGCCGCCGAGCCGCCCGACCAGTTGGCGCAGCGTCAGCCGGTCGCGCTCGGCGAGGTCGCGGATCAGCTCGAAGCGGCTCTTCGCGCCGTTGATCGCGGCGAGCGGGGGAAGTGGGGGCAGCGGCTCGTCCAGCGGGTGGTCCGTCAGGTCGACGCCCAGCACGGTGGAGAGCACCCCGACCGCGCGGGCCGGGCTGATCAGCTCGTCCAGTTCGCGGTCCAGCGTCTTGGCCTCCGCCTCGGTCGAGCCGAGCACCGGTACCACGCCGGGCAGGATCTTCAGCTGCGCCGGGTCGCGCCCGGCCGCGGCGGCCCGGCGCTTGAGGTCGGCGTAGAAGGACTGCCCCTCCTCCAGCGTCTGCTGCGCGGTGAAGACCGCCTCGGCCCAGCGGGCGGCGAAGCCCTTGCCGTCCTCCGAGGACCCGGCCTGGACCAACAGCGGGTACCCCTGCGGGCTGCGCGGGATGTTCAGCGGCCCGCGCACCTGGAAGTGCTCACCGACGTGGTCGATGTCGTGCACCTTGCCCGGGTCGGCGAAGGAGCCGCTCGCCCGGTCGAGCAGCAGCGCGTCGTCCTCCCAGCTGTCCCAGAGCGCGGTGGCCACCCGCAGGAACTCGTCGGCCCGCTGGTAGCGCACCGCGTGCTGCTGGTTGGCGCTGCGGTTGAAGTTCTGTGCGGAGCGCTCGCCGGCCGAGGTGACGATGTTCCAGCCGGCCCGGCCGTGGCTGATGTGGTCGAGCGAGGCGAACTGCCGGGCCAGGTTGTACGGCTCGGTGTAGCCGGTGGAGACGGTGCCGATCAGGCCGATCCGGGTCGTCACCGCGGCGATCGCGGCCAGCAGCGTGAAGGGTTCGAAGCTGCTGATCAGACCCCAGCCGCCGTCGGACCGCGCCTCCACGCCGTCGGCCAGGAAGACCGAGTCGAAGGAGGCGGCCTCGGCGGCCTGGGCCAGACGTTGGAAGTGGGCGATGTCGCGGGCCTGGGCGGGATCGGTGCGCGGGTGGCGCCAGGCGGCCTCGTGGTGGCCGACACCCATCAGGAAGAGGTTGAAGTGCAACTGCCGGTCGGCGGTGGGCATGGCGGGACACTCCTCGGGCGAGGGAAGCGGTGGAATTGGTGATATGTCAACAATTCTCGGCCGCTCCCGCCGCCCCGGCCACGATTTCTGACGCGGTGGAAGAAACCCGGCGTCAGCCCGCGGCCCGGGCCGTCCGCAGATCCATCGGCCGCTGGTACGTCGCGTCCAGCACCCCGGCGCAGGCCGCCACCGCCAGGACGTCCCGGCCGAACGAACCGACGGTCACCAGCTGGGTCGGCTCCGACCGGGCCCCGATCTGCTCGGCGAAGTACTCCCGCAGCCCGGGCACGGTCAGCATCCCGACCTCGACCACCACCAGCACCTCCGGATTGAGCATGTCCAGCAGCAGCGAGGCCGCCGGCGCGAGCAGCCGAAGCCGTTCCTCGAAGAGCCGCCGCGCCGCCGGGTCGCCGGCGGCGGCCAGCTCCGCCAGCAGCGTGATGTCGGCGCGCGGGATCAGCCCCTGCGCCCGGGCGCTGCGCGCGAGGGTCCGCTCCGAGACGGTGGCCTGCAGGCAGCCGAGCCGTCCGCACGGGCAGGGCTCGGTCGATCCGGGGACGGGCAGGTGCGCGATGCCCCCGGCCCGCGAGCGGCGCCCGCGCAGGACCGCGCCGCCGGTGGCGATCGCGGCGTCCACCACGTTGCCGACGAAGAGCTCGACCAGCTCGGTGCAGCCGGTGCCCGCGCCGAACAGCAGCTCGGCCTGCGCCAACGCCCGGGCGTGGCCGTCCACATGGGTCGGCAGCCGGCTGATCCGGGCGTCCGGTACGCCGACCAGCAGTTCGCGCAGCGGCACGTCCCGCCAGCCCAGCACGGTGTTCTCCACGACGCTGCCGCGCTCGCTGTCCACCCAGCCGCCGGTCACCACCCCCAGGCCCAGCAGCGAGCGCCCGGCGGCACGTCGCGCCAGGAAGCCCGGCAGGTGGCGGCGCACGGTGGCCAGTACCGCTTCGGCGTCCCCCGTTCGGGGGACCCGCTCGTGCGCCACCACCCGGCCGCGCAGGTCCAGCAGGGCGAAGGTCAGCCACGGCACGCCGATGTGCACGCCGCAGGCCAGGTGATGGCCGGTGTCGATGTCCAGCGGCAGTTGCGGCCGGCCCGCCCGCGGCGGCCCCTCCACCGGCGGCAGCTCGCGCAGCAGCCCGATCCCGATCAGCTCCGAGGTGTGCCGCGACACGGCCGCCGGGCTCTGTCCGGTCGCCCGCCCCAGCGCGGTCCGGGACAGCGGCCCGCCCGCCAGCACCGCGCGCAGCACTGCTCCGGCACCCCCGCCCTCGGTGGGCGGCGGTGTCCTTCCGACCGCGGGCGGAGCAACCAGTGACAGCATGCGCCGATGCTCCCAGCGCGGTGTTGCACCACCATGGCGGGGGCATGAAGCGCTGCCGCGGGCCGCTGCCGGCAGCGGACCGATTTCCGTCAAGATGCCGCTAAATCTGCCGTCTGACCAGCCCGATCGAAGGCAGGGCAGCCGTTACCCCGTAGTCTCGACAGCGCCGAACAGGCGTCCGGGGGTGGCCCTCGGGCTGAGCTCGATCAAGAATGGGTCGCATGGCACGCGGAAGGCTGCGGATCTACCTCGGGGCCGCCCCCGGGGTCGGAAAGACGTACGCCATGCTCTGCGAGGCCCACCGGCGGCTGTCCCGCGGCACGGACGTGGTGATCGGTTTCGTCGAGCACCACAACCGGGAGAACACCGCCGAGTTGCTGCACGGCCTCGAGGCCGTCCCGCGCCGCACCCTGGAGCACCGCGGCGCCGAGTTCACCGAGCTGGACCTGGACGCACTGCTGGCCCGCCGTCCGCAGGTCGCCCTGGTCGACGAGTTGGCGCACACCAACGTCCCCGGCTGCCGCAACGCCAAGCGCTGGCAGGACGTCGAGGAGCTGCTCGCGGCCGGCATCGACGTGATCTCCACCGTCAACATCCAGCACCTGGAGTCGCTCGGCGACGTGGTCGAGGGCATCACGGGTGTGCGCCAGCGCGAGACCGTGCCGGACGAGGTGGTCCGCCGGGCCGACCAGATCGAGCTGGTCGACATGTCCCCGCAGGCGCTGCGCCGCCGGTTGGCGCACGGCAACGTCTATGCGCCGGACAAGATCAACGCCGCGCTCTCCAACTACTTCCGCCCCGGCAACCTCACCGCACTGCGTGAGCTGGCTCTGCTCTGGACGGCCGACCGGGTCGACGAGTACCTCCTGACCTACCGGGCCGAGCAGGGCATAGCCGACACCTGGCAGGCCCGTGAGCGGATCGTGGTGGGCCTGACCGGCGGCCCCGAGGGCGCCACGCTGATCCGCCGGGCCGCCAGGATCGCCGCCAAGGGCTCCGGCAGCGAGCTGCTGGCCGTCCACATCTCGCGCTCGGACGGCCTGGCCGGCGGCGGCTCCCCGCAGTCGCTGATCGAGCAGCGGGTGCTGGTGGAGAGCCTGGGCGGCAGCTTCCACACCGTGCTGGGCGACGACCCGTCGCAGGCGCTGCTGGACTTCGCGCGCGGGGTCAACGCCACCCAGATCGTGCTCGGCTCCAGCCGCCGCAAGGCCTGGCAGTACATCTACGGCCCGGGCGTGGGCAGCACGGTGGCCCGCGACTCCGGCGACATCGACGTCCACATCGTCACCCACGAGCACGTCGCGCACGGGCGCGGCCGGATCCCGGTCCGTCCGATCACCGATCTGGGACGGACCCGCACGATCGCCGGCTGGCTGATCGGGGTGGCCGGACCGCTGCTGCTCAGCGCGGTGCTCACCGGCGTCCGCGGCCCGGGGCTGCCCACCGACATGCTGCTCTTCCTGTCGGTCACGGTCTGCGCGGCGCTGGTCGGCGGGCTGCTCCCGGCGATCGCCGCCGCCCTGGTCGGCTCGACGGCGCTCAACTACTACTTCACGCCCCCCACGCACACCTTCACCATCTCCGATCCCGAGAACATCCTGGCGGTCGCCATCTTCACGGCGGTCGGGATCTCGGTCGCCACCGTGGTCGACACCGCCGCCAAGCGGAGCCACCAGGCCGCCCGCGCCCAGACCGAGGCGCAGACGCTGAGCGCGCTGGCGGGCACCGTGCTGCGCGGCGCGCCCGGCGGCGAGGGCGTCCTGACGGCCCTGCTGGACCAGGTCCGGGAGACCTTCCAGCAGGAGTCCGTCGCCCTCCTGGAGCGCTCCGACGAGCACGCGCCCTGGCAGTGCGCCGCCGCGAGCGGTCCCCACCCGCCGACCCGGCCCGACGAGGCGGACGTGGACGTGCCGGTGGGCGAGAACCTCGCGCTGGTGCTGGACGGCCGGGTGCTGCCCGCCGAGGACCGCCGGCTGCTGGGGGCCTTCGCGGCCCAGGCCGCCGTGGTGCTGGAGCGCCGCCGACTCGCCAAGGAGGCGATCGCCGCCCGCCGGCAGGCCGAGGGCAACCGGATCCGCACCGCCCTGCTGGCCGCCGTCTCGCACGACCTGCGCACGCCGCTGGCCGGGATCAAGGCGGCGGTCTCCTCGCTGCGCGCCGAGGACGTCGAGTGGGACGCGGCCGACGAGGCCGAGCTGCTGGCCGGCATCGAGGCCGGCGCCGACCGTCTCGACCACCTGATCAACAACCTGCTGGACATGAGCCGCCTGCAGACCGGCACGGTCACCCCGCTGATCCAGGAGGTGGACCTGGACGAGGTGGTCCCGTTCGCGCTCGGCGGCGTCCCGCTGGAGTCCGTCCGCCTTGAGGTGCCGGAGACGCTGCCGATGGTCCCGGCCGACGCCGGGCTGCTGGAGCGGGCGCTGGCCAACCTGATCGAGAACGCGGTGAAGTACAGCCCGCCGGGTGAGCGGGTGCTGGTCAAGGCCGACGCCCTGGAGCCGTCGACCGGACCCGGCCGGGTCGAGCTGCGGGTGGTCGACCGCGGGCCGGGCGTCCCGGAGGAGGCCAAGGAGAAGATCTTCGCGCCCTTCCAGCGCTACGGCGACGCGCCCCGCGGCGCCGGCGTCGGTCTCGGCCTCGCGGTGGCCCGCGGCTTCGTGGAGGCGATGGGCGGCACACTGGCCGCCGAGGACACTCCGGGCGGCGGCCTGACCATGGTCGTCGTCCTGCCCGCAGTCGAACGGCCGCCCGAAGCGGCCGTGCCCGACCTGCCCCCGATCACTCCCCCCCTCGCCCCCCGAAAGGCGGAGCACGCATGACCCGGGTCCTCGTAGTGGACGACGAACCGCAGATCGTCCGCGCGCTGGTGATCAACCTCAAGGCGCGCAAGTACGAGGTGGACGCGGCGCACGACGGCGCCAGCGCACTGGAGCTGGCCGCCGCGCGCCACCCCGACGTGGTCGTCCTGGACCTCGGCCTGCCCGACATGGACGGGGTGGAGGTGATCAAGGGCCTGCGCGGCTGGACCAGGGTCCCGATCATCGTGCTCTCCGCCCGGCACGCCTCGGACGAGAAGGTCGAGGCGCTGGACGCGGGCGCCGACGACTACGTCACCAAGCCGTTCGGGATGGACGAGCTGCTGGCCCGGATGCGGGCCGCCGTGCGGCGGGCCGAGCCGGTGGTCGGCGAGGACGACTCGCTGGTGGTCACCGAGGGCTTCACCGTCGACCTCGCGGCGAAGAAGGTCAACCGGGACGGCACCGACGTCCGGCTCACTCCCACCGAGTGGCACCTGCTGGAAGTGCTGGTCCGCAACGCCGGCCGGCTGGTCAGCCAGACCCAGCTGCTCCAGGAGGTCTGGGGCCCGGCCTACCGGACCGAGACCAACTACCTGCGGGTCTACCTGGCCCAGCTGCGCCGCAAGCTGGAGGCGGACCCCTCGCACCCGCGGCACTTCATCACCGAACCGGGCATGGGATACCGCTTCGAGGCGTGAGTTCGGCCTGTTCGAGCACGACATCGGGAGGCACTGAACCGGTACCCTTCCGGCATGAGTGGTAACAGCAGCGACCAGCCGCAGGGCCGCCTGCGCCGGATGTTCAGCCGCCTCACCTCCAGCCAGGAAGAACTCCAGGCGGAGGAGCTGCGCCAGAACTGCGCGGAGTCGGGATGCACCCCGATCGCCAGTTGCGGGGACCGCGAAGTGGTCACGGTGGCGGGCACTCTGCGGACCGTGACCCTCCGCCCCCGGGCCGGTGTGCCGGCCCTGGAGGCCGAGCTGTTCGACGGCACGGAGGCGCTGGACGTGGTCTGGCTCGGCCGTCGCTCGATCGCGGGCATAGAGCCCGGCCGTCGCATGATCGCCAGTGGCCGGCTCGGCCATGCACGCGGGCGCCGCGTGCTGTTCAACCCTCGCTACGAACTGCGTCCGGTGGGACAGGGGAGCGATCACCAGTGACCAATCCGCCCGGCGGCGAACACGACGCCGCCGCTCCGCTCTCCGCTGCGCTCACGCAGGTCGACGAGCCGCCCGCAGCGCCGGAATCGCCCGAGGAGGCCGCGGCCCGTGAGGCAGCCGCCTCCCGGGAGGCCGCCGACACGGTGATCAAGGCCTTCGGCGGCGTCCGCGGCATGATCGACATGACCCTCCCGGGTCTGGTCTTCATCCTCACCTTCAACATCACCCACCAGGTCGCCACGGCGGCCTGGGCGGCGCTGGGCCTCAGCGGGATCTTCGTGGTGCTGCGGCTGCTGCGCCGGGAGACCGTCCAGCACGCCTTCGGCGGCGTCTTCGGCGTGGCGATCGGCGCCTACATCGCCATGAAGACCGGCAAGGCCCAGGACTTCTACCTGCCCGGGCTGCTCTACAACGTCGGCTACTGCATCGTGCTGGCGATCTCCGCGCTGGTGCGCTGGCCGGCGATCGGGGTGACGCTCGGCCCGGTGACCGGCGAGATGTTCACCTGGCGGACGAAGAACCCGGGCCGGCTGGCCGCGTACACCAAGGCCACCTGGGCCTGGGTGGTGATCATGGGCATCAAGCCGGTGATCCTCTTCCCGCTCTACTTCACCGGCAACGTCAACCTGCTGGGCTGGCTCAAGGTCGCGCTGGGCATCCCGCCGATGCTGCTGGCGATGTACGTGACCTGGCGGATCCTGCTCACCGCCCCGCCGCCCATCAAGGCGGAGGAGCCAGCGGAGGACCCCGCCTGACGGAAGGGCCCGTACCCCACGCCGGGGTACGGGCCCTTCTGCCTCTGTTCTGCCTCTGTCGCCTACTGGGCGCCGGAGCCTGCCGAGAGCAGGTCCTCCAGCTCCTCCTCGCGCTCCTGGGCCGCGACGAAGAGCAGCTCGTCGCCGCCCTCCAGGGTGTCGTCCTTGCCCGGCACCAGCACCCGGCCGGCCCGGATGATGGTCACCAGCGCGGTGTCGGTCGGCCAGCTCACGTCGCCGACCCGGGTGCCCACCAGCTCGGTGTCCGCGGCCAGCGTCAGCTCGACGAGGTTGGCGTTGCCCTGGCTGAAGCGCATCAGCCGGACCAGGTCACCGACGCTCACCGCCTCCTCGACCAGCGCGGACATCAGCCGCGGGGTGGAGACGGCCACGTCGACGCCCCAGGACTCGTTGAAGAGCCACTCGTTCTTCGGGTTGTTCACCCGGGCGACCACCCGCGGCACGCCGTACTCGGTCTTCGCCAGCAGCGAGACCACCAGGTTGACCTTGTCGTCACCCGTGGCGGCGATCACCACGTGGCAGTGCTGCAGCGCCGCCTCGTCCAGCGAGGTGATCTCGCAGGCGTCGGCCAGCAGCCACTCCGCCATCGGGACCCGCTCGACCGAGATCGAGTTCGGGTTCTTGTCCACGAGCAGTACCTCGTGGCCGTTCTCCAGCAGCTCGGCCGCGATCGATCGGCCGACCGCGCCTGCTCCGGCAATTGCGACTCGCATCAGTGACCCTCCTCCGGGCCCTTGGCGAACGCCGCCTCGACCGTCGCCATGTCCGCCCGGCGCAGCATCACCTGCACCAGATCGCCTTCCTGCAGCACCATCTGCGGTGCCGGCAGCACACCCTCGCCCAGCCGGGTGATGAACGCCACCCTGGTCCCGGAGGCCTCCTCCAGCTCGAGCACCCGGCGACCGATCCAGGCCGCGGCGAACGGCACCTCGGCGAGCTGGACGGTCCCGCTCGGGTCCTGCCAGAGCGGCTCGGCGCCGCTGGGCAGCAGCCGGCGCAGCATCTGGTCGGCGGTCCAGCGGACGGTGGCCACGGTCGGGATGCCCAGGCGCTGGTAGACCTCGGCGCGGCGGGGGTCGTAGATCCGGGCCGCGACGTGCTCGACGCCGAAGTTCTCCCGGGCCACCCGGGCCGCGATGATGTTCGAGTTGTCGCCGCTGCTGACCGCGGCGAAGGCGCCGGCCTCCTCGATGCCGGCCTCCCGCAGGGTGTCCTGGTCGAAACCGACGCCGGTCACCCGCCGACCGTTGAACCCGGCCCCGAGGCGACGGAAGGCCGTCGGGTCCTGATCGACCACGGCCACCGAGTGGCCCTGCTTCTCCAGTGCTCTGGCGAGGGCGGAACCCACCCGGCCGCAGCCCATGATGACGATGTGCACGGTGTTACGACCTCACCCGATCCGTTGCGGCCTTGACCTGGATAGACACCGTTCATCATCCTTCCGTGCCCCCGGCGCCGGGGGTTCCTTCGCGCCGCCTCCCAGGCGGGCTGCGGCTCGGCAACTGGAGTGTTGCCCGCAAGCTCATCATCCGACACGCTAGCGGGTCTTTCGAACGGGGGATCGGCAGACCCGGGGCCTGTTGTCACCCCGTATGCGAGAACCCTTACGCTTTCTTAACGTGCCCAACTTGACGGACGTCCCCAAACGCCTCCTCATCGGTCGCGCGCTGCACAACGACCAGCTCGGCGAGACCTTGCTGCCCAAGCGCATCGCCCTGCCGGTCTTCGCCTCCGACGCACTCTCCTCGGTCGCCTACGCCCCGGAGGAGATCCTCCTCACCCTGTCGATCGCCGGTGTCTCGGCGATCCACTTCTCGTGGCAGATCGGCGTCGTGGTCGCCGTCGTGATGCTCGCGGTGGTGGCCTCCTACCGGCAGAACGTGCACGCCTACCCCAGCGGCGGCGGCGACTACGAGGTCGCCACCGTCAACCACGGACCCGACTCGGGCCTGGTGGTCGCCAGCGCCCTGATGGTCGACTACGTGCTGACCGTGGCGGTGTCGACGACCTCCGGCGTGGCGAACGTGGTTTCCGCGGTGCCCGCGCTGCGCGGCCACGAGATGGGGATCAGCGTCCTGCTGGTCCTCGTCCTGATGGGGATGAACCTGCGCGGCGTCCGCGAGTCCGGATCCGCCTTCGCCGTCCCGACCTACGCCTTCATGGCCGGTGTGATCGGGATGGTGCTCTACGGCCTGGTCCGCCACCTGGTCTTCGGCACGGCCCTGCACGCCGAGAGCGCCGGCTTCCACCTCCAGCCGACCCCGGGCAACTCCGCTGTCACCGGGTTCGCGCTGGTGTTCCTGCTGCTCAGGGCATTCTCCTCGGGCTGCGCGGCGCTCACCGGCGTCGAGGCGATCAGCAACGGCGTGCCGGCCTTCCGCAAGCCGAAGAGCAGGAACGCCGCGACCACCCTGCTGCTGATGGCGAGCATCGCGGTCACCATGTTCATGGGGATCATCTACCTGGCCCACCTGACGGGCACCCAGATGGCCGAGAATCCCGCCCAGCAGCTGCTCGGCGCGCCCGCCGACTACCACCAGAAGACGGCGCTGGCGCAGATCAGCGAGGCGGTCTTCTCCAACTTCACGCCGGGCTTCTACTTCATCGCGGCCGTCACCGGCCTGATCCTGGTGCTGGCCGCCAACACCGCCTTCAACGGCTTCCCGGTGCTCGGCTCGATCCTCGCCCAGGACCGCTACCTGCCGCGCCAGCTGCACACCCGCGGCGACCGGCTGGCCTTCTCCAACGGCATCATCCTGCTGGCGGGCGCCGCGATCCTGTTCATCGTGGCCTTCGGCGCCGACCCCAACCGGCTGATCCAGCTCTACATCGTCGGCGTCTTCGTCTCCTTCAACATGAGCCAGTCCGGCATGATCCGGCACTGGACCCGGCTGCTGCGCACCGAGACAGACGCCAAGGAGCGCCGCCGGATGCAGCGCTCGCGGGCGATCAACACCTTCGGCCTGGTGATGACCGCGGCCGTGCTGATCGTCGTCCTGGTCACCAAGATCGGCCACGCCTGGATCGCCATCGCGACCATGTGCGTGCTCTTCGTGATGATGAAGGCGATCCGCCGCCACTACGAGACCGTCTCCCGGGAGCTGGTCGCGGCCGAGGAGCCGGACGACACCGTCCTGCCGACCCGGGTGCACGCCATCGTGCTGGTCTCCCGGCTGCACAAGCCCGCGCTGCGGGCACTGGCGTACGCGCGGCTGGCACGGGCGGACGTCCTGGAGGCGATCACCGTCAACGTGGACCCGCAGGACACCCGGGCGCTGCGCGAGGACTGGGACGGCCGCGGCATCGAGGTGCCGCTCAAGGTACTGGACTCGCCGTACCGCGAGATCAGCGGGCCGGTCCTGGAGTACGTCAAGAACCTGCGCCGCAGCAGCCCGCGCGAAGTGGTCAGCGTCTACATCCCCGAGTACGTGGTCGGCCACTGGTACGAACACCTGCTGCACAACCAGAGCGCGCTGCGGCTCAAGGGGCGGCTGCTCTTCAAGCCCGGCGTGATGGTGACCTCCGTCCCGTGGCAGCTGGAATCGTCCGAGCGGCGCCGCACCCAGCGGGCCTGGTCGGCTCCCGGAGCCGTTCGACGCGGCGAACCGCGGCACGGCACGGTACCGTCGGGTTCCGTCGAGAACGCCGCCGATGCCAGCAAGGACGCCACTTCGTGAGTCGCAACACCCCGCCCCGTTCGTCGGGCAAGTCCGGACAGCCCAAAAAGGGGGGCAAGGGTGCCTCGACCGGCAAGGTCGGGCAGGTAGCCCGGCCGCGCTGGTCGAACAAGCCCGCCCGGCCCTCGGCCACCGACCGGGACGGCCTCTCGGTCGAGACCGCCCCGGTGGTCCCCGCCGAGCCGACGCCCGCCGAGCGGCCCGCAGCCCAGCCGCGCACCCCGCGCGAGCCCCGCACGCCGCGGACCCCGCGCACCCCGCGCACGCCCCGCACCCAGGGCGACGCGCCGCGCACCGCCCGTCCCACCCGCGCCGCCGCGCCCAAGGGCCCCGGCGGCGAGCCGCTGGTCGGTGAGCGCTACGAGGTCGAGATCGGCGCCGTCGCGCACGGCGGCGGGCACTGCGTGGCCCGGCACGAGGGCCGGGTGCTCTTCGTGCGGCACGCGCTGCCGGGCGAGCGGGTGATCGCCCAGGTCACCGAGGGCACCACCAACTCCCGCTTCCTGCGCGCGGACGCCGTGGAGATCCTGGAGGCGTCCAAGGACCGGATCGAGCCGCCGTGCCCGTTCTCCGGCCCCGGCAAGTGCGGCGGCTGCGACTGGCAGCACGTCAGCCCCGGAGGCCAGCGCAAGCTCAAGGGGAGCGTGCTCACCGAGCAGCTCGCCAAGCTGGCCGGCCTCACCCCCGCCGAGGCGGGCTGGGACGGCAGCGTCGAGCCGGTCGGCGGCAAGCTGCCGCCCGGCGAGGTGCCGGCCTGGCGCACCCGCGTGCAGTACACGGTGGACGCCGAGACCGGCGAGGTCGGCCTGCGCAAGCACCGCTCGCACGACGTCCAGATCATCGACCGCTGCCTGATCGCCTCGCCCGGCGTGACGGAGCTGGGCATCGAGTCGCGGGACTGGACCGGCCTCGGCTCGGTCGAGGCGATCGCCGCCAGCGGCTCCTCGGACCGGCAGCTGATCCTGCGTCCGCTGCCCGGCGAGCAGCTGCCGCTGGTCGAGCTGGACAAGCCCGTCTCGCTCTCCCGGGTCGACGAGCAGGACCTGTTCCACCGGGTGCACGGGCGCAACTTCGTGCGCGAGCGGGCGGCCGGGCGCACCTGGCGGGTCAGCAACGGCGGCTTCTGGCAGATCCACCCCGAGGCCCCGGACACCCTGGTGGGCGCGGTGCTCGACGGGCTCGACCCGCAGTACGGCGAGAACGCGCTGGACCTCTACTGCGGCGTCGGCCTGTTCGCCGGCGCGCTGGCCGACCGGGTCGGCGAGGAGGGCGCGGTGCTCGGCATCGAGTCCTCCAAGCAGGCCGTCCAGGATGCCAAGCACAACCTGGCCGAGCTGGAGAACGTCCAGATCGAGTGCGACCGGGTGGAGACCCTGCTGCCGCGTACCGGCATCACCTCCACCGACCTGGTCGTCCTGGACCCGCCGCGCGCCGGGGCCGGTCGCGAGACGGTGGCCCACCTGGTCGCCCTCACGCCGCGCCGGATCGCCTACGTCGCCTGCGACCCGGCCGCGCTCGCCCGTGACCTGGCCTTCTTCCGCGCGGGCGGCTATCGGCCGGTCTCGCTGCGGGCCTTCGACCTCTTCCCGATGACCCACCACTTCGAGTGCGTGGCCATCCTGGAGCCGATCGCGGGCAGCTGATCGTTGCCGGTCGATGGGGCGTGTGGACCTGGTCCGCACGCCCCATCTGCATGTTGTGCGCGGGTCGCGGGTCTCTGCGCGCGCCCTTGTTGTGCTAGCACATCAGCGCTAGCTTCGATGCATGGGTAAGAAGCAGCTCAACGTGCGGGTGGACGCCACCACCGCTGAGATGGCCCGCGAGCGGGCGGAACAGCAGGGGATCAGCATGAACCAGTACATCGAGAGACTCGTCCAACAGGACATGGGCGAGGCCGGGCTGCGCTTCGTGGACGCGGCGGCCCAGTTCATGAAGGAGTTCGAGAGCGAGTTCCTGGCGGAGTTCGGCGAGGGCGCCGTCGCCGGGGACGACCGGCAGGGCGTGCGTCGTTGAAGCTGGAGGTCGACCTCTCCTGGCTGCTCATGACAGCCGAGCAGTACACCCCCGGTGACCCCCAGGTCGTCGACTACGGCTCGCTCCTCGCCGCCGTCGCACGCCACCAGGCGGAGATCTTCGACATCGCCGTCTACCCCGAACCACAGGACCGCGCCGCCGCCCTGATCCACCAGCTGATCCGGGTACCGGCCCTGGAACGCACCAACGAGCTGTTCGCCACCGCCGTCGCGTACGCGTACCTGGTGGCCAGCGGCTGCAACATCGCCACCACCGCGCGCGAGGTGCGCAGCCTCGCCCGGGCGATCCGCGAGGGGAAGATCGGCGTGGACGGCGTCGCCGAACGCCTGAACGGGTGGGTGGTGGACGAGGCCGCCGAGGAGGGCGTCACCGGCGAGGACGGTGACGACGACTCCGACGCGGAGTGATCCGGCAGTGATCAGGTAACTCTCCGCTGCAAACCCCGGCCTTCGGGCCGGGGACAAGGCGATCCGTGGCTCGGAGCCGCGCAGGTCGCTGTGTTGTCAGTGACGTGCCCTATGTTGATCGCATAGCCGGAGGGGGGTGTTCCCATGCTGTCGGGTCGTAGGTATCGGCTTGAACTGACTGACGATCAGGTCGTGTTGTGCGAGACGTTCGGCGACATCTGCCGCAGCGTGTGGAACACCGCTCTGGAGCAGCGCCGGGAGTACCGGCGGCGCGGCGGGTGGATGAATTACGTGCCGCAGGCCGCCGAACTGGCCGAGGCGAAGCGGGACTTCCCGTGGCTCTCCGACGCTCCGTCGCACGTGTTGCAGCAGACCCTGCGGGATCTGGACCGGGCATGCCGGGAGCACGGCACGTTCACAGTGCGGTGGCGGTCGAAGGCCCGCTGGTGTCCGACGTTCCGGTTCCCGGCCGGGAAGCTCATCGCGGTCGAGCGCCTTGGCCGCAAGTGGGGCCGGGCGAAGTTACCGAAGCTGGGGTGGGTCCGGTTCCGCTGGTCCCGTCCGCTCGGGGGCCAGATCCGCTCCGCGACCGTCACCCGCCGGGGCAGGCACTGGTTCGTTTCCTTTCTGGTGGACGACGCCAGGACCACACCCGAGAAGCACGCGATGCCGAACACGGCCGTGGGCGTGGACCGGGGCGTCAAGGTCGCCGCGACCACCAGCGATGGTGTTTTCCACGGCCGACCGTTCGCCACGCCGGGCGAGGTGGCGCGGCTGCGCCGGTTGCAGCAGAAGCTCTCGCGGTGCAAGCGGGGCAGCAACCGCCGTAAGGCGGTGGTGGCGTCGATCAACGCGATCACCGGTCGGGTCCGCAACCGGCGTGCGGACTTCTGCGCGCAGACCGCAGCCGAGCTGACCACCCGCAACGCGGTGGTGGTCCTGGAAGACCTCCGGATTCGCAACATGACCGCTTCGGCGGCCGGAACCGTGGACGCCCCCGGCCGCCAGGTCCGGCAGAAGGCCGGACTGAACCGGGCCATCCTGGACAAGGGTTGGCACCTGCTCGAACTCGCGCTGCGCAACGCGGCGCGTACCACCGGAACCAGTGTGGTGCTGGTGCCGGCGGCGTACACCTCCCAGACGTGCAACGAGTGCAGGCACGTGGACCCGAAGTCGCGCGAGAGCCAAGCGTCCTTCCGGTGCACTGCCTGCGGACATACCGCGCACGCGGACGTGAACGCCGCGAAGAACATCCTCAACGCCGCAGGGCATGCGGTGTCAGGGCGTGGAGACCTCGGCATCGGCCGGTCCGTGAAGCGCCAACCACCGGCTACGCGCACACGCACGGGGCGAAGCCCCCGCGCGGCACGGGCGGCCGGAATCCCCGTCCGTTAGGGCGGGGAGGAAGTCAACTAGGGTGGTGCGGTGCTCCAGGACATCGAGCGGTACCTGACCTGCCCCCACTGCGGCCTCGGGCTCGCCCTCGGCGCGGACGGGCGCGGGCTGCGGTGCGCGCAGGGGCACGTGTTCGACCTCGCCAAGCAGGGGTACGTGAGCCTGCTGCCGGGTGACGCGCACACCGGTACGGGCGACACCGCCGCCATGGTGACCGCCCGTGCCGACTTCCTCGCGGCCGGGCACTACCGGCCGATCGCGCAGGCGCTGGCGGCCGCCGCCGCGGGGACGGACGGCCTGGTCGCGGACCTCGGGGCCGGGACCGGGTACTACCTCGCGCACGTGCTCGACGCGGTGCCGGACGCCTGCGGCGCGGCCCTGGACATCTCCAAGTTCGCGCTGCGCCGGGCGGCCCGGGCGCACCCCCGGATCGGCGCGGTGGTCTGCGACGCCTGGCGCCCGCTGCCGCTGGCCGACGGCAGCGCGGAGCTCGTGCTGAACGTCTTCGCGCCGCGCAACGGCCCCGAGATCCGCCGGGTGCTGCGTCCCGGCGGCAGGCTGCTGCTCGTCTCGCCCACCTCCCGCCACCTGCGGGAGCTGGTCGGCGCGCTGGGCCTGCTCTCGGTGGACGAGGAGAAGGAGCGGCGGATCGACGAGAAGCTCAGCCCCTGGCTGGACCTGGTCGAGCGGACCGAGCTGGAGTTTCCGCTGCGGCTCTCGCACGTGGACGCCGGTGCGGTGGTGGGGATGGGGCCGAACGCCTGGCACACCGACGCGGCGCGGGTGGCGGCCGGACTGGCGGGGTTGCCGGAGCCGGTCGAGGTGACGGGGTCGGTGCAGCTCTCGGTGTACCGCTGACGTGTGCTGCTGACTGGGACGTCGGCCGGTCCGACTTCTCGCGCTTTCCGGACTCCTCGTTGGGATGAATCGCCGTGGCAGGCACGTTTCTGCAGGTCGGCCCGTCAGTAGCGTCGGAGCGGTGACCAGCGAAGCCGTCCCCGTATCCGTTCCAGCGCCTGTCCCCGCGCCAGTTTCCGCGCCCGCGGTCCGTCCAGCGGTCCGCCCCACCGTCGAGGAGGTCCGCCTCACCTCCTTCAAGTCCTTTCGGCGCGCCGCCCTGCCGCTCTCGCCCATCACCGTGCTCCACGGGCCGTCGGGCGTCGGCAAGTCGAACGCGCTGGACGCCGTCGCTGTGCTCTCCCGGCTGGCCCTCGGCGAGGAGATCGGCCCGTCGCTGGACGGCATCGGCGGCGCGTCCGGCCCGCTGGCCGGGGCGGTCCGCGGCGGTCTGCTGGGCTGCGTGCCGCACGGCCGCAACGCGATCATCCTCGGCTGCACCGTGCGCTCCTGCGCGGGGCCGATCCGGCTGGAGCTGGTGATCCGGACCGACGGCCGGGTGCGGGTGGCCCGCGAGTGGCTCGCGCTGGACGGCCGGACCCTGGTGGAGACCGGCGAACAGGACGTCGGCAACGGCCGGATCAACGTCACCTGGCACAACGACACCCGGCAGGGTGACATCCGGGCGCCGTTCCCGAGCAGCAGTCTGATCGTCACACAGATCCCCCTGCGGGTGGCCGGCTCCTCGCCCGGCGAACGCCTGGTCCTCGCCGCCGCCGAGCAGCTGCTCACCGCGCTGCGGGAGATCTTTCCCGTGCACCCGGTGCCCGCGTTGATGCGCGGCTGGGCCCGACCGGAGGCCGAGGCCAGGCTGCTGCCCACCGCGGCCAACATGTCGGCGGTGCTGGCCCGGCTGCAGGGGGAGTGCCCGCGCCGCTACGGACGCCTGCTGAAGGCGGTGCAGTCGGCCGCCCCCTACCCGCTGCTCGGACTGGACGTGGCCAGGCGCGGGACGCAGGCCCAGGAACGGCTGCTCGCGGTGTTCGACGAGGGGGTGCTCGGCCGGACCGGGGCCGACCAGGCCTCGGACGGCATGCTGCGGCTGCTCGCCTTCGCGGCCGTGCTGCTGACCGGCGCCGAGGTGCTGGACGTCGACCCGGCGGTGGAGGTGCCGTGGGCCCGCCGCCAGCTCACCGTCCTCGCGGAGGACCTCGGCGCCGGGCTGTCGGCGGACCAGACGGCCGGACTGCTCCGGCTGGCGCGGGAGATGTGCGGCAAGGAGCACGTCCGGCTGCTGGCGGCGGTGCAGGACGCCGCGGTGGCGCGGCCGGTCGCGGGGGTGGAGCTGGTGGAGTGCCGACGGGATCCGAGGAGCGGGCACAGCGTGCTGCGGCCGGAGAACGCGTGCGTACCGCCCCAGCCGACGCGCGGGACCTCCGATGCGGTAGACCTGGAACGGTGACCGAGTACCCCACCCAGCAGCCCCGCCGGCACCAGCCCGAGGACCAGCACCAGCACGCCCCGGGTGCCGAGCGGCAGTCCGCCGTCGATCTGGACGCGCTCAGCCGGCGCTTGACGGACTTCGCGGCGGCGCGCCGCTGGCAGCCGTTCCACACGCCGAAGAACCTGGCCGCGGCGCTCAGCGTGGAGGCGGGCGAGCTGCTGGAGATCTTCCAGTGGCTCACCCCCGAGCAGGCGGACGCGGTGATGGAGGACCCGGGCAGTGCGCACCGGGTCCGCGACGAGGTGGCCGACGTGCTGGCGTACCTGCTGCAGTTCTGCACGTCGGTGGGGGTGGATCCGCTGGCGGCGCTCTCCGAGAAGATCGACCGCAACGAGCTGCGCTTCCCGCGGCCGAGCTGACTACTGGGCCGTGTGGGGGACAGCGGTTGTCCACAGCCCCCCGGTTGTCCACAGCTTTGAAGTAGGGGGCTGCGCGCCGCGAGATCCGCGCGCACTCTCGTCTCCTGACGGGCCGACCGACGGTCCGTCAGGAGACGAGAGTGAAGGGAGCGCACACCATGGAGGCGCTGCGACTCATCAGGACCGCCCGGCACGCGCTGGCCGAGGCCCGGAGCGTCCAGGACGTCGTGCAGGAGGCCTGGCAGGCGGCGATGCTCACCGAGGCGCTGGCCGGACAGCTCGGTGAGCACCCGGTGGCGGAGGTGGCCGCGCTCGCGCACCTGCTGGCGGAGGCCGGTGGCCATGCCGGCGGTTGTCTGGAGGTGCCGAGCGACCCGCCGGAGCCGGGGGAGCAAGGGGAGTGGGCGCCCACCGGCCGGGCGGCCCGGCTGAGCGAGGTCGGCGATCCGGAGCCGGTGCTGTGGCAGCTCCGGCAGTTGCTCAACGAGGCGTCCGAGGCGCTGATCATCGTGGCCTGCGGTGCCGAGACGGAGAGCGTCTACTGGCAGTGCATCGACGGGGTGGACGCCAACGCCGAATGCCGGGACCTGCTGGCCGAGTTGCTGCGAGTGCTGCGCCAACTCGATCCCGGGCAGGAGCCGGAGGCCGGTGCTCAGGCACCGCCGGAGCCGGGCACCCCCTCGGCCGAGGCGGCGGCGACGCTGCTGCTGCCGCTCGGTCCCCCCGCTGCGCCGCTCGCGTGGCGCTACCAGGACGCGGAGTCGGCCGAGGCCTCGGCGGAGGCCCGCAGCTCGGCGTCCAGACCGGCCAGGTCGGCGTTCACCGAGGCGAGCAGCTCCTGCATCTGCTCCAGCAGGGTCCTCGGTGCGGCCGTGGGCGCGGCGGCCGGCGGGCGGGCCTGCGCCGGGGCGGTGGGGTGCTGTGTCTGCGGGGCGGCGGGTGCCTCGTACCTGGGCTCGGACATGAGGGGAACCCTCCAGCTCGGTGGTGCGATGTGATGCGGTGGATGCCGGTGCCGCCGGTCACGGCAGTACCCGGGGGCGTGCGGCCCCGCCGGTCCAACGACCTCTCACCTCAGCGGGTCACCTGGGACCACTCGATGAGGTCCAACCCTCGGCGCGGGTCAGTCCCGCGAGTGATCCGGGCTTGCGGTCCGCCCGGCGCCTCGGGTACGGCGCCGACGCCGAACCCCCGGGGTACGCCGAACCCCGGCCGCGCGGGGTGCGGGGCCGGGGTTCGGGGCGGACGGCCGGACGGGCCGCCCGGCGTTCGTCGGAGCTCAGTTGTGCGTGTGCAGCTCCGCGTTCAGACCGCCCCAGGAGCCGGAGCGGGCGATCACCTCGACCGCACCGGACTGCGAGTTCCGGCGGAACAGCAGGTTGTCCTGGCCGGAGAGCTCGACGGCCTTGGCGATCTTGCCGTCCGGCAGGGTCACCCGGGTGCCGGCCGTGACGTACAGGCCCGCCTCGACGACGCAGTCGTTGCCCAGCGAGATGCCGATGCCCGCGTTGGCGCCCAGCAGGCAGCGCTCGCCGACCGACACGACCTGCTTGCCACCGCCCGAGAGGGTGCCCATGATCGACGAGCCGCCACCGATGTCGCTGTGGTCGCCGACCACGACGCCCGCGCTGATCCGGCCCTCCACCATGGAGGTGCCCAGGGTGCCGGCGTTGAAGTTGACGAAGCCCTCGTGCATCACGGTGGTGCCCACCGCGAGGTGCGCCCCGAGGCGCACCCGGTCGGCGTGCGCGATGCGGACGCCGGACGGCGCGACGTAGTCGGTCATCCGGGGGAACTTGTCGATGCCGTACACGGCCAGCTGGCCGCCCTCGGCGCGGACGGCCAACCGGGCCTGCTCGACCAGGTCCACGGGCACCGGGCCGATGCTGGTCCAGGCGACGTTGGCCAGCAGGCCGAACATGCCGTCCAGGCTCAGGCCGTGCGGCTGGACCAGCCGGTGGCTCAGCAGGTGCAGGCGCAGGTAGGCGTCATGGGCGTCGAGCGGCTTCTCGTCGAGCGAGGCGATGGTGGTGCGCACCGCCACCACCTCGACTCCGCGGCGGGAGTCCGAGCGCAGCGCGCCGGTGGCGCCCGCGCCGAGCTCGGCCTCGGCCTGCTCGGCCGTCAGCCGGACGGTGCCGGCCGGGCCCGGTTCGGCGACCAGGGCGGGAGCGGGGAACCAGGTGTCGAGGACAGTGCCGTCGGCAGCGATGGTCGCCAGACCTGCGGCGACGGCGCCACGTGCGAGGGGGGTGGATTCAGCAGTCACATCGAGCACGGTAACGAATTCCGGCCGGGACTGCCGAACCCGCCCAGCGGGCGGACGGCCGCGCCGCAAAACCAAGTGCCCTGGTGGCGGGGCCCGACGATACTCAGCAGGGTGTTCATCTCGATCTCCACCACCGGCACGGCCGAACGTCCGGCCACAGACCTGGGCTACCTGCTGCACAAGCACCCGGGCAAGGCGCAGCGCTTCACCACCTCGCACGGTGAGGCCCACGTCTTCTATCCCGAGGCGAGCGAGGAGGTCTGCACAGCGGCGCTGCTGCTGGACATCGACCCCATCGCTCTGGTCCGGCGCGGTCGCGGCAGGAGCCGCGGCGGCTCCTCCGGCGCGCCCTCCGGAGCCGCAGCGCTCGGCCAGTACGTCAACGACCGCCCCTACGCCGCCTCCTCGCTGCTCGCGGTGGCCCTGCGCACCGTCTTCCGGACGGCGATGAAGGGCAGCTGCGAGCTGCGACCCGGTCTCGCCGAGCAGCCCAGGCCGCTGCGGATCGTGCTGCCGGCCGTCGCGACGGGCAGCGCCGAGAAGCGCTCGCACGACCATCGGTCGTCCGAGGAGCGCGGGCACGACGAGCGGCCGCTGGTGGACCGGCTCTTCGAGCCGCTCGGCTGGACGGTCGCGGCGGAGCCGATCGCGCTGGACACGTCCTTCCCCGAGTGGGGCGACTCGCGCTACGTCCGGCTCGAACTGAGCGGATCGCTGCGGCTGGCCGACGCCTTGCAGCAGCTCTATGTGCTGCTGCCGGTTCTGGACGGGTCCAAGCACTACTGGGTCGCACCCGACGAGGTGGACAAGCTGCTCGACGCGGGGGAGGGCTGGCTCGCGGACCACCCGGAGCGCACGCTGATCATCCGTCGCTACCTGCACCGGCGTTGGTCGCTGGCGAACGAGGCGATGCGCCGTCTGGAGCTGACCCGGCTCGCGGAGGCGGACGACCAGGAGGCAGAGGAAATCGACAACGCTGTCGACATCTCCGTCGACTCCTCGGCTTCTCCCGAGCCCGAGCCCGAGGCCGAGCCCGAGGCCGAGGCAGAGTCCGAGGCGGAGCCCAAGCCCGTGTCGCTCGCCCAGCAGCGCCGCACGGCGATCCTCGACGCCCTGCGTGCGGTCGGCGCCACCCGGGTGCTCGATCTCGGTTGCGGGCAGGGCGAGTTGGTCGGGGCCATGCTCAAGGAGCCGCGGTTCACCGAGATCCTGGGTGTGGACGTCTCGTCCAGCGCGCTGTCGACCGCCGAGCGCAAGCTGCGCCTGGACCGGCTGTCGGAGCGCCAGGCGGCCCGGGTGAAGCTCGTCCAGGGTGCGCTGACTTACACCGACGCCCGGCTCAAGGGCTATGACGCCGCAGTGCTCTGCGAGGTCATCGAGCACCTGGACCTGCCCAGGCTTCCGGCACTGGAGCACGCGGTCCTGGGGTCGGCCCGGCCGGCGACGGTCATCGTCACCACGCCGAACGCCGAGTACAACGTCCGCTGGGAGACCCTCCCGGCAGGCCACGTCCGGCACGCCGACCACCGCTTCGAGTGGAGTCGCGCCGAGTTCCGGGCCTGGGCGGAGCGCGTCGCCGCCCAGTACGGCTACACCGTCAGCATCCGCCCGGTCGGACCGGACGACCCCGAGGTCGGCCCGCCGACCCAGCTCGCCCTGTTCCACATCTCTGCCGCGATACCCGCCCCGACCGCCTCTCCCGAAGGGAGCGTGACCCGATGACCGACGAGACCCAGGCCACCCCGCACGCCCCGAAGCCCCGCCAGCTCCCGGTCACCGACCTCTCGCTGGTCGTGCTGATCGGTACCAGCGGAGCGGGCAAGTCCAGCTTCGCCCGCAAGCACTTCGCGCCGACCCAGGTGATCTCCTCCGACTACTGCCGCGGCCTGGTCTCGGACGACGAGAACGACCAGTCCGCCTCCGCGGCCGCCTTCGAGCTGCTCCACTACATCGTCGGCAAGCGGCTCGCCGCCGGTCGGCTCACCGTGGTGGACGCCACCAACGTCCAGCCCGAGTCGCGCAAGCAGCTGATCAGGATCGCCCGCGAGCACGACGTGCTGCCGATCGCGATCGTCCTGGACGTCCCGCCGGGCGTCTGCGCCGAGCGCAACCGCTCCCGTCCCGACCGGGACATGGGTGCGCACGTGATCCCCCGCCAGCACCGCGAGCTGCGCCGCTCGCTGGGCAGCCTGGAGCGCGAGGGCTTCCGCAAGGTGCACCACCTGCGCGGAGCGGACGAGGTGGACGCCGCCGAGATCGTCACCGAGAAGCGCTGGAACGACCTGCGCCACCTCACCGGACCCTTCGACATCGTCGGTGACATCCACGGCTGCCGTTCCGAGCTGGAGACCCTGCTCGTGCGCCTGGGCTACACGCTGGCCCGGGACGAGCAGGGCCGGCCGGTCGACGCCGTCCACCCCGCGGGCCGGACGGCCGTCTTCGTCGGCGACCTGGTCGACCGCGGCCCGGACACCCCGGGCGTGCTGCGCCTGGTGATGGGCATGGTGCGCGCGGGGCACGCCGTCTGCGTCCCGGGCAACCACGAGAACAAGCTCGGCCGGGCGATGGGCGGCCGCCAGGTCACCGTCTCGCACGGGTTGAAGGAGTCCCTGGACCAGCTGGCCGGCGAGTCCGAGGAGTTCCGCGCCGAGGTCCGCGCCTTCATGCGCGACCTGGTCAGCCACTACCTGCTCGACGGCGGCAACCTGGTGGTCTGCCACGCCGGCCTGCCGGAGAAGTACCACGGCCGCAACTCCGGCCGGGTCCGCTCGCACGCGCTCTACGGGGACACCACCGGCGAGACCGACGAGTACGGCCTGCCGGTGCGCTACCCGTGGGCCGAGGAGTACCGCGGCAAGGCGCTGGTGGTCTACGGCCACACCCCGGTCCCGGTGGCGAGCTTCCTCAACAACACCATCTGCCTCGACACCGGCTGCGTCTTCGGCGGCTCGCTCACCGCGCTGCGCTACCCGGAGCGCGAACTGGTCTCCGTCCCGGCCGAGCAGGAGTGGTACGCGCCGGTCCGGCCGATGGCCTCCGACGCCCCGGGCGCCCGGGAGGGCCGTCCGCTGGACCTTGCCGACGTGGCCGGCCGCCGGGTCGTCGAGACGTCCCTGCACGGGCGGATCTCCATCCGGGAGGAGAACGCGGCGGCCGCGCTGGAGGTGATGAGCCGCTTCGCGCTCGACCCGCGACTGCTTCCGTACCTGCCGCCGACCATGGCGCCGAGCGCGACCTCCCGTCGGGAGGGATACCTCGAACACCCGGAGGAGGCCTTCTTCGCCTACCGGGCGGACGGCGTCCGCCAGGTGGTCTGCGAGGAGAAGCACATGGGCTCGCGGGCCGTCGTGCTGGTCGCCAGGGAGGCGGCTGGGCTGGAGCGGCGCTTCGGCATCGAGTCCTCCGGTGCCGTCTGGACCAGGACGGGCCGGGCGTTCCTCGGGGATCAGCAGCTGACCGGTGCGATCCTCGACCGGCTGCGTGCGGCGGCGCAGGCGGCCGGGCTCTTCGAGGAGCTGGCCACCGACTGGCTGCTGCTGGACGCCGAGTTGATGCCCTGGTCCCTGAAGGCGATGGATCTGCTGCGGCGCCAGTACGCCTCCGTCGGCGCGGCGGCCGGCGCGGCACTGCCCGAGGTGCTGTCGGCGCTCGACCGGGCGACGGAGCGCGGGATCGACGGGCTGGCCGAGCTGACGGCGCGCCACCGCCTGCGGGCGGCGGACGCGGCGGCGTTCACCGAGGCCTACCGGCGGTACTGCTGGCCCACCGAGGGGCTCAGCGGGATCCGGCTGGCGCCGTTCCAGGTGCTGGCCGCCGAGGGCGCCAACCTCGCCGTACGCCCGCACGACCAGCACCTCGCCTGGATCGACCGCCTGGTCGCCGCAGACGAGGCCTTCGCGGCGGGCTCGGTGAGCGATGCGGGCGCGGCAGACCCGGTCGAGCCGCTGCTGCGCGCGACGGGTCGGCTGCTGGTGGACACCGAGGACGAGGCCTCGGTCGCCGAGGGCATCGCCTGGTGGGAGGAGCTCACCAAGGCCGGCGGCGAGGGCATGGTGGTCAAGCCGCTCGCCTCGCTCGTCCGCGGCAGCGCGGGTGAGGGGCGACCGGGAGGCCTGATCCAGCCGGGCTTGAAGGTGCGCGGTCGCGAGTACCTGCGGATCATCTACGGTCCGGACTACACCGGGCACCTGGACCAGCTGCGGCTGCGTTCGCTGGGGCACAAGCGCTCGCTCGCGCTGCGCGAGTACGCGCTCGGCCTGGAGGGGCTGGACCGGCTGGCGACCGGCGAGCCGCTCTGGCGCGTGCACGAGCCGGTGTTCGCCGTCCTGGCGATGGAGTCGGAGCCGGTGGATCCGAGGCTGTAGCCGCCGGGCCCGGGCCCCGTACTGTCGGTACGGGGACCGGGCCGTCCTCGCGCTGCATACAAATTCCAACTATCGTATACACTTCCCCTGCTGGCGTACCCATGACGCCGTCCTGCGCCCCTGCTTCGGGCGCGATCCGTCCGCGTCGGGTCCGACGCACCGTCACCCCCAGGAGCTCGGCATGGCATCGAACCTCCGGAACCGGCACTTCCTCAAGGAGCTCGACTTCACGGCTCAGGAGTTCCGCTTCCTGCTCGACCTCGCCGCCCAGCTGAAGGCCGCCAAGTCCGCGGGCACCGAGCAGCCCCGGCTGCGCGGCAAGAACATCGCGTTGATCTTCGAGAAGACCTCGACCCGGACGCGCTGCGCGTTCGAGGTGGCCGCCCATGACCAGGGCGCCTCCACCACCTACCTGGACCCGTCCGGTTCGCAGATCGGCCACAAGGAGTCGATCAAGGACTCGGCGCGGGTGCTCGGGCGGATGTTCGACGGGATCGAGTACCGCGGGCACGGGCAGGAGCTGATCGAGGAGCTGGCCGAGTACGCCGGGGTCCCGGTCTGGAACGGTCTCACCGACGAGTGGCACCCCACCCAGATGCTGGCCGACATGCTGACCGTCCAGGAGCACTCGACCAAGCCGCTCTCCGAGGTCTCGCTCGCCTACCTGGGCGACGCGCGCAACAACATGGGCAACTCGCTGCTGGTGACCGGCGCCCTGCTCGGCCTGGACATCCGGATCGTCGCACCCCAGCAGCTCTGGCCGACCGACGAGGTCCGCAAGGCCGCCGAGGAGCTGGCCCGCTCCAGCGGCGCGCGGATCACCCTCACCGAGGACATCGCCGAGGGCGTGGCCGGCGCGGACTTCCTCTACACCGATGTCTGGGTCTCGATGGGGGAGCCCAAGGAGGTCTGGGTCGAGCGGGTGGAGCAGCTGAAGAGCTACCAGGTCTCCATGGACACCGTCCGGGCCACCGGAAACCCCGACGTCAAGTTCCTGCACTGCCTGCCGGCCTTCCACGACCTGGGCACCGTGCTCGGTCGACAGCTCTTCGAGATGACCGGCATGTCCGAGCTGGAGTGCACCGACGAGCTCTTCGAGTCCGCCCACTCCATCGTCTTCGACCAGGCCGAGAACCGCCTGCACACCATCAAGGCGGTGCTGGTCGCCACCCTGGGAGAGTGAGATCAGGCCGACGGGAGGCCGATCCCGCGGATCTCGCAGCGCGGCCCACTGGCCCGCATCAGTCGTAGGTCCGCGGTGACCAGCGGCGCGTCCAGCAGCTCGGCCACCGCGACGTAGGCGGCGTCGTCCGGGGTCAGGTTGTCCTTCAACGCCCAGACCCGGCCGAGCAGCGGGGCCAGTTCGACCTTGCGGAAGGCGATCGCGGGCAGTTCGGCGGCGATGGAGGCGACCTGCTCGGCTGAGTTCTCCTTCGCCAGGTAGCGCCCGCGCAGCGACTGCATCACCTCGATCAGCAGGTGCTCCGGCGCGGCCCAGTCGGCGTCGGCTGCCAGGGCGGTCCGGGCCTCGTCCCCGCGGGGGCCCTGGTCGGCCAGCGCGAGCACCAGCGCTGAGGCGTCGACGACGATCATGGGCTGGGGCTCCTCGCACTCACCGGCACCACGCTCGCGCGCCCGCGGCGGGTTCGGCGCCACCGTAACCGGTCCGGGGGCGACATGGACCGGCGGGTCGGGGCCCTGGCGGTCGGGGCGCGCCACAAGGTGCCTGACGTCACTCGACAGCGACCCATGCACTATGGTTTATCTCGACATCGAGATAACTCCACGCTATGATTTATCTCGATATCAAGATACTTCGACGTCATTCGGGTGGACCCTTGTGGGCCCCGCGTCCAGACGTACCGCACGAAGCACCTAGAAGGAGTCAGTCGTGTCCGCGAACAGCTTCGACGCCCGCAGCTCGCTGCAGGTGGGCGACGAGTCGTACGAGATCTTCAAGCTCTCCGCCGTCGAGGGTTCCGAGCGGCTGCCGTACAGCCTCAAGGTGCTGCTGGAGAACCTGCTCCGCACCGAGGACGGCGCGAACATCACCGCCGCCCACATCAGTGCGCTCGGCAACTGGGACGCCACCGCCGAGCCGAGCGAGGAGATCCAGTTCACGCCGGCCCGCGTGATCATGCAGGACTTCACCGGCGTCCCGTGCGTCGTGGACCTCGCCACCATGCGCGAGGCCGTCAAGGAGCTGGGCGGCGACCCGGCGAAGATCAACCCGCTGGCCCCGGCCGAGCTGGTCATCGACCACTCGGTCATCGCCGACAAGTTCGGCACCAAGGACGCGTTCACCCAGAACGTCGAGATCGAGTACGGCCGCAACAAGGAGCGCTACCAGTTCCTGCGCTGGGGCCAGACCGCGTTCGACGAGTTCAAGGTCGTCCCCCCGGGCACCGGCATCGTCCACCAGGTGAACATCGAGCACCTGGCCCGCACCATCATGGTCCGCGGCGGCCAGGCCTACCCCGACACCTGCGTGGGCACCGACTCGCACACCACCATGGTCAACGGCCTGGGCGTGCTGGGCTGGGGCGTCGGCGGCATCGAGGCCGAGGCGGCCATGCTCGGCCAGCCGGTCTCCATGCTGATCCCGCGCGTGGTCGGCTTCAAGCTGAACGGTGAGCTCCCGGCCGGCGCCACCGCCACCGACCTGGTGCTCACCATCACCGAGATGCTGCGCAAGCACGGTGTGGTCGGCAAGTTCGTCGAGTTCTACGGCGCCGGCGTCACCGCCATCCCGCTGGCCAACCGCGCCACCATCGGCAACATGTCGCCGGAGTTCGGTTCGACCTGCGCGATCTTCCCGATCGACCAGGAGACCATCCACTACCTGCGGCTCACCGGCCGGAGCGAGCAGCAGCTCGCGCTGGTCGAGGCGTACGCCAAGGAGCAGGGCCTGTGGCACGACCCGTCGGTCGAGCCGGTCTACTCCGAGTACCTGGAGCTGGACGTCTCCACCGTCGTCCCGTCGATCGCCGGCCCCAAGCGCCCGCAGGACCGCGTGATCCTCGCCGAGGCCGCCGCGAAGTTCGCCGAGGTGCTGCCCTCCTACGCCGCCCAGGCGTCGAAGCCGACCGCGGTCACCGCCGCTGACGGCACCACGTACGAGATCGACAACGGCGCGGTCGTGATCGCCTCGATCACCTCCTGCACCAACACCTCCAACCCCTCCGTCATGCTGGGCGCCGCCCTGCTGGCGAAGAAGGCCGTGGAGCGTGGCCTGCACGTCAAGCCGTGGGTCAAGACCACCCTGGCCCCCGGGTCCAAGGTCGTCATGGACTACTACGAGAAGGCCGGCCTCGTCCCCTACATGGAGAAGCTCGGCTTCAACCTGGTGGGCTACGGCTGCGTGACCTGCATCGGCAACTCGGGCCCGCTGCCCGAGGAGGTCTCCGCCGCGGTCAACGAGGCCGACCTCGCCGTGGTGTCGGTGCTCTCCGGCAACCGCAACTTCGAGGGCCGGATCAACCCGGACGTCAAGATGAACTACCTGGCCTCCCCGCCGCTGGTGGTCGCCTACGCCCTGGCCGGCAACATGAACATCGACATCACCCGGGACGCCCTGGGCACCGACACCGAGGGCAAGCCGGTCTACCTCGCGGACATCTGGCCGTCCGAGCAGGAGGTCGCCGAGACCGTTGCCAGCTCGATCGACCAGGACATGTTCGCCAAGGACTACGCGGACGTCTTCGCCGGCGACCACCGCTGGCAGTCGCTGCCGATCCCGACCGGCAACACCTTCGAGTGGGACGCCGAGTCCACCTACGTCCGTAAGCCCCCGTACTTCGAGGGCATGACGATGGAGACCACCCCGGTCACCGACATCGCCGGCGCCCGCGTGCTGGCCAAGCTCGGCGACTCGGTCACCACCGACCACATCTCCCCGGCCGGCAACATCAAGGCCGGTACGCCCGCCGCCCAGTACCTCACCGAGCACGGTGTGGAGAAGCGCGACTTCAACTCGTACGGCTCGCGCCGTGGCAACCACGAGGTGATGATCCGCGGCACCTTCGCCAACATCCGCCTGCGCAACCAGATCGCGCCGGGCACCGAGGGCGGCTACACCCGCGACTTCACCCAGGCGGACGGCCCGGTGTCGTTCATCTACGACGCCGCGCAGAACTACCAGGCCGTCGGCACCCCGCTGGTCATCCTGGCGGGCAAGGAGTACGGCTCGGGCTCGTCCCGTGACTGGGCCGCCAAGGGCACCGCGCTGCTGGGCGTCAAGGCCGTCGTCGCCGAGTCCTACGAGCGCATCCACCGCTCGAACCTGATCGGCATGGGCGTGCTGCCGCTGCAGTTCCCCGAGGGCCAGACGGCCGACTCGCTGGGCCTGACCGGCGAGGAGACCTTCTCGATCTCCGGTGTCGTCGCGCTCAACGAGGGCGGCATCCCGCAGACCGTCAAGGTCACCGCGGGTAGCGTCGAGTTCGACGCCAAGGTGCGCATCGACACCCCCGGCGAGGCGGACTACTACCGCAACGGCGGCATCCTGCAGTACGTGCTGCGCAGCCTGATCAACGGCTGACGGTAACCAGGCACCGCGACGGGCCGTACCCCTCACCGAGGGGTGCGGCCCGTTCGCATGTCCGCCCTCGTTTCGATTGCTGCGCGAAGGTGCACGTTTCTATGGCCAGACGTGCAATGCGGCGCTAGATTCTGGGAACCAACGCGCAGGGTCACGAAATATGCAGGCTTCCTGCACATTGCACATGCTGCACCGCCGACAACGCTTTGACCCCGGCAAGGCGTTACCGACGGGGAGACTATTGCCGCCGGATGAACAAAGGACTATACCTTTGCCCATCGACGAAACCGCCCCTGACCGGCGCCTTCGCCGCGAGGCACGGTGAAGGCGCGGTCAGGGCAGGGCAGTTGACGGACCGTCAAGGCACTGCGACGGACGCGCCTCAGCAGCACGGAATCCGATCCATACATTGAGGGCGAGGGGTTAGGGCACTCATGGGCTCTGCAATCGAGTACAACCGCCGCGACATCTTCAAGCGCGCAGCCGCGATCACCGTCCTTGCGGCAGGCGGCGGTTCGCTGCTCGCGGCCTGCGCCGGCGGTACCGGCAGCAGCAGCGGCGGCGGGAGCGCGAGCCCGGGCGGCGGCAGCGCGGGAAACCCCTTCGGCGTCAAGGCGAGCGACCCGCTCGACGTGGTCATCTTCAAGGGCGGCTACGGCGACGACTACGCCAAGGACTTCGAGGCCATCTACGTCAAGGACTACCCCGGGGCCAAGATCAGCCACCTGGGTACCACCGACATCGCAGGTAAGCTCCAGCCGCGCTTCAACGCGGGCAGCCCGCCCGACATCGTGGACAACTCCGGTGCCTCGCAGCTCAAGCTGGACGTCCTGGCGAAGAACAACCAGCTCACCGAGCTGACCCCGCTGCTGGATGCGCCCTACCTGGACGACCCGACCAAGAAGGTCCGCGACGTCCTGCTCCCGGGCACCCTGGACGCCGGCACCATCGACGGCAAGGTCTGGTCGCTCAACTACGTCTACACGGTCTTCGGCCTCTGGTACTCCAACAAGCTCTTCCAGGAGAAGGGTTGGACGCCGCCCAAGACCTGGGACGACTTCATGACGCTGTGCGCCACCATCAAGGCGGCCGGCATCGCCCCCTTCGCCCACCAGGGCAAGTACCCGTACTACGCCAACTACACGCTGATGGACCTGATCGCCAAGCAGGGCGGCCCGGACCTCTTCAAGCGCCTGGACGCCTGCGACCCGACCGCCTACGACGACCCGGCGGTCAAGGCGGGCGTCACGGCGTTCTACGAGATCATGGACAAGGACTACCTGCTCCCGGGCACCAACGGCATGACGCACACCGAGTCGCAGACCGCCTGGTGCCAGGGCAAGGCCGCCTTCATCCCGTGCGGGTCCTGGCTCGAGAACGAGATGATCAAGATCACGCCGGCGGACTTCGACATGGCGTTCCTGCCGGTCCCCTCGCTGGCCGGCGACAAGATGCCCCCGAACACGCTGCGAGCCGGTGCGGGCGAGCCGTTCATCGTCCCCAAGCAGGCCAAGAACAACGCGGGCGGCCTGGAGTTCCTGCGGATCATGCTCACCAAGGAGGCCTCCGGCAAGTTCGCCGCGGCGGCCAACTCGCTGACCGTGCTGAAGGACGGCGTGGGCGCGGACGTGGTGCTGAAGCCGGGGACGAAGTCCTCCTCGACGGCGCTCACCGCAGCGGGCACCAACACCTTCTACTACACCTACCCGGACGTCCAGACCGAGTTCGACACCGCGCTGCAGGCGGCCACCGCCGACCTCTGCGCCAAGCGGATCGGCCCGGACCAGTGGATCGCGGCGGCCAAGGCCGCCGCGAGCAAGGTCAAGCCGGCCTGACGATCAGTCGCCGGCCAGTGACAACAGGCACCGGAGACCGCCGCGCGGTCTCCGGTGCTCCCGCGCCCGCGGCAGGCTGTGGCGGACAGGAGCATTCTTCATGCGTCATCGTAAGTACCCATTCATCGTGGGCTTCCTCTTCCTCCCGGTGCTGCTCTACACAGTGCTGGTGATCTGGCCCTACATCCAGACCTTCGGCTACTCGCTGACGGACTGGTCGGGCGTCTCGCCGTCGATGAACTTCGTCGGCTTCAAGAACTACACCGCACTGCTGCACGACGACATCTTCATGACGGCACTGGGCCACAACCTGCTGCTGATCGTCCTGCTGCCGGTGGTCACCATCGTGCTCGCGCTCTTCTTCGCCTTCATGCTCAACGTCGGCGGGCGCGGCGGGACCGGCGGCATCCAGGGGGTGCGCGGGGCCGGCTTCTACAAGGTGGTCTTCTTCTTCCCGCAGGTGCTCTCGGTGGCGATCCTGGCGGTGCTGTTCGAGGCGGTCTACCGCAGCGACGGCGGCGGCCTGCTGAACGGCGTGCTGATCAAGCTCGGCCTGGAGAACGCGCAGCAGCCGATCCTCTGGCTCTCCGACCCCGACCTGGTCTTCTGGTGCATCCTCGCGGTGCTGATCTGGTCCGGCGTCGGCTTCTACCTGGTGATGTTCTCGGCCGCGATGCAGTCCATCCCCAAGGACATCTACGAGGCCGCGCTGCTGGACGGCTCGGGCCGCGGGCAGACCTTCTTCAAGATCACCATCCCGCTGCTCTGGGACACCATCCAGACCGCCTGGGTCTACCTGGCGATCGCCGCGATGGACGCCTTCGCCCTGGTCTCCACGATGACTCCGCCCGCGGGCATCTACGGCGGCGGCCCGAACCACCGCAGCGAGGTGCTGGCCACCTACCTGATGCGCAACTTCCTGCCGTTCGGCAAGGCCGGCTACGCCTGTGCCATGGGTGTTGTGATCTTCTTCATCACCCTCATCCTGTCCGTCGTCTCGCTGCGGGTCACCCGGCGCGAGCGGATCGAGTACTGAGCGGGGCCGAGGTATGAGTACCAAGACTGACAAGACGAGCACGATCCCGGCCCAGAACTCCCCGGTCGCGCCGGCCCGCCGCCCGCTCAAGGAGGAGCGGTTCGCGGACCGCGGCGGCGTCATCAACGTCTTCTCGCACGGCTTTCTCGCCGTGTGGGCGATCATGATCATCCTGCCGCTGGTCTGGGTGGTGCTGGGCTCCTTCAAGGACAACGCCGAGATCGGCGGCAGCGCCTGGTCCTGGCCCTCGCACTGGAGCTTCAGCGCCTTCGGCCGGGCCTGGAGCAAGGGCGGCATCGGCGGCTACTTCACCAACACGCTGATCGTGCTGGCCGGTTCGCTCACCCTGACGATGCTGCTGGGCGCGATGGCGGCCTACGTGCTGGCCCGCTACGAGTTCCGCGGCAACCGGATCATCTTCTACATGTTCGTCGCGGGCGCGATGTTCCCGGTCTACCTGGCGCTGGTGCCGCTGTTCTTCATGGTGAAGAACCTCGGCTCGATATCCCCGCTGCTCGGCCTCAACAGCTACCTGGGGCTGATCCTGGTGTACGTCGCGTACTCGCTGCCGTTCACCGTCTTCTTCCTGCACTCGTTCTTCCGCACGCTGCCCACCGCGGTGCACGAGGCGGCGATGATGGACGGCTGCTCGCACGCCCGGGCGTTCTTCCAGGTGATGCTGCCGATGGCGAAGTCCGGCCTGATCAGCGTCGGCATCTTCAACGTGCTGGGGCAGTGGAACCAGTACCTGCTGCCGGTCACCCTGATGCAGCAGCAGGGCGGCAGCGACCCGGACCGCTCGATGCTGGCCCAGGGCCTGGTCAACCTGGCCTCGACCTCGGGCTACGCGAGCGACTTCCCCGGCCTCTTCGCGGGCATGACCATCGCGATGCTGCCGGTGCTGGTGGTCTACCTCTCGTTCCAGAAGCAGGTGCAGTCCGGCCTGACCTCCGCCACGCTCAAGTAGCGGCCGCAGCAAGAAGAAACGGCCCGCCCCCAGTGAAGGGGCGGGCCGTTCCGCGTTGTTCAGACCCGGTCGGCGGTCTGCGCCCGCAGGGCGCGGGCCAGGTCGTCGCGGCACTCCAGGACCAGTCGGCGCAGCGCCGGCGCCGCGTCCCGGTGGTCCGCAAGCCAGGCGTCGGTGGCGTCCAGCGTCGGCTGGTCGGTCTGCAGCCGGGGGAAGAACCCGCCGACGAAGCGCATCGCGATCTCGATGCTGCGCTCCGCCCAGATCTTCTCCAGCAGCTCGAAGTAGCGCGGCGTGTACGGCGCGGTCAGCTCCCGCTGCCCGGCCTGGGCGAAGCCCGCCGTCTGCGCGCTGACCAGCGCGTTGGGCAGCTCGTCGGAGTCGACCACGGCGGACCAGGCGGCGGCCTTGGCCTCGGCGGTGGGCCGGGCGGCCATCGCCTGGACGGCCTTCTGATTGCCGCCGGCGGTGTTGTCCCGCTTCAGCTCGGCGTCGATCTGCTCGACGGTGGCCCGGCCCTCGGCGGACAGCGCCAGCCAGAACGCCCAGCGCAGATCCTGGTCGACCTCCAGCCCGTCGATCTTCGCGTGCCCGGCCAACAGGCTCTCGATCAGCTGGAGTTGCTCGTCACTGTGCGCCGTCTCGGCCAGGAACCGGGCCCAGGCGAGCTGGTGGTCGCTGCCGGGGGCGGCCAGCCGCAGTTCGCGCAGCGCACCCTCGGCCAGCAGCTGCCCGCCCTCCGTGCGCCAGGCCGGGTCGGCGTACAGACTCAGCGCGCCCAGTGCCTGGAGGTGCAGGCTCTGCAGCACGCCGATCTCGGACTCGCGTCCGGCGAACCGCAGCACCAGCGCCAGGTAGTCGCGGGCCGGCATCAGGCCGTCCCGGGTGAGGTTCCAGCAGGCCGACCAGGCCAGTGCCCGGGCCAGCGGCTCGCGGATCTCGCCCAGCGAACTGCCCACGGTGGCCAGCGAGTCGGCGTCGAAGCGGATCTTGCAGTAGGTCAGGTCGTCGTCGTTGACCAGGATCAGCGCCGGGCGCGGACGGCCGGCCAGCTCCTCGACGACGGTGCGCGGCCCGGTCACGTCCAGCTCGACCCGGGTGGTGCGGACCAGCGACCCGTCCGCCTCGCGGTTGTAGAGGCCGATCGCGATCCGGTGGGTCCGCAGCGTCGGCTGCTCGGCGGTCGCGTCCTGCAGGACGGCGAGCTCGGTGATCCGGCCCTCGGCGTCCACGGTCAGCTGCGGGGTGAGCGAGTTGACGCCCGCGGTCTGCAGCCAGGACGCCGACCAGTCGGCCATCGCCTGCTCTCCGCGGCCGGAGGTCACCGCGAGAACCTCCAGCAGGTCGCCGAGCACGGTGTTGCCGAAGGCGTGCCGCTTGAAGTACTGCCGGGCGCCCTCGAAGAAGGCGTCCCGCCCGGCGTAGGCGACCAGCTGCTTGAGCACCGCCGCGCCCTTGGCGTAGGTGATGCCGTCGAAGTTGAGCTTGGCGTCCTCGACGTCGCGGATGTCGGCGGTGATCGGGTGGGTGGTGGGGTACTGGTCCTGCTTGTACGCCCACGCCTTGCGCTGGTTGGCGAAGGTGACCCAGGCCGACTGGAAGCCGGTGGCGGCCTGCTGGGAGAAGGCCCCCATGAAATCGGCGAACGACTCCTTCAGCCAGAGGTCGTCCCACCAGCGCATGGTGACCAGGTCGCCGAACCACATGTGCGCCATCTCGTGCAGGATGACGTTGGCCCGGGCCTCGTACGCGGCCGCGGTGACCCGGGAGCGGAAGACGTACTCCTCGCGGAAGGTCACGCAGCCCGGATTCTCCATCGCACCGATGTTGTACTCGGGCACGAAGCACTGGTCGTACTTGCCGAACGGGTACGGGTAGTCGAACTCGTCGTGGAAGAAGTCCAGGCCCTGCTTGGTGACGGTGAAGATCTCCTCGGCGTCGAAGTGCGCGGCCAGCGACTTGCGGCAGGTGGCCGCCAGCGGGATCTCCAGCCGCGTGCCGTCCGGCAGTTCGCGGCTCCAGTGGTCGCGCGCCACGTGGTACGGGCCGGCCACCACGGCGGTCAGGTAGGTAGAGATCGGCCGGGTGGGCAGGAAGCGCCAGACCCGGGCACCGTCCTGCTCCTCGACGCTCTCCTGCGCGGAGTTGGCGTAGACGTCCCAGGCGGCCGGCGCCGTCACGGTGAAGACGTAGGGCGCCTTGAGGTCGGGCTGCTCGAAGTTGGCGAACACCCGGCGGGCCTCGGCGGGCTCGTAGTGGGTGTAGAGGTACGTCTCGCCGTCGGCCGGGTCGGTGAACCGGTGCAGGCCCTCGCCGGTACGGCTGTACGCGCAGTCCGCGTCCACCACCAGGACGTTGGCGGCGGCCAGGCCGTCGACGCCGATCCGCACGCCGTCGAAGGCGGTGGCCGGATCCAGCGGGCTCCCGTTCAGGGTGATCGAGCGGACGCCCGCGGCGAGCAGGTCCACGAAGGTGGAGCTGCCCGGCGCGTCGCAGCGGAAGCGGATGGTCGTGGTGGAACGGAAGGTGGCGACGGAGGCGTCGGGCGCACTGGTGACGTCGAGGTGCACCTCGTAGCCGTCCACGCTCAGGATTCCGGCGCGCTGCTGTGCTTCGTCCCGGCTGAGGTTCTTCCCCGGCACTGCGGTACTCCTTTGTCCGACTCGCACGGTGCTGTGCAGATGTTGGGGGCAGGTCTTGCCCTTCGGCATCTTTTCACGGGTACGGGACGGTTCAGGGGTTCATTTCCTTAGCTGAGAGCCACCTGTGAGTCGCGTCGCTGCTTGGCGTAACCGGCTGCCGCGAGCAGCGTCACCAGGACGCCCGCGGCGTAGAGCTGCGCGCGGTCGCCGGGGGTGGTGGTCATCAGCCCCAGGATGCCGACCACCCCGGCCAGTGCGACCCAGGTCAGGTACGGGAAGCCCCACATCCGGACGGTCAGCAGCTCGGGCGCCTCGCGCTCCAGCCGGCGGCGCATCCGCAGCTGGGAGACGGCGATGAAGATCCAGACCACCAGGATGGCCACGCCGGTGGTGTTCATCAGCCAGCTGAAGACGGTGTCCGGCCACCAGTAGCCGGCCAGCACCGCGGCGAAGCCGAAGGCGCAGGAGGCCAGCACGGCGAGCCTCGGCACCCCGCCGCTGACCCGCGCCAGCGCCTTCGGACCCTGGCCGCGGGCGACCAGCGAGAAGGCCATCCGGGAGGCGCCGTAGATGTTGGCGTTCATCGCCGACAGCAGCGCGATCAGCACCACCGCCTGCATGACCATGGCCGCCCCCGGCACGTCCAGCAGGCGCAGCACGGTGACGTACGGGCCCTCCTTGACCACGGCCGGGTCGTTCCACGGCACCAGCGTGACGATCAGGGCCATCGAGCCGATGTAGAAGACGGCGATCCGCCAGACCGCGGTGCGCACCGCGTTGGCGACGTTGCGCCGGGGATCGGCGGACTCCGCGGCGGCGATGGTGACCGTCTCCAGGCCGCCGTACGCGAAGACCGAGGCGAGCAGGCCCGCGATCAGTCCGCTGGTGCCGTTGGGCAGGAAGCCGCCGTGGCCGGTCAGGTTGGCGGTGCCGGGCGCGCCGCCCGAGCCCAGCACGCCGCAGACGCCCAGCGTGCCGAGCACCAGGAAGGCCACGATCGCGCTGATCTTGACGGCGGCGAACCAGAACTCGAACTCGCCGAAGTTCTTCACGGCGGTCAGGTTGCTGGCGCAGAAGAACGCCATGAAGACGCCGACCCAGGCCCAGCCGGGCACGCCCGGGAGCCAGGAGTTCATGATGGTCCCGGCGGCGGTCGCCTCGGCGGCCACGCCGCAGCAGAGCATCACCCAGTACATCCAGCCGGCGGTCACCCCGGCCCACGGGCCGATCTCCTGCTCCGCGTGCACCGAGAACGAGCCGGTGGCGGGGCGGGCGGCCGACATCTCGCCGAGCATCCGCATGATCAGCATGACCAGCAGCCCGGAGAGCGTGAAGGCCAGGATGATCGCCGGACCGGCGGCGGCGATGCCCGCGCCGGAGCCGACGAAGAGGCCGGCGCCGATCACTCCGCCGAGCGCGATCATCGACAGGTGCCGCGGCTTGAGGCCGTGCGCGAGCTGCGGTCCCTCGCTGCCGGTCGGGGCGAGCGTCGGCGCGGTGGGCGCCGGCGGGGCGGAGGTGGGGGCCATGAAATGGATCCAGACGTTCGGAAAGCGGACTTGCCGTCTCACTATCCGGTGCCCCGGCTGAGACCGCCAAGGGCCCGGCCCGACGGCCCAGATGGCGGACGGTGCGATCGCACACCGTGACGACCTCTGCACAGTGAGGCGCGGGGTGGAGCGGAACCCCACAAGCAGGGGACCTGACGCTTTGTCGGATCGCCGCTCGAAACCGGGTGGTTCGGACGCGTAGGTTCACACCTGTGCACCCGTACGGCTGGGGCCCGCCCGCAGTCGCCGACCCAGAGTGGAGACCCCGATGGCCATCGCCTCGTCGATACCGTCCCGTGCCGTGCTGGCCGATCTGCTGCCCGCCGCCGGCAGCCGGCTCGGCGGCCAGCTGCGCGAGCTGGCCCTGGTGGGCGGCGGCGCGGCGCTGACCGGCCTGGCCGCGCAGTTCTCGGTGAACGTGCCCGGCTCGCCGGTCCCGGTCACCGGCCAGACCTTCGCCGCGCTGCTGGTCGGCACCGCGCTCGGCGCCCGGCGCGGCGCGGCCTCGCTGGCCCTCTACCTGCTGGCCGGGATGGCCGGGCTGCCCTGGTTCGCGGCCGGCAGTTCCGGCTGGGCGGCGCCGAGCCTGGGCTACGTGCTCGGCTTCGTGCTGGCCGGCAGCCTCACCGGGCTGCTGGCCCGGCGCGGCGCGGACCGCAGCCCGCTGCGGACCGCGGTGGCGATGGTGCTCGGCAACCTGGCGATCTACGCGGTCGGCGTCCCGTACCTGGCCGCCGCGCTGCACGTCCCGCTCGCCCGGGCCGCGCAGCTGGGGCTCTACCCGTACCTGATCGGCGACGGGCTCAAGGTGCTGCTGGCGACCGGCGCGCTGCCGCTGGCCTGGAAGCTGGTCGGCCGCCGCGCCTGACCCGTGCTCGGAATCGGGTGCACGCGCATGCCAGACTCATCCGCATGCGCGTTTACTTGGGTTCCGACCATGCCGGATATGAGCTTAAGAACCACCTCGTCGAGTGGCTGACGGCGGCCGGCCACGAGCCGATCGACTGCGGCCCGCACATCTACGACGCCGAGGACGACTACCCGCCGTTCTGCCTGCGGGCCGCCGAGCGCACCGCCGCCGACCCCGAGGCGCTGGGCATCGTGATCGGCGGCTCGGGCAACGGCGAGCAGATCGCCGCCAACAAGGTCAAGGGCGTGCGGGCCGCGCTCGCCTGGAGCGAGCAGACCGCCGCCCTGGGCCGTGAGCACAACAACGCCAACGTGATCAGCGTCGGCGGGCGGATGCACACCCAGGAGGAGGCGACGAAGTTCGTCGAGATCTTCCTGGCCACCCCGTACAGCGGCGAGGCCCGGCACACCCGCCGGATCGAGATGCTCTCGGCCTACGAGGCCACCGGTGAGCTCCCGCCGATCCCCGCCCACCACCCGCAGGGCTGACCCTGCCGTCGCCGCCTTGGCTGTCTCAGAATCCGTGCGGCAGCCAGGGCGCGACGTCCCAGCCGAAGGCCCGGGAGGCCTCGGCCAGCGCGCCGGTGCGCAGCTCCTGCACCAGCCCGGCCCCGGCCAGCGCCGCCAGTGACCGGCCGCCGAGGTAGGCCGAGCCCAACTCGCGTGCCGACAGCGCCAGTTCGGCCCGGTCGGTGGTGGGTTCGCAGTTCGCCCCCTTGCCCGGTCCCGCGCTGTGCAGCCGCCAGCGCCCGGTGTTCCACGGGCAGAACTCGTCCGTCACGTCCAGCACCACGTCCAGCGGGGCCTGGTAGTCGCGCGAGCAGAGCGCGTCGCCGACGTCGACCAGCCGCAGGAAGAGCGCGTCGGTGAGCTTCGGCATCAGCCGGCGCGGGTCGGAGACCAGGTGCAGCAGCGGGTCGTCCACCGGCAGGTTCTCGCCGAGGACGGTGTCGGTGAGGTCGAGGTCCAGCAGGAACCCCCAGAGCGCCGCGTACGCCTGCGGCGAGGCCGCCATCGTGTCGCGCACCCGCACCACGCCGGCCGGGCCGCCGTGCTGCCAGTCGCCCTTGGCGCTGTACCGGGCGTAGCCCAGCAGCTCGCCGCTGGTGCGGTCCTCGGCCAGCACGCACTGGAGCGGTGAGCGGCCCCCGCGGTCCTCCGGCGGGTCGATCACCGGCAGCTGCTCCCAGCCGGGGCGCCGGGCCAGCATGCCCGGCCGCAGCGGTACCAGCTCCGCGTACAGCCGTTCGCAGGCGGCCGAGGTCTCGACCGGATCGGCCAGCCGCAGCCGGATCGTGTCGCCCTCGGGCCGGCGCACCTGCACCCGGGCGCGGGCGATCTCCACGCCCATCTTCCAGGTGGCCAGGCCGTAGCCGTAGCGCCCGTAGATCGCCGGCTCGGAGGCGGTCAGCGCGGCGAGCGACTCGCCGCGCTCGTGGATGTCGTCCAGCTGGTGGCGCATCAGCGCGGTGAGCACGCCGCGCCGCCGGTGGGTGGGCAGCACGCCGACGTTGGCCACTCCGGCGGTGGGCAGCACGGCGCCGCCGGGCACGGCCATCCGGAACGAGTAGGCGGCGGCCGCGCCGACCGGGGCGGGACCGTCCCAGACGGCCAGCGAGCGGTCGAACTCGGTCAACCCGCGCCAGAGCTCTCGCCGCGGTGGCGACTCGCTCTCGCCGCCGAAGGCGATCTCCACGCAGCGGTACCAGGCCTCCCAGTCGGACTCGGCAAGGGTGCGCAGATCCAGGGTGTCGGGATGCCCGCCAGGCTGTGTCATATGACACAGGTACCATCCACGGCCGTGCCGTGCGAGCCCATTGCGCCCTTGTCCTGCGGGTTCCCGCGCGGGAGTGGGGAGGTGGGCGGCAGCACGGGCGGCGCGCGCCGGCCCGAACCGGCGCGCGGGGCTGCCGCGCGCCTCAACTCGCCTCCTGAGACTGCCCGGTGAGCCCCGGGTGTGGATTCTCTGCCCGGCTGAAATCAGCTGGACATTCGGTCAGTGCGTGACAGCCCGTCGACGTGGACCGGTCCTGGTGGATAGGGTCAGCCCCCATGGCTGGCAGCACGCCGGGCACACCGCCCCGGACGACCACGACGGGAACCGCCGCCGCGGACCCCGTGAAGGCCCGGTTGCGCAAGCGGCTCTACCGGGCCCGCCGAACGCTGCGCCGAACCGGAGTGGACTACTTCCGCGGCGACGCCGCGGACTGGCTCGCCTTCGCCGTCCTGCTGCTGATGGTCCCGCTGCTGGTGGCCCTGAACGTCTGGATCCCCGCCTGGATCCCGCCGACCGCGCTGGTGCTGCCGATCCTGGCCGGCGCCCTGCTGCTGCGCCCGGGCTCGCTGGTGCTGCTCTACGCGGCCGCGGCGCTGGGCCTCTCCGCGGAGTCGGTGATCCACACCGGCGAGCGGGTGGCCAGCAGCCGCCCCGAGGCGTACGTGTTCGGCGTCACCCCGGGCGCCGCCCTGGTGGTCGGCGCGGTCGGGGTGGCCGGACTGCTGGTCGCCCAGTTCCGCAGCCGGGTCGGGGTGCCCTGGCGCGGCGGCGGCTCGATGCTCTTCGACCTGCGCGAACGCCTGCGGGTGCAGAGCCGGGTGCCCGACCTGCCGCAGGGCTGGCACGCCGACATGGCGCTGCGCCCGGCCGGCGGGCAGTCCTTCTCCGGAGACTTCGTGGTGGCCGCCCGCACCGGTCCCGGCCGCCGGGTGCTGGAAGCGGTGCTGGCTGACGTCTCGGGCAAGGGGATGGACGCCGGATCCCGGGCGCTGCTGCTCTCCGGCGCCTTCGGCGGCCTGCTCGGCTCGCTGCCGCCGCACGACTTCCTGCCCGCCGCCAACGGCTACCTGCTGCGCCAGGAGTGGGAGGAGGGCTTCGCCACCGCGGTGCACCTCGCGCTCGACCTGGACACGGGGGAGTACGAGCTGCTCTCGGCCGGGCACCTGCCCGGCATGCAGCGGCTGGCCGGGGCCGGGCGCTGGGAGATCAAGGAGTCCCAGGAGGGCCCGCTGCTGGGCATCTACGACGGCGCCAAGTTCGAGGGGGTGCGCGGGCGGCTCGGCCCCGGCGACGTGCTGATGCTCTGCACCGACGGCATGGTCGAGGCGCCGGGCCGGGACCTCTCGGAGGGGATGGACCGGCTGATGGGCGAGGCCGACCGCCTGGTGGCCGGCGCCCACCTGGGCGCCGGCAGCCGCGGCGCCGCCGGCCGGCTGATCGAGACGGTGGCCAAGGACATCAACGACGACCGCGCGGTACTCCTGCTTTGGCGCGACTAAGACCGTCCGTCGCTTGGGGGGCGGCGTCGCGACGCCCGGGCTCTCGCCTGGACGGCTTCTCCTCAGTCGCCAATGCTCCGCAGTGGCTCCTTCGTCGGCACCGCCCAGACTCGGCCCGGACCCCGCTCCTTCACCCACCCCCCAAGCGACGGACGGTCTAGCTGTCAAGTCCCAGCGTTGATCTTCAGCCAAACCCACTCAGGCGCCCAGACGGCTCGGCAGACCCCCGGCAGACCCCCGGCGACCTTGGTGATCGCCCCCGCCGACGGTGCGTCAGCAGCCCTCCGCTATCGTCTCGGGCGGCGGAAATTCGTCTCACATCGCAAATCCTTGGCACAGGTCAGCGGCAAGTCCTTTACGCAGTCCGCATGGTCGACCACACTGAGTCCGGGCGGGACTGACCGGGACTCAGGGGAGCGGGGGCATCACGTGCGGCGTTGCCAGGCTCCCCAGGGGGCCGGCCGTACGACTCCCGGGCTGCGGGCGTGGTCGGCGTTTCCGCTTCGGGACCGTCGGAAAGGCCGGGGTCCGCTTCGCCATGACATGAGGAAGTGAGTCTCCGGGTGGCACTCTCCGTCTCCGCGCTGGTTCTGTTCGGTGTCGTCCTGCTGATCTTCATCCGCAACAAGCAGATCAAGGTTCCGCACGCGATCCTCGCCGCGCTCTTCGGTTTCATGCTCAACCAGTCCACGGCCGCCAAGCCGATCCAGGACTTCCTGAGCGAGCTCGCCAAGTCCATCGGCCACCTCGGCGGCAGCTGACGTCTCCGTACCGGCGCGTCAGCGGGCACCGAGCTCGTTACTGACCGGCGCGCCGGGCCTGCCACCAGCGCCGCAGCGGGCCGCGCCGGACCGTCGCCGGATCGGCGGCGACCAGCGCAGGCTGTGCCGTGCGCGCCGGATGCTCGGCGGCCCGAGCGGTCTCCAGCACTGCCTGGTCGGCGGTCAGCAGGATGAACAGCCGTGCCCAGCAGAAGCGTTCGCTGCGCGGCCAGTCCAGCGCGCCGAGCGCCTGCGAGGCGGCCTGCGCCACCGTGCCGTTCACCCGGACCTCGGCCACCTCGTCCCCCGCGCGTCCGCCGAGGAAGACCTTCACGCCGTTCAGCAGCGGGTCCGTCAGCTCCGGGGCCAGCGAGGCGGCCAGCGCGGGCAGCAGTTCGTGTTCGCCGAGCCAGTCGGAGAGGTCGGCGCTGCCGAAGCCGAAGACGGTGGCCGGCCCCTGCACCGCGTACCAGCCGGGCAGTTCGTCGGGTTGCCGGTGGTCCCCGTAGCGGCCCTGGTGGTCGAGGAGTTCGACCACGGTCGCCGCGGTGGTGGCGGCCCACATCCGGACCGCGCTGTCGAGCTTCTCCTCCTCGGTGGTGCCCAGGCCCGCCGCGCAGTCCCAGACCACGGGGGTCTCGCCGCTGCCCAGTCGCAGCACGAAGCCGAGGTCCACGTGACCGGCCGAGCCGTCCGCGGACGGGTGCTCGCGGACCGCCACGGCGGTCGTGCCGGGGCCGCGCAGGACGGCTCCGTCGACGGTGAACTCCCGTCCGTAACGAGCCATTTCCCGGATCACTCCGCGCTGGATCACCGCCAGCCGCTGCTCGGGACCCACGTCGCTCTCCCCCTCCGAGCCGAGAAACCCCCGGCGACCCTGTCGGACCGTCCGAACACGCGAACGGCCCCGGCTCGGGGAGCCGGGGCCGACGCAATCGGAGCGGGCGACGAGAATCGAACTCGCGTGGCTAGTTTGGAAGACTAGGGCTCTACCATTGAGCTACGCCCGCACACACTGCCCTCCCGGCCGTCACCGGTCAGGAAGACGGGGATCAGCCTACCTGGTCCGACGGCCGCCGCGCACACCGCTTTCGCGCCCGCGGTCGGGCGGTGCGCAGCAGGGGGAAATTCGGCGAGCGGCCGATGCCCGGCGTGTACGCTTCCTCTCGCGACAGTGCGGGGTGTGGCGCAGTTTGGTAGCGCGTCCGCTTTGGGAGCGGAAGGCCGTCGGTTCGAATCCGGTCACCCCGACCACGATCGTTGCAGGGTCTCGTCCGGACTGGGCGGGGCCCTGTTGTTGTTTTCCGCCCCGCGAGGGCCCGATTCCCGGTCACGGCGAGTGGTCCGGCGGACCGGCACGGTGGTGCCCTGGCGTGCGCCTTTCGTGGTACCGGTAGGATGGGCCGCTGGCGGTAGTCCCTGTGGCATGCACGCAGGCCCACCGCCCGGGTGACAGAGCCACGGCCCCTCCTCGCACCGTCGGGGGTGAGCCGCTCGCCGTCCACCCCAATACGGGAGATGCCGCACCAGGTGGCTCATCACCCGTCTGCCCGGTCCGCGGCCCTCAGGGGAGGCGGTCCGGATCAGACAAGCCGACCGCAAGCCCCATAGGAGACCCCACCGTGAAGAGCGCCGTCGAGACTCTGAACCCGACTCGGGTTCGACTCACCGTCGAGGTGCCCTTCGAGGAGCTCAAGCCCAGCCTCGACGCGGCGTACAAGAAGATCAACCAGCAGGTCTCGGTCCCGGGCTTCCGTAAGGGCAAGATCCCGAACCGCGTCATCGACCAGCGCTTCGGCCGTGCCGCCGTGCTGGAAGAGGCGGTCAACGACGCCCTGCCGCGCTTCTACACGCAGGCCGTCGACGAGGGCAAGATCGAGGTCCTCGGCCAGCCCGACATCACCGACATCGAGGGTGTCGAGCGGCTCACCGACGGCGGTGACCTCAAGTTCGTCGCCGAGGTCGACGTCCGTCCGGAGATCACCCTGCCGGAGTTCAGCGAGATCGAGGTGACCGTCGACCCGATCGTGGTCGAGGACGCCGACGTCGACAAGTCCCTGGAGCAGCTGCGCGAGCGCTTCTCCTCGGTCAAGGACGTCGAGCGCGCCGCGGCCGAGGGCGACATCGTCGTCGTCGACCTGGAGGCCAAGGTCGACGGTGAGGTGCCGGACGACGGCACCGCCACCGGCGTGAGCTACGAGATCGGCTCCGGCCGCCTGCTCGACGGCATCGACGAGGCCGTCATCGGCCTCGAGGCCGGCGGCACGAAGACCTTCACCACCGAGCTCAAGGGCGGCACCCAGGCCGGCCAGAGCTCCGAGGTGACCGTCACCGTTACCGCCGTCCAGGAGAAGGAGCTCCCCGAGCTGGACGACGAGTTCGCCCAGCTGGCGAGCGAGTTCGACACCCTGGAGGCGCTGCGCGCCGACTCCCGCACGCGCCTCGAGCGCATGAAGGAGTTCGACCAGGCCACCCAGGCCCAGGAGCGCGTGCTGGACGCCCTGCTGGAGAAGGTCGAGATCGAGTACCCGGAGAAGCTTCTCAAGGACGAGGTCGAGACCCGCAAGCACAACCTGACGCACCACCAGCTGGAGCCGATGGGGATGACCCTGGAGGTCTACCTGGCCAGCCAGGACAAGACCGTCGAGGACTTCGAGCAGGAGACCGCGGACCAGGCGAAGAAGGGCATCAAGACCCAGTTCGTGCTGGACGAGATCGTCGCCAAGCACGAGGTCGGCGTCAACCAGGAGGAGCTCACCGAGCACCTCATCCGCCGTGCCGCCGGCTCGGGCATGACGCCCGACCAGTTCGCGCAGCAGATCGTCCAGGGTGGCCAGGTGCCGCTGCTGGTCGGCGAGGTCGCCCGCGGCAAGGCGCTGGCCCTGGTCGTCGAGGAGGCCAAGGTCGTCGACACCAACGGCCTGGAGATCAACTTCGACGAGGACGAGACGGACGAGCCGGCCGACGCCGCCGAGTCCGCCGCCGACGAGACCGCTGAGGTCACCGAGGCCTGATCGGTCCGCGGGTAGCACACACCCCTCGGGGCCCGGACGCCGTTGCGGCGTCCGGGCCCTGCGTGCTCTCCCGACCCGGTGGGTACCTGCGCTCACAGCGAACAGTTCTGCGTGGGGGATGGTGGCGCCCTGCCTGCGCGTTAGGGTCAACGAAAGCAAGCTTTCAACAGCGCGGGCAGGGCGGCCCGACGCGGCCCCGCGCCCGGGATGCCCGCCCCAGTCCCCGTACATGACGTAGTGACGGTCGAACAAGACGGACCGTCCGAATCGACTGAGCAGGTGGCTAAGTGACGTTCCCGCAGATGCAGATGCCTGGCCTGATGACGCCGCGCGCCGCCGGTGGTGACGTGCTCGGAGGCCTGGGCGACCAGGTCTACAACCGGCTGCTCAACGAGCGGATCATCTTCCTCGGCCAGCAGGTCGACGACGACATCGCCAACAAGATCACCGCGCAGCTGCTGCTCCTGGCCGCGGAGCCCGAGCGCGACATCTACCTCTACATCAACTCCCCGGGCGGCTCGATCACCGCCGGCATGGCGATCTACGACACCATGCAGTACATCAAGAACGACGTGGTCACCATCGCGATGGGCATGGCCGCCTCGATGGGGCAGTTCCTGCTCACCGCCGGCACCCCGGGCAAGCGCTTCTCGCTGCCGAACGCCGAGATCCTGATGCACCAGCCCTCCGCCGGCCTCGGCGGCTCGGCCACCGACATCCGGATCCAGGCCGAGCAGCTCCTGCGCACCAAGCGCCGGATGTCCGAGCTCATCGCGCAGCACACCGGCCAGACCTTCGAGCAGATCACCAAGGACTCCGACCGGGACCGCTGGTTCAGCGCCGAGCAGGCCAAGGAGTACGGCCTGATCGACGACATCATGCACAGCGCCGCGGACGTCCCCGGCGGCGGCGGCACGGGCGCCTGAGCGCCCACGCCCCGCAACCCAAGACACGTCGGAACGCATCCGGAGGACAGACCGCAATGAACCTTCCCATCAGCCCCAGCGGCGAGTACCTCGGCGCCCGTGCCGAGGGTCGCTACATCGTCCCGCGCTTCGTCGAGCGCACCTCGCAGGGCGTCCGCGAGTACGACCCGTACGCCAAGCTGTTCGAGGAGCGCATCATCTTCCTCGGCTCGCAGGTGGACGACGTCTCGGCGAACGACATCATGGCCCAGCTGCTCTGCCTGGAGTCGATGGACCCGGACCGCGAGATCCAGATGTACATCAACTCGCCCGGCGGCTCCTTCACCGCGCTGACCGCGATCTACGACACCATGCAGTTCGTCAAGCCCGACATCCAGACGGTCTGCATGGGCCAGGCCGCCTCGGCCGCCGCGGTGCTGCTCGCGGCCGGCACCCCCGGCAAGCGGATGGCGCTGCCGAACGCCCGGATCCTGATCCACCAGCCGTACACCGAGACCGGCCGCGGCCAGGTCTCCGACCTGGAGATCCAGGCCAAGGAGATCTTCCGGATGCGCGAGCAGCTGGAGGAGATGCTCTCCAAGCACTCGAACAAGCCGGTCGAGGTGGTCCGCGAGGACATCGAGCGTGACAAGATCCTGACGGCCGAGGAGGCCCTGGAGTACGGCCTGATCGACCAGATCGTCTCCACCCGCAAGACCTCGCTCCTCGGCTGAGACCGACGGCGACCGGTTCCGAGCGGCCCGGGGCGGGGCGTACCACGGTGCGCCCCGCCCCGCGACTGCGCGGCCCTGGTCACACCTCTCGGCGGCATCTGTTCGGTATCAATTCGCCCAGGGCGTACGGCATAGCTGCCGAAGACAGCGGATTCACCGGCTTGGCAGAGTACCGTCGGATACCGAGACCTAACCGCCGAGTTGGCGGGGCAGGTCCACAGCACCAGGCCCCGGACCCCCGCGGGGCCCCTGGCGAAGGGGAAGCACCTCGTGGCACGCATCGGAGACGGTGGCGACCTGCTCAAGTGCTCGTTCTGCGGCAAGTCGCAGAAGCAGGTGAAGAAGCTGATCGCCGGTCCAGGCGTGTACATCTGTGACGAGTGCATCGACCTGTGCAACGAGATCATCGAGGAGGAACTCGCGGAGACCTCCGAGGTCCGCTTCGAGGAGCTTCCGAAGCCTCGCGAGATCTACGAGTTCCTCGACCAGTACGTGGTCGGCCAGGACCTCGCCAAGAAGGCGCTGGCGGTGGCGGTCTACAACCACTACAAGCGCGTCCAGGCGGGCGAGGCGGGGCGCAGCGGCGGCAACGGCCGCGAGGACGCCATCGAGCTGGCGAAGTCGAACATCCTGCTGCTCGGCCCGACCGGTTCGGGCAAGACGCTGCTGGCGCAGACCCTGGCCCGGATGCTGAACGTGCCGTTCGCGATCGCGGACGCCACGGCGCTGACCGAGGCCGGCTACGTCGGCGAGGACGTCGAGAACATCCTGCTCAAGCTGATCCAGGCGGCGGACTACGACGTCAAGAAGGCCGAGACCGGGATCATCTACATCGACGAGATCGACAAGGTCGCTCGTAAGAGTGAGAACCCGTCGATCACCCGGGACGTCTCCGGTGAGGGCGTGCAGCAGGCCCTGCTGAAGATCCTGGAGGGCACCACCGCCTCGGTCCCGCCGCAGGGCGGCCGCAAGCACCCGCACCAGGAGTTCATCCAGATCGACACCACCAACGTGCTGTTCATCGTGGGCGGTGCGTTCTCGGGTCTGGAGCGGATCATCGAGGGCCGGGCGGGCGCCAAGGGCATCGGCTTCGGCGCGACCATCCGCTCCAAGCGGGAGACCGACGCCGCCGACCAGTTCCGTTCGGTGATGCCGGAGGACCTGGTGAAGTTCGGGATGATCCCCGAGTTCATCGGCCGGCTGCCGGTGATCACCAGCGTGCACAACCTCGACCGCGAGGCGCTGCTGCAGATCCTCACCGAGCCGAAGAACGCGCTCATCAAGCAGTACCGCAAGCTCTTCGAACTCGACGGTGTCGAGCTGGAGTTCAGCCAGGACGCGCTGGAGGCGATCGCCGACCAGGCGATCCTGCGCGGCACCGGCGCGCGCGGGCTGCGGGCCATCATGGAGGAGGTGCTGATGTCCGTGATGTACGAGGTCCCGTCGCGTCAGGACGTCGCCCGCGTGGTGGTCACCGAGGACGTGGTCTCCAAGCACGCGATCCCGACCCTGGTCCCGCGGGACATGATCAAGCGTGAGCGGCGCGACAAGAGCGCCTGACCTTGCGCGGGTCGGACACGGCCGCAACAACGATGAGGGGCCCGCGCCGAGTGCGCGGGCCCCTTCGTCGTCTGCCCGCCGTTACTTCGAGACCACCGCGGCGTCGCGGATGGCGCGGGTCTGCGCCGCGGCCTGGTCGAGCGAGATCGGGCTGCTGCCGCCGGTCAGCGAGATCTTGGCGAAGTCCACCGACCCGGCGGTCGAGTGGTTGGCCCAGATGCAGAGCGGCACGGTGATGCCGCTCGAACCGATCTCACCGCACTCCATCAGGCCGCCCGCGTCGTGCGGGTCCTTGGCGTCGACGCTGGCCAGCGGCTTGCTCCAGGTCATGTCCCCGGACTTGGTGCTGCTCGCCTTGATCGCGGTCATCACCGCGTTCGGGTCGCTGATGGTGCCCCACGACCCGCCGAGGTTGATCGCGTCGGTCGCGTCGCCGCCCTTGTTGTAGGCCGCCGACAGGCTGCCGTCGATCGAGTCGAAGCCGCTGATCTTGTCCGTGGAGGTCGGCGGCTTGGACTGCGCCGACTTCTGCGTGTAGCCGCCGGAGAGCGACTGCGGGGCGACCAGCTTGTACTGGCCGGCGGTCGCGCTGCCGCTGCTCTTGCCCAGCACCTTGTAGGCCGCGAAACCGCCGCCGCCCAGCACCAGGGCGCCGATGATCAGGCCGACCACCAGGCCGCCCTTGCCCTTCTGAGGCGGGGCCACCGGCTGGTAGCCGCCGAACTGGGCCTGCTGCTGCGGCGCGCCGTACTGCGGTGCGGGCGGCTGGCCGTAGCCGGCCTGCGGCGCGCCGTACTGCGGCGGCGGGGGCTGCTGCCCGTACGCCGGCTGGCCGTAGCCCTGCTGCGGAGCCCCGTACTGCGGGGGCGGCTGCGGCGCGCCGTACTGCGGCGCCGGCGGCTGGCCGTAGGGCGGCTGGCCCTGCGGCGGGTACTGCTGCGGATTCTGCGGCTGCTGGCCCTGGCCGTACATCTCTGCTTTGCTCCCCCGCCGCCTCGCGCGGCATGTGACTGGACTGCCCTTGCCCGTCCGCCCCTGCGCACGAGTAACGGGCACGCTACCGTACGGCCCGGACGACTGTCCCGAGCGGTTCGGGGGAGGTCGCGGGCACAAATGGGGAAGAGCGCAGCCTTCGGTTACGTAAACTGTGTGCCGTGACCGACAAGACGAACCAGCGCCCCGCCGACCACGCGTCCGGGGACAACGTGGCAGCACTCCCCACCGCCTACGCCCCGGCGGAGGTAGAGGGCGAGCTGTACGAGCGCTGGGTGGAGCGCGGTTACTTCACCGCCGACGCGAAGAGCGACAAGCCCGCGTACACCATCGTCATCCCGCCGCCGAACGTGACGGGTGCTCTGCACCTGGGCCACGCCTTCCAGCACACCCTGATGGACGCCCTGACGCGCCGTAAGCGCATGCAGGGCTTCGAGGTGCTCTGGCTGCCGGGCATGGACCACGCCGGCATCGCCACCCAGAACCGGGTCGAGCAGCAGCTCGCCGAGTCCGGCCTCTCCCGCCACGACCTGGGCCGCGAGGCCTTCGTCGAGAAGGTCTGGGAGTGGAAGGAGAACTACGGCGGCCAGATCCTCGGCCAGATGCGCCGCCTCGGCGACGGCGTCGACTGGTCGCGCGAGCGCTTCACCATGGACGAGGGCCTCTCGCAGGCCGTCCAGACCATCTTCAAGAAGCTCTTCGACGACGGCCTGATCTACCGCGCCGAGCGCATCATCAACTGGTGCCCGCGCTGCCTGACCGCGCTCTCGGACATCGAGGTCGAGCACGAGGACGAGGCCGGTGAGCTGGTCTCGATCCGCTACGGCGACGGCGAAGAGTCGATCGTGGTGGCCACCACCCGGGCCGAGACGATGCTCGGCGACACCGCCGTGGCCGTCCACCCGGACGACGAGCGCTACGCCCACCTGGTCGGCCGCACCATCGCCCTGCCGCTGACGGACCGTCGCATCCCGGTGGTCGCCGACACCCACGTGGACCCGGAGTTCGGCACCGGCGCGGTCAAGGTGACGCCCGCGCACGACCCGAACGACTTCGCCATCGGCCAGCGCCACGGCCTGCCCAACCTGACGGTGATGGACGAGCGCGGCGCGATCACCGTGCACGGCCCGTTCCTCGGCCTGGACCGCCACGACGCCCGCGCGGCCGTCGTCGGCGCGCTGCGCGAGCAGGGCCGGATCGTCGAGGAGAAGCGCCCGTACATGCACGCGGTGGGCCACTGCTCGCGCTGCCACACCATCGTCGAGCCGCGGCTCTCGCTCCAGTGGTGGGTCAACGTCGCGCCGCTGGCCGAGAAGGCCGGCGACGCGGTGCGCGACGGCCGGGTGCAGATCCACCCGAAGGAGCTGGAGGGCCGCTACTTCAGCTGGGTCGACAACATGCACGACTGGTGCATCTCGCGCCAGCTCTGGTGGGGCCACCGGATCCCGGTCTGGTACGGCCCGGACGGCGAGGTCGTCTGCGTCGGCCCCGACGAGCAGCCGCCGACCGGCGAGGGCTGGCACCAGGACCCGGACGTGCTGGACACCTGGTTCTCCAGCGGCCTGTGGCCCTTCTCCACGCTGGGCTGGCCCGAGCAGACCTCGGACCTGGCGAAGTTCTACCCGACCGACGTGCTGCTCACCGGGCACGACATCATCTTCTTCTGGGTCGCCCGGATGATGATGTTCGGCCTCTACGCGATGGACGGCCAGGCGCCGTTCCACACCATCGCGCTGACCGGCCTGGTCCGCGACCAGTTCGGCAAGAAGATGTCCAAGTCCTCCGGCACCGCCGTGGACCCGCTGGACTGGATGGACGCCTACGGCGCCGACGCGGTCCGCTTCACGCTGGCCCGCGGTGCCAACCCCGGCGCGGACGTGCCGATCGGCGAGGACTGGGTCCAGGGCGCGGGCAAGTTCTGCAACAAGATCTGGAACGCCACCCGCTTCGCCCTGATGAACGGCGCCACCGTCGAGGGCCCGCTGCCGGCCCCCGAGGAGCTGACCGCCGCGGACCGCTGGATCCTCAGCCGGCTCAACGCCACCATCGCCGAGGTCGACGCGCTGTACGACGACTACCAGTTCGCCAAGCTCTCCGACAGCCTCTACCACTTCGCCTGGGACGAGGTCTGCGACTGGTACGTCGAGCTCTCCAAGACCGCGCTGGCCAAGGGCGGTGCGCAGGCCGACGCCGCGCGCCGGGTGCTGGGCGAGGTGCTGGACCTGACGCTGCGCCTGCTGCACCCGGTGGTCCCGTTCGTCACCGAGACGCTCTGGACCACGCTCACCGGCGCCGAGTCCCTGGTGGTCGCCGACTGGCCGGTCGCCGACCCGTCCCGCCGGGACGCGGCCGCCGAGGCGGAGATCGCCACGCTCCGGCAGGTGGTCACCGAGGTCCGCCGGTTCCGCACGGACCAGGGCCTCAGCCCGAACCAGAAGGTCCCCGCCGTCCTGGAGCTGGCCGGCACGGTGCTGGTCGCCCACGAGGACGAGATCCGCTCGCTGGCGCGACTGTCCGCTCCCGAGGACGGCTTCGCGGCCACCGCCTCGCTCCCGGTGGCCGGCGTCACGGTCTCGCTCGACCTGTCCGGCACCATCGACATCCCGGCCGAGCGCAAGCGCCTGCAGAAGGACCTCGCGGTCGCCGAGAAGGAGAAGGTCCAGACGGCCGCCAAGCTCGGCAACGAGGGCTTCCTGGCGAAGGCCCCGGAGGACGTGGTCGTGAAGATCCGCGCCCGCCAGGCCGCCGCCGAGGCGGACATCGAGCGGATCACCGCCCAGCTGGCCGCGCTGCCGCAGGGCTGAGCAACACCTGCCAGAGGGCCCCGGGAGCAGTTTCCCGGGGCCCTCTCAGTGCGCCTCGGCGGCGGTCGCCTCCACCGCGTAGTCGTACAGCGCGGCCCGGTTGGCGCGCCCGGTCTTGGCCAGCAGGCTCGCCACGTGCTTCTCCACGGTCCGCGGCGAGATGTACAGGCAGCCGGCGATCTCCTGGTTGCCCAGGCGCGAGGCGAGCAGCAGGAACACCTCGTACTCCCGCACGGTCAGCCCCTGCCGGCGCAGCCCGGCGGGCACCCCCTCGGAGCCGCTGCGCCGCTGCGGCACGCTCGCCCCGGCCCGGCGCAGCAGGTCCCGGCAGGCGCTCGCGACGGCCGGTACGGCGGCGCCGTGGAAGTACTCCTCGGCGGTGCGCAGCCACGGCACGGGGTCGCCCCAGCCGTCCGCCAGCGCGGCCTCGGCCACCAGCCGCAGGCCCAGGTGGCGGGCCATCAGGAACGGCTCGGCGGCCTCCCCGGCCTCCTGCACGGCCCGAAGCGCCTGCTCGGGCCGTCCGGCCCGGCCCTCGTGCACCGCGTGCGCCAGCCGCTCGAACTGCCGGTTCCAGAGCAGCCCGGCGGCCGGATCCGCGGTGATCGCCGCGTGCTCGTCCGGGTCCGAGCGGCCCTCGACCGCGCGCAGCAGCGGGCGCAGCCCGTAGCGCCCGTTGAGGTAGAAGACCGTCGGGTGCTTCCGCTCCCAGTCGAGCGCGTTGTCCAGCTCGGCGAGCGAGCGCTCGCGGTCCTCCTCCAGGACGGCGCAGATCGCCCGGCAGGTGCCGAAGGCCAGCGGCCGTTGCAGCGAGCGGTCGCCGTCCCAGCGGTGGAACTCGGCCAACTCCTGTTCCATCTCGCGGCGCCGGCCCTGGTGCGCGGCCAGCGCGGCCCGGGTGAGCAGCACGAACTGGTGGTTGTCGACGTTGCGCAGCCGGGCGGTGGCCGCCACGCAGCGGTCGGTGAGCTCGCGGGCCGCCGGGTAGGCCCCGCGCAGCACGGCCTGCATGGCCATCGTCGCCTCCGCGCTGTGCATCAGCGCGAGCGCGCCGAGCCCCAGCGCCGCGCGGTGCGCCCGTTCCAGCTGGGTGGAGGAGCCGCTGCGCATGAACTCGTTGGCGCCCAGCCGCAGGAGCGCGTCCACCTGCCAGGTGGTCAGCTGGTGGCGGTTGGCCAGCGCGAGGATCCGCTCCAGGTGGGAGTCCGCCCGGTCGAAGCCGTGCCGGCGTTCCAGTAGTGCCAGCAACTGCCAGGCCTGGCAGGCGACTTCAGGTAGATCGGCGGCCTCGGCGGCGAGTGCGGCGCGGCGCGCGAGCTGCTCGGCCTGCTCGGTGCGGTCGCCGCCGTCCGCAGCCGGCTCGCCACCGGCAGCTGGCTCACCGCCCGCAGGCCGCGGCACCAGGACCAGATGGGCCTCGACCACGTCGATCGCCGGGGTGTGCGAGGCGCTGTCGAACCGTCCGAGCAGACCGCGGACGTACGCCACCCGGGCCGCCGCGTCCTCCAGGCGCAGGGCGGTGACCGCGGCCCAGGCCAGCCGGGTGTGCAGGGCGGCGGACCGGGCGTCGTCCAGCGCGCCGGGCCCGGTCAGCGGCAGGGTGTCGGCCAGTGCCAGCGCCTGGTCCAGTCGGCCCGTCTCGACCAGGGTGTAGACCAGCCGCTCCAGCACCGAGGCGGCCCCCGCGGTGGCCTGCGAGCCGGCCATCAGCTCGTGCGCGCGCTCCAGCAGGGCGACGGCGGAGGCGACCGCGCCGCCGTCCAGCGCGGCCCGGCCGGCCTCGGCGAAGAGCAGCCCGGCGGCCCGGGCGTCCCCGGCGGCCAGGCGCAGCACCGCGACCCGCTGGCACCAGTCGCCGGGCAGCCCGGGGTGGGCCCGCTCGATCGCGTCGGCCGCCCGCTGGGCGATCGCGGCGCGCTCCATCGGGAGCAGCCCGGCGAGCAGGGCCTCGGTGGTCAGCGCGTGCCGGAACTCGTAGTAGTCGGCCACCGGCCCGCTGGGCGAGATCAGTTGGGCGTCGATGCCGGCCCGCAGGTGGACCAGCAGGCTGCGGTCGTCCAGCCCGGTGACCAACTGGAGGACGGGCAGCGCGAAGCGGCGTCCGAGCACGGCCGCGACGTGCAGGAAGTCGCGGTCGGCCGGGTCGAGTCGGGCGGTCCGCTGGGCGACGCTGTGCACGACCGTGGTCGGCACGTCGATGCCGAGGTCCCCGCAGACCCGCCAGCCGTCGGTGTCGCCGCGCAGCACGTCCGCGCTGACCATCCCGCTGAGCAGCTCCTCGACGACGAACGGGTTGCCCTCGGAGTCCCTGACCAGCTTGTCGGTCACCTCGCGGGGGAGCTGTCCGGCCTCCGCGCCGAGGCAGGACTCGGCCAGCAACCGCACGTCCGCCGGTCCCAGCGGCCGCAGTTCGATCAGGGCGGCCGCGCGGCGCCGACCGGCCGCGCGGGCCAGTTCGCCGGCCGGCCCGCTCGTGGCGCGCAGCGTGACCAGCAGGAAGACCGGCAGGCCGGACAGGTTGTCGACCAGGTACTCGATGACGGCCAGGGTCTCGGCGTCGGCGTCGTGCAGGTCCTCGATGACGAGCAGGCAGCCGGGTTCCTGGCGGGAGGTCAGATCGTGCCCGACCGCGGCCAGCAGCCGCAGTACGGCCTCGGCCGTCTCCAGCACCGAGACGCCGGCGGTGGTCGGCGAGGCGCTCCGCCACTCCGGCACCAGCTCCGCCAACGCGGGCCGGTAGGCCATGAGTTCGGGATCCTGCGGCAGCCCGCCGATCCGGAAGAGCGAGAGCAGCGCCTCGGCGACGGGGCGAAACGGCATGGTGGCGCCGGTGGTGCTGCCGCGCCCGCGCAGCACCGCCATGCCGTCGGCGAACGCGCGAAATGCGCAGGCGGACGCCAGCCGTGACTTCCCGATGCCCGCGTCACCGAACAGGAAGACCGCCCGGCCCTCGCCCCGGCGGGCGGCGGCCAGGCCCCCGTCGAGGTGCGCGAGCTCATCGTCGCGCCCGACCAGCACCGGCGAAGTGATGAGCATGGCCGGAGGCTATCGTCCGGAAAGCGGATCCGCCACGGTGCCCTTCTCCGCGGACGCCGCACTGTCCGTCAGGCGGGGCCCGAGACGCTGGTCACGGTCATCTGACTCGCGAACAGGGCCGCCCCCGCGGCCAGTCCGCCAAGTCCCGTCAGCAGCGCGGCCCGGCGCAGTGCGCGGGTGCTCTCGCCGGCCCTGATCTCCCCGGACGGGTGGTCGGTGACCGCGGCCTCGCGGGCCTCGGGGTCCTTCCAGAACCTGACCAGTTCGTCGTTCTCCATTGCACGTCCTCCTGTTGGGCGGTCGCGGCGGGTGGGCCGCGATCTCTGCGGAGCGGCGCGGGGTCGCGTCGCTCAGCTGTTCGGTGGCTGCAGAAGCAGTACCGAGGGTATCCGGGAGCCGAATCCGAGCCGCAGCAGCCCGTGTCCGATACCGGCCAGGCCGGTCAGCAGCCCAGGGCTGCTCACCCCGCCGGGGGTGCCGCAGCGCGGGCCGAAGCGGTCGAGCGCGGCCAGCAGGGCGCCGGCCCGGGCGACGGCGGGTCCGGCCAGACCGGGCCCGCCGCCCGAGGCGGTCAGCAGCAGTTCGAGCCGGCCCGACTCGCCGTGGCACAGGCTGTGGTCGGGCAGCGGGTCCAGTGCGGCGAGCCCGGCCGTGGCGCCGGCCAGCCGGGTGACCAGCTCGGGGTCGGCCAGGGCGGCGCCGCTGTCGGCCAGCGCCAGGGCGGTGCCGGTCAGACCGTTGCACCAGCCGGGATCGTCCGCCACCCCGCGCATGATCCCGCGGGTCAGCCGGTGCAGGCCGGCCTCGGTGTAGGCCGGGCCGCCGCCCGCCTCGGCGAAGCGCAGCAGGGCCCAGCCGACGCCGGCCGCGCCGTCGGCGAAGCCGTCGGGTATCGGCTCGTCGGCCGGGCGGGCGAGCAGCTGCCGGGCGCAGACCTCGGCGGTGTCGGCGGCCTGGGTCAGCCCGGTCGCCCGGTGGACGGCGAGCATCGCGGCGAGGGAGCCGGCCAGGCCGGTCAGCACCCCGGCGTCGGGGGCGGCGCCGCCGTCCCGGTGGCTGTCCTGGTCGAGCCGGACGCCGAGCGCGGTGAGCCGGACCGCCTCCGCGGCCCAGTCGGCGATCTCCCGGTCCGCCAGCAGGCCGGCCAGATGGCTGAGGGCGTAGGCGATGCCGCCCAGCCCCTCGAAGCCGCCGCAGCCGACGGCCGACAGGTGCTCGGGGTGCGCGGCGAGCGCGGCCAGCACCTCGGGGATCGGGCGCAGCGCCCGGCGGGCCACCGCCGCGTACCGCTCGGTCCCGGTCAGGTCGGCCAGTTGGGCGAGGAAGAGCGCCGTGCCGCAGTAGCCGCCGGCCAGGCCCGCGCCCTGCGGCAGGATCGCCCAGTGCTGCTGCTCGATCGCTTCCAGGGTCAGCCAGTTGACCCGGCGCTGGTCGTCGTGGGCGCCGGCCAGGATCTGGTCGGCGATGCCGCAGGCGGCGGCCAGCAGGTGTTCGGGATCGGGGACGACCGCGTCCCGGTGGCCCGGCAGCGGGGTGCCGGGCCGGTGGCCGTTGCCGGTGCTGCGGGTGGCGAGGGCGGCCCGGATGATCCACTCCTGGTCGTAGCGGTCGGTCCGGCCCATCTCGCCCAGTCGGCGGGTGACCCGGTCGAGGCCGCTCTCGGCGTAGCCGGCGCCGGTGCGGCGGCCGGCGATGCTCGGCGTGCTCGCCGCCGGGTGCCCGGTCAGCAGCGGGATGTCGCCGGCCCACAGCTCGTCCAACTCGGCGGAGACCAGCGGCCAGCGGGCCGGGTCGCCGGCCGACTCGCGCCACAGCAGGTCGAGCAGCCGGTCCCGGTCGAGGGCGTCGCGCAGGACGTCGGGGTGGGTCGACTCGTCCAGGAGCGCGGAGTAGAGCCGGGTGTTGCGGGCCACCACTCGGGTCCGGTCCTGCGTGAAGCGGGACAGCAGGCCGTCCGGGCCGGTGAGTTCGCGGCGGTGGGCGGTGATCGCGTCGTAGCCGGCCCGGAATCCGGCGAGCAGCGACTCGGTGTGCGCGGCCGGGTCGGCGTCGCGGCCGTCCAGCCTGGGGCGGTTGGCGGCGCCGGCGAACACCGCGGGCCTGCGGACCAGTTGCATCTCGTCGGTGGCCGGCGCCACCCAGCCCACGGCGTCGACCGGCAGCGGCGCGCCCTTGTCGCCGCCGAGGCCGGAGACGTCCCAGCTGCCGCGCTCGCCGACCAGCAGGTGCGGCAGCAGCGCTATCCGGTACACCGAGGACTCCAGGGCCCGCAGCGCCGGGTCGGCCGCCAGCTGTTCGGGCAGCGCGAGGACCGGGTGGAAGAGCGTCTCCAGGTCCACCAGCACCGGCTGGTCCGCGCAGGCGACCAGGTTCTCGTGGTGGATGTCCGTGCCGCCGAGGGTGTGCAGCAGGGCGAGCAGCGCGCCGAGGCGGTGGTAGAACAGCTCGACCTGGGCGGCCTGTTCGCAGGGTTCGGCGGCGGCGAACTCCGCCCAGCCGTAGTCGGCCCGCTCCAGGACCGCCAGGGTGCGCAGCCCGAGCCCGGGCAGCCGGGCGTTGAGCCAGCGGACGGCGTCGTTGAAGTGCCCGTGCACGCCGAGCGGGCGCGGCTTGTAGACCAGCCGGGCGCCGGACGCGAAGTCCAGCAGGGCCACCGCGCGGCCGCGTTGGTGGCTGTCCCCGATGCCCGCATCGATCCCGGTCAGCCGTCCGGGGCGGGCGCCCAGCAGGCCTTCGCGGACCAGCGCGTCGCGGTCGGCGCACAGCCGGGTCAGCAGCTCCGTCCAGGCAGCCACGGCGTGTTCGCAGGTCTGCGCCAACAGCCGGGCCAGTACGGCGTATTCGGTGAGCAGCGCGGTCAGTCCAGCCTGCTCGGAGGACTGCCGGACGAAGTCGGCGAAGCGCTCCTCGGGGGTCTGCCCGGCCAGCCGGCCGGTCACCCGCAGGACGTTCAGTTCGAGCACCAGGGTGCGCCGGGCGAGCCGGACCAGCGCCGCGGCCAACCGCTCGGTGAAGCAGGCGCGGACCGCCCGCAGGTCGGCTGTCCGCTGGGCGCCGGCCCGGTGCGCGGCGGCCAGCAGCCGGTCGGCGGCCTCCTCGGTGAACGGCGCCAGGACGGTGGCGAAGCCCTCGTCCCAACTGCGGCAGGGCGCCGGGGCCTCCACCCGGTCGGGGGCGGCGGCGAGCACCCGGTCGGCCGACCGGGCCCACCCGGGCCGGTCGATCCGCGCGGCCAGCGCCGCCGGGTCCTCGTCCAGCAGCGCGCGCAGCCCGTCCTCGGCCAGTCCCGCCGCGGCCAGCCGGGCCTCGAACAGGCCCGCCTCGGCGGCGAAGTCCTCCCGCCAGCGCGCCAGTCGGTGGTCGGCCCGGCGCTGCCCGGCCGGCAGGTCGGCGGGCCGCCCGGTCGCCGGTCCGCCCAGCCGTTCGGCGAGCGCCACCCCTCTGGTCCACCAGGGCAGCGGCTGCTCCCGCTCGTTGTCGGACGCCCCCGCGATGTTCATGGTCGACAGGATGTCACCGATGCATTGGGACGACATGGGGGTCGGCCCCCAGGTTCCTGCCGTCGCGGCGCCGGTGTACGGCCGGTGCCGGTACGCCGGGGTGAATCTGGGGGCCGGACCCCATGGGAAGCCGGTCGAGTGGGATTCAAGCTCGGGGTATGAATCCGAACGTGGCAGAGGTGGGCATCAACGTGCTGGGACCGGTCGAGGCGACGGTCCGCGGCACCAGGGCACCACTGGGCGGGCGTCGTCCCAAGGCCGTGCTGGTGGCGCTGCTGCTGGCGCACGGCAGGCTGGTCGGCGAGGAGCAGATCATCGACGCGGTCTGGGAGGGCCACCCGCCGGACAAGCCGCGGCAGACCCTGCACACCTACGTCGCGGACCTGCGGCGCGCGCTGGAGCCGGACCGCCGGGCCCGTCAGCAGTCCACCGTGCTGGTGCGGCACGCCGCCGGCTACGCGCTGGCCGTGCAGTCCGAGGCGGTGGACACCCACCGGTTCGTCACGCTGGCCGCGTCGGCCGCCGCGGCCTCCGCCGCCGGCCGCCCGGACGAGGCGCTGGCCTGCGCCGACCAGGCGCTCGACCTGTGGACCGGCCCGCCGTTCGCCGAACTCTCCGACGCCCGCTTCGTACGCGCCGAGATCTCCCGGCTGGTGGAGTGGCGCTCGCTGGTGCGCGAGGTCCGGGTCGCGGCCTGCCTGGCGCTCGGCGACCACCGGCTCACCCTGGTCGAGAGCGAGCGGCTGACCACCGACTACCCGCTGCGGGAGTCGGGTTGGGCGCTGCGCGCGCTGGCGCTCTACCGCTGCGGCCGGCAGGGCGAGGCGCTCGGCGCCCTGCGGGACGCTCGGCGCGTGCTGCGCGACGAACTCGGGGTCGACCCCGGGCCCGAACTCACCTCCCTCACCGGCCGAGTCCTCGCGCACGACCCCGGCCTGCAGTGGCGCGCTTAGAAGGGTGTTCACGGCAGCAGCCCGTCGACCACGAAGTTGAAGTTGCTGCGCCCGCCCGGGCGTGCGGTGCGCAGCCGGTCCAGGAAGAGCGCGACGCCGATCGAGCCGGTGGCGAGGTCGGTGCTCTCGCGCAGCGCCCGGCCGCCGGGGAACACCACCCCCTCCGCCCGGTCGATCCGGCTCAGCAGCACGCCCTCGGCGACCCGTCGCGCCTCGGCGAACCAGCGCTCCTCGCCCAGTAGTTCGCCGGCGTCCAGCAGCACGTTGCCGAGGCCGGACAGGCCGTGGAACAGCCCCGGCACGACGCTGTACTTGCGGGCCGCGTCGGCCAGCAGCTCCGGCACCAGCGCGGCCAGCTCCGGTTCGGGGCGCACCACCAGGTAGCGCAGCGCGGCGGTGGCGACCCCGGCGGTGCCGACCTCCCAGCAGCTGCCCGGCAGGCCGTCGTCCTCGCCGCCGTAGCCGTCCGCCCGGACGCCCCGGTGCAGGTCGAACGCCAGTGCCGCGCGGCCGAGTTCGTACCAGCGCTGCTCGCCGGTGGCCAGGTGCAGATAGAGCAGGAACAGCGCGATCCCGGCGGAGCCGTGGCCGTAGCCGACCTGGCCGCCCGGTACGGCCCAGCGGGCGCCGCGGGCGTCGCGCAGGCAGTCCGCCGCGAGCGCCGCACCGGCCGCCCGGGCGTCGTCGAGCAGCCGCCCGACGCCCTGCCGGTGCCAGAGCCGCAGGCAGGCCAGGCCGTATCCGGCGCTGCCGTGCAGCACGCCCGGTACGGCGAACCGCAGCGGGTGCTCGCGGGTGCGGTCCAGCAGGCCGAGCGCGGCCTGCGGGCGGTCCAGTTCGTCCAGCACCCAGGCGAGGCCGGCCTGGCCGAGGTACAGCCCGGCCGGGTAGCTGGACGGATCGACGTCCCTGGCCATCGCCCAGCCGAGCTGGGTGGCGGGGACCGACCCGCGCAGCCGGTGTATGCCGTAGAGCACGCCCAGCGCGCCGTGCGCGACCGAGAGCGGGTTGGTCTCGAACACCGCCGCGTCGGCCGGGTACAGCCGGTCCTCACGGCGGGGGTCGGCGAGCTCGACGGCGTAGTCGACCACCTTCTCGGCGGCCTCGGCCAGGTCGGCGTCGCGCAGGCCGGGCAACCGTTCGGGGGAGCGGTACCGCTCGGCGGCCGGCCGGGCCAGCGGCACCGGCTCGGACCACAGCGGGTGGCTCTCGAAGGGCAGTTCGTCGATCCGCCGGATCACCTGCGGACCGCTGATCCGGCTGTCCTCGGCCGTCAGGTCGTCGATCAGGTCCACCAACTCGGCGGGCAGCGCCAGGTCGTAGGCCAGCTCCGCGAGGAACCGGCTGAGCGCGGGTCGGTGGAATCCGGTGCTGTCGCCGACCGCCATCACCGAGCTGAAGATCAGCGCGCCGAGTGCGTGCCAGTCGCCCGCCCGGTCGTACCGTCCGATCGCCGCCAGCCGCGGGCTGGCCAGGCCCGGGGTGTGCAGGTCCAGATGCGCGTCCAGACCCTCGCGCACGCCGGTCTCCAGCCGGACGACGGTGGCCGTGCCGGTGTCCGGGTCGACGCACACACCCGTGCCGCACAGGTCGCCCAGCAGGATGCCGCGCTGGTGGGCGGTCGAGACCGCCTCGGCGAGCCGCCGCCACAGACCGCGCAGGCCCAGGAAGTACGAGCGCACCGAGGCGGGTTCCAGGTCGAGGGTGACCAGCGGGTTGGTCCGCAGGCAGTGCCGCCCGAACGGCGTTCCGTGCGGCCGCTCGCGGACCAGTACCGCCCGGTCGCGGGCGTGGAAGAACTCCACCGGCCGGGCGAAGAGCCCGGTGTCGGCCAGCTCGCCGAGCAGCTGGTACTCCTTCTCCAGCACCTCGGCCGCGGGCCGGCCGGGGCTGCCGACCAGCAGGCCGGGACGGGCCTCCTTGCGCACCACGTCCCGCCCGCTCGGCTCACCGGTCGCATCCGTCCGGGCCCGCTGCGGCTCGGCGGGCCCGCGCCGCCCGTCCGGTCCGACCGCCGGTGCCGGGGCGAAGTCGCCGTAGCGGTAGCAGAGCGCGGTCGAGCCGGGCCAGCGCCGCTGTGACCGCAACTGCGGCCCGCTGCGGCCCCGCAGCGCGTCGGCCAGTCCGAAGCCGACGGCCCGGAACTGCTCCCCGTCCACCGGGTGGACGGTGATCAGCCCGGCGTCGGCGGCCGGCCAGGAGGCGGCGCCGTTGGCCAGCCGCACACAGAACGGGTCGACCAGGAACGCGAACGGCGCACCGGCCGCGCAGAGCACCGGCAGCGCCAGGCGCAGGACGTCCGTACTCTCCTCGGGAAGTGAGGTGACGGACAGTTCCCAGCCCTGGCCCGGCGCACCGGCTCCCGGCGGCCTCACCGTCGACCACAGGCCGTGCCTCCTGGTGCGCCAGCCGTCCGGCAGGACGGATCGCAGCACCGCCAGGTGTTCGTCGCCGGGCAGGTAGCGGCTGGGGGACTCGTACCAGCGCCGGTCGACGAGCGTGTAGGACTGCGGGTGCTCCCAGGAGGTCATCGGCGAAATCCGTTCGGGCGGGCGGGGGCCGGGGAAGGTGGCCCCCGACTGCCGAACGCCGTGGTGCCGGATCGGCAGCCGGGGCAGTAGTGCACCACCGGCCACTGGGGAACCACTGAGAACGCACTGAGTCGCATTCGCTTGATACGGAACCGAATTGCGACCAAACGCGCTGACCGGGTGAATCCCGTTGATCCGTCCCGCGCGCGGGCGGCGATTTCCGTCCGGCCCGTTTCCATTCTTTGCTGCCTTCATCCGGCCAGGTCCGGTGACCTGGGAAGGTGCGACGTATACGGTGTCCTGAAGTTTCGGGTGCTGGCAGAGGTGATGGGGAAGGCAGGGCATGGTGACAGTGCACAAGTTGGCCGGCGAACTTCCTGCGCAGCGAGTGGAGGAGGCCAAGGGGCGGGCCGCGACATTGTTGCTGGCCTTCCGGCACGGCAATCAACTCGCCTTCGACGACGCCCTGGACCGCATCCTGGCGGACCACTCCGAGCGTGAAGTGGTCACGCTGCTGGTCTGGATCGCCGCCGAGGCGGTGCGCAAGGCCTATGCGCCGGAGGTCGGCGACAAGGTGTTGCGCACGCTGGCCCGCCGCGCCCCGGCCGGCCCGATCGGCGTCGCGGTGGACGAGGAGTCCGCCGACGCGGCCCGGCTGATCGAGGCCGTCCAGTGCGGGGAGGTGCTCACCGTGCGGGAGTTGGTCGCCGCGACCGCCGACACCACCTTCCTGCTGGGCGGTCTGCTGCAGGGCGTGGCGATGATGCTGCCGCTGCTTCCCGAGGAGGATGTCCGCGAGGTGGTGGCCGAGTTGAGGGCGCGCCAGGCGGGTGTGCCGGCCGAGCTGGTGGGCACGCCCTGAGCCCGATATCCGCCGGTGATTCCCTTTCACGAGCCTTTACCTTTTCGTGACCAAGGCTGTTCCTTTCCCCGTCCGGCCGCGCCACCCGGCCGCCTGTCCGGCACCCGCCACTCCGTAGACTGGGGCGCGTGAGCAGCAGCGCCGAGCAGAACCCGTACACCGTCCGCCCCAGTAGCGCGGACCCCGCCGACCAGCCGGCGGGGCTTCGCGACATCGAGGCCGAGCTGGCCAAGCGCTGGCCCGAGAACAAGCTCGAACCCTCGCTCGACCGGATCAGCGCGCTGATGGACCTGCTGGGCCAGCCCCAGCGGGCCTACCCGTCGATCCACATCACCGGGACCAACGGCAAGACCTCCACGGCCCGGATGGTGGAGCAGCTGCTGAACGCCTTCGAGCTGCGCACCGGCCGCTACACCAGCCCGCACGTCGAGTCGGTGACCGAGCGGATCACCCTGGACGGCAAGCCGATCAGCGAGCAGGGCTTCGTCGAGGCCTACCGCGACATCGAGCCCTACATCCGGATGGTCGACGAGACCCAGCCGATCCCGCTCTCCTTCTTCGAGGTGCTCACCGCCATGGCGTACGCGGCCTTCGCCGACGCGCCGGTGGACGTCGCCGTGGTCGAGGTCGGCATGGGCGGCAGCTGGGACGCCACCAACGTGATCGACGGCGTGGTCTCGGTGATCACCCCGATCTCGCTGGACCACACCGACAAGCTGGGCGACACCACCGGCCAGATCGCCGTGGAGAAGTCCGGCATCATCAAGCCGGGCGCGCTGGCGGTGGTCTCCCAGCAGCCGCTGGACGCCGCGAAGACGATCCTCGAACACGCCGTCCGGGTGGACGCCACGGTGGCCCGCGAGGGCATGGAGTTCGGGGTGCTGCACCGGGAGATCGCGGTCGGCGGGCAGCTGGTGACGCTGCGCGGTCTGGGCGGTGCCGAGTACGCCGACATCTTCCTGCCGCTGCACGGCGAGCACCAGGCGCACAACGCCTCGCTGGCGCTGGCCGCCGTCGAGGCCTTCTTCGGCATCGGCGCGGCCCGCGAGGGCGGCCTGGACGCCGACAAGGTGCGCCAGGCGCTGGCCGGCGTCAGCTCGCCGGGCCGCCTGGAGGTTGTCCGGCGCAGCCCGACGATCGTGCTGGACGCCGCGCACAACCCGGCCGGCGCCCAGGTGACGGCGGCCGCGATCGGGGAGGCCTTCGCCTTCACCAAGCTGGTCGGCGTGATCGCGACCAGCGGCGACAAGGACGTCTCCGGCGTGCTGGAGGCCTTCGAGCCGATCCTGAGTGAGGTCGTGGTCACCCAGAACTCCACCCACCGCGCGATGGCGGTGGACGCCCTGGCGGCCCAGGCGGTGGAGGTCTTCGGTGAGGACCGGGTGCAGGTCGAACCGAACCTGGCCGACGCCATCGACGCGGCGGTCACCCTCGCCGAGGACAGCGGTGACCTGATCGGCGCCGGCGTCCTGATCACCGGCTCGGTGATCACCGTCGGTGAGGCCCGCCTGCTGCTCGGCCGGAGGGGATGACGGTGCGCACCCTCTGCTCCTCCACCCTGATCGGCGAGGCCCTGCTGATCATGTTCGCCGCGCTGGTCGCGGTGCACCTGTCCAGCGTCTCCGCCGTGAGCATCTGGACCGTCAGCGGCATCGCGATGGTCCTCTGCATCCTGCTCTGCGGCATGATCAACCGCCCGGGCGCGGTGGCGATCGGCTGGGCCCTCCAGCTCGGCCTGATCGCCAGCGGCCTGGTCCTGCCGACCATGTACGGCCTCGGGCTGGTCTTCGCCGGCCTGTGGTGGTGCTCGGTGCACTACGGGCGCAAGATCGACGTCATCAAGGCCCAGCGCGCCGCCGCCACCGCGGCCGCCTGACCGGCACGCGCCGGAGCGGCCCGCACGTCTGTGCGGGCCGCTCACGCAAGGTAGCCTCAGCGGAAGTGGCATACACCATTCCGCCCCGAAACCACTGGAGCCGTACCGTGTCCCAGCGCACTCTCGTCCTGCTCAAGCCCGACGCCGTCCAGCGCGGCCTGGCCGGCGAGATCATCAGCCGGATCGAGCGCAAGGCCGGCTGGCGGCTCGCCGCCGTCGAGCTGCGCACCTTCGACCGCGCGACGCTGGAGCAGCACTACGCCGAGCACCTCGGCCGTCCGTTTTACGAGCCGCTGCTGGAGTTCATGACCTCCGGCCCGTCGATCGCGCTGATCGTCGAGGGTGAGAACGTCATCCCGGGCATCCGCGCGCTGGCCGGCGCCACCGACCCGCTGGCCGCCGGCGCCGGCACGATCCGCGGCGACTACGCGACGATCACCCGCGAGAACCTGATCCACGCCTCCGACTCCGAGGCCTCCGCCGAGCGCGAGATCAAGATCTTCTTCCCCGCGCAGGCCTGAACGAGTCCTGAACGAGTCCTGACGGAGGCTGAGCCGGGGCGCCGACGCACCCCAGCTCAGCCAACCGTGGGAATTTGATCCTCAAATATGGAACTGGGTCGCCCGACACGGCGTCCCAATGCCGGAAGAACCGATCCTCCCGCGCAGAATGGACGGCAGCCGACCCCGCCGACCAGTTCGCCGGGCGTGGCTACGATGGACACAACTCACGGGCCGGACAGGTCTGCTGTGCGGATCCGCGACGCGGATCGCAGGTCGCCGCGCGGGCCCGCAGGCGAGAACACAACCAGCGCGAGCCCAGCCCGCGAGGCCCACTCCCCGCCCATGACATCCAGTTCGGGAAGGCATTCCACACTCCATGGCCAACAATCTGTCGTTCATGGGCCGTGACCTGGCGATCGACCTGGGCACTGCCAACACGCTGGTGTACGTCAGGGGCAAGGGGATCGTCCTGAACGAACCGTCAGTCGTGGCGGTCAACACCAACACCGGCGGGATCCTGGCGGTCGGCTCCGAGGCGAAGAAGATGATCGGGCGCACGCCCGGCAACATCATCGCGATCCGCCCGCTGAAGGACGGCGTGATCGCCGACTTCGAGATCACCCAGCGGATGCTGCGCTACTTCATCCAGAAGATCCACCGCCGCCGCTACCTGGCCCGCCCGCGGGTCGTGGTCTGCGTGCCCAGCGGCATCACCGGAGTCGAGCGCCGGGCCGTGGTCGAGGCCAGCCACCTGGCCGGCGCCCGCCAGGTGCACATCATCGAGGAGCCGATGGCCGCCGCGATCGGCGCCGGCCTGCCGGTCCACGAGCCCACCGGCAACATGGTGGTGGACATCGGCGGCGGCACCACCGAGGTCGCCGTGATCTCGCTCGGCGGCATCGTCACCGCCCAGTCCATCCGGGTGGCCGGCGACGAGCTCGACAACGCGATCGTCCAGCACATCAAGAAGGAGTACTCGCTGCTGCTCGGCGAGCGCAGTGCCGAGCAGATCAAGATGAGCATCGGCTCCGCCTACGGGTCGGAGAACGAGAAGGACGAGCACGCCGAGATCCGCGGCCGCGACCTGGTCAGCGGCCTGCCGAAGACTGTGGTGATCTCCGCCGCCGAGGTCCGCGAGGCCATCGACGAGCCGGTGAACTCCATCATCGACGCCGTCAAGACCACCCTGGACCAGTGCCCGCCGGAGCTGGCGGGCGATGTGATGGACCGTGGCGTGGTGCTCACCGGCGGCGGCGCGCTGCTGCGCGGCCTGGACGAGCGGCTGCGCCGCGAGACCGGCATGCCGATCCACATCGCGGAGAACCCGCTGGACTCGGTGGCGCTCGGCGCCGGCCGCTGCGTCGAGGAGTTCGAGGCCCTGCAGCAGGTACTGGACGCACAGCCGCGTCGTTAGCCCGTCAGAGGGACACCACCGACCCGTACTCCCAGAAGGGGCAGCTCCAGCGTCGTGAGGGACACCCGAGAGAGCCGACTGCTTCTCATCCTGCTGGTGGCCGTCGCCTTCGCCCTGATCACCGTGGACATCAAGGGCGGCGAGAGCTCTCCGCTCAACGGCGCCCGGAAGGCCGCGGCCGGGGTGTTCGGTCCGGTCGAGCGCAGCGCCGCGGGGGCCGTCGACCCGATAGCCCGCACCGTCCGGGCGATCCGTGACTCCGGTACGGAGCAGCAGCGGTTGGACCAGATCGGTGCGGAGAACACCGAGCTGCGCCAGAAGCTCGCCTCCTCCGACACCGCCACCGGCCGTACCAAGCAGCTGGACGACATGCTGCGTACGGCCGGCACCGGCGGCTACACCATCAAGGCCGCCCAGGTGATCGCCATCGGCGCGGCCCAGGCCTTCTCCTGGACCATCACCATCGACGCCGGCAGCGACGACGGGCTGGCCCGGGACATGACGGTGATCAACGGTGAGGGCCTGGTCGGCCGGATCACCACGGTCGCCCCGACCACCTCCACCGTGCTGCTCGCCACCGACCCGGGCTTCACCGCCGGGACCCGGATGGAGGGCAGCGGCGAGATCGGCTTCGCGGCCGGCCAGGGCGCCGGACCGATGAAGGTGCAGCTGCTCAACGGCAAGGCCCAGGTCAAGCCGGGGGACCGGCTGGTCACCTTCGGCTCGCAGAGCGGACGGCCGTTCGTCCCGGGCGTGCCGGTCGGCAAGGTCGTCACGGTGGAGGCCACCCCGGGGGAGCTGACCAAGACCGTGCTGGTCCAGCCGTTCGTCTCGTTCACCCGGCTCGACCTGGTGGGTGTGGTCGTGGTGCCGCCGCGGACCGATCCGCGGGACGCCGTGCTGCCTCCCGTGCCGACCCCGACGGCGCCCCCCGCGCCGGTCGCCCCCGCGGCGCCGGCGTCCGCCGCACCGTCCACGTCGGCGTCCGCGTCCGCCAGCCCGTCAGGGGGGAACTGAGCCATGGCCGTCAGGCGCTTCCTGCTCTCCGCCGTGCTCGTACTGCTCGCCCTGGTGATCCAGGTGAGCGTGCTCGGCCGGCTCCAGCTGCCGGGGGCCACCCCGGACCTGCTGCTGCTCGTGGTCGTCGGCCTCGCGCTGGTGTTCGGGCCGTCCGCCGGCTGCCTGATCGGCTTCGCCGCCGGGCTGCTCGCCGACCTGGCACCGCCGTCCGACCACGCGATCGGCCGGTTCGCCCTGGTGCTCTGCGTGATGGGCTACGCGGCCGGGATGTACCGCGCCGACTCGGGCCGCCGCCGCGGTGTGATGGGCCCGCTGCTGATGGTCGGCGCCGCGGCGGTGGTCTCCACCGTGCTGTACGCGGCGGTGGGCGCGCTGGTCGGCGACACCGCCGCCCGGCACGTCGGCCTGCCGGGCCTGGCCGCCAGCGCCCTGCTGTACGACCTGCTGCTGGCGCCCTTCGTGGTGCCCGCGGTGATGCTGCTGGCCCGCCGGGCCGACCCGGGGGCGGTGGGTGGCGAGATCACCGGCTCGGGGCTCGGCACCATCGCCCGCTACCGGACCACCCGCGAGGTCTCCTCCGGCCCGTCCACCGGCCGCAAGATGCGCGGCCTGAAGTCCTGACCAGCTACCGCACCGCACTCTGCATCGGGGAGTCCCAGACGTGAGCAACATCCCGGAGACCGGCCGGACCCGCCGGGTGACGATCCGTCTGGTGGTGCTGCAGATCCTGGTGCTCTCGCTGCTCGCCACCCTCGGCGGCCGGCTCTGGTACCTGCAGATCCGCAACGGCAGCGAGTACACCGCGCAGGCGTCCAACAACCACATCCGCGAGGTGGTCGACCCGGCCGTCCGCGGCGAGATCCTGGACGCGGACGGCCGGGTGCTGGCCGGCAACCAGACCCAGCTGGTGGTCTCGGTCAGCCGCACCTCGCTGCTCCAGCAGAAGGACCACGGCAAGGCGGCGCTCACCCGGCTCGCCCAAGTCCTCGGGATGAGCCCCACCGACGTCGAGAACAAGGTCCGGCTCTGCGACGCCAAGACCCCGCAGCCCTGCTGGAACGGCTCGCCCTACCAGCCGATCCCGGTGACCAGCCAGGCCACCACGCAGCAGGCGATGCAGATAATGGAACGCCGCGAGGACTTCCCCGGGATCACCGCCCAGCCCACCGCCGTACGCCAGTACCCCGGCCCGGACGGCGCCAACGCCGCGCAGCTGGTCGGCTACCTCTCGCCGGTGACCGACGACGAGGTCAGCAAGTCCCAGGACAAGACCGGCAAGGCCAAGTACCTGGCCTCCGACCAGATCGGCCGGGCCGGCCTCGAATCGGTGTACGACAGCGACCTGCGCGGCACCTCCGGCGTGACCCAGCTGGAGGTGGACAACCTCGGCCGGGTGATCGGCACCGCCGGCGAGACGCCCGCCCAGCCCGGCAACAACGTGGTGACCAGCATCGACGCGCGGGTGCAGAAGACCGTCGAGGACAACCTCGCGCAGGCCATGTCCGACGCCCGCAAGACCTACGACACGGTGACCAGCCAGAACTTCGTGGCCGACTCCGGCGCCGCGCTCGTGATGGACGTGCACACCGGTCAGATCATCGCGATGGCCAGCGCGCCGACCTACGACCCCAACCTGTGGGTCGGCGGCATCTCGGCCAAGGACTACCAGAACCTGACCAGCCAGGACACCAACTACCCGCTGCTCAACCGGGCCATCCAGGGGCAGTCCGCGCCCGGCTCCACCTTCAAGGTGGTCTCCACCAGCGCCGCCGTGCAGGCCGGCTACTCGCTCGACGGCCACTACCCGTGCCCGTCGAGCCTGACCATCGGCGGCCGCGAGTTCAAGAACTTCGAGGGCGAGTCGGCCGGTGACATCTCCTTGGAGAAGGCGCTGGAGATCTCCTGCGACACCGTCTTCTACGGCCTGGCCTACGACCAGTGGCAGAAGGACGGCGGCATCAAGCCCAAGGCCAACCCCGCCGACTGGTTCTACAAGACGGCCCATCAGTTCGGCCTCGGCGCCAAGACCGGCATCGACCTGCCCGGCGAGGTGCCCGGCCGGGTCCCCGACCGCCAGTGGAAGACCGACTTCTTCAACGCCAACCAGGCCGCCTGGTGCAAGCAGGCGGCCGGCGGCGGCACCGACTACGCCACCGAGATCGCCCGCGAGAACTGCGTGGACGGCGCCGTGATGCGCGCCGGTGACTCCGTCAACTACGCCATCGGCCAGGGCGACACACTGGTCACCCCGGTCCAGATGGCGCGGATCTACTCGGCGATCGCCAACGGCGGCACGCTCTACACCCCGACCGTCGCCAAGGCCGTCGTCACCCCCAGCGGCCAGCTGGTCCGCAACATCGCCCCGCACGTGGACGGCAAGCTCCCGGACGACCAGAAGACCCTGCAGTACATCGACCAGGCCACCGCGGGCGTCATCACCAGCGGCACCGCCGCCTGGAAGTTCGCCGGCGCGGGCTGGCCGCAGGACAAGATCCAGCTGCACGCCAAGACCGGCACCGCCGAGGTCTACGGCAAGCAGACCACCTCCTGGCTGACCACCTACAGCAAGGACTACGCGGTCATCATGACGATCAGCCAGGGCGGCACCGGCTCCGGCGGCTCGGGTGACGCGGTCCGCCGGATCTACCAGGCGCTCTACGGCGTGGACGACAAGGGCAACATCGACAGCAGCAAGGCGCTGCTGCCGGCCCCGCAGACCGCGCTGCCCACCTTCAACCCGGACGGCACCGCGATCCTGAAGCAGGCGAGCTTCGCAGCTCCCGCCCCGGCGCCGCTCACCTCCACGGTCTACACCGACCTGCTGGCCGTCGAGCCGTCCCGCGGCCTCGGAAGGAGCCGGGCATGACCTCCTCCTACAGCTCGTACCGCCAGCTCCGGTTCTCCCCCCAGCGCGGGCCGGTGGCCCGGGCGCTGGCCCGGGACGCGCCGCTGCGGCGGCTCGACTGGGTGATAGTGCTGGCCGCGCTGGCCCTGTCGCTGGGCAGCTCGATGCTGGTCTGGTCGGCCACCCGGGGGCGCGACTCGCTCACCCACGGGGACCCGCAGTACTTCCTCTACCGCCACCTCACCAACCTGGTGATCGGGCTGGTGCTCTTCGGCGCGGTCGTCGCCATAGGGCACCACCGGATAAGGGCCGCTGTGCCGGTGCTGTATGCGCTGGCGATGCTGATGCTGATCGCGGTGCTCAGCCCGCTGGGCTCGACCATCAACGGCGCGCACTCCTGGATCCAGTTCGGCGGCGGTTTCTCGGTGCAGCCCGCCGAGTTCGCCAAGCTCGCGATCGTGCTCGGTATGGCGATGGCGCTCTCCTCCCGGGTGGACACCGGGGAGCGGGCCATACCGATCGACCGCAGCGTGGTGCACGCGCTGGTGCTGGCCGGGATGCCGATCTGCATCGTGCTGCTGATGCCCGACCTCGGCTCGGTGATGGTGATGGCCGTGACCGTCCTGGGCATCCTGCTGGCCTCGGGCGCGCCCAACCGCTGGGTCATCGGCCTGATGGTCGCCGGCGGTGCGGGCGCGGCGGCGATCTGGAAGCTCGGGGTGCTGAGCAAGTACCAGATCGACCGCTTCGCCGCCTTCGCCGACCCGGCGCTGGACCCGGCGGGCGTCGGCTACAACACGGCGCAGGCCCGGATCGCGATCGGCTCCGGCGGGCTCACCGGCAAGGGTCTCTTCCACGGGACCCAGACCATGGGCCAGTTCGTCCCCGAGCAGCAGACCGACTTCGTCTTCAGTGTGGCGGGGGAGGAGCTGGGCTTCGTCGGCGGACTGGCGATCATCCTGCTGGTCGGCGTGATCCTCTGGCGCGCCTGCCGGATCGCCCGGCAGGCCGGCGACCTCTACGGCACCATCGTGGCGGCCGGGGTGATCACCTGGTTCGCCTTCCAGTCCTTCGAGAACATCGGCATGACGCTCGGCATCATGCCGGTCGCGGGCATCCCGCTGCCGTTCGTCAGTTACGGCGGCTCGTCGATGTTCGCCGGCTGGATCGCCATCGGGCTGCTCCAGGCGGTGCGCACCCAGCGCCACCTCAAGGCCTGAGCGGTGCTGCCGATACGGCCCGGGCGGTCATCACGACCGTCCGGGCCGTGCTGTGCACCGCGTTATCCTTGAGGGTCAACCGGCTGTTGTCGTCGGCATCCCCTCTTCGCAAAGGTCCTTCTGCATGACTGTTGAATCGGTCTTCCCACGCCTGGAGGCCCTCCTCCCGCACGTCCAGAAGCCGATCCAGTACGTCGGCGGCGAGCTGAACTCGACCGTCAAGGACTGGGACGCCTGCGACGTCCGCTGGGCCCTGATGTACCCCGACGCCTACGAGGTCGGCCTGCCGAACCAGGGCGTCATGATCCTCTACGAGGTGCTCAACGAGCGTGAGGGTGTGCTGGCCGAGCGCACCTACAGCGTCTGGCCGGACCTCGAGGCCCTGATGCGCGAGCACCAGGTCCCGCAGTTCACCGTGGACGCGCACCGCCCCGTCAAGGCCTTCGACGTGTTCGGGCTGAGCTTCTCCACCGAGCTCGGCTACACCAACATGCTCACCGCACTGGACCTCGCGGGCATCCCGCTGGAGGCCGCGGACCGCACCATCGACGACCCGATCGTGCTGGCCGGCGGCCACGCCGCGTTCAACCCCGAGCCGATCGCGGACTTCATCGACTGCGCGGTGGTCGGCGACGGCGAGCAGGCCGTGCTGGACATCACCGAGATCATCCGGGCCTGGAAGGCCGAGGGCCGTCCCGGCGGACGGGACGAGCTGCTGCTGCGCCTGGCCCGGACCGGCGGGGTGTACGTCCCGAAGTTCTACGACGTCGAGTACCTGCCGGACGGCCGGATCGGCCGCGTGGTGCCGAACGCGCCCGGCGTGCCGTGGCGGGTCTCCAAGCACACCGTGATGGACCTGGACGAGTGGCCGTACCCCAAGCAGCCGCTGGTCCCGCTGGCCGAGACGGTGCACGAGCGGATGTCCGTGGAGATCTTCCGCGGCTGCACCCGCGGCTGCCGTTTCTGCCAGGCCGGCATGATCACGCGCCCCGTGCGGGAGCGAAGCATCACCGGTATCGGCGAGATGGTCGAGCGCGGACTCAAGGCGACCGGCTTCGAGGAGGTCGGCCTGCTCTCGCTCTCGTCCGCCGACCACACCGAGATCGGCGAGATCGCCAAGGGCCTGGCCGACCGCTACACCGACGACAAGATCGGGCTCTCGCTGCCCTCCACCCGGGTCGACGCCTTCAACATCGACCTGGCCAACGAGCTGACCCGCAACGGTCGCCGGTCCGGCCTCACCTTCGCCCCCGAGGGCGGCAGTGAGCGGATCCGCAAGGTGATCAACAAGATGGTGTCGGAGGAGGACCTGATCCGCACCGTCGCCGCCGCCTACGGCAACGGCTGGCGCCAGGTGAAGCTGTACTTCATGGTCGGCCTCCCCACCGAGACCGACGAGGACGTGCTGCAGATCGCCGAGATGGCGAAGAACGTCATCCAGAAGGGCCGCGAGGTCACCGGCCAGAACGACATCCGCTGCACGGTGTCGATCGGCGGCTTCGTCCCCAAGCCGCACACCCCCTTCCAGTGGTCCCCGCAGCTCTCCTCCGACGCCACCGACGCCCGGCTCGGCAAGCTGCGCGACGCGATCCGCCAGGACCGCAAGTACGGCAAGAACATCGGTTTCCGCTACCACGACGGCAAGCCCGGCATCGTCGAGGGCCTCCTCTCGCGCGGCGACCGCCGCACCGGGAAGATCATCCGCGCCGTCTACGAGGACGGCGGCCGCTTCGACGGCTGGCGCGAGCACTTCAGCTACGACCGCTGGATGAAGGCCGCCGAGAAGGGCCTGGCCGGCACCGGCGTCGACGTCGACTGGTACACCACCCGCGAGCGCGCCTACGAGGAGGTGCTGCCCTGGGACCACCTGGACAGCGGCCTCGACAAGGACTGGCTGTGGGAGGACTGGCAGGACGCCCTGGAGGAGGTCGAGGTCGACGACTGCCGCTGGACCCCGTGCTTCGACTGCGGCGTGTGTCCGCAGATGGACACCCAGATCCAGATCGGCCCCACCGGCGTCAAGCTGCTGCCGCTGACGGTGGTCAACCAGGGTGCTGACCAGGCAAAAGGCGCTGGGGTATGACCGATGTGCTGGGCGAGGTGAGTGACTTATTTCACTCTCTCTCCGAGGCTGACAGATTCACTCTTCTAGGTGAACTTGGGGTCGATCGGTTGGGGGCTGCCGCCGAGCGGCCTTTCGCCGAGGCTCCGAGAACGCCTCTGCCGGCCCCTCGGATCGCGTCAGACATCGTGAGCTCTATCGAGTGGGTCTGACCGCTCAGCATGCCGCTACCGCCCCCGGATGACCTCCGGGGGCGGTTTGCTGTCGAGCGTCAGCATGGCCCCGGCCGTGAGCGGTGGATGGGCGTCGGGGGTGGTGAAGGCGTAGCCGGCGTCGATCAGTTGCGGCAGGTAGGTACTCAGGGCGGCTACGGTCTGGGAGCGGTCGCCGCCGCTGCCGGGGGCGGGATTGTCGTCGCCACCCTCGGTCCCGTCGTGGTCCAGCACGATGGCCCCGGTGGCGGCACCGGCGAGGACCCGGTTGGCGATGACCTCGGATCCGGGGTTGGCCCAGTCCGTCGGGTCGACCGACCAGGAGATCGGGCGCAGGCCGAGGTCGGCGCAGACGGCCAGGGCGGCGTCGGCGAAGTCGCCGTAGGGGGCGCGGAACAGCGTCGGCGTCCGCCCGCTGATGTCGGTGATGGCGTCCTGGGTGCGTTGGATCTGGTCGCGGACCTCGGCGGCGGGCAGGCCGTCGAGCTCGGGGTGGGACCAGGTGTGGTTTCCCAGCACGTGCCCCTCTGCGACGATCCGGCGCACGACGTCGGGGTACTGCAGGACGTTGTCACCGCACACGAAGAAGGTCGCCTGGACGCCGTGGTCGCGCAGGATGTCCAGCACCTGCGGCGTGTACTGCGGGCTGGGGCCGTCATCGAAGGTGAGGGCCATCACCATGGGACCGGCGTCGACCTCGCTCTCGGGCCTCGGGATCGACCGGGCACGCGCGGCGGCCGACCCAGACGAAGCGCCGAGGCTGAGCAGCGCGATGGCGCCCGTGGCGAGAAAGCGCCGGCGCGGTAGCGAACGGTGGCTCTGTGGCATCGGACCAGTCTGAGCCGCGACGGCCGGGCCCGGTGGTCAGCCGCGCCGGTGCTGCTCCTTGCGGGTGGGCGTTCGTGCTCAGGCGGCCAGTAGCTCGCGCGCTCGCTCGTTGAAGTCGGCGACCAGGGGGTGCCGGCCGACCGGGACCATGCGGCGCTGAAGGTTCTGGACGGCCTCGACGGCACGGGAGGACTGAAGGCCGCCAGGGCACCGATGGGCCACGCTAGTCTTCCGATCATGGCCCTGCGACCTGATGAGTTCTACGACCACGCACGTGCCGCTGCGGATGCTGAGGTTCGGCTTCCGTTGGCACGGATGACCGGCTGGGACATCAGCCCGTTCGAGCCGGACGGACTTCGCGTCGCGCCGCTGCGCCCGCCTGTTCTGCCCGAGCCAGAGCGGCACGGCGAGGACCCGGCGGACTGCAACGTGTGCCGCGCCCGAGACGAAGGCATCTGGTTCAACGACCGCTGGCGACTGGCCCGGATCATGGGCGTCGGTGTGCCGCTGGTGCTGATGCTGTACCCACGCGACCACTACGACATGGCGGATCTGCCCGACGAGCTGGCCGCCGAACTGGGGGTGCTCACCACTCACGTCGTCCGCCACGTGCAGGCGCTGCCGCATATCTCCCGAGCCCACGTCTACCGGATCGGGGACGGAGCCGCACACCTGCACATCTGGTTCTTCGCCCGGCCCGCGGGGCAGGCCCAGCTGTTCGGGTCGTGGATGCCAGTCTGGGACGACCTGCTGCCGGAGTACCCGGCGAACGTGGCCGATGCAGACGCCGCAGCCGTGGCTAACGCATTGGTCGCCTCGTACGGAGGCCGCCGCTCGGCCGCTGGCGAACAGGTGCACGTCTGAGGCCGGCAAGCGATTCATCGTGCTTCCCGACTTCCGCGCGGGCCAGTCCCCTCACTGCGCAGAGACTCAATACGCCTCTGGAGCTGCTCCTGGCCTGGTAGAAGCCAGAGGTCGTTGATGCTCCCCATGCCTCCATACGCGCCAAGGATCCTGTCGATCCCACTCTGGTCCCCAGCAGCAACCTCCCTCTTGGCAAGGTCCATCCACTGAGCCCAGTGCTGGTAGTCGGCTTCGCGAAGCGCAGTCACGAACTCGCCGAGCTTGATCACGAGCCCATGGGGATGTCGGTCATGGGGGCAGTATGCACGCGGGCGGCGGAGCGCTCTTGGTCGGTGTCCTGCCCTGCCTGGGTCGAGCGTGAGCGGGCACTCCTCGGCCGCCGGCCCGCGACCCACCACGTTCACCCCATCGACGGTGCACCCTCGCGCCTGCCCTCATCCCCCTCGGAGAGAGGGCCGGGGGTTGGGGCGGAGCCCCTGCTCCTTCTCGCTGCCGCGCTCGCGCGGCGCCTTGAGCAAGTAGAGAAGATATGCGACAGCCCCCGGGGTGGCCTTCGCGCGGCCGTATCCGGGGGCTGTTGGCGGGGGCGCTGCTAACGGGCGGCCTTGGCGCGTCGGGGGCGTTCGGGGGCCTGCTGGGCGTCGACGGCATAGGTGACTGCGGCACATTCGGCGCCGATGAGGAGGCGCTCCAGGATGAGGGGCTGGTCTTGGGCGCGGTCGATGGTGACGCGGTGGGCGGCCAGGAGGGCGGCTGCTTCGGAGAGTTGGAGGGCGGTGCGTTCGTCCGGCTGGGGGATGCGGGCGCTCACGTTCGGCGACTTCGTCCACGATGACGATGATCCCACCCGCAGGACGCGGTTCCCAGCGCGCCGCCGTGGAGTGGCAACGGCCGCAAGCCCGCCACCCGCTACCGGACCCCTGCCTCCCGCTGCGGGCCCTGGTCGCCGACAGTGGACGCAAGGCGTTCCGCCAGGCCACCTGGCGTCACGGCTCCAAGGGGCCGATGCGCTCCCGCTTTCGGGTACTCACCGTTCGACCGGCGGGCGTCGCGGTCCGCACCTACGCCATGGCGCAGGCCGGCGGAGCGGGAGGCTGGGACGGAGTACTGCCCGAGGCCACCCTGCTCAGCGAGTGGCCCACGGGGCAGAACGCGCCCACCGAGTACTGGCTGACGAGCCTGCCCGCCGACACTCCGACACGGCATCTGGTCCGCCTGGCCAAGATGCGCTGGCGCATCGAGCACGACTACCGCGAAATGACTCTCTACCAAGTCCTCGACCAAATGCAGGACTTGTTGAGCTGCTGGACCGGCACCTGCCACACCTGCCAACGCCCACTTCCCAGAAGCGAGTCCACACACCGCACCCGATTACCTGTTCCAACTTAACGAAGTACTACTAGTTCGGGCGGCTCGAACAGTTCGGGCGTTCGTGCCGGGGCTGGGGCCGGGACCGGGAGCCCCGCCGCCGGACCTCCAAGCGGAGGCAAGGCCGGTGACGGGGCATCGACAGAGGTCAGTGCGTCGGCGTCGGTGTTGGGTACAGGCTGGCCAGTGGGTTGTCGTAGGTCTTGGCGGGCATGCAGTTGGGGGCGGGGCTCTGCATCAGATTGGCCTGGAGTTCGCGGGAGCTGTGCGCCGGGTCGGTCTTGGCCAGCGGCAGGTAGATGAAGAGTTGCAGGTCGGCCGGGATGGCACTGGGGCGGATGGTGAGGACCTGCCGGCCGCCGTCCTGGCTGGCTTCCTCTTCCATGTCCCAGCCGTAGGCCGCCAGCCGGCCCTGTCCGCCGTCCTGGTTCCCCTTGGCCACGGTCTCCGGCGGGTAGGAGGGCATCGTCGGGTCGGGGGCGTGGCAGCCGGGTTCGCCGGCGTAGACGCGGCTGCGGACGCCGGCCCGGTCCAGGTCGCGCTGCAGCTGGGTCGCGTCGACCGGCTTGTAGCCGTCCAGGATGGTGAGTTTGACGAGGTCGTCGCTGCCGCTCTGCAGGGTGTACGCGGCGTTGGTGACGTTCCCCAGCGGCTGGCTCCCGGCGCTGGCGCCGCCGCCGGCAACGACCGGGGCGGGTGCGGGGGAGCGGCCGGCCCCGGTGGTGAGGGTGACCCCGGCGACGGCGACGGCGGCGGCCAGGCCTATCGGGAGTGCCACCCGCAGGGCCAGGGTCCGGCGCTTGGCAGCGCTACGGGAGTGCTCGGTCACGGTGTCCATCAGGTGCTCCTTCAGCAGGAAGTGGCGGTGAGGGGAGAGCTCCGGTGCGGCCGCGGCCGGCAGCAGTCGGGCCAGCTCCTCCCGCTCGGTCTGCTGGGACCGGCCTCGGGGGGTGGCGTTCATCGGATCGTCTCCTTGGTCGACCGGACCGCGAGCGCGCGGTCTCCTGTTACCTGTCCGCAGATGCCGGTGCGTTGCGTACTTTCCGGGGGGCGCGTGCTTTTTGCGGAGCGGGCTGCGGCCAGCTCCTTGGCGGTGAGTTCCCGCAAGCGGCTGCGGGCGCGTGACAGCCGCGAGCGGACCGTTCCGACCGGTTTGCCGAGCGCCTCAGCGGCGGCCGCGTGGTCGAGGCCCTCCCACACGCACAGCGCGAACACCTCCCGCTCGGCCGGGCGCAGCTGCTCCAGCGCGGCCTTCGCGGCGGCGAGCTGCTCGGCGTCGGCGATACGGCCGGTCAGTTCGGCGGCGAAGTCGGGCACGGCCTCGCGCGGCGGCAGTTTGGCGAGTGCCTGCTGGTGACGGCGCGCGGCCCGGCGGGTGTTGCGGATGACGTTGGTGGCGATGCCCAGTAGCCAGGGCCGCAGGCTCTCCCCCTCGGGGTCGACCCGCGCACGCAGGCGCCAGGCCTCCAGGAAGGTCAGTGAGACCACGTCCTCGGCGACGGCCCGGTCCCCGGTCATCCGGACGGCATAGCGGTGCACCGCGCGGGCGTGATCCTCGAAGATCTGCCCGAACGCCACTGAATCCCCGGCTCGCACCCGGGCGCGAATCGATTTGTCCACACCCGTACCTGTCCGACCGCACCCGGCCGTTGCCGTGATCCACGCCACATGCCCGGGTGGGGACCGGCGGCCCTCCTGCCTGGCGGGCCGGCCGGAGCCGGGGTGAACGAGCCGCGCAACCAGCGGCCACAGATGGTCGCACGGTAGCGCGGCACCTAGGCGAGTAGATCCGAAGTTCCGGCCAGACAGGCCAAAGTCCGGCATTGCATCTAGGGCCCTGATGTGCACCCGGGGAGCCAGCTGCTTGGGGATCTTGGTTCGGGTGACTTCGCACTTGATGCCCACCCGGATGAGGTCGGCGGCCGTGGCCTCCATACCTCCGGCTTCCCACCGCTGGCGGAACCTCTCGCCGTTGTGGGCGTTCACCCAGCGGTCCTGCGTCGTCTCCGGGTCGATCTTCTCAAGATCGGCGATGAGGGTTTCCAAGGTCTGCTCGGCCTGCTCCCTGGTGAAGCGGGACTTCGCGAACCGGCCGTCAGGCGCCAGCCCGGCCATGTAGTAGGAGATGGAGCTCTCAAGGCGCTTCACCTCTGCGCGAGCCTCCGCACCCTGTGCGTACTCCCGGACCACTACGGGCATGTCGCCGAGCGCTTCGAGCACGTCCAGGACGACCTTGGCGTGGATCTCGTCCGGGTTCGTTGCGCCCAACCCGCCGCTCTTGCATCTCTGGCACCGCAGGTAGTGGTACGTGCCGAAGCTGGTCTGGTTGATCTGCACGATCATGTTGGACTTGCAGTCGACGCAGGTCAGTACTCCGAGGAACGTGGTCGCGCCACCAGGCTGCCGGGCCGGCTGGTTCTTGGACCGCTTGTCGAGCGCCTTCTGAAGCTCCTCGAACTCGACTTCGGTGAAGGTGGGCTCTGCGACCAGGATCGGCCTGCCGTCGTTGCCCAGCACGAGCTTGGAGCGGCGGGCGCCGGTGCTCTTGTCCTCCTCCATCCGGTAGCCCATGAGAGCCGGGTTCCGGGGCCTCCGGGTGCCGGCTGCACCCAGGACCAGGAGCACGCCGGCGGTCAGGGCAAGGATGTAGACCACACCGCCCATCCACGTCTGCGTACCGCTCGTGTAAGGCGACATCGGGCGAGAGTCGATGGATCGTCACATTCGCACTGCCAAGCCGCCCTTAGGCGCTGCCTCCGCATCGGTGCCTGATGGGCGTCATTGGCTGAAATGAATGACGAATCTCTGGCCTTCCACTTCAGGCGGTGCCATGCTGCCGGATGCACCTGCCAGAGACTCACCCCCGATCGACGATCTGTGGAGGCACTCATGATGATCAAGAAGGCCGCGACCATCGTCGCGGCGACGCTGCTTGCCAGCGTCTCGCTCACCGGCATGGCATCGGCGCAGCCGACTATTAGCCCGGGTCACTGGGTGTTTGCCGTCTTCGGTGGTCAAGGTCCCACTCAGGCCGCCGCGATCCAGGCTGCCACTGCCAGTGCCACGGCCCAGCACTGCAACACCCCCCTGGCCAACGTGGAGACCAACGTTCAGCCTGCTGGCACCTGGTGGGCCCAGGGGTCGACCTGGTGCTACGTCGTCGGCTAAGAGCGTCCGCCAGTAGGCATGGGCCTTACCTATACGGGCATGCCCAGGTGCTTTGTAACTTTCCTCCTGGCCCTTGGGGCCCGACCGCGACCGGCGTCGGTGGTGGCGGCTGTTGCCGAGGAGGTAGTTAGGTACTCACTCCTCCTGAGAAGCTGCTGCCGCTGACGGTCGTCAAGTACTGCGATCCATCCGCAACGCCCCTGCCGGAATGTTCGGTGGGGGCGTTCGGGCTGCCGGGGCGGCGCGAGTGGGGTGGGTGGGCGCGTACCCTTTGGTATTGACACAGTTCGGATCGGGACCCGCAGTATCGGACCCGGCCCGGATCCGGCTTCTCTCGAAGGACTGAGCGACTCTGGCACGCCGCACGCCCGACGGTCCGCCCCCCGCACCGACGGTGCAGCGCATCCGGCTGCGCTACACCAAGCGGGGCCGTCTGCGCTTCACCAGCCACCGTGACTTCCAGCGCGCCTTCGAGCGGGCCCTGCGCCGCTCCGCCGTTCCGATGGCGTACTCGGCCGGATTCACCCCGCACCCCAAGGTCTCCTACGCCAACGCCGCCCCCACCGGGGTGGCCAGCGAGGCCGAGTACCTGGAGATCGGCCTGGCCGACTTCCGGGACCCGGAGGCGCTGCGCGCCCAGCTGGACGAGTCGCTGCCGAACGGCCTGGACATCATCGACGCGGTCGACGTGCGCACCCCGAACTTTGTGGAGCGGCTGGAGGCCTCGCTCTGGGAGGTCCGGCTGCCCGGAGTGAGCGAGGAGCAGGCCGCGCACGCGATCGAGTTGTTCCTCGCGGCCGAGAGCGTCGAGGTCGAACGTCAGACCAAGAACGGCCTGCGTGTTTTCGACGCGCGCGGGGCTGTGGCGAGCCTGGCGCTGGTCCCCGGGCAGGTCGGCGTTGCTCCGGTCGGGGAATCCTCGGCCACCTCCGATGTTCGTACCGGTGATGCCTGTGCGATACTGCGCCTGGTAGTACGACACGCCACACCCGCCGTACGACCAGACGACGTTTTGTCCGGTCTCCGTTCGACGGCCGACCTGGCGCCGCCGGTCCCCGCTGAGGTGACCAGGCTGGCGCAGGGGCCGCTCGACGAGGAGACCGGCACGGTGACCGACCCGCTGGCGCTCGACCGCGCTGCGGCCCAGGCCGTCCCTTCCGAGACCGCCGAGCCGCAGGCCGTAGCGTCCGCCTAGCGGGCGGAGGCGAGGACCGGAGTAACCGCCCGGTCCTGCGTGCTCCTGGCCCCCGCGGCTCCCCAGGGGAGCGAGCGTCGTCGCGCACAGGCCATTCCTCCGGTGGCCCACTGGCCCCATGGCTGGTGGGCCCCAGGAAATTCCCGCCGCCCTCTGGGCCGGTGGGGCCCGCCCAGGGAGCCACCCGGGGTTGTGGGGCGGCGCAGCTTGGGAAAATCTGAGAAGACTGGTCAGACCAGAAGACTTTCGACACCCCGCACCGTGCGGGGAGCCGAGTGAGACTACGAGCCCCTGTGCGGCCTCGCGTCCGCGCGGCGACACTGTGGAGAGTCGGCCCGGACGCCGAAGCGCGTCCACGGCCGGCCACCGGTGGCGCGCCGTGCCCGGATACGGAGCCCGGGGGCCTGACGGGAGATCCACCCGCATGCCTGAGAACACTGAAACGCAGCACGCCGGCGATTCGAGCGGCGAGAGCTCTGCCGCTCCGGTGCGCCGCCGCCGTCGCGCGGTGTCCCGCCCGGCCGGTGCCCCGCAGGGCGCGGCCGAGGTGAGCGCGGAGACCGTGATCGCGGCCGAGACCGCGCCGGTCGCTGAGCCGGTTGCCGTTGAGCCGGTTGTTGAGCCGGAGCCGGAGAAGCCGGTGCGTGCGCGTCGCACCGCTCGTAAGCGTGCCGAGTCGCCCGCTGGTGCGCCCGCTGAGGTTGTCGCTGAGCCGGTTGCCGTTGAGCCGGTTGTCGAGGCGGAGCCGGAGAAGCCGGTGCGTGCGCGTCGCACCGCTCGTAAGCGCGCCGAGTCGCCGGCCGGTGCGCCGGCCGAGGTTGCCGCTGTTGAGGCGCCCGCTGAGCCGGTTGCCGTTGAGCCGGTTGTTGAGCCGGAGCCGGAGAAGCCGGTGCGTGCGCGTCGCACGGCCCGTAAGCGTGCCGAGTCGCCGGCTGGTGCGCCCGTGGTGGTCGCGGAGCCGGCCGTCGAGGAGCCGGAGGAGGTCGTCGCCGAGGCGCCGGCCCCCGTCGTGGCGCCCGAGCCCGAGGCGGCGCCGGAGTCCGCGCCGCGGGCCCGCCGTCGTGCGGTGCGTCCGTCCACCGCGATCTTCCAGGCTCCGGTCTTCCAGGAGCCGACCGCCTACGTCGCCCCGGTGGCCCCCGTCGCCCCGGCCGCAGCCCCCGCGCCCGCCGCACCTGCTGCTGCGCCGGCCGCGCCCGCTGCGGGCGGCCCGGCCGGTCTGCCGGAGCTGGAGACCGAGGAGGAGTACGAGTACAGCGGTGTCGGTCGCCGCCGCCGCGGTGGCCGTACCCCCGTCCGGGTGACGCCGCAGACCCGCAAGGGTGCCGGCCGCACGGGCCGCCAGGCGCCGGCCCGCCAGGCCGTCGCCGAGACCCCGGCCCCGGCCGCACCGGTCGCGCCCGCCGCACCGGTCGCGCCGCCCGTGGAGCCCGCCGAGGTCCCGGTGCAGGTCGCCGCGCAGGGCCCCGAGCAGGAGTCCGACTGGGAGGAGGACGGCCGGCCGTCCTCGCGCCGTCGCCGCCGCGGTGGCCGTCGCCGCCGTCGTGGTGAGTCGGAGGAGTTCGAGACCGAGGTCCAGGAGACCGAGCAGGCCGCGGACGAGCCCGTCGAGTCGCAGACCGAGGACTCCGGCGAGGAGTCCGTCGAGGATGACGACGAGGACGACCTGGCCGGCGGCCTGGCCTCCTCGCGTCGCCGTCGTCGTCGCCGCCGTCGCAGTGGCGAGCCCCTTGAGCAGGCCGACAACGGCCAGGCCGAGGAGAACGTCCGCACGGTCGTGAAGATCCGCGAGCCGCGCCGCCGCTCCACCGAGCCGTCCTTCGACCCGGACGAGGTGCAGTCCATCAAGGGCTCCACCCGCCTGGAGGCCAAGAAGCAGCGCCGCCGCGAGGGCCGCGAGCTGGGCCGCCGCCGGGTGCCGATCATCACCGAGGCCGAGTTCCTGGCCCGCCGGGAGTCGGTCGAGCGCGTCATGGTGGTCCGTCAGAACGGCGAGCGCACCCAGATCGGCGTCCTGGAGGACGGCGTCCTGGTCGAGCACTACGTCAACAAGGAGCAGGCCACCAGCTACGTCGGCAACGTCTACCTGGGCAAGGTCCAGAACGTGCTGCCGTCCATGGAGGCCGCCTTCGTCGACATCGGCAAGGGCCGCAACGCGGTGCTGTACGCCGGTGAGGTGAACTTCGGTCAGCTCGGCCACAGCGGCCCGCGCCGCATCGAGTCGGTGCTGAAGTCGGGCCAGTCCGTGCTGGTGCAGGTCTCCAAGGACCCGATCGGCCATAAGGGCGCCCGGCTCACCAGCCAGATCTCGCTGCCCGGCCGCTACCTGGTCTACGTGCCCGAGGGCTCGATGACCGGCATCAGCCGCAAGCTGCCCGAGAACGAGCGGGCCCGCCTCAAGCAGATCCTCAAGAAGATCGTCCCGGACGACGCCGGCGTGATCGTGCGCACCGCGGCCGAGGGCGCCAGCGAGGAGGAGCTGACGCGCGACGTGCAGCGTCTGCAGGGTCAGTGGGAGGAGATCCAGAAGAAGGTCGCCAGCGGCAACGCGCCGACCCTCCTCTACGGCGAGCCGGACATGACCGTCCGGGTGGTCCGGGACATCTTCAACGAGGACTTCACCAAGGTCATCGTCTCCGGCAACGACGCGTGGAACACCATCCACGAGTACGTCGGCGGGGTGGCCCCCGACCTGGTGGACCGGCTGCAGAAGTGGACGTCCAACGTCGACGTCTTCGCCACCTACCGGATCGACGAGCAGCTGATGAAGGCGCTGGACCGCAAGGTCTGGCTGCCCAGCGGCGGCTCGCTGGTGATCGACCGGACCGAGGCGATGATCGTCGTCGACGTCAACACCGGCAAGTTCGTCGGCCAGGGCGGCAACCTGGAAGAGACCGTCACCCGCAACAACATCGAGGCGGCCGAGGAGATCGTCCGCCAGCTGCGGCTGCGCGACCTCGGCGGCATCATCGTGATCGACTTCATCGACATGGTGCTGGAGTCCAACCGGGACCTGGTGCTGCGTCGCCTGCTGGAGTGCCTGGGCCGGGACCGGACCAAGCACCAGGTGGCCGAGGTCACCTCGCTGGGCCTGGTGCAGATGACCCGCAAGCGGGTCGGCCAGGGCCTGCTGGAGTCCTTCTCCGAGAGCTGCGTGCACTGCAACGGCCGCGGCGTCATCGTCCACATGGAGCAGCCGACCGCCCTGGGCGGCGGCGGTGGCCCGGTCGGCACCGCCGGCGAGGCCGCCGCGTCCGGTGGCAAGCGCCGCCGTCGGGGCAAGGGCGGCGTCGCGAGCGAGGAGCCGCAGCCGCACCTGATCGAGGACGGCGTGGACGAGCTGGACGAGGCCGACGAGCACGAGCACGAGGAGTTCGAGTTCGTCTCCGGCGGTGAGCAGCTGGAGATCGAGGTCCCCGCGGCGTCCGTCGAGGCGGAGCCGGCCGTCGAGGTCGAGGTCGAGGCCGCGCCCGTCGAGCAGCCGAGCCTGGTCGAGATCGCGCCCGTCGCCGCGGCACCCGCCGGCCGGACCCGCCGCCGCGCGGTGCGCAAGGCCACCGCTTCGGCCGGCTCGCCGGGCGAGGCCGAGATCGTGGTCCTGCAGTCCCGCGCCGAGGCCGTGGTCGAGGCGGCCCTGGCCGCCGCGGCCCAGCCGCAGGCGCCGGTCGAGGCCCCCGTCGAGGAGGCGGCCCCGGCCGTCGTCGAGCCGGTCGAGGCCCCCGCCGAGCCGCAGGCGGAGGCCGAGGAGGCTCCCGCTCCCAAGAAGCGGGCGCCGCGCAAGGCCGCCGCCAAGAAGACCGCCGCCGCCAAGACCACGGCGACGGCGGCCAAGAAGACCACCGCCCGCAAGACCGCTACCAAGCGGACCAGCGCGGCGGCCAAGAAGGCAGCTGCCGCCGAGGGTGATTCGGCGGCCGAGTAGGCCCGTTGGCCGGGGAGCGGGCACCTCGCCCGCTCCCCGGTCCGTACGGCCCGGTTTGCCCTGATGGCAGCCGATCCGTATTCTTGACCTTCGGCGTGTCTACGCCACGCTCCCGAGCAGATCACCTCTCGCGCTCCGCCTCACGGTGGGGGACGAGGGAGGCCGCGTGTGTCCGTACCCAGGCGGCTGGCATCGAGAGTTCCGATCGAGTAAGAAAGCAGGTACCGCATGTACGCGATCGTTCGCGCCGGCGGCCGCCAGCACAAGGTCGCCATCGGCGACGTGCTGGAGATTGACCGCGTTGATGTCAAGCCGGGTGACTCGGTGGAGCTCTCGACCATCCTGGTCGTCGACGGCGAGGCCGTCACCTCCGACCCGTGGGTCCTGGCCGGCATCAAGGTGCACGCCGAGGTCGTCGACCACACCAAGGGTGAGAAGATCGTCATCCTTCGCTACAAGAACAAGACCGGCTACCGTCGGCGCCAGGGCCACCGCCAGCGCCACACGGCCATCCGCATCACCAGCATCGACACCGCGAAGTAAGTAAGGGGATAGCGAGATGGCACATAAGAAGGGCGCAAGCTCTACCCGTAACGGCCGCGACTCGAACGCCCAGCGCCTCGGCGTGAAGCGCTTCGGCGGCCAGAAGGTCAACGCCGGCGAGATCCTGGTCCGCCAGCGTGGCACCCACTTCCACCCGGGTGCGAACGTCGGCCGTGGCGGCGACGACACCCTGTTCGCCCTGCAGGCCGGTGCGGTCGAGTTCGGCACGCACCGTGGCCGCAAGGTCGTCAACATCGTGGCCGTCGAGGCCTGATCTTCCTGACGCCGCGTCAAGCGGCATTCGGTAGGATTCACGGAGGGTGGACCGGTTTGTTCCGGTCCGCCCTCCTGTGTTTCACCCCTTTGTCTTTCCCCTTGTCTTGGAGGCACCCGTCATGACCACCTTCGTGGACCGCGTCGAACTGCACGTCGCCGCGGGTAACGGGGGCCACGGCTGCGCCTCCGTGCACCGGGAGAAGTTCAAGCCGCTCGGAGGCCCGGACGGCGGCAACGGCGGCGACGGCGGCAGCGTCACGCTGGTGGTCGACAACAGCATCACCACGCTGCTGGAGTACCACCACTCGCCCAAGCGCAAGGCGCAGAACGGCAAGCCCGGCGCCGGCGGCCACCGCACCGGCTCCACCGGCGACGACCTGGTGCTGTACGTGCCGGACGGCACCGTGGTGCTCGACAAGCAGGGCAACGTGCTCGGCGACCTGGTCGGCAACGGCACGACCTTCATCGCCGCCGCCGGTGGCCGTGGCGGCCTCGGCAACTCCGCGCTCGCCTCCTCCCGCCGCAAGGCACCCGGCTTCGCGCTGCTCGGCGAGCCCGGCGAGGCCCGCGACATCGTGATGGAGCTCAAGTCCGTCGCCGACGTCGCGCTGGTCGGCTACCCGAGCGCGGGCAAGTCCTCGCTGATCTCGGTGATCTCGGCCGCCAAGCCGAAGATCGCGGACTACCCGTTCACCACCCTGATCCCGAACCTCGGCGTGGTCACCGCCGGCGACACCGTCTACACCGTCGCCGACGTGCCCGGTCTGATCCCGGGCGCCAGCCAGGGCCGCGGCCTGGGCCTGGAGTTCCTGCGCCACGTCGAGCGCTGCACCGTCCTGGTGCACGTGCTGGACTGCGCGACGCTGGAGCCGGGCCGCGACCCGCTCACCGACCTGGAGACCATCGAGGAGGAGCTCTCCCAGTACGGCGGTCTGGACAACCGTCCGCGACTGGTGGCGCTCAACAAGGTGGACGTCCCGGACGGCCAGGACATCGCCGACCTGACCCGCGCCTCGCTGGAGGAGCGCGGCTACCGCGTCTTCGAGATCTCCGCCGCCTCCCGCTCGGGCCTGCGCGAGCTGAACTACGCGATGGCGCAGATCGTCGCCGACGCCCGCGCGGCCAAGCCGGTCGAGGAGTCGACCCGGATCGTGCTGCGGCCCACCGCCGTGGACGACGCCGGCTTCACCGTCACCGAGGAGGACGGCGCCTACCGCGTGCGCGGCCTCAAGCCGGAGCGCTGGGTGCGCCAGACCGACTTCTCCAACGACGAGGCAGTCGGCTACCTCGCCGACCGGCTGGCCCGGCTCGGCGTCGAGGACAAGCTGTGGAAGGTCGGGGCCAAGGAGGGTGACACCGTCATCATCGGCCCGGACGAGAACGCGGTCGTCTTCGACTGGGAGCCCACCATGGCCGCCGGCGCCGAGATGCTCGGCCGCCGCGGCGAGGACCACCGCTTCGAGACCCCGCGTCCGGCCGTCGACCGCCGCCGCGACAAGCTGAAGAACCGGGACGCCGCCGAGGACGAGTTCCGCAACTTCGAGGCGCTCTCCTCCGGCCGCCCGGCCGCCGTCGACGAGGGCGACGACGAGGTCTGACCCTCTGGGTCCACCGGGTGATATGCGGTACTGAACGGTCCGCCTCGTCGCGTAGATTGCGCGCAGAGGCGGACCGTACTGCGTGAGGGACTCTTGATGAACGATCAGACACTGCGAGAGGACGTCCTGGCAGCCCGCCGGGTCGTCGTCAAGGTCGGCTCCTCCTCGCTCACCACGGCCGCCGGCGGTTTGGACGCCGACCGGGTGGACGCCCTGGTGGACGCGCTGGCCACGGCGCTCGGACGGCCCGAGGCCCCGGAGATCGTGCTGGTCTCCTCCGGCGCCATCGCGGCCGGCCTGGCCCCGCTGGGCCTGGACCGCCGCCCGCACGACCTGGCCCGGCAGCAGGCCGCCGCCAGCGTGGGCCAGGGCCTGCTGGTGGCCCGCTACACCGCCTCCTTCGCCCGCTACGGCCGCCGGGTCGGCCAGGTGCTGCTGACCGCCGAGGACGCCAGCCGGCGGGCGCACTACCGCAACGCCTACCGCACGCTGGACCAGCTGCTGGCGATGGGCGCGGTGCCGATCGTCAACGAGAACGACACGGTGGCCACCGCCGAGATCAAGTTTGGCGACAACGACCGGCTCGCCGCGCTGGTGGCCCACCTGGTCCGGGCCGACCTGCTGGTGCTGCTCTCCGACGTGGACGGCCTCTACGACGGCGACCCCAGCCGTCCCGGCAGCAGCCGGATCGCCGAGGTGCGCGGCCCGCAGGACCTGGCCGGCATCGAGATCGGCAGCGCGGGCAAGGCCGGCGTCGGCACCGGCGGCATGGTGACCAAGGTCGAGGCGGCCCGGATCGCCACCGGCGCGGGCATCCCCGTGGTGCTCACCGCCGCCCGGCACGCCGCCGACGCGCTGGCCGGCCGGCAGACCGGCACACTCTTCACCCGCACCGGCGCGCGCACCGCCGACCGGCTGCTCTGGCTGGCCCACGCCAGCAGCCCGCGCGGCGCCCTGCACCTGGACGCGGGAGCCGTCACGGCCGTCGTGGAGGGCGGCAAGTCGCTGCTGCCGGCCGGGGTCACCGGGGTCGACGGGGACTTCGCCGCGGGCGATCCGGTGGACCTTCTTGCCGAAAACGGCCACATCGTGGCGCGTGGGCTGGTCAACTTTGATGCGAGGGAGCTGCCGCGCCTGCTCGGGCGCTCGACGCGGGAACTGGCCCAGGAGTTCGGCGCCGCGTACGAGCGCGAGGTCATCCACCGGGACGACCTGGTCGTGCTGCGCGGTTGACGGCCCGCCAGGTCGCGCGCGCCCGGGTTCCGGACAGTCCAGCGTCGAACAGGAGGCCGCCGGTGGCACGCAGGCACGAGGGAGCGACGGCCGGAGCCACCGTACGGGAGCTGCGCCCGGCCACCGGGCCGGTCGCGTCGCCGCCCCAGCCGGAGCAGGGCCGGCTCTGGCACGTGGTGCTCAGCGTGGCCGGTGAGGTGACCCCGCTGGGTGACCTGCGGGCCTCTCTGGAGCGGCTGGCACACGACCACTCGTTCTTCCTGACCGCCCGCTACGCGGCCGACCACGCCGAGATCCGCTACTGGGAGCAGGCCCGGGACCTGCACGACGCGGCGGCCATCGCGCTGCGGCTCTGGGGCGAGCACAAGGCGAGCGCCAAGCTGCCGCCCTGGGAGATCGTCGGCCTGGAGGTGGTCGACCGGGCCACCTACCACCAGCGGCTGGCCGAGGGCTTCGCCGACCCGCCGCCGCAGCTCGGCGGCGTGCACCCGTACTGACAGCTGAGACACGTCCCTCTGGGGGAGGACGGACTCGTTACGCTTCGGGACATGACTACCGACAGCCCTGTCCTCGCAGCCGCGCGCCGAGCCCGTACGGCCGCCGCCGCACTCGCCCCGCTGCCGCGCTCGCTGAAGGACGCCGCGCTGGTGGCGATGGCCGACGCGCTGGTGGCCCGTACCCCCGAGATCACCGCGGCCAACGCCGAGGACGTCGCGCGGGCCCGGGCGGCCGGTACGGCCGAGTCGGTGGTGGACCGGCTCACCCTGACGGTCGAGCGGATCGTCGCGATCGCCTCCGACGTGCGCGACGTCGCCGCGCTGCCCGACCCGGTCGGCGAGGTGGTGCGCGGCTACACGCTGCCCAACGGCCTGGACGTGCGCCAGGTCCGGGTCCCGCTCGGCGTGGTCGGCATCATCTACGAGGCCCGCCCCAACGTCACGGCGGACGCCGCCGCGCTCTGCCTGAAGTCCGGCAACGCGGTGCTGCTGCGCGGCTCGGCCTCGGCCTACCGCTCCAACACCGCGCTGGTGGAGGTGCTGCGCGACGCGGTCGCCTCGGCCGGCCTGCCCGCCGACGTGATCCAGCTGGTCCCGGGCGAGAGCCGGGAGTCGGTCACCGAGCTGATGCGCGCCCGCGGCCTGGTGGACGTGCTGATCCCGCGCGGCGGCGCCTCGCTGATCCGTACCGTGGTCGAGGGCTCGACCGTCCCGGTGATCGAGACCGGCACCGGCAACTGCCACGTCTACGTGGACGCCCAGACCGACCTGGCGATGGCGGTGGGCATTCTGCTCAACTCCAAGGCGCAGCGGGTCAGCGTCTGCAACTCCGCCGAGACCCTGCTGGTCCACCAGGACGTCGCGGACGCCTTCCTGCCGCTGGCGCTGGCGGCGCTGGCCGAGGCCGGGGTGACGGTGCACGGCGACGAGGCGGTACTCAAGGCCGCCGAGGGCGGTCCGGCCACCGTCGTCCCCGCCACCGAGGAGGACTGGGAGACCGAGTACCTCTCCTACGACCTCGCCGCCGCGGTGGTCCCCTCGCTGGACGCCGCCGTCGAGCACATCCGCCGCTGGTCCTCCGGCCACACCGAGGCGATCGTCACCACCTCGCAGGCCGCCGCCCGCCGTTTCACCCAGCTGGTGGATGCCACCACGGTGGCCGTCAACGCCTCGACGCGGTTCACCGACGGGAGTGAGTTCGGCTTCGGCGCCGAGATCGGCATCTCCACCCAGAAGCTGCATGCCCGAGGCCCGATGGGCCTGCCGGAGCTGACCTCCACCAAGTACATCGTCACTGGTGACGGGCATGTACGCGGCGAGGCGACGCAGACCGTCGGAGGCTGAAGAAGTACACCTGTACGGATGCCAAGTGCCCCGAGCCACAGACAAATCGCTCCCTCGGTAATACATTGAATCCCGTGGCTGAGGATGTGGGGGGCTCGCCGTACTCCGACGGCGCCGACCACGGTGGAGCGGACGACGAGTTCGCCACCGTGGTCTTCGACGAGGCTTTCGTCCGCTGCGCCGCCGTGCACGAGCCGAGCGCCCGGGAGCGGCAGCTGGCCGCGGCCGAGGCCCGGCTGGAGCCGGACGCGGTGCCCGGCTGGGCCCTGGAACCGGCCGGCCCCGAGGGGTACGACGGTCTGCCGCTGGAGCTGCGGCCGCATCCGTCGGGCCTGGACGACGACCGGATCTACACCGACCCCTGGGTCGGCCCGCGCCGCCCGGCCGCGCGCCGCCGTGCGACCCGCTGGCCCGGCTACGGCTCGCGCGGGCCGCTCGGCCGCCGCCAGGTCGCCCAGCAGCGCTGGCACCGGCCGGTGGCCTGGGTGCTGGTGATCCTGATGGGCGCGAGCCTGGTGGCCGTCGCGGTCGCCGCCGTCTACCGCGGTTCCGGCGGTGCGGGCACCGCGCCCGGCCGGGGCCCCGGCGTGGGCAGCACCAGCAGTTATCTCCCGGTCCAGCCGACCGTCCCGGCCGGCTCGATGGCCTCGGCCGCCTCCGCCGTACCCCAGCCCGCCGGGTGAGCCCGGCCGTCCGCTCGCACCGGCGCGGAAGTTGCGCCGCGGGCCTCGTTCAGGACGCGGTTCGCGCTCTACTCTTGACGTATGGGTGACCCGGGTGATCCTCCGGATGGTGCGCCCGAGGGCGGATCCGGAAACGATGACGAATACCGATCCGTCGTTTTCGACGAATCATTCGTCCGGGCTGCCCGGATCCAGGAGCTGTCCGCCAGCGAACGGCTGGGCGGCGGCTGGACGCACCCGGTCCGGCGCCGGGTGGGCCTGGGGATGCTGGCCTCGCTGCCGCGCCAGGCACTGACCCTGCTGCTGCTCATCGTGATGGCCTTCAGTGCCGCGGTCTACTTCGGCATCAGTGCCCCGCAGCGGGACGCGGGCCTGTCCGCCGGGACCCAGCTGACCAGCGAGTTCACCGAGCTGGTCCCGGCCACCGCCGCCGTGCCGGCCGTCGACGCGGCCTTGCCGTTCGCCTCGCTGCCCGCCTCGGCGGGCTTCGCGGACGGAGCCGCCGGCCTGGGGGTGCCCACCAAGGCGAGCACCGCCCACTTCAGCCAGGCCGAGCTCACCCAGGCGCTGCAGACCGTCCAGGGCTATCTGGAGGTCTCCGAGCTCAGCGCGCAGACGCTCACCGACGGCGCCACGCTGCCGGTGCGGACCATGCTGGCGCCGTCCGAGCAGGGTCAGTTCGACGACAGCGTGGCCAGCCCGACCGACGACCAGCACCACGCGCTGACCGGCTGGATGGTCCGCTTCGACCCGGCCAAGGTCGCGCTGGCCTCGGACACCGTGAAGGTGGCCGGCACGGTCAAGGTCGCCGAAGTGAACTCCTCGCTGCTGGAGATCACCAGCGACGACACCCTGGTGTACGCGCTGCGCCCGGCGACCGCGGCGGGCACCGCGGCCACCGGGCAGGTGAGCCTCTACACCGTGCGCCGCGAGGTCCGGATGGACCTGGACCGCACCGACATCGCCAACGGCCAGCTGCGGGTGGTCAACGCGGTGGTCCAGGCCGGGCCCACCGCCTGCGGCGCCGCCCAGGCCGGCTACCTCCAGCCGCTGCCGGCCGGTTCCACCGTCGCCTCGCCCGGTCAGGTCAACCCGGCCGACCGCTCGCAGCCGGCCTGGCAGCAGTGCGGCGTGCTGGCGCCTACGACGACGCCGGCGGGCTGAGCGGCAGCCGGACGACCAGCCGGGCACCGCGTCCGTCCAGCGGTTCGACGGCTTGGACGGTGCCGCCGAGGCCCTCGGCGATGGTGCGGGCCAGCGCGAGGCCCAGGCCGGCGCCGCCGGAGGCCCGGTCGCGGGCGCTGTCGAGGCGGACGAAGCGTTCGAAGACCCGCTCCCGGTCCTCCTCCGGTATGCCGGGGCCGTCGTCGCTGACCGTCAGCACGACCGAGCGGGAGTCGCGGATCAGCGAGCTGTCGTCACGGACCAGCGAGACCGAGACCTCCTCGACCGCGTAGCGCGCGGCGTTGTCCAGCAGGTTGCGGACCAGGCGGCCGACCAGCAGCTCCTGGCCGGGCACGGTGGCAGTGTCCAGGGTGGCCGTCCAGCGCGGCGGGCCGGGGGCGTGGGTCCGTTCGGCGATCTGCTCGCTCACCAGGTCGTGCAGCTCGACCTCCTGCGTGCGCTCGCTGCTCCGGGTGGGGGAGGCCAGCATCAGCAGGTCGTCGGTGAGGTCCTGGAGGCGGCCGGTGTCGCCCAGTGCCCCCTCGACCACGGCGGGCCAGTCCACGCCCTCGGGGTGGGCCAGCGGCACCTCCAGCGAGTTGCGCAGCGTGGCCAGCGGGCTGCGCAGCTCGTGCGAGGTGTCGGCGACCAGTTGGCGCTGCTGGACGATCGCCTGTTCCAGCCGGTCCAGCGTGGTGTTGGTGGTCCGGGCCAGCCGGGCGATGCCGTCGCGGGCGTGCGGCACGGGGACGCGCTCGTGGAAGGCGCCCTCGCCGATCTCGGCCATCCGGCGCCGGATCCGCTCGACGGGCCGCAGTGCGAGACCGGTCACCAGCCAGGCGATCAGGGCGACGAACAGGGTGCCCCAGGGGATCAGGTACCAGGCCAGCACGTGGGTGACGTTGGCGGCGGCCGCCTCGGCGTCCAGCGGGTTGACCAGCACGTAGATGCGCGGGGTCTGCGTCGGCAGGTTCGGCTGGCCGGTGTACTTGAGCAGGTCCGCGGTGGTCACCGGATTGGTCGGGAAGGTCAGCAGGGTGACGGTCCGCCCGGCGATCGACTGCTTGCTGTCGGACGCGCCGGGAAAGTGGAACTGCACCTTCAGGCCCGGGTGGAACGCTGTCGAGTCGTAGGCCGGGAGCGGCAGCGGCTGGACGCCGGGGCGCCCGTAGCCGGTATCGGCGGTGTACTGGTTGAACAGGTTGGTGCTGCGCAGCCACGTCCCGTTCTGGTCGGTCACCACGTACGAGGCGTCCGCGTACGGCTCCCGCGGGCTGTCCGGTATGCCGAAGGCGACGCTCTGCCCGGTGCGCCAGGCGTGGTCCTCCTGCTGGCTCATCATGGTGCTGTGCACCGCGTTGCCCGCCAGCACGGTGGCCAGCGTGAAGGCCAGCGCCGCGGCGGCTGCGGCGGCCAGCGCGGCGCGGGTGCGGACCGCGAGCTTGCGCCAGCGGGGGAGCCACCGGAGCACGGGGTTCTCAGCGGGCATCGGACACCGCCCGGTAGCCGATGCCGCGGACGGTCTCGATCAGGCAGTCGGCGCCGGCCGCGTGCAACTTGCGGCGCAGCGCCGCGATGTAGACCTCGACGATGTTGACGTCGCCGCGGAAGGCGGAGTCCCAGACGGCGTCCAGGATCTCGGCCTTGGGCACTGCCTGGTCGGGTCGCCGCACCAGGCACTCCAGGACGCCGAACTCCTTGTTGGTGAGCTTCAGCACGGTGTCGCCCGCGGTGCACCGGCGGGCCGCCGGGTCGATCCGCAGGTTGCCGACCGCCAGGACCGCAGGACGGCTCGCCGCACCGCGGCGCAGCAGCGCGCGCAGCCGGGCGGTCAGTACGACATAGGAGAACGGCTTGCTGAGGAAATCGTCGGCGCCGCAGTCCAGCGCCTCGGCCTCGTCGTATTCGCCGTTCTTCGCGGTGAGCATCAGGATCGGCACCGCGTTCGCGTCGCGGCGCAGTTCCTCGCAGACCCGGAAGCCGTTCATTCCCGGCAGCATCAGGTCGAGCACGACGGCCGCGTAGTCGCCGGAGCGCGCGAGTTCCAGCCCGCTGAGGCCGTCGCCCACCACATCCACCGCGTAGCCCTCGGCCCGCAGTCCCTGGCTGAGCGACTGTGCCAGGCGTTCCTCGTCCTCGACCATCAATAGTTGCATTGCGTCAGCATAGGTGAATTGCGCGGCGTGGCAAGGCCATTGTCTGATGTGCCGGGAAACTCCGTTCTGAAGAATTCCTCAGGTGCATTCACCTGTTCGGGAATTCCCGTTCTGAAGTTCTTTTCAGAACGGGAATTCCCGACACCCCGCTATTCCTCGCCGCTGTCCTGCGAGCCGGAGTTCCGTGCGCCGGTGAAGGTGTCGCGCAGCTTGCCGCCGACCGACCCGGCGCCGTCCGCGATGTCGCGGATCAGGCTGAAGAGCGGGTCCTTGGTCTCCTTCACGGACTTGCCGTACGAGTCGTACGCCGCCTTCCACTGCTCGCTGACGGTGGCGTTCTCGTCCTCCGTGCGGCGCGGGTAGGCGCCGGCCAGGATCGAGCGGTACTCCTCGCTCTCCGACCACTGCTTCAGCTTGGCGACCCGGACCACCGCGAACGGGTGGGTCTGCGGCAGCACCTGGAGCAGCTTCAGCACGCTGTCGCGCAGGTCCCCGGCCTTGTCGTACTCCTCGGCCTGCTCCAGGAACGCGTCCACGTTCATCTCGCCGAGGTTGTGGCCGCCGGCCAGCTTCATCAGGCCGCGCATCGAGGCCTGCGGGTCCTGCCCGGCCAGCAGGCCGGCCCGGTCGCAGGAGAGCTCGGCCTTGCGGAACCACTCCTTGAGCGCGGTGACCAGCGCCATGATGGCCAGGTTGCCGAGCGGGATCCAGCCGACCCGGGTGGCCAGGTTGGTGAGGATCAGCAGCATCGTCCGGTAGACCGCGTGCCCGGACATCGCGTGTCCGACCTCGTGGCCGATCACGGCCCGCAGCTCCTCCTCGTCGAGCAGCTCGACCAGGCCGCTGGTGACCACGATGACCGGGGTGTCCATGCCGATGCACATGGCGTTGACCTGCGGGTCCTGCGTCACGTAGAGGTCCGGGACCTTCTCCAGGTCCAGGATGTACGCCGCGTCGCGGACCATGTCGAACAGCTCGGGGAACTGGCGCTCGGAGGTCTTCACGGCGGTGGCCAGGAACATCAGCCGCACGCTGCGCTCGGAGACCAGCCCGGCCAGCTTCTTGAGGATGTCGTCGAAACCGCTGAGCTTGCGCAGCGCCACCAGCGCCGAGCGGTCGGCCGGGTGCTCCCAGGCCCGGCTGGAGATCTCGGGGAAGCGCTGACGGCGACGGCTCGGCGCGCTGCCCTTGGCGAGCGGGTCGGTGCCACGGGTGGAATCGGTCATAGTGCTTGAGTACCTCCTGCTCGACGCCGGTCCCGGCACAACGCCGGCCCCCGCTGTTCGACTGGTTCAACGCCTGCTTCTGCGCACTCGTCCCCGGGCTGAGCGTACGCCGCACGGGCGTCCTCGCCGGGGGCGGTGGCGGGTGTCCGGTATACCCGGGTCTAGGCTGACTCCCCGAGCGAAACACCACCCCCGAGGAGCCCGCCGATGTCCCCCACCGCCCTGGTGAACCTGGCCGGACCGATCTCGAACGAGAGCGGCCCCGGGCTCTTCCTGCGGCTGGTCGTGCTCGGCTCGATCGTGGGCGTGATCCTGCTGGGCTGGATCCTGCTCCGCGCCGGGCGCGACAACTAGAACGCCCGTAGGACGCCGGTCGGCGCAGAGTCCTCTTACCCCGGGTCAGACGCGGGGAGCCGCCGCGCGGTTGCACCTGAGGGCCCCGTACGATGAGCGCGCGGCCGCCCAGGTCGCCGGGACTCGCGTCCTGGCCCGCCATCGAGTCGAGAAGGCCCTGCCGATCATGACCTCCAACGTTCTGCCCCGCCTGGCCACGCTTGCCGAGGGCGGCAACCACCCCAGCCTGCAGCCGCTGCTCACTGGCGGATGCGCGCTCGGCATCCTGCTGCTGCTGCTCTACCTGACCACCCGCTTCAACAAGGACCGCTGAGCCGGCTCCGACGCGGGACAGCTGGGCCGGGAGCGCTCCGAGGACCGGGGCCGCTCCCGTCGGCATCTGCACGGCCCGGGCGGGGCACTGTCCCGGTCATCCGGGTCGCGTAAGGTGTGGCGGCATGGGAGAGAGCAGGCCGGCAGCGCGGCCGCGCGGGCGTGAGCGGATCGGCGTGATGGGCGGCACCTTCGACCCCATCCACCACGGCCACCTGGTCGCGGCCAGTGAGGTCGCCAGCGCGTTCCACCTCGACGAGGTCATCTTCGTCCCCACCGGGCAGCCCTGGCAGAAGACCGGCCGACCGGTGTCGGCCGCCGAGGACCGCTACCTGATGACCGTGATCGCGACCGCCGAGAACCCGCAGTTCTCGGTCAGCCGGATCGACATCGACCGCACCGGCCCCACCTATACCGTGGACACCCTGCGCGACCTGCGGGCGATACATCCCGACGCCGACCTCTTCTTCATCACCGGCGCCGACGCCCTCGCGCAGATCCTCTCCTGGCGGGACGCCGCGGAGCTCTTCTCCCTCGCGCACTTCATCGGCTGCACCCGGCCGGGGCACGTCCTGACGGATGCCGGGCTACCGGCCGGCGGGGTCTCGCTGGTCGAGGTGCCCGCGCTGGCCATCTCCTCCACCGACTGCCGGTTGCGGGTCGCCAAGGGCGAACCGGTCTGGTACCTGGTCCCCGACGGGGTGGTGCGCTACATCGACAAGCGGGCGCTCTACGTGGACGCCGGCTGAGCCGACGGGCAGAGGACGTACGACGGCGGGGCGACAGCCCGGCCCACACGGAAGACCTGAGGGACGGCGTGACCGGATCGGCAGACCGCAGGGGACCCGAGGACGGCGACTGGTCCACCGGGCAGTACCCGCAGGCCCAGCAGCCGTACGGCCAGGGCTACGAGCAGCAGCCCTACGACCCGTACGGGCAGCAGCAGCCGTACGGGCAGCCTCAGCAGGGGCAGAGCCCGTACGAGCAGCCGTACGTCCAGTACCAGCAGCAGCCGCAGGCGCAGCCGTACGGCCAGGGCTACGAGCAGCAGCCGGTGTACGAGCAGCCGGTGTACGACGGGTACGCGCAGCCGCACGGTTACGTCCCGTACGAGCAGCAGCCGTACGACCCCTACGCCCAGCCGCCGCAGGCCTACGCCGCGCCGGTGCAGCCTGTCCGGCCCGCGCAGCCCGTCGCCGCGCCGGTCGTCCCGCCGCCCGCCGCCCGGCCGCCGCGGCCGCGCAGTGCGCCGCCCGCGGCCGCCAAGCCCGCCGCGGCCGTGCCCAGCGTGCCGTCCGAGCAGGTCGGCGGTCGGCGCAGCACCGCCAAGCCGGCCCAGGGCGGCGACCAGGACCCGTACCAGACCGGTGAGTTCACCTTCGTCGACGAAGAGGCGGAGGAGACCGAGGACGTCATCGACTGGCTGAAGTTCGCCGAGTCGCGCTCCGAGCGCCGCGACGAGCGCCGCCGCAAGCTGCGCACCCGGGCGATCGGCGCCGTGGTCGCGCTGGCCCTGGTGGCTGCCGGCGGCGCCGGCTACCTCTGGTACACCGGCGCTTTCAACGGGACCCAGTCGGCGGCCGCGGCGGCCGGACCGCGCAGTGTCGTGGTCGTCCACCTGCGCGACCTGCAGGGCAACGTGAGCACCGCGCTGCTCGTCAACGACGCCTCGGGGCACAAGGGTTCGGCACTGCTGCTGCCCGGCGGCCTGCAGCTGCCGGCGTCCGCCGACGCGGCCGCCACCCCGTTGAACAAGGCGATGGACGCGATCGGCACGGCGCCCACCCGGGACGCCCTGGGCAACCTGCTGGGCGCCACGGTGGCCGGCACCTGGCGACTGGACACCCCCTACCTCCAGCTGCTGGTCTCCCAGCTCGGCGGGATCAAGGTGGACACCAACGCGCAGATCCCGGACGCCACCGGCAAGGTGCTGGTCGAGAAGGGACAGCAGCGCACGCTGACCGGACCCGCCGCAGTGGCCTACGCCACCTACCAGGCCCCCGGTGAGAGCGCGGACGCCCAGCTGGCCCGGTTCGGCCAGGTGCTGGACGCGCTGGTGCGCACCATGCCGACCGACCTTCCCGACGCCACCGACGACGTGCACCGGATGAACGCGGTGCTCGACCCCTCGCTGCCCGAGAAGGCGCTGGCCGGTCTGCTCGTCGAGCTGTCCCAGCAGGCCCAGGCCGGTCACTTCAGCACCAGCACGCTGGCGGTCAAGCCGGACGGCACGCTGGACCAGGCCACCGCCGGTCCGCAGGTCAAGGACGTGCTCGGGGGCACCGTGCACACGGCCGCGGCCAACAACCTCCCGGCCCGGGTCAGCATCGTGGACGCCTCCGGGAACGACCAGTCGGCCGCGGCCGCGCAGATCCAGGTGGTCAACGCGGGCCTCAACTTCGTCCCCGGCGGCGGCAAGGCCCCGGCCCCGCAGGCGACCAGCGAGATCGACTACACCGACGACGCCCGCGCGGCCGCGGCGCAGTCGCTGGCGACCAGCCTCGGGCTGCCCGCGACGGCAGTGAAGAAGGTCACCGCCGCCCAGATCGCCGACCTCGTGGTGGTGCTGGGCAAGGACTACCAGGCGCCCAAGCTCTAGCGGATGGGCCCGCCCGCCCGGAAATCCGGGCGGGCGACCGGTGGCGGCGTGAGATCCTGGAAGGCACACCCATGTCATCGAGCCGGAAGAACACCGTGACCGCAACAGACCGCTCGCAGGAAATGATCACCGTCGCCGCGCAGGCGGCGGCCGACAAGCTTGCGCACAACCTGATCGCCTTCGACGTCAGCGACGTCCTGTCGATCACCGACGCCTTCCTCATCGCCTCCGCCGCCAACGACCGCCAGGTCAAGGCGATCGCCGAGGAGGTCGAGGACCAGCTCCGCGAGCAGCTGGACGTCAAGCCGGTGCGCCGCGAGGGCGAGCGCGAGGGCCGCTGGATCCTGCTCGACTACCTGGACATCGTGGTGCACGTCCAGCACTCCGAGGAGCGCTCCTTCTACTCCCTGGACCGGCTCTGGAAGGACTGCCCCGAGCTGCCGCTGCCGGCCGACGCGATGGCGACCCGCAACCGTCCCGAGGACGCCGTCTCCGACGAGGCGGGCAACGCCGTCGGTTTCGCCGAGGACCTCAGCTGAACGGCCGGGAGGGGGGCCCTCGGATCGTCTTCTGGCGCCACGGACAGACGTCGTGGAACCTGGAGTCGCGCTTCCAGGGCAGCACCGACATCGCGCTGACGGAGACCGGTGTCGCGCAGGCCAAGCGGTCCGCCCGGCTGCTCGCCGGGCTCAGCCCCGACCTGCTGATCTCCTCGGACCTCCAGCGGGCGGCCGCGACGGCCGCCGAGCTGGCCAGGCTCACCGGTCTGGACGTCCAGCACCACGCGGGCCTGCAGGAGACCTACGCGGGCGAGTGGCAGGGCCTGACCAACGCGGAGATCCGCGCCAGGTTCCCCGAGCAGTACGAGGCCTGGGGGCGCGGCGAGGCGGTCCGGCGCGGCGGCGGCGAGCTGAGCAGCGAGGTCGCGGACCGCTCGGTGCCGATCGTGCTGGAGGCCGTCGACAAGCTGCCGGAGCGGGGCACGCTGGTCGTGGTCAGCCACGGTGGCACCATCCGCACCATGCTCGGGCGACTGCTCGGCCTGGAGCCGGTCCAGTGGGAGTGCTTCGGCGGACTCTCCAACTGCTGCTGGTCGGTGCTCGGCCGCGGCGCGCGCGGTTGGCGCCTGTTGGAGCACAACGCGGGGACGCTGCCGCAGCCCGTCATCGGTGACGACACCTGAGGGCGGGCGCGGTCCCCGCACCGGGATTTCGTAGTTCCGGGCCTGACCAGCTAGAGTCTTCCTCGTTCGCAGGAAACGCGCCGCCCGGTCGGGCGGCGGAGGATCCTGAGAAGTGCGGGGCTGTAGCTCAGTTGGTAGAGCGCTTGCATGGCATGCAAGAGGTCCGGGGTTCAATTCCCCGTAGCTCCACTCCGCACCAGGAGTCCGCGAGGACGCCGCGTGTCGCGGGGCTGTAGCTCAGTTGGTAGAGCGCTTGCATGGCATGCAAGAGGTCCGGGGTTCAATTCCCCGTAGCTCCACAACAAGCCGAAGGCCGGTATCCGAAACGGGTACCGGCCTTCGGCGTTCCCCCGCGGGGGCCCGTCACCGAGGGCTGGGAACGGATTGGTTGAGCAGGCCGTGGAGCGTGTAAAGTAAGACGTGTCGCCGAGGGAAACCGCCGGTGACAGGCAGTGTGTCTGGGGCTGTAGCTCAGTTGGTAGAGCGCTTGCATGGCATGCAAGAGGTCCGGAGTTCAATTCTCCGTAGCTCCACAGACAGATGACCCACCTACCACATGTGGTAGGTGGGTCATTTTTCGTTTTCAGGCAGCCAGCGGCTTCGGACGGGACGTCAGCCAGGGCAGCGCGGCCGCGGCGACGGTGATCGTGCCGAGCACCAGGAACGCCGTGCCGTAGCCGGAGTCCGCGGCCAGTCGGGAGACCAGCAGCGGGCCGAAGATCCCGGCCAGGCTCCAGCCGATCAGCATCAGCCCGTAGATCGCGCCGACATGCGCCAGGCCGAAGAACTCCGAGGCTACGGCGGGCATGGTGGCGAAGCCGCCGCCGAAGGAGAGGCAGACCAGCGCGGCCAGCGGGAGGAACATCGCCGGCGAGCTGACCTGGGAGAGCCCGATCAGGCAGAGCCCCTGCGAGCCGAGCATCAGCACGAAGGCGGTCATCAGGCCGGTCCGGCCGGAGAGCCAGCCCCAGAGCGGGCGACCGACGGTGTTGAACACCCCGAGCGCGCCGGTCAACGCGGCGGCGGCGGTCGGGCTCAGGCCGGTCAGGCTGCCGGCCGCCGGGGCCACCACCGAGAGCATGCTGATGCCGGCGGCGGTGTTGAAGAGCAGGATCACGGTCAGCAGGTACCACTGCGGGGTGCGCAGCGCCTGCGCCGTCCGGTGGCCGCGCAGCGCCTTGCGGTCCGCGGTGGCGGCCGGCTGCGGCGGGTTGCGGAAGAACGCGGCGCCGGTCAGCGTGGTCACCAGGAAGATCGCGCCCAGCACCAGCAGGGCCCGGGCCGGATCGGCGCCGAAATGCGCCACCAGGGCCCGCATCAGCGGCGCGCCGATCACCGAGCCGAGGCCGAAGCCGCCGGTGGCGACGCCGGCCGCCAGCGCCCGGTGGGAGGGGAACCACTTCTGCAGCATGGTGGTCGGCACGATGTAGCCCAGTCCCAGGCCGACGCCGCTGATCACGCCGTAGCCGAGCAGCACCAGCCAGAAGTCGCCGCGCCCGTCCGCGCAGCCGGCCAGCAGCAGACCGCCCGCGTAGAGGACTCCGGCCACCAGGGCGATCCCGCGCGGCGGGCGACGGCTCATCAGCAGTCCGCCCAGCACCGTGCCGACGAAGACCAGGGCGTGCGCGGTGGCGAACGGCAGCCCGGCCTCGTCGCGGCCGAGCGCGAAGGCGCTGTGCGGCGACTGCAGGCCGGCGGAGAGGATGCTCCAGGAGTACACCGAGCCGTACGCGAGCTGGTTCAGCACCACGGCGGCGGCCACCAGGCCCCGGCGGCGGCCGATCCGGCCGAGCCGGCCGCGTCGCCGGGGTGTGCCGGGGGGTGCGGCGGGTGGACGGGTCAGGGTGGCAGAGGACAGCACGAGGGCACCGCTTCCGGGGGAGGACCAGGGGATTTCCGACCTGTCCTACGGCTGACGGCCACTCCTGGTTACGGCTGAAACGTCGGAACGGCCCGATCCCGGTGATTCCACTGGCCCGTTCGGCGGCCTCGATCACAGAGTGTGACTGTCGGGCCCGGTGTCCGCCCGACCGCCGGGACCGCTACCGTCGAGCCATGTCCGACCTGGCGCGCAAGCGGAACGAAGAGCTGGCCCGGATACTGCACCAGCTCGCCTGGAACCCCGAACGCCTGGCGCGCGAGGTCAACCTGGTGGTGCCCGCCGAGCTGGCGATCAGCTCCACCGCGCCGTACAAGTGGCGCGACCGCGGGATGGTGCCGCGCGCCCCGCACGACCAGGCCGTCTGCGAGGTGCTCAGCCGCGCGGTCGGGATCGCGGTCACCTACCAGCAGCTGTGGGGGCGGATGGGCAGCCGGCGCGGCGCCAAGGCCCTCTCGCCGCAGCTGCTCACCGACCCCTGGACCGCCGACACCGCGCAGACCGCGCTGCGCGAGGCGGCGGCCGACGCCGCCCCGGTCCGGCTGACCGACCTGTTCCGCGGCGACGAGCTGGCGCTGGCGGCCCGGCACTGGGCCTCGCCGCCGCCGCCCGTGACCGGCGGCGAGGGGGCGCTGCGGATCGCCCCCGAGCAGCTGACCGACCTGCGGATCAGCCACGACAGCAAGTGGCGGCTGGAGCAGTCCTGCGGGGGCGGCCTGGTGCTCAACCCCGCCAAGGCCGAACTCTCGATGGTGGGGAAGCTGCTGGAGCTCGGCTCGTACGGCCGGGACGAGCCGCTGGGGCGCGGGCTCTACGGTGCGGCGAGCCGGCTGGCCCGACTGGTCGGCTGGGCCGACTACGACATGGGCAACGAGGCCGGCGCGCAGCGCGCCTTCGTCGCCGCGCTGCGCGCCGCCCACGTCTCGGGCGACCCGCGGCTGGGGGTGAGCGTGGTCGGCTGCCTGGCCGTCCAGGCGACCGACGGGCCGGCCGGGCGCAGCCTGGACGCCGTGGCGATGCTCGACACCGCACTGCGCGCCGCCGAGGGCTCGCTCACCGCGGGTGAACGCGCGCTCCAGCTGGGGCGGATCGCCCGCGCGTACGGCCGCCGGGGTGAGCGGGCGGGCGCGGAGCAGGCAGCCGAGCAGGCGTTCGCGGCCCTGGCCTCCGAGCGCCCGCCGCACAGGGGGCAGGAGCGGGCCGACCTGGAGGGCATGGTCGGCGAGGCCCACCTCTTCCTCGGCGACCACGAGCGGGCCCGCGCCCTGCTCGCCTCGGCCGTCCGCGAGCTGACGCCCGAGCGGGCCCGGGCGAAGGCCCTGCTGATGGTCCGCCTCGCCGACTCCTACCGCCGCACCGGCGACCACGAGCAGGCCGCCCCGATCGCCGACCGGGCCCGCCGACTGGCCGCCGGCATGCAGTCCGCCCGGGTGGCCCGCGCCCTGCGGGACTTCGACACCGCCTCCCGGCTTTCCGGGGAAGTGAATTGACGGGTGTTCAGCTTTCCTCCCCGCCGCGTGGATCGCCCGGGACGGAGTCTCGGCCTAGGCTCGACCGGCGAAGCCTGATCATCGGGCGGACACGAAGGAGCGTTTTCGGTATGAAGGTACTCATCTCCGGCGGTGCCGGGTTCATCGGCAGCACCGTCGGTTCGGCCTGCCTGGACGCGGGCATCACCCCGGTCGTGCTGGACAGCCTGGTGACCGGGCGCCGCGAGTTCACCGAGGGGCGCGCGTTCTACGAGGGCGACATCGCCGACGGCGCGCTGGTCGACCGGATCTTCGCCGAGCACCCCGACATCGAGGCGGTCGTGCACTGCGCGGCGCTGATCGTCGTACCGGACTCCGTCGGCGACCCGCTGGGCTACTACCGGGCCAACGTCTCCAAGAGCCTGGACTTCGTGGGACACCTGCTGCGCAACGGCTGCGGCCGGATGGTCTTCAGCTCCTCGGGCTCGATCTACCAGCCCGGCGAGGACTTCAGCGTCGACGAGGACTCGGCGATCGCCCCGCAGAGCCCGTACGCGCGCACCAAGGCCGTCTGCGAGGGGATGTTCGCCGACATCGCCGCCACCCAGCCGATCCGGATCCTCTCGCTGCGCTACTTCAACCCGATCGGCGCCGACCCGAAGATGCGCACCGGACTCCAGGTGCGCCGGCCCAGCTTCGCGCTCGGCAAGCTGATCGAGGCGCAGGAGGACGGCGTCCCGTTCCGGATCACCGGGACGGACTACGCCACCCGGGACGGCTCGGGGATCCGCGACTACATCCACGTCTGGGACCTGGCGACCGCGCACGTCGCGGCGCTCGGGCGGTTCGACGAGGTGCTGGCGGGGGAGACCCGGTCGTCCGTGATCAACCTCGGCACCGGTACCGGCACCACGGTGAACGAGCTGGTGGCGGCCTTCAACAGCGTGGTCGAGACCCCGGTCGCGGTGGTCGAGGCCGAGGCGCGCCCGGGCGACGTGGCCGGGGCCTACACCCGCAGCGACCGGGCGCTGCGGCTGCTGGACTGGACGCCGCAGTACTCCATCGCCGAGGGCATCCACGACTCGCTGCGGTGGGCGGAGCTGCGCGACGAGCGGCTCGGCGCAGGCGTCTGACAGCTGCGGTAGGTGGCGGGCGGCGCGGCCCGCTCGCCACCTGCCGGGTGCGCCTGCGGTACCCTGACCCCATGCGAACCGTGCGCCTGCTCCTTAGCCGGCCGCGCTGACCAGGACCGGCCGCCCGTTCGGGCCGCGCCGGAGTCAGCGTGGCGTCCCCTCCTGCGAGGGGCTTTTTTATTTCCCCCGCAGCTTCCCGGCAGTCCAGCCCGGCTGACGATTCGCTATCTGACATCGATGGAGCTTGAAGGACCATGAGCGAGACGACACCTGCCTCCGGCGCGGCCGAGGCCGCCACCGAGCCGTTCCGATACTCATCCACCCTGGCCGCTGACATCGAGTCACGGTGGCAGGACGTCTGGGAGAAGGAGGGGACGTTCAACGCCCCCAACCCGGTCGGTCCGCTGTCCGACGCCACCGCGGGCGCCGGCTCGGTGAGCGCGAAGCCGCACAGCTTCATCATGGACATGTTCCCGTACCCCTCGGGCGCGGGCCTGCACGTCGGCCACCCGCTGGGCTACATCGCCACCGACGTCTACGCCCGCTACCAGCGGATGAACGGCCACAACGTCCTGCACACGCTGGGCTACGACGCCTTCGGCCTGCCCGCCGAGCAGCACGCGGTGGCCACCGGCGAGCACCCGCGGATCTCCACCGAGGCCGCCATCGCCAACATGCGCTCGCAGCTGCGCCGGCTGGGCCTGGGCCACGACTCGCGCCGGTCGATCTCCACGATCGACCCCGAGTACTACCGCTGGACCCAGTGGATCTTCCTGCAGATCTTCAACTCCTGGTACGACGCCGAGGCCGCCACGGCCCGCCCGATCGCCGAGCTGGTCGCCCAGTTCGAGAGCGGCGAGCGGCCCACCCCGGACGGGCGCGGCTGGTCCGAGCTGTCCGGCACCGAGCGCGACGAGGTGCTGGGGGAGTACCGCCTGGCGTACTCCAAGGAGGTCCCGGTCAACTGGTGCCCCGGGCTGGGCACCGTGCTGGCCAACGAGGAGGTCACCGCCGACGGCCGTTCCGAGCGCGGCAACTTCCCGGTCTTCAAGTCCAAGCTGCGCCAGTGGATGATGCGGATCACCGCGTACGGCGACCGGCTGATCGCCGACCTGGACCCGCTGGACTGGCCCGAGGCCATCAAGCTGCAGCAGCGCAACTGGATCGGCCGCTCCGAGGGCGCCCGGGTCGACTTCGCGGTCTCCGCCGACGCCGCGATCACCGTCTTCACCACCCGGCCCGACACCCTGTTCGGCGCCACCTACATGGTGCTGGCACCCGAGCACGAGCTGGTCGACTCGATCGTCCCGGCCGCCTGGCCGGCCGAGACGCACGAGGACTGGAAGGGCGGCGCCGCGACCCCGGCCGAGGCCGTCGCCGTCTACCGCGCCGCGGCCGCCGCCAAGTCGGACGTCGAGCGCCAGGTCGAGGCCAAGGTCAAGACCGGCGTCTTCACCGGCGCGTACGCGACCAACCCGGTCAGCGGCGAGAGCGTGCCGGTCTTCATCGCCGACTACGTGCTGATGGGCTACGGCACCGGCGCCATCATGGCCGTACCGGCACACGACCACCGCGACTTCGCGATGGCCACCGCCTTCTCGCTGCCGATGCGCTGCGTGGTGCAGCCGACCGACGGACGCGGTACCGACCCGCACGAGTGGGACGACGCCTTCGACACCTACGACTCGGTGATCGTCAACTCGGCCAACGCGGACATCTCGCTGGACGGTCTGAGCGTCGTCGAGGCCAAGGCCGCGGCCACGGCCTGGCTGACCGAGCGCGGGATCGGCGAGGGAACGGTCAACTTCCGTCTGCGCGACTGGCTGTTCAGCCGCCAGCGGTACTGGGGCGAGCCGTTCCCGATCGTCTACGACGAGGACGGCGTGATGCACGCGCTGCCCGAGTCGATGCTGCCGGTCGAGGTCCCCGAGGTGGAGGACTACTCGCCGCACACCTACGACCCGTACGACGCGGCGAGTTCGCCGAAGACCCCGCTGTCGCGCAACGAGGCCTGGGTCAACGTCGAGCTGGACCTGGGCGACGGCGTGCGCAGCTACCGCCGTGAGACCAACACCATGCCCAACTGGGCGGGTTCGTGCTGGTACGAGCTGCGCTACATCGACCCGGTCAACACCGAGCGGGTGGTCGACCCGGCCAACGAGCAGTACTGGCTGGGCCCGACGGAGGCCAAGCCGGCCGGTGGCGTCGACCTGTACGTCGGCGGCGCCGAGCACGCCGTGCTGCACCTGCTGTACGCGCGCTTCTGGCACAAGGTGCTGCACGACCTGGGCCACGTCAGCTCGGTCGAGCCGTTCCACAAGCTGTTCAACCAGGGCATGATCACCGCCGACGTCTACCGCGACGAGCGCGGCTTCCCGGTCCCGGCCGCCGAGATCGAGGAGCGCGACGGCGGCTACTTCTGGCAGGGCGAAGCGGTCAAGCGCGAGGCCGGCAAGATGGGCAAGTCGCTGAAGAACGCGGTGGCGCCCGACACCATCTGCGAGGAGTACGGCGCCGACACGCTGCGCCTGTACGAGATGGCGATGGGCCCGCTGGACGTCTCGCGCCCGTGGGACACCCGCGCGGTGGTCGGCTCGTACCGCTTCCTGCAGCGGCTGTGGCGCAACGTGGTCTCGGAGGCCACCGGCGAGCTGGTGGTCACCGACGAGCCGGCCGACGAGCCGACGCTGCGCGCGCTGCACAAGGCGATCGACGGCATCCGCGGCGACATGTCCGGGCTGCGCTTCAACACGGCGGTCGCCAAGGCCATCGAGCTGAACAACTACCTGGTCAAGCGCGGCAGCACGCCGCGTGAGGTGGCCGAGCCGCTGGTGCTGCTGGTCGCGCCGCTGGCGCCGCACATCGCCGAGGAGCTGTGGCGCAAGCTGGGCCACGCCGAGTCGCTGGTGTACGCCGACTACCCCGTCGCAGACCCGGTGTACGTGGTCGACGAGTCGGTCACCTGCGTCGTGCAGATCAAGGGCAAGGTCAAGGCCCGCCTGGAGGTGGCCCCTTCGATCTCGGACGCCGAGCTGGAGGCGCTGGCCCTGGCCGACCCGGCCGTGATCGCGGCGATCGGTGACGCGCCGATCCGCAAGGTGATCGCGCGTGCGCCGAAGCTGGTGAACATCGTCACCGGCTGACGAAGAGCGGTCGAAGAGCCGTGGAGAGGCCGGTCCCTGGTGCGTCCAGGGGCCGGCCTTCGGTTTGCGCGCAGATTCCCTCGGGGTCATCCCTGAGCTGTCCCTGATCTCCGGGCCAGGCCGCCCCTTGCCCCCTCCCAGCGGCGCTCCGGACGGCTACCGTGGGAACCAGAGGCAGCACCGGCAAGCGTGGAAGGCGGCAACCCCCATGGAAGCGATCGGCGCAGTGATCGCACTGGTCGTGCTGTTCGGGATCGGCATCGTGACCCTCCTGATCGTCGCGGCGGTCAAGGCGGGCAAGGCGGTGGCGGCGACGGTCGAGCGGACCGAGACCAACGCCCGCCGGGCTGTGGAGAACGTCACGCTGAAGGCCCGGACCTACACCAAGCCGGGCGCCGCCGGGCAGATCGCCGGCGTCCGGCTCTCGCTGCGGACCTCGCTGCGCGGCACCCGGGAGGTGCTGGAGGCCGGCGTCGGCGGGGACGGGCAGCTCGCCGAGGCGCTGCAGCTGCTCGGGCGGCTGGACGCGCACGCGGCCGAGCTGGACCGCGAACTGCGGATGCTGGAGCGTGAGCCCGAGTCGAGCCGGGTCAGCGCGAAGCTGCCGGAGCTGCGCGAGCGGGCGGAGCGGATCACGCACTCCGCGGAGTCGATGCGGTGGGCGGCGCAGGACCGGATGCACCGCTTCGCGGAGGACGAGCTGACCAGGCTCAGCCAGGACTGCGAGAGCGAGGCGGGCGCGCTGCGGCACTGGGACACGGGGGCTGCTGACGCTCCGTCCGGTGCCGCTGCTTCTTCCGCCGCCGGTCCTGCCGCCTCTGGTCCTGCCGCTGCCGGTCCTGCCGCTGCGCCGGGCATCGCCGCGGCGGGCGCTCGGCTGAGTGCTGAGGAGATGCTCGGCCTGGCCGAACCGCTGACCCGGTTCGCCCAGCGCCTGCGCAAGCCCAGCCCCGGGTCCTCCGCCGGCTGATCGGGGCAGGTGCCTCGCTCGGGCTCCGCTGTTCTCCGTGACGTTCGGGGAGTAACCTCCGGCTCATGCCCGCCCACCTCGCGATTGTCACCGATTCCACGGCCTACCTGCCCCAGGACGCTGTCGACCGGCACCGGATCGCGACGGTCCCGCTGAGCGTGGTGGTGGGCGACGAGGTGCTGATCGAGGGCGTGGAGATCTCCCCGAAGGACGTGGCGGAGGCGCTGCGCGCCAAGCGCCGGGTGACCACCTCCCGGCCCGGTCCCGAGACCTTCGCCGCCGCCTACCGCGCGGCGGCCGAGGCCGGCGCGGAGGGCGTCGTCTCCCTCCACCTGTCCGCGGAACTGTCCGGCACCTGCGAGGCCGCCCGGTTGGCTGCCGCCGAGGCCGAGTTGCCGGTCCGGGTGGTCGACAGCCGGATGGTCGGCATGGCGCTCGGCTACGCCGTCCTGGCCGCCGCCGAGGCCGCCGCCGCCGGCCGGGGGCTCGACGAGGTCGTCGCGGCCGCCGAGCGCCGGGCCGGTGCCTCGCGCGGCTTCTTCTACGTCGACACCCTCGAGTACCTGCGCCGTGGCGGCCGGATCGGTGCCGCACGCGCGCTGCTCGGCTCCGCGCTCGCGGTGAAGCCGCTGCTGCACCTCTCCGGCGGACGGATCGAACCGCTGGAGAAGGTCCGCACGGCGTCCCGGGCGATCGCGCGGCTGGAGGAGATCGCGGTCGAGCAGGCCGGACAGGCGGAGGTGGACATCACGGTCCATCACCTGGCCGCCGAGGAGCGGGCGGAGCCGCTGGCGGAGCGCCTGCGGGAACGGGTGCCGGGGCTGCGTGACCTGTACGTGGGGGAGGTGGGCGCGGTGATCGGCGCGCATGTCGGTCCGGGACTGCTGGCCGTGGTGGTCTCGCCGCGCTGAAACTCGCCCATGCGGGGGACGTTCGTTGTCCACAGGGGCCGGGTTATCCACAGGAATTTCGCCGTTGCTGCCGACGGGCTCTCGGGTCCCTACCGTCGTGCCCATGAGAACCACGACGAGCACCGACCTTGCCCGGCACCGGCTGAACCACCTCTTCGCGGTGACCGACCAGCCGATCACCGACCGACCCGCCGAGGCGAAGCCCTGCCTGGCCAGGTCGGCCGCTGACCTGTCTGCCGCTGACCTGTCTGCCGCCGACCTGGCCGCCACCGACTTGTCTGCCAAGGATCTGCCGGTGGACTGGCCGCGCGGCTACGGGCGCCGCCGCGACCACCGCCGAGCCGATCCGGCCGCTGCTCCCCCTCCCCTCCCACCGGAGGCTGACGTCGGATCAGATCCCTCCGCCTCCACCACCCCTCCCCGTGCCGCTTCCCGGTTCCGGTTCCGGTTCCGCCTGCCGTCGGGTCTGCACTCGCTGCTCTGGGTGGACCGAAGAGCCGTCCTCGGCCTCAGCGTGCTCCTGCTGCTCGCGGTGGCCTACGCCGTCCAGCACTTCTGGTTCGGTCGCCCGCAGGCGGTCGCCGTGCCGGCGGCCTCCACCGCGACGGCCGGGGCTCCGAGGTCCGCCGTCGCCCAGGCCGGCACGCTGCCCCTCGCACCGGCGGCTGCCACCGTGCCGGCCGCGGCCGCCGGTGCGCCGGACGCCTCGGCACAGCAGGCCCCCGCCGTGGTGGTCGACGTAGCGGGCAAGGTCGCGCATCCCGGGCTCCGCTCGCTGCCGGGCGGGTCCCGGGTGGCCGACGCGGTCCAGGCCGCCGGGGGAGCCCAGCCGGGGGTGGACACCGACGAGCTCAACCTCGCGCGGATCCTGGTCGACGGTGAGCAGATCCTGGTGGGCGCACCGGCGCCACCCGCCGGGCATGCCGCGACGCCCGCTCCGCAGGCGCCGGTCAGCCTCAACCGCGCGACCTGGGAGCAGCTCGACGCCCTGCCCGGCATCGGTCCGGTTCTCGCCCAGCACATCATCGACTTCCGCGGTTCCCACGCCGGCTTCCGCTCCCTGGACCAGCTCCGACAGATCAGCGGGATCGGCGCACGGAAGTTCGCCGAGCTGAAACCACTACTCACGTTGTGAGCCCGAGCGAAGGGGGTGGCCGCAGTGTCCCAGCTCACCCGAGGCACTGATGACGCGTCAGCCCGTCGTCGGGACGTCCTCGATCTCCGCCTGCTGCTGCCCACCCTCGCGGCCTGGCTCGTTGCGGCCCTGCTGCTCGACGCCGACCCCCGGTACGCGCCGCTGCTGCTGGGCGGGGCCGCGCTGGCCGCCGTGGTCGCCGGTGTCCTGCTGCTCGGTCGGTGCCACTCCCGTCGGACGGGCGGTGCGGCGGCCGCGCTGGCGGTGGCTGCCGCCGTCCTGCTGACCGGCGCGGCGTCCACGGTCTGCACGGTGCTGCAGACCGCGGACCTCCACCGCGGCCCGCTCCCCGCGCTGGCGCGCGCAGCCTCGCCCGGCCGCGCAGCCTCGCCCGCCCGAGGCGTCGAGGTGGAACTCACGATCACGGGCGACCCGCACAGCCACACCTCCCGGGCCAGCGGTTCCACCCCCGGTCAGGACCTGCTGACCATCGATGCCACCGCCGACCGCGTCACCATCCCGTCGACCACCCCCGCCCCCACCCCGACCCCGACCCCGACCTCGCACCCCACCTCCGTGACAACACGGACCCGCACGCCCGTCACCGTCATCGTCCGCGCCCGCGACGCGGCGGGCTGGCAGGACCTGCTGCCCTCCGCCCGGGTTGCCGCCGGAGTTCGCGTTCTGCCGCAGTCCGGGCGGAGCAGCGACACCGGCGCCACGCTGCTCGCGGAGGAGTCGCCCCGCGTCCTGGCGCAGGCGAGCGCCGTCCAGCGGTTGGCCGGCCGGCTGCGCAGCGGCCTGCGGCAGGCCTGCGACCAACTGTCGCCGGACGCACGGGCGCTGCTGCCCGGCCTGGTCGTCGGCGACACCTCCGCCGTCCCGGATGAGCTGGACGAGGCCTTCCAGGTCACCGACCTGGTCCACCTGACCGCGGTCAGCGGAGCCAATCTCTCCATCATCCTGGCTGTCCTGCTGGGTGCCCCCGGCCGCGCCGGTACAGCCGAACGCGGTGGTCTGGCAGCCCTGTTGGGCGTCCCCTTGCGCGTCGCGGCGCTGCTCGGAGCAGTCCTGACGCTGGCCTTCGTCACCCTCTGCCGCCCCGACCCCAGTGTGCTCCGAGCCGCCGCGACGGGCTTGGTCAGCCTGCTCGCGCTGGCCACCGGCCGACCTCGGCAGGCCGTTCCCGCCCTGGCCGGCGCGGCGCTGGTCCTGGTGCTGGCCGACCCGTACCTGACCCGCTCGTACGGGTTCCTGCTCTCGGTCCTCGCCACCATGGGTCTGCTGACGCTGGGTCGGCGCTGGACGGCGGTCCTGCACGAGCGCGGCTGGCCGCACCATCTCGCCGGCGGTCTGGCGGCGGCCGCCGCCGCTCAGGCGCTCTGCGCACCGGCGACGATCCTGCTGGCGCCGCGGGTGAGCCTGGTGGGCATTCCCTGCAATCTGCTGGCCGAACTCGCCGTCGCACCAGCCACGTTGCTCGGTTTCGCGGCGTTGTTGGCCTCCCCGTTCTCGATGTCCGCCGCCCATCTGCTGGCGGGTCTGGCAGGCGTTCCGACTCAGTGGCTGGCCTGGGTGGCCCGCTACGGTTCGTCCGTGCCGGGCGCCGAGCTCGCCTGGACCCCCGGGTGGCCCGGAGTCGTGCTGCTGGCGATCGCCGTCGTGGCCGCCGTCACCGGTGTGCCGCTGCTCTTCCGCCGCCCACCCACCGCCCCGACCGCTCCCGCCGGGGCCACCCCCGAGCCGCCCGTCTCCTCCCTCCTCCAGTCGCCCGCTCCGCGCCCCGCCCGTCGCCGTCGGCTGCTCATCCCGGCGCTCCTTGTCGTCGCGGTCTCCCTGCTCCTGCTGCGCCCACCCCCGCTGGTGCGCATGGCGACGGGCTGGCCGCCGGTCGGCTGGCGGCTCGTCATGTGCTCGGTCGGTCAGGGGGATCTGCTGGTTCTGCCGGTTCGGGGCACGGGTGACGAGGCGCCGGACACGGCGGTGGTGGTGGACGCGGGGCCGGATCCGGTGGCGGCGGACGGCTGTCTGCGGGATCTGGGGATCACCCGGGTCGCGTTGGTGGTGCTCACGCACTTCCACGCGGATCACAGTGAGGGTCTGCCCGGGGTGCTGCGCGGTCGGGCGGTGGGGGCGATCGAGACGACGACCTTGGACGCGCCGCCGGGGGAGGAGGCCCGGGTGTTGGGGTGGGCGGCGACGGCGCATGTGCCGTTGCTGCGGGCGGTTGCGGGGGAGCATCGCAGTGCGGGTCCTGGCCTGTCCTGGGACGTGTTGTGGCCGGCCGGTCCGCTGGGGTTCGACACCCCTGGGCCGAACAACGCCAGCGTCTCGCTGCTGGTCACGGCGGGCCGGCTGCGGTTCGCCCTGCTGGGCGACCTGGAGCCGGCCGCGCAGGCCGCGCTGCTGAACCGCGCCCGCCCGGGCCCGGTGGACGTCCTCAAGGTCGCCCACCACGGCTCAGCCAACCAGGACTGGGACCTCGCCACAGCCCTGCGCCCCCGGCTGGCCCTCATCTCCGTGGGCCGCGGCAACCCCTACGGACACCCCGCCGCCCGCACGGTCGACCACCTGCGCACCCTGGGCGCCACCGTCCTGCGCACCGACCACTCCGGCGACATCGCTGTCCTCGGCGACACCCCCCAAACCCTGCGCGCCCTCGTCCACCCCCACCCCGACACCCCCGACAATCCCCCGGACACCACCACGGCGATGCTGCGCATCACCAGGCGGAGGAGGCCGGTGCGGCAGGGGATCGGGCCGCTGTTCTGGGACAGGACCGAGACACCGTCACAGCTCTGTCCCCACAGCCGTCATAGGCTGGACGACCATGATCGCCTGTGTGACGCTTCTGGTGATCGCGGCGGGGAGCCGCGATTCACCACTCTCGGGAGATCTTCAGATGCGTGTTCAGCGTGCCCTGGCGGCAAGTGCGATGCTGGTCGTGACAGGGCTGGCGCTGACCGCCTGTCAGGACGACGTCACCGTGTCGGCCAGCACGGGCGGCAGTCCCTCGGCGTCGGCGCCGAGCAGCGCCAAGGCTCCCGGTGGCACCGGTGGCGGCTCGTCCTCCGGCACCACGGGCTCGTCCTCGGGTGGCGCCGGGTCCAAGACGCCGTCCTCGGGCAGTACGGGTTCCAAGACCCCTGCCGCTGGGGGCACGGCGGCGACCGCCGCCTGCGCCACGGACAACCTGATCACGGACGTCTCCGCGGGCAACGCCACGCCGCCGTCGCAGGACATGGCGTCGGTCACCGTGTCGTTCTACAACAAGGGCAACACCTGCACCCTGGACGGCTTCGCCGGGGTCGACCTGGCCACCAGCCTGGGAGCCACGTCGGTGCCGCGCGGCCGGAACCAGCCGAGCGCCGTCACCCTCGCCAAGTCGCAGGACGCCATGTTCACCATCTGGTACCGCAGCAGCCCCAAGGGCCACCCCGGTGCCACGGTGACCACCATGACGATCACCCCGCCCGGGGAGACCCACTCGACCAAGATGACCTGGCCGGGCGAGCCTTTGGCCACGGGCGCGGACGCCGGCGGCACGGACACCCTGTACCTGGAGCCGGTCGCCCGCCACGCCTGATCCGTACCCCGCCGCTCAGGCGTCCTCGCGCCAGCCGTCCTGGTCGGCCACCGCGGCGTCGACGTCCGCGAGGAGGGCGCCGTCCCAGCCCGCGGCCGGGGGTTCCAGGACGACCAGCCACTGGGCGTCCTCGGCGTCGTCCTCGCCGGCCAGGGCGTCGCGGACGAGTTCGGGAGTGCCCAGCTCCGGGCGGCGGATGGCGAGGTCGGCCGCTACGGCTTCGGCCGCGTCGCGGTCGGCGAGGACGAGCAGCTGGCGCCCGGTGGTCACGGGCCGGTCATCGATGTCGTGGTCGGTCACCGCTCCATTGTGGCTGCTCGCGGGGCGGGCCTGTCGGTGGCCCGTGGGATGCTGGTGGGCGATGGCCAGGAAGAGTGCACCCGATGACCTGCTCGCCCCGCTGACCCTCGCGGTCGGCCAGGAGGAGCTGCTGCTCGACCGCGCGGTCGCCCAGGTGGTGGCCGCGGCGCGGGCGGCCGACCCGGACACGGACGTCCGCGATGTCGCTCCGGGCGCCCTCCAGCCGGGCAGCCTCGCCGAGCTCACCACTCCCTCGCTCTTCGCCGAGCGCAAGGTGATCGTGGTTCGTGCCGCCCAGGATCTCGGTGCCGATTCGGTCAAGGAGGTCAAGGCCTACCTCGACTCCCCGGTCGAAGAAGTGATCATGGTGCTGGTGCATGCCGGGGGAGTCAAGGGCAAGGGCCTGCTGGACGCCGCCCGCAAGGCGGGTGGCCGCGAGGTCGCGTGCCCGAAGCTGACCAAGGCGGGGGAGCGGATCGCCTTCGTACGCGGCGAGTTCAAGAACCTGGGCCGGTCCGCCAGCCCCGAGGCCTGCCAGGCGCTGCTGGACGCGCTCGGCGGCGACCTGCGGGAGCTGGCCGCCGCCTGCAACCAGCTCACCTCCGACGTCGAGGGGACGATCGACGAGCGGGTGGTCGCCCGCTACTACAGCGGCCGCGCCGAGGCGACCGGCTTCGAGGTCGCGGACTTCGCGGTGACCGGCCGGGCCGCGGAGGCCCTGGAGCGGCTGCGCTGGGCGCTGGCCGTGGGTCAGCCGCCCACCGGCATCACCTACGCGCTGGCCGCAGGGGTGCGCGGCATCGGCCGGCTGGCCACCGCCGACCGGTCGATGCGCCCGGGCGACCTCGCCCGCGAGCTGGGCATGCCGCCCTGGAAGGTGGACCGGGTGCGCCAGCAGATGCGCGGTTGGACGGGCGACGCCGTCGCCACCGCGCTGACCGCGATCGCGCTGGCCGACGCCGCCGTCAAGGGCGGCTCCGACGACCCGGCGTACGCGCTGGAGCGAGCCGTCGTCGCGGTGGCCCGAGCCGCCCGCTCGGGAGCCCGCCAGTACTGAGGGCGGAGGCCGTCAGCGCTCGCCCAGCGCGCGCAGCGCGTCGCGGGTGTCGATCACCAGGGCCTGCCGGATGCCGTCGCGGTCCGGCGCGCTCTCCTTGCCCTCCTGGTACGAGCCGGACCAGTTCAGGTAGCAGGTGAGCGCGCCGTCCCGGACGTAGAGGGTCTGCGTCAGGTAGTGCCGGGTCCGGTCCGCTCCGCTCTGGTCGTCGAGGTAGCCGACGAACGCCTCGTCACCCAGCTCGGGGACGTCGCTGACCTGGAACCTGCGCTGGTCGAAGCCGCTGCGCTGGGCCTCGAACTCGGGCGCCGCGCTCACCGCCCGGTGCAGCTGGACCTCCATCGACAGCGTGATGTAGCCGCTGTCGTTGGCGCTGCGCTTGAGGTACTGGCTGCAGTACATGTCGTCGAGCGCGCGGTTGCGGGTCGTGTAGTGGTACGCCGTACCGGAGGCCACCGGGTAGAGCTGGCCGAACCGGCTGAACGTCGCCGCGCTGCACAGGTCGTCGGTGGTCCGGTAGCTCCCCACCGGCAGGGGCGAGGAGGCTGTGCTGACCATCGACGGCACGGTCCACAGCGCGGCCGTCCAGACCACCGAGGCGAGCACCGCGCCGGCGAACCCCCAGAACGACCGCCGCAGCAGCCGACTTCCCCTCCCGGGTACGGGAGCGGGATGAGGCACCGGAGCAGGTGCGGGCGGCGGCTGCGGGAATCCGTAGCCGCGGGTGGTCTGGTGCGACGTCGACATGGGTGTCCCAGGGGCGGTGGGGGCAGCGGAGCGTGACGAAACCGGACGGAGCGTGGCACAGACGATAGCCGCCCCCTGCCGTCCCCCGAAACGCCTGCGACCGCCCCCGAAACGCCGACAGGCGCCGCGGCCGTCCCCCGAAGGGGCTGCCGCGGCGCCTGCCGCTCTGCTGTGTGCACCGCACCCGCGTGGCGAACGCAGGCCGCGTGCGGTACGTGTCGTGCGCCTCAGGGCTCCGGGTAGAGGGCCGGTATCACCCGAGGGGGGTAAGGCTGAAAGGCTGAAATCAGGCCGAGACGGAGACGCGCTTGGTGATCGCCGACTTCTTGTTGGCGGCCTGGTTCTTGTGGATGACACCCTTGCTGACGGCCTTGTCGAGGGCCTTGGAGGCGGCGCGGGCCAGCACGGTGGCCTTCTCGACGTCACCGGCGGCAGCGGCCTCGCGGGCCTTGCGCACAGCGGTCTTCAGCGAGGACTTGACGGCCTTGTTGCGCAGGCGCGCCTTCTCGTTGGTCTTGTTGCGCTTGATCTGGGACTTGATGTTCGCCACGAAGGAGCCTCAGTCTTGTCTATTCGGTCTGAACTCGGATGCACCCGCCACCCCGAACCTGCTGAGAGGGCATGCCGAGGTGAGGTGCAGCGACCTACGGTACCAGGGGCCTCGCACCCGCCCCAAACCGGTCAGGCCCGGTGGACCGGTTCGCCGTAGTGCTCGACCTCGGGAAACGGCGCGTAGAAGCGGTGCAGCAGCTCGCGCCACCGCTCGTACTGCGCGGAGCGGCGGAATCCCTCGGTGTGGTCGGTCAACTTCTCCCACCGCACCTGCAGCAGGAAGCGCGAGCCGCGCCCCTCGTCCAGGCAGCGCCGCAGTTCCAGCCCGTGGAACCCGGGACGGCCCGCGATCAGTGGTTTGGCCTCGGCGAACGCGGCGAGGAACTCGTCCTCCTGGCCGGGCAGCACGTCCAACAGAGCGCTTTCCAAGATCATGAGCTGCACCCTACGGTGCCCGCGGCAGGGTGGGGAAGAGCTGGACGCCGCAGTCGGGCGGGCTCGTGGGAGGATGGTGGCAGCCATGTCGATCGGACGAGACCGTCCGGTCCCCGGGAAGCGGCTCCTTCTGTTGTCGAAGACGGGGCGAGCACCCGGCCCCCGGAGCAACGGAGAATCGGACCAAGGTGCCCGCGACCCCTACGAACGTGCCACAGCCCAGCCGTACCGACCCGGCGCTGATCCGCAACTTCTGCATCATCGCCCACATCGACCACGGCAAGTCCACCCTCGCCGACCGCATGCTGCAGATCACCGGCGTCGTCGACCCGCGGCAGATGCGTGCCCAGTACCTCGACCGGATGGACATCGAGCGCGAGCGCGGAATCACCATCAAGTCGCAGGCGGTCCGCCTCCCGTGGGCGCCGAAGACCGGCGACAACGTGGGCACGACCCACATCCTCAACATGATCGACACGCCCGGCCACGTCGACTTCACGTACGAGGTGTCCCGTTCGCTGGCGGCCTGTGAGGGCACCATCCTGGTGGTCGACGCCGCGCAGGGCATCGAGGCGCAGACCCTCGCCAACCTGTACCTGGCGCTGGAGAACAACCTCACGATCATCCCGGTTCTCAACAAGATCGACCTGCCGGCCGCCCAGCCCGAGAAGTACGCCGCCGAGATCGCGCACATCATCGGCTGCGAGCCGGAGGACGTCCTGCGCGTCAGCGCCAAGAGCGGCCTGGGCGTCGAGGACCTGCTGGACCACGTGGTGGCGAAGGTCCCGGCCCCGGTCGGCGTCAAGAACGCCCCGGCCCGCGCGATGATCTTCGACTCGGTCTACGACACCTACCGCGGCGTGGTCACCTACGTCCGTGTGGTCGACGGCGAGCTCACCAAGCGCGAGCGCATCCAGATGATGTCCACGGGCGCGACGCACGAGCTGCTGGAGATCGGCGTCATCTCGCCCGAGCCGCGGGTCTCCGACGGCCTGGGCGTCGGCGAGGTGGGCTACATCATCACCGGTGTGAAGGACGTCCGGCAGTCCAAGGTCGGTGACACCATCACCTCGATGCACAAGGGTGCGACCGAGGCGCTGGGCGGCTACAAGGACCCGCGTCCGATGGTCTTCTCCGGCCTCTACCCGCTGGACGGCAGCGACTACCCGCTGCTGCGCGACGCCCTCGACAAGCTCCAGCTCAACGACGCCGCCCTGGTGTTCGAGCCGGAGACCTCGGTCGCGCTGGGCTTCGGCTACCGCTGCGGATTCCTCGGGCTGCTGCACCTGGAGATCGTCCGGGAGCGCCTGGAGCGCGAGTTCAACCTCGACCTGATCTCCACCGCCCCCAACGTGGTCTACCGCGTGGTGATGGAGGACGGCTCCGAGCACACCGTCACCAACCCGAGCGAGTTCCCCAGCGGCAAGATCGCCGAGGTGCACGAGCCGGTGGTGCGCGGGTCCATCCTGGTGCCGAACGAGTTCGTCGGCGCCGTCATGGAGCTCTGCCAGGGCCGCCGCGGCAACATGCAGGGCATGGACTACCTCTCCGAGGAGCGGGTGGAGCTGCGCTACACCCTGCCGCTCGCCGAGATCGTCTTCGACTTCTTCGACATCCTGAAGTCCAAGACCCGCGGCTACGGTTCCTTCGACTACGAGCCGATCGGCGAGCAGACCGCCGACCTGGTCAAGGTCGACATCCTGCTGCACGGTGACGCCGTGGACGCCTTCTCCGCCATCGTGCACAAGGACAAGGCCTACAACTACGGCGTCATGATGGCCGGCAAGCTCCAGAAGCTGATCCCGCGCCAGCAGTTCGAGGTGCCGATCCAGGCCGCGATCGGCTCGCGGGTGATCGCCCGTGAGACGGTCCGCGCGATCCGCAAGGACGTCCTCGCCAAGTGCTACGGCGGTGACATCTCCCGTAAGCGGAAGCTGCTGGAGAAGCAGAAGGAGGGCAAGAAGCGGATGAAGATGGTCGGCCGCGTGGAGGTCCCGCAGGAGGCCTTCATCGCCGCGCTGTCGACGGACGCGGACGCTCCCAAGGACGCCAAGAAGTAGGCGCACCTGGTACACCGAAGGCCACCACCCGCAGCGGGTGGTGGCCTTCGGCGTGTGCGGTGCGGTTCAGCCCGTCTCGGCGACGGCCTCGGCGAACTGCGCCTGGTAGAGCTTGGCGTACGCGCCCTCGGCGGCGATCAGCTCGTCGTGCGAGCCCTGCTCGACGATCGCGCCGTTCTCCATCACCAGGATCACGTCGGCGTCCCGGATGGTGGAGAGCCGGTGGGCGATGACGAAGCTGGTCCGGCCGGTGCGCAGGGTGGCCATGGCCCGCTGGATGAGCACCTCGGTACGGGTGTCCACCGAGCTGGTGGCCTCGTCCAGGACCAGGATGCTCGGCTGGGCGAGGAACGCCCGGGCGATCGTGATCAGCTGCTTCTCGCCCGCGCTGACGTTGGTGCCCTCGTCGTCGATCACCGTGTCGTAGCCGTCCGGCAGGGTGCGGACGAACCGGTCGACGTGCGCGGCCTTCGCCGCTTCGATCACCTGCTCACGCGTTGCACCCACCGACCCGTACGCGATGTTGTCGGCGATGGAGCCGCCGAACAGCCAGGTGTCCTGGAGCACCATGCCGATGCCGGAGCGCAGTTCCTCGCGGGACATCGCGGCGATGTCCACCCCGTCCAGGGTGATCCGGCCGCCGCTGACCTCGTAGAACCGCATCAGCAGGTTGACCATGGTGGTCTTGCCGGCCCCGGTCGGACCGACGATCGCCACCGTGTGGCCGGGCTCGACCTTCAGCGACAGGTCCTCGATCAGCGGCTTGTCCGGGTCGTAGCGGAAGGCCACGTCCTCGAAGGCCACCAGGCCGCGCAGTTCGGCCGGCCGCTCGGGGTGCAGCGGGTCGGCGGACTGCTCCTCGGCGTCCAGCAGCTCGAAGACCCGCTCCGCCGAGGCGACGCCGGACTGCACCAGGTTGGCCATCGAGGCGACCTGGGTGAGCGGCTGGCTGAACTGCCGCGAGTACTGGATGAACGCCTGCACGTCACCGATCGACAGCGCGCCGCTGGCCACCCGCAGGCCGCCGACCACCGCGACCAGCACGTAGTTGAGGTTGCTGATCAGCATCATCGCGGGCTGGATCGTCCCGGAGATGAACTGCGCCTTGAAGCCTGCGGCGTAGAGCGCCTCGTTCTCCTGGCGGAAGGTCTCGGCGGCCTCCTTCTGCCGGCCGAAGACCTTCACCAGCGCGTGGCCGGTGTACATCTCCTCGATGTGGCCGTTCAGCTTGCCGGTGGTCTTCCACTGCGCGACGAACTGCGGCTGGGCCCGCTTGCCGACCCGGGCCGCGACGACCACCGAGATGGGCACCGAGATCAGCGCGATGAGCGCGAGTATCCAGGAGATCCAGAACATCATCGCCAGCACACCGATGATGGTGAGCAGCGAGTTCACCACCTGGCCCATGGTCTGCTGCATGGACTGGCCGATGTTGTCGATGTCGTTGGTGACCCGGCTGAGCACCTCGCCGCGCGACTGCTTGTCGAAGTAGCTCAGCGGCAGCCGGGAGAGCTTGGTGTCCACGTCCGTGCGCAGCCGGTTGACCGTGCGGTTGATCGCGCCGGCCGCCAGCCGCCCCTGCAGGATGCCGAAGAGGCCGGAGGCGACGTAGATGGCCAGCACCCAGAGCAGGACGGTGCCGATGGCGCCGAAGTCGATGCCCCGGCCGGGTGTGAAGTCGATCGCGTTGAGCACACTGGCGAGGTGGTCGCCGCTCTTCTGGCGGACCTCGGCGATCACCTGGGCGTGCGTCAGGCCGGCCGGGAATCTCCCGCCGGTCGCCCCCTTGACGATCAGGTCGGTGGCCTGGCCGAGGATCTTGGGCCCGATCACCGCGCAGCCGACGCTGAGCGTGCCCAGCGCGATGACTCCGCTGAGCGCGGCCCGTTCGCGCTTGAGCATCCCCAGCATCCGCTTGCCGGAGCCCTTGAAGTCCATCGACTTCTCGGCCGCCTGGCCGCCCATGAAGCGGCCTGGGCCGGCCGGCCCGCGGCGGGCGGCTGCCTCCGCGGAGGCGTTGACCACGGCGGGTTTCGCGGTGGTCGAGGTCTTCGGGGTGGTCACGCCGCCTCCTGCTCGGTGAGCTGGGAGAGCACGATCTCCCGGTATGTCGGGTTGTCGGCCATCAGCTCGTGGTGCGTTCCGCTGCCGACCACCGTGCCCTCGTCCAGGACGATGATCCGATCGGCGTCGCGGATCGTGCTGACCCGCTGCGCCACGATCAGCACCGTGGCCTCGGCCGTCTCCCGGGCCAGCGCCTTGCGGAGCCTGGCGTCGGTCGCGTAGTCGAGCGCCGAGAAGGAGTCGTCGAAGAGGTAGACCTGCGGCTGGCGGACCAGCGCACGGGCGATGGCCAGGCGCTGACGCTGACCGCCCGAGACGTTGCTGCCGCCCTGGGCGATCGAGGCCTCCAGGCCGCCGTCCAACTTCTCGACGAAGTCCTTGGCCTGCGCGGTCTCCAGCGCCTTCCAGAGCTCCTCGTCGGTGGCGTCCGGCCGGCCGTAGCGCAGGTTGCTGGCCACCGTGCCGGAGAACAGGTACGGCTTCTGCGGGACCAGGCCGACGGTCTCGGCGAGCAGCGCGGGGTCGAGTTCGCGGACGTTCACGCCGTTCACCAGCACCTCGCCGCCGGTCGCGTCGAAGAGCCGCGGGATCAGGCCGAGCAGCGTGCTCTTGCCGCTGCCGGTGCTGCCGATGACGGCGGTGGTCTGGCCGGGCCGCGCGTCGACGTCGATACCGCGCAGCACCGGCGACTCGGCGCCAGGGAAGCGGAACTCGACGCCGCGCAGCTCCAGTTGGCCGTGCTCGCGCATCTCGGTGACCGGAGCGGACGGCGGGACCACGCTGGAGTCGGTGGAGAGCACCTCCATGATCCGCTCGGCGCAGACCTCGGCACGCGGCACCATCATGAACATGAAGGTGGCCATCATGACGCTCATCAGGATCTGCATCAGGTAGGAGAGGAACGCCGTCAGGGCGCCGACCTGCATCCCGCCGTCGGCGATCCGGTGCGCGCCGAACCAGAGCACGGCGACGCTGGAGATGTTCACGACCATCATCACGGAGGGGAACATCAGGGCCAGCAGGCGGCCGACCCGCAGCGAGGCGTCCGTCAGCTCGTCGTTGGCCTCGCCGAAGCGGGCCTGCTCGTGGCCGTCCTTGACGAAGGCCCGGATCACCCGGATACCGGTGATCTGCTCGCGCAGGATCCGGTTCACCTTGTCGATCCGCTGCTGCATGCTGCGGAACTGCGGGCGCAGGCGGCGGACCAGCAGCGTCACGATGACGCCGAGGACCGGCACCACCACGATCAGCAGGCCGGAGAGCGGGACGTCCTGGTTGAGCGCCATGATGATGCCGCCGACGCACATGATCGGCGCGGCCACCATCAGGGTGAACGTCATCAGGGTCAGCATCTGGACCTGCTGGACGTCGTTGGTGGTGCGGGTGATCAGCGAGGGGGCGCCGAACTGCCCGAGCTCGCGGGCGGAGAAGCTCTGCACCCGGTCGAAGACCGTGGCCCGGATGTCCCGGCCGATCGCCATCGCGGTGCGGGCGCCGAAGTAGACCGCGCCGATCGAGCAGAGCGCCTGCGCGATGGTGACGGCGATCATCACCCCGCCGGTCCGCATGATGTAGCCGGTGTTGCCGGCGAGCACGCCCTTGTCGATGATGTCGGCATTGAGTGTCGGCAGGTACAGGTTGCCGATGGTCGAGATGAGCTGGAGAAGGACCAGCAGGACGATCGGTTTGGTGTAGGGCCTGAGATGGGCCCTGAGAAGTCGGATCAGCACTCGGACACTCTCATTGTCGGCAGGGGGATTCGCATCCCTATTTTCGGTCTTCCATCCGGCCGCCGGACGGTATTACCGTGTCCCGGCCGCCTTGAGTCGTGCTGTCGACTGCACTGGGGTCGGCATGTCGTGCCAGACACCTCACCCCTCTTACGCAGCAGCCTTTTAGCCCCTAGGCTGGCGCCTGTCTAGTTACCAGCCAGTTAACAAGCCCGTCGGGCGGCCCCCACCACCTCCGCTCGACGTTCACCCTCGGCCACCTGGTCCCCCGGAGGTCTCGTTGAGTTCAGCGCAGTCCGTTATCGGCTCCGACAAGATCGCCGGCCGCCCAGCCTCAGTGGCACACCTCTTCCTCAGCAGGGTAGAGGCCACCCCGAACGCCGAGGCATACCGGTTCCCCGTGCCAGTGGACGAGCACGCGGCGGACAGCACGCCCGGCGCCGAGCAGTGGCGTTCACTGACCTGGGCCCAGACGGCCGTACGGGTCAGGAACGTGGCGGCCGGCCTGATGGCCCTTGGCGTCCGCGCCGAGGACCGGGTCGCGATCGCCTCCTCCACCCGGGTCGAGTGGATCATCGCAGACCTGGGCAACATGTGTGCCGGTTCCGCGACTACCACCGTCTACCCGAGCACCAACGCCGACGAGACGGCCTTCATTCTCGCGAACTCCGCCAGCAAGGCGCTCTTCGCCGAGAACGCCGTCCAGCTGGCCAAGGTGATCGCCCAGCGCGACCAGCTGCCCGAGCTGGGCCACGTGATCCTCTTCGACGCTCCCGCCGAGCGCCCCGCCCCCGAGGGGCTGGAGGTGCTCACCCTGGCCGAGCTGGAGGAGCGCGGCGCCGGCTACCTCAAGGAGCACCCGGACGCGGTGGACCAGGCGGTCGCCGCGTTGGACCGCGAGCAGCTGGCGACGCTCATCTACACCTCCGGCACCACCGGCCGGCCCAAGGGCGTCCGCCTGGTGCACGACTGCTGGGCGTACGAGGGGCTGGCCCAGCAGGAGAGCGGGCTGCTGCGCTCGGAGGACCTCCAGTTCATGTGGCTGCCGCTCTCGCACGTCTTCGGCAAGACGCTGATCTCCGGCCAGATCGCCACCGGTCACGTGATGGCGGTGGACGGCCGGGTGGACCGGATCATCCACAACCTGCCGGTCATCCGCCCCACCCTGATGGCCTCGGCGCCGCGGATCTTCGAGAAGGTCTACAACGGCATCGCCGGTCGGGCCAGAGCCGAGGGCGGCGCCAAGTACAAGATCTTCCTCTGGGCTGCCCAGGTGGCCCGCGACTACGCCCGCACCACCCAGGAGAACCGGATCGCCACCGGCCGCGACAGCGCGCCGTTCGCGCTCAAGCTCCAGCACGCGGTCGCCGACAAGCTGGTGTACGCCAAGATCCGTGCCGCGTTCGGCGGCCGGCTGCGCGGCTCGGTCTCCGGCAGCGCCGCGCTGACCCCGGACATCGGCTACTTCTTCCTGGGCGCCGGCGTGCCGATCCTGGAGGGCTACGGGCTCACCGAGACCAGCGCCGGCTCCACGGTCAACCGCGCCGAGGACATCCGGATCGGCACCTGCGGCATGCCGCTGCCGGGCACCGAGGTCCGGATCGCCGAGGACGGCGAGATCCTGCTGCGCGGCCCCGGCGTGATGCGCGGCTACCACGACCTGCCCGAGCAGACCGCGGAGGTGCTGGAGCCGGACGGCTGGTTCCACACCGGCGACATCGGCGAGGTCGACAAGGACGGCTACGTCCGGATCACCGACCGCAAGAAGGACATGTTCAAGACCTCGGGCGGCAAGTACGTCGCGCCCAGCGAGGTCGAGGGCAAGTTCAAGGCGATCTGCCCGTTCGTCAGCAACATCCTGGTGATCGGCAACGGGCGCAACTTCTGCACCGCGCTGATCTCGCTGGACGAGACGGTGATCATGCCGTGGGCGGCGGAGAAGGGCCTGACCGCCAAGACGTACGCCGAGGTGGTCGCGGCGCCGGAGGTGCACGCGCTGATCGAGGGCTTCGTGAAGCGGCTCAACACCGATCTTCAGCGCTGGCAGACGATCAAGAAGTTCACCCTCCTCCCGCGCGACCTGGACATCGAGCACGGCGAGCTGACCCCGAGCCTCAAGATCAAGCGGCCGGTCGTCGAGCGCACCTACGCCGACGCGGTCACCGAGATGTACGCGGGGGCCAACGAGGCGTGAGTCCCGCGGTCCGGTACGGCCGGTGCAGCATGCCCCGGCCGTACCGGACAATGGACGCATGCCCTCCGCACTCCCCGACGGCGAACCCGTGCCGTCCGACGGTTCCCTGCCCGCCCACGCCCTGACGGGGCTGGGCGAGCGGCCGTTCGGCTTCTACCTGCACGTGCCGTACTGCGCCACCCGCTGCGGCTACTGCGACTTCAACACGTACACCGCCACCGAGCTGCGCTCCTCGGGGGCGGTGGCCTCGCAGGAGACGTACGCCGAGAACCTGATCGGCGAGATCCGGCTGGCCCGTCGAGTGCTGGGCGAGGTCGACCTGCCGGTGCGCACCGTCTTCCTCGGCGGCGGCACCCCGACCCTGCTGCCGGCCCGCGACCTGGTGGCGATGCTGGCGGCGATCCGCTCCGAGTTCGGCCTCGCGGACGACGCCGAGGTGACCACCGAGGCCAACCCGGAGTCGGTCGACCCGGCCTACCTCACCGAGCTGCGCGAGGGCGGCTTCAACCGGATCTCGTTCGGCATGCAGAGCGCCCGCCCGCACGTCCTCCAGCTCCTCGACCGCCATCACACGCCCGGCCGGCCGGAGGCCTGCGTCGCCGAGGCCCGCGCGGCCGGCTTCGACCACGTCAACCTGGACCTCATCTACGGCACGCCGGGGGAGTCCGACGACGACTGGCGGGCCTCGCTGGACGCCGCCATCGGCGCCGGGCCCGACCATGTCTCCGCCTACTCGCTGATCGTCGAGGACGGCACCAAGCTGGCCGCCCGGATCAAGCGCGGGGAGCTGCCGATGGTCGACGACGACGTCCACGCCGACCGCTACCTGATCGCCGAGCAGGCGCTGGCCGCGGCCGGCTACTCCTGGTACGAGGTCTCCAACTGGGCCACCAGCGAGGCCGGCCGCTGCCGCCACAACGAGCTGTACTGGACCGGCGCCGACTGGTGGGGCGCCGGCCCCGGCGCGCACAGCCACGTCGGCGGCGTGCGGTGGTGGAACGCCAAGCACCCGGCGGCGTACGCGCAGGCGCTGGCGGAGGGCCGCACCCCCGCGCTCGGCCGCGAGATCCTGCCCGACGAGGACCGCCGGGTGGAGCGCATCCTGCTGGAGCTGCGCCTGGTCGACGGCTGCCCGCTCACCCTGCTCGCCCCCCAGGGCCTGCGCGCCGCCGAACGCGCCCTCGCCGACGGCCTCCTCATCCCCGACGCCTACGCCGACGGCCGCGCCGCCCTGACCCTGCGCGGCCGCTTGCTGGCGGACGCGATTGTGCGTGACCTGGTGGACTGAGCGGCGTTAACTCAGGAGCAGCCGTCCGAGGGAGCGTGTGATGACCACCGTGGATGACCGCGTGGCAGGGATCTTCGAGGGGCTTGAGGTCCCTGAGGGAGTCAAGGCGGAGCTCATCAGGGGTGAGATTGTGCTGACGGTCGGGCCTGACATGGTCCACAACCTCATCGTGGCGGCCATCCAGGACCAGATTCCCCACGCTCGCTGGCGCCGACTCCAGACACAGGACCTGACCATTCCCGGTGCGGCCAGTCAGCCGCAGCCGGATTTGGTGGTCTTCGAGCGCGGGGCTGTCGAGGAGTTCGGGCGTCTGCTGCCCGCCCCTGCGGTGACCCTGGTCGTCGAGGTGGTCTCCAAGACCAGCGTCGACCGCGACTACCGGACCAAGCGCCTGATGTACGCGGAGGGGACGATCCCGGCGTACCTGATCGTCGATCCGGTCGAGGGCGTCTGCGTCCTGCTCACCGAACCCAGCAGCGCCACGCCCTCGGGTCTCCCGGACTACCGGACCGAGCGGACCAGCCGGTTCGGCGACCCGGTGCCGGTCGGCGTGCTGGAGCTGACCCTGGAGACCGAGGACTTCCAGACCTACGCCTGAACCCGCCTCAGTCCGTCGGGCTGACGAAGTCGATCAGCTCCTCGACGCGGCCGAGCAGGGCCGGGTCGAGGTCGCGGTAGGAGTTCACCGAGGCGAGGATGCGCTTCCAGGCGGCGGGGGTGTCCACCGGCCAGCCGAGGCGGCGGCAGATGCCCTCCTTCCACTCCTCGCCGCGCGGGACCTGCGGCCAGCCGGGGATGCCCACGCTGGCGGGTTTCACGGCGGCCCAGATGTCGATGAACGGGTGGCCGACCACGAGGACCGCGTCGCCGGTGACCTTCGCGGCGATCCGGTGCTCCTTGGTGCCGGGGAGCAGGTGGTCGACCAGGACGCCGAGCCGCCGCCCCGGGCCGGGGGCGAACTCGGCGACGATCGCGGGCAGGTCGTCGATCCCCTCCAGGTACTCGACCACGACGCCCTCGATCCGCAGGTCGTCGCCCCAGACCCGCTCCACCAGCTCGGCGTCGTGCCGGCCCTCGACGTAGATCCGCGACTCCCGGGCGACCCGGGCCCGCGCGCCGGGGACGGCCAGCGAGCCGGAGGCGGTGCGGGCCGGGCCCCGGGCGGGTGCGGCGGTGGTCGGCCGGACGAGCGTCACGACCCTCCCCTCCAGCAGGAAGCCGCGCGGGGTGAGCGGGAAGACCCGGTGCTTGCCGTGCCGGTCCTCCAGGGTGACGGTCACCCCCTCCGCGGTCTTCTCGCACCGCACCACCGCGCCGCAGAAGCCGGTGGCGGCCTCCTCGACCACCAGGTCGCGTTCGGCCGCCACCTCCGGCACGGGCTGCTGCCGCTTCCAGGGCGGGGTGAGGTCGGGGCTGTAGTCAGTGCTGCGCATCCAGGGACTATACGAAATCCCACCCCGCGTCAGCGGACGGCACGTCAGACACGGGCTCTCAGAGGCCGGGCGCGCCCCAGACCGGGAACCAGCGGCTGAGATCCGACTCCACCCGCAGGTCGTTGCCGAGCATCGCCTTCACCTGGAGCTCCAGCGGGCTGTTGCGCCGCTCGCCCCCGCCGGGCATCGGCGCGAACGGGAAGAACGTTCCGCGCTTGTACAGGTACACCAGGGCCAGCGACTGCCCGGCCTCGTTGCGGAAGCCGACCAGCGAGCAGAGCAGCTGCGGCCCGAAGCCGTTCGCCTCCAGTTCGCTGTTGACCGCGTGCAGGTCGTTGACCAGCTCCGGCAGCTCCTCGGGGGTGTGCCGGGCGAGCAGCCAGGAGTAGCCGTACTCGTCCTGGCTCGCCTCCACCGGCACGCCGCCGTTCGCGGTGTCGGCGTCCAGCAGGGCCCGGACCTGGCGTTCCACCTCGCCGAACGCCCCACCCTCGACGGCGGCGAAGCAGACCGAGCCGAGGCCGGTCGGCTTGAAGCCGACGGCCGCCTCCAGGGTCAGCGCGGCCGAGGGCACGCCGAAGAGCTGGTCGAGATCGGGCCGGACCGGCTTGCTGCGACCGAGCAGCGCATCCAGGAATCCCACGAGTGTTCCTTCCGCATAGCTATTGGGGGGTCAGCGTCCCAGCTCGGCCGAGATCTTGCCCAGCTGCTCCAGCCGCTGCTCCAGCGAGGGGTGGGTGGACAGCAGCTGCGAGGCGGCCTCGCGCGCGCTCAGCGCGGGGGCGAAGTAGAAGGCGTTGTACGGCTGCGCCTGGCGCAGGTCCTTGGTCGGGATGGCGGCGATCTGCCCGGTCACCTTGGTGAGCGCCGAGGCCAGCGCGCTCGGGCGGCCGGTGAGCTGGGCGGCGGCACGGTCGGCGGCCAGCTCGCGGTAGCGCGAGAGCAGCCGGGTCAGCAGGAAGCTGATCGCGTACACCACCATGCTGACCAGCGGGATGATGATCATCGCGATGGCGGCGTTGCTGTCGTTGTTGTTGTTGCTGCGGTTGTTGCCGCCCATCATTCCGCTGTAGAGCGCGATCCGGGTGATCGCCCCGGCCAGCACGCCCAGGAAGCCGGCGATGGTCATCACCGCGACGTCCCGGTGGGCGACGTGCGAGAGCTCGTGGGCGAGCACGCCCTCCAGCTCCTCCGGGTCCAGCCGCCGCATCAGGCCGGTGGTCACGCAGATGACCGACTTCTCGGGCTTGCGGCCGGTGGCGAAGGCGTTCGGCATGTCGTTGTTCGCCACCGCGACGCGCGGCTTGGGCATGTCCGCCAGCGCGCAGAGCCGGTCAATGGTGCCGTGCAGCTGCGGATACTGCTCAGGGGTGACCTCGTGGGCGCCCATGGCCCGCTCGGTGATCTTGTCGCTGAACCAGAACTGCACGATGAACAGGCCGCCGGCGATCAGCACGATCAGCGGCCAGGCGCCGCGGAGCAGGACGATCAGCACGCCGGTGAATCCGACGTACAGCAGGCCGATCAGGAACATGGTGGTGACCATCCGCCCGGTCAGCCCACGGTCGGGGGCGAAGCGGGTGTGGGGGCCGGACGCCGACATGGCTGCTCCTCTTGAAGTCACTCTCGGTTGCTGTCGATGCTGCCACTTTGTTCCCCCGCAGGCACCACCCATGCCGACCCCGTCCGAGTCGTCCGGGTGGAAAGTGATCCGCGCGGCATCCGGGGACAGGGCGTTCCTGCTGACGGACCCGGGCCTTACACTGGCAGGTACGGTTCTGGCACTCGGATGACCCGAGTGCCAAATCCGTCACAGGACACCGTAAGACCTGGTACCAGGACAACGTGCAACGAGGGAGGTGCGTGCCATGTTCGATGAACCCGAGTCCGACCCTCGCCCGCCCGGCCGAGCGTCGGCTTCCGAGGGGTCCTCGGGCCCCAAGGCCGCGCCCGCCCGCGCCGCGTCCCGGCCCACCGCCACCCAGCGCGCCGCCGCTGCGGCCCTGAGCCCCGAGCCGAGCCGGCTGGACATCCGCCAGCTCGACGATCGCAAGCTCTCCGTGCTGCGGGCCATCGTGCAGGACTACGTCGGCACCGAGGAGCCGGTCGGCTCCAAGGCCCTGGTCGAGCGCCACAACCTCGGCGTCTCGCCGGCCACCGTCCGCAACGACATGGCCACCCTCGAAGAGGACGGCTACATCCACCAGCCGCACACCAGCGCGGGCCGGATCCCCACCGACAAGGGCTACCGGCTCTTCGTGGACCGGCTGGCCGAGGTGAAGCCGATGAGCGCGCCGGAGCGCCGCGCCATCCGCCACTTCCTGGACGGCGCGGTCGACCTGGACGACGTGGTGGCCCGGACGGTGCGGCTGCTCGCGCAGCTCACCCGGCAGGTCGCGGTCGTCCAGTACCCGTCGCTGACCAGGTCCACCGTCCGGCACGTCGAGCTGCTGGCGCTCGCGCCGTCCAAGATCATGCTGGTGCTGATCACCAACACCGGCCGGGTCGAGCAGCGGATCGTCGACACCCCGGGCCCGGTGGGCGAGACCACCCTGGCCGACCTGCGCGCCCGGCTCAACGCCCGGGCCGGCGGGCGGTTCTTCCCGGACGTGCCGGCCCTCGTGGAGGACCTGCCGTCCTCCTTCGAGCCGGCCGAGCGTCCGAACGTGACCACGGTCCTCTCCACCCTGTTCGAATCGCTGGTGGAGCAGAACGAGGAACGGATCATGTTGGCCGGCACGGCCAACCTGACCAGATTCGGCCATGACTTCCCGCTCACCATCCAGCCGGTCCTGGAGGCCCTGGAGGAGCAGGTGGTGCTGTTGCGCCTGCTGGGTGAGACCGCCGACTCCGGGATGACCGTCCGGATCGGCCGGGAGAACGAGTACGAGGGCCTCAATTCCACCTCCGTCGTCTCGGTCGGTTACGGTTCGGGCGACGAGAGCGTGGCAAAACTGGGTGTGATCGGCCCCACCCGGATGGACTATCCGGGCACAATGGGGGCGGTGCGAGCGGTGGCACGGTACGTGGGTCAGATCTTGGCCGAGTCGTAGAGAACGAGAGCGGGCGGGCCCACCGGGGCGCGTCCGAGACCAGTCGCAGCACCTTCTAGAGGCGGAACAAGCGGAGCATTTGGTGGCCACGGACTACTACGCGGTACTCGGCGTCCGACGGGATGCGGGGCAGGACGAGATCAAGAAGGCGTTCCGGCGCCTCGCGCGTGAACTGCACCCGGACGTCAACCCGGACCCGAAGACTCAGGAGCGGTTCAAGGAGATCAACGCCGCCTACGAGGTGCTCTCGGACCCGGCCAAACGGCAGGTGTACGACCTCGGCGGCGACCCGCTCTCCCCGAACGGGGGCGGCGGCGGCTTCGGCGCGGGCGCGGCCGGCTTCGGCTTCTCCGACATCATGGACGCCTTCTTCGGCGCCGCCTCCGGCCAGCGCGGCCCCCGGTCGCGCACCCGGCGCGGCCAGGACGCCATGATCCGCCTGGAGATCACCCTGGACGAGGCCGCTTTCGGCACGACCAAGGAACTCCAGGTCGACACGGCCGTCACCTGTACGACCTGTAGCGGTGAGGGTGCCGCTCCCGGCACCTCCGCGCAGACCTGTGACATGTGTCGCGGCAAGGGCGAGGTCTCCCAGGTCACCCGGTCCTTCCTGGGCCAGGTCATGACCTCGCGGCCCTGCCCGCAGTGCCAGGGCTTCGGCACCGTCGTGCCGACCCCGTGCCCCGAGTGCGCCGGCGACGGCCGGGTGCGCGCCCGCCGCACGCTGACGGTCAAGATCCCGGCCGGTGTCGACAACGGCACCCGGATCCAGCTGGCCGGCGAGGGCGAGGTCGGCCCGGGCGGTGGCCCGGCCGGCGACCTCTACGTCGAGATCGCCGAGACCGCGCACCCGACCTTCCAGCGCCGCGGCGACGACCTGCACTGCACGGTCACCATCCCGATGACGGCGGCCTCGCTCGGCACCCAGGTGCCGCTGCAGACCCTGGACGGCCTGGAGGAGGTCGACATCCGGCCCGGCACCCAGTCCGGCCAGTCGATCCCGCTGCACGGGCGGGGCGTCACGCACCTGCGCGGGGGCGGCCGGGGCGACCTGATAGTGCATGTCGAGGTGCAGACTCCCACCAAGCTCGACCCCGAGATGGAGGAGCTGCTGCGCCGGCTGGCGGTGCTGCGCGGCGAGGAGCGGCCCTCGGGCACCTTCGCGCCCGGCCAGCAGGGGCTGTTCTCCCGCCTGAAGGACGCCTTCAACGGCCGCTGAGTTCGACCGAGTTCGACCGAGTTCGACCCTGGCCGGTCCGCTGCCTACGTGGCGGCGGGCCGGCCACCACCATTTCGTGAGGAACGCCGCATGACCGCGCCCGTCTTCGTCGTCGACACCGCCCGCCTCGCCGGCGCCTCCCCGGGCGCCGTGGTCCGGTTGGACGGGGCCGAGGGGCGGCACGCGGCCGCCGTGAAGCGGCTGGAGGCCGGCGAGGCGGTCACCCTCACCGACGGCCTGGGCCTGGGCGGCCACGGCACGGTGAGCGCCGTGCACGGCAAGGACGCGCTCGACGTGACGCTCGCCGAGCTGGTCGAGGAGCCCGAGCCCGGCCCGCGGATCGTGGTCGTCCAGGCGCTGCCCAAGGGCGACCGCGGCGAGCTCGCCGTCGAGACCATGACCGAGGTCGGCGTCGACGTGGTGATCCCGTGGGCCGCCTCGCGCTGCATCACCCAGTGGAAGGGCGACCGCGGCGCCAAGGCACTGGCCAAGTGGCGCTCCACCGCGCGCGAGGCCGGCAAGCAGTCGCGCCGGCTGCGCTTCCCCGAGGTGCGCGAGCAGATGACGACCCGTCAGCTCGTCCCGCTGCTGGCCTCGGCGGCGCTGGCGGCGGTCCTGCACGAGGACGGCGCCGAGCCGCTGGCCACCGTTGCGCTGCCGACCGCCGGGGACGTCTTCCTGATCGTCGGGCCGGAGGGCGGGGTCAGTCCCGAGGAGCTGGCGGCGTTCGCCGAGGCGGGTGCGAAGCCGTACCGGCTGGGCCGCTCGGTGCTGCGCACCTCGACCGCCGGGGTGGCGGCCGGGGCGCTGCTGCTGGGCCGCTCCGGCCGCTGGTCGTGAACCTGCGTCCGGTAGTTTGACGGCACGTCCGACGGGCAGACCGCCCCTTCCACGGAGAGTGACCCATGTCCGTACCGATCGACGCCGACTGCCTCTTCTGCAAGATCGTGACGGGTGACATCCCGGCCACGGTGGTCCGCGAGACCGAGCGCACGCTGGCCTTCCGGGACATCAACCCGCAGGCCCCGACGCACATCCTGGTGATCCCCAAGGCGCACTACCCGAACGCCGCCACGCTGGCCGCCGCCGAACCGGAGCTGGCCGGCGTGCTGCTGAGCGAGGCGGCCGGGGCGGCCGCCGACGAGAAGATCGCCGACTCCGGCTACCGGCTGATCTTCAACACCGGTGCGGGCGCCGGCCAGACCGTCTTCCACGCACACGTCCACCTGCTCGGCGGGCAGGTCTTCCACGAGGGCCTGGTCTGATCCGTGTCGAGTCGCGAACTGGTCGTCCTCGGCACGGCCAGCCAGGTGCCGACCCGGCACCGCAACCACAACGGCTACCTGCTGCGCTGGGACGGTGAGGGCCTGCTCTTCGACCCGGGGGAGGGGACCCAGCGCCAGATGCTGCACGCCGGCGTCTCGGCCACCGACCTGACCCGGATCTGCGTGACGCACTTCCACGGCGACCACAGCCTGGGCCTGGCCGGCGTGATCCAGCGGATCAACCTGGACCGCGTGCCGCACCCCGTGCACGCCTACTACCCGGCCTCCGGCCAGGTCTTCTTCGACCGGCTGCGGCGCGCCACCGCCTTCCACGAGACGGCCGACCTGCGGCCGCACCCGATCGCCGACGCCGGCCCGCTGGAGGCCCCGGGCGCGCCCTTCGCGCTGGAGGCGGTCCGGCTCTCGCACCCGGTGGAGTCCTTCGGCTACCGCCTGACCGAGCCCGACGGCCGCCGCCTGGTGCCCGAGCGGCTGGCCGCGCTGGGCCTGCGCGGCCCGGACGTCGGCCGGCTCCAGCGTGAGGGCCGGATCGAACTGGACGACCGTACGGTCACCCTGGCGGAGGTCAGCGAGGAGCGGCCCGGCCAGCGGTTCGCCTTCGTGATGGACACCCGGCTCTGCGACGGCGTGGCGGCGCTGGCCGAGGGCGTCGACCTGCTGGTGATCGAGGCGACCTTCCTGGAGGCCGACGGCCGCCTCGCCGAGGAGCACGGCCACCTCACCGCCGCCCAGGCGGCCCGGGTCGCGGCCGAGGCGGGCGTCCGGACCCTGGTGCTGACGCATTTCTCGCAGCGCTACCCCGATCTGGAGGGGCACCTCGCGGAGGCGCGCAAGCACTTCGACGGCGAACTGGTGGTCGCCGAGGACCTCGCCCGCGTCCCGGTGCCCCCGCGCCCGCGGGGCGGAATGCGGTGAGCGGGGAAAAGGGGTGGCATCACCGCCGGAACTGCCAGACCATCGTTGCGGCCGCAGCACGGCGAACTGCCGCGCGGCGTACCCTGGTGACCCCGGAACCGACCGGTCGGCACCCGCAACCACGAATGGGAAGAGGACAGGCCGCAGCGCCGACTCATGAGTGAGCCAAAGAGTGAGACCGCAGAGCACCGCACGCAGGCAGCGAACGGTGCCAGTGCCCGGATCGTGATTCCCGAGAAGCACCCGATGGTCACCCTGCTCGGTGCCACCGACTCCCTCCTGCGAGTGATCGAGCGCTCCTTCCCCGAGACCGACATCCACGTCCGGGGCAACGAGGTCACCGCCACCGGCGCGCGGGCCGACCTCAATCTGGTCCAACAGCTGTTCGACGAGATGATGCTGGTGCTGGGCGCCGGCCAACCCCTGACGGAGGATGCCGTGGAGCGGTCCATCGCGATGCTCAGGAACGCCGCCGCCGACCCCGCAGGGGCCGGCGACAGCCCGTCCCAGGTCTTCACCGCGGCGATCCTGTCCAACCGGGGCCGCACGATCCGTCCCAAGACGGAGAACCAGAAGAACTACGTCGACGCGATCGACCGGCACACCATCACCTTCGGCATCGGCCCGGCCGGCACCGGCAAGACCTACCTGGCGATGGCCAAGGCCGTGCAGGCGCTGCAGGCCAAGGAGGTCAACCGGATCATCCTGACCCGGCCCGCCGTCGAGGCCGGCGAGCGGCTCGGCTTCCTGCCCGGCACGCTCTTCGAGAAGATCGACCCGTACCTGCGGCCGCTCTACGACGCGCTGCACGACATGATGGACCCCGACTCGATCCCCCGGCTGATGGCCGCGGGGACCATCGAGGTCGCCCCGCTCGCCTACATGCGCGGACGGACCCTCAACGACGCCTTCATCATCCTGGACGAGGCCCAGAACACCTCGCCCGAGCAGATGAAGATGTTCCTCACCCGCCTGGGCTTCAACTCCCGGGTGGTGGTCACCGGCGACACCAGCCAGATCGACCTCCCGGGCGGCACCCGCAGCGGCCTCAAGGTGGTCCAGGAGATCCTCGCGGACGTCCCGGACATCCACTTCTCCGTCCTGACCAGCACCGACGTGGTCCGCCACAAGCTGGTCGGCCGGATCGTGGAGGCCTACGAGCGCTGGGACGCCCTGGAGAACGCCGAGGACGCCCAGGCCGCCGGCGGCAGGGCCGCACCCCGGCACACCAACCGCACGCCCCGACAGCCCCATCGCACCGAAAGCTGAGCGCAGACCTCTTCATGTCCATCGACATCGCCAACGAGTCCGGCTGGGACGCCGACGAGGATGCCATCCTCGACGTCGCCCGCTTCGCCCTCGACAAGATGCGGATCCACCCGCAGTCCGAACTGTCCGTGATCCTCATCGACAGCGAGGCGATGGAGCAGCTGCACATCCAGTGGATGGACCTGCCAGGTCCGACCGACGTGATGTCCTTCCCGATGGACGAGCTGCGTCCGGGCAAGGAGGGCGAGGAGCTGCCGCAGGGGCTGCTCGGCGACATCGTGCTCTGCCCCGAGGTGGCCAAGGCCCAGGGGCTGGCGGCGCCGTCGCAGCACTCGATGGACGAGGAGCTGCAACTGCTCACCGTCCACGGGGTGCTGCACGTGCTCGGCTACGACCACGAGGAGCCGGAGGAGGAGCGCACCATGTTCGCCCTCCAGAAGCGCATCCTGGACGACTGGCGCGCCGGTCGCGGGCTGTCGGGGCTCTCCCCGGCGCCCACCACGCACTGATCCGATGAGCGGGGACAGTACGAGTTTTCTGGTCGGGGCGTTTCTGCTGGTCATGGTCGGTTGGCTGGCCGCCTGCGCCGAGGCGGGGATCTCCCGGGTCTCCCGGTTCCGTGCCGAGGAGGCCGTCCGGGCCGGCAGGCGCGGCTCGGACCGGCTGCTGACGCTGGCGAGCGATCCGATCCGCTACCTCAACCTGGCCACCCTGATCCGGGTGGCCAGCGAGGTGGCGGCCGCCGTCCTGGTGACCGTGGTCTGCGTCCGGTCCTTCCAGCAGACCTGGCAGGCCGTGCTGCTGGCGTTCGGCGTGATGGTGCTGGTCTCGTTCGTCGCGGTCGGTGTCTCGCCGCGCACGATCGGGCGCCAGCACCCGCTCACCTCGGCCACCACGGCCTCGTTCGTGCTGCTGCCGCTGGCCCGGATCCTCGGCCCGATCCCGCGGCTGCTGATCCTGATGGGCAACGCGCTCACCCCGGGCAAGGGCTACCGCGAGGGGCCGTTCGCCTCCGAGGCCGAGCTGCGGGCGCTGGTCGACCTGGCGGAGAAGGACGACCTGATCGAGGACGAGGAGCGCCGGATGGTGCACTCGGTCTTCGAGCTGGGCGACACCATCGTGCGCGAGGTGATGGTGCCGCGCACCGACCTGGTGATGATCGAACGGCACAAGACGGTCCGCCAGGCGCTCACCCTGGCGCTGCGTTCCGGCTTCTCGCGGATCCCGGTGGTCGGCGAGAACGAGGACGACGTGGTCGGCATCGTCTACCTCAAGGATCTGGTGCGCCTCACCCACATCAGCCGGGACGCCGAGTCCGAGCAGGTGGACACCATGATGCGGCCGGCCGTCTTCATCCCGGACAGCAAGCCGGCCGGCGACCTGCTGCGCGAGATGCAGCAGATGCGCTCGCACGTCGCGATCGTGATCGACGAGTACGGCGGCACGGCCGGCCTGGTCACCATCGAGGACATCCTGGAGGAGATCGTCGGCGAGATCACCGACGAGTACGACCGGGAGATCGCCCCGGTCGAGGACCTCGGCGACGGCTCGTTCCGGATCACCGCCCGGCTGCTGGTCGAGGATCTCGGTGAGCTGTTCGGCATCGAGCTGGAGGACGAGGACATCGAGACCGTCGGCGGCCTGCTCGCCAAGCACCTGGGGCGGGTCCCGATCCCCGGCTCGGCCTGCGAGGTCCCGCTGCCGCAGGACGGTCCGAGCGGGCTCAGCGCGATCAGGCTGACCGCGGAGAGCTCGGCCGGGCGCCGCAACCGGATCGGCACCGTGGTGGCCGCGCCGGTCGGCCTGCTCGGCGACGTCCAGGAGCAGGCGGAGTAGGACGGTCCTGCCGGTGGACACCCGGTGCCTCGGGGGTGGCCGGCGTTTTATGCTCAGCGGCATGACTGACCTCGATCGCGTCCTTGACCCCGAAGACCAGAAGCTCGTCACCCTGGCCCGCTCCGCCCGCGCCCGCAACGGCGTGGCGGAGGGAGCGGCGGTGCGGGACGAGACCGGCCGCACCTACGTCGCCGGGACGGTCGCGCTGCCCTCGCTGGCGCTCAGCGCGGTGCAGACGGCGGTGGCGATGGCGGTGGCGAGCGGTGCGAAGGGCCTGGAGGCGGCGGTGGTCGTCACGGCCGAGCAGGCGGCCGCGGAGCCGGACCTGGCCGCCGTCCGGGACCTGGGCGGGGCCGGTACGCCGCTGCTGCTGGCCGGGCCGGACGGGGTGCTGCGGGCGCGCGTCGAGGTTTCGTAGGGCCGGCCTGAGTAGTCCGATAATCTCACTCCGACTGAGGGGGAGTGGGGCATGGGGGTACTCGGGTTCTTCGCCGCGTTGCTGATGGTGGTGATGGGGTTCGGACGGTGGCACGAGACGCACTCGCCGTACTGGCTGGCCGGCTCGGTCGCCCTGCTGGTGGTCACCCTGGTCGGGGCGCTGCAGTCGCGCCGGAAGTAGCCGGCCGGGGTGCCGCGGGCCGGCTGCCGAGGCGGCCGGCCCGGGCGCCTGTCCGGTGCGGTCCGGGCGATCAGGGAGAATGGTCCTCATGAGCGACACTCCTTCTTCCCCGGCTGCCCCGTACCGCTCGGGTTTCGCGTGCTTCGTAGGCCGTCCCAACGCGGGTAAGTCGACCCTGACCAACGCCCTGGTGGGGACGAAGGTCGCGATCACCTCCGACCGTCCCCAGACCACCCGGCACACCGTGCGCGGCATCGTGCACCGCCCCGAGGCACAGCTCGTCCTGGTCGACACCCCCGGTCTGCACAAGCCGCGCACCCTGCTCGGCGAGCGCCTCAACGACCTCGTCCGCTCGACCTGGGCGGAGGTCGACGTGATCGGCTTCTGCCTGCCCGCCGACCAGAAGCTCGGCCCCGGCGACAAGTTCATCGCCAAGGAGCTGGCCGAGGTCAAGAAGACCCCCAAGGTGGCGATCGTCACCAAGACCGACCTGGTCGACTCCAAGAAGCTCGCCGAGCAGCTGATCGCCATCCACCAGCTCGGCCTGGAACTGGGCATCGAGTGGGCCGAGATCATCCCGGTCTCGGCGGTCGGCGACAAGCAGGTGGACCTGCTGGCCGACCTGCTCACCCCGCTGCTGCCGCTGGGCCCGCCGCTCTACCCGGACGGCGACCTGACCGACGAGCCCGAGCAGATCATGGTCGCGGAGCTGATCCGGGAGGCCGCACTGGAGGGTGTGCGCGACGAACTGCCGCACTCGCTGGCCGTGGTGGTCGAGGAGATGATCCCGCGCGAGGGACGCCCCGCGGACCGTCCGCTGCTGGACATCCACGCGAACGTCTACATCGAGCGGCAGAGCCAGAAGGCCATCGTGATCGGCGCGAAGGGCGCCCGGCTCAAGCACGTGGGCACCACGGCGCGCAAGCACATCGAGGCACTGCTCGGGACGCCGGTCTACCTGGACCTGCACGTCAAGGTGGCCAAGGACTGGCAGCGCGACCCCAAGCAGCTGCGCAAGCTGGGTTTCTGACACTTCGTCGGCCACGTCGTCCGCCCCTTGCAGGGGCTGGGCGGCGTGGCCGACGGCTGTTCCGAGCTACTCGCCGACCGCCGGGAGGGTGACCCCCTGGCGCAGCACCAGGGAGATCAACTCGCGCTGGGAGTCGGTCAGTTTGGGATCCGCGCAGTGAACTGTCCGGCCGTCCACGACGATCCGGAAGTGGTAGCCGTCCGGCACGCCGTAGGAGGGGATCCGCGAGGCCCCCGCGACGGCCTCGCGGGCGAGGGCGTGCACGTGTGGGGCATCGAGCCGTTCGGCGGTGTCCAGCTCGGCTCGTGCTGGGCGTCCCGCGAGGCCGCCGGTCCTGGTCACCTGTATACGCATGGTCGCCAGTCTGCTACCCAGTGCTCGGAATTGCTCGAATTTCTCGACACTGACGCCTGTCGCGTGTCGCAGTCGGGCAGTTCGAGTTCGTTCGGGCTTAGTTCGAGGCCGTTCGGGAACGCCGTCTCAAGGCGTGGAAACCTCGTGGACTTCACTTCGGTCCCGCCGATCCCTCGGTTACGCTGGTTCACATCATGCGTTACGGGCTGCTTCTTCTTAGCTGCCGCGTCGAGGGCCTGTAGATCGATTCAAGGCCGGCCCCCTCGCCGCGGAGTCTTTGGTGTGCGCATCCATCTCTCCAGCTCTGCGCAGCGCCAGTCGGCCCGTCGGGTGAACCTCACCCCGACTCCGCCCGCATTCGAAGAGAAGCCGAGAGTCTCAACCATGACTGAGCAGTCCTCCATCGCTCGCGCGTTCATCGACCGGCCCACCCCGATCACGGCGGCCAGCGTCCGGCAGCAGCCGTCCGGTATGCCGTTCGCCCGCTACGAGCCCTTCGGTGTCGTCGACCTGCCGGACCGCACCTGGCCCGGCAAGGTGATCACCAAGGCGCCGCGCTGGCTGTCCACCGACCTGCGGGACGGCAACCAGGCGCTGATCGACCCGATGTCGCCGGCCCGCAAGCGCAAGATGTTCGACCTGCTGGTACGGCTGGGCTACAAGGAGATCGAGGTCGGCTTCCCGTCCTCGGGTGCCACCGACTTCGACTTCGTCCGCTCGCTGATCACCGAGGGCGCGATCCCCGAGGACGTCACCATCTCGGTGCTGACCCAGGCCCGCGAGGACCTGATCGAGCGCACCGTGGAGTCGCTGGTCGGTGCGCCGCGCGCCACCGTCCACCTGTACAACGCCACGTCGCCGCTGTTCCGCCGGGTGGTTTTCCGGGGCAGCAAGGACGACATCAAGGCGATCGCGGTGGACGGCACGCGGCTGGTCATGGAGTACGCCGAGAAGATCCTGCGCGACGACACCGTCTTCGGCTACCAGTACTCGCCGGAGATCTTCATCGACACCGAGCTGGACTTCGCGCTGGAGGTCTGTGAGGGCGTGATGGACGTCTGGCAGCCCGGCGAGGGCCGCGAGATCATCCTGAACCTGCCGACCACGGTGGAGCGTTCGACCCCCAACGTGTACGCCGACAAGATCGAGTGGATGTCGCGCCACCTGTCGCGCCGCGAGTTCGTCGCGCTGTCCACCCACCCGCACAACGACCGCGGCACCGGCGTCGCCTCGGCCGAGCTGGCCGTGATGGCGGGTGCCGACCGGGTCGAGGGGTGTCTGTTCGGGCAGGGTGAGCGAACCGGCAACCTGGACCTGGTCAACGTGGGGATGAACCTGTTCTCGCAGGGCGTGGACCCGATGATCGACTTCTCGGACATCGACGAGATCCGGCGCACCTACGAGTACTGCAATCAGATGGTCGTACCGGAGCGCCACCCGTACGCTGGCGACCTGGTCTACACCTCCTTCTCCGGCTCGCACCAGGACGCGATCAAGAAGGGCTTCGACGCGCTGGAGGCCGACGCGGCCGCGGCCGGCGTGCCGGTCGGCAGCTACACCTGGGGCGTCCCGTACCTGCCGATCGACCCCAAGGACGTCGGCCGCTCGTACGAGGCCGTGATCCGGGTCAACAGCCAGTCCGGCAAGGGCGGCATCGCCTACGTCCTGAAGAACGACCACCGGCTGGACCTGCCGCGCCGGATGCAGATCGAGTTCTCGAAGATCATCCAGGCCAAGACGGACGCCGAGGGCGGCGAGGTCACCCCGGCCGACATCTGGGCGATCTTCCAGGACGAGTACCTGCCCACCCCGGAGAACCCCTGGGGCCGGATCGCGCTGCGCGGCCAGCAGAGCCTGACCACCGCGGACGGCCGGGACACGCTGAGCAGCGCCGCCGTCGTGGACGGCGTGGAGACCACGCTGGCCGGTGCCGGCAACGGACCGGTCTCGGCCTTCGCGGACGCGCTGGCCCGGATCGGCGTGGACGTCCGGGTCCTGGACTACGCCGAGCACGCGATGAGCGAGGGCGGCGACGCCCAGGCGGCCGCCTACGTCGAGTGCGCGGTGGGCGACCAGGTCCTGTGGGGCGTCGGCATCGACGGCAACACCGTGCGCGCCTCCCTGAAGGCGATGATCAGCGCGGTCAACCGGGTCAGCCGCCGCTGACGTCAACGCGGTTGGGGTCGGTTGCCCCGAACGTGTGGACCTGCTGGGGCAGATGTGGCCTGGGACACATTTTTCCCCGATGGCGGGTGTTGGAGGTGCTGACACATGCCGGTAACCGTGGCAACATCGACGCACCGGAAACGGGTCGGTGGGACGGCCTCCTCCTCCGGTCGCGTGACCTGCCCGTCGACGTGCAGGCCGCCTGCCATGTCTGGGGAGTTGGCGCCGTGACACGGTTGTGGGGTGTTCGCCCGAGGTGGCGGACGGATGTGCTCGGCGACTTCTTCTGTCCAGGTTGTGGTGGTGACCGCAACTACCGCCGGCAGCACGGCCGGCGGTGGCTGCGGTTGCTCGGCTCGCCGGTGCTTCCGCTCGGGCCGGTGCTCGGCAGTGTGCAGTGCACCTCCTGCCACGGCCGGTACGGCGTGGAGAGCCTGGAGCAGCCCACCAGCGTCCGGCTCACCGGCATGCTCCGCGACGCGCAGTACACCGTGGCGCTGGCCGTCCTGGCGGCCGGCGGCACGGGCACGGCGGCCGCCAGGAACGAGGCCTGCGCCGTGATCAAGGCGGCCGGCTTCGAGGACTGCGGCGAGGCCCAGGTGCTCGCGGCGCTGGCCGCGCTCTCCGGCTGCGGCCACGGCGAACCGTTCGACGTGCACGGCCTCGGCAGCGGGCTGGCCGTCGAACTGCACGCGGCGCTCGAACCGCTGGCGCCGCACCTCGCCCAGCAGGGCCGCGAGCGCCTGCTGCTCCAGGGCGCCTGGATCGCGCTGGCCGACGGCCGCTACCTCCCGCAGGAGCGCGAGGCGCTGGCCGCCGTCGGGACCTGCCTGCGCCTGGGGGAGGACACCGTCCGCCGGCTGCTGGAGGCCGCCACCCGTACTCCGCGCTAGAGGACCGATAATGGGTGGATGGCCACCCTGTCCCGCCGTCCGTCCGCGCCCGGAGCCCGCCCGCCGCACCTCTGCGAGGCCCGGCGATGACCCTGGTGCGCGATGACGGCGTCGTGCTCCGGGCCCAGAAGCTCGGCGAGGCCGACCGGATCATCACCCTGCTCACCCGCCAGCACGGCAAGGTCCGTGCGGTGGCCCGCGGGGTGCGCAAGACCAAGTCGAAGTTCGGCGCCCGGCTGGAGCCGTTCTCCCACGTCGACGTGCAGTTCTTCAGCCGCGGCAGCGAGCTGGTGAGCCGCTCGCTGCCGCTCTGCACCCAGGTGGAGACCATCGCCCCCTACGGCGGGAGCATCGTCACCGACTACGGCCGCTACACCGCCGGAACCGCCATGCTGGAGACGGCGGAACGTTTCGCCGAAAACGAGGGCGAGCCCGCCGTCCAGCAGTACCTGCTGCTGGTGGGCGGACTGCGGACGCTGGCCGCCGGCACCCACCAGTCGCACCTGGTCATGGACGCCTTCCTGCTGCGCTCGCTCGCCGTCAACGGCTACGGCGCCAGCTTCACCGACTGCGCCAAGTGCGGTCTGGACGGTCCCAACCGCTTCTTCTCGCTACAGGCCGGCGGGGTGCTCTGCGGGGACTGCCGAGTGCCTGGCTGTGCCGTACCCTCCCCTGAGACACTGGTCCTGCTCGGTGCGCTGCTGTCGGGAGACTGGCAGACGGCCGACACCTGTGATCCGAGGTACTGGCGGGAGGGCAGCGGCCTGGTCGCCGCCTACCTGCAGTGGCACCTCGAGCGGGGCATCCGCTCGATGAGATACGTGGAGAAGTGAGCATGGCAGCGCGACGGCTCTTCGGCGGCAGCAAGCAGCGGGAATACCTGCCCCCGACCCCGCACCCGAGCGGCGCCCGGCCGCCGAAGATCCCCGGGGAACTGGTTCCGGGCCACGTGGCCATCGTCATGGACGGCAACGGCCGCTGGGCCAAGGAGCGCGGCCTGCCGCGCACCGAGGGCCACAAGGTCGGCGAGAGCGTCGTGCTCGACGTGCTCCGGGGCGCGATCGAGCTGGGCGTCAAGAACATCTCGCTCTACGCCTTCTCCACCGAGAACTGGAAGCGGTCACCCGACGAGGTGAAGTTCCTGATGAACTTCAACCGGGACGTGATCCGCCGCCGCCGCGACGAGCTGGGCGCGATGGGCGTGCGGATCCGCTGGGCCGGCCGGATGCCCAAGCTCTGGAAGAGCGTGGTCCAGGAGCTCCAGGTGGCCGAGGAGCAGACCAAGGACAACGACGCCGTCACGCTCTACATGTGCGTCAACTACGGTGGCCGGGCCGAGGTCGCCGACGCGGCGGCGGCGATGGCGGCCGACGTGGCGGCCGGTGTGCTCGACCCGAAGAAGGTCAACGAGAAGACCTTCGCCCGCTACATGTACCACCCGGACATGCCCGACGTGGACCTCTTCCTGCGCCCCAGCGGTGAGCAGCGGACGTCCAACTTCCTGCTCTGGCAGTCGGCCTACGCCGAGTTCGTGTTCCAGGACGTGCTCTGGCCGGACTTCGACCGGCGTGATCTGTGGCGCGCCTGCGAGCAGTTCGCGATGCGCGACCGCCGCTTCGGCGGCGCGCTGCCGAACGAGACCGCCACCGCCGAGGTCCCGCCGCAGCGTTGACCCTTCGCTCTCGGCGGCGCGGGCCGGGCGGCCCGCGCCGCCGCGAACTTCCTGTTGTACAGTGCCGTGAATTTCCGACAGGCCTTCACGAACGGGGAGTTGGCAGATGGCGGACGATCATTTCTTCATAGATCCGGTCAAGGTGAGCGCGCTCGGCGCGGACTTCCACAGCACGTCCACGGGTCTCGACCCGAAGATCAAGACCTTCGGCACCAACGCCGAGAACGTCAACGACGCCTTCGGCATCCTGGCGGAGTCCACCGCCGCGCTGCAGAAGTACGTCGCGATGACGCAGGCGACGGTGACCAGCCTGCAGCAGCTGAGCACCCAGCTCCAGGGGTACTCCGACGCGCTGGCGCAGACGGTGACCGCCTACCAGAAGGCCGACCAGGCCCACGCGACCCAGCTCAAGGTGGTCTGACGATGGCCCAGGAGCCGGACCCGCAGAGCGCGGCGGCCACACCGCCGCCACCCAAGATCACTTCCAGCTTCGACATCTTCAGCCCCGGCGGGGACCCCGGGGTCCTGCGCGCCTGCGCCACCGCGTGGCGCGGCATGGCCACCGACCTGAAGGCATCCCGGGACCAGCTGGACCACCAGGTGTCCGGTCTCGGCACCTCCTGGACCGGCCAGGCCGCCACCGGCTTCCACACCCACTGGAACACCACCCGGGGCCAGATCGACGCCGCGCTGCCGCACTTCGAGGAGGTCGCCAAGCAGCTGGACAACGCCGCCGACTCCATCGAGTCGGTCAACAACCAGATCACGGAGATCGTCGCGGAGATCGCCGCGACCGCCGCGATCGGCATCGGCCTCTCCATCGTCACCGCCGGCTTCTCGGACGCGGCGGCGGCCTCGGCGGCCGCCGTGGAGGCGGGCGAGGCCAGTGCGGCGGTGGCACGGCTGGCGAAGATCCTGGCGGCGATCGAGAAGGTTCTGGAGACCGTCAAGACCGCGATGGAGGACAACAAACTGCTGTCCTTCGGCGTCAAGTTCGCCGGCAACCTGGCCGGCAACTTCGGCGGCAACGTGCTGGGCCAGGCGATGGCGGGCCAGCAGGTCACCTGGGGAGCGGACTTCCAGGACGCGGCCGTCTCGGCCGGCGTCGGCACCTCGCTCTCCGGCCTCGGCGAGAAGTTCGCACCCAAGGTGGCCGACGCGCTGGGCACCAAGTTCGCGGGATCGGGTGCGCATGCCGGGAATTGGGGCGGCGCAACCGTCATCAGCGACCTGCTCAAGGGCGAGGGCCTGGCCGGCGGGATGTTCACCAACGGCGTCACCAGCGCCGCCGGCACCACCGCCGCGGACACCGTCGACATCGCGCAGGGCAAGAAGAACGCCACCAACCTCTGGCAGGACGTGGTGACCTCGGGCGTCGGCGGTGTGGCGGGCGGCGCAGCGGTGCACGCCGGGAACAAGGTCTACGGACCGGGCACGGGCAGCCACCGCGCGGAGGGCTCGCCCGACAGCAACCTCCCGGGCGACGCCGCGACCAACGGCGCCGCGTACGGCACGGCCGGTGCGGCGGAGAACGACCTGACCGGCGAGCCGTGGCCGGACACCTACTTCGACAACGGGTCGGTGCTGGTCGACCCGAAGGGGGCCTACCAGCCGTAGCTAGGGTGGGTGGCGGGGTCGGCCGGTGGCCGGCCCCGCGCCCGGTCACCGGAAGGAGGGTCCGCAGTGTTCGAGGTCCGCAAGAGCATCCGCAGGTTCCGGGAGGACCCGGACTGGGTGTACGAGAAGCACTCGACGGCCGACTACGCCGAGTTCGACAAGCGCGGCTACCCGTTCAGCATCGAGGCGGGCGACGGCGTGCTGCGCGACGTGCTGCGCGGCTCGGTGGCCGGCTACCCGGTGACGCTCGGGCACGTGGTGGTGCGGACCAGGCCGCCGAGCCGGGGCGGCGCGCTGCACGACTTCTCGATCGCCGCGCTCGACCTGCCGCGGGCCCTGCCGGCCACCGCCGTGACCTACGGCAGGCTGGCGGCCAAGTGGCACGCCGACCGCGCGTGGCCGATCCCGCCCGGCGTCTGGGAGCAGCACCCGCTGCCCGGCGGCGGCCCGGGGGCTCAGGTCGAACGGGTCTGTGCGGACTACGAGTTCGGCGAGATGCTGATCACCGACGAGATCAAGCGGCTGACCGCGGCGGCGGAGATCGGCTGGCGGATCGACCGCGCGCGGCTGATCGGCTGGACGGACGGGCGGCGCAGCTACGAGGACCTGATCGTGCTGGCCGAGCGGCTGGCCGCGCTGGTGGCGGCCTTCCCGGCCGCCACCTGGCAGTGGCGGGAGTGGTCCTGATACCGCAGCACGGCTAGCCGTGCTGCGCGGCCTGCTGCCGGGCCTCGCGCTCGGCCTGCTGCTTGGCGGCGCAGTCGCCGCAGGTGCCGAAGATCTCCAGGGTGTGCGCGATGTCGCTGAACCCGTGCTCGGCCGCGACCGCGTTGGCCCAGCGCTCGACCGCCGGACCCTCCACCTCCACCGTGCTGCCGCAGTGCCGGCAGACCAGGTGGTGGTGGTGCCCGCTGCTGCAGCGCCGGTAGACCGCCTCGCCGTCCGCGGTGCGCAGCACGTCCACCTCGCCCGCGTCGGCGAGCGACTGCAGCGTCCGGTAGACGGTGGTCAGGCCGACCGAGTCGCCCCGGTGCTTGAGCATGTCGTGCAGTTCCTGCGCGCTGCGGAAGTCCTCGATCTCGTCCAGCGCGGCGGAGACGGCGGCGCGCTGCCGGGTGGATCGGGCGCGTGGCGACGGGCCTGCGGTGGTCACCGGTGCTCCTCCTGGGGGTCGGGTCGATTCACAGCTCATTGTGCCAGCCTCGCACTCCCGACAGGGTCCTCGCGGACGGCGACTGTGACCGGCTCCTCGCACCGCTCCCCGCGGGTCGGCCCGCCCGGCGGTGGCGCGGCGGTCCGGTGCCGTCGGCGTGCCAGCGGCGCGGCCAGCAGGCTGAACAGGGCGAAGAGCGCGATGGCCAGCAGCACGATGGCCGAACCCGGCGGCACGTCGGTGCGGTACGAGGTGGCCACCCCGCCGAGCGAGACCGCCACGCCGATCCCGATCGCCAGCGCCTGGGTGGCCGCGAACGAGCGGGTCAGCAGCTGCGCAGCCGCGACCGGGACCACCATCAGCGCGCTGACCAGGAGCAGCCCCACGACCCGCATGGCGACCGTCACGGTCACCGCGGCCATCACCGCCAGCAGCAGGTTGAGCAGCCGCACCGGGACGCCGCTGACCCTGGCGAACTCCTCGTCCTGGCAGACGGCGAAGAGCTGGCGGCGCAGCCCGAGGGTGATCGCGACCACCAGGCCACCGAGCGCGCCGATGGTGATCAGGTCGGCCGAGTCCACCGCGAGGATCGAGCCCCAGAGGTAGCCGTCCAGGCTGCCGCTGCTCCCGGTGGCGGCGGGGGCCTTGCTGATCAGCAGCCGGCCGCAGGCCATGCCGCCGTAGAAGAGCATCGCCAGCGCGATGTCCCCGCGCTGGTTGCCGCGCGCCCGCACCAGCTCCATGACCACCGCGGCCAGCACGCATACCAGCACGGCCGTCCAGACCGGGCTGGTCTGGAAGAGCAGGCCCAGGCCGACGCCGGTCAGTGCGACGTGGCCGATGCCGTCGCCCATCAGGGCCTGGCGGCGCTGCACCAGGTAGATGCCGACGGCGGGCGCGGTGACGCCGACCAGGAGGGCGGCGAGCAGGGCGCGCCGCATGAAGTCGAAGGAGAGCATCTCGGTCATACCGGCACTCCAGAGGTGGTGGTGGAACGGTTCTGCGTGACGCGGCTGACCCGGCCGTCCCGGAGCAGGACCGTGCGGTCGATCAGCGGCGCGAGCGGGCCGAGCTCGTGCAGCACCAGCAGGACGGCCGAACCGCGGGCGACCTCGCGGCGCAGCACGTCGGCCAGCAGCCGCTGGTGGGCCAGGTCGACCCCGGCCATCGGCTCGTCCATGATCAGCAGGTCCGGCGCGGCGACCAGCGCCCGGGCGATCAGTACCCGCTGCTGCTGGCCGCCGGAGAGGTCGCCGACCCCGTCGCCGGCCCGGTCGAGCAGGCCGACCGCGTCCAGTGCCCGGTCGACGGCCGCCGCGTCCCGGCGGCGGAAGGGCAGCATCCGGTGCAGCGGCAGCCGTCCGGTGGAGACCACCTCGCGCACGGTCGCCGGCACGCCGCTCGCCGCGGTGGTGCGCTGCGGGACGTAGCCGATCCGGTGCCAGGCGCGGAAGGCCGCCTGCGGGGTGCCGAAGAGCTCCAGTTCGCCGCCGAGCAGCGGCACCGCGCCGACCACGGTCCTGACGGTGGTCGACTTGCCGCAGCCGTTGCCGCCGAGCAGCGCGACCACCTCGCCTGGGGCGACCGTGAGGTCCACCCCGTGCAGGACCGGACGGCCGCCGAGTGCGGCGACGGCGCCGCGCAGCCGGACGGCGGGCGTGGTGTCGTGGGGCGCGGGTGTCACCGGGACCTCCATCAGGTCGAGCAGCTGAGCGCGGTCCGCAGGGCGGTCAGGTTCTGCCGCATGATCGAGAAGTAGTCGTCGGCGGCCGGCTCGCGGACGCCTTCGATCGGGTCCAGCACGGCGGTCCTCAGGTTCAGGTCCTGGGCGACGGTGCTGGCCAGCTTGGGGCCGGCCGACGTCTCGAAGAAGACCGTCCCGACGCCGTGCGCCTTCGCCGCCCGCTGGATCTCGCCGAGGCGGGCCGGGGTGGGCTCGGACTCCGGGTCGACGCCGTTGATGGCGATCTGCTCCAGGCCGTAGCGGTCGGCGAGGTAGCCGAACGCGGCGTGGCTGGTGACGAAGGCCTTGCCGGCGCAGGTGTTCAGGCCGCTGTGGAACTCCCGGTCCAGGTCGCCGAGCTTCTCGACCAGGGCGTCGGCGTTCTGCCGGTAGTCGGCGGCGTGCGCCGGGTCGGCGGCGGCGAGTTCGGAGCCGACGCCGGCCGCGACCGCGGCGTACCGGGTCGGGTCGAGCCACAGGTGCGGATCGCCGGCGGCGTCGGCATGGCTGTGGCCGTCGTGGTCCTCGCTGTCCAGGTGGTGGTCGACGAGCGGTGCGGCGGCGGTGGCGTCGATCACGTGCCGGGAGTGGGACTGCGCGACGGCCTTGTCGACGGTGGGTTGCAGGCCCTTGAGGTAGAGGACGGCGTCGGCCTGCTGGACCGCACCCACCTGCCGGGCTGTCAGCTCCAGGTCGTGCGGCTCGACGCCGGCCGCGGTGAGGTCGGTCACCTCGACGTGCTCCCCGCCGATCTGCTCGGCCAGGTACCGGAGGGGGTAGAAGGACGCCACCACGTTCAGCCTGTCGTCGCCGGCCTCGGCGCCGCTGCTGTCGCTGCCGCAGGCGGAGAGCAGCAGGGCGCCGCCCGCGGTGGCGGTGGCGAGGGCTGTCGGGAGGCGGCGACCGTAGAGCATCATGACAATCATTCTCATCTTACTTGGAAATGATTGTCAACTTGTCCGGGTTTGGACCGGGCGGCGCCCAAGCTTCGACTGAGCTTCGACCGTCTTTGGCATATCGATTTGAAACCGCCACCCGCCGGGCCGGTAACCTGAGGTATTCGGGCGCGCGGTTACGGTCGCGCCGCCCACATCTCGGCGCGGGCCCTGTCTGCGCCCCGCCCTGGTCCTTGACCGCGTCGTCGTACTGAAGAGAGCACTGTGGCCGCCGACAAGATCGACACGATCGTCAGCCTGAGCAAGCGCCGTGGCTTCGTCTACCCCTGCAGCGAGATCTATGGCGGTACGCGCGCCGCATGGGACTACGGACCACTCGGCGTCGAGCTCAAGGAGAACATCAAGCGCCAGTGGTGGCGTTCGATGGTCACCGCTCGGGAGGACGTCGTCGGGATCGACTCGTCGGTGATCCTGGCCCGCGAGGTCTGGGAGGCCTCCGGCCACGTCGCGACCTTCAACGACCCGCTGACCGAGTGCACCTCCTGTCACAAGCGCTACCGCGCCGACCACCTGGAGGAGGCCTACGAGGCCAAGCACGGCAAGCTGCCGGCCAACGGCCTGGCCGACATCAACTGCCCGCACTGCGGCACCAAGGGCGCCTTCACCACGCCCAAGGAGTTCTCGGGCATGCTGAAGACCCACCTCGGTGTCACCGAGGACGCCTCCGGCCTGGCCTACCTGCGCCCCGAGACGGCCCAGGGCATCTTCACCAACTTCAAGGCCGTGCAGACCACTTCGCGCAAGAAGCCGCCGTTCGGCATCGCCCAGACCGGCAAGAGCTTCCGCAACGAGATCACGCCCGGCAACTTCATCTTCCGCACCCGCGAGTTCGAGCAGATGGAGATGGAGTTCTTCGTCAAGCCGGGCGAGGACGAGGAGTGGCACGAGTACTGGCTCCAGCAGCGCTGGGACTGGTACGTGGGCCTGGGCCTGCGCACCGAGAACATGCGCTACTTCGAGCACCCGAAGGAGAAGCTCTCCCACTACGCCAAGCGCACCGTGGACATCGAGTACCGCTTCAACTTCGGTGGCAGCGAGTTCTCGGAGCTCGAGGGCGTCGCGAACCGCACCGACTACGACCTCGCCACCCACAGCGAGGCGTCCGGCCAGGACCTCAAGTACTTCGACCAGGAGTCCGGCGAGCGGTACTTCCCGTACGTCATCGAGCCGGCAGCGGGCCTCAACCGCGCGATGCTGGCCTTCCTGCTCGACGCCTACTTCGAGGACGAGGCGCCCAACGCCAAGGGCGTCATGGAGAAGCGCGTCGGCATGCGGCTCGACCCGCGGCTCGCCCCGGTCAAGGTCGCGGTGCTGCCGCTGTCGCGCAACGCCGACCTCTCGCCGAAGGCCCGCGGGCTCGCCGCCGACCTGCGGACCGCCTGGAACGTCGAGTTCGACGACGCCGGCGCGATCGGCAAGCGCTACCGGCGTCAGGACGAGATCGGCACGCCGTTCTGCGTGACGGTCGACTTCGACACCCTTGAGGACAACGCGGTCACCATCCGCGACCGCGACACCATGGCGCAGGAGCGGGTCTCGCTCGACCAGGTGAAGTCCTACCTGGGCGCCCGCCTGATCGGCTGCTGACACCCCTGGCACGCAAAGACCCCCACCGCGCTCGTCGCGGTGGGGGTCTTCGCGTGCCGTCACTCCGACAGCTGCCTGCGCGCCTCCATCAGCGCGAAACCCAGCAGGTTGAGCCCGCGCCAGTGCGCCGGATCGGTGGCGAGTTCGCTGTCGGCCGCCAGCCCGATGCCCCAGACCCGGTCCACCGGGCTGGCCTCGACCAGGACGCGCCGACCGGTGCCCAGCAGGTAGCCGCGCAGCGCGTCGTCCTGCCCGAACTTGGCGACGTTGCCGGCCACCACCAGGTCGAACCGCGCCGCATCCCACTTCTCGTCCTCGAAGCCGCGCACCAGCCGGCCGAGCTTCTTCGCCTCGGCGGGCGTGCGGGCCGCCAGGATCCGCGGCACGATCTCCTCGTCCCCGAACAGCCGCGCCTTGCCCGCCATCATCCAGTGCTCGGCCGTCGCGTAGCGGACCCCGTCGACGACGAAGGCAGCCGGCCACCACTGGCTCAGCGACCCCGCGCCGATCCGCCCGTCCCGCTCGGCGCGATGCCCCCAGAACAGCAGGTACTTGGGCTGCACCCCGGTGGCGACCAGTGCGGCCAGCTCCTCGCGGGTGCGGGTTTCGGCGGGGGTGAGGTGCTGGTGCGTCGTCATGGGTCCATGGTGGCAGCGGGTTCCGACAGTCGGCGAACGATTTGTCGCGGCAGTGAGGCGCAGAATGCGGCCGTGTACGCGGGGATGAGCGGCGAGCGGTCGGCGCGGCGCCAGGCGAGGACCAGGCGGCTCGGCGGGAGGTCGTCGACCGGGCGGTAGAGGATGCCCTCGACGCGGTGGCGGGCGCGGCTAGGGCCCTCCACGACGGCTGAGTGTCCCGATTCCGTGACAGTCACCTCCTTCATGCCACGTTCGAACCCCTTCACCGCGTCGGACGGAGAGGAGTTGGATCGAGCAGGGGAGTCGGGACAGTGGAGTCGATTCGTACAAGGTCCATCGGTGCACGGGCGGGCCGTCCGCTAGCGGCGGCGCTGGTGCTGAGCAGCGCGCTGCTGCTGGCGACCGGTTGCGGCCCGAGCGGCGGTGGCCCGAGCGGCGGTGGCCCGAGCAGCGGTGGCGCCGGCGGGACGGGCGCGGCTGGGGCGCCGTCCGCCGCCGCACACCCCTCGGCGGCGGTGCTGGACGTGCAGCCGGGCGACGGTACGCAGAACGTGGCCCCGACCGGCGCGCTGAAGGTCTCGGTGGCCGGCGGCAAGCTGACCCAGGTGACGGTCGCCGGCCCGGACGGCAAGCCGGTGCCCGGCACGGTGGCCTCCGACGGGCTGACCTGGGTGCCGTCGGCCGGCCTCGCGGTGGGGACGGCGTACAAGGTCGACGCCCAGGCCGTCGACGCGCAGGGCGTGCCGACCGCCAGTACCAGCGGCTTCACCACGCTCACGCCGACGAAGACGGCCAAACTGGCCGACAACATCGATGGCGGTGGGACCTACGGCGTCGGCATGATCATCAGGGTCGACTTCCACCAGGCGGTCGTCAACAAGGCGGCGGCGCTCCAGGCCGTCACCGTCGAGACCTCCGACAACACCCCGGTCAAGGGGCACTGGTTCAACGACGACAACTGGCTGGACCTGCGCCCGGAGACCTACTGGAAGCCCGGCACGAAGGTGACGATCCACTACCGCACCAAGAGCGCCGAGCTCTCTCCCGGTGTCTACGGCAACGTCGACAAGGACGAGAGCTTCACCATCGGCCGCTCCAAGATCAGCACGGCCGACGCCGCCACCCACGAGATGACGGTCGCCGAGAACGGCACCACCCGCACCATCGCGATGACGGCGGGTACCGACGACAACCCGTCCTGGAACGGCACCATGGTGGTCTTCGAGAAGGACCGGATGGTCCACATGGACTCGGCCACCACCACCATCAAGGGCCCGGCCTACGTCGCCGACGAGCCGCACGGCCTGAAGATCACCGACTCCGGCTCCTACGTGCACGGCAACCCCAAGGCCGTCGCCGCCGCGGGCCACGAGAACATCAGCCACGGCTGCATCGGCCTGCCGGACACCCCGACCGGCGACGACAGCTCGGTGGCGGGGAAGTTCTGGGCCGACTCGATGATCGGCGACGTGGTGATAGTCCAGCACTCGGTCGGCAAGCAGGTCGCCCTGGACAACGGCCTCGGCGGCTGGAACGCCCCCTGGTCCACCTGGTAACCGCCGGTCGGTCTAAGCCTGGACCTGTCCCGGCGCCTCGACCGGAAGACCGCGCTCGGCGGCGGCCGCAGCCAGCCGCCGGTCGTAGGTGACGAACGCCGTGAGCGCGTGTTCCAGGTGTTCGGCGCTGGCCAGGTGGATCGCGTCCAGGCTGTGCAGGTGCTGCCCGGGCAGCAGGCGTGCGGCCCGCAGGATGGGATCCGACAACCGGATGCGAAGCAGCCGGTCCAGGGCATCCTCGGCGGCGTCGAGGAGATAGGGCGGGGCCTCGACCCTGATCAGAGCCCGTGGCACCTCGACCTGGGCCAGAGCACTGGTGGCATGTCCTTCGGATCCGCGCGCCGAGAGAAAGGTGCGCAGGTCGTCGGACTCCTGCTCGGGCACGATCAGTTTCAACAGCGCGCGGGAGTCGAGGTAGATCAACGCTCCTCCTCGTCCCGCATGGTCTGCAGGGCTTCCGACGGCGAGGCGAGCCCGGCGGGAGCGGCAGGCGGAACCCAGTCCGCGAGGCCCCGAGCGGTGGCCGCGTTCTCCGGATCGATCGTGCCGTCCTTGACGAGGTCCTCGAGAACGCGCTGTTCGGGATCCGGAGGGGACAGCACCGCGATCAGCCGGCCGTTGCGGGTGATCTCGATGCGCTCGCCGGCGGCGACACGGTCGACCAGTTCGCTGGCGTGCTGCTGAAGCTGACGGATCGGGACTCTTGACGTCATACGACTCACGCTAGGAGAGAACGTGCGGCATCTGCCGCACATGTGCGGCAGATCCAGCCGAACGAAGTACGCCTACCCCATCGTGCGCGGCAGCCGGGTGCTGAGCCAGCAGACCGCGACGGAGCCGAGCGACTGGATCGCCAGGACCAGGGCGAGTGCGTGGCCCATGCCCAGGCTGGGGGTCAGGGAGAGGAAGAGCGTCCCGAGTGTCGCCACGCCCAGGGCCAGGCTGGACTGCTGAGCGGTCGCCAGCACGCCGCTGCCCAGGCCCGCGCTCTGCGCGGGCAGGGTGGAGAGCACCACGCGGAAGAGCGGGGTGCCGACCAGGCCGTTGCCGAGGCCGGTGACGAGCATCCCGGGCAGCAGGGTGAGGACGGAGAGGCCGCGGAAGTCGGCCAGCACGGTCGCGATCAGGATGGCGGTGCCCAGCGCCTGGAGGACGGAACCGGCGGTGATCACCCGGCTGCCGAAGCGGCCGATCAGCCGCGGCCCGGCCAGCGAGGAGGAGAAGTAGCCGGTGGCCAGCGGGACCAGGGCCACCCCGGACATCACCGGGCTGAGTCGCAGTCCCTGCTGGAGGGTGATCGCCAGGACGAACATGAAGCCGCCGAAGCTGCCGAAGTAGGGGAGCGCGATGCCCAGGCCGCGCCGCATCTCGGGGATCCGCAGCAGCGACGGCGGTACCAGCGGCTGTCGTCCGGCCCGCTCGGCCCGTCGCTCCACCACCACGAAGCCGACCGCGGCGAACGGGAAGAGCGCCAGCAGCAGCCAGCTCCACAGCGGCCAGCCGGCGGCCCGTCCCTCCATCAGCGGGATGAAGAGGCTCAGCAGTGCGACGCTCAGCAGGACGGTTCCCGGCAGGTCCACCCGGCTGGGCTGCGGCGAGCGGCTCTCCGGCACGTACCGGATCGCGAGGACGGCGGTGAGCAGCGCGAACGGGACGTTGAGCAGGAAGATCGCGCGCCAGCCCGTGCCGAACAGGTCGGCGGTGATCAGCATCCCGCCCAGGACCTGGCCGATCACCACCGAGACGCCGCCGACCGCGCCGTAGATGCTCAGCGCGCGGGCGCGCTGGGTGCCGGAGGTGGCGGCGGTGATGGTGGCGAGCACCTGGGGGACCAGCAGGGCGGCCGCGGCGCCCTGGGTGATCCGGGCGGCCACCAGGGTCGCGGCCGTCGGGGCGAGTCCGCAGGCCAGCGAGGTGATCGCGAAGGCCGCCGCACCGGCGACGAAGAGCCGCCGGCGGCCGAGGCTGTCGCCGAGTCGGCCACCGAGCACCAGCAGGACGGCGAAGGCGATGCCGTACCCGGCAGCGACCAGTTCCAGGACGGCCGGTCCGGCTGCCAGGTCGTGGTCGATGGTGGGCAGGGCGACGTTGACGATGAAGAAGTCCAGCATCGGCAGGAAGGCGCCGAGCAGGACGGTGACCAGGCCGGCGACCGAGAGGGTGTGGTGCCGGTCGGCCGTGCTCCGCTGCGGGGAGCTGATCGGGCGAGCCTGGGGGTGTTCCAGTTGCTGTTCCAGTTGCTGAGTCACGAGTACGAGGATTCAGGGGTTCGTACCCTGGTACCAGAGTTTGTTTATCCTGTTATAAGGAGTACCTGGCACCCGGGTCAGGACTGTCGCATGCTGGGGTTATGCGTACCGCGACCCCCGCAGCCCCGGCCCAGGCCCCCACCACCTCGCACACGCCGCACGCGCCGCACACGCCCGACGTGCGACGCCAGGAGCTGGCCGACTTCCTGCGCAGCCGACGGGAGCGGATCCTGCCCGACCAGGTCGGGTTGCCGAGCAGCGGCCGGCGCCGGACCCCCGGGCTGCGGCGCGAGGAGGTCGCGCAGCTCGCCGCCGTGGGGGTCACTTGGTACACGTGGCTTGAGCAGGGACGTGACATTCAGGTCTCGTCGCAGGTGCTGGAGTCGGTCGCCCGGGCGCTGCTGCTCGACCCCAACGAGCGCGCGCACCTCTTCATCCTGGCCGGGGCCGGCGATCCGACGCCCAGTACGGAGTGCCCGATGGTCACCCCGGCGGTGCAGCTGATCCTCGACCAGCTCTCGCCGCTGCCCGCCTGTGTGATGAACAGCCGGTACGACATCCTCGCCTACAACACGATGTACAGCCGCCTGCTCGGCGACCTCGACGCGCTGCCCTTCGAGGAGCGGAACCTGATCTGGCTGATCTACACCAACCCCGACTTCCAGACCTGCTGGGCGGATCTGGAGTCGGCCCGCACCAACGTGGTGGCGCGGCTGCGGGCCGCGATGGCCGACCACGTCGGCGACCCCGCCTGGAAGTCGCTGCTGAAGCGGCTGCGGCAGGCCTCGCCGGACTTCGAGGCGGCCTGGCAGCGGCACGAGGTGGCGTCGCGCGAGGGCGGCAGCAAGGGGTTCGTCCACCCGGAGGTCGGCCTGCTGCGGATGGACTTCACCAACCTTTGGCTCGGCCTGCGCCACTACACCCGGATGGTGACCTACACCCCGGCCGACCCGGAGAGCCGCGAGCGCCTGGAGCGCCTGGCGGCCTCGGCGGGACAGCCGGGACGGGTTACCGGGGGCCGCTAGGTATCGCGGCCGAGCAGGCAGCCAGGCAGGCCAGGCAGGCCAGGCAGGCCAGGCAGGTCAGGCAGCCAGCGCCAGCGCCACGGCCGGCCCGGCGGGCGCGCGGCGGGCCGGGCGCAGCGCGAGGGTTGCGCAGAACGCCGCCAGCGGAAGCTCCGCGAGCAGTGCCATCAGCACCGCCACCAGCAGCGCCGCACCCGGCCCCGCCGTCCGGACGTCGCAGCAGGCGTCGGCCGTCAGCAGGGCGGCGGCCAGGGCGGCGACCGGTCGGTGCAGGACGTGGCCGCGGTGGAGCAGTCGGGCGGCCCCGAGCAGGCAGCCGGCCTCCGCGACGTCCAGCGCGACCCAGCCGTACGAGCCGCGGACGGTCACGGCCAGCACGACGATCCACGGCAGCAGGGCGAGGCCGGCCGCGCCCAGCAGCAGCGCGGGCAGTCGCGTGGTCCTGGTGCTCATGGTTCCTCCGTCGGCCGTCCAGAAAATGCGGGTGGGTTCAGTGCGCGCGGGTGGGGCGCAGGCGCTCGGTGCTGCCGTCGGGATGCCGCAGCTGCACGCCCGCCAGTCGGTCCGGCGTCCAGGCGAACCAGAACTCCTGGCCCACGACGGCCACTTCGGCGGCCCGCCAGCGCGGTCGCAGCCGGCCGGCGGTGAACGCCACCGCGGGGACCGAGCCGTCGCCGGCCAGTCGCCCCCAGGCCAGCCCGGTGCTCCGCCCCTCGCGGACCTGCCGCCGGGCGCCGCGCAGCAGCCGGCCGCTGAGGGCGGAGGCGACCAGGACGTCCAGCAACTCGCCGTGCTCGTAGATCTCCAGCGTGGGGCGCCTGCTCGGGCGGGCGGGGGTCCGCACCGACCACGGGGCACCGACCGGGCCCGACCCGTCCACCGCTCCTGCTGCCCTGTTTCTCATGGTGTCCAGGATTCCGCTGACGGCGGGTCATGTCGTTGGCTCCTGCTGCCGTCTTGGGGGTGTACCTGGCTACACCCCCCTCGGGTTGCCAACACCAGTGCTGCGGCCGGGCGCCGCGCCCTAAGCTGTGCCCCATGATCACCAGCAGCACGCCGCGCGACCGGCTGGGGAGGGACACCGGGGTCGCCGGCTCCGCCGCCCCGACCGGGCACTCGGCGCGATCGGGGTGGTTCAGGAGCCTCGCGCGCGCGCCGTGGTCGTCCGCCGCCCGGCGGGAGGCGGTGCTCGCCGCCGCCGGGGTGGCGATTGCGCTCCCGGTGCTGGTGATGCTCAGCACCACGGCGCTGGTGGGGCCGATGTTCCTGCTGGTGCTGTCCTCCTTCGGTGCGCTGACGGCGGCCCAGCGCAGCCGGTTCCGGGCCCTCGGCGGCCTGGACATCCCCCGGCGGCCGGCCGTCGCGGGCGGCTCCCGCTGGAATCCGCTCGTCCGGCTGCGCTCGGAGTCGACCTGGCGCCAGGCGTCCTACCACTTCGTGGTCGGTCCGCTGCTGGCGACGGCCGGCGTCATGGTGCTGCTCGGCTGGGGCGCCGGGGCGGCACTGGCCACGGTGTTCGGCTGGGCCTGGCTGATGCCGCTCGGCAGCGTGGTCCGCGGCCCGGGCTGGACGACCGTCGACGCCTGGGCCACCCTGCTCGGCCTGCTCCTGCTGACCCTCGCACCCTGGCTGATCGGTCAGGTCAACCGGGCCGACCGGCGGGCCGCCACCGTGCTGCTCGGCCCCAACCGCGCCCGCGAGCTGGAGCGGCGGGTGGAGGATCTCGCCGAGAGCCGCGCCGGGGTGGTGGACGCGGCCGACGCCGAGCGCCGCCGGATCGAGCGCGACCTGCACGACGGCGCCCAGCAGCGACTGGTCTCGCTGGCGATGAACCTCGGCCTGGCCCGCAAGACGCTCAAGGACGTCCCGCCGGACGCAATGCGGGTGATCATCGAGGCGCACGAGGAGGCGCAGGCCGCCATCGTCGAGCTGCGCGACCTGGTCCGCGGGCTGCACCCGGTGGTGCTGGAGGACCGCGGGCTGGACGCCGCGCTCTCGGGCATCGCCGCGCGCGCCCCGCTGCCCGTCCGGTTGGATGTCCACCTGCCGCAGCGGGTCGCGCCGACCGTCGAGGCGGTGGCGTACTTCGTGGTCTCCGAGGCGCTGGCGAACGTCGCCAAGCACGCCCGGGCCTCCCGGGTGGACCTCGTGGTCCGCCGCACCGGGCCGCTGCTGCGCATCGTCATCACCGACGACGGCGTGGGCGGCGCCGACCCTGCCAAGGGCACCGGGCTGACCGGGTTGCGCAAGCGCGCGGCCTCGGTCGACGGGGTCCTCTCCATAGCCAGCCCCCTCGGGGGTCCCACCACCATCACCGTGGAGTTGCCGTGCGAGCTGTGATCGCCGAGGACTCGGTCCTGCTGAGGGTCGGCCTGGTCAAGGTCCTGGAGGCGGTGGGCTACGAGGTGGCAGCCGCGGTCGGCGACGCCGAGGCGCTGCTGCTGGCCGTCGAGGAGCACGCCCCGCAGGTCGTCGTGGTGGACGTCCGGATGCCGCCCGGCTTCACCGACGAGGGGGTCCGGGCCGCGCTGATGATCCGGCGGCAGTGGCCGGACGTGGCGGTGCTGCTGCTCTCCCAGTACGTGGAGGAGCGGTACGCGGCCGACCTGCTCTCCGCCAACACCAGCGGGGTCGGGTACCTGCTCAAGGAGCGGGTGGCCAATGTGGACGACTTCGTGGACGCGTTGCAGCGGGTGGCGTCCGGCGGCACCGCGCTGGACCCGGAGGTCGTCGCCCAGCTGCTGGTCCGGCGCCACCGCGATCCGCTGGAGCGGCTCACGCCGCGCGAGCGCGACGTCCTGGGCCTGATGGCGGAGGGGCACTCCAACGCGGCGATAGCCAAGTCGCTGGTGGTGAGCGACAGCGCCGTGGCCAAACACATCAACAGCATCTTCACCAAGCTGGACCTGCCGGCGGCCGACGCGACGCACCGGCGGGTGCTGGCGGTGCTGCGCTTCCTGGGCGAGGGCTAGCCGTGCGGAGCCCATCGCGGGGGCCGGAGGGCCGTGCCTGGCGGATCGTCGGCGGGGTGGTCGCCGTGCTCCTCCTGATGACGGGTGCCGGTGAGGCCTGGGCCGTGCTCGTCGAGCAGAACACCACGGTGCCCACCCACTACTCCGCCTCGGTCACCGCGGTGGAGCTCGACCTGCCCGACGGCTCGCTCAACGTCACCGCCGGACCCGACGACGGGCTGACGGTCAGCCAGCACCTGAACTGGATGCTGAGCCGCCCCTCCGTCGAGCAGTCCCTGGTGGGCCGGACGCTGCGGATCAAGGTGCGCTGCCCGCGGATCCTCGGGATCGGCGAGCCGGCCTGCGACGTCGGGCTGGACCTCCAGGTCCCGCCGACGACGGCGGTGACGGTCCGGATGACCTCCGGCTACGGCCGGATCAGCGGGGTCAGCGGCGACCTCAGCCTGCACGCCACCTCGGGGGAGCTGGATCTGAACGGGGTGTCCGGCCAGGTATCGGCCGATGTCACCAGCGGCCTGGTCAAGGGGACGGACCTGGCCGCCGCCCAGGTAGAGGCGTCGGCGACCTCGGGACGGGTGGAGCTCGGCTTCAGCCGGGCGCCGGACCAGCTCGCCCTGACGGCGAGCTCCGGTTCGGTGTCGGCGGTCCTGCCGCGCGGTTCCACCTACCGGCTGACCACCCGCAGCACCTCGGGATCGCCGGAGATCGATCCGGCGCTGTCGGACCCGCAGTCGTCCCGCACGATCACGGCGACCACCACCTCGGGAGACCTGAGCCTCACCTCCCCTTCCGGCTGACCGCGACCACCACCCGGGGGCCCACCGGCGGTGAGGGAGAATAGAGAGTCCCGTCCCGCCCGCCCCGCTTCTGCTGAGGATCTGCCGCGCATGACCATCACGCCCGACCGAGCCCAGACCCCCGCCGCAGAGGCGGCCGTCCTGTCGCCCGCGCCGCCGGCCGCCGGTGAGTTCAAGCCGCTCACCATCGGCCCGATGCAGGTGTGGCCGCCGGTCGTGCTGGCCCCCATGGCGGGCATCACCAACGCCCCCTTCCGCACCCTGTGCCGGGAGCAGAGCGGCGGCAAGGGCCTGTACGTCTCCGAGATGATCACCACCCGGGCCCTGGTCGAGCGCAACGCCAAGACCATGCAGCTGATCCACTTCGACCCGAGCGAGAAGCCCCGCTCGATCCAGCTCTACGGGGTCGACCCGGCCACCGTCGGCAAGGCCGTCCGCATGATCGCGGACGAGAACCTCGCCGACCACATCGACCTCAACTTCGGCTGCCCGGTCCCCAAGGTGACCCGCAAGGGCGGCGGCTCGGCGCTGCCGTACAAGCGCAACCTGCTCCGGCAGATCCTGCGTGAGGCGGTCGCGGGCGCGGGCGGCCTCCCGGTCACCATGAAGATGCGCAAGGGCATCAGCGACGACCACCTGACCTACCTGGACGCCGGCCGGATCGGCGCCGAGGAGGGCGTCTCGGCCATCGCGCTGCACGGCCGGACGGCGGCCCAGCACTACGGCGGCACCGCGGACTGGTCGGCCATCGCCCGGCTGCGCGAGTCGGTGCCGGCCGAGGTCCCGGTGCTGGGCAACGGCGACATCTGGGCGGCCGGCGACGCGCTGCGGATGATGCGGGAGACCGGCTGCGACGGCGTGGTGGTCGGCCGCGGCTGCCTCGGCCGTCCGTGGATCTTCAAGGACCTGGTCGCGGTCTTCGAGGGCGAGACCGACTACGCGCGCCCGAGCTTCGCCGACGTCTCGCGCGCGATGCTGCGCCACGCCGAGCTGCTGGGGCAGTGGATGGGCGACGAGACCCGCGGCGTCGTGGACTTCCGCAAGCACGTCGCCTGGTACACCAAGGGCTTCTCGGTCGGCTCCGAGCTGCGGGTCCGGCTGGCCAACTCCGGGTCGCTGGCCGAGCTGGCCGACCTGCTCTCCCAGGTCGGCCAGGAGCAGCTCTGGCCGGCGAGCGCCGACGGTCCGCGCGGCCGGACGAGCGGCAACGGCCGGGTGGTCCTGCCCGAGGGGTGGTTGGACGATCCGTACGACTGCGCCGTGCCGGGCATTGACGCCGAATCGGACACCTCTGGCGGATGATCTAGCCGGACTGTCGAAAAAGCCTCCTCGGCCCGCTCCGACAGGACGGCCCAGCCCCCTTGGACAATCTGGCCAAGGGGGCTCCCTTTTGGCAGAAGCTGATCACGCTTGGTGTCGGAGTCGGCGCGTTGGGCGACGGAGCGATGAGTTCCCGTACGTACGATGAGCGAGCCGCGTCCGTGACCCTTGCCACACCAGGGTGCGGTTGACGGTGTATCAGGCCTACTCAATGTGCCATGGTGTCCAAAACGCTTCCCGAACGGGCGTCGGGGTGGATCCGGCCCCTTGGGTGCAGGAAATCAAGCCGAGGCAACGCCTCGGGGGACCAGTCGCTACCCTCTGTCGGTTCGGAGCGATCTTCCTGAGTTCTTGCTTTCAAGACTTGAACGCAAGCTAGCGTCAGGCGGACGATTTCGGCAACAGAGGTGAACGCCTTCACAAGCATTTGATCCGGTGGGTTACCAATCGGTATCGGCCCCGGACGGCCTATCAGGGGCGCAAAAGTGCCTTCGAAATGGGTATGTTCTCGGCGTCAGGGCAACCCCGTGCGAGGAGACCGACCCATGCCGGCCACGCAGAAGTTTGTTTACTCCTTCACCGAAGGAAACAGGGACCTCAAGGATCTTCTCGGAGGCAAAGGTGCCAATCTCGCCGAGATGACCAACCTGGGGCTCCCCGTCCCTCCGGGGTTCACCCTCACCACCGAGGCCTGCAAGGTCTACCTGGAGACCGGCAGCGAGCCCGCCTCGCTGCACACCGAGGTGAGCGAGCACCTCGTCGCCCTCGAGCAGGAGATGGGCAAGCAGCTCGGCCAGGCCGACAACCCGCTGCTGGTCTCGGTCCGCTCCGGCGCCAAGTTCTCGATGCCCGGCATGATGGACACCGTCCTCAACATCGGCCTCTCGGACGTCTCGGTGCTCGGCCTGGCCGCGCAGTCCGGCAACGAGCGCTTCGCCTGGGACTCCTACCGCCGCCTGGTCCAGATGTTCGGCAAGACCGTGCTGGGCGTCGACGGCGAGCTGTTCGAGGAGGCGCTCGACGAGGTCAAGACCGCCAAGGGCACCTCCAACGACCTGGACCTGGATGCTTCCGACCTCCAGGTCCTGGTGGAGACCTTCAAGGCGATCGTGCTCCGCGAGACCGGCCGGGAGTTCCCGCAGGACCCGCGTGAGCAGATGGACCTGGCGATCCACGCCGTCTTCCACTCCTGGAACGGCGACCGGGCCCGCCTCTACCGCCGCCAGGAGCGCATCCCGAACGACCTGGGCACCGCGGTCAACATCTGCAGCATGGTCTTCGGCAACCTCGGCGAGGACTCCGGCACCGGCGTCGCCTTCACCCGCGACCCCTCCACCGGCGCGGTCGGCGTCTACGGCGACTACCTCTCCAACGCCCAGGGCGAGGACGTGGTCGCGGGTATCCGCAACACCCTCCAGCTGGCCGACCTGGAGCAGCTCGACAAGAAGTCGTACGACGAGCTGATCGCGATCATGCACAAGCTCGAACTGCACTACCGCGACCTGTGCGACATCGAGTTCACCATCGAGCGCGGCAAGCTCTGGATGCTGCAGACCCGGATCGGCAAGCGCACCGCCGCCGCCGCCTTCCGGATCGCCGTCCAGCTGGTCGACCAGGGCCTGATCGACCTGGACGAGGCACTGCACCGGGTGACCGGCGCCCAGCTCGCCATGCTGATGTTCCCGCGCTTCGCCCCCGACGCCGAGTCCAAGCAGATCGGCTGGGGCATCGCCGCCTCGCCGGGCGCCGCGGTCGGCAAGGTGGTCTTCGACTCCTACACCGCCGTCAAGTGGTCCCGCTCGGGCGAGAAGGTCATCCTGGTCCGCCGGGAGACCAACCCGGACGACCTGGACGGCATGATCGCCGCCGAGGGCATCCTCACCTCGCGCGGCGGCAAGACCTCGCACGCGGCCGTGGTCGCCCGCGGCATGGGCAAGACCTGTGTCTGCGGCGCCGACGAGCTCGAGGTCGACACCAAGCGCCGCCGGATGACCACCTCCGACGGGCAGGTGATCGAGGAGGGCGACGTGGTCTCCATCGACGGCGCCAGCGGCAAGGTCTACCTGGGCGAGGTCCCGGTGCTCCCCTCCGCGGTGGTGGAGTACTTCGAGGGCACCCTGCACGCCGGTGCCGACGTCCAGGGCGGCCTGGTGCAGGCCGTGCACCGGATCATGTCGCACGCCGACGGCCGCCGCCGGCTGGCCGTGCGCGCCAACGCCGACAACGCCGACGACGCGAACCGCGCCCGCCGCTACGGCGCCCAGGGCATCGGCCTGTGCCGCACCGAGCACATGTTCCTCGGCGAGGAGCGCCGCAAGGAGGTCGAGCACCTGATCCTGGCGGACAACGACAAGGACCGCGAGCAGGCGCTCTCCACCCTGCTGCCGCTGCAGAAGGGCGACTTCGTCGAGCTCTTCCAGTCGATGGACGGGCTGCCGGTGACGGTGCGCCTGCTCGACCCGCCGCTGCACGAGTTCCTGCCCGACATCACCGAGCTCTCGGTGCGCGTCGCGCTCGCCGAGGCCCGCAAGGACCCGAACGAGAACGACCTGCGCCTGCTCCAGGCGGTGCACAAGCTGCACGAGCAGAACCCGATGCTGGGTCTGCGCGGCGTACGCCTGGGTCTGGTGATCCCGGGTCTGTTCGGGATGCAGGTGCGGGCGATCGCGGAGGCCGCGGCCGAGCGCCGGCTGGCCGGTGGCGACCCGCGCCCCGAGGTGATGATCCCGCTGGTCGGCACCATCCAGGAGCTGGAGATCGTCCGCGACGAGTGCGAGCGCGTGCTGGCCGAGGTCGCCATCTCCACCGGCGTCTCGCTGGACATCAAGCTCGGCACGATGATCGAGCTGCCGCGGGCCGCGCTGACGGCCGGCCAGATCGCTGAGGCGGCCGAGTTCTTCTCCTTCGGGACGAACGACCTCACCCAGACGGTCTGGGGCTTCTCCCGCGACGACGTGGAGGCGAGCTTCTTCACCGCGTACCTGGAGAAGGGCATCTTCGGGGTCTCGCCGTTCGAGACCATCGACCGCGACGGCGTCGGCGCCCTCGTCAAGCACGCCGTGAAGGAGGGTCGGGCCACCCGTCCCGACCTCAAGCTCGGCGTCTGCGGCGAGCACGGTGGTGACCCGGAGTCGGTGCACTTCTTCCACGAGGCGGGCCTGGACTACGTGTCCTGCTCCCCCTTCCGGATCCCGGTGGCGCGCCTGGAGGCAGGCCGCGCCGCCCTTGAGACTGCGGGCAGCGACTCTCGCTGACCGCACCCCCCTCCAGCGGGGAGGGGCGTACGGCGGTGCTCGGCGCAGGAGAACCGCCGTACGTACAGCGGCCGGGGCGGAACGGACAATGGCGTCCGTCCGCCCCGGCGGCATGTCCGCAGGTACTGCGCTGGCAAGCTGGTCCCATGATCAGCCGCACCCGTCCGACCACCAGCGCCGTCCTGCTGGCCCTCGTCGTCGCGGCGGCCGTCGCCTACGCGCTGATCGGCCGTCACCATCCCGTCGCCACTACCTCTGCGCGCGCTACTGCCTCGTCCGCGCAGGTCTGCCAGAGCAAGCTGCCGAGCCAGGCCAAGGACACCCTCGCGCTGATCGCCAAGGGCGGCCCGTACCCGTACCGCTCGGACGGCATCGTCTTCGACAACCGCGAGGGCCGGCTCCCCAAGCAGCGCAGCGGCTACTACCACGAGTTCACCGTGGTCACCCCGGGCTCCGGCGATCGCGGCACCCGGCGGGTGGTCACCGGCGGCACGGGCGAGGAGTACTGGACGGACGACCACTACAGCACCTTCCAGGGCATCGACGCGCACTGCTGACGACCGGGCGCCCGTTCAGCGGGCCCGCTGCCAGGTGATCCGGCGGTGCGGTCCGTGCGGTCCGGTGGAGAGCAGGGTGCGCAGCTCCTGGAGCAGCGGACCGGGGTCGGTGCGCAGCTGGGCCGGGGTGGCGCGGACCATCGGGAGCCGGGCGGCCTGCAGCCGGTTGCCCCGGCTCAGCGTCCGCTCGTAGTCGGTCGGCCGCAGGTGCCAGGCCCGCGAGTCGATCTCCAGTGCCACGCAGGAGTCCGGCCAGTAGGCGTCCGGGATCGCCAGGAAGTGGCCGTCCAGCATCAGCACCGGGTTCCACAGCGGTTCGGGCAGCCCGCCGGCGCGCAGCAGCTCGCGCGCCTCGCTCTCGGCGATCGAGTACGCCCCCGCCGTCAGCTCGTCCGCGACCTGCTGGACGTGCGGTAGCGAGGCGGTGGCCGAGGAGCCGCCGAGCAGCTTGCCGAGCAGGTCGGCGCGCTCGCAGTGCCGCCCCTGCACCGCCTCCGCGCAGAGCGCGCGGAAGTTGCGACCACTCGTCAGGTGCGGTGCCAGGTCGGCCAGCGCGCGGCTCACCCCGACGCTCCACAGGCCGTCGTCCCGCTCGAACCCGGCCGGCATCCCGGCCGAGCGGTGCACCCGGACGAAGTCCCTGCTGGCGACCCGCCGCCCGGCCGGGATCAGCACGTCGATCACGTCCAGGTCGGCGGGGTGCCCGGCGCTGGCCAGCCCGGCGTCGGCCAGCACCGCGAGACCGGTGAGCAGGACGGCCCCGGGACGCGGGCGCTGCCCCTTCGCCGCGGCGTAGCTGAGCGCGGCGCGCAGCCGCTGATGGGCGGTCAGCCGGCCGCTCTGCAGGCAGATCACCCGGGGCAGCACCCGTTGCCAGGGTCCGCCGGGCCGCAGTCGGTGCGCGATGGTGCCGGACGGCACCCCGTGCTCGATCAGTTGGGCGCGGGTGACGATGTGCTGCTGGTCGGCGCCGAGCAGTCGGACGGAATCGATGGCGGTCATGGGTGAGGAGTGCCCGATGGAACGGTAGGTATGCGAAAGATCCCTCGGAGGTGGCTAACACACGCGGACGTTGACTTGCCATCAGCCCTAGGATGGGCCGCGATGACCAGTCCTCAACTCGACTCCCTGCACGGTCTGCGTGTGGGAGACGCCCTCGGCGCACAGTTCTTCGTCCCCGGTACGGTCTTCGGCATCGATCCACCGGCCCCCTGGCCCTGGACGGACGACACCGAGATGGCCTGCTCGGTCCACGCGGCCCTCACCGAACGCGACACCGGCCGCATCGACCTCGACATCGACACCTTCGACCTCACCCACGCCTTCGCCCGCCGGCACGACTTCGACCGCGGCTACGGGCCCGCGGCCAACCGCATGCTCCGGCTGATCCGGGAGGGCGGCGACGCCCGCGCGCTGGCCGCCGGGCTCTTCGACGGCCAGGGCTCGTACGGCAACGGCGCCGCGATGCGGGTGGCGCCGCTCGGCGCGGCGTTCGCCGCCGACCCGGCCGCCGCGGTCCGTCCGGCGACCGACTCCGCCCTGATCACCCACACCCACCCGCAGGCGGTGGACGGCGCCGTCGCGGTCGCGGTGGCGGCGGCCTACGCCGTACGGGCCCGGACCGCGCCCGTGGCCCCCGCCGACTTCCTGGCCGCCGTCCGGGCGCTGACCCCGCGCGGGGCGCTGCACGAGGCGCTCGGCGAGGCCCGCGCGCTGCTCGGTGAGCCGGACCCGGTGGCGGCCGCGCGGATCCTGGGCAACGGCAGCCGGGTGAGCGCGCTCGACACCGTGCCGTTCGCGCTCTGGTGCGCGGCGCGGTCGCTGGACGACTACCGGGGTGCGGTGCTGGCGGCGATCCGGGCCGGCGGCGACGTCGACACCACGGCGGCGATCGTCGGCGGCGTGGTCGCCGCCCGGACCGGCACGGCGGGGATCCCGGGCGCCTGGCTGGCCGCCGCCGAGGCGCTGCCGGACTGGGCGCTGCCCAGGGCCGGCACGGTCGCGGGCCCGCCGGAGGGCGGGCAGCCGATGCTGCTGCCGCGCCGCCACCCCGTCCCGCCGGAGCTGCGCTGGAGCGACCGGGAGTGGCAGCGGCTGCGCCGCGGCCTCACCGGTCGCTGGGCGAGCCACAGTCGCGAGGGCACCCTGCACCTGTACCGCGCGCGGACCGGCTACGAGATCCTCTCGGTCGCGGTGGCCCCGGTCCGCGACGGGAGTTGGCGTCCGGTCGAGGTGCTGGTGGAGACCCACCCCGCGCGCTTCGCCGGCGCGCAGGACGAGGGGTTCCTCGCAGCCCTGCTGCGCCGGATGCCGGGGTGTCCCACCGGCTGACTCAGGCCGGGATCAGCGAACCGGCGTGTCTGACACACTCCTGGTCGAGTTCGCGCCCGACGCCCCGGGAGAGCCTGCGCTCGGGCGCGCTCGGGGCGATCGCGGCGGCGATCCGCAGCTCGATGATGTCCCGCACCGCGGGCCACTCCTCGGCCAGGATCGAGTAGAACGCGGTGCTGCGGACCACCCCGTCCAGCCCCCGGCTGTGCGCCCGGCGGACGCCCTCGCTGGTCGCGCCGAGCCGCTCGATGGCCGCGCGCGAGCGCAGGTTGCGGGCGTCGGCACGCAGCGAGATCCGCTGCACGCCCCAGGTCTCGAAGGCGTGGCGGAGCATCAGCAGCTTGGCCTCGGTGTTGATCCCGGTGCCCTGGGCGTGCGGGGACAGCCAGGTGCGGCCGATCTCGGCGGCGTCCGGGGTCGCGGTCGCCGGGTCGCCGCTGGGCCCCTGCGGCAGCGGCGGCCAGACCACCGGGCCCTGCCAGTAGTCCAGTTCCAGGAACCGGGTGGACCCGACCACCAGGCCGTCCGAGGCCCGCACGGTGGCGAAGACCTGGGAGCGCCCGGCCGCCTGGTCGGCCTGCGCGGTCGCGATGAACTCCCGCGCGCCTTCCAGTCCCTGCGGGACGGCGGTGAAGGCGTACGTCGTGCGGTCCTCAGCGGCGGCGCGGGCCAGGGCCTCGGCGTGCTGCTCGGTGAGGGGCTCCAGCCGAACGGTACGGCCGGTGAGGGTAACGGGAACTGGCACGGAACCTTCGGTCCTTCGGCGGTCGGAGGATCCCTCGCGCCTGGGGTGCCGGCGGTCGGGAAGGACAAGTCGCCCCGCCTACGGGAGTCGTCCGCCGCGTCCCGCGTACGCCGGAGCATCGGCTGTACGAGGGGAGGGGCGGCCCGGAGGCGGGCAGCACGGTGCCGGAGCGGACACGGTTCGCATGGACCGGTCCGGCGGGGAAGTGCGAGGGGACAGTGTGTGTCCGCGAATGGCCGAGGAAGGAACGAGAGCGCGAAGGGAAGCAGGCGGCCAGGTGAAGGCAAGGTGCGGGAGTCATGACTGGCCGTACACGTTCGGGACGTGGCCCACGGCGTGACAGACGACGTGGCGACGACGCGACGATGCGAGGCAGCGAGAGGACGATACCTGCCTTGGCCCCGTGCGTCACTTCGCGGCGCGCCATTGGGGGCGCGAGAGCGGCGCCGGCCCGCCGCGCTCTCCGCCAAGGGGCCTCTGAGCAGGCAAAATCCGATGCCCGGGGGCGTGGGGGGTGAGATGATTTCTCCGTTGCCCGAAGGGGCAACCCGCGCCTGCGCGGCGAAGACGGCGGACCCGGGCGGGAATGCCGACGAGCTGCCGCACGCTGGAGGGGGAGGGGCCGGTGGCGTGCAGTAGCGTCGCGGCTCCGCAGACAGGCTGGCGATGGATCGACGAGAAACGGGTTGGGTGCGCGGTGCGCGATCTCGAGGCGCTGTACGAGCTTGAGCCGCAGGGCGTGGCGGCGGTGACCGCCGCGAACTCGGCCGTGTCGCAGGACCACGGCGGGCCGGACGGCGGACTGGTGCTGCTCTACCACTTCGACGGCTTCATGGACGCCGGCGAGGCGGGCAGCCAGGTGGTGGCCCACCTGCTGGAGGAGGGCAGCCCGGTGGTGGTGGCCCGGTTCGACCACGACCGCCTGGTGGACTACCGCGCCCGGCGCCCCTCGATGACCTTCGACCGCGAGAGCTGGACGTCCTACGAGCCGCCGGAGATCCTCCTTCAGCTGGTGCAGGACGCAGCCGGCGCGCCCTTCCTGGTGCTGAGCGGCCCCGAGCCGGACGTCGAGTGGGAGGCGTTCGCCGGCGCGATCCGCCAGTTGGTGGAGAAGTTCGGGGTCCGCCTCTCGGTGGACTTCCACGGCATCCCGATGGGCGTCCCGCACACCCGCCCGGTCGGCCTCACCCCGCACGGCAACCGGCTCGAACTGGCCGCCGGCTACCCGCAGTGGTTCGAGCAGGCGCAGGTCCCCGGCAGTGCCCAGGCACTGGTGGAGTACCGCCTCGGCGAGTCGGGCCACGACGTGCTGGGGTTCGCCGTGCACGTGCCTCACTACGTAGCCCGGTCGCCCTACCCGGCGGCTGCCGTGCTGATCCTGGAGGCCACCCAGGCGGCCACCGGCCTGGTGCTGCCCGGCCACCTGCTGCGCGAGCGGGTCGGCGAGGTCTACGCGGACATCGAGGAGCAACTGGCCCAGGGCGACGGCGAGCTGCGCTCGGCGATCCGCAGCATGGAGGGCCAGTACGACGCGGTAGCCGGCGCGGAGAGCCGGGAGAGCCTGCTCGCCGAGACCACCGAACTGCCCTCGGCGGACGAGTTGGGCCGGCGCTTCGAGGAGTTCCTGGCCGAGCACGAGCGCGGCGCGGAGTAGCTGCGCCGTGCAACCCGGGGGAGGGCGAGAGTGATCGGCCGAGTGGGTACCGCGTGGTGGCTGGGGGCCGCCCTGCTGCTGGCGGGCTGCTCGGCCGGGCGGACGGCCCCGGGCCTCCCGCACCCCTCCCCGAAGCCGCCCACGGGCCCGTACGTGGCCCTCGGCGACTCGTACACCGCAGGCCTTCAGCTGGAACCGGCGGCGTCCGGCGGCCCCAAGGGCTGCGGGCGCTCCGGGGTGAACTACCCGTCGCTGGTCGCGCGCGACCTGGGCATCGCCGCCGCGGACTTCACCGACGTCAGCTGCTCCGGCGCGACCACGGCCGACCTGACCGCCGCGCAGCAGGTGGCCGGCGGTGCGAACCCGGCCCAGCTGGACGCGCTGAACAGTCGTACCAGGCTGGTGACGCTCGGTATCGGCGGCAACGACGCGGACTTCACCAAGGTGGTCACCCAGTGCGCCGAGCAGGGCCTGCCCCAGGCGCTGCTGGCCGCCCTGGACCGCAAGGAGGCGCAGGGCTCGCCCTGCCGTGCCTCCTACACCGCCGCCGACGGCCAGGACCGGCTGACCGCGCTGCTGGACACCGTCGGGGACCGGTTGGCCGGGGTGCTCCAGGAGGTCCGGCGGCGGGCCCCGCAGGCCAGGGTCTACCTGGTCGGCTACCCGGCCCTGCTGCCCGCCGATCCGGCCGGCTGCCGGGCGGTGCTGGGCAGCGCGATGGTGCCGGGTGACCTGGGCTTCATCGCCGAGAAGGAGCAGCAGCTGAACACCGTGCTGGCCGACCGGGCCAAGGCCGCCGGGGTGGGCTTCGTGGACACCTACAAACCCTCCGCCGGCCACGACATGTGCGCCGGCCAGGCGACCCGCTGGGTCGAACCGCCCTTCCCGGCCGCCGGCCGCGCACCGCTGCACCCGAACGCGGCGGGTCAGCAGGCGATGGCGAACGCGGTGGCCGCGGCGATCCGCGGCTAAGCCATGGTGGCCAGGTGGACGATGTCCGGGGCGCCGCGCGGGACGGGGATCTCCAGCGTCCACACCCGGGAGAAGCCGGCGTCGCGCAGCCGTTCCTCGAAGACGGTCGAAGGCTGGGCGCTCCAGACGGCCAGCACGCCGCCGGGCGCGAGCCGCCGCCGCAGCAGGGCCAGGCCCGCGCCTGCGTAGAGTCCGGCGTTGGAGCCGGTGACGAGCCAGTCGGGGCCGTTGTCGATGTCGAGGCAGAGCGCGTCGTAGTGGTCGGTGCTGCTCGCCAGGTGGTCCAGCAGGTCGGCCTCGACCACCGCCACCCGCGGATCGCCGAGGGCGCTCGCCGAGAACCGGTTCAGCGGGCCGCTGCGGTGCCAGTCGATGACGGCGGGCTCCCGCTCGATCACCACGATCCTGCCCCAGCGCGGATCCGCGGCGGCCTCCGCGAGGGAGAACCCGACTCCGAGCCCGCCGATCAGGACGGACGGCTCGCAGACCGGCTCCGGCAGCGCTTCGAGCGCGGCGTTGATCAGGCGGCGCTCCGAGCGGCCGTCCGAGGTGTCCATCAGGAAGCACCCGTTGGCGATGATCTCGAACAGCCCGTCCCGCTCCCGCAGGACCACTTCGCCGTAGGGACCCTCCCGGCGGTCCACGGTGACGGCCTGACCGTCCGTCATGGGCAGCTGTGACACACCGAACCCCCTCTGAGATTGCCGTACCCGCCCGATGATATCGAGGGTCAGCAGGCAGCCGCGGCGCGGATCGCCGCGTCGGCGGACCCGCTGCCGGCCACCGGCATGGTGAGCGTGGTCGGCAGGTCGCGCAGCCCGCGCACCGGGGAGAAGCAGAGGATCACGGCGGCCAGCGGCACCGCCGCGGTGGCCAGCCACATCGCGGTGCGCAGGCCCAGCAGCGCGGCCAGCGAGCCGCCCGTCAGCGCGCCCAGCGGGATGGTGCCGTAGGTGAGGAACGAGGTCCCGGCGGTGATCCGGCCGAGCAGTTCGGCGGGGCAGTAGCGCTGCTGGAAGGTCGACCGGAGTACGTTGCCGGCCACCACTCCGGCCGAGACCGCGAATCCGCCGGCCAGGAAGCAGAGCACCCCGGCGCCGCCGGTGGTGAGCGGGATCAGCAGCACCGGTACGGGCACGACCAGCACGAAGATCAGCAGCGCGCGAGCCGTTCCGATCGCCGCGCCGACCCGGCGGGCGACCAGCGCGCCCACCACCCCGCCGGTGCTCGCCAGGCCGATCAGGAGGCCGATCGCGCTCTCCGGGAGGTCGGCCTGCTGGACCAGGAAGACCACCAGGATCGACTGGTAGGCCGTCAGCGCCAGGTTGGATCCCGCGCCGTAGAGGGCGAAGCCGCGCAGCCAGCGGTCCCGGGCCACCTGGCGCAGGCCCTCGCCGACCTCGCTCAGCAGGCTCTTCCCGCGCTGCTGCGCGCGGTCGCGGACGGGCTCGCGGTGCTTGATCCCGGCGGTGCAGAGCAGCGAGATCAGGAAGGTCACGCTGTTCGCCAGCAGGCTGTCCACCGCGCCGAAGACCTGCGCGATGGTGCCGCCGGAGCCCAGTCCGACGATCTGCGCGGCCGAGGCGCTGCCCTGGAGCTTTGCGTTGCCCTCGGCCCGGTCCGCCTCGGCCACCAGGCCGGGCAGGTAGGCGGTGTAGGCGGTCTGGAAGAAGACCGCGCAGGTGCCGGCACCGAGCGCGACGGCCAGCAGCTGGGCGAAGCCGAGCACGCCGAACGCGGCGGCGACCGGAACGGTCAGGAAGAGCAGCAGCGAGCCCGCGGCGGCGGCCATCATGACGGTGCGCCGGCGCATCCGGTCCACCCAGGCGCCGACCGGCAGTCCGATCAGCAGCCAGGGCAGCCAGCTCGCCATGGTCAGCAGGCTGACCTGGAAGGCCCCGGCGTGCAGGGTGGTGGCGGCGATCAGCGGTAAGCCGAGGCCGGTGACCGAGGAACCGAACTTGCCGGCCACCTCGCCGGTCCAGAGCAGTCGGAAGTCGCGGTTGCGGCGCAGCAGTCCGGGGCGGCGGGGGGAGTGGAGGTCGATCGTCATGACGCTGCGGTGTCCTTCGGCTTGGCGAGCAGTGACTGGAGCTGGATGAGGACCGGGCGGGCGGCCGGGTCGACGGGCGCGTCGGGATCGGGGAGGTGGCGCTCGATCACCGCGAGCAGTTCGGCGTTGAGGGCGCGGAGCTGGTCGGGGGTCATCCGCGCCCCGCTCCAGTCGGAGAGCGTTCCGGCGCCCACCCAGGGGCCCTGCGGCGCGACCGACAGCGCCTCCGCGGCCCGCCGGAACTGCCGTTCCAGGTACTGCTGGTGGTAGACGGAGAGGGCCTGGCCGGTCTGCGGGTCGGAGCGCATCCCGGCGGTGTCGAGCACCTGCTTCTCGCGCACCGCCCGCCACCAGCGCTCGCGCTTGGTGCCGCGGCCCACCTCCTCCTCGATGTAGCCGTGCTCGGCGAGGTGGCGCAGGTGCCAGCTGATCGTGCCGGTGCTCTCGCCGAGGGTCTCGGAGAGCCGGGCGGAGGTGGCCGGGCCGTCGTCGCCGAGCTGCTCCAGGATCCGCATCCGCAGCGGGTGGGCCAGCGCGCGCAGGCTGCGGGCGTCGATCGATCGGGTCGGGCGGGCGGCCGCGGCCCGGTCGTTGCCCTCGGTGCTCTCGTTCATGAGGGGAACACTATCGTGCAGAGAGTTCTCTGCATAGGTATCTCTGCAAAGAACTCTCTGCATCATTTCCCGTCGCCGCGCCGCGCCAGCGAGCTGTCGCAGCAGCGGCGTACGGTGGCGGTATATGGATGACACCTCGTATCTGAGCGCCCCGAACCCGAGTGACCCCAGCCACGCCGAAGCCCGCTGGGTGCCCGAGCCCGACAAGCGGCCCGGCCGGACGGCGTTCCAGCGCGACCGTGCGCGCGTCCTGCACTCCGCCGCCCTGCGCCGACTGGCCGGGACGACCCAGGTGGTCGCCCCGATGCGCAGCGACTTCCCCCGCACCCGGCTCACCCACTCGCTCGAATGCGCCCAGGTCGGGCGGGAGTTGGGCGCCGTCCTGGGCTGCGACCCGGATCTCGTGGAGACCGCCTGCCTGGCCCACGACATCGGCCACCCGCCGTTCGGCCACACCGGCGAGGAGGCGCTCGACCAGGCCGCCGAGGGCTGCGGCGGCTTCGAGGGCAACGCCCAGTCGCTGCGCATCCTCACCAGGCTGGAGCCCAAGCGCTTCGCGCCGCTCGACGAGGCCCCCGCCAGGCTGGCCCCCTGGCCCGGCCGCAGCGTCGGCCTCAACCTCACCCGGGCCGCCCTGGACGCCGCGACCAAGTACCCGTGGGCCCGCGGCGACCACCCGGTGGACCCGGCATCCTCCAAGTTCGGCGTCTACGCGGACGACCTGCCGGTCTTCCGCTGGCTGCGCTCCGGCACGCCGCAGGACCGCAAGTGCTTCGAGGCGACGGTGATGGACTGGTCGGACGACGTCGCCTACTCCACCCACGACGTCGAGGACGGCTTGCAGGCCGGCCACATCGCCCCCGCAGCGCTGCGCAGCGGCGGCGAGCGCTCCGAGCTCTTCAAGGTCGCCGAACGCTACGCGCCGGACGCCGAGCCGGAGGAGTTCGGCGAGGCACTGGACCGGTTGCAGGCCCAGGAGTGGTGGCCGCGCGGCTACGACGGCTCGGCCCGCTCGCGCGCCGGACTGAAGGACCTCACCAGCCAGCTGATCGGCCGGTTCTGCCTGGCCGCCGAGCAGGCCACCCGGGAGCGCTACGGCCCCGGCCGGCTGACCCGCTACGAGGCCGAGCTGGTGGTCCCGCGCGGCGTCCGGCTGGAGTGCGCGGTGCTCAAGGCGGTTGCCGTCCGGTACGTCATGCAGCGCGACGAGCAGGCCCAGCTGCGCTCCCGGCAGCGGATCGTGATCGCCGAGCTGGCCGAGGTGCTCACCCGGCGGGCCCCCGAGGGGCTGGACCCGGTCTTCGCCGCGCTCTACGAGGACGCCCCCGACGACCGGGCGGCGCTGCGCGCGGTGATCGACCAGATCGCCACCCTGACCGACGCCTCGGCCCTGGCCCTGCACGCCCGGCTGACCGCTGCGCCGAACCCGTAGACTTCCACAGTGGCCGGGCGGATCAGGGACGAAGATGTACAGGCAGTGCGAGACGCGCTGCCCATTGACGTGGTGGTCGGCGACTACGTCCAGCTGACGAGCGGCGGCGGGGGAGAGCTCAAGGGCGTCTGCCCGTTCCACGACGAGAAGTCCGCCTCCTTCTACGTCAATCCGAGCAAGGGCTTCTTCCACTGCTTCGGCTGTCAGGAGAGCGGTGACACGATCACCTTCCTGATGAAGATCGAGCACTTCTCGTTCGCCGAGGCCGTCGAGCGGATGGCGACCACCGCCAACATCACGCTGCGCTACGAGGAGGGCGGCTACAGCCAGCGCCACCAGCCGGGCGAGCGGACCAGGCTGGTCGAGGCGCACAAGGTGGCCTCGGCCTGGTACCAGGAGCAGCTGAACTCGCCAGAGGCCGAGCTCGGCCGGGCCTTCCTGACCGAGCGCGGCTTCGACGCGGAGGCCGCCGCGCACTTCGGCGTCGGCTACGCGCCGGCCGGCTGGGAGCACCTGGTGCGCTACCTGCGCGGCAAGGGGTTCAGCGACAAGGAGATCCTGCTCGGCGGCCTGGCCTCTCAGGGCCAGCGCGGCGGGCTGATCGACCGCTTCCGCGGCCGGCTGGTCTGGCCGATCCGGGACACCGCCGGCGAGGTGGTCGGCTTCGGCGCGCGCCGGCTGCGCGAGGACGACAACGGTCCGAAGTACCTGAACACCCCCGAGACGCCGATCTACAAGAAGTCCCAGGTCCTCTACGGCATCGACCTGGCCAAGAAGGAGATCGCCAAGAGCGGCCGGGCCGTGGTGGTCGAGGGCTACACCGATGTGATGGCCTGCCACCTGGCGGGCGTGACCAGCGCGGTGGCCACCTGCGGCACGGCCTTCGCCGAGGACCACATCAAGATCATCCGCCGGCTGCTGATGGACACCTCGCAGTACCGCGGCGAGACCGTCTTCACCTTCGACGGCGACGCGGCCGGCCAGAAGGCCGCGCTGCGCGCCTTCGAGGACGACCAGAAGTTCGCCGGCCGCACCTCCATCGCGATCACCCCCGGCGGCATGGACCCGTGCGAACTGCGGCTCGCGCAGGGCGACGAGGCGGTCCGCGAGCTGATCGCCAACCCCGTCCCGCTCTTCGAGTTCGCGCTGCGCTCGGCGGTCGCCCGGCACCGGGTGGACGCCGCCGAGGGGCGGGCGGCGGCGCTCGAAGAGGCCGCGCCGATCGTCGCCAAGATCAAGGACCCGTCCATCCGGCACGAGTACGCCGTCCAACTCGCGGGCCTGCTGGGCATCCTGGACGAGCAGTTCGTGGTGCGCCGGATCGGCCAGATCGCCCGCTGGCAGCGCGAGGCCCCGGCGACGGGCCGCGGGCAGACCCTGCGCCGCCCCGAGCCGCAGCAGCAGGCACCCGCGCCGCAGCGCCCGGCCTTCCGCCTCAACCCGCAGGACACCGGCCAGTTCGTCGAGCGCGAACTGCTCAAACTCGCCGTCCAGTACCCGGACCTGGTGAGCCCGGCGTTCGACCAGTACGCCGAGGAGGAGTTCCCCACCCCGCCGTACGCGGCGGTCCGGCGGGCGGTCGGCAAGGCCGGCGGCACGGTCCACGGCTCCGGCCGGCAGGACTTCGTCACGACCGTCCTGGACGTCTGTGAGAACGACCAGGTCCGGTCGCTGGTCACCGAGTTGACCGTCGAGCCGATCCGCACCCGGCGCAAGCCGGACGAGATCTACGCGGGCGAGTTCCTGGTGAAGCTGCGCCGGGCCTCCGTGCAGCGCCGGATCGACGAGGTCCGCGCGCAGCTCCAACGGCTCGGAAACCGCCCGGACGCGGGCGAGTTGACGGCCGTGCAGCAGGAGCTCTGGGCCCTCCAGCAGTACGACGCCAACCTGCGCACCCGAGGCGCCGCAGGGCTGTAAGAGGGTCCGCGAAGGCTTTCTCCGCCAGAAAATCACCGCACGACTCTCGGCTGACGACTGTGGCGTACCCCACACTGAGGGTGTCTCAGTCCGTACAGGTCGGGCCGCGCGGCCCGCGGAGGGGTGGGTCCCTTGGAGATCGCCGCCGCCCAGGACGCCGAAGCCGAGGGCGAAGCGGTCGAGATACCGGACGACGAGTCCGATCCCGGCCTCAGAGCCGAGTCCGAGCCCGAGCCCGGCTTCGGCGGCACGGTCGAGTACGAGGCCGAGGCCGTCGACCCGGAGGAGGACGCCGCGGGCCCGCTGCTGAGCGAACCGCCGGGCCCGGCTGCCGACCTGTTCCGCCAGTACCTGCGCGAGATCGGCCGGATCCGGCTGCTCACCGCGGCCGAGGAGGTCGAGCTGGCCCGCCAGGTGGAGGCCGGCCTGTTCGCCGAGGAGCACTTACACACCCACGGCCTGCCCGAGGGCCCGCTGGCCGACGACCTGGACCATCTGGTGGTGCTCGGCCGGATCGCCAAGCGCCGCCTGATCGAGGCCAATCTGCGCCTGGTGGTCTCGGTGGCCAAGCGCTACGTCGGCCGCGGGCTGACCATGCTCGACCTGGTCCAGGAGGGCAATCTCGGGCTGATCAGGGCGGTCGAGAAGTTCGACTACGCCCGCGGCTACAAGTTCTCCACCTACGCGACCTGGTGGATCCGCCAGGCGATGAGCCGGGCGCTGGCCGACCAGGCCCGCACCATCCGGGTGCCGGTCCACGTGGTCGAGCTGATCAACCGGGTGCTGCGGGTGCAGCGCCGGATGCTCCAGGACACCGGCACCGAGCCCACCGCTGCCGAGGTCGGCCAGGCCCTGGAGCTCACCGAGATCCGGGTGCGGGAGATCCTGCGGCTGGCCCAGGAGCCGGTCTCGCTGCACACCCCGATCGGCGAGGAGGACGACGTCGCCCTCGGCGACCTGATCGAGGACGCCGACGCGGCCTCGCCGGTGGAGAGCGCGGCCTTCCTGCTGCTGCGTGAGCACCTGGAGGCCGTCCTCTCCACCCTCGGCGAGCGCGAGCGCAAGGTGGTCGAACTGCGCTACGGCCTCACCGACGGCCGCCCGCGCACCCTGGAGGAGATCGGCGCGCTGTTCGGGGTGACCCGCGAGCGGATCCGCCAGATCGAGTCCAAGACCCTGGGCAAGCTGCGCGGCCACGCCTTCGCCGAGCAGCTGCGCGGCTACCTGGACTGAGGCTTCAGTGGTGGAAGGCCGTGCGGGGGGCCACGCCGTGCTCCTGCAGTGGGCCGGGCTGCTGCAGGAGCTCGGGCAGGACCCGGGTCAGGTCGGTGAGCAGCAGGTCGGCCAGGTCCTTGGTGAAGCCGTTGCGGCAGACCACGCGCAGCACCGACAGGTCGGTCCGGTTCTCGGGGAAGCTGTAGGCGGGCACCTGCCAGCCGCGTTCGCGCAGCCGCCGCGACACGTCGTAGACGTCGAAGGCGGTGACGTGGTCGGCCACCGTGAAGGCGAAGACCGGCAGTTGGTCGCCGCGGGTGAGCAGCCGGAAGCAGCCGAGCTTCTCGATGCCGGCCGCCAGGTGCTGCGCCGTCTCCCGACAGGACTGCTGCACCGCGCGGAAGCCCTCGTGGCCCAGCCGCAGGAACGTGAAGTACTGGGCGACCACCTCCGAGCCGGGGCGGGAGAAGTTCAGCGCGAAGGTCGGCATGTCGCCGCCCAGGTAGTTGACCTTGAAGACCAGCTCCTCGGGCAGCGCCTGCTTGTTCCGCCAGAGCGCCCAGCCGACGCCGGGGTAGACCAGGCCGTACTTGTGCCCGGAGGTGTTGATCGAGGCGACCCGCGGCAGCCGGAAGTCCCAGACCAGCTCGGGGTCCAGGAACGGCGCGACCATGCCGCCGGAGGCGCCGTCCACGTGCACCGGGATGTCCAGGCCGGTGCTGTGCTGGAAGGCGTCCAGGGCGGCGCAGATCTCCTGGACCGGCTCGTAGGAGCCGTCGAAGGTGGAGCCCATGATGCCCACCACGCCGATGGTGTTCTCGTCGCAGAGGGCGACCGCCTGCTCGGCGCCGAGGTGGAACCGCTCGCCCTCCATCGGCGCGGTCCTGGCCTCCACCTCCCAGAAGGTGCAGAACTTCTCCCAGCAGACCTGGACGTTGACGCCCATCACCAGGTTCGGCCGGGCTCCGGCGTCGTAGCGTGCCTGGTTGGCGCGCATCCAGCGGCGCTTGAGGGCCAGTCCGGCCAGCATGCAGGCCTCGCTGGAGCCGGTGGTGGAGCAGCCGATCGCCTCGTCCGGCTCCGGCGCGTTCCACAGGTCGGCGAGGATCGCCACGCAGCGCCGCTCCAGCTCGGCGGTCTGCGGGTACTCGTCCTTGTCGATCATGTTCTTGTCGAGGCACTCCGCCATCAGCACCTTCGCCTGGACCTCCATCGAAGTGGTGACGAAGGTGGCCAGGTTGAGCATGGCGTTGCCGTCCAGCATCAGCTCGTCGTGGATCAGCTGATAGGCGGTCTGCGGTGGGATCGGCCCGGCCGGCAGCCGGTGCTTGGGCGGGGCCAGCCGCATCGCTCCCAGTGGATCGGCCTCCCCCAGAAACGCGTTGACGGTCAGTCGGTGGTCCCCGCCCTTGCCGCGATGCAGTGCCATCTCGGGATCGCCCTCTCGCTAGGTGACCCGTCCAAGCTAGTCGCGCTCGGCGATCTCCGGGTGGACCTGGTCGCGGACCACGCCGTACTGCTGGCGGACGGCGTTGCCGAAGGGCTGGTCCGGGTCCGGCTCGATGACGGTGACGTCCGGCAGCTCCCACTGCGGCGGCTCGGCGGTGCCGGCCAGCGCCCAGGCGGCCTGCCGGGCCGCGCCGCGCGCCGCGTAGTCGCCCGGGGGCGGTATCACCACGGTCGCGTTGAACACCAGCGGCGCGATCTCGCGGACCGCGGGCAGCCGGCCGACCGCGCCCAGCAGGATCACCCGGCGGACCGCCACGCCCTTGGCGCGCAGCGTGTCCAGCGCGTCCGCGATGTTGCACAGCATGCCCTCGACGGCGGCCCGCGCGAGGTGCTCGGGCGTCATCGACTCGGCCCGAAGGCCCGTCAGGCTGCCTGCCGCGTGCGGCAGTTTCGGGGTCCGCTCGCCGTCCAGGTACGGCAGCAGCACCACGCCGTACGCGCCCGGGGTGGAGCGCAGCGCCAGCTCGCTCAGGCCCTCCAGGTCGCGTCCCAGCAGGTGCGCGGTGGCGCGCAGCACGCCGGCCGCGTTGAGCGTGCCGACCATCGGCAGGTGGTAGCCGGTCGCGTCGGCGAACGAGGAGACCGTGCCGCTCGGGTCCACCACCGGCTGGTCGTGCAGCGCGAAGATGGTGCCGGAGGAGCCGAGCGAGACGACGGCGTCGCCGGGGCCCAGGCCCAGGCCCAGCGCGGCGGCCATGTTGTCGCCGGTGCCGGCCGAGATCAGCAGGCCCTCGGGGGTGTGCCCGGCGGGCTCGTTGGGGCCGAGCACCTCGGGCAGCCGCATCAGCTCGTGGCCGAGTGCCAGCTTGACCAGGTCCTGCCGGTACTCGCCGGTGATCGGGGACCAGTAGCCGGTTCCGGAGGCGTCGCCGCGGTCCGTGGTGCGCCGCTGCGGGTGGCCCAGCAGCTGCCAGACCAGCCAGTCGTGCGGCAGCAGCACCTCGGCGATCCGGCGCGCGTGGGCCGGCTCGAACTCGGCCAGCCAGCGCAGCTTGGCGATGGTGTACGTGGCGGCCGGGACGGCCCCGATCGCCTCCGTCCAGGCGGCCGGGCCGCCGAGCGCGCTCACCAGCGCGGCGGCCGCGCCGGAGGATCGCGGGTCGGTCCAGAGCAGGGCCGGACGCACCAGGACGCCGCCCGCGTCCAGCCCGATCATGCTGTGCTGCTGAGCGGATACCCCGATCGCCCGGACGCCCTCCAGCAGGCCGCCGGCGGCCGCGTCGCCCAGCGAGTGCAGCCACGACTGCGGGTCGGCCTCGGTGGACCTGGCCTCGGAGGCCTCGGACGCCGGATGGGGGGCCTTGCCGGAGCGGAGGACGGCGCCGGTGTCCGCGTCGCACGCGACGATCCGGGTGCGAAGGGTCGAGCTGTCGATGCCCGCAACGATGGCCATGATGGAGATCATGCCTCAGCCGGAGGCCCTCCTGTTGCCGCTCGCGGCAAGTGTTGCCCACTCGGTACCGCGTACTGCGGTTAGGGACGAACAGTGCCCCAGCTGTCGTCCTCGTCCTGTCGGCGGTTGAAGCAGGAGACCCGGTCGGTGAGGGCGTTCGGCAGGCGGTCGCCGACCCGGTCGGTCACCGCGCCCGCCGCCTTGCCGGCCGCCGCTCCGGCCGAGCGCTTGGCCCGCTCGGTGGCGTCCTGGACCCTCGGGTGCTCCGAGATCCGGCGTGCTGTCGTGGCGATCTGCTCGTAGCGCTGCCGGCCGGCCCTGGCCCCCAGGACGTAGCCCGCCGCGACCCCCACGACGAACGTCAGCTTCCACATGTTCGGCCTCCACCCTCTCGCGCGGCGCTTGCCGCGGTGCCCTACCCGTCCCGGCCGCCGGCGAACCGCCCAACCGGTCGGCGTGTCCCTCCACAGCATCCCCGGCGGGCGACCGAGCCGCCCGCCGGGCGCGCCGAGCGAAGCAGGCGTGGGGCCCCGGCGGAGGGTCCGAGGTGCGCTGTTCGGAAAGCGATTGGCGGACCACCCCCCTGAGTGCGCTAATGTATGTCCCGCAGCGAACGCCGAGGCCCGGGAGACCGGGAACGTCCGGGAGACCGGGAACGACCGAGGCCGCCAGCTCAATCCCGCATAGCTCAATTGGCAGAGCAGCCGACTGTTAATCGGCAGGTTATTGGTTCGAGTCCAATTGCGGGAGCCCAACGTGGTGCCCGGTCCCAACCGACCGGGGCCCACGATGGATGAGCGGTCCCGCATAGCTCAATTGGCAGAGCAGCCGACTGTTAATCGGCAGGTTATTGGTTCGAGTCCAATTGCGGGAGCACACAGAACGCCCCCCGGTTCGCTGGGGGGCGTTCGGCGTTTCACGCTCCGGACGGGCGGTCAGCCGATCGCCTGGTGGTAGAGGGCGGACACCCGGTCGTCGAAGCTGACGCTGTACGAGATGTCCGGGCTGTCGCCGCCCGCCTGGTAGCCGCCGATCACCCCGACCAGGGTGCCAAGGCCGCTCTGCGGGTCGATGTCGGTCAGCCAGGGGCTGCCGCTGGTGCCGTCCGAGAAGTCGCCGCAGTCGAAGCGCTCCTGGGTGGAGCTGCGGGCGACGGTCCGGGTGGTGCAGGTGATCGGCTGCTCGCGGCTGAACGGGTAGCCGGTGACGGTCACCGGCAGGTCGAAGCCGAGGTTGAGCCCCAGCTTGTTGCCGCCCAGGACGTCCTCGATCTGCTGGCCGTCCAGTGGGGCGACGCTCAGGAAGGCCACGTCGTAGTCCGGGTCCTCGCTGTCCTGCCAGTGCGGGTCGACGGTGATCCGGTCGACCGTCCAGCCGCCGTGCGGGGCGTAGCCGTCGTGGTAGCCGGGCACGAAGGTCAGGCCGTCCAGCTGGCCTGCGGAGTGACTGAAGACACAGTGCGCCGCGGTGGCCAGCAGATTGCGGCCGGGGCTGTCGACGACGCTGGCGGTGCAGACCCGGGTGCCGTTCTGGGCGGGCAGGGTGAGCACGCCGATCCGGCTGGCGCCCGCGTTCTGCGGGGCCGTGCTCGCGCTCAGCGCGGGTCGCTCGGCGCCGTCCGTCTCCGAGCTGCACGCCGCGAGCGGCAGCGCCGCCGCCAGCGCGGTGGCCAGCGCCGCAGCGCGCCTGACGTACCCGTACCCCCGCCGGGCCATTCGCCGCCACCTCTCGGTCATCGTTCGACGCCGGGTGCGTCGCAGCAATGATCTACCAGGTGCGGGCCGTCCGGCGCCAGATCGATGATACGGATGATGGGCCGGTCGGTCTCAGTTGGTCGCCCGGTCGTAGAGGGCCTGGACCCCGCTGCCGAAGTAGCTGCTGTACGAGACGTCCGGGGTGTTCCCGCCCTGCTGGTAGCCGCCGATCACGCCGACCACGGTGCCGGTTCGGGTGGTCGGGTCGAAGCCGGTCACCCAGGGGCTGCCGCTGGTGCCGCCGGTGTAGTCGGGGCAGTTGATCCGCAGCTGGGTGGGACTCTGCTGGCTGGTCTGGTTCATGCAGCTGATCGGCACGTCGCTGCTGCTCGGGTAGCCGGTCAGCCGTACGTCGAGCTGGTACCCCTTGCCGATGCCGAGCCGGTTCGCGCCCAGCACCTGCTGCACCTGCTTGCCGCCCTGCGGCTGGACCACGGCGAACGCGACGTCCAGATCGGGGTTGCCGTGATCGGCCCAGCTCTGGTCGACGGTGATCGCGGCCAGCGGCCAGACCCCGCTGGGCGTCTCGCCGCCGCGGTAGCCGGGCACGAAGACCAGGTCGTTGCGCTGGCCCACGCCGGGGTCGTAGACGCAGTGGGCGGCGGTCACGATCAGGTTCTGCCCGGCGCTGTCGACCACGCTGGCGGTGCAGAAGTGGTCGCCGGACGCGCTGCTCGTGAAGACCGCGCCGACCAGGCCGTTCAGGATCGTCGGGGGGGCTGTCCGGGTGGTGCCCTTGTGCTTGTCGAAGGCCCGCAGGAAGCGCTCGCGGGACCACTTCGAGGCGGCGGTTGCCGTGCCGGCGGCGCTGGGGGCGGTGCTGCTGGGCGTCGGCGTCAGGAACAGCGCCCTGCTCGGCTGAGCGGGGGAGGAGCCGCAGGCCTGGGCCGCCAAGCCGATCGCCAGCGCGGCGGCGCCGCCCAGCGCTCTGCGACGCACCGTCATCCGACTCCCTCCAGCGCCCGTTGCTCCGCACAGCTTCACCCGGACACCGGCGCCCTGCCACCGGGATCCCGCCAGTCGGACGGACGGAGGGCGGACGGAGGACGGAAGGAGGACGACACCCGCGGGCAGGCCCGGGGAACGCACTCGTGGTGCGGCCCCGGCGCGCACCACGGCTGATCGACCGGATATGCTGCCCGAGGCGGCCTTGCGGGGCCGCTGTGCTGCGATGGACGGCCACGGTGGTGGCCGGTGCCAACGCGGTGAGTCGGGGCGGTAGCTCAGCCGGTTAGAGCAGGGGACTCATAATCCCTGGGTCGTGGGTTCGAGTCCCACCCGCCCCACTTCGAAGGCCCTGATCAGGTGGAATTTACCAGGTGTCACGGCTCGGTCACAAAGCAACGCGCCGCACAGCGCTCCACCAGCGGAGTAGCCTGGAGGGCAGAAAACTCTCCCTGGCGGGCGCACCATGGTCAACATCCTCGCTCCTGCCGCCCCGGCTGACCTCGACCCCGGCGACATCCGCATCCTCCTCCCCGACTTCCGGCGGCACCTGCGTGCCCGGAACAAGGCCCCCAGCACGATCGCGTCGTACGTGACGATCGGGGAGACGTTCGCCGCCTACCTCACCAGTACCGGGATGCCGCTCCACGCCGACGCGATCGCACGTGAGCACATCGAGAGTTACCTCGTCAGCATCGCGGATCGCGGCCTCGCCCCGGCCACAGTGGCGAAGCACTACCGGTCACTACAGCAGCTCTTCAAGTGGCTGACGGACGAGGGCGAGGCGCCCCACGATCCGTTCGAGCGCATGCGGCCCCCGGCCGTGCCTGAGCAGCCCGTGCCGATTTTCAGCGACGCCGAGTTGAGGACGCTGCTGGCCGCATGCAAGAGCCGCGACTTCGCCGCGGTGCGGGACACCGCGATCATCAGACTGCTGGACGACACCGGGATCCGAGCTGCCGAGCTGGTGGGCCTTGCAGAGGATGATGTGGACTTTGAGCAGGACGTAGTCCACGTGCTGGGTAAGGGGAGGCGCGGCCGCGCAGTCCCGTTCGGCACGAAGGCCGGCGACGCCCTAGCCCTGTACCGACGTGCCCGACGGCGGCACCCGCACGCGAGCGCTGACGCTTTCTGGCTGGGGAGGCTAGGGCCGCTGACGGACAGTGGGCTCCGGCAGATCCTCGAACGGCGCGGCCTGGCTGCCGGGGTTGCCGACGTACACCCGCACAGGTTCCGGCACACGGCGGCGCACGTCTGGCTCGCGAGTGGCGGAGAGGAGCAAGACCTTATGCGGCTGATGGGTTGGCGCACCCGCGAGATGGTCGGCAGGTACGCCGCCAGCGCCGCCGACGAGCGCGCCCGCGACGCACACCGTCGTCGCGCTCTGGGGGACCGGTTGTGATGACGGATCTTGTTCGGGCTATTTGCCATAGTTGTGGGCGCCAACTCGCAAGTCGCCACCTCTGGACCCTCTATTTAGCTTCGCAGATGATCATGGAATCGAAGGTGATCATGAGAATGAAGGGTAGTCGGCCAGGATCCTCTCGCACTGCTCCGAGTGCTGCGCTTCGAGGTGCCTTCGTCGCATCACGCGGACGTCGCTCCGTCGACTGCGGTCACCGATCAGAATTGCGGCCTGTTCCTGCTTGCTCAGCCGGACGCACTCCGCGCACTCCGCGCTCACTGCTGCGCCTCCAACAGTTCCCGATCCGGGCACACCGCACTCCCACACTGACAGCGAGGCCAGTCACTCGCCCTGGACCTTCCCAGCTGAATGTTCGGGTCGTACTCCAGGGCCACGGCGAGGACCGGGCGGCGCTGGCCGCTCTCCTCCGTGACGATTCGCCGGTAGGTGGTCGGCTCTGCTCCTGCGGACATGGCTTGGCTTCCCGTCGCATTGGCTCCTGTGGGCGAGATACCAAGGTAGAGCCGGAATGGGCGACTCCCTAGTCGATTTCCTGTTCCCGCAAGAATTCGTCCCGGATGCTCTCGACCATGGCTCGCATAGCGTCGCCTTTATCCGCCGCATTCTCGAACGCCTGGAACTTCTTGACGTACTGGTCTACGTCCTTCGGCTCACTGGTGGTAATCTCGGCGTGCGGAATCTCCGCGATGACGAGACGGGTATCGAATATCACGAACGAGCATGTCGGTAGATGTGCCTTTGGTGACGCTTGCGGCACTACATCGATGACGATATTCGGCATCCTCGACATGGTGACGAGCTTATCCAGCTGGGCCGCCATCATGGCCGGCCTGATCAGTTCCCATCTGAGGACGGACTCAGTGATCAGGAAGTGAAACTGCCGCCGCCTGTCGTAGAGAACTTCCTGTCGGCGCATTCGAGCGCCGATCATCTTCTCAAGGGCATCGTCTGTCAGCTCTGAATTCTGCTGCACGGCGCGGACGTACTCCGGCGACTGAAGTAGTCCCGGAATGCAGGAAGGCTGAAAGACCCGCAACAAGCGCGTCTGTGCCTCTATCGCCCTGATCTCGTCCTGGTGTTTGTGCAGCCCCGTCCGGCGGTAGATACTCCACGCGGTAGCCTCTGTGGCCACTACGCGGGCCGCCTCGGTCAGCTGGGCCTTGACGACCTCGGGCACGTCCAGAGCTGTGAGGATGCGCTCCACGTCGATGACGCTGGGCGCAAGATGCCCGTTCTCGATTTTGCTCAGCTTGCTTGGAGACATGGCAGCACTGCGAGCAACTGCTTTGGCCTCTTTCCCACTCGCCTGCCGCAGCTCCCGCAGCGCCTTGCCGAGATCAGTACTGTTCACTCGGTGCCGTACCGCTCCCACCACTCAGTGAATGGGACCGCTCCGCCAAGGGCAATGTCTCGATACTCCAACCACTCGGCAGGAATCAGCTGAGCCTCGGCGCTGACGAAAGTTCCTCCCTCGCCGTATTGCATCGTGACTACCGTGGACTCATCGAATACCCAGAAGTCCGGGACCCCTTCTAGAGGGTTCGGCCTGTCCGTGATGTCGAGGATGAAGAACTCTTCGCCAGCGGCGGCGTTCTTCGCGTAGCCCCAGCCGAGTTCAAATAGCAGATATGGCGTCAGTGGACGCGAGACGATGTGAACCCGATACATCCGCTTACCGGCGTCGGTATTCCCGCGTACCTCGTCAGCCCATTCCTGGTTGTAGTCCGATGGCTGAGGTTCGCCAGCGAGAAATGCCCGGAAATTCTCGGCGTTCGATGATCCCGTGTAGTCGTCCAGGGTCTCCAGCCTGAAGGCCTCCCGCTGGAAATCTGAAAACAGCTTTTCGAACTCTTCACCCGAGATTGCCACTGGCAATCCTCCGAATCAGTGAGGCGGGGATGCGGACGGCCGTCTCTCCGGCCGGAAGCTGGATCGTCTCCAGCGCCTCGGTGTCGTCCACAACGTAGCCCTGAACGATCAGGTCCCCCGTACCGTCCACGCTGTACACCGTCGGACATGTGCCCTTCTCGCACTCACCTGCAAGTCGCGTCAGCTTCACCGCTGCTCCCGTCCCGCTCGACTGTGTCTCGTTCGATGCTCCCGAAGTTGTGACGGCGGGGTCAAGGTGCGGCAGTTGAGAGAACAGGAAACCGCCTTGACGGTCTCTCAGCCCTCATCGAGGCCGGGCGGCCTCCCGCTGGGGTGCCCAAGTTGCTCTCGCCAGGATCAGGACCACCTGACCAGCCAGAGCAGCAGGAGACGGCCGCCGAGGAGCGGCAGGCCCCGCTACGGGCCGCCGCTGGCAGGGAGTGGTCGTCCTGTGGGTGCTCGCGCTGCCAGGCCGCTGCGGAGACCCCTGAGGGCCAGCGTCGCCGAGGCCAACCGCCCGCAGCTACTGGGACCGCACGCGTGACATGGTCCCTGTCGCGGCGCGCGAACAGCGCCAGCCACTCGACCTCGAAGAGCTGTTCTGGCCTCACCGGCGACGCGCTCACGACGTGCCAGAACGCCGGAACCACAGGCACCGCCATCGGGGTCGGGCTCGTCATTGCACTTTGGGCAGCAGTGGACGTCATCCTCGGCATCTCGTACCTGGTCTTCCGGCTGAGCAGCAGAGAGCGACGCTGAAGCAGGCGGAAGGAAGGCGGTGTCACGCTCCGTTCAACTTTGACGGCTATCAACGGATGCGGCGTCCCGCTGGGCCGCAGCCTCGCAAGGGGAGCTGGGTGCTTCAGCAGCGGAGTATTCGGCGACCTGCGTTCGGCCGTGACCTGCGTTTGTGCAGGTGAGCACAGCGCTTCGGCGCGGAGCACTCATAATCCCTGGGTCGTGGGTTCGATTCCCACCCGCCCCACCCATGATCAAGAGTGCGAAAAGCGAAGCCCTCGGGGTCGTCCCAGTCAGGGGTGACCCCGCATCGTCGTTACGCTCCGTCGTCGCACTCCGTGGGAGTGCCGTCGCTGATCGCGTCGTGGATCGTGTCGCGGATGAGCTCGGCCAGATGCAGGGCGCGCTTCGCGTCGCCGAGTTGGCTGATCTGGGTGCGGCAGCTGAAGCCGTCCGCGAGGACGACGGTGTCCGGGGCGGCGGCGCGGACCTCGGGCATGAGGACCCGCTCGGCGGCGGCCACCGAGACGTCGTAGTGACCGCGCTCGAAGCCGAAGTTGCCGGCCAGCCCGCAGCAGCCGGAGTCCAGGACGCGGTTCTCCAGCCCGATCAGCGCCTCGACGCGGCGGTCGGCCTCGGTGCCGAGGACGGCGTGCTGGTGGCAGTGCACCTGGGTGACGGCCTGGGCCGTGGTGCGGGGGAGTTGGGCCGGCCCGGAGTCCGAGGCGTGTTCGTCGATGAACTCGGCGAAGGTCCGGATCCGTTCGGCCACCGGCCGGCCCTCCGCGCCGAGCAGCTTCGGGAACTCCTCGCGCAGCGCGGCCGTGCAGCTCGGTTCCAGGCCGACCACCGGAAGGTCGGGCGGCAGGGCGCGCAGGCTCCGCCGCATCACCCGCCGGGCGGTGCCGAGTTGCCCGGTGGAGACCCAGGTGAGGCCGCAGCAGACCGGGCCGTCCGGCAGCCGGACGGCGTAGCCGAGGTGCTCCAGGACCTCGACGGCGGCCCGGGCCGGCTCGGGGTCGAGCAGGTTGGTGAAGCTGTCGGGCCACAGGAGCACGGGCCGGGCGCCCGGGCGTTCGGGGCGCTCGGCGCGGTAGCGGCGGAACCAGTGCTCGAAGGTTTCTTCGGGCAGGGTCGGCAGCTCGCGGCGGGGTTCGATCCCGCCGAGCCGCTTGAGCAGTGCGGCGGCCCGCGGCGAGCGAAAGAGGCGGTTGGCGACGGCGGGGGCGAGCGAGGCGGCGCGCAGGGTCAGCGGGAGCCAGCCCATCGAGTAGTGCGAGAGCGGGCGCAGCCGCTTGCGGTAGTGCTGGTGCAGGAACTCGGTCTTGTAGGTCGCCATGTCGACATGGACCGGGCAGTCGCTCGCGCAGCCCTTGCAGCCGAGACAGAGGTCGAGTGCCTCGCGGACCTCCTCGGAGCGCCACCCGTCGGTGATCGCCTCGCCGCGCATCATCTCGGAGAGGAGCCGGGCGCGGCCCCGGGTGGAGTGGCGTTCCTCGCCGGTGGCCATGTAGCTGGGGCACATCACGCCGGTACTGGTGTCGACGCACTTGGCGACGCCGACGCAGCGGTGGACGGCCTTGAGCAGGCTGCCGTCGTCGTGCTCGTAGGGGAGGGCGAGCGGGAGCAGCTCGCGGCCGGCGAAGCGCAGGTCGGCGTCGAGAGGGCGCGGGTCGACCAGGGCGCCCGGGTTGAGCAGGTTCGCCGGGTCCCAGATCCGCTTGAACCGGCCGAAGAGGTCGATGATCTCCGGCGGGTACATCCGGGGCAGCAGCTCGGCGCGGGCCTGCCCGTCGCCGTGCTCCCCGGAGAGCGAACCCCCGTGCGAGACCACCAGGTCGGCGGCCTCCTCCATGAAGGACCGGAACTCCGGGAGCCGCTGGGGATCCGTCAGCGGGAAGTCGAGGCGCAGATGCACGCAGCCCTCACCGAAATGCCCGTACGGGACGCCGCGCAGCCCGTGCCGCCCGAGCAGCGACCGCAGGTCGCGCAGATAGCCGCCGAGCCGCTCGACCGGAACGGCGGAGTCCTCCCAGCCGGGCCAGGCCTCCGAGCCATCGGGAAGCCTGGTGACGATCCCCGCGCCGGCCTCCCGGATGGACCAGAGCTGGCGCTGCTCGGACGCGTCGGTGACCACCGAGACGGTGGCGCGGGCGGTGCGGCGGACGGCGTCGGCGAGCGCGCGGGCGGCATCCAGCGCCTCGGCGGGGGTGGCGCCGCCGGCCTCCAGGAAGAGCCAGCAGCCGCCCTCGGGCAGGCGGTCGAGGGCGGCCGGCCGGCGGCCGGCGCTGACCAGGGCGGCGATCAGGTCGGCGGCCATGCCCTCGACGGTCAGCGGGCGCAGCGGCAGCAGGGCGGGTACGGCGTCGGCGGCGGCCGTCTCGTCCGGGTAGCCGGCGACCACCAGGGCACGGGCGGCTGGGGCCTCGACCAGCTTGACAGTGGCGCTGAGCAGGATGGCGCAGGTGCCCTCGGTGCCGGCGAGCGCCCGCGCCAGGTCGTAGCCGCGCTCCGGCAGCAGCGCGTCCAGTGCGTAGCCGGAGGTGCGGCGGGGGAGGTCGGGCATGCCCTGGCGGAGCTGGGAGAGGTTGCCGGTGGTGAGGTCCTGCAGGGCGCGGTGCAGCTCGCCCTCCCGGCCGGGGAGGTGGCGCAGGCGCTCGCGTTCGGCGGGGGAGAGCGGGCCGGTGACGGTGAGTTCGGTGCCGTCGGCGAGCAGCAGGTCGAGGGAGTGGAGGTTGTCGGCGGTACGGCCCCAGGCGACGGAGTGGGACCCGCAGGAGTCGTTGCCGATCATGCCGCCGATGGTGCAGCGGCTGTGCGTGGACGGGTCGGGGCCGAAGCGCAGCCCGTACGGGCGGGCGGCGGTCTGCAGGTCGTCCAGCACCGTGCCGGGCTCGACCCGGGCGTAGCGGCCGTCCGGGTCGACCGAGAGCACCCGGTTGAGGTGCCGTCGGAAGTCCAGCACCACTGCGCCCGGACCGATCGCCTGGCCGCCGATACTGGTCCCGGCCCCGCGCGGCACCACGGGCACCCCGAACTCCCGGCACAGCGCCATCGTCGCCCGGACGTCGTCCGTGTCGGCGGGTTTGACCACGCCGAGTGGCAGGTGCCGGTAGTTGGAGGCGTCCTGGCTGTACACCGCACGCTCGGCCGACCCGAAACGCACCTCGCCCCGGACCGCCGAGGCGAGGGCGTGGGAGAGTCCGGTCCGGGCGGTCTCCGCCTGCTTCATCTGTTCTCCGGCTGCGCGGTCGGGGCGGGTGGTCTTCGGGGTACGGCCGGGCAGCTCAGGTGACGGTGGTGCGCAACTGGAACCGGTCCTGCCGGTACTCCCCGGTCACCACCACGTCGAGCAGCTGCCGCATCGCGTCGAGGACGTCCCGGTGCGAAACGTACAGCGCGTTGACACCGAACCGCAGCAGGTCCGGGGCGCGCATGTCGCCGATGACCCCGCGTGCGGTGAGCGCCTGGACCAGTGCGTACGCGTCGGTGTGACGAAGGGCCACCTGGCTGCCGCGGCGGTCCGGGTCGCGCGGGGTGACGGCGGTGAAGCCGTGGCCGTCCAGAAGGGTGTCGGCGCAGTGGAGGAGGAAAGCCGTGAGGGACAGGCTCTTGGCCCGGACCTCGGCCATGTCGACGCCGTCGAAGGCGGTGAGCGCGGCTTCCAGGGCCAGCAGCGAGAGGATCGGCGGGGTGCCGATCCGGGCCCGGCCGATGCCCTCGACCGGGGCGTAGCCCCCGCTCATGCCGAACGGTTCCGCGTGGCCGTTCCAGCCGGTGAGCGGGTGGTCGAAGGCCGCCTGGTGGCGGGCGGCGACGTACAGGAAGGCCGGGGCGCCGGGCCCCCCGGACAGGTACTTGTAGCCGCAGCCGACGGCCAGGTCGGCGCCGATCTCGTCCAGCCGGACGGGGAGCGCGCCGGCGGCGTGGCACAGGTCCCAGAGCATCAGCGCACCCGCTCGCCCGGCCGCGCGGGTGGTCCCGGCCATGTCGTACAGCTCGCCGGTGCGGTAGTCCACCGGCGTGTACCCGGCGACCGCCACCCGGTCGCCCTGCTCGGCGAGGAACTGCGGCAGCTCCCGGGCCGGCACCCTGCGGACCTCCAGGCCGAGCAGCCGTGCCACCGAGTCGGCGATGTACTGGTCGGTGGGGAAGTGGTCCGGATCGGTCAGCAGCAGGGGCCGGCCGGGGCGCAGCCGGGCGGCGGCGACCAGGGCGTTGAACAACTGGACGCTGGTGGAGTCCCCGACCACGGTCTGCCCCGGGGCGGCGCCGATCAGCCGCCCGACGGCGTCCCCGACCCTCAGCGGGGCCTCCCACCAGGCGTTCTCGTTCCAGGACCGGATCAGGTCGGTGCCCCACTGCCGCCGGACGGCGTCCGCCAGCACGGGCGGTACCGCCGCGGGCAGCGCCCCGAGGGAGTTGCCGTCCAGGTAGACGACCCCCTCGGGCAGCAGGAAGCGCTCCCGCAGGGGGGCCAGCGGGTCGGCGGCGTCGAGTGCGGTCGCGTGCGCCGCCAGGGCGTCGCGGGCAGTGGTGGCGGTGGTCACCGCAGGCTCTCCTTCTGTTGGTCGGTCTTAGGCGTGGGTCAGACGGGTGAGCATCTCGATGACCGCCTTGCTGGCCTCCGAGCCCGGCTCGATGAGGGTGTAGTGGCCGGTGCCGGGCAGGCTGACGAGTTCGGCGGTCGGGTGGGCGGCGGCATAGTCCGTGAACTGGTCGAGCGGCACCTCCGGGTCCTCCATGCCGTGCAGGACCACGGTCGGCACCCCGGTGGTGCCCCGGCCGCGGAGCAGCGTGATCGGGTCCGCGAGCGGCAGGCGGGCCTCGACCTCGTCGGCGCTGCCGAGCAGTTCGAGCGCGGCCCCGTGGCTGAGGTCCTCGCGTATCGCCCCGGCGAGGTCGGTGACGGGGGCGAGGGCGAGCACCCCGGCGAGGCGGTCGGCGGTGTACCAGGGCGAGTCGGCGGGCAGCAGCCCGCGCGCCCCGGCCCACAGCGCGAGGTGGCCGCCGGAGCAGTGGCCGACCAGGACGACGGGTCGGCCGGCCGGGATCGTGTCCACCGCCAGCGCGATGTCGTCGAAGGTGGTGGGGAAGCCACCGGCCCCGCCCGTCCGCCGGTACTCCAGCAGCACGGCGGTGAATCCGTTCTCGGCCAGGTGAGCTGCCAGCGGGGAGAGATGGCGCCGGTCGTACGGATCGCGCCAGTACCCACCGTGCAGCAGCATGACCAGCGGGGCGTCCGGGTCCTCGGCCGGCCAGAGGTCGTAGACCTGGTCGGGGTGCTCGCCGTAGGCGTGGTGGAACGGCGGGTCGACCGGGGCCAGGCCGAGAACCCGGTCCTCCTCCTCGGCCGCGGTGGCGGACGTCGTCTCAGACATAGCTGCGGGCCGTCCAGATCTCGGGGAACACGGAGCGGGCGGCGCGCTTCTCCAGCCACGCCACCCCGGGTGAACCGCCGCTGCCCACCTTGGAGCCCATCGCTCGGCGGGTGGCCAGCAGGTGGTCGCTGCGCCAGCGCAGGACCATCTCGCCGACGTTGGTGAGGGCTTCGCCCAGTGCCACCAGCGGGCTGCTCTGCGGCCCGGCGTAGATCTGCCGCCAGACCTCCTCGACCCCGGCGTCGGGCTCGTACGCCACGGTCACGTCGCGCTCCAGGACGTGCTGCGGTACGGGCAGGCCGCGGCGGGACAGGTAGTGCAGCACCTCGTCGTACAGCGAGGGCTGGGTGAGCGCCTCCTGGAGTTCCGCGTGGACCCGGGGGTGCCCCCGGTGCGGCTGGATCATCGAGCGGGACTTGTCGCCGAGCAGGAACTCGATCCTGCGGTACATCGCCGACTGGAAGCCGGAGGCCTGGCCGAACGCCGAACGGAAGCCGTTGAACTGGGCCGGGGTCAGCGCCGCGATCGGCCGCCAGGAGTCGTTCAGCGCCTGGTGCGAGCTGAGGCTGCGGCGCAGCGCCTCCATGGCCCGCTCGAAGTCGTCCTTGAGCAGCGCCTCGCGGGCGGTGTCCCACTCGTGGACCACCAACGTGAACCAGAGTTCCATCACCTGGGTCGTGACCAGGAAGGCCATCTCGCCCGGGTCGTTGGAGAGCGGGTGCTGAAGAGAGGTCAGCACCGAGGCCTGGACGTAGTCGTCGTACGGCGTCGAACCGTCGAACTCCAGTGTGGGGACGTCGGATTCGTTGTCTACGGAGGCAACTGCGGTGTCAGTCATGGCGTCTCCTCGATTGGGGTCTGCGCCGCTCGTCGGTGGGCGGCGGAGAGGGGTGGCTCAGGCCGCGGCCAGCGCGCGCACGGTCGCCTCGGGGTCGGGGGATCGCATCAGGGTCTCGCCGACCAGCACCGCGTCCGCACCGTCGGCCCGCAGGCGGGTGGCGTCCGCCGGGGTGCGGACTCCGCTCTCCGCGACCAGCACCCGGCCGGCGCCGATCCGTGGCCGCAGCCGCCCGGTCAGCCCGAGGTCGATACTGAAGTCCCGCAGATTCCGGTGGTTGACGCCGACGATCCGGGCTCCGGCCGCCAGTGCGACCTCGGCCTCCTCCGCGCTGTGCACCTCGACCAGCACCGACAGCTCCAAGGTCTCCGCGTACCGGAGGAGTTCGGCGTACCGAGCGGGGTCGAGCGCGGCGATGACCAGCAGCACCGCGTCGGCGCCCAGTGCTCTGGCCTCCGCCACTTGGTACTCGTCGACGATGAAGTCCTTGCGCAACACCGGGAGTTCGGTGGCGGCCCGGACGGTGGCCAGATCCTCCGGCCGACCGCCGAAACCGGCCTCGTGGGCGAGCACCGAGAGCGCGGCCGCGCCGCCCGCGGTGTAGCTGCGGGCGAGTTCGGCGGGCCGGTACCGGTCGGTCAGCGGGCCGGCCAGCGGGCTGCGCGGCTTGAGCTCGGCGATCACGCCGAGCCCGGGGGCCCGCAGCGCGGCGGCCAGATCGCGGGTGGGCGGCGCGGAGGTGATCTGCCGCTCCAGCGCGGCCATCGGAACCGTGCTGCGGCGTCGCTCGGTCTGCTCCCGGGCTGCGTCGACCAGTTCGGCGAGCAGGTCCGGCGTGGTGCTCGTGGTCACGTGACGTTCCTCGCGGTAGGGCTCGCAGAGAGATGATGGATGGTCATGTCAGAGTCGGAGTCGGCTCGGTGACCTCGTGGGAGACCGCGATCCACTGGTCGAGCAGCCAGGCCGCCCGTCCGGTGTCGAGGGCGTCGGCGGCCAGCGCCATCCCCTCGTGCCAGTCCTCGGTCCGGCCCGCCGCGCGCAGGGCGGCCGCGGTGTTGAGCAGCACGATGTCGCGCCGCGGCCCCTTCTCGCCCGCCAGCAGCCGGCGGACGATGTCGGCGTTCTCGGCCGGCCCGCCGCCGTCGAGGTCCGCCGGCCGCCCGGGAGCGATCCCGAGTGCCGCCGGGTCCAGCCGGTACGCCCGGCGACGGCCCTGGTGCAGCTCCACGACCTGGGTGGGCGCGCCGATGCTCAGCTCGTCCAGGCCGTCCTCCGCGTGGAAGACCAGCGCGCGTTCGGTACCGAGCAGGTGCAGGACCTCGGCCATCACCGGCACCATGGCGGGGTCGAAGACGCCGAGGACCTGGAACCTGGCCCTGGCGGGGTTGCAGAGCGGACCGAGCAGGTTGAACACCGTCCGCACGCCGAGCTCCCGGCGCGTACCGGCGGCGTACCGGAAAGACTCCTGGAAGACCGGGGCGAACAGGAAGGTGATCCCGGTCCGTTCGAGGCAGCTGGCCGCCTGCTCCGGGCCGAGGTCGATCCGGACCCCGAGTTCCTCCAGGACGTCGGCGCTCCCGCAGGCCGAGGAGGCGCTGCGGTTGCCGTGCTTGGCCACCGGTACGCCGCACGCGGCCGCGACGATGGCGGCGCTGGTCGAGATGTTGAAAGTGCCGCGCCCGTCCCCGCCGGTGCCGCAGGTGTCCAGGACCTGGCCGTCGCCGGGGAGCGGCAGGCCGAAGGCACGGGCCGTGCTGACCAGGCCGACCAGCTCCTCGACCCGGGCCCCCTTGACCGAGAGGGCCATCGCGAAGCCGGCGATCTGGACCGGGCTGGCGGAGCCGTCCAGGATGGCCGACATCGCGGACTGCGCCTCGGACCGGGTCAGGTCGTGTCCGCAGGCCAGCCGGTGCAGCGCCGTGGTGATGGGCGGTCGCGCGGGGGCGGGAAGCAGCGCACTCATCGGGGTGGTGTCTCCAGGGAGTCGGTGATCTCTGCGGGCAGGGTGGAGTAGCCGGTCATGTGGTCTCCCCGGGTGCCGCGGACGGCCCACGGGCGGATAGCAGGACCAGCACCCCTACCTGTGTGCCGACGTTGGCGACCATGGCGACCCAGACGCCGGTCAGCCCCAGGGCGGTCGAGGAGAGCAGGGGCGCCAGCAGCGACTGCGCCACGACTCCGGCGAGCGTGGCGTACGCCAGCAGGCGGCCCTTGCCGCCTCCGAAGAAGATCCCGCTCAGCGCCACGTTGCAGAGGAGCAGGGCGGCGTACAGCGCCATCCAGGGAATCAGGGCGTCGGCGGCGGTGCCGACCGAGGCGTTGTGGGTGAGCAGTCTGGCCACCTGGCCGGCACCGAGCAGCACGAGCAGGCCGCTGATCACCGACCAGGCCAGGCCGAGCCGCAGGGAGGAGGTGCGGGTGTCCTTGAGCAGCTGTTCGTCCTTCGACCCGGTCGCCTGGGCGGCCACGATGGTCGCGGCCTGCCGCAGGGCGTAGGAGGCCATGGTGAGGAAGAGCATCGCCTTGGTCACCGCTCCGTACGCCGCGAGCGGGTCCGGCCCGAACCTGGCGATGATGCCGACCACCAGCGTCGCGGCGCCCATCCGGGCGAGGAAGTCGGCGGAGACCGGCCACCCCGCGCGGAGGATCTCAAGGGCCGGCCGCTCCGGCGCCTCCGCCGGCGCCGGGGGTGCCGCGAGTGCCCCCGCGCGGGCCTTGGCGCGCAGCGGGCTGCGGAGGTAGAGCAGCCAGGTGACGCCGAGCGCCACCGAGCGGGCGGCCACCAGGGCGATGGCCGAGCCGGTGACCCCCAGCCTGGGGGCGCCGAGCCAGCCGAAGATCAGGACCGGGTCGAGCACCAGCAGCAGCGCGTTGGACAGGACCGCCATCCGCATCGGGGTCCGGGTGTTCCCGGACGCCTTGAAGACGCCGTCCAGGACCTGCTGCCCGAAGAAGACGCTCACACCCGGCACCGAGACCGTGAGGTAGTCCACGGCCAGGCGCATGGTGCGGCCGCTGCCGGACCCGAGCATCAGCCGCGCGAGCGGTTCGCGCAGGACGAACAGGATCGCGCAGGTGCCCGTGGCCACGGTCAGGGTGACCCACAGGGAGGCCCGCAGCGCGGCGCCGAGCCGGTGGTACTCCTCGGCACCGACCGACCGGGCGAGCGTGACGGTGGTGCCGACGCCGACGCCGAGGATCACCCCGAGCAGCAGGTTCTCCAGCGAGGTGGCCACGGTGACCGCGCCGAGTTCGGCGATGCCGAGCCGGGCTACCCAGAAGACGCTGATGATGCCCGCGACGACTCCGGCGATGAGCTCGAAGTACCCCGGCCAGGCCACCGGAAGCAGCTTGGCCGGGTCGAGCCAGGCGCGGCGGCCGGCCCCGGGCGGCCCGATGGGGGCGCCTGCAGGCCGGACGGCGGAGGGGGCCGTCATCGGACTGCTTCGGCTGCGCCGAGCGGACGGAGCGAACCGGCCTGCCCGAGGGCCTCGGACATCGGGAGCAGCTTCGCGCAGGTCTCCTGGTACTCCGCCTCCGGCTCGGAGCCCTCGACGATGCCGCAGCCCGCGTAGAGCGAGGCGCGGCGGCCGCTGATCAGCGCGGAGCGAATCGCCACCGCGAACTCGCCGGTGCCGTCCGCCCCGGCCCAGCCAACCGGGGCGGCGTACCAGCCGCGGTCGAAGGGCTCGTTCGCCAGCAGCCAGCTCAGCGCGGGCTCACTGGGGTGGCCCCCGAGGGCGGGGGTCGGGTGCAGACGGCCGACGAGGTCCAGCACGTCGTTCTCCGCCGGGTCGACCAGACGCCCGCGCACCCGGGTCGCCAGGTGCTGGATGTTGGCCAGTGCGAGGACCTCGGGCTCCTGGCCCGCGTCGACGTCCAGGCACACCTCGGCGAGCGACTTCTCCAGCATCCGGCAGACCAGGTCGTGCTCGCGGCGTAGCTTGTCGCCGGAGAGGAGGCTCGCCGCGAGCAGTTCGTCCTCCTCCGGGGTGGCCCCGCGCGGCGCCGAACCGGCCAGGCCCAGGACGTGGGCGTCACCGTCCGCCACCCGCACCAGGTACTCGGGGGTCGCGCCCAGGAAGCAGCGTTCGCCCGACTCGTCCCGGCTGTGGACGGCGAACAGGGTGGAGTCCGGGTACGAGTCCAGCATCCGGCGTACGGCATCGGGTACCGAGAACTCCGCCGCGGTGTAGAGCTGGAGCTCTCTGGCGACCACCACCTTGTCGAAGGACCCGGCCCGGATCGCCTCCAGTGCGCGGGCGACCAGGTCCTTGAAGCCCTCGGGGGACGGCTCCTCGACCCGGCTGGTGACCTCCGGACCGACGCCGGCGGCGGGCAGTGCGGTGGAGGCGAGCAGCATGTCGGCGAGGTCGAAGCGATGCTCGACCAGCTGTTCCACGTCGGTGTCCGCGTCCACCAGTGCATTGACCGTCAAGGTCGTTCCGACGCCCGGGAGTTCGATGATCTGGACGGCCGGTACGATCATCCGGCCCTCGGGAAGCGGGCTGGGCCGCCGGGGCGCCTCCGGGCCGAAGGCGAAGCCGCCGACCAGTACCGGGCCCTGCCCCCCGCCGGTCTCGGCGGAGCCGGCGAGCTTCGTCCAGGCGCGGCGCACCTCGCTGAAGCGGGTGGTGCCGGTGCCGTCCAGCCGGGCGGCCTGCCCGGCGGTCACCATGCGCGGGCCGCCCCAGGCGGAGAGCCAGAGGAAGGCGTCGTCGGTCAGCTGCCGAGCGGCCGACCAGGCACCCGGCAGGTCGGCCGAGGCCACCGGGACGGACCAGCTGACGGGGACGGCCGAGCCGGCGGCGCGGGCTCGTGCGACAGCCTCGCCGAAGCTCTGCCGCGCCGTGTCGTAGGTGGTGATCGGATAGGTCATCGGAGGCTATCCCCAGTTCCGGTCGAGGGAGGGCGGTGAGTCCGCTGCCGGTGCGGACGCGGTCGTCGGTGGGGCGTGGGTGAGCGCGGGTCAGTAGACGCCTTCGACCGGTGCGCTGGCGCCGCGTTGCAGCGGTTGCACGTCGGCGAGCGCGTCCCAGGGGAAGTCCGCGGTCGGTGCGATCCGGATCGCCGAGTCACGCTCCAGCGCGTACGGCAGGAAGAGGTCGCGGGTCAGCAGACTCAGCCGGAGCTGTCCGCGCTCCCCGTGCGGGACCAAGGTGGTGGGGTCCGCGGGATCCACCACCTCGATCCGCGAGTACGGGTGGTAGGGCAGGAAGACGCAGTCCTGCGAGTCGCCGGCCTGGCGGGGGCGCTGCGGGGCGATACCCGCGAGGGTGTTCCCGTACAGGCCGACGAGCGGGATGCCCGGGAACACCTCGTGCTCCAGCAGGTGCCTGGTCTCCGGGCTGATGCTGGTGCCGGCCCAGATGATTCCCCGCACCTTGGCGGTGAACAGGTCGAGCAGCGCGGGCCGGGCGGCCACGGCCTCCAGTACGGCCGGGGTGATGAAGACGACCGCCACGGGCTGCGAGGAGAGCACGTCGGCGGCCTGGTCGAGGATGTGGTCCAGGTAGCGGGCGGCTTCCGGTCGGCGGCCCTCGGCGAGGCAGCGCTTGACCCAGCGCGGGTCGAAGTCGATGAAGTGGCAGAGGGACTGACGGAGACTGGCCAGCAGCCCGATCGACCGGCCCACGATGTGCGGTCCGGTGGGCCCGATGTGCAGCCAGTCACCGGCCCCCTCGCCGGGGATTCCGTGCTGCTCCAGCACACCGCTGACCCAGTCCACGCCCTCGCGGCGCGATCGGGCCTCGACGATCCGCTTGGGCCGCCCGGTGGTGCCGCCGCTGTCGAAGACATGGACGGGGGACTCGGTGCGGCAGCCGGCGGGTAGCAGGTCGCGCGCCGCGGTGTCGCGCCATTCCTCGCTGATGTCCGGGAAGCGGAGCAGATCGGCCCAGCTGCGGATCTCGGTGAGCGGGTCGAAGCCGAGGCTGTCGGCTCGCTTGAGCCAGTAGGGGGATCCGGTCTCGGGGCTGAAGTGCCAGCGCACGGCGGCGCGTACGAACTCGTTGGTCGCTGTGGCGCCGACGGCCGGAGTAGGGAAGACATCGCTCATGAGAGACAGTTCTAGCTTCAGAAACGACTCTAGTCAACACTTTCCATGACCACAGTTGGCAACTGCAGTCATGGAAAGTGTTGACTAGAGTCAATGCCGGGTGGGGCAACCACGGCTGACCAGCGTGGTGACCCACCTGCCACCCCTGCTCGGGGTCAGCACTCGGCGGGTCGACCAGGGGCCCCTACACGTACCTGCGGTCAACCGGACTTGCTCGTGGTGCGCACCAGTGTTGCCAGCTCCGCGACGGTCCTGACGGCGTGGTAGGCGCGAAGGTCAAGCCGGACAGCGAAGGCGTTCTCGATCTGCACCATGACTTCCAGCGAACCCATGCTGTCCCAGTTCGCGTGCCCGGCAATTCTCGTTCCGGAATCAAACTCATCAGGATCGGCGTCCAACACCGCACAGAGGATCGCTATGAGCTCTTGTTCGATCACCTCGGTCCCACCTGCCTCGGACATGGCTCCAACGGTTTCCGGCCGGCTCATCGCTGCCTCTCCTGAATCCGGATCCACTGCGGGATCAATTCGCTACCGTTCTCCGGGGCGAGCCTGAACAGCCGCGTCCCGTCCTCCTCCGCGGCACTCGGCGTGAACCCTGCCTGAACCCAGAGATCCGCCGCCATTCCGTTCCGGGGCAAGCGGACATATTCACCCTCGACAAGCGCCGCACCGGCTTCACGCGCGAACTCTGCAAGTCGCCCCAGCATGGCGAGTTCGACCCCGCGGCCCAGGACGCGGCAACTCATCACGAAATTGAGGACCCGCCATATGTCCTCTCGCTTCTCCACCCACAAGGCACCGACCAACCCCTCGTCACCGAAACGGTCGGCCACCGAGCAGGCGAGAGTGAGGAAACCAGGGTCCTCGGCCATCCGTGCCGTCTCCAGAGCATCGAACCTGACCCCGGTGAGGTTGAACTGGTTCGTCCTGGCCGCGAGCTGCGCGACCCGCTGGACGTCGTACGGTCCGACTCGCCGAATGTCTGCAGATATCTCCAACCCGTGCAGATACGCCGTCGAGGAGGCGAAACCAGCCTCGAACCGACGCCGCTCCCCCCGCTCCTGGTACAGCGAGGGACGCTGTCGGTCAGTGTCAGTCAGCTCCAGGACGTCGAACCATCCTCTGCCCAGCAGCCGGCGGACGAGTTCGGCGGGATCACCAGCGGCGGGGACCACCGCTACGTCCGGGAGCTCCGCTGCCACGTGCCCACACTCGAACGGGGAGTCGTCCATGAAGACGAAAGCATCAGTCGCCAGCCCCAGCTGACTTGCCATCCCGCTGAGGTTGCCGGCCTTCGGAGACCAGTCCACCGCCTGCGCAGAGAACGTACTGGGACGGAGCAGCACCTCCGGGTGCTCCTGCAGCGCCTCCATCACGGGGCCCTCGTCGTTCTTGCTGGCAAGTGCGAGGATCACACCCTGATTGCGCAGCCGTAGGGCAGTCCGCTGCAACTCCTGGTAGCAATTGCCCGGATAAAGGCCGCCGAGTTCCACCCCGGTCGGGCCGACCTCCCCCAGCACTCCGCCCCACAAGGTGTTGTCCAGGTCGAGCGCGAGCACCTTGCGGGACAGGCCGGACTTGGCCTGCAGAACCCGACGCCACTCTTTCGCCAGCAGCAGGAGCGCAGCATCGGTGTACGCGATGTCGGCGTAACGGCGCAGCCGGTCATCAGCAGCCGGAACGGCCGAATCCGCCAGTAGCCCGACCAGGTCCACCACCACGACCGCAGGGGATTCAGCGAGTTCGAGCAGTGCGGCATTCAACCGGTACCACGTCCTGCTGAGTCCCGCTCTGTCCCGCCAGGACACCACCGCGTCACGCACCGTCGTGCTGAGCGGAACAGTGTGCAGGACGATCAGGGAGGATGAGCCACTGTCAGCTGCGGCTCGGACGAGGTCGCACAGGTCCTCGACCCGCCGTTCCACATAGGACAGCAGATCCGGTACGGAAGATCCGTCCCAGCCCTTGGGCAGAAACCAGGAATCGTCCAGCAGACAGCAGACGGCGTCGCGGCCGTCGAAGACCCGCTCTGGTGTCGTGGCAAGATCGGCCTCGAACTGTCCGTACTCGCCGGTGGCAATATCCGGAAGCATGCCGGCCGCGACCAGCACCGCCCGGAACAGCTGCTCCAGCGGGCCGGGGGTCGAGGTCGCCAACAGTCCGACCCTGACCGGTCGCAGAGCACCCGCGCTGTCGTCCTCGCCGCGATTGCCGAGAGCGGCCAGTGCACGGCCCACCAATCGGAGCGCGGCGGGATCTGCGGCGTCATCGAGGGCACGCAGATCCCCGGCGTCGGGCAGCCGACCGGCTCGGGCAGCCTGCCTGACCCGGTCGAGCAGAGCCCCCTGCGGGGTTGTCGTGAGTGGCATGAGATCCCCTTGGGCAGGCGTCAAATGGCAAGAAGGGTGCAGAACCAGTGCATCCCCGAAGCGATCCCGACGAGCGCGACCACGTCCCCCGCCTGGAGGTCTCCCTGGTTCACATGTTCGCGAAGACAGATCAGCTGGTCGGCGCCACCGCAGTGGCCGAGCCGGGCGGCGAGTTCCGCGTTGCTGCGCTCGATGGGCAGGCCCACGGCCTTCGCCGCATCCGCGATCGAGTGCTGGTTGTCGTTCAGGTAGATCAGCCTGGCGATCTTGCCGGGCGCCACACCGGCACGACTGCACGCCCGGTCGACCACCCCACCGATTCGCGCGTTGAGCGTGGTGATGAACTCACGCAGCCGACGCGGGTCGCGTTCGAAGTGCTCGTGAACCCGGGTCAGTGGGTCCATTTCCAGGTTGCTCAGGCCCGCAGGCGGCACGGGGACCGCACTGCCGCCGTACTCGGCCCTGAAGAAGTCCGCGCATTCGGGGTCGGTGATCTGCTCGGTGGCCAGCCAACGCAGTGCCGAGTGTCCGCGGCGCAGCAGCGCCGCGGCTGCGCCGTCACTGCCGAGGCAGGTGTTGGTGCGCATCCGGTTCCGGTGCGCCTCGCTGACCTGGTTGACCGCGACCAGTAGGACATTTTCGACGTCCGGGCGAATCGCGAAGGTCCCGGCGATCTGTTCGAAGGCCAGGACCCCAGAGGCACATGCCTGGGTGAGCAGTAGCGACGGGGTCTCCTTCAACCCCAGCGCCCGGGCCACCGAGGCGGAGAAGTCCCAGTGGAGGTATTCGGGGATCTCCGAGTTGGCGACGATCAGCAGATCGAGATCCTTGCCGTCGACGCCGGCCTCTGCGAGGGCCGCCTCGGCCGCACGCACCGCAAGCGAGGTCGGGGTCGTCCCCGGTGCGGCGCGGTGGTACGTGTGGTAGCCCCAGCGCAGTACGCGCTCAGGGTCGTCGACGTAGTCGCCGACAGTCGCAGCGACGTCCTGTGGTTCGCCCAATGCGGTTGCAAGGGCGGCGATTCCGAAGTCAACCGGGGCTGTCACTCAGGTGCTCCCTATCTGGCCAATGAATATCTCTCGGTGCTGCGACCGGTATCACTCGGCGCTGACCGTCGGCGGCGGGCCGATCCCCGGACAGGACCTAGTCGGCGAGTGCCGAGGCGGTCAGCGCCGCCAGAGCTGACGCTGCGATCGGCCCGTAGGTGAGCCGCCCGGCGCCGTCCCGGTGGGACATGAGATGGCTGAGCCCAGGATGGACTGCCACCTCCACCCTCAAGCTCTCCGGCGCCGAGTCCGCCAGCAGCCAGGACTGCCGGGGCGGCGTCGTCCGGTCGTCGTCGCCGACGTGCAGCCAGACCCGGCCTCGTAGCCCGGAGAGCATGTGCTGGACCGCAGGCTGCGCGCGCCAGGACCGCCAGTACTCCGCAGGGGCGAAGTCGTCCCCGTCGCGGCAGACGCTCTGCACCCACTGGGCGTAGTCACGTTGCAGGCTTCCCGCCAGCCGTTCCAACGACACCGGGCCCTCGCCGAAGGCTGCCTGATCGAACTCGTCCCACCAGCCGCTCCGCTCGGTCGCGAGCTCGGCGACCTGCTGCAGGTCGACCTCACCGTCCGGGCCGACCAGGCCGGCTGCCAGCAACCACTCCACCCGGCGCCCGACCTGCAGCCAGTGCTGCTGCTCGTTGAACGACACCGTGAGGGGCGCCGCCAGGATGAGGCGACTGCTGCCGCCGGTCACGCCGGCCGCGGACACAGCCACCTGCGTACCCAGCGAGATGCCGAGCAAGCTGATCCGGTCGGGGTCGACCCCCGGGTGCGCCTGGAGATACCGCAGCAGGGCGACGGCATCCTCGACCAGACCGGGGAAGGTGACCCGGCCGGGCTCCCAGCGATCCTCACGCCTGGCGGTGACGAACCGGGTGTCGAACCTGAGCACCGCCACTCCGGCCCGCAACAGGGCCGCCGCCAGATCGTCGAAGAGGAAGACCTCTCCGTTGTTGGAAACGTCGTCCGATACGGATCCGCGCCGGTCCCAGGCCCCGGAGGGATGCAGGAGCAGCACAGCCGGCACCCGGCCCGCGATGTCCGGGCGAGCGAAGCAGCCGGCCACCTCCGTCAGCTCGAGCGTGGTGACCCCAGGGATCCCGTGTCCCTCTGTGGGGAAGGCATCGCTCATGAAAGACAGTTCTAACTTCGGAAACGACTCTAGTCAACACTTGTCATGACTAGAGTTGGCAACTACCGTCACCATCGAGATTAACTCAAGTCAATGCCTTGGGGTTGTCAACCACAGCCCCGCCGACTTCCGGGAGCAGAGATGACCTTCGTCGACATCAGTCAGGGTTGGTACGACGGGATGCCCTCCTACGAGGCAGCCTGGTACCCCCAGTTCTCGTCCAACGCCGTGATGACGCCGGCGACCGACCCCTGCGGGGCCGGCCGAACGTTCACCGAGTTCAAGCTCTTCCCGCACAACGGCACCCACATCGAGAGCGGCTACCACTTCTTCCAGGACGGCCAGAAGATCGACGAGGTACCGGTCGACACCTTCGTCGGTGCCGCCGTCATCGCTGACCTCTCGAACAAGCAGGACCGCGACCCGATCACCGGCGACGACCTGGAGAAGGCCGTCGGCGAGGTCTGGCAGGAGGGTTTCCGCCTGCTGATCCGCACCGACCACCCGGAGCGCCACCTGGGCGACGCCGACTACTGGGACACCGCCCCCTACATCGCCCCGTCCGCCGCGGACTGGATCGTCGAGCGCCGCGCCGCGCTGGTCGGCATGGACTGCGTCACCGAGAAGCAGGGCGAGCGCAGCTTCCCGATCCACCGCCGCCTGCTGAAGGCCGAGATCCCGATCCTGGAGAACATCCGCAACCTGCACCGGATCACCGAGCGCGAGGTGCACCTCGTCGCGCTGCCGATCCTGGTGTCCGGCGCCGAGGCCGCCCCGGCCCGGGCCCTGGTCTTCGAGAACTGGGCGGGCTGACCGTCCGAGGCGTCCGCCCCACCCCGTACAGAGGAGCCCTGATCGTGCCCACATCGCGCCCAGTCGTGGCGCTCACCAGGACCAGGGGCGCCGATGCCCGGGCCACGGCGGACGCGGTCGAGGAGGTCCTGGACCTCCTCGACTCCCCGCTCGACGCCCTGGAACCCGGGATGCGTGTCCTGATCAAACCCAACATGTTCCAGCTCAAGCCCGGCTTCCGCAGCAACCCGGACATCCTGGTGGCACTCGCCAGGATCGCCGCCGGCCGCGGCGCCAAGGTCTTCGTCGGTGAGCGCACCCGCAACCTCCACCAGGTGCTGGAGGGAAGCGAGATCCACCGGTACGCCGAGGTGGTGTCCTTCGACGACCGCCCGGTCCGCATCACCCAGATCCCGGACGCCACCTCGCTGCGGGTACCGATCGCCGTACCGGACATCGTGCTCGACTGCGACTACTTCATCGGCGTACCGCAACTGCGCACGCACTCCAGCGTCGTCCTAACCAACGCCATGAAGAACCTGGTCGGGCTGCTCCCGGGCTACACCACCAGGATCGTCCACATGGCCGGGGTCGAGGAGAGCATCGTCGACCTCAACGTCCTGCGCCCGCAGCAGCTCGTGGTCAGCGACGTCACCTCGGTGATCGAGGGCAACTACCCGATGGCCGGCGAAGTCCGGCCGGTCGGCTTCCTCGCCGCCTCCACCAGCGCCGCGGCCGTGGACACCGTCACCGCGGAACTGGCCGGGGTGGACCCCGAGGAGCTCGACTACCTGCGGTACGCGCACGAGCGCGGCCTCGGCCCGGCCGGCCTGGCGGACGTCGAGACCCGCGGCACACCCCTGGGCGACCTGGCCTTTCGGATCAACCGGGCGCCGAGCCGGATCGTCCCCCCGCGCGAGGGCATCCACATCCACGCCGAGACGGCGTGTGCGAGCTGCCGCCGCTTCGTCGCCGCGGCGCTGTCCCGCCTGCACGACGAACTGATGGCCTACCCGGGCGAGTTGACCGTCATCTGCGGGGCCCACGAGACCCTGCCGCCGCTGCGCGGAGCCGTTGTCCTGGTCGGCAACGCCCTGTACGACCACCGGGAGGCCGGGGTCTACCTGGAGGGCTGCCCCCCACGCGCCATCCAGATCGCGGGCTTCCGGCAAGCGATCGGCACGGCGGTCAACCCGGAGGAGCGCACCCAGTTCCGCGTACCCGGCCAGCGCAGCACCGCCGGGCTTCCCCAGCCGGCCCCTGAGGAGTTGGTCTGACATGCATTCTGTTCCCGTACTACGTGCGACCGGCGAGTACCGGTCGCACGAGGTGGCGCAGGTGCTCGCGCTCAGCGGCGAGCCCCTGGCGGAGGTGGATCAGGCCCCGCCGCTGCTGGTGCGCCGCTCACTGGACGAGCAGCGCCGTGCTCCCGAGCAGAGCACCGAGGAGCGGCTGGCCGCGCTGCGTACGGCCGGCGAGCTCTTCCGCACCGCCGAGCTCGGGGGTGAGAGCCCGCAGCAGTACACCCGCTCGCACGCGCTCGCCACCGGCACCCCCGTCGGCGTCGCCGAGCGTGCCCTGGACCGCTACCCCGTGCTCACCGCGGGGCTGGAATCGGTGCTGGCCGGCGAGCGCCCGGCCGGCGTCGGGGCGGGCGCGCGCTGGGTGCCGCGCGGCTCTGTGCTCGGGGTGGTCGCACCCAGCAACCACCCCGGCGTGCACACCTCCTGGCTGCAGGCCCTGGCGCTCGGCTACCGGGTCGCCGTACGCCCCGGCGCCCGGGACCCGTTCACCCCCGCCCGGCTCATCCGGGCGCTGCGGGCCGCCGGTCTGGAGCCGGGGTGGGCCACCCTGCTGCCCGGCTCCCACGCCGCGGCGGACGCCCTGGTGGCGGCGGCCGACCTCGCGATGGTCTACGGCGGCCCGGAGTCCGAGGCCCGCTACGGCGGCTCGGACCGCGTCAAGGTACGCGGCCCCGGCCGGACCAAGGTCCTCGTGCTCGGTGACAACCCGTCCGAGGAGGACCTCGACCACCTGGTCCGGGAGATCGCCGGGGACGGTGGCGTACGGTGCACCAACACCACCGCGGTGTTCACCGACGGCGACCACGGACGGCTCGCCCAGGCGCTCGCCGACCGGCTCGCCAAACTGCCGGTGCTGCCGGTGACCGACCCCGGATCGGCGCTTCCCGCCCGGACAGTCGAGGAGGCCGCGGCGCTCTACCGCACTCTCGACGGGCTGCTGGCCGGTGCCGTGGAGGTGAGCGCGGCGCACTACGCCGGTGAGCGCCACCCGCTGGTGGACGGCTACGCCGTGCTGCGACCCGCCGTGCTGCGCTGCGACCGCCCCGACCACCCCGGGCTCGGCGTCGAACTGCCCTTCCCCTGCGTCTGGGTGGCTCCCTGGACACCGCAGGACGGGATCGCGCCGATGCGCGGCTCGTTGGCACTGACCGTGCTCGCCGAGACCGGCCACCCGCACGCCGAGGACGTGCTCCGGCAGGCCCTCGACGAGCCCACCGTGCGCAGCGTGCTGGACGGCCCGGTGGTCGACTGGGGAGCGGACCCGCAATTCCCGCACGACGGGCAGCTGAGCCAATTCCTGATGGAAGCGCGCGGTTTCGCGCGCGCACAAGCAGAGAGCCGGACGTGACAGGCGTGACCACTGATACCTCTGACACCTCACATGTGCTGATCACCGGTGCCACCGGGGACCTCGGCCGGGCCATCGCCGAGGGCTTCCTGGACCGGGGAGCGCGGCTGGCCCTGCAGTACCGGCGCTCTCCGGAGCCGCTGGCCCCGCTGGTGGCCCGGGCCGAAGCGGCCGGCCGCGAGATCCTGCTGCTCCAGGCCGACCTGACCACTCCCGAGGGGCCGGCCGGCCTGGTCGAGCGGGTGGAGAAGGAGTGGGGCCGGCTGGACGTCCTGGTGAACAACGCCGGCGGCGCGAGCCCCCGATCGTTCGCCGACGTCACCCTCCAGGAGTGGCAGGAGGCGCTGCAGCTCAACCTGACCGCTCCGTTCCTGCTGGTGCAGGCCGCGTTGCCGCTGCTCACGGCCTCGCGGGGAGCGGTGGTCAACATCTCCTCGGTGGCCGCGCTCACCGGCGGTGCCTTCGGTCCGCACTACGCCGCCACCAAGGCCGGTCTGATCGGGCTGACCCGCAGTGCCGCGCGCGAGCTCGGCCCGCTGGGCATCCGGGTCAACGCCCTGGCCCCCGGGCCGGTGGACTCCGCGATGACCGACAAGCTGGCCGGACCGGTCATGGCGGGCATCACGGCAAGCACGGCGCTGCGCCGAGTGGTGCGGCCGCAGGAGATCGCCGACGCGGTGACCTGGCTGGCCGACGCCGCCGGTGCGGTGACCGGGCAGACCCTGGTGGTGGACGGCGGCCGACACTTCCTCTGATCGCGTCACCCGAAAACCGACTGGGCTCGGGAGGATTTCTCCTCCCGAGCCCAGTCGGTTTTCCGCTGTGCGGCCGTCAGTTGGCGTCGGCGGCTTCGAGCTCGTAGAAGCCGGCGCCGTCGAGGTAGCGCACGGTGTTCAGGTCCCGCAGCACGACCTCCTCGACGTCGTGGTGCAGCGTCAGCATGACCGCGTTGCTCAGGTCGTCGATCGTGCGCCGGATCGGCTGTCCAGGCTCGACCAGGATCCGCAGCTCGCGGAAGCTCTCCAGCGCGCGCACCTGGTCCAGCCCGCGGTAGCCCTTGAGGACGCCCTCCACCGGCGAGGCCATCGCCGCCCAGGCGAAGTAGCGCTTGATCACGTACGGCTCGGCCGAACGTGCGTGGAAGCGCTCCGGGTCGAGGTAGGCGTCGACGATCCACTCGACCTGCGACTCGCCCACCGAGAGCCTGGTGAAGGCAGGCAGGTCGCCGCCGGAGATCCGGGCGCCGGCCTCGATCAGGCACGCGCCGTTCGGGGTGAGCTTGATCTCCAGGTGGCCGGGGCCGTGCTGGATCCCGAGGGCGTCCAGCACCTGGAAGGCGTACTCGCAGAGCAGCCGCGCGTCGGACGAGCCGGAGTCGACCAGGGTGTTCTCCACCGCGAGGTCGGTGACGCCGTTGACCGAGAGCCGGCCCGTCCGCCAGATGTCGGTCACATGGTGCACGCCGTCGCGGCTCACGGTGTTGACCATGTACTCGCTGCCGACCAGATACTCCTGGGCGACGACACCCTCGTTGCGCAGCGAGAAGACGTTCTCCCGGCCGAGCAGGGTGCGGAAGGCCTGGACGGCCTGCTCCGGCGTGTCGCAGAAGGACACGCCGTCCCCGGCGGCGCTGCGTACCGGCTTGACCACGATCCGGCCGCCGGTCTCCCGGTGCCAGGCGCGGAGCTGCTCGTCGTCCTCGATCAGCAGCTGCCGGGCGGCCCGCAGGCCGGCCGAGCGGATCTGCTCGATCTGGGTGAACTTGTCCCGGCGTGCCGCGCTGAGCGCCGTCCCGTTGGTGAGCAGCCCGAGGGCTTCGCTCAACCGGTCGGCGAGCTCCACCCCGAGCTCGCCGCCGGGCAGGACCGCTACCGGCTTGTACTCCGCCAGGGCCGCCAGCGTCCGCTCGAAGTCGCCCTCGTGGACGATGTTGTCCACGAACCCGCTGAGATCGAGACCGCCCTGGTAGACCAACGGCACCTCGGCGGTGCTCTGGACCCGGACCGTGCCGTAGCCGGCCTTCTCGAAGGCGGGGGCGAGCTCCTTGGCCGCGGCGTAGGCGTCGACGATGGCGACGTAACCCTGTGTGCTCATTCTGTTGTGCTCTCCTTCCGCGGGCCTGCTGGGACCGCGAGGTGATGTTCCGTCAGTGCTGCTGCTGGTGTGCCTGGTTCAGAGGACGGCGGGACTCAGCGGCTCCGCCGTCACCTTGAAGTCCGTCGCGGTGGCCGTGATCGCCGCCTCCACCTCCGCGGAGCTGTGTCCGCGGAACCGGAAGCGGCCGCCCACGTGCTCGTAGTAGGCATCCGCGAGCGGCAGCACCTCTCCGGCCTGCAGCAGGGACTCCGCGTACGGGCCGGGGTCACGGCCGACCATCGGGGTCACCAGGTCGATCCGGCAGGGGCGTTCGGCGGGGGCGGGTACCAGCAGCCAGCCGGCCACTGCGCCCGCAGCGTCGGCCGCCTCGTCCGGTACGGGGTGCGGTGCCTCGCCGAGCTGGATCCGGAAGGCGGCCTCCATCAGGTCGTAACCGTGGATGTCGCGCCAGAGGAACGGGATCTCGGCGCCGCCGACCCTCGCCCCGGTCTCCAGGAAGGAGCAGGTGATCCCGTCGTCCGTACGCTCGACGAAGACCTCCAGGTGGAAGACCACCGGGTCGGCGGCGAGAGCGCCGATGAAGCGGGAGGCCCACGTGCCGACCGCGGCCACCACGGCCGGGTCGTCCTCCTCCACCGAGCCCAGGACGTCGCCGGTCCGGAAGCCCAGGCAGGTGTTGAGGTACCGGGATGCCCGGAAGACCTCGGTGCGGCCGTCCCGGAACAGGCCGTCCACGTGGTAGATCGGATGCGGGTTCCGGACCTGGACGATCGACGGGCTCCGGGTCTCGAAGTGCACCTCGGCGAGCTCGGCGGGCCCGTCGATGACCACCACACCCTCGCTGGAGCTGCCGATCCTCGGCTTGAGGACGACCGGCCAGCCGTGCTCGCCGGCGAAGGCCATGACCGAGTCAGAGTCCGGTGCGGGTGCGAAGGTCGGCAGGGGCAGGCCCTCGGCGGCGACGGCCTGCGCCATCAGGAGCTTGTCGCGGAACGGCAGCAGCTCCTCGGGCCGCTGGCCGGGGCAGTCCCACTCGACCCGGAGCTCGGCGGCCACCAGGAGGTCGTCCTCCTTGAGCCCGACGACGGCGCTCGGGGCACCGTACCGCTGCGCGAGGGAGGCGACCGCCGACCGTACGACGGCCAGGTCGTCGGTGGCCGGCACCAGGACCACCTCGGCGGCCTTGGCGGGAACTCCGACCTCACCCACCTCGGTGGTGATGTAGGTGACGAAGTATCGGTCGTGATCCAGGTAGTCGAGGTAGTGGGCGTAACTGTCGCGCCATCTGTGGATGACCACGACATGGGGCCTGGCAGGATCGGCCGCAGGGCTGCTGACAGTGACGAAGGTGCTGACGGGGCTTCCCATGGACGCGGGTCCTCCGGCGGACGGCAGGGGGGTCAAAGGAGAGGACCCGGCGTACGAGTCCTCCGTACGCCGGGCGGTGGTCTCCGGGCGGTGAATGAGCGCGCTACGGCGCTTTGACCTGGGAAGAGACCGAGGGAGAGGCTGTTTCAGTTCGGCAGGATCAGCCAGGGCCAGTCGTTCCCGAGGGGGGTGCGGGAAGACCTGACGGAGTTGGACACGAAGCTCATGGCAACCTCTCACGCATTGACTAGAGTTAGTGGTTTCACTCTAGTCAACGCCAGCCCGGGATGACAATAGTCAACATGGAGCCAGTTGGCATGGGCTGCTCGCAGTGGCCGATGGGCACCGTCCATAGCCGTTACAGTTGCAAATGTCTCTGCCTGTGCCCTATGTGAACAGTTAACTGATGCGTATGCTTCGGTTGCGTGTCTCACAACAAGAGGGCGCATCCCTCGTAACACGCTCTGGCGCGTGGTCGTCCTATCATTGGCTTCGCGCACGTGGGGTAAACCTCAGCTGTTGACAGCAGTCAGGTATGGAGCGCTCCGGATCACAACCTGTACTAAAGGAGGCCCCAGTGAAGGCCCTGAAGCTCCAGCAACCCGAGTTCGGCATCAAGCTGAGAGAGTTGCGCTGCGAGCGTGGACTCTCTCAACGGGACCTGGCCGGCGGAGTTGTGACAGCGAGTTACATCTCGCTCGTGGAGTCGGGGGCCCGGATGCCGGCCCTGGATGTCCTGATGCATCTGGCCAGAGTCCTCGGAGTCCAGTTCCAGGATTTGACCGGCAGCGAGCTCCCCGGCGGGCCGCTCCTCGGCGAGAGCCTGGCCGAGCCGGCCGCGGAGGAGCCCGAGATCCGGGCGGACGCCGCCTCTCGGCTCATCCTGGCGCGCAACTCCATGAGCGCCGGCGCTCTGGACACCGCCCGGGAGGAGCTGGAGCGCCTCTACGTCAATCCCGACGCCTCCCCGTCGACCTGGGAGCGGCTGAACGTCGGCTTCGCCCTCTGCGAGGTGCTGACCACCCTCGGCGCCAACGAGGAGCGCCACCGCCTGGCGGTCGAGCTCGTCGAGCTCGCGGACGGGACCGACCGGGAGAGCACCCGGTTCAAGGCGCTGGTCGACCTGGCCGGCGCGGCCCGCGACAGCGGCCGGCTCACCGCCGCCTACCAGGCGACGGAGAAGGCCCAGGGCCTGCTGGCCAAGAGCGGCTTCACGGGCACCACCGAGCACGTGCGCATGCTCGGGGTGCGGCTGTCCGTGGTCTGCGAGCTCAACCGGGACACCCAGATCGACCCGCTCGTGAACGAGATGCTCGACACTGCCGAGCAGGCCGGCGTCCCGGCGATCGTGGGCTCCGCGCACTGGGCGGCGGCCACCGCCTACTCCCGCGGCGACCAGCCGATGAAGGCCGTCAACCACCTGCTGGAGGCCCGGCGGATACTGAGCGGCCTGGACCTGCCGGTCAGGCAGTGGTTGCGGTTCTGTACCGCCACCGCGTCGATCCTGGTCGACCTGGAGGTCGAGCTGCCCACGGCGCGGACCTATCTGGACGTGGCCTACTCCATCGTGGAGGTGTCCCCGGGCGCCAACCGGCCGCTGGTGGACAGCATCCAGGCCAGGTACCTGCTGGCCGTCGGCGACGCCGCCGGCGCGGAGGAGCAGTGCCGGTCGGTGGTGGAGAACGGCGCGCCGTTGGTCGCGATGGATCGGGCGCGGCTGTACGCGGCCTGGGGCAAGGCCCTTGGCCGCCTGGGACGGGCCGCGGAAGCGGTGGAGCAGCTGCGCCAGTCCGCGCTGCTGTACGAGGAGATCGGCGCACTGCGGCCCGCTCTGCAGAGCTGGCGCGCGATCAACGAGCTGGACCTCAAGTCCGGGTCCTGAGGGGTCGTTGGGGCCGGAGCCAAATAATAACTCCAGGCCACCTCGAAGGAAACTATTGTCAAGTGGGCCTGTGACCAACTTTACTACTGTTAAGAAAGGGGTGTGGCGACAGCTTCCCCGGAGGCTGCCGTGCTGACTCCTGTCCATAGCCACAGATGGAGACGCAATGCTGGTGATCTTCAATGAGACGGACGAGGGTCTGGTCCTCGACCTGCTGGCCCGCCACACGGAGGCTCAGCGATCCGCCACTACGTGTCGGATCGGCGCTCGGGTCGTCGCCCATCTGCCGCAGGCCGACGCCGCCCTCGCCGGGCGGCTCCGGTCCCTCGGCCAGGTGGAGCGAGTCATCACGACCCACGCCGAGTGGCCACTGACCGCACGGGAGGCGGCGGAGGAGGACACCGTCGTCCAGATCGGTTCCGGTGCCTCGATCGGCAGCGGCGACTTCGCCCTGATCGCCGGCCCGTGCGCGGTGGAGACCCCGGAGCAGCTGGCGAGCACCGCCTCGATCGCCCGGGCCGGCGGTGCGGTGGCCCTGCGGGGCGGCGCGTACAAGCCCCGCACGTCGCCCTACGCCTTCCAGGGCCTCGGCCTCACCGGGCTGCGGATGCTCGCCGAGGTCAGGGCCGAGACCGGGCTGCCCGTGGTGACCGAGGTGGTGGACACGAGCACGGTCGACCTGGTCGCCGAGTACGCCGACGTGCTGCAGATCGGCACGCGCAACGCACAGAACTTCAGCCTGCTGGCGGCGGCCGGCAGGACCGGCAAGCCGGTCCTGCTCAAGCGGGGCTTCGGCTGCACGGTGAGCGAGTGGCTCGGCGCCGCCGAGTACATCCTCGCCCAGGGGAACTCGCAGGTGATTCTCTGCGAGCGGGGCATCCGCACCTTCGAGGGGTCCACCCGCTTCACCCTCGACCTCAGCGCGATCCCGGTGGCCAAGAAGCTCAGCCACCTGCCGGTCATCGTCGACCCCAGCCACGGCACCGGCCACCGCCACCTGGTTCGGCCGCTTGCGCTGGCCGCCGCTGCGGTGGGCGCGGACGGACTGCTGCTGGACATCCACACGGACGGCGAGCAGGCCCTCTGCGACGGCAAGCAGGCGTTGAACCCCAGTGAGTGGCTCGAACTGACCGCCACGCTCAGCTCGTTGCTGGGCAGCCTCGACCGGACCCTGCAGCGGCCGAAGCGGCTGGCCGAGGTGGGCCTGCCGGTAGCCAGCGGTGTCTGACTGATCGGAAACGGCCGATGGTGGGGGGCGGACCGCCCCCACCATCGGCCGTTTTTGACCGAGGTCGCGTTTCACGTCCGGGCTCTCAGGCCGTGCTCCGGGAGAGCCGGTACGCGGCGACGGCGGCCTCGCAGACCGCCCGCACCGGCCAGCCGAGCTCGGACGCCACCCGCAGCGCGTCGCTGTACTCCGGCTGCACGGTGACGGCCTCGCCGTCGAGCAGTGCCACCTTCACCGAGAGCTCCCGCTGCCCGTCCTCGGGCCCGACCCGGACCGTCTCGGCGGTCCTCGGCAGCACCGCCCGGTCCCACCGGGACCACCGTGCGCCGAGCGTCGAGGTGTGGCGGTACAGCACGTCGAGTACCGCCGGCCGGACCTCCTCGGCACACAGGGCGGTCACCACCTGACCGGGCCGGCCCGAGCGGGCGAGCGTCGTGGTGGTCCAGCAGTCCCACGCACCGGCGGCCCGCAGGGCGTCCAGGACCGACGGCCAGACCCGCGGGTCCAGATCGTCCACGGTGGCCTCCACCACCAACACCCCTTCGTGGTGCGGACTTTCGGGCGCACCCGCGGTGTCGGCCGTGCCGAGTACGATGCGGGTGATGTTGGGACGGTCCGGGGTGTCACGGGAGCCGCCGCCGCAGCCGGTGGCCCGGACCGTCATGGCCGGCATCGGCCCCTGCCGGGCGAGCACCGCCACCAGTGCGGCGCCGGTCGGCGTGGTGCACTCGCCGCTCAGGCCACCGGCGGTGAGGGTGAGACCGGACAGCCGGGCGAGCTCCAGGACAGCCGGTACCGGTACCGGCAGCAGCCCGTGGGCCGCCCGGACGGAGCCGGAGCCGGCCGCCAGCGGCGAGCAGCTCACCCGGGCCCGATCGGCCAGCAGGCCCAGGCTGTCCAGCGCGGCCGCGCAGCCGATCACGTCGGCGAGCGAGTCGTGCGCCCCCACCTCGTGGAAGTGCACCTGCTCCGCGGTGGTGCCGTGCACGGCACCCTCGGCCTCGGCCAGCAGGGTGAAGACCCGCCGGGCGAAGTCCGCCGCGGCCGGGCTCAGCGCCGCACCGGCCACCAGCTCGAGTACCTCGGCGAGATGACGCTCGTGGTCGGGTACCTCCGGGACGTCGACGATCGCCCGGGTGCAGCTGAAACCACCGCGCCGGGTGGTCTCGGCCCGTACCCGCAGCCCGGAAATGCCGAGCGAGGCGACCGCCTCGGCGACCGGGGCCAGCGGGGCTCCCGCGCCGAGCAGCGCGCCGAGCAGCATGTCCCCGGCCACTCCGGCGGTGCAGTCCAGGTGCGCGACGGCGACCCGCGGTTCAGTGGCCGACATGGGCGGGCCCCTTCCGTGCGGCGGCGGCAGGGCCTGCCGGGTCTGCCGGGTCTGCGGGTACGTCCCGTACGTCTCGTCGGTCTCTGGCGCCGAGGATGCGGGCCGCGTACATCGCCGCGCCGAAGCCGTTGTCGATGTTCACCACGGCGAGACCCGGGCTGCAGGAGGCCAGCATCGCCGCCGCGGCGACCAGGCCGCCGGCGCTCACGCCGTAGCCGACGCTGGTCGGCAGGGCCACCACCGGGGCGGTCACCAGGCCGGCGACGACGCCGGGCAGCGTCCCTTCCATGCCGGCCGCGACCACCAGGCAGTCGGCGGCGCGCAGTTCCGGTAGTCGGTCGAGCAGTCGACTCAGACCCGCCACCCCGACGTCGGTGACCAGGCGGCTGCCGATGCCGAGTGCCTGCAGCGTGGCCAGGCATTCACCTGCCACCGGTAGGTCGGAGGTGCCCGCGGTCACCACCAGGACCTCGCCGAACGGCTCGGGGAGGTCGCCCACCACAACGGTCCTGGCGGCGGTGTCCACGTGCACCCGCTCGCCCGGGAAGCTGTCGGATGCCCGGCGCAGGACCTCGTCCGGGCAGCGGGTGGCCAGAGCGGGTGTCGCGGGGTCGCCGACGCGCATCGCCGCCAGCAGGGCCAGGGTCTGGTCGGGTGTCTTGCCGGCCGCGTAGACGGCCTCGGGGGCCCCGGTCCGGCGCCGGCGGTCGACGTCGAGGCACGCGAACTCGGTGACCTCGGGGGAATGTTGACTATGGGCTGGAATAGTGCTCACTTGAGTTAAGGTATGTGATGACTCTTGTAAACTCAATCCGTATGGAGGTCACAGTGCAACCATCGGAAGCCGAGCTCAGGGCCGCCTCTGGCCGACTCCTCGACGAGTGCCGACGACTGGGTTCGGTCGCGGTCGCCTTCTCCGGCGGGGTCGACTCCTCCCTGGTGCTCGCCGCCGCGCTTCGGGCGCTACCGCCCTCCCGGGTACTGGCCGCGATCGCGGTCTCCCCGAGCCTGTCCGCCAGGGAGCTGGCGGACGCCCGCCGGACCGCCGCCGACCTCGGCGCGGAACTCGCGGAGGTCGGCGTGAACGAGCTGGCCGACCCCGGCTACCGGGCCAACTCCGGCGACCGCTGCTACTTCTGCAAGCGGACGGTGCTCTCGGAGATCGGCGCGCTGGCCGCCGAGCGCGGGCTGGCCGCGGTCGCCACCGGCACCCACGCCGACGACCACCTGTCGCCGCACCGCCCCGGGCTCGCCGCCGCCAGGCAGCTCGCGGTGGTGGAGCCGCTCGCCCTCGCGGGGTTCGGCAAGCCCATGATCCGGGCGCTGTCGGCCGCCTGGGGCCTGCGGGTCGCCGAGAAGCCCGCGGCACCGTGCCTGGCCTCCCGGATCAGCGTCGGCGTACCCGTGACCGCGAGCCGTCTGCACAGCGTGGAGCGTGCCGAGGAGACGGTGCGGGCGGTGCTCGACAGCCGGGGGGTGGCGGTGCACGACCTCAGGGTCAGGCTGCTCGCGGACGGCTTCCGGGTCGAGCTGGACCCGGAAGCCGAGTTCGCCGTCGGATCGAGCGGGGCGCTGCGGGCCCAGCTCTTCGAACGCCTGCGGAGCTCGGGCATGGCAGGCTCGGGGGACCTGGCCGTCTACCGGGCCGAGCTGCCGCTCGCCGCCGCAGTCTCGTAGCGCACCGGTGGTCACACCGCGGGCCGGGCGCCGACTGACCTGTCGGTGCCCGGCCCGTGATGGTTGTTCAACTGACCGGTCTCAGACGTCGGCGGTGGCCGGCGCGGGGATCGGGGCAGGGGCGGCGGTCCGGGCCGGCGCGGGGCAGTACCGGCGGAACAGCGCGTACGAGAGCGTGAACTGCGCCACGGCTCCGAGCACCATCGAGATCCACACGCCGCGGATCCCCAGGGCGGAGATGCTGCTGAGCCCGTACGCGAGCGGGAGTTGGACCACCGAGCCCAGCAGCGCGACCCAGAGCATCGACCTGGCGTGGCCGCCGCTCACGAATACCCCGCCCAGGCTGACCGTGCCGGCGATCGCCAGCAGGTACGGGACGAAGAACCACATCAGGACGGTGCCTTGGTGGACGACCGCGTCGTCGCTGGTGAAGGCGGAGACCAGGGCGCCTCCGGCCACCGCGAGCGCGGCGCCCGCGGCGAGCGCGATGAGGCTCGCCAGGAGCAGCGACTGCCGCCCGATGTCGTGCGCGGCGTTGGGGTGCGAGCCGCCGGTGCGGGCCAGGTGGATGCTGGCGGCCTGCCGCACGGCGTAGAACGCCATCGTGACGAACACCAGGACCTTGATGCCGATGCCGTAGGCCGCCAGCGGCACCTCGCCGAATCCGGCGACCACCACGACCAGGACCATGCCCGCCGCCATCCGGATCACGAAGTCCGCGGAGGCCGGCAGCCCGACCCCGAGGATGCGGGAGATCGCCTGGGACAGGCTCAGGCCGCCCGTGTTCCCCGCGTCGCTCTGCTCGCCGAGACGCTTGCGGTACAGCAGCGTCACGCTGGTGGCGAGCGCGACGCCGCGGCCGATGACCATGGCCAGTGCGGCGCCCTGGACCCCCATTCGGGGCAGCCCGGCGCGGCCGTAGATGAGCAGCGGGTCGAGCACCAGGATCAGCGCGTTGGCGAGGATCGCCATCCGCATCGGGGTGCGGGTGTCGCCCGTCCCCTTGTAGATCCCGTCGATGACGTTCTGCGCGAAGAACACCGCGATGCCGGGGAACGAGATCGCGAAGAACTGGACGGTGAGTCGGAACGCCTCGCCGCCGTCCGAGGTGAAGAGCCCCGCGATGTCCTTCCGGGCCAGGAAGCCGCCGATCGCGACGGCCGGGGCGATCGCCAGCCAGAGCACGCCCACCGCGCGCATGACGGTCCGCAGACCCCCGGTCTCCTTGCGGCCGATCGCGCCGGAGATGAGGACCGTCGTCCCGATGTTGACCATCAGGATCACGCCCAGCAGGACGTTCTCGACGCTCGTCGCGATGGCCACGGCACCGATCGCGGCCTCGTTCAGGCGCGCAACCCAGAGGGTGTCGATGACGCCCGCGACGACGCCGGAGAGCAGTTCGAAGTAGACCGGCCCGGCGAGGCCGAGCAACGTCCTGCGGGTGTCGGCTCCGGTGGGCGGAGCCGGCGGCTCCTGTACTGCTGTCGCGTCATGCAGGGAGTCCTGGGCCATGGCTGACAACCTTTCCGATCGCGTTGTTGCTCTCCATGTGGCTGTGCGCGTCGGCCAGCCGGGAGAAGGGGAAGACCTGGTCGGTCGCCGGGTGCAAGCCTCCGTTCGCGACCCGGTCCAGGAGTTCCTGGAGGGTGCGCACGGCCCAGCTGCCCGAGTTGATCAGGCTGCTGGAGTAGGTGGTCAGGTAGACGCCGGACGGGATGTCCTCCAGCGGCTCGAAGGCGGGAATGGTCCAGGAGTCCGACAGAATCCCGGAGTTGCAGACCCGCCCGCGCGGGGCGGTCGAGCGCAGCGAGTCGAGCAGGGCCTGGCCGCCGACGAGGTCCAGGACGCGGTCGGCGCCGTCGGGCCAGAGCTTGCGCACGCCGGTCGGCAGGTCCACGTCGTCCAGGACGACGTGGTGCGCACCGCCGTGCAGCAGTGCGTCCGCCTTGGCGGGGTTGCGGGTGGTGCAGGCGATCTCCACTCCCAGCTCCCGGGCGAGGGCGAGCGCCGCCATGCCCACCGAGGAGGTGGCCGCCCGGATGAGCAGTCGGTGCCCCGCCTGCGGTTCGAGGGTCTCCAGGGAGCCCTGGGCGGTGAGGTACGACTCGGGTAGGGCCGCCACCACCTCCCAGGGCAGGTCGGTCGTGATCGGCATGAGCTGTGAAGCGGGCAGCAGGGTGTACTCGGCATAGCTGCCGTCGAACGTCCTGCCCATCCCGCCCATCGCTGCGGCCACTTTGGTGCCCACGGGCAGGGCGGCCTCGTACGACTCGGCGACCACCCCGACGCACTCGATGCCGAGGATCCGGGGGAACGTCACCGAGGGGGACCAGCCCCGCCGTGTGAAGAGCTCGGAGCGGTTGAGCCCGAACGCCATGACGCGGACCAGTACCTGGCCCGGACGCGCCTCGGGGCGTGGGACATGACGCAGCCGCAGGACCTCGGGGCCGCCCGGGTGTTCGACCACAGCCGCCTGCATCGTCGGAGCTGCCATCGGTTCTCTCCTCCGCAGTCGGCCGGGTGGTCGTCCCTGCAGCAGAGTAACTCTATTCGTGTGGCTCGGAAAGAGGCACTGGAAGATAGCTCTACTAGAGTTACCTCTTTTCGGCTAACTCTGATCGAGGTAAGATCGGGATCACAGGCCCGCCCATGACCCAGGGGAGCACCGTGCTGACACTGGCCATCCTCGGCTTCCTCGCAGAAGAGCCGATGCACGCCTACGAGCTGCGGAAGCGCATCACCGACCTCACCGGGCACACCCGCCCGCTGAGCGACGGTGCCATGTATCCGGCCATCAAGCGGGCTCGAGACGCGGGATTCGTCGAGCGGAGCGCCGAGAGTGCCGGGCGGGGCCCCACCCGGCAGGTGCTGAGCCTGACCGCCTCCGGGCGGGGGGAGCTGCTCCGCCGGCTCGCCGGGCCGGCGGAGGTCGAGATCACGGACGGCGGGTCCTTCTTCACGTTGCTGGCCTTCCTCGGCCAACTGCCCGACCCCGCCGACCAGGCACGGGTCCTGCAACGGCGGCTGGACTTCCTCACCGCACCGGCGAGCTTCTTCCACCGCTCCGGCACCCCGCTCCGGATCCGGGACATCGAGGACCGGTACCGCAGAGGGATGCTGGTGATGGCCCGGGCCACCAGCCGGGCGGAGCGGGAGTGGCTGGTGGAGACCCTCACCGAGCTGGGACACCCGCCAGCCCAGGCCGTTCCCACGGCAGAGGGCGCGCCCCGGACGGAGGGCGCGCCCCGGCATCGGCCGTCATGATCACTCGGCGGCGGTCGCCCGCCGGGAGAAGTGGCTCCGGACCGCCGCGGCGACCAGTACGGCGGCGGTCAGCAGCCCGGTCCCCACCACCTCCGGTCTGGTGGAGCCGTCGGCCGCCAACAGGACCAGGACGGCCGCCATCGCCGTGAGCGCCAGCAGGGTCACATAGGGGAAGCCCCACATCGGGACGGCCGGACGCTCCGCGTCGCGCTGCATCCGGGCCCGCAGGCGCAGTTGGGACATGCCGACGCTGATCCACACCACCAGCCCGATGGCGCCCACCGAGTCCAGCATCCAGAGGAAGACCGTCTGCGGCCAGATCAGGTTGAGCAGTACGGAGACGAAGCCGAACGCGGCGGAGGCCAGCACCGCGCGGCGCGGCACCCCGCGGCCGGAGACCTTGAGCAGACCGGCCGGCGCCTCGCCGCGTCGGGCCAGCGAGTGGACCATGCGGGAGGCGCTGTAGAGGTTGGCGTTGAGCGCCGACAGTAGGGCCGACAGCACCACGACGTTCATCAGCTGGGCAGCAGCCGGGATCCCGATGTGGTCCAGCACCGCCGTGTACGGGCTCTCGCCGACCTTCAGCTCGTTCCACGGGAGAAGCGCCACGATGAGAGCCATCGAACCGACATAGAACAGCATCAGCCGCCACACGACGCTGCGCATCGAGCGGCTGATCCCGCGCACCGGGTCGTCGGACTCGGCGGCCGCGACGGCGACGATCTCGGCCCCGCCGAAGGAGAAGAGCACCGCGAGTGTCCCGGTCAGCACACCGTGCCAGCCCGCGGGCAGCATTCCGCCGTGCCCGGTGACGTTGGACAGCCCCACGGCGTGCGTCCCGGGCAGCAGCCCGAACAGCGCCAGCGAACCGAGGACCAGGAAGCCGACGACGGCGCCCACCTTGAGCACCGCCAGCCAGAACTCGGCCTCTCCGAAGGCCCCGACGGCGGCGAGGTTGGTGGCGGTGAGCACCGCCATGAAGAGCAGCACCCAGACCCAGGTGGCCACACCCGGGATCCAGGCGTGCACGATTCCGGCGGCGCCGGTGGCCTCGATGGCGAGGACGACCACCAGCAGGCTCCAGTACAGCCAGCCGACGGTGAAGCCGGCCCACGGGCCGAAGGCCCGCTCGGCGTGGAGGGAGAAGGTGCCGGTGGAGGGTGCTGCCGCGGACATCTCGCCGAGCATCCGCATCACCGCCAGCATCAGCAGGCCGGCGAGCACGTAGCTGACGACGATGCCGGGGCCGGCCACGGCGATGCCCGCGCCCGATCCCACGAACAGGCCCGCGCCGATGGCGCCGCCCAGGCCGATCATCGTCAGGTGGCGCTGCTGGAGCCGGTTCTTCTGCGTCCCGCCGTCCAGTGCGCCGAGGTCGAGCGGTGACGGTCTTTCGGCCTGCGGGGACGGGGCGGTGTCGCCGCCCGCTTCGGTGAGGTGGAGAGCCATGTCGAGCCTCTTGGGGGTCGGAGTGGCGGAGGGGTGGGGCCCCTGGGCGGCCGTGGCGCGCCGCTGAGGCTGCCGGATCCCGAGAGGCCCATGACTCCAGTTGACATAACTTTGGTCAACGGAATTTGACCACACGGAGGGTCAGGTAACAACAAATATGACTACAGTTACTATCGACGGGCTTCGCCCCGTCATCCCTCCCAGAACCCAGCTACGCCGAGGAGCCGGCAGTGACCCTCAGACGCCACGTGCTGACGCCGCAGATGGTCCAGCACGAGGACTTCCAGGACCGCGGGGAGACCCGTTGGCTCCCCTATGTCATGTACTTCCACCGAGCCGACTACAGCTCCGAGGTCCTGAACACGGACCGCCTCGGCTTCCGTGTCTCGCACGGTCGGTCGGAATCCGCCTCGGTCGCCGGCCGACAGGTCGAGGGGCCGATCAGCCTGCTGGCCGGCAGCTCGACCGCGTTCGGCGTCGGCAGCACCAGCGACGCCACCGCGATCTCCTCCCGACTCTGGTCGCAGTACGCACCCGCGACGCCTTGGCTGAACTTCGGCGGCCGAGGCTACTGCTCCACACAGGAGGTCCTCCTCTATCTACTGCACCAGCAGATGCTCCCCAGGGTCGAGCAGATCGTGATCCTGTCCGGCCTGAACAACCTCGCGCTGGCCGGCCTCCCGCAGGCGTACCAGGGCGACTACGGCGCCTTCTTCTCCGGCAGCGAGTACCAGAACCAGATGGAGGAGCTGCTGGAGAAGCACCGCAAGTCGCGGCGCTCAGGCCTGGCCCGGCTCCGTGAGCGCCTGACCACGGAGCCCTCCCTGGAGGCCCAGGCAACTCCAGGGCTGGACGAGCGGATCGCCACCGCGGTCGAACGCACTGCCCAGGACCTGGAGCGCTGGCAGCTGCTGGCCGGCGCGGCCGGCACCCGGGTCACTTTCGCCCTGCAGCCGTTCGCCACCTGGGTACGGGACAAGCACACCCCGCAGGAGGACGAGCTGTTCGGGGAGTTGGACCGCGAGGGCTCCGTCTTCTGGGAGCTGTTCGGCGAGGTCGCCCCCATCGAGGTCGGCCGCCGGTACGCCGACGAGCTGTCCGCAGCGTGCGCGAAGCACGGTGTCGAATTCCTCGACCTCAACCCGCTGATGGGAGCGGCCGCGGCCGCCGAGGACTGGCTGTTCGTCGACCGCGCGCACTGCACCGACGAGGGCTACGACCTCGCCGCCAGGCTGCTCGCCTCCGGCCTCAACCTCTTGACGGACCTTCACCCCAAGCCGTAGCGCCCTTCGAAAGGAACTCCCGTGGCTCTGCTTCGCGCGTTCGCCGCTCTCTTCCGCCGTAAGTCGAAGAAGAAGAGTGATCCGTCCATCTACCCGATGTTCTGACACCCCGACCGGGCAGGTCCCATCACAGAACAGGAACACTGATGCGACGCCAGCACTCGGCGGCCGACACCGTCCGAAGTCGAACCGCGAGCGACAGGACGGACGCCCGTACGCTCTACGTCCGCGCGTCGGACCCCGAGGAGCCGTCAACTCTCCTCGCGGGTACGGGCGTCCTGCTGCCTGGAGCGGCGGGGCCGGTAGCGGCCGACGAGGACTCCTCGGCCGCCGAACTGCTGGAGCGGCTGGAGCAGGAGGCCGCTGCCTGGTCGGCCGGCGAGGCCGAGCAGTACCTCGCGCTGGTCGGGCCCGACACCGGCGAGGAGGATCGAGCCGCACTGCTACGCCGCGCGGCGCTGGGCGCGGCGCCGCTGGGCCTCGTCTCGGGGGCCTGGCTGCAGTGGCTGACCAGCCCCGCGAACGCTGACAGCGAGACGGCGCTGCGCATCCTCGCCCTCTACGCCGAGGATCTCGCGGCCGGCCACCCGCGCGCCGACCGGGGCAGTGCCTACTTGGCACTCCTGCACCGGCTGAGGCTCGGCGAACGCGCGGTGCCCGCCGCCCGGCTCGCCCACGACCCCGTGATCGCCGACACGGCGTTTCAGCTGGTCGGCCCCCTGCTGGCGATGAGCCGTCGCCCGGAGGACTTCCGGGAGGAGATCCTCGGTGCGGACCTCTGTCTGCGGGCGGCCGGGCTGCTGCCTCCGCTGGCCCTCGTACGGGAGTTGCTGCCGACGGCGGCCGACTGGTCGGCCGTGGACCCGGGCGCGGCCCGCGGCGACGGTGCCCCGACCGGGCTCGCGCTCAGCCGGGCCGCTGTCGCGGCGGTCCTCGCCGAGTCCGAGTCCGAGTCCGAGGCGCAGTCAGAGGTCGGTCGGCGGCTGGCCACGGGATTCCGCTGGGCGCTCGCCGCTCTGCGGCAGTGGAGCGCGGCCCTGCACGCAGAGCTCGAATCCACCCTGGATCCGGCGTACGACATGGCCGAGTTGCTCCGGGTCAGGGCCCGCGAGGCCGAGCTCTACCACCACGGCTTCGAGCTCGAAGGCCGTCCGCTCAACGACTGGTTCGTCGAGGCCCGCAGCGAGCCGTACGGCCTGCTCCGGGCACTCGCGGCCAGCCGTCTGGTGAAACCGGGGCGCCCGGACCGGAGCCCGCTGCTGCGCGCCCTGATCGCCCAGGACGGCCCGATGTTCCGCATCTTCTCGCCGACGGACGAGGCGGTGATCCGTCGGTGGGTCCGCTCGCTTCCCGCGGCCGGCCGTCCCCCGACGATCAGTCCGGACGCAGCTCCGGACGCAGCTCCGGGGACTGCCCCGGCGGTGGCCGTGGCGGCCGCGGCGGTCCCGCCCGTGCCCGACCAGGAGCCGGGAAGCCTGCGCGAGGCCTACCACCTGCTGCTCAACCGGGCCGACTCGCCCGCGCTGCGCCGCTACGCCGTGGCCTACGTGCGGGGTTGGCTGGCCCGCTCACGGAGCGACTGGCACCTGGCCGAGCACCTGCCCCCCGAACACTGGGACCCGCGCGGGCTTCTCCCCTGGCTGCGGGAGCAGCACGACCGGCACGGCCGTGACTTCGACTCGGCCAGGGACACCCCGTTGCCCGGCCGGGAGGCCCTGATCGACTCGACCGTGCAGCTCGCTCCGCTCACGCTCATCGACGGCAGCTGGCTGCAGGGCTTCACCGACTACACGCATGCCTCCTCCGAGGTGGGCCATCTGCTCTTCTCCACCTACTGGGACGAGTTGGGCAACGGGGAGGCCCGGCTCAACCATCCGCTCATCTACCGCGAGGTGCTCCGCGAAATGGGCGTCGAACTGCCGCCCACCGCCGCCAGGGAGTTCGCCCACTGGCCGGGCTTCCGCGAGGAGGCCTTCGAGCTGCCGGTGTACTGGCTGTGCATCGGCCGCCTGCCCCGCACCTTCCTGCCCGAGGTGCTGGGACTGAACGTCGCCATGGAGCTGTCCGGCGTAGGCGGCGGGTACCGGCAGGCCCGACTCGCCCTGGAGGCGCACGGGTTCAGCACCCACTTCGTGGACATCCACAACACGATCGACAACGTCGCGACCGGCCACTCCGCCTGGGCGGCGGAGGCCGTGGACGCCTACCTGGCCGCCGTACCGGAACTGCTCGGCCCCAGCTCGCGCAGCGAGGTCTGGGAGCGGGTCCGGACAGGCTACCGGTCACTGAACCCGCCCAGCGGACGGCGTGCCCGACGCGCCGCCCGGCGTGCCCAGCGCACGGCCCGAGCCGCTGGGAACACCCCGTGAACGTCCCAGCGGCTCTGCGAAGCCCTACCCGAGGAGGCGCATTCCCGTGTCCGACCTGATCCTGGGCATCTCCGCCTACTACCACGACAGTGCGGTCGCCCTGGTCGACGGCGACACCGTCGTTGCGGCGGCGCAGGAGGAGCGGTTCACCCGCCGCCGGCACGACGCGGCCTTCCCCGCGCAGGCGGTGGAGTACTGCCTGCGGGAGGCCGGCGCGACCCTCAAGGACGTGGCCGCGGTCGCCTACTACGAGGACCCGGCCCTGAAGTTCCGCCGGGTGCTGGCCACTTACGCCGGTGCGGTGCCCTTCGGGGCGGCCTCCTTCCGGGACACCTTCCCGGAGTGGATCCGCCGCAAGCGGCGCGCCGGGGAGTCGGTACGCCGGGAGTTGGCGGGACTCGGGCTCGGCCCGGTGCCCGAGGTGCTGTGCCGGCGCCACCACGAGTCGCACGCCGCCTCGGCCTTCTTCCCCTCCCCGTACGAGTCGGCGGCCGTGCTCTGCATCGACGGGGTGGGGGAGTGGGCGACCACCTCGCTCTGGCACGGGCGCGGGGATCGGCTCGATCCCGTCGCGGAACTGCACTTCCCGCACTCGCTGGGCATGCTCTACTCGGCGTTCACGTACTTCTGCGGCTTCAAGGTCGACTCCGGCGAGTACAAACTGATGGGCCTGGCGCCCTACGGCACACCGCGCTACGCGGATGTGATCCGGGAGAAGCTGATCGACCTCAAGGCGGACGGCTCGTTCCGCCTGGACATGCGGTACTTCGAGTACCTCCGTGGTCAGGTGATGACCGGCCGGGGCTTCGAGAAGCTCTTCGACGGCCCGCGCCGGCTGCCCGAAAGCGCGCTGTCGGAGCGGGAGTTCGACCTGGCAGCCTCTGTGCAGGAGGTCACCGAGGAGGTCGTGCTGCGGCTCGCCCGCGCGGCTCAGCAGTTCACCGGGGAGACCCGCCTCTGCCTGGCCGGCGGCGTGGCGCTCAACTGCGTCGCCAACGGCAGGACGATCCGGGAGGAGATCTTCGAGGGGGTCTGGGTTCAGCCCGCTGCCGGTGACGCGGGTGGCGCGCTGGGAGCCGCCCTGGCGGTCGCGATGGAACGCGGAGCGACCAGGACCCACCTGGGCACGGGCCACGACGCCATGTCCGGGTCGCTGCTCGGTCCGGCGTACCGGGACGAGGAGATCCAGGCCTACCTGGACGACGCGGGCATCCCGTACACCCGGCTCGACCGGGACGCACTGGCGGCGCGGACGGCAGTGGAGTTGGCGCAGGGCAAGGTGGTCGGCTGGTTCCAGGACCGGATGGAGTTCGGGCCGAGGGCCCTGGGCGCCCGGTCCATCCTGGGCGATCCGCGGAACCCCGAGATGCAGTCGGCGATGAACCTCAAGATCAAATTCCGGGAGTCGTTCCGGCCGTTCGCCCCGGCGGTCCTCGATTCGGACGTCGAGGAATACTTCCAACTCAAGCAGGAGAGCCCGTACATGCTGGTGGTCGCGGATATCGCCGACGCGCGGCGGCTCCCCGCCGCCGACGACGCCGGGGACGCCCGGGGGCTCGACCGCCTGAAGGTCCGCCGTTCCACCATCCCGGCCGTCACCCATGTCGACATGTCGGCCAGGGTGCAGACCGTCAGCGAGCACGCCAACCCGGCCTTCCACCGCCTGCTTACCGCGTTCAAGGCCGAGACCGGCTGCCCGGTGCTGGTGAACACCTCGTTCAACGTGCGCGGCGAGCCGATCGTCCGGTCCCCGCAGGAGGCCTACACCTGCTTCATGCGGACTCGGATCGACGTCCTGGTGCTCGGCGGCTTTCTGCTCCTGAAGGACGACCAGCCCGTCTGGGCCGAGGACGGCGACTGGCGCGACGAGATCCCGCTCGACTGACGCCCCACTTCCGACGCCCAACTTCCGAGGAAAGGATCCCACCCATGCTGGGTCTCCTGCTCTACTACCTGTTCGTCGTCCCGGTCGGCTTGATCCTGCGGCTCGTCCGCGACCCGCTGCGACGCCGGCCCGATCCGAGCGCCGAGAGCTACTGGATCACCGCTGCCCGGTCCTGAACCCGGGGGCTCATAATCCCTGGGGACAGCTGGGACAGCTGGGACCGCGTCGGGGCCTCGGGAGGCCCCGACGGGTGTTCAGCGCCCAACTGGCCCGGCTGCAGGCGGAGGTCGTCTTCGGCCGCCTGCTGGAGAGCTTCCCCGACGCGTGCGCCGCCGAGCCCGCGACCCGCCACCCGGGTCTTGGCAACCGCGGTTTCAGCCGGATGCCGGTGACCCTGCTGTCATAGCGGGGCCGAGACGATCCCAGTGATGCATAAGTGTACAGTGATCGGAATCTTCATTCATCATCTGTGCAGGGGGTTGGCAACCGTGGAGACCGTGGCACCGCAGGGCTTTCGCAGCATCACCAGGAACATGGGCCTCAAGGACGTCGACGACGACTTCGCCGTCGTCGTCTCCGAGGTGCCAGCCCGATCGGCGGCGGTGTTCACCCGCTCGCGCTTCGCCGGCCCCAGCGTCGTCCTCAGCCGGGAGGCGGCAGCCCTGCAGCACAGCCGTGGCATGGTCGTGCTCTCGCGCAACGCCAACGTGGCGACCGGCCGGGCCGGGGCGGAGCACGCGGCCGAGGTGCGTCGCACGGTCGCCGAGATCGTCGGGATCGCCCCCGAGGAGCTGGTGATCGGCTCCACCGGAATGATCGGCCGCCCCTACCCGATGGAGAGCATCCGGACGGGTCTGGCCGAGCTGAACTGGCCGTTCCCGGAAGCGGACTGCGCGGCGGCGGCCGCGGCCATCATGACCACCGACACCCGGCCGAAGCACCTCACCGTGCGCTGCGGTGACGCCGTGCTGACCGGTATCGCCAAGGGGGTCGGCATGATCGAGCCGAACATGGCCACCCTGCTGACGTTCTTCTTCACCGACGCGGACATCGCGGCCGACGACCTCGACGCGCTCTTCCGGCGGGTGATGGACCGGACGTTCAACGCGCTGAGCATCGACACCGACACCTCGACCAGCGACACCGCGGCGATCTTCGCCAACGGCCTGGCCGGCCCGGTCGACCCGGTCGCCTTCGAGCAGGCGCTGTACACCTGCGCCCTGCACCTCGTACGGGAGATCGCCTCGGACGGCGAGGGCGCGAGCAAGCTGATCGAGGTGCACGTCATCGGCGCCCGGGACGACGCCCAGGCCAAGCGGGTCGGCAAGAGCGTGGTCAACTCCCCGCTGGTCAAGACCGCCGTGCACGGAGCCGACCCGAACTGGGGCCGGATCGCGATGGCGATCGGCAAGCTCGACGACGAGAGCGACATCGACCCGCACGCCGTCCGCATCCAGTACGACGATCTGCTCATGCACCCCGAAGAGCCGAGCGACGCCCTGCTGGAGCGCGCCAGGGCGTACCTCAAGGGCGACCAGGTGGTGATCCGGATCGATCTCGGCATCGCCGAGGGGGAGTTCACCGTCTACGGCTGCGATCTCACCGAGGGCTACGTCCGGATCAACGCCGACTACAGCTCCTGACACCGACCGGTGCCTCAGCCGGTGCCGACCAGGCGCAGCATCGCCCACAGCGCAGTGGTGGCGCAGGCCAGGGTGGCCGGCACGGTCCACAGCCCCAGGCGGGCGAAGGTGCCGGGACCGCCGCGACCGCCTCCGGCCACCCGCGCGGCCGGGCCACGGCGAACGCGAGCACCGTCAACAGCAGGGCGACGGACAGCACTTCGGCGCCGACGCTCACCCCCACAGGGCCTGGGCCAGGGCCGATCCGGTGTACACCGCGCCCAGGCCCGCGACCACGCTGGCGACCACGTTGGCCACCGCGAAGAAGGCGGCGCCGTCCTCGGCGAGCCGCAGGGTCTCGTACGAGAACGTCGAGTAGGTGGTCAGCGCGCCGCACAGGCCGGTGCCGATCAGCAGTTGGAGCTGCGAGGAGGCGGCTCCGGCGCTGACGGCGCCGGCCAGGGTGCCGAGGATCAGGCAGCCGGTCAGGTTGGCCGCGAAGGTGCCCCAGGGGAAGACGGTGTCGTGCCGGGACTGGACGGCCCGGTCGGTCAGGTAGCGCAGCGGCGCGCCGACCACCGCGCCGAGGATCACCAGTAGCCAGTTCACGCCGTCCCCCGCTCGTCACCGAGCCCGCTGCGGCCGCCGCGGACCACCTCGCAGGCGTCCAGGGTGATCAGCGCCTGCGGCACGAGGTCGTCGAGCTGCGGCAGGAAGGCCCGGACCCGCTCCTCGGTGTCGACGATCACCACGGCCACCGGCAGGTCCTCGGCGAGCGACAGCAGCCGGTTGGTGTGGATCACCCCGGACGCGCCGAAGCCCTCGATCCCGCGGAAGACGGAGGCACCGGCCAGCCCGGCGGCGTGCGCCCGGTGGACGATCTCGGCGAACGCGGGCCGGTGGTGCCAGGTGTCGTTCTCCCCGAGGAGGATCGTCGCCCGCAGGGCGCGGCCGGTGGGACTCATGACTGCCTCCAGCTGATCGCGCGGCGGGTGAGCGCGGCCGCCGCCCACACCGCCGCCAGCGCCGCCAGCAGCGTCAGCGCGAGATAGGCCAGTCCGGTCGCGGCATGCCGGCCCTCGACCAGCCGGTGGATGTCCACCGTGTAGGTGGAGAAGGTGGTGAAGCCGCCGAGCACGCCGGTGCCGAAGAACGGCCGGACCAGCCGGTGTGCGGACCAGACCTCGGTGATCAGCACCATGAAGACGCCGATCACCGCGCAGCCGACCACGTTGATCACCAGGGTGGCCCAGGGGAACGCGTCGGGCGCGGTCGGCCACAACAGCCCGGTGCCGTAGCGGGCGCAGGCGCCCAGGGCGCCTCCGACTGCGATCACGGCGAGGGTATCGCCCTGCCCGCGCCAGGCCGCAGGGCGTCGCGCGGGCGGGCTGGGGTCCAGGTCGGGGTCGACGGTTCCGGCGTCCGGTCGCATCTGCGCAATTCTAGCCGTCGGCCACAGTCACCGGTCGCGGTCGCGGGTGGCGCGCAGCAGCCACCGGGCGCCGCGACCGATCGCTGCGCGGCGGCGCTGGCGGCGTGAGATGCCGCGGGCCTGAGCCGGGATCAGGCCCGGGGCGGTGCCCGCCAGATCGGCCAACCGGTTCCCCGCGGCGGCGAGTTGCGTCAGGATCCGGCGCCGCCGGGCCGGATCGCCGGTGCGCCGTAACGCGGTGTGCAGTCCCTCGATCTCGGCCACGGCGGCTGCCAGTCGCAGCTCGGCGGCCTTGTCGGTGTCCCGATCCCCCCAGAGCATCTGAGCGGTACTCCTTCCCGGCTGCGGGCTTGGCCGCCGCCGTAGTTTCAGGTTGCGAACGTCGGGTCTCAGCCGTAGGTCAGGCCGGTGCAGACGTCCGTGTCGGCGGTCCGGGTGTTGTCCGTGATCGCCGGCGGGACGGTGCTGGGCCCCCCGCTCGCTCCCGCGCCCGGCCCGTTGCCCGGGTTCACCGCCGGGCCGACGCTGGGCTGGTCGGGGTTCCAGGGCGGCCCGGCCGCGGCCAGGTAGTCGTGGCCGAGGTCGACGGCGACCCCGACGGCGCCCGCCCCCTCGTCGGCCTGGATCTCGGCGCCGGGGAAGAACCGGGCGATCTGCTCGGCGTCGTCCTGGTGTCCGGGGCCGTAGCCCACGGCGGTGACGGCCCGTGCGATGCCGGGGCTGCCCGCGACGACCTCCAGGTACCCCCTGGCGGTCAGCTCCTGGACGGCCTTGCCGGCCAGGCCGAGCGCCGCGGTGCCGTTGCGCACGACCACCGGGACGGTCAGGTCCGCGCCCGCCGAAGGGCTTGCCGCGGGGGACGCGGAGGCGCTGGGGTCGGGGATCTGCCCGGTGCTCTGGCCGTCCAGCGTCCGATCGCGGCGCAGCAGCCCCCAGAGCGTGTCCACGTCGGGGTGGACCAGGGCCACCCGGTCCCCGGCGTAGCGCCAGGGCGCGGTGACGAAGGTGAGGTCGGTGAGCTTGATCGATCGCATCGACCGGGCGAAGACGGCCAGCTTCAGCGGGCTGCCCAGGCCCGCGTCCACGGTGAGCGAGCGGGTCGCCGCGTCGGCCAGCGGGAGCAGCGTGGTGAGGTCGAAACCCTGCTCCTGGATCTTCTTGAACAGCGAGCCGAGGAAGGCCTGCTGGCGTTTGATCCGGCCGATGTCCGAGCCGTCGCCGATCCCGTGCCGGGCCCGGACGTAGTCCAGGGCCAGCTGTCCGGAGACGGTCTGCCGGCCCTTGGCCAGGTGGATGCCGTAGCCGTTCACCGGCGTCGGCACGCAGACCTCGACGCCGCCGACCGCACTGGTCATCGCGGCGAAGCCCTTGAAGTCGATCACGATGGTGTGGTCGACCCGCAGCCCGGTCATCGTCTCGACGGTGTTCTGCGAGCAGGCGGGGTTGCCGGTGGGCGAGCCGCCGATGGCGAAGGCCGAGTTGAACATCTGCTCGTGCTGCGGCGTGGTCCACCGGCCGCTGGGCAGCTTGCAGGGCGGGATGTCCACCAGCGAGTCGCGCGGGATGGAGACCGCGACGGCGTGCCGGTGGTCGGCGTAGACGTGCACCAGCAGGGCGGTGTCCGAGTTGCCCGCGCCGACCGCGCCGCCGGCCAGCTCGTCGTTGCCACCCGCCCGGGTGTCCGAGCCCAGCAGCAGGACGTTGACGGGGCTGGTGCCGTTGGCGTCGGCGGGTCCGGCGTCGGGGCGGCTGGCGGAGATGCCACCGCTGTCGAAGACGTTGAGGTTGCCGTTGATGCGCTGGTAGAACCAGATGCCCGCTCCGGTGGTGGCCAGCAGTAGCCCGGCCAGCGAGAGGCAGCCGATCCGCAGGATCTTTCGGCGCTGCGGGTGGGCGCCGCTGTCCGGGCGCCGTACGCTGAACTCTTCGGCCGACTGCTGGGCGTGCTGCGGGTACGGCTCGTCGGGGCCGGTCTGAGGATCGGTCATCTGTACGCTCCGTGCGGTCGCCGGCGGGCCGGTCGCTCAGGTGGACGGCTCGATCGTGCGTCCGGTTGCACAGTTGCGCAATTTAGCAAGTATTGGGCGGACGGCAAACCCCGCCACCACGGCCAACCGGGTAATAGAGCCGGAGCGTCAGGCGGCCGCCGCCGCGAGGGTGCCGCTGGGTTCGGGGTCGGGCTCCAGGGTGGTGCGGCCGGCCGCGTCGCTGAGTTTGATCATCAGACCGGTGAGCAGCCAGTTCGCCACCGTGGAGGAACCACCGGCGGCCAGGAACGGCAGCGCCTTACCGGTCAGCGGGATCAGTCCGGTCACCCCGCCCACCACGACGAAGACCTGCAGCGCCAGCGCCGCCGCAAGGCCGGTGGCCAGCAGCTTGCCGAACGGGTCGCTCAGCGAGATCGCGGTGCGCAGGCCGCGCTGGATGAAGAGCGTGTAGACCAGCAGCACGGCGGTGACGCCGGCCAGGCCGAGCTCCTCGCCGATGGTGGTGAAGATGAAGTCGCTGCGCCCGGCGAAGCCGATCATCCAGGGCCGGCCCTGCCCCAGGCCGGTGCCCAGCAGGTGGCCGGTGCCGAAGCTGAACAGCGCCTGGGCCGGCTGGTCCGAGATCAGCGAGGGGTCGTGCACGGGCTTGTAGTAGTCCAGCGGGTGCAGCCAGGCCTCGACCCGGCCGTGCACGTGTGGCTCCAGGGTGCCGACGACCACGGCTCCGCCGACCGCCATCAGGACACCGAAGATCATCCAACTGGTCCGCTCGGTGGCGACGTAGAGCATCACCACGAAGACGCCGAAGAAGATCAGCGAGGTGCCGAGGTCGCGCTCGAAGATCAGCACCAGCAGGCTGACCACCCAGATCGCCAGCACCGGGCCGGCGTTGCGCCCGCGCGGCAGGCTCAGGCCCCAGACCTTGCGGCCGACCAGCGCCAGCGCGTCCCGACTGATCGTCAGGTAGCCGGCGAAGAAGATGGTGATGGCGAGCTTGACGAACTCGTCCGGCTCCAGCGAGATCCCGGGCAGCCGGATCCAGCGCTTGGCGCCGAAGGTGTCGCCGGGGAAGAAGGCGGGCGCGGCCAGCAGCACCAGCGAACCGACCATCAGGATGTAGACGTAGCGCTGGAAGAACCGGTGGTGCTTGACCAGCACGATCAGCGCGATGGCCGCGAAGACCGCGATGTAGAGCCACATCACCTGGGAGGGTGCGGCGGGCAGCTTCTGGTAGTCACCCTTGGCGGCGTGCACGATCGCGTACGACTGGTCGAGCCGGTTGAGCAGCACCATGCCGAGGCCGCTGAGCATCACCGCGCACGGCAGGATCAGCGGGTCCGCGTAGCGCGCGAAGCGCCGTACCGCGAGGTGCATGACGAGCGCGAGCAGCGAGAAGCTGACGCCGTAGACCAGCAGGCCCTTGGGCAGCTTGTTGTTCATCGCGAGGTTCGCGTCGATGTAGCCGTACAGCGAGACCACGACGGCGAACGCCACCAGGGCGAGTTCGAGGTTGCGGCGACGGTCGGCGCCACGCCGCCCCTCGGCCCGAAGGCTGCCTATCACGGAAATCTCCCCATCGGCGCGACATCCTGGACCGGCGAATTCTCGCACGTCCGCGGTGCACCGCGGTCCACGGGCCCCTACGAGACCGCGGGGAGCGCGGCTACACTGAGCCCCCTTGCGAGCCTGTTCGAAAACCAGGGAGAGGGCGGTACGGATGACGGGCTGGTCCGGTCACGACGACCCGTCCCCACAACTCCTCCAGCAGGCGGCGGCCTCCTTCGGGCTGCTCGCCTCCACCATGCGGCTGCACATCGTCTGGGTGCTCAGCCAGGGCGAGGCCGATGTGGGCACGCTCGCCGACCGGGTCGGCGGCACCCTGCAGGCGGTCAGCCAGCATCTCGCCAAGCTCAAGCTGGCGGGCATGGTCTCCAACCGCCGCGAGGGCCGCCGCCAGGTCTACGGGGTGGACGACCCGCAGGTGGCGACGCTGGTCCGGCTGATGGTCGAGAAACTGGACGATCCGACCTTCGGCGGCGAGGTGCACCGGCTGCGGAGCAGCGGTGCCTGAGCACGAGCTGCACTCGCCGGCGCTCCCCGCGCCGGGCCGCCCCGACCCTGTGGACGAGCCGTCCCCGGGGGACCGGCTGGCCAGGATGAGCAGGCTGCAGATCCTGCGCGAGGCCGCCTCCTCCCCGCGCGGCCTCACCGAGGCGCAGGCCGAGGCCCGGCTGGCCGAGTTCGGCGACAACACCGTGCTGCCGCGCCGCGAGGCGGCCTGGTCCCGGCGCGCGCTGACCGCCGTACGCGACCCCTTCACCGTCCTGCTCGCCGGCCTCGCGCTGATCTGTGCGGTGATCGGCTCCTGGGGCAGCGCGGCGATACTGGCGACCCTGGTGCTGATCGCGGGCGGGCTGCGCTTCGCCGGTGAGCGGCGCTCGGCGCGGGCCCTACGGGCCCTGCGCGAGCTGCTGCCCGGCACCGCCACCGTGCTGCGCCGGGCCGAGCAGCAGGATCTTCCGCTGGCCAGGGAGATCCCGGTCGACCAGCTGGTCCCGGGCGACCTGGTCCGGCTGAGCAGCGGTGACGCCGTCCCGGCCGATCTGCGGCTGCTGCGCGCGCAGGGTCTCGCGGTGGACCAGTCGGCGCTCACCGGCGAGAGTGATCCGGTCCCGCGGGCGGCTCCGGACGCCCCGCCGGCGGGCGCGGCCGCGAGCGGCTTCGAGGAGCCGCACCTCTGCTTCACCGGCAGCCGGGTGGTGTCCGGCAGCGCGACCGGTGTGGTGGTCGCCACCGGCGGCGCCACCCTTTTCGGCGCCGCGCACGCCACGGCTCCGGCCTCCCGCGCCGGGCGCTCGGCGGTCGAGCGCGGCGTCCGGCGGGCGGTGTGGGCGCTGATCGCCTTCATGCTGGCCGCGGTGCCGCTCACCGTCGGTGCCGACACCCTGCTGCACGGCTGGAGTGCGTCGCTGCTGCCGTTCGCGGTCGCCGCCGCCGTCGGGCTGACTCCGGAGCTGCTGCCGGTGGTGCTCAGCACGGTGCTGACCCGCGGAAGCCGGCGGCTGGCGGGCCACGGGCTGCTGGTGCGGCGGTTCCCGGCGGTTTCCGAGCTCGGCGCGATGGACGTGCTCTGCGTCGACAAGACCGGCACCCTGACCACCGGGACGCTCGCCGTCGCGCTCTCGCTGGATCCGGCGGGCCGTCCCGATCCGCGGGCGCTGCGGCTGGCAGCGCTCGCCGCCGACGCCGCCTTCGAGAGCGCCGAGCCGGGGGCCTTCGACCCGGCGGACGAGGCGCTGCTGGACGCCGCCGACGCGGCCGGGCTGCTGGACGGCCCGGGGCCCGCGGTGCTGGCGGTGCTCCCGTTCGACGCCGCCCGGCGCTGCGCGTCGGTGGTGCTGCGCGAGCCGGGCCGGCACGTCCTGCTGCTCAAGGGGGCGCCGGAGGCCGTTCTGGAGCGCTGCACCGAGGTACGCACCGGACCGGGTACGACCCGCCCTCTGGACGAGGACGGGCGGGCCGCGCTGGAGCGGCTGGCGGCGGAGCGGGCCGAGGCCGGGCTGCGGATGCTCGCGGTGGCGCGCGCCGAGCGGGCGCCGCGGCTGGGCAGCTACGGCCTGGCCGACGAGCAGGGCCTGACCCTGATCGGATTCGTCGGTATGCAGGACGAGCCGGCCGATTCGGCGGCCGAGGCGCTCGGCCTGCTGGCTGTGGCCGGCGTCGCGATCAAGGTGGTGACCGGGGACCACCCGCGCACCGCCGTCCGGCTCTGCCACCGGCTGGGCCTGGCGCCGGGCCCGGTACTGCTCGGCAGCGAGCTGGAGGCGCTCGCCGCCGAGGGAGGCGGCGCTCTGGCCGAGGCGGTCCGCGGTGCCGTGGTGCTGGCCCGCTGCTCGCCGGAGCAGAAGGCCGCGGTGGTGCAGGCGCTGAGACGGGACGGGCGCAGCGTCGGCTACCTCGGCGACGGCGTCAACGACATCCCCGCCCTGCGGGCCGCCGACGTCGGCATCAGCGCCGGGACGGCGGTCGGCGCGGCCCGGGAGTGGGCCGACGTGGTGCTCGGCGACCGCGACCTGACGGTGCTGGGCCGGGCCCTGGCGGTCGGCCGCTCGGCCGTCACCAGCGTGGCGGCCTATCTGCGGATCGCGCTCTCCTGCAACCTTGGCAACGCGGTCTCGATGCTGGCCGGCGGGGTGCTGCTGCCGTTCCTGCCGATGCTGCCGGTCCAGGTGCTGGTGCAGAACCTCTGCTTCGACGCGGCGCAGCTCTCCTTCGCGGTGAGCAGCCGCGACAGCCGCGCGGGGGCCGCGCCGGTCCGGCTGCGCTGGGGCTCGCTGGCGCGCTTCGCGGTCCTGTTCGGGCTGCTCAACTCGGTCTGCGACATCGCGATGTTCGAGGCGATGAAGCGGGTGACCAGGGGCTTCGTCGTGCCGGACGCCGCGGGGATGTTCCACACCGCGTGGTTCAGCGAGAACCTGGCCACCCAGGCGCTGGCGCTGCCGCTGCTCTACAGCGTCAGCAGCCCGGGCCTGCGTCCGCCGCGTGCGGTGTGGTGCGCGGCGACGGCCCTTGGGCTGGGCGGCCTGCTGCTGCCCGGCAGCCGGCTGGGCGAGCTGCTGGGCTTCGAGGCGATGCCGCCGGCGGCGTACGCGGCCCTGGGCATCGTGACGGTCTGCTACGGCGGCCTGCTGCTGGCCGGCCGCCGCTGCTGGCAGCGCTTCGGGGGCTCCTAGCCGGCTAGAGGTTGGCGCCGGTGAGGATCCGCTGGAGCAGGTCGCGCAGGGTGGTGCGCTCGGTCTCGTCCAGGGCGGCGAGCGGCTCGCGGGCGAAGTTCAGCGTCTTGCGCAGCTCCTCGGTGGCCGCCTGACCGGCCTCGGTGGCGGCGACCAGCTTGACCCGGCGGTCCTGCGGATCGGCCTCCCGGGTGACGAACCCGCGGGTCTCCAGCCGGTCCACGATGCCGGTGATGTTCGACGGCTCGCAGCTCATGGTCTGGGCGATGTGCCGCATCGGCATCGGGCCGCGCCGCAGCAGCGCTAGCACCTTGGCCTGGGCACCGGTGAGCGAGCGGGCGGCCGCGGCCTCCTCGTACTCCCGGTGGAAGAGGGCCACCAGGCCCGCCATCAGGTCCACGACCTCGCGGGTCAGATCGTCGGCCGACGCGGGCACGGGTTCGTTCGACATGCCGCCAGCCTACCTGAATATTTGACATCCTGAACCTTTCATGTCCATGGTTGCTTCAGTAAGTCAACCTTTGATGTGGACCAGAGAGCAGGGAGCAAACCGATGGCAGAGCAGACTGTGCCGACCACCGCCCGCGAGTGGCACCTGAAGGCCCGGCCGAACGGCTGGCCGGTTCCCGGCGACTTCGACCTGGTCGAGGTGCCGGTGCGGCAGCCCGCGGCGGGCGAGATCCTGGTCCGCAACGCCTTCCTGTCGGTCGACCCGTACATGCGCGGCCGGATGAACGACGTGAAGTCCTACATCCCGCCGTTCCAGATCGGCGAGGCGCTGGACGGCGGCGCGGTCGGCTACGTGGTGGCCTCGGCCGCCGAGGGCTTCGCGGTCGGCGACGCGGTGCTGCACGGTCTGGGCTGGCGCGAGTACGCCACCGTGCCGGCCAAGGGTGCGGTCAAGGTCGACCCGGAGCTCGCCCCGCTCTCCTACTACCTCGGCGTCCTCGGCATGCCCGGACTGACCGCCTACGCCGGCCTGCTGGAGGTGGCGAGCCTGCAGAAGGGCGACGCCGTCTTCGTCTCCGGCGCGGCCGGTGCGGTCGGTTCGCTGGTCGGCCAGATCGCCCGGCTCAAGGGCGCCTCCCGGGTGGTCGGTTCGGCCGGCTCCGCGGCGAAGGTCGCCAAGCTGGTGGACGACTACGGCTTCGACGCCGCCTTCAACTACAAGGACGGCCCGGTCCGCGAGCAGCTCGACCAGGCCGCGCCCGACGGCATCGACGTCTACTTCGACAACGTCGGCGGCGAGCACCTGGAGGCGGCCATCGGCGCGCTCAACGTGCGCGGCCGGGCCACCCTGTGCGGTGCCATCGCCCAGTACAACGACACCTCCGCGCCCGCCGGTCCGCGCAACCTCGCCCTGGTGATCGGCAAGCGGCTGCGCCTGCAGGGCGTGCTGGTCGGCGACCACGCCGCGCTCCAGCCGCAGTTCGTCGCCGAGGTGGCCGGCTGGCTGAAGGACGGCAGCCTGCGCTACGACGAGACCGTGGTGGAGGGCGTGGAGAACACCGCCGAGGCGTTCATCGGCCTGCTGCGCGGCGACAACACCGGCAAGATGGTCGTCAAGCTCGGTTCCTGATCTCTCGTCATCTCCCCTCGCGCCCCGGTGGACCGTCAAGGTCCGCCGGGGCGCGCGCGGTTGGGTCACGCGACCCGGGGGGCGCGTATTCGGGCCGGTTCCGAGAGAGCGTCAGACAGGCTTCCGCCCGGCGCGATAGCGTGGCCGCAGCGCCGCACCGGAGCTGGATGGGGCCGTTCGGGGGAGAGATCCCGATCAGGGGTAGACCTCTCTGCGGAACTGACTACCATGGTTGAAGCCTGTCCGTTTTGAGCAAGTTAGTTACCTAATGTCGATTGACCTGAGTGACAAACGGGCAGGAAACCGCCAAGTGGCGCTCAGGACCAAACGGCCACGGGCACGAGGCAGCTGGGGAAGGCGACCCTCGTCCACAGCCTGGAGGTCCCGGTGACGACACGTGGAGTCCTGTACATCCACTCCGCGCCCCGCGCGCTGTGCCCGCACGTCGAATGGGCGATGGCGGGCGTACTCGGCGTGCGGGTCAGCCTCGACTGGATCCGCCAGCCGGCCGCGCCCGGCCACTGGCGTTCCGAGTTCTCCTGGCAGGGGGAGCCGGGCACCGCGTCGCGGCTGGCCTCGGCGCTGCGCGGCTGGCAGCTGATGCGCTACGAGGTGACCAGCGAGCCCTGCGCCACGGCCGAGGGCGAGCGGTACAGCAGCACCCCGAGCCTGGGCATCTTCCACGCCGTCACGGGGATGCACGGGGACATCCTGATCCCGGAGGACCGGCTGCGGGCCGTCCTGCTGCGGGCCCGCCACGAGGGCGGTGACCTGGAGGCCGAGATCTCCCGGCTGCTCGGCAAGCCCTGGGACGACGAGTTGGAGCCGTTCCGCTACGCCGGCGAGGGCGCGCCGGTGCGCTGGCTGCACCAGGTGGTGTGACGCGAAAAGGCGGGCCCCGGCAGGGCCCGCCCACTTCACACGGTTGCGCAGAACGCGGTTGTTCAGACGCTGCGGAAGGCCAGCACCACGTTGTGGCCGCCGAAGCCGAACGAGTTGTTCAGCGCGGCGATCCGGCCCTGCGGCAGCTCGCGGGGGGCGATCCGGACGATGTCGGCGTCCACGTCGTCGTCCACGTCGTCCAGGTTGATGGTCGGCGGCGCCACCCGGTGGTAGAGCGCCTGCACGGTGGCCACCGTCTCGATCCCGCCCGCGCCGCCCAGCAGGTGACCGGTCATCGACTTGGTCGCGGAGATGGCGACGTGGTCCAGGTGCTCGCCGAGCTCCTTGCGCAGCGCCTTGATCTCCGCGATGTCGCCCTGCGGGGTGGAGGTGGCGTGCGCGTTGACGTGCACCACCTCGGCCTTGTCCAGACCGGTGGACTCGAACAGGTGGGCCAGCGCGCGGGCCACGCCCGAGCCGGTCGGCTCCGGCTGCGCGATGTGGTGGGCGTCCGAGGACAGGCCCTGGCCGACGGCCTCGCAGTAGACCCGGACACCGCGCGCGGCGGCGTGCTCGGCGGACTCCAGGACCACCACGCCGGCGCCCTCGCCCAGCACGAAGCCGTCGCGCGCCTTGTCGTACGGGCGCGAGGCGTGCTGGGGGGCGTCGTTGTTCTTGGACATCGCCATCATGTTGGCGAACGCGACGATGGGCAGCGGGTGGATCGCCGCCTCGGTGCCGCCGGCCACCACGACGTCGGCGCGGCCGGTGCGGATCATCTCGATCGCGTAGCCGATCGCCTCGGCGCCGGAGGCGCAGGCGGAGACGGGCGTGTGCACGCCGGCCCGGGCACCGACCTCGATGCCCACGTTGGCGGAGGGGCTGTTGGGCATGAGCATCGGCACGGTGTGCGGGGACACCTTGCGGACGCCCTTCTCCTTCAGCACGTCGTACTGGTCGAGCAGGGTGGTGACGCCGCCGATGCCGGAGGCGATCACGGCGCCCAGGCGCTCGGGGGCGAGCGGGGAGGACTCGTCGACGGCCGAGGTCTCGAAGCCGGCGTCGGCCCAGGCCTCGCGGGCCGCGATCAGCGCGAACTGCGCCGAGCGGTCCAGCTTGCGGCAGAGCGGGCGGGGCAGGATCTCGCTCGGCTCGATCGCGGTGCGCGCGGCGATCCGGACCGGCAGCTCCGCTGCCCACTCCTCGGTCAGTGCGGCCACGCCGGAACGGCCGGCGAGCAGGGCCTCCCAGGTGGAGGCGGCGTCGCCGCCCAGCGGCGTGAAGGCGCCGATACCCGTGACGACCACGGTGCGGTTTTCAGCGGTCACTGGTTCTTCTTCTTTCACGTGTTGCAGGCGGTGGCCGGCCCAAAAAGGAGGGGGCCCGATGGGGGCGGCGGGTTGTGCCGCCCCCACCGGAAGGGTGAATCAGGCGGCGGCGTGCTTGAGGATGTAGTCCACCGCGTCGCCGACGGTCTTCAGGTTCTTGACCTCGTCGTCCGGGATCTTCACGTCGAAGCGCTCCTCGGCGGCCACGACGACCTCGACCATGGAGAGCGAGTCGACGTCCAGGTCGTCGGTGAACGACTTCCCGAGCTCAACGTCCTCGGCCGGGATGCCGGCGATCTCGTTGACGATCTCGGCGAGACCTTCCAGGACCTCGTCCTTGGTAGCCATAGTGGCTGCTCCTCATTCGCTGGTGTTGGCGTCCCGCGGCTGCGTGACGCCGAGTAGTGGTCCCCGTAAGGCGTGTCACGGTGCCTATGGGAGGGTAACGACTGCTGCGGCGTAGACCAGACCCGCCCCGAACCCGATGATCAGGGCGAGGTCGCCGCTCTTCGCCTCTCCGCTCTCCAACATGCGCTCCATGGCGAGCGGAATGGAGGCGGCGGAGGTGTTCCCGGTCTCGGCGATGTCGCGGGCGACAGGCACCGAGTCGGGCAGTTTGAGGGCCTTGATCATGGCATCGGTGATGCGCATGTTGGCCTGGTGCGGGATGAAGGCGCCGAGCTGATCGGCCGTCACCCCGGCGGCGTCCAGCGCCTGCTGGGCCACCTTGGCCATCTCCCAGACCGCCCAGCGGAAGACCGTCTGGCCCTCCATCCGCAGCGCGGGCCACTTCTGCTCCGCCCCGGCGCCGTTGACGGCGTCCGGCTTGGCGAAGGCGGTGTCCCACGCCTCGGTCTGGGTGATGACGTCCTTCTGCGAACCGTCCGAGCCCCAGATGACCCGCCCGATCCCGGGCGTGTCCGAGGGGCCGACCACGGCCGCGCCTGCGCCGTCGCCGAAGATGAAGGCGGTGGAGCGGTCCGTGGTGTCGGTCAGGTCGCTGAGCCGCTCGACGCCGATGACCAGCACGTAGTCGGCGCTGCCGCCGCGGATCATGCCGTCGGCCAGCGAGAGGCCGTAGCCGAAGCCGGCGCAGGCCGCGGAGATGTCGAAGGCGGGCGCGGTGCCGCAGCCGAGCCGCTCGGCGATCTCGGTGGCGACGGCCGGCGTCTGCTTGAAGTGCGAGACGGTCGCCACGATCACGCCGCCGATCTGGGACGCGTCGATGCCGGCCTGGGCGATCGCCTTGCCGGCCGCCTGCACCGACATCTCGGCGACGGTCTCGTCCGGGCCGGCCCAGCGCCGCTCGGCGATGCCGCTGCGGGTGCGGATCCACTCGTCCGAGGACTCGATCCACTCGAGCACCTCGGAGTTCGGGATCACCCGCACCGGCCGGTAGCCGCCCACGCCGTGGATCCGCGCGTACGCGGCGCCGGCGTGCGGCTGGATCCGGGCTGCGCTCATGCGCCCACCTCGGCGTGCTCGTCAACCAGCGCGCGGGCCTTGTCCAGGTCCGCCGGGGTCTTCAGGGCCAGCGTGGCGACGCCCTTGAGGTTGCGCTTGACCAGCGCGGTCAGCGTGCCGGCCGGGGCCAGCTCGATCACGCAGGTGGCGCCGAGCTGCTGGAGGGTCTCCATGCACAGGTCCCAGCGAACCGGGTTGGACACCTGGGAGACCAGCCGGGCGAGCACCTCGCCGCCGGCCTGGACGACCTCGCCGTCCTTGTTGGAGACGTAGGCGACCGACGGGTCGGCCACCGTCAGGCTCGGGGCCAGCTCGGCCAGCCGCTGCACGCCGGGCGCCATGTGGGCGGTGTGGAACGCCCCGGCCACCTTGAGTGCGATCAGCTTCGAGCCGGCCGGCGGGTCGGCCCGCAGGGCCGCCAGCTGGTCCAGCGTGCCGGCCGCCACGATCTGGCCGCCGCCGTTGTTGTTCGCGGGCGTCAGGCCGTGCTCGTCCAGCTTGGCCGCGACCGCCTCCGGGTCGCCGCCGAGGACGGCGATCATGCCCGTCTCGGTGACAGCGGCGGCTGCGGCCATCGCGCGGCCGCGCTCGCTGACGAAGGTGAGCGCGTCGAGGGGGCTGAGCACGCCGGCGAGCGCGGCGGCGGTGATCTCACCGACGCTGTGTCCGGCGAGCGCGCCGACGAGCTTGCTGACCTGGTCCGGGCCGGGCAGCAGCCGGTCGGCGGTGATCAGGCCGGCCGCGACCAGCAGGGGCTGGGCGACGGCGGTGTCCTTGATCTCCTCGGCCGAGGCCTCGGTCCCGTAGTGCACCAGGTCGAGTCCGGCCACGTCCGACCACTGGCCGAGCCGGTCGGCGACGCCGTCCAGTTCGAGCCAGGGGTTGAGGAAGCCGGGGGACTGGGCACCCTGTCCGGGGGCGACGATTACGAGCACGGTTCAACCCTCTCTCGCCAGGCGCCCGAGGGCGGGTAGGCGACGGTAACGAAGATAAGTACGTCGGATTGTGGAATCCCTACAGGCCGTCAACCCTGCTCGGCACTCGACTCCAGTCGGCCCAAGGCAAGGGCGATGCGCAGAGTGAACGCCGAACGTACGTCCGAAGGAGCGTAGCCAGTGACGTCTGTCACACGACGGAGCCGGTAGCGCACGGTGTTCGGGTGGACGAAGAGCATCCTGGCCGCACCCTCGAGTGAGGACGCCTGCTCCAGAAAGACACTCAGCGTCTCGAGCAGTGCCGAGCCCGCCTCGTCCAGCGGTGTGTAGATCTCCTCCACCAACTGACGACGCGCCACCAGATCTCCGGCCAGCGCGCGTTCCGGCAGCAGGTCGTCCGCCAGCACCGGGCGCGGGGCGTCCGGCCAGGCCGCGCAGGCCTTCAGCCCGGCCGCCGCGGCATGGGCGGAGCGGGTGGCCGAGAGCAGGTCGCCGACGGTCGGGCCGACCACCACCGGGCCGGGCGCGAACTGGCCGATCAGCGCGCGGGCGGCGTGCACCGGCTCCTTCTCGCCGCCGACCACCACCACCAGGCGCTTGCCGAGCACGCCGGTCAGCACGTGCAGCCGGGCGTACCGGGCGGCTCTGCGGATCGCCTCGACGACCGCCTCGCTGTCCCCGTCCGGGGCGCTGCCCATCACCACCCGCACCTGGCTGGGCTGGCCCCAGCCGAGCGCGGCGGCGCGCGACAGGACGCCCTCGTCCGCGTCTCCGGAGAGCAGCGAGTTGACCACCAGCGCCTCCAGCCGGGCGTCCCAGGCCCCGCGGGCCTCGGCGGCCTGGGCGTAGACCTGGGCGGTGGCGAAGGCGATCTCGCGGGCGTAGACCAGCACGGACTCCCGCATGCCGTCCTCGTCGCCCGGCGCCGCGACCTCCGGGATCGCCTCCTCCATCACCTCGATGGTGGTGCGGATGAGCTCGACGGTCTGACGCAGCGTGATCGCCCGGGTCAGCTCGCGCGGCGCGGTGCCGAAGACGTCGGTGCTGATCGCCTGCGGGGCGTCCGGGTGGCGGTACCACTCGGTGAAGGCGGCGATGCCGGCCTGGGCGACCAGGCCGATCCAGGACCGGTGCTCGGGCGGCATCCGGCGGTACCAGCCGAGCTGGTCGTCCATCCGGGCGATCGCCGCGGTGGCCAGCTTGCCCGCCGACTTCTCCAGCCGCTTGAGCGTGGCCGCCCGCAGCTCGGCGCGCTCGGCCGCGAGTTGCCGCTCCACGGCTGTCGCGCCGCTGGCGGCTTTCCGGACGGTCCGCTTCGGGCGCGGCGGATTCTGGTCGTTCGCTGCTGGGGCTGAGGGGGCTGGCACAGGGACAAGACTGCCTCACGCCGCGGACTCTTCGCTGCACACCCCCGCGGACCAGCACGGTGGTGCCGCTCACACCGGATACGGTGAGTCGCTGTGACCGACCTCGAAACCGACCGGGGACGCCCCCGGGCAGACCTCCGCCGCACCGCCGAGCGCTACGTCTCCACCCCCGCCGAGGGTGTGGAGTCCCGTCACGCGTTCTCGTTCTCGTCCCACTACGACCCGAAGAACACGCACTTCGGCGCGCTGCTGGCCTGCAACGAGGAGGTGCTGGCGGTCGGTGCGGGCTTCGAGGCGCACCGGCACCGGGACGTTGAGATCCTCACCTGGGTGCTGGAGGGCGCGCTCGCCCACCGGGACGGCGACGGCCACGCGGGCGTGGTGCGGCCGGGCATGGTCCAGCATGTGAGCGCGGGCAGCGGCACGACGCACACGGAGCGCAACGTCGGCGGGGCCGACGTTCCGGTCAGATTCATCCAGATGTGGCTGCAACCCGACGTCTTCGACACGCCCCCCGCGTACGGGCTGCGCCGGGTGCGGCCCGAGCCGGTGGACCGCGTCCTGCTCGCCTCCGGGTTCGCCCGGGACGCCGACTCGCCCGCGCTGCGGCTGCGCCGCTCGGACGCGGCGCTGCACCTGCTCACCGCCGGACCGTGGCAGCCGCTGCCCGAGCTGCCCGAAGCGCCGTACCGCTACGCGCATCTGACCAGGGGCTCGCTCGGCTACCGCACGGTGCCCGGGCCGCAGGGCGCCGGCCGCTCGATGGAGCCGGGGGACAGCGTGCGGATCACCGGCTCCGCCTTCGCCGACCCGACCGCCGGGCCGGACGGCGCCGAGCTGCTGCTCTGGGAGATGCACTCACCGCTCTCTTACGGCTAGCTGCCGCGCAGCTCGTCCAGCACCGCGTCGGTGAACTCCGGCCAGACCTCGGCCGCCCAGGGCCCGAAGTCGCGGTCGGTCAGCGCGACGCAGGCCGCGCCGGCGGCCGGGTCCACCCACAGGAAGGTCCCGGACTGCCCGAAGTGGCCGAAGGTCCCCGGTGAGCTGGTCGTGCCCGTCCAGTGCGGGGACTTCTCGCCGCGGATCTCGAAGCCCAGACCCCAGTCGTTCGGCCGGCAGTGCCCGAAGCCCGGGAGCACTCCGCTCAGCCCGGGGAAGGCCACCTCGCGGGTCGCGGCGGCCACCGTCGAGGCGTCCAGCAGCCGCGGCGCCTGGAGCTCGGCCGCGAAGCGCGCCAGGTCGGCCACGGTGGAGACGCCGCCCGCGCCGGCCGGTGCCCGGTGCGCGGTGTCGAGGTAGGTCGCCGCCATGCCCAGCGGCTGGAACACCGCCTCGGCGGCGTACTGCGCGAACGGGATGCCGGAGGCCTTGGCCAGCGTCTCGGCGAGCACGTCGAAGCCCGCGTTGGAGTAGAGCCGGCGGGTGCCGGGCGCGGCCATCGTGCGGTGCTCGTCGAAGGCCAGCCCCGAGGTGTGGGCCAGCAGGTGACGGACCGTCGAGCCCTCCGGTCCGGCCGGGTCGTCCAGCTCGAAGACGCCTTCCTCGACGGCGACCAGCGCCGCGTAGGCGCTGAGCAGCTTGGTCACCGACGCCAGCGGGAACGGGTGCTCCTGGGGCCCGTTCTCGCCCAGCAGCGCGCCGTCCGCCGCGCGCACCACCGCCGTCGCCGCCGTCGGTACCGGCCAGTCCTCGATCATCCGCAAGCTCTGCATGCACAGAACTCTAGTGCGGCCGAGTGGCAGGCTTGCTTGGAGTGCACTCCAACTCAGTAGCGTCGTTCCCACGTCGCCAGAACCTATGGGGGTTAGCGAGATGATCACCGCCGTCCAGTCGCTGGACCACACGCCACGGCACGCGATCAGCGAGGTCGCCGCGGTCAGCGGGCTCACCGCGCACACCCTGCGCTGGTACGAGCGGATCGGCCTGCTCGACCCGGTGGACCGCTCGCACTCCGGGCAGCGCCGCTACTGCGACGCCGACCTGTCCCGGCTGGCCTTCCTCGGCAAGTTGCGGCTGACCGGTATGTCGGTGGCCGACATGCTCCGGTACGTGGAGCTGGCCAGGGCCGGCGACCAGACGATGGAAGCGCGGCGCGAACTGCTGGTCGCGCACCGCGAGGAGGTCCGGCAGAAGATCGCCGACCTGCACGCGACGCTCGCCGTCCTCGACTACAAGATCGACATCTACTCAGGGAAGAAGCACTCCGCATGAGCCACCCCAGCACGCTCCCCACCGTCCGGCTCGGCGCCGACGGCCCGCTCGTCGGCACCCAGGGCCTCGGCTGCATGGGCATGAGCGAGTTCTACGGCCCGACCGACACCACCGAGGCGCTGGCCACCCTGGACGCGGCCCTCGAAGCCGGTGTCACCCTGTTCGACACCGCCGACGTCTACGGCTCCGGCGCCAACGAGGAGCTGATCGGCCCGTTCGTCCGCGCCAACCGCGACAAGGTGGTGCTCGCCACCAAGTTCGCCATCGAGCGCCGGGACGACGACGTGCACTACCGCGGCATCCGCAACGACCCGGCGTACATCCGCACCGCCGTGGACGCCTCGCTGCGCCGGCTGGGCATCGACGTGATCGACCTGTACTACATGCACCGCCGCGACCCCGCCGTGCCGCTGGCCGAGTCGGTCGGGGCGATGGCCGAGCTGGTCCAGGCGGGCAAGGTGCGCGCGCTCGGACTCTCCGAGGTCACCGGCGCCGAACTGCGCGAGGCGTACGCGGTGCACCCGATCGCGGCGCTCCAGTCGGAGTGGTCGCTCTTCTCGCGGGACGTCGAGATCAGCGCGGTGGGCGCCGCCGCCGAGCTCGGTGTCACGTTCGTCCCGTACTCGCCGCTCGGCCGGGGCTTCCTGACCGGCGCCTTCACCGACGCGGGCGAGCTGGCCGCGGACGACTACCGCCGGTTCCAGCCGCGCTTCACCGGCGACAGCGCGGCCGCGAACGCCGCGCTGATCGCGCCGGTCCAGAAGATCGCCGCCGCGCGGGGCGTCAGCACCGCCCAGGTCGCCCTCGCCTGGGTCCACCAGCGCGCGGACGTGCACGGGCTGACCGTCGTCCCGATCCCCGGCACCCGCAAGCGGACCCGCCTCGCCGAGAACACCGCCGCCGCCACCCTGCGGCTGACCGAGGCCGAACTCGCCGCCCTGGAGCCGATCGCCTCCGAGGTCGCGGGCGCCCGCTACACCGACATGAGCAGCACCGGTGCCGCCCGCGAGTAGCCCTACGGTAGGGGGATGACCTCGGCCCGCGCCGTCCACGGCGTCCATGTCCGCAATGTCCTCCAGAGCGGCTGCGGCGGCCCGTTCGCGATCGTCACCCTCGACTTCGAGCCGGCCGGCGCCGCGTCCTTCGCCTGCGCGCTGTCGGAGGAGGAGCTGCCGGGCGAGTACCGCGAGGCGCTCGCGGCCGGTGTCCGCGCGGAGTCGGACGCGGCGGGCGTGCCGCTGGCCGCGGTGCTGCGCCAGGCCCGCTGGCACGAGGTCGACTCGCACGCGCGCGGCTTCCACGAGGCCGGCGTGCACGCCGTGCGGGAGGCCCTGCGCTGCCTCGCCGAGGGTGATCAGCCGCGCCCGGTGGTCGACCTGCGGCCCGTACGGCGGACGTCTCAGCCGGTGCGGTAGCTGACCGACTCGTAGCTGCCGAGCGCGATGGCGGCGAAGTTGTGCAGGCTGGCGGTGCCGTCGGCGAAGTAGCCGACGTGGCCGGAGGCGCCGGCCGAGGAGATCTCCTCGGCGCCGAAGTCGGCGCTGGTCGGGTCGGCGCCGTGGCCCAGCCCGCCGACCTCCAGGTACGGGACGTCGCCGATCCAGTCGCTCGGGTCGCGGGTGGCCCACAGGTGCACGCCGGTGCCCAGGTCCTGGGCGTTCTGCACGCCCATTCCCGGACTGCCGAGGACGACCATGTCGGTGGTCGCGCCGTGCAGGCTCGGCGCGGCGGTCCCGCAGACCACCGTGCCGTAGGAGTGGCAGATCAGGGTCGGCGGCGCGACCGGGGCGCTGGTCAGCCGCATGCCGTCCAGCAGGCGCAGCAGCCGGGGGGCGCCCGCGTCGGCCAACCGGGAGGTCACGGCGTCCGGTCCGAGGCCGACGGGGGTGACGTACCCGGTCCAGGCGACCACCGCGGTGCGGGTGTCGGGGGACTGGCGCTGCTGCTCGGTCCGCAGGGCGCGGGCCATGCCCGCGGGGGAGCGCAGCGGGTCGACGCTGCGGTCGAAGTGGCCGAGGTCGGTGTCCGAGCCGGGGACGATCACCGAGACCCGCTGGGCGGTCGCCAGGTCGCCGAAGACCTCGCTGACCAGGCCGCGGCCGCGCGGGTCGAAGGCGAGGATCTGCCGGCCGGGGGCCAGCAGCGCCTGACAGTCGTTGGCGCGCGAGACGGCCAGCGCGCGGTCGGTGGCGTCCAGCTTGGAGTCCTCGGACGCCGCTCGCGCGCGGTCGCGCTCGGCGGTCAGCGCCACGGCGTTGGCGCGGTAGCGCAGGTGCAGCGGAGCGCCGTCCAGGTTGCCCACCACGAGCGGGTACTCCTGGACCAGCCGGTCCTGCTGGGCGGGGGTGAGCGTGGCGAAGAAGGCCGCCACGGTGGCCGCGTCGGCGGTAGCGGGGTCGGGCAGTGCCCGGCCGAGCGAGTGGTCCCCGACCCAGGCCGCGGAGCCGGCGGGCGGGGTGGTGATCGCGACCTGTTCGTTGGAGGCGGCCGCCTGGGCCGCTGCCGCACCGGCGTCCGCGAGGACCGCACAGGTGGCGAAGACGCCTATCAGCACACGCTTCAGCCGCCTGCGCTGCATCGCGTCAACTCCCTCGGAAACCCATGACCGTGACAGCGGGCCGGGCCCGGTGGTCGTGCGAATGCCAACTACAGTCGGCCAGCGTATTCGGTCTGAACGGGGGATGTGGACGGACCAAACTGTGGGTTCGGTCACACCGCTGTGGGGTTGACGGCGCCTGACTTGTCCGCTTGTCACCCGTTCGGGGCAGCGTCAGCGCCAGTCGCCGACCAGGGCCGGGCCGAGCTGGTCGAAGTGGCGTTCGATGATCGCGATCATGCCCTCGGGGCCGGCGTCCTGGTCCGGGAACGGTCCGGAGCCCCAGGCCAGGTGGGAGACCCGCAGGACGGCTCCGAAGACCGCGGCCAGCAGGCGCGGCCGCAGGTCGGTCGCAGCGTCCAGCCCCTCGCGGTCGGCGAGCACCTGGGCGACCACACCCTCCTGCTCGGTGGTCCGCCGCAGGTGGGCGGCGAGCAGGGTGGGGGTGCTCTCGATCAGTTGGAGCAGTTCCAGTGCGGCCCGCACGCCGCCGGTGTGCTCGGAGCCGAGGCCGCGCCAGGACTCGGTGATCGCGGCCCGCATCGCCTGCAGCGGGTTCTCCGCGGCCGGCCTGCGGCGCAGGCACTCGATGAAGTAGTCCTCGGCGTCGGCCAGCACGGCGAGCGCGGCCTCGTCCTTGTTGGCGAAGTAGCGGAAGAACGTGCGCTGCGAGACGTCCACCGCGGCGGCGATCTCGTCGATGGTGGTGCGGGCGTAGCCCTGGCTGAGGAAGAGGCTGTGCGCGGCGTCCACCAAGGCGTCCCGGGTGCGTTGCTTCTTGCGCTCGCGCAGGCCGAGTACCCGGCAGGGGGTTTCGGCGTTGGCGGGCGCCGTGGGGGTCGGAGCCATGGGTCAACGATAGCGCTCTGTCAGATGTCAGGTGCCAGCAGAAGACAGTGTTTGCCGATTGTCAGCTACTGACATAATCTGCTGGCAGGTGGCGCTCGCACGGCCGGGACGCTCGTGGGGACGGGTGGGGCCCGGGCGCCACCTCGCCCTCGTACGCCCGTCGGTTGCCTGGAAGGCCCTGTCGATGAGCCAGTCCGATGTTCAGATAGCCAAGACGGACGCCACCGCGCCGCGCAACGCGTCGCCGGGCGGCCGGCGCAGCCTCCAGGGGCACCCCTGGCTGACCCTGCTGACCGTGGCGGTCGGCGTGATGATGGTGGCGCTCGACGGCACCGTGGTCGCCATCGCCAACCCCGTCATCCAGGCCGACCTGCACGCCTCGCCCGCCGACATCCAGTGGGTGACCAGCGGCTACCTGCTGGCACTGGCGGTCTTCCTGATCACCGCGGGCAAGATCGGCGACCGGTTCGGCCACAAGGCCACCTTCCTGGTCGGCGCGGCGGGCTTCGCCGCCACCTCGGCCGCGATCGGCTTCGCCGGCAGCATCCAGACGGTGATCGCCTTCCGGGTGCTTCAGGGCCTCTTCGGCGCGCTGCTCCAGCCCGCCGCGCTCGGCCTGCTGCGCGGGGCCTTCCCGGTCGAGAAGCTGAACATGGCCATCGGCATCTGGGCCGGCGTGATCGGCGCCTCGACGGCCGCCGGGCCGATCGTCGGCGGCCTGCTGGTCGAGCACGTCAGCTGGCAGTCGGTCTTCTTCATCAACGTCCCGGTCGGCCTGATCGCGGTGGCACTGGGCCTGTGGATCCTCAAGGACGTCAGGGCCGAGAACGCCGTCCGGTCCTTCGACATCCCCGGCATCGCGCTGCTGTCGGCCGCGATGTTCATGCTGGTCTTCGGCATCATCAAGGCGCCGGTCTGGGGCTGGGGCGACGGCCGGACACTGGCCTTCCTGGTCGGCGCGGTGCTGGCGATGGCCGCCTTCGCGTTCTGGCAGACCCGGGCGAAGGAACCGCTGGTCCCGCTCAGCCTGTTCCGCTCGGTCCCGCTCTCCGCGGGCGCCCTGCTGATGGTGCTGATGGCCTTCGCGTTCTTCGGCGCGATCTTCTTCGTCACCTTCTACCTGCAGAACGTGCACGGGATGACGCCGGTCCAGGCGGGCGTCCACCTGCTGCCGATGACCGGCATGATGATCGTCGGCGCCCCGGCGGCCGGCGCGGCCATCGGCAAGGTCGGCCCGCGGATCCCGATCGTGGTCGGCATGCTGCTCACCACCCTGGCGATGTACGGGATGTCCACGCTGACCACCACCTCGGGCAGCGGGATGATGTCGCTCTGGTTCGTCCTGATGGGCCTGGGCATCAGCCCGGTCATGGTCGGCGCCACCGAGGTGATCGTCGGCAACGCCCCGCTCGCCCTCTCCGGCGTGGCGGGCGGCCTCCAGCAGGCCGCGATGCAGGTCGGCGGCAGCCTCGGTACGGCCGTGCTGGGCGCGCTGATGGCCGCCCGGGTCGGCGACGTGCTGCCGGGCAACTGGGCCAAGGCCGGGCTGGGACCGCTGCAGGGCGAGCAGCTGGCCCAGGTCAAGCAGGGGGCGCAGCTGGGCATCGGCCAGGCCGGACCAGGGGCGACCCCGGCCCAGATCCACAGCACGCTCGATGCCGTGCACAGCTCCTTCGTCAGCGGCATGTCACTCGCCTTCGCCGTCGCCGCCGTGGTCGCCTTCGCGGCAGCCCTCCTGGGCCTGCTCACCAAGCGCGGCACCACCGACGCCGGCCCGGCCGTCCACATCTGACGGCCCTGCCCCGCGCCCGACCCGAACGCTCCACCGGGTCGGGCGCGGCCTGTTATGCCGTCGTGCGGTCCGCGTCGTCCGAGGGCAGCGCGCGGGCCTCGCGGAGGTAGCGGGCGCGCTCCTCGAGTTCGAGGTCGGGGAAGTAGTCCTTGAGGCGGGTGTTGGCCTCGACCGGCGGCAGGTGGAGGTCGGTGAGGAGGAACCGGGCTCTGGCGATGATTTCGTCCTTCATGGGCCGATCATCGCGCCGACCGGCCGCTGCGGCCCGAGCAGTTGGGCCGACCGGAGCGCGGGCGAACGCCCGAGGGCCGGACCCCAGATAGGGAGTCCGGCCCTCGGTCATGCGTTGACTCAGGCGTCGCCGCCCGCGGCGCCCGGGTGGGCGGCCGACACGTCCAGCAGCTGGTAGCGGTCGATCGCCTCCTTGAGCGCGCTGCGGTCGACCTTGCCCTGCTTGGCGAGCTCGGTGAGCACGCTGAGCACCACCGACTGCGGGTCGATGTGGAAGAAGCGACGGGCCGCGCCGCGGGTGTCGGCGAAGCCGAACCCGTCCGCGCCCAGCGACTGCCACTGGCCCGGCACCCAGCGCGAGATCTGGTCCGGCACCGCGCGCATCCAGTCGGACACGGCGACGAACGGGCCCTCGGCGCCCTGGAGCTTGGCCGTCACGTACGGGACGCGCTGCGGCTCCTCGGGGTGCAGCAGGTTGAACTCCTCGGCCTCCACCGCGTCGCGGCGCAGCTCGTTCCAGGAGGTCGCCGACCACACGTCGGCCGCCACGTTCCACTCCTCGGCGAGGATGCGCTGGGCCTCCAGGGCCCACGGCACCGCCACGCCGGAGGCGAGGATCTGGGCCGGGATCTGGCCGGCGGTCGCCGGGGCGTACCGGTGCAGACCCTTGAGGATGCCCTCGACGTCCACGTTCTCGGGCTCGGCCGGCATCTTGATCGGCTCGTTGTAGACCGTCATGTAGTAGAAGACGTCCTCGCCGTGCGGGTGCTCGGCGCTGGAGCCGTACATCCGGCGGATGCCGTCCTGCATGATGTGCGCGATCTCGAAGCCGTACGCCGGGTCGTACGCGACGACGGCCGGGTTGGTCGAGGCGAGCAGCTGCGAGTGCCCGTCCGCGTGCTGGAGGCCCTCACCCGTGAGGGTGGTCCGGCCGGCGGTGGCGCCGATCACGAAGCCGCGGGCCAGCTGGTCGGCCATCTGCCAGAACTGGTCGCCGGTGCGCTGGAACCCGAACATCGAGTAGAAGACGTAGACCGGGATCAGCGGCTCGCCGTGCGTGGCGTACGACGAACCGGCGGCGATCAGCGAGGCGGTGCAGCCGGCCTCCGAGATGCCGTCGTGCAGCATCTGGCCGCTCGGCGACTCCTTGTAGGCGAGCAGCAGGTCGCGGTCGACCGACTCGTAGGTCTGGCCGAGCGGGTTGTAGATCTTGGCCGACGGGAAGAGCGAGTCCATGCCGAAGGTGCGGTACTCGTCGGGCGCGATCGGCACGAAGCGGTTGCCGATGTTCTTGTCCCGCATCAGGTCCTTGAGCACCCGGACGAACGCCATGGTGGTGGCGATGGTCTGGTTGCCCGAGCCCTTCTTGACGGCCTTGTACGCCTCGTCGCCCGGGAGTTCCAGCTTGCGCGGCCGCACCTTGCGGGTCGGCATGTAGCCGCCCAGCTCGCTGCGGCGGTCGTGCATGTACTGGATCTCTTCGGAGTCCTTGCCCGGGTGGTAGTAGGGCGGGTAGCCCTCGTCGAGCTGCTTGTCCGTGATCGGCAGGTGCAGGCGGTCGCGGAAGCGCTTCAGATCCTCGGTCGTCAGCTTCTTCATCTGGTGCGTCGCGTTGCGGCCCTCGAAGTTCGGGCCCAGCGTCCAGCCCTTGACGGTCTGGGCGAGGATCACGGTCGGCTGGCCGACGTGCTCGCGGGCCGCCTTGAACGCCGCGTACACCTTGGCGTGGTCGTGACCGCCGCGGCCCAGGTGCTGGATCTGCTGGTCGGTCATGTTCTCGACCATCGCGCGCAGCCGCAGGTCGCCACCGAAGAAGTGGTCGCGGATGTAGGCGCCGGTCTCGGTCGCGTAGGTCTGGAACTGGCCGTCCACCGTGGTGTTCAGCTTGTTGACCAGCACGCCGTCGCGGTCCTGGGCCAGCAGCGGGTCCCAGCTGCGGTCCCAGATCAGCTTGATGACGTTCCAGCCGGCGCCGCGGAACTGCGACTCCAGCTCCTGGATGATCTTGCCGTTGCCGCGGACCGGGCCGTCGAGGCGCTGCAGGTTGCAGTTGACCACGAAGGTGAGGTTGTCCAGGCCCTCGCGGGACGCCAGCGAGAGCTGGCCGAGCGACTCGGGCTCGTCCATCTCGCCGTCGCCGAGGAAGGCGTAGACGTGCGAGGCGGAGGTGTCCTTGATGCCGCGGTGCTCCAGGTAGCGGTTCATCCGGGCCTGGTAGATCGCGCCGAGCGGGCCGAGGCCCATCGAGACGGTCGGGAACTCCCAGAAGTCCGGCATCAGCCGCGGGTGCGGGTAGCTGGAGAGGCCGTACGGCGCCTTGGACTTCTCCTGGCGGAACGCGTCGAGCTGCTGCTCGGTCAGTCGGTCCAGGAGGAAGGCGCGCGCGTAGATGCCGGGGGAGGCGTGGCCCTGGAAGAAGATCTGGTCGCCGGACTCGCCGTCCGCGTCCTTGCCCCGGAAGAAGTAGTTGAAGCCCACGTCGTAGAGCGACGCGGACGAGGCGAAGGTGGCGATGTGGCCACCGACGCCGATGCCCGGGCGCTGCGCCCGGGAGACCATCACGGCCGCGTTCCAGCGGGTCGCGTTGAGGACCTTGCGCTCGATCTCCTCGTTGCCGGGGAAGAACGGCTCGTCCTTGGTGGCGATGGTGTTGACGTAGTCCGTGCTGCGCATCTCGGGCACGGCGACACGCTTCTCGCGGGCGCGCTCGATCAGGCGGAGCATGAGGTAGCGGGCGCGCTCGCGCCCCCGCTCGTCAATGGCCGCGTCGAGCGACTCCAGCCATTCCGCGGTCTCCTCGGGATCGAAGTCCGGGACCTGACTCGGAAGGCCGCCAATGATGATCGGGTTGCGATCGGATCCGGAAGCCACGCTGTTCCTTCACTGTCGGTCGAAACTAGAGGTGTGTCGCGCCGCCTCCATCGTGTACCGCAACTCGGAGATCCGTCATCTCTACCGATGGGTAACCGTTTCACCCAGGGGTGAACCGGTCAGTTGGCGTGCGGCAGGGCTGCGTTGCCCTGTCCGCGCACCACCGGGTGATACGAAGAGGTGGTCCGACCTTCAGGCTCCCCGTCCGCCCGATGGCGGGAGGCCGGGGTGAGGGCCAACAGGAGACTCTACGCCCGTGATCGCGTTGCACTCGAATGCCGTTCGTATCGCGGGCACCACGGCCCCTCGCGGGGCCGCCGGACCAGCGGCATCCGCAGCATGGGCGAACCGTCGACAAAAGGGCAAATCGGTGTGATTCCCGACACAGGAATCGGCGTGTCTTGCCACGACACGTCAACCTTTGGGTGGGATCGGGGGTCGGGTACTTGCGCGAACCGCCGGTCCCGTGTGGACTACGGCCACAGCCTTGGCGCCGATGCCAGGCCGAATACTGGAGGTTATTCCCGTGAGCGCGACCGCGGACCCCGCGGACAAGTCCAACCCGGCTTACCGACTGGGCTTCGAGCCCGGTCAGATTGTGCAGGAGCTCGGGTACGACGAAGACACTGACCAGGATCTCCGCGAGGGTATCGAGGAGATCACCGGTGCGGAGCTCGTCGACGAGGACTACGACGACGTCGCCGACGCCGTCGTGCTGTGGCACCGCGAGGACGACGGGGATCTCACCGATGCCCTCGTCGACGCCCAGGAGTACCTGGTCGATGGCGGGTTGATCTGGCTGCTGACCCCGAAGAAGGGCCGCGACGGTCACGTCGAGGCCCACGAGGTCGCCGAGGCGGCGCAGACCGCCGGCCTCTCGCAGACCAGCTCGGTGACCGTCGCCCAGGACTGGGCGGGCACCCGCCTGGCCACTCCGAAGGCCGCCAAGTCCGGGAAGCGCTGAGACTCTCCGGGAACGCACGGCAGGGCCCCGCTGGAGGAAGCTCCAGCGGGGCCCTGCCGCGTCCGGGGTCGGGTTGTAGGTGCTGCCGGGGATCGTGTTCGCCCCGGGCGAAACTCCCTCCATCGTGTCCGGCCCAGTCACTCGTTCGGCCGAATCAACCCGAATGAATGCGAGGATGTGGCCGCGGCCAGCCGCTGCGGCGGCCGCGGTACTGATGCGATCCCGAGCGATCACCGCTGAGAAAGGTCCTCACCATGGCCATTGAGGTCGACACCCTGGCTCCGGACTTCGAGCTCAAGAACCAGCACGGCGAGCTGGTCAAGCTCTCCGACTTCCGGGGCGAGAAGAACGTCGTCCTGGTCTTCTACCCGTTCGCCTTCACCGGCGTCTGCACCGGCGAGGTCTGCGCGATCCAGCGCGAGCTGCCCCGCCTGCAGAACGACGACGTGCAGGTCCTCGCGGTCTCCAACGACTCGCCCTTCACGCTGCGCGTCTTCGCCGACCAGGAGGGCCTGGAGTACCCGCTGCTCTCCGACTTCTGGCCGCACGGCGAGGTCTCCAAGGCCTACGGCGTCTTCGAGGAGGAGAAGGGCTGCGCGGTGCGCGGCACCTTCGTGATCGACAAGGCGGGCGTGGTCCGCTGGTCGATCGTCAACGGCCTGCCGGACGCCCGTGACGAGCAGGAGTACCTCAAGGTGCTCGGCGCGCTCTGACGGCCTCCCGGGGGCTCTGTGTGCCCCTGGGGTCACTCTGCGGTGCCCTGCGGCCCGGTGTGCCGGTTTTCCCCGGCCGCGCCGGGCCGTATCGCTGCCCGGGTCGGGAACCCGGCACTACGATCGGGCCGTTGGCTGGATCGAGACCCCGTTCCACGGGCGCTCGAACCGCACTACGGGGGTGCCGCGAGGTGCCTCCCGATTCTTGGAGGATCCTGTGGGTGTCAGCCTGAGCAAGGGCGGCAATGTCTCGCTCACCAAGGAGGCCCCGGGTCTGACCGCCGTCGTCGTCGGTCTGGGCTGGGACGCACGCACCACCACCGGCGCCGAGTTCGACCTCGACGCCAGCGCGCTGCTCTGCAACGACCAGGGCAAGGTCGCCAACGACAGCCAGTTCGTCTTCTTCAACAACCTGAAGAGCCCCGACGGCTCGGTCGAGCACACCGGTGACAACACCACCGGTGAGGGCGAGGGCGACGACGAGTCGATCAACGTCAACCTGGCGACCGTGCCGGCCGACGTCTCGAAGATCGTCTTCCCGGTGTCGATCTACGACGCGGAGAACCGCCAGCAGAGCTTCGGCCAGGTCCGCAACGCGTACATCCGCGTGATCAACCAGGCCGGCGGCCAGGAGATCGCCCGCTACGACCTCTCCGAGGACGCCTCGACCGAGACGGCCATGGTCTTCGGCGAGCTCTACCGCAACGGCGCCGAGTGGAAGTTCCGCGCCATCGGCCAGGGCTACGCCTCCGGCCTGCGCGGCATCGCCCAGGACTTCGGCGTCAACGTCTGACGCTTGTGCAGCTGCGGCCCGCACCCGATCGATCGGTCGAGGGTGCGGGCCGCGGTCGTTGCGGGCGTCAGACCGGCGGCAGGGCGTAGACCTTGTCGTCCTGGACGGCGATCAGCGTCGAGCCGTTGGTGCTGAATCTCCACGCGACGTCCGAGGAGACGCCGACCTGGTAGATCCAGCGGATCTTGCGGGCCTGGACGTCGATCGCGTAGATGCCCTTGCTGTCGGTCGAGACGAAGAGGGTGTTCTGCACGAGGACGGGCGTGGTGTCCATCGACACCTCGTTCGGCAGTGGGAGCCGCCACAGTTCGGTGCCGTCGGTCGCCCTGTAGGCGATCACCGTCGGGCCGGCGGTCGGGGTGGCGTTGTAGTCCGACAGCGTCATGCCGCCCAGCACCGTGTAGACGACCCCGTCCGCGACCGCCGGGGCGCTGTACCAGAGGTCGTGGCTGCCGGCCGGCGGTGACTTCACCCAGACCTGCTTGGTGCTCGCCACCCCGACCGCCTGGAGGCCGTAGCCGTCGGCCGAGCAGTAGAGCCGGTCGCCGTCGGTGAGCAGCTGGTAGGTGGCGTGCGAGTCGGTGTTGACGAACCAGAGCTGCTCGCCGGTGGTCAGTGAGCGGGCGACCAGGTTCTTCTGGGTGTCGGTGTAGAGCAGCAGGTCCTTGGTGAGCGTCGCGGAGATGCCGATGGTGTCCGCGGTGGCGGCGCGCTTCTGGCTCCAGAGGACCGAGCCGTCCTTGCGGGAGAGGGCGAAGATGCCGGGGGTCGACTGGGCGGACGGGTCGGGGTCGCCGAGGCTGTCCAACTTCATGAAGCTGCACAGGGCGTAGACGGCCCGGTCGTCGGCGGCCAGCACGGTGTCCGGCTCGATCTGCTCGGTGGCGCCCTTCGCCGGGGTCGAGGAGTACGTCCAGAGCACGCGGCCGGAGGCCGGGTCGACGCTGACCAGGTCGGAGGAGTAGTACTCGACGCTTCCGGCGGCGGCCAGGCCGTTGGTGGAGGCGTCCGGCTTGTTCCAGCGCACGCTGCCGGTCTTCATGTCCAGGGCCCAGATGCCGCCGATGGCGTAGAGGTAGGCCGTGTCGCCGACGCAGACCGGGGTGGCGCCCATGCTCACGTTGGTGAGCTGCTTGTTCCACAGGGCGAGCGGCGGCACGCCGGGCGCGCGGGTGGTGGTCGGGGTGGGACTCGGGCCGGTGGGTGCGGGCGCGGGGTGCGGGCTGGGCCTGGAGCCGCCGGACAGCGCCCAGGCGGCCCCGCCCAGGGCCGCGACCAGGGCGGCGCCGCCGCCGACCAGCAGGCCGCGGCGGGAGGGCCCGGTCGCGGCGGCGGGTGCCTGGGCGGCGGTCTCGCGGGCGGCGGTGAGCCGGACCGTGCCGCCGGCCGGTGCGGTCGCGTCCAGCTCGGTGCGGGGGTGGTCGGCCCTCGGCCTGGCGTCGGTGGGGGCGGTGGCGGGCACACCGCGGGCCGGGGTCTCCATGTCCATCACCGCGGCCGCGTGGGTGGCGATGTCGGAGGAGACCGCCGAGGGCAGCCAGCCGCCGCGCAGCAGGGCCTGCCGGCCGCCGAGCAGTTCGGCCAGTTCGGTCGGCGTCGGACGGTCGGCCGGGTTCTTGGCGAGGCAGGCCGTCAGGGCCGGCCACAGCTCGTCCGGCAGGCCGGCGAGCGCGGGTTCGTCGTGGATGACCCGGTAGAGCAGGGCGGCGGCGGAGTCGGCCGCCTCGGCGGGCCGGCTGAACGGGCCGACGCCGGTGGCGGCGAACACCAGCACCGAGCCGAGCGAGAAGACGTCGCCGGAGGGACCCATCGGCGCGCCGCCGGCCTGCTCCGGGCACATGAAGCCGGGCGAGCCGACCACCACGCCGGTGCTGGTCAGCTTGTCGCCCTCCAGCGCCCGGGCGATCCCGAAGTCGATCACGCGGGGGCCGTCGGCGGCCAACAGGACGTTGGAGGGCTTGAGGTCACGGTGGATCAGGCCGGCCGAGTGGACCGCAGCCAGCGCCTCGGCCAGGCCCGCGCCCAGCGCCCGGACCGCGGCGGTGGGCAGCGGCCCGTGCGCGGCGACGGCCTCGCTGAGCGAGGGGCCCAGTACGTAGGCGGTGGCGAGCCACGGCGTCGGCCCGTCCCGGTCGGCGTCCACCACCGGCGCGGTGTACGCCCCGCTGACGGCCTGGGCGGCGGAGACCTCGCGGCGGAAGCGCTCGCGGAACTCCTCGTCCTCGGCGAGCTCGGCCCGCACCACCTTGACCGCGACGGTTCGGCCGCCGGTCGAGCGCGCGAGGTACACGCGTCCCATCCCGCCGGCCCCGAGTCTGGCCAGCAGCCGGTACGGGCCGACGGCGTCGGGATCGGTGGGTTCCAGTGGCTGGAACGGCATGGTGTGGCTCCCCCGTTGCTGCGGCGGCGACTGCCGCTCCGTCAGGGTGACGGGCGGGCCGGCGCCTGTTGAACGGGAGGATCGTACGGCCTGCGCCTGCGGCCTGTGCGGACAGCCTGCGTGCGGCGGCGGCGGGGGTGGCCGGTGGCGGGGAGGCGCGGGTGGCGCGCTTGATAGGTTCGGCGGGTTCGAGATGTTCAGGAAGTTCAGCGTCCGGGCCGTGGCCGGATGGGGGCGTGAGGGCATACACCTGGTGGGTACGCCTTCTGAGCCACCGTGCGGGACGACCCCGCGGAGCTGACGGCGTTCCAGGTCGGGGCGCCAGGGAGTGGGAGGAAGAGCCAGCATGAGTGTCACGCTCGCCAAGGGCGGCAACGTCTCGTTGAGCAAGGCGGCGCCGAATCTGACGCAGGTGCAGATCGGTCTCGGCTGGGACGCCCGGTCCACCACCGGTGCGCCCTTCGACCTCGACGCGAGCGCCCTGCTCTGCTCGGGCGGCCGGGTGCTGGGGGACGAGTACTTCGTCTTCTACAACAACCTGAAGAGTCCCGAGGGCTCGGTCGAGCACCTCGGCGACAACCTGGTCGGCGGTGAGGACGGCGAGGAGGGCGACGAGGAGGTGGTCGTGGTCAACCTCGACCTGGTGCCCGCGCAGGTCGACAAGGTGGTCTTCCCGGTCTCGATCTACGACGCGGAGGCCCGGCTGCAGAACTTCGGCCAGGTCCGCAACGCGTACATCCGGGTGGTCGACCAGAACGGCGGGCAGGAGATCGCCCGCTACGACCTCTCCGAGGACGCCTCCAGCGAGACCGCGATGATCTTCGGCGAGCTCTACCGCTACCAGGGCGAGTGGAAGTTCCGCGCGGTCGGCCAGGGTTACGCCTCGGGCCTGCGCGGCATCGCGCTTGATTTCGGGGTAAACGTACAATAATAGGTCGCGTATAGAGCGCTTCCAGAAACCACGGGCAGTGTGGGGGGCCGGCCGGAAGTCATTTCCGGCCGGCGGGGGTGACCACCCCGGCGCGCCTCGACACCGAAAGGTACTTTCCCGTGTTCCTCCGTACTTTCGGATGGTCTCTCGCGACCACGATCGCCGGGCTGGTCGCAGCCGGACTGATCTGGGGTGCCCAGGGATTCGGCGTGGTGCTGATTCTCGCAATCCTGGAAATCTCCCTGTCGTTCGACAACGCGGTGGTCAACGCCACCGTGCTGAAGCGGATGAACCCCTTCTGGCAGAAGATCTTCCTGACCGTCGGCGTGCTGATCGCCGTCTTCGGCATGCGACTGCTCTTCCCGCTGCTGGTGGTCGGCCTCACCGCGCACATCGGACCGAGCACGGTCATCGACCTCGCGCTCAACTCCGGCCACACGTACGCCGGTCTGACCTACGCCCAGCACCTGGAGGCCGCCAACCCGGCGATCGCCGCGTTCGGCGGGATCTTCCTGCTGATGATCTTCCTGGACTTCATCCTCGGGGAGAAGGACTTCCACTGGCTGCGCTGGCTGGAGAAGCCGCTGGAGCGGATCGGGCAGCTGGAAGCGCTCTCCTCGGTGATCGCGCTCGTCACGCTCGCACTGGCGTCCCGCTTCTTCGCCGGGGTGCACGCCGAGACGGTGCTGCTGGCCGGCCTGCTCGGGCTCGCCGTCTACCTCGGGGTGAACGGCCTGTCGGGCGTCTTCGAGTCCACCCTGGAGGAGGACGAGGAGTCGCAGGACGATGGGGTCGAGGAGGCCGGCGCTCGGGGCAGGTCGATGGTGCAGGTGGCCGGCAAGGCCGCGTTCTTCCTCTTCCTGTACCTGGAGGTGCTCGACGCCTCGTTCTCCTTCGACGGGGTGGTGGGCGCCTTCGCGATCTCCAGTGACATCTTCCAGATCACCCTGGGCCTGGGCATCGGCGCGATGTACATCCGCTCGCTGACCGTCTTCCTGGTCCGCAAGGGCACCCTGGACGACTACGTCTACCTGGAGCACGGCGCGCACTACGCGATCGGCGCGCTGGCGGCGATCCTGCTGATCTCGATCGAGCACAAGATCCCGGAGATCGTCACCGGCCTGATCGGGGTGGCCTTCATCGGCGCCGCGCTGGGCTCCTCGCTGGTGCGCAACAAGCGTGAGGCGGCGCTGGACTCGGTGGAGGATCCGGTGGTCTCGGGGCAGCGTTGACCTGCTGACCCGACGTACCACGACGGCCCGCGCACCTCTTCCGAGGTGCGCGGGCCGTCGTGGTGGGTGGCTGTGCGGGTCAGCCGAGCTTCTTCTCGATGGCGCGCAGCTTGCGCTCCAGGGAGTCGAGCGAGTCGCGCGACTCCCGCGAGTCCCGCGAATCGAACTTCGGCATCGACAGCGTGTCGTCGTCCGCCGTCAGGTCGATGCTGGAGGACCGGTCGGACGAGCCGACGGCCGTCCGGCGGGGCGAGGCCGACAGGGCGGCGGGCTCCAGCGAGGACGCCGACCTCAGATCATCGGACGCCGCTAGCGCAGGCTCCGTAGCGGGCTGTCCGTCGCCGGAGCCGGCGGTCAGGGCGGGCACCTGGCGGCCGCCGCGGGCCCGGGACAGCATGCCGCCCTGGCGGGAGATCGCCTTCAGCTCGGCCCGCTCGCGGCGGTCGGCGTTGCGGGCGCGCAGCTTGGCGTCCACCTTGGCCTGCCGGTCCTCGCGGACCTCGTCGACGGCCTCGTCCAGGCTGCGGACGTTCTCCAGCAGCATCAGCGACCAGGCCGCGAAGGTCTCGCGCGGGGCGCGCAGCCAGCGGACGATCCGGATCTGCGGCAGCGGACGCGGTATCAGGCCCTGCTCGCGCAGCGCGGCCCGGCGGGTCTGCTTGAGTGCGCGGTCGAACAGCACGGCCGCCGAGATCGACATGCCGGAGAAGAACTGCGGGGCGCCGGCGTGGCCGCCGCCGCGCGGCGCGTGCACCCAGTTGAACCAGGCCGAGGCGAAGGCGAAGAGCCAGACCAGCAGGCGGGAGCCGAGCGCGGCGTCACCGTGGCTGGCCTCGCGGACGGCGAGCACCGAGCAGAACATCGCGGCGCCGTCCAGACCGAACGGCACCAGGTACTCCCAGCCGCCGCTGAGGCCGAGGTTCTCCGTGCCGAAACCGACCAGGCCGTGGAAGGAGAGCGCGGCGGCCACCCCGGCGCAGCAGAAGAGCAGCACGTAGGAGGAGATCCCGTAGACCACTTCCTTGCGCCTGCGGCGCTCCTCGGTGCGCTCCCAGGAGTCCCCGCTCTCCTGGGCCTTGGTGTTCTTGAAGCGCAGTGTGGCGACCAGGACGGCGGTGAAGAGCAGGGCCGCGCCGCCGACGACGGCCCAGACCAGCTGTATGGAGGTGAGTGTCATTGCGGGGTGGGCCTCTGCTTTCCGCAGCTCAGGGCAGGGGTTGATGCGTGGTACCGGAGCGGTACCACCTTGGCGTCAGTTCCCGTCGCGGATACCACGCCTGACGGGCCGTCGCGCGAGCTCGAGCCGGCAGAGCGTACCCGTGCGTGACGGAGGGGACACCTGTGCGGCTAGACGATATCGCGTCCGAAGGGGCGGCATGCTACGGGAGTCGGGGTTGGCGCCGCCACCCGCCGTTCCGGGGGGTTGACCGACGGTGGCTCAAGCCCGTTGAGGGGTAGGTGCAGCAGGGCACAATGGTGCGTCGGGCTGGAACGGACGAGAGCTTTGGGGGCGGTCGGGGATGGCCACGGTCTGGGAGTACCTGCGCGGGGAGCGGAACAATCCGATGGACAGCGGGGTGCACGGCAAGATCACCCTCACCAAGTCCCAACCGCACTACTCGATCACCGGCTCCGGTCCCACCACCGGCAACCTCTACGTCAACCTGCACTGGACGGCCCGGGCCACCCAGCGCTCGACCAGCCAGCTGCGCCGCAAGCTGCTCCAGCCGCGGCTGCTGAAGCCGCTGGAGGTGCAGTCCTACCAGAGCGAGCAGCTCAACGTGGACCTGGACCTCGCCTGCATGTACGAACTCGCCGACGGGACCACGGGCGTGGTGCAGCCGCTCGGGCAGTTCTTCGGCGACCTCCAGCGTCCGCCGTACATCAAGCTCAGCGGTGACGACCAGTACGGCGCGCCCTCCGGCGAGACGATGTACATCAACCTGGAGAAGAAGGACCAGTTCAAGCGGCTGCTGATCTTCGTCTACATCTACGACGGCACGCCCGCGTTCGACCAGACGCACGCTCAGATCCAGATCGTGCCGCCGACCGGCCCGCGCCTGGAGATCAACCTGGAGGCGCGGGAGCCGGCCGCCCGTTCGTGTGCGGTGGTGCTCATCGAGAACAAGGGCGGGGAGTTGACGGCCCGTCGGGAGGTGCGCTATGTGCACGGGTTCCAGTCGGACCTGGACCGGCTGTACGGCTTCGGGATGCAGTGGCAGCGCGGGTACAAGGAGGAGCAGGGCAGCTGACGGGCTGGTCGGGTCGGCTGGTCAGTGGGCCTGGCGCGGTTGGAACTGCGGGCCCTGCGGGGGGAGTACGAAGCCGGCCGGGTCGGGCTGCGGGGGGTAGCCGTAGGCGGGCGGCTGGGGCTGGGGCTGGGGCTGGGGCTGCGGGGCGGGGTAGCCGTAGGCCGGGGGGTAGCCGTACGAGGGCGGGGGCTGCGGCGCGGGGTAGGCCGTCGGCGGCCCGGGCTGCGGGGGGTAGCCGTACGCGGGGGCCTGGGCGGGCACGGGGGCCTGCGTCGGGGCCTGCGTCGGGGCCTGCGTGGGCGGTGCGGGGATCGCCGGGGGCGGGGTGGACGGTGCCGGCGGGGTGCTGGGGGCGGCGATCGGGACGGCGGGGGAGAGCGTGTACGTCGCCGGGTCCTGGCGCGGCTCGGGGATGGCGGCGGGGGCGGGCGCGGGCGGCGTGGCCGGCTCCGGGGGCTGCGGGGTGTCGTCGTCGTCCACCGTGATGCCGAAGTCGGTCGCCAGCCCGACCAGGCCGGAGGCGTACCCCTGCCCGACCGCGCGGAACTTCCAACTGCCCGCGCGGCGGTAGAGCTCGCCGCAGACCAGCGCCGACACGTCCTCGACGTCGGTCACCGGGAACTCGGCCAGCGGCGCGCCGCCCGCCGGTGCCGCCGCGTCGTACAGCAGCACGTGCAGCCCGCTGACACTGCGGAACGACCCCTCCTCGGTGGATCCGGCCAGCACCACCCGGTCGATCTCGGCCGGCAGCTTGCCGAGGTCGACCTCGACCGTGTCGGCGATCTCCTCGGTGCCGGGCACCCGGTGCTTCGGCAGGTGCCGCACGACGCCGGACGGGTGCCGGGGCTGGTTGTAGAACACGAAGTCGGCGTCCGAGCGGACCCGGCCGTTCGGGCCGAGCAGCAGCGCGGAGGCGTCCACGTCCGGTCCGCCCGGCAGGGCGACCCAGCGCAGCACGGCGCGAACCGCTGCCACGGTCAGCGAGATATTGGCGCCCTTCGCCATCACGTGCGTCATAACCGCCCATCCTGCACGCTGCTCGGCCCTGCGGACAACGTGGGGGTGGGGACGGCGTGGCCGGGGAGCCGGAACGGTGTGACGGGGGAGCCGGAACGGTACGGCCGGGGACGGGTGGGGCGGCGCCGGGGGCTTCGCGGGGTTTCGAATACTTGCGCGACGTCGCAAGCGGTTTGTCGTTGATGAAGTGGACGGTAATCTTCCGAAAATTCGATGTTTCAGGACTCGACGCGCTCGGATCCATCCGTACGATGAGCGACCAACGGCGGGCGGCGGGGACGCGTTTTCTGCCGCTCCTACTCGCTCCCCTTTTCTCACGTCTGCGCTGCCCACTCCTCAGTAACCCCGCCGCCTCCTCCACCCCTTCCGCCGCGACTCTTCCGGGAGTGCACTTTGCGCCATTTCGGCCACCTGGGTAAGGAAATCCGCCGCCGGCTCTTCCTTACGGAGCCTGGTTCGTTCGACCGCAACAGCGCGGCCGACACGCTTTCCACCGCGCTGGGCGCCACGCTCTACAGCCCAGCCACCCGGCCGACATTGGCCGACGACATCCGCAGACAGGCCGCCCGCGGTGTGGTCTCCATGGTGCTCTGCCTGGAGGACGCGATCCGCGACGAGGAGGTCGAGGCCGCCGAGCACAACCTGGTCGAGCAGCTCCGCGGCCTGAGCGACTCCGCCGCGCTCCCGCTTCCGCTGCTCTTCGTCCGGGTTCGCGCCCCGCGGCAGATCGCCGACCTGGTCCGGCGGCTGGGCCCGGCCGCCGGGCTGCTCAGCGGGTTCGTCCTGCCCAAGTTCACCGAGGACAGCGGCGGGGAGTACCTGGAGGAGCTCACCGCGGCCGAAGCGGCCTGCGGACGGAGGCTGTTCGCGATGCCCGTCCTGGAGTCGCCCGAACTGGCCCACCTGGAGACCCGGCGCGAGCAGCTGTTCGGCACGGCGGCCCTGCTCGCCAAGTACCGCGAGCGGATCCTGGCCGTCCGGCTCGGGGTCACCGACCTCTGCGCCGCGTACGGCCTGCGCCGCTCGGCCGACCTGACCGCGTACGACGTCGCCCTGGTGGCCGCGGTGATCGGCGACGTGGTCAACGTGCTGGGCCGGGCCGACGGCACCGGGTACACCGTCACCGGGCCGGTCTGGGAGTACTTCCCGGTCCAGGAACGGATGTTCAAGCCGCAGCTGCGCCGCACCCCGTTCTCCAGCGCCTCCCCTCCGCGCGACGAGGTGCGCCGTCGACTGATCGAGCACGACCTGGACGGACTCATCCGGGAGGTCGAACTCGACCGGGCCAACGGCCTGTTGGGCAAGACCTGCATCCACCCCAGCCATGTGCCGGCCGTCCACGCGCTGTCCGTGGTGACCCACGAGGAGTTCTGCGACGCGGGCGACATCCTGCGTCCCGAGCGGGCCGGCGGCGGGGTGCTGCGGTCGGCGTACACCAACAAGATGAACGAGGCGAAGCCGCACCGGGCCTGGGCCGAGCGGGTGATGCGCCGGGCGGAGGTGTTCGGAGTGGCCCGCGAGGACGTGACGTTCGCGGACCTGCTCTCGGCCGGGGTCTGCGGATAGCCCGTTCCGTCGTCGTCCAGTCTTCAGTCCAAGAGGAAGCAGCACCATGGAAGAGACCGCCTGGAGCGGCCAGTGGGTCACCGACCGGCTCGGCATCGGCCTGACCGGTTCGCCCGAACTCCCCGACCTGCTCGGGCTCGCCGTCCGGCAGAACGCCAAGCGGGCTCACCTGCTGGTCTCGCAGGTGCTCGGCAAGCACGTGCCGCAGCGGCCTGCCGTGGTGTACGACGCGGGTCGGCGGTTGGGGGAGCTGGTTCGCGCCGCGCTCGGGCCGGCGGAGGCGGGCCGGGCCGTGGTGCTCGGCTACGCGGAGACCGCGACCGGGCTCGGCCACTGCGTCGCCGACGCCCTGGGCGCGGACTACCTGCACTCCACCCGGCGGCCGGTGCCCGGGGTGGCTGCGGCGGCCGGGTTCGAGGAGGAGCACTCGCACGCCACCGCGCACCTTCTGCTCCCGTCCGATCCGGAACTGCTGGGTGGCGACGGCCCGTTGGTCGTGGTCGACGACGAACTGTCCACCGGGCGCACGGTCCTGAACACCATCGCCGCGCTGCACCGCCGCCGCCGGCGCGAACGGTACGTGATCGCCTCGCTGGTGGACCTGCGCGGGGAGGAGGACCGGGCCAGGATGGCCGAGTTCGCCGCCTCGCTGGGCGCGCGGGTGGAGGCCGTCGCGCTGGCCGAGGGCCGGGTCCGGCTGCCCGAGGGGACCTTGGAGCGGGCACAGCGGCTGGTCGCGTCCACGCTGTCCGAGTCCCTGGACGCTGTCGCGGCGGGGTCGGCCGGTGACCTGGTCCGGGTCGAGCTGCCCTGGCCGGCCGGGCTGCCGGACGGTGGCCGGCACGGGTTCACTGCCGCGCACGCGGCCGAACTTGCCTCCACCCTACCGGGGTTGGCCGCACGGTTGGCCGGCGCGCTGTGCGGTGGCGAGCGGCGGGTGCTGGTGCTGGGCTTCGAGGAGCTGATGTACGTCCCGCTGCGGCTGGCCGGCGCGCTGGCCGACGTGTTGGGCGAGTCCGCCGAGGTCCGGTACTCCACGACCACCCGCTCGCCGGTGCTGGCCGTGGACGACCCCGGCTACGCGATCCGTACCCGGCTTGCCTTCCCCGCCCACGACGACCCGGCGGACGGCCCGGGCGAGCGGTACGCCTACAACGTCGCTCCCGGGCGCGACCGGGCGCGGCGCTTCGACGCGGTCGTCCTCGTCCTGGACGGCCCGGCCGACACCCCCGCGCTGGCCGGGCTGAGCTCGCAGCTGCGCGAGGTGACCGACCGGGTGGTGCTGGCGGTGCTCCCCTCGCACGTCCCGTCCACGAAGGTGAGCCTGCCGATGTCCACGACCGACCTCCCGACCCTGCCCCGGCCGCTCTACGGCCCGGCCTTCTCCTCGTACGCCTCCGAGGAGGTCGGCTGGCTGCTGACCGACCTCTCGGAGGTGGCCCTGGAGGCGCCCACCGAGGAGCGCGAGGAGGCCGTCCAGTCCGGCGGCGCCCACTACGCGGAGTCGCTGCCCGTCGAGTACCAGCCGAGCCCGGAGTACCAGGAGCTGTTCCACCAGGCGCTGCGCGGCTCGGCCCGCCGGATCGCGCTGGCGGTCGGCACGGTCGCCGAGACGCTGGTGCGCGAGCGGGGATCGGGGGTCGGGCGGCAGCTGGTGCTCGCCTCGCTCGCCAGGGCCGGCACGCCGATCGGCATCCTGCTGCGCCGCTGGCTCGCCGCCTCGCACCGGATCGAGGTGCCGCACTACGCGGTCTCCATCGTCCGGGGCCGCGGAATCGACCCGGTCGCGCTGCGCTACCTGGCCTCGCAGCACGATCCGGCCGGCGTGGTCTTCGTGGACGGCTGGACCGGCAAGGGCGCGATCACCCGGGAGCTGGCGGCCGCGCTGGAGGGCACCCCGTTCGACCCCGAGCTCGCCGTGCTCGCCGACCCGGCCCGCTGCGTGCGGACGTACGGCACCCGGGACGACTTCCTCATCCCGTCGGCCTGCCTCAACTCCACTGTCTCGGGCCTTGTTTCACGCACCGTGCTGCGCGAGGACCTGATCGGCCCGGATGACTTCCACGGTGCCAAGCACTACGGGGAGTTGGCCGCGGCGGACGTCTCGCACGCCTTCCTGGACACCGTCGAAGACCATTTCGAGGCGGTGCGCGAGGCGGCGTCGACCGCCGCCCTGCTGCTCAGCTCCGAGGACCGCACGCCGAGTTGGGAGGGGTGGGCCGCTGTGCAGCGGATCAGCACCGAGTACGGCATCGACAACGTCAACCTGGTCAAGCCCGGGGTCGGCGAGACCACCCGGGTGATGCTGCGCCGGGTGCCCTGGCGGGTACTGGCCCGGCGCGGCGCGGGCAGCGACCTCGACCACGTCCGCCTGCTCGCCGCCCAACGCGGCGTGCCGGTGGAGGAGGTGGACGATCTGCCGTACTCCTGCGTCGGCCTGATCCACCCCCGCTACAACCGCGGTGCCGTCGGTGAGCACGGGCAGGGTGTGTGATGACTGCTCGTCAGAATGTGGTGGTAGCAAGTGACTTGGATCGCACGCTGATCTACTCGGGGCGGGCGCTGGCGCTGTCCGGCCCCGACCGGCTCGCTCCGCGGCTGCTCTCGGTGGAGGTGCACGACGCCAAGCCGCTCTCCTTCATGACCGAGCGGGCCGCGCGGATGCTGGTGGAGCTGGTGCGGGAGGCGGTCTTCGTCCCCGTCACCACCCGTACCCGGACCCAGTACGAGCGGGTCAACCTGCCTGGCCCGGTGGACGGTTGGCGGCCGCCTTACGCGATCTGCGCCAACGGCGGACGCCTGCTGGTGGACGGCCTGCCCGACCCGGACTGGGACGCGGCGGTCGCGGCACGGCTCGCCGCCACGGGCGTCGCGCTCGGCGAGGTGGTCGACCACCTGGCCCGCTGCGCCGACCCGGAGTGGACCCTCAAGCGCCGCGTGGCCGAGGACCTCTTCGCCTACCTGGTCGTCGAGCGCGGCCAGTTGCCGGACGGCTGGCTGGCGGAGCTGACCGGCTGGTGCGCCGAACGCGGCTGGACGGTCTCCCTGCAGGGCCGCAAGGTCTACGCCGTGCCGGCCGCGCTGACCAAGAGCGCGGCACTGGCGGAGGTGGTCGGCCGGGTGGGCGCTCGGGCGGGCAGTGGGGTGGGCGCTCGGGTGGGCAGCCGGGTGGGCGCTCGGGTGGGCGCGACCTCGGTGCTCGCCGCCGGGGACTCGCTGCTCGACGCCGACCTGCTGCTCGCGGCCGACCAGGGCTGGCGCCCCGGCCACGGCGAACTCGCCGACAGCGGCTGGACCGGACCGAAGGTCACCGCGCTGGTGGAGACCGGAGTGGCGGCGGGCGAGGAGATCGTGCGCTCGTTCCTCGCCCGCGTCCGGGAGGGCTGAGAGGCCTTTTTGGGGAGCCTTCAGCCGCAGCAGCCGCCGCCGCAGCAGCCTCCGCCCGAGGGTGCCTGCGGGGCGGCGCCGGCTCCGGCCGCCCCCGTCACCGCGACGGTCGAGAGCAGCTTGACGGTGTCCGGGTGGCCCTCCGGGCAGACGGCGGGGTCGTTGGCCTGGGCCATCGTGCGGCGCAGTTCGAAGGTGGCGCCGCAGGAGCGGCAGCGGAAGTCGTATCGAGGCATGTCCGCAGCGTACCCAGTTCTGCTCGGCTTCAGTGGATGCCGTGAGCGCCGCGGATCATCGCCACCACCTGGGCGGCGGTCTCCCGCGCGGCGTCCAGCTCGGTCAGGAACTGCCAGTAGTCCGGATGCCGTCCTGCCGACTCCAGCGAGGCCACCGCCCGGTCCATCCGCCCGACGGCGGCGTCCAGCGGTCCCGCGTGCCGGGGGTCCGGAGTCTGGCGCCCCGCCATCGCCAGCCGCTGGGCGTCGCGCACCGCGAACCGGGCCTGCTGGATCTCCTGCTGCGGATCGCGCTCCACCTCGTTCAACCGCCGCAGCCGGTCGGCCACCGCCGCCACCGAGCCGTCCGCGGTCTCCAGCAGCGCGCGCACCGTGCCGATCAGCGCGGTGGCGTCCGGCCAGCGCTGCTCGTCCCGGGCCGTGGCCGCCTCGGTGAGCTTGGCCTGCGCCGTCCGCACCGCCTCGGCGGTCTGCTGCGGCACCCGCTGCAGGTCCTGCCAGCAGGCCGCCGAGAAGCGCCGGCGCAGCTCGCTCAGCGTCGGCTCCACCGAACCGGACTTGGTCTCCAGCGCCTGGATCCGGGTCCGCAGGCTGGCCACCCGGCGGTCGATCTCCCGTGCCCGCTCCGGGAGTTGCTCGGACGACACGCGCAGTGCGTCAGCCCGTCGGGCCACCTCCTCGGCCCGCGCGAGCGTCGCCGCCACGCCGTGCCGGGCAGCCCCCTCGTTGAGCTTCGTCAGCTCCGGCGCGAGCTCGGCCAGCCGGGCCGCCAGATCGTCCGCCCGCAGCCCGGCCGCCCGCACCGCGTCCAACGCGCCGCTCGCACCGAGCAGCGCCTGTTTCGCCTTCGCCACCGCCGGGGTCACCCGGATCAGCTGCGCCTCCGCGTGGTCCAGCAGCGGCTGGAGCCGCCGCAGGAAGTTGTCCAGCTCGGTCTGCTTCGCCGCCAGCTCGTTGCGGGCCTGCTCCAACCGCTGCCGGGCCTGGCCGGCCGCCCCCGGCGGCAGCTCGGGCGCGTCCAGGTCGCAGGCGTCGAGCGCGGCCAGGTAGCCCACGTTGACCTGGTCGATCCGGGCGGACAGCCCCTGGAAGTCGGCCAACGCCTGCCGCGAGGTGGCGTTCTCCTCGGCTGCGCGGACCGTCTCGACGGCGATCTCCACCTCGCGCTGGGCCGAGTCCAGCTCGTAGAACGCCTGCTGCGCCGCATCCCGCGCCGCCAGCGCCTCCGCCCGCTGCCCGTCGCTGCGCCCCCGCCACCAGCCCCGCCCGCCCCCGGCCCCCGGCCCGGACCCCGGGCCGGACCCCGAGAACGACGCCAGCGCCACAGCCGTCAGCACCCCGGCCACCGCCAGCGGCGCCAGCACCACCTCCGCCACGAGCGCCCCGGCACCCCGCGCCCCATACCCTCGTGCGCTACCCGCCTGCACTCCGCGCTCCCTGCTCCGCAGCCGATCCCGGCCCTCATTGTCGCCGATCGCCCCCCGTTCCCCCCGACGCGCCCCCACATTCCCCACTGCCGTGCACCACGCCCCCGGCGGAACCAGGTATTCTTACCTCTCACCGCATGGCCACCCCCGGGTACACCCACGCGGCAGGGGTGCGTAGCTCAGTGGTAGAGCGCCGCTCTTACAAAGCGGATGTCGGCGGTTCGAAACCGTCCGCGCCCACCCGGTTGAGCAGCATGTTCAGCGCTATCGGCCCAGGTCAGGATCATGATCCCGACCTGGGCCGTAGTCATGTCTACGGTCTGGCTACGGGCTGACTACGGGCTGGCTATGCAAGATCATCTCCTGGATATCCCCCAAATGATCATGGTGAAACGCCCAGCTCGCGGCGCTCGCAAGACGAAGGCGCCCCCGGTCGCTGTCCACGGTCTGCCAAAGGAGTGGGGCAGCGGCACCAAGCAGGACATCTGGTCCTCGGTGAGGCTCTCTGACCTCGCCGTTGACGCTCTCACAGACCCGTAGCGGCCAGGCGGGTTGCCGAGTGCTGGGCTGCGAGCGTCCCAGTGCGGTGCGGCCGAGGCGGTGCGTCGCCGCGTCGGCCGGCTCACGCGGGATCACGGCGCCTCCGCCGGGGCTGCCAGCGCGTACCGGGAGCTGGACACCGTCCACTCGGACAGCGCGACCCGGAACTGATCGAGAGCTCCGGCGAATCGGCTCGTACCCAGGGCCGGCGCACCTTCGCGCTCCTGAAGCGCGGTGCGCGCCCACCAGAAGCTCAACTCCTGTGCCCGCAGCAGCTCGTGCACTCGCCCCTCAGCCTCGCGCACCGACAGTCCGCCGGTGCGAACCAGCGCAGCGACTGCGGTGAACGTGTCCTCGGATCCGGAGGCGAGATCGTTGACGAGGTACCCGCAGGCGGAGAACGCGGCCAGCAGGGACTGCACCAGCGGCGTGTTCCAGTCCGGCGTGATGCACTGCTCGGCGAGCTCGCACCACATCGCGGCGAGCAGCATCCCGCCGTCGGCCGGCCGCAACAGCTGGTACTCGCGCAGCGTCGGGGTGCGCCCCGGCCGCACGTAGTCGGTCAGCTTCTCGTTGGCCGCCTGGACCCAGGCGGCCAACTGCCGCCGGTACCGCCCCCACCAGTAGCCCGGCATCATCTCCCGGCTCCGCTCGACCAGATCCGCGAGCGCATGCACCAGAGCGTGGTCGCCGGCCACCGGGCGCCGGGCGCAGGCCGCGGTGTTCAGGAGCGCGAGGACGAGCCGGTCGATGACCTCCGGAGCGGCGTCGCGCTGCTCCTGGTCGAGCTCGTCGTCCAGGAGCCAGACCAGTAGGGCCCACTGGGTGGCGAGGTGTAGGGGCGCACCGGTCGCGGTCGGCCACGCCCGCAGGCACAGGCCGACGTAGCCGTGCGCGAGGTAGGCGTCCGGGTCCGGATGGAGGCCGTGCTGCACCATCCACGTCCGAGCGCCGACGTACAGGTCCGTGCGCCGAAGGTCGGACGGCGCGGGCTGCTGCGCCGTCATTGGCCCAGCCTGTCGAAGGTGCGCTGCTGCTCGATGTGCCGCTCTGCGCCTTCGCGCCACGGGTAACCGTCGACTTCACCGCTGCCCCGGAGCAGTTCGCTGGTCCTGCGGTCGCGGATGGCCCACCAGGTCCGGCCGTTTTCGTCCGGTGGCTGCTGCTCGGGGACGTACCGGTCGGGGGCGTAGCGGCCAACGCCGGGCGTCTCGGTGGAGTTCATCGGGTGGCCGCCGCGATGAGAGCGAGGGACAGCGCGGTCGGGTCATTCAGGTGCCCGCTGCCGTCCGGCGGCGTCAGCCAGTACGGGCCCGGCTGCGTACGGCGGGTCACGGCCGGGATGCGCAGGTAGTGGAGCACGCCGAGGCAGCGGGCGAGCTCCTGGTCCCAGGTCTCGGCGGTGCCGGGCGGCACGAGGACGTGGACGCGGCCGGAGGTGTCGTCGCGGATCGCCGGGCCGTCGGTCCCAGCTGCGCCGAGCACTCGGGCCGCCGTCGCGGTGCTGATCTCGATGGCATCGAAGAGGCGTCCGGCGGGGAGGATCGCGAAGCCGTCCAGGTTGGAGTCCCACCAGGTGTAGGCGTGTTCGGGGTCGGTGTCGGCCTGGGCGAGCCACGCGCGGGCCAGATCCGTTTTGACGGGCGTGGACATGGAACGATCCCCTCACTCTGAGTCAGTAAGGGGATCGTTCCATTCTGTAACTGCCACCCCTGGACAGAAACTGTCCAGGGGAATACCGGCCGGTAGCACTTGACGTAGCGTTAGATGTCTGTCAGGAGCTCATCCAGCGCGCCATCGCAGCGAGATCCTGGTGGGGATGCGGGTCCAGGCGCACCAACGTGCCCACCGTGTCCCGAGCCTTCGGGTGGAACCGCGTGTGCTGCGGAGCCAACCGCCGAGCCTCAGCTAGCGATGCGAACGCCTCATCACGCTGCCCCTCGGCCAGAAGCGCCGACGAGTAGTCGATGAAGTGGTGAGAGGACCGCTCCGCAGCCAGGCCGGTCGGCGGCCGCCATTCCCCGTTCCGGCCCTCGTCACGACCCCACCGTCCCGGGAGCGCCACAGCCTGCTCGGTGTCACCGATGTCCAGCAGCGCGGCGATCCGGTGGATCCGAACCTGCGACGGCCCGAACGAGGTCTCTCTCACGACGACGTCGTCCCCCACCCGAGAGGCGATCTCCTGCGCCTCATCAAGGAGCGCCCCGGCCTTCTCGGCCTGCCCCTCGCGGGCCTCCAGCATGGCGAGCTTGAGGGCGAGCGCCCCGTCGATCGCGTACGCCTGCTGTGTGAACGACCGCTCCGGCTGCTGGCGTTCAAGCTCACCGCGCAGGCCCTCCAGCATGCGGCGGCCGGGGCCGTACGCGCCCTGCCGCAGCATGGCCCCGGCCACCAGGTACGCCGCAGTGAACTGCATCAAGGGGTCGCCGGACCGGTCCGCAGCCCACCGCACACGTTCCAACGCCGTGTTGCTCAGGTCGTGGTGCCCAAGCTTGTGAGCCAGCGAGTTGACCGCCCGATAGGCCCTGGCCAGCTCCGAGTACGCGCGCCACTGATCGCGGCCGGTGCTGGTGAGCGCTACCTGGGTCAGCTCGGCAACCAAAGGCGGCAGGAGCGGCCCCATCCGGGCGAACTGAGCATCGCGCCGTAGCGCGGAGATCTGGTCGACCTCCGCGCTGAGCACGAGCAGCGGCCTCGGGGGGACCTCCAGCTCCTCTGGTGAGTCGTAGCACAGCATGAGGCGGCGCAGGGCCGGCACTATCGCCTGAACGCGGTCCTCGCCTTCTGGCGTACCGAAGTAGGGCTGACCCGAGAGCACCTCAGGGTTGACGTGCAAGACCCTGGCCAGGTCGAGCAGTATCCGAGTGCTGGCGTTGCGCGAGCCGGCCTCTATCTTGAGCAGGTAGTTGGCTGAGATGTGGACACGGTCTGCGAGCTGCTGTGCGGACAGCTGTCGCATGTGCCGAGCAGAGCGGATCCGTTGTCCGGTCGAGGTCATGGCGTCCATCCTCGGTAGGTGCGGTCCCTGCAGGGTAGATGCTGCGCGTCTGGCGCTGATAGAGCCCTCGGTGAACTCTGCGTTTCCGCGCCCCCTGCGTGCGTCCTGCGCCCGCTCGAACGGCTCCGGCATGACGAAGCGCCCCGCCCGGCACGAGGCCGGACGGGGCGAACTGCTACTGCTGCGCAGGGCCGTTGGCGCCGACCTGGTCGGCCACCCGGTCGACCGCATCCCCGCAGTGACGCGCCGCTGTTGGGGGTGCAGCTCGTGCTCGATCCGGTCTGACCGGGCCATCACCCCGAGTCGGCTGGCGGCCGCGCTCGGGTGGTCAGTTGCCGGCCCCGTTCGGGGGGATGGGCAGTGTCTCGTGATGGTGCCAGATCAGTGATCTGTCCTCGTTGCGGAGCTCTGCCGACCCCCACTCCAGGCGGATGACCCCGCTGTGTTGGGCGCAGGCGTAGGCCACGAGGACGAGCTTGGTCTCGGGTGAGAGTCGTCCGAGATCAGCGTGGAGCTCGTCCGGCTCGTCGTAGTCGATGCCCAGGTCCAGTACGCCCTGCATTGGGTCGGGTCCGTGGCGGCGGATGAGGTCGGCTCGAAGGCCGGACGTTCGGCGCAGCTTTGCGCTGCTGACCGGCACGTCCATCTTCGAGTAGCGGAGCGGATAGAGGACATGGCCGGCGACAACCATGACGGTGCGCGCCTGCAGTCGGACCGCCTCCGCGCCGGGAAGTTCCGCCAGTCCGGAGGCCAGCTCTTCGTACTGTGCGGCGTAGAGCCCGTGTCCGTAGGCCTCCAGGGTCTGGGTGTGCACACTTTGGTGTGCGTCCCGTGCCCGTTCGTGTGCCCGCGTGAGGCAGGCCGGAATGATCCGGGTCAGGCCGGGGGCGAGCGGGCCGAAGACCTGCCAGGCCCACGGAGAAGCCGCGTCTTCATCAGTCATGCATTCCCCCAGGTCCAGATCCGATGCTCAGCTCTGACGGTCTGGTGATCGACGCAGCGCGGCAAGGGCGCATCGGGGGATCGCTTGGAGCACGAGAGGAGGGCGAGTGCTTCAGCTGGCGAGGCGGACCTGTCACGGTCAGGGCGTGCAGGGCCGGGTCTCGGTCCAGTCGACCATCAGGCGGCGCTCGGCGAAGAGCCACTCACCGTCCTGCTTGACGAATTCGTCGAGGTAGCGGATGGACGCGATCATGATCGTGCGCTCGGCGTCCGTGCCGTACGAGATGTGGTGGGCCAGGCAGTAGCTCTCGCCGGTCGCCCGGTCGCCGTCGAGGGACACTGTGCTCTGGCCGTTGAAGTGGGTGGTGGCCTTGTAGGTGTTCAGGTTGTCGAACACCGGGGCGAGGGCTTCTCGGCCGTGCAGTTCCTGGGTCGGCTCGGCCGCGGTGGCGTCCATGAAGACCAGGAAGCGGGTGTCCTCGGTGAACAGGGCCTGCTGGCCCTTGGCGTCCCGACGGTCGGCGCAGTGCGCGTAGGCGTCGATCAGCTCGCGGATGGCCAGCCGGTCGGCGGCCGCCTGAGGCGAGATCGAGGTGTGCGAGGGCATGGGGACCTCTTTCGTGAGCGGCGTCAGCTGCGCAGGGTTCGGATGGCCGTCGACCGGGCCTCCAGTTGGTCGAACAGGGTGGTCGCCGCGGTGTCGTGGTGCGCCGCGGGGGCGCCCTCCACTACTTCACTTTAATCGTCAAGTCACCATGCGCACCAGCGAGCGCGCGGGTGAGTCGATGCTTTGCAGGATGCGCTCGGCGTCCTGGCCGAGCCCTTCATGTGAGGCGCCGCGCCGAGCAACCGGCTTTCGCCGCATGTCTGTTCCTGACGGAGCAGGCCGTGCAGAATGACCCGACCGCCCCGGTCGGAGGTCGACGTGAAGGTCCTCGGTATCAACTGCGTGTACCACGAGTCCTCAGCCGCCCTCGTCATCGACGGTGACGTGGTCGCCGCCGCTGAGGAGGAACGGTTCAACCGCGTCAAGCACGGTAAGCCCGCCCTGGTGTCCAGCGCCGACGTCCTGCCGGAGCGGGCGATGGCCTTCTGTCTGGAGCGGGCGGGGATCGCTCCGGAGGAGCTCGACCTAGTCGCGATCGCCTTCGAACCCGGGCTCCGCCGCGACACCTTCCGGCTGGACCCGCTCAGTGTCCCCGGCGACTGGGGCAGCGCCGAGGGTGAGGCGGAGTTTCGGGCCGGGCTGGCGCGGATACCGGAGCGCCTGTCCGAGTTACTCGGCGTCGACTGCGAAGCGGTCATCCGCTGGGTACCGCACCACCTGGCCCACGCGGCCTCCGCGTACTACCCGTGCGGCGAGGAGGGAGCCGCCGTCCTGGTGGTGGACGGCATCGGGGAGTCGGCGACGGCACTGCTCGGCGGCGGCCGCGGGGTGCTGATCGAGTCCCATGGCGAACTCGGCTATCCGCAGTCCGTCGGCTTCGTCTGGGAGAAGCTCAGCGCCTATCTCGGGTTCAGCCCCTATGACGCCTCGAAGGTGATGGGCCTTGCCTCCTACGGCAACCCGCACACCTGCACGGCCGCACTCGCGGAGATCGTCGGCGACGGTCCGGAGCCGGCGGTGCGGAGCGAGGCCTTCGAGTTCCGGCTCCCGCACTTCGACGCCCTGGAGAAACGTTTCGGTCCACGGCGCCTGCCCACCGAGCCGCTCCTGGAGCGGCATCTCGATCTGGCCGCCGCACTGCAGAGCTGGAACAACCGGACGATCCTGGGGCTCGCCGAACGGACCTACGCCCTGCACCCCGCCCGGACGCTCTGCTTCTCCGGCGGCGTGGCGCTCAACTGCACCACCAACTGGCTGCTCAAGGAGGAGGGCCCGTTCCCCCGGGTGTACATCCCCTCCGCGCCGCACGACGGCGGAACAGCGATCGGTGCGGCCCTCGCGGCCTCCTACGCAGCGGCCTCCTACGTGACGGAGACGGTGTTCCCCAAGCCCGCGACCACCGGCTGCGAGTACACCGGCCCGGAGTTCACCGGCGAGCAGATCCGTGCGGCCTTCGCCCAGGCGGGCATCATCGCGCGACGCTGCCCCGACATCGCCCGCGAGGTGGCCCGGCGGATCGCCGGTGGCGAGGTGGTCGGCTGGTTCCAGGGCCGGATGGAGCTGGGCCCGCGGGCCCTGGGAAACCGGTCGCTGGTGGCCGACCCGCGTGACCCCGGGATGCGGGACATGCTGAACGAGAAGGTCAAACACCGGGAGGCGTTCCGGCCGTTCGCGCCGAGTGTGCTGGCCGAGCGGGCCGGGGACTGGTTTGACCTGGGTCGGGATTCGGACAGCTACCGCTACATGCTGTTCACCTGTCCGGTCCGCCCCGGCCTGGCCGCCCGGATTCCCGCCGTGGTGCACGTGGACGGCACCTCCCGGGTGCAGACCGTGTCCAAGGAGGTCAATCCGCGCTACCACCGGCTCATCTCCGAGTTCGAGTCGCTGACCGGAGTCCCGATGGTGCTCAACACGTCGTTCAACGACAGCGAGCCGATCGTCTGCACCCCTGCCGACGCACTGGCGACCTTCCGGACGACCCGCATCGACGCGGTGGCCGTCGGCGACTACCTGGCGACCCGCAGCTGACGGCGCTGAAGCCGGAAAGGAGCCATCCGGTGCTGCACTTCACCCTGTCCCCCGAGGAGCGGGACCAGGCCCGCGCGGCCGTGGCCGGTCTCGCATCCGAGCTCGACGAACTCGATGCGCGCGCTGACCGGAGCGGGACCGGGTTCTTCCGGGCGTTGCCGGTGGCGGCGCGCCGGCTGCCGGAGCGACTTCTCCGGTTCCTGGAGGCATTCCGGCGCGAGGAGCCCGCCGGTGGCTTCGTCCTCAGCGGCTGGACCGTCGTCGACGACGAGCTGGGCCCCACCCCCGCGCACTGGCGCAGGCCTGCGGGAACGGCCGGCACGGCATCGGTCCATGAGCTCTACCTGGTTCTGGTGGCCTCGGCGCTGGGCGATGTCTTCGCGTGGAGCACCGTGCAGGACGGCAGCCTGGTCCAGGACCTGATGCCGGTGCGCGGCGAGGAGTGGGAGAAGAACGCCGGCAGCAGCGCCAGCGTGCTGGATCTGCACAACGAGGACGCGTTCTCGGCGCTGCGCTGCGACTATCTGGGCCTGCTCTGCCTGCGCAACGACGACCGGGTCCCGACCGTCTACGCGCCGTTCGACCCGGCCGGGCTCAGCCGTGAGCAGCGACGGATCCTCTCGGAGCCGCGCTACCTGCTGGCGCCGGACGAGGAGCACCTGCGGCGGGCCGCCGAGCGTGGCGAGGAGCCGCCCGCGCCGACGCGTACCGGGGTGCTGTTCGGCGGCGACTCGGCTCCCTACCTCGCGTTCGACGAGTACTTCGTCGAGACCGACCCCGAGGACGCGGAGGCCCGCGCGGCCCTGGCGGCACTCACCGACCAGCTCCGGCGCAGCCGCAGCGATGTAGCGCTCGCGCCGGGGGAGCTGCTGATCGTGGACAACTACCGTGCGGTGCACGGGCGTCAGCCGTTCCCGGCGCGGTACGACGGGCGGGACCGCTGGCTGAAGCGGGTCGGTGTCACCCGTGATCTGCGGCGATCAAGGGCGGCGCGCGCGGACGTGGGGTCGCCTGTGGTGCTCACCGGGCTTGCGGGGTAGGTGGGGGCGGGTGGGGCGGAGATGGGGGTCTCAGTGGGATGTCAGGGTGGCTTGCGATGGTGCTGTCGGGTGCGGTGGTGGATCGGTTGGAGCGGGCGGGGATTGAGGTTCGGGTCGTGCGGACGGGGTGTCCGGGGCACGCTTCGGAGCTGGCCAGGGAGGCGGCGGACGCCGGGGTGGACGCGGTGGTGGCCGTGGGGGGACGGGACGGCCAGTGAGGCGGCCGCGGGGCTGGCCGGGGTCGGTGGGCGACGCGGACCCCGTACCGACCGACCCGCCCCTGCTCGCCAAAGTCATCGTCGCGGGGGCCAACGGCGTTGGCAAATCCACCCTGCTGGCCGCGCTCAGCGATACGCCTTCCCAACTGGCCGAGGAGTACGTCAGCGTCACGGCGCCCGGCCACGCGGCGGATCCGGACGCGACCGTGGCCCTGGCTGTCGGCCGACCCATACAACCCCTCAGGCTGACCAGGCCCCCGTACTGACACCGTTGCAGCGGCTCCGTCTGTTTCGCTACACACCGGACGGGTTGGAGCCGCTGGCGGTGTGGCTGAGCATCGACGGCATGCCTCATCAGGCCCACAGCTGGGAGGAGACGTTCACGCCCGCGAATTCCCGGGATGCGGAAGCGTGGGCGCACTCGCGCTCGCCGGAATTCGGCGGCCTCGGTCACGAGGAGCAGGCCAGGCGCAGGGCTCAATGCGCCGAGCCCCTCAGGGCGTCAGCTCTCGGTCGTGGGGGGAACGGTAGGCGCCTTGTCGGCGAGGTGGACGGAGTTGGTGCACGGGTACTGCGTCACGGCGGTGCGGGCGATCTTCAGCGCGATGTCGGCGTAGGCCTGGCGCACCCGGGTCCGTGAGTACTGCGACTCCTTTGGGTCCCCGTCGATGTTGATCAACACGTACGGATCGGCGGGTTCGTCGGCCTTGTCGGCCGGCAACGGGTAGTCACACCGGAGGACGACGACCAAGATGTCGTTCGGGTCCTCGAACCGCCCTTGGGCGTCCGGGCCGAAGTCCAGGGTCCGCCAGCCCCTCGCCTGGTCCTCCGCCTTCGAGATGCCATTCGGAGTGGTGTTGACGTTCACGTCGAGGACTGGTCCTCCCGCCCACCGCACGGTGCACCAGTCCTTCATATCCGGGTCGGCCGCGGTCATCGGGGTCTCGAGGCCGCCTCCCGAGTAGGCGACGGCCGTCCCGTTCGTCCCGACCAGTGGCCTGAGGTCGTCCGGGCCGAGCGCGGACCAGCAGGCCGACTGCGGCAGCACGACGGACTGCCAAGGCTTCCACCAGAAGGTCGTGACCCCAGCTGCGACCAGCACGGTGGCGACGATCCCGGCCCACAGGCGCCGACGTGTCCCGCGGCCCGTCGACGGCATGTCTTCTTGCTGTTCGGTCATGTCAGTTCTTTATACCAGTGAGATATTTCGAGGCGCCGTCAGTAAAGCCGAGCCTGGCACCGTCGAACGCGGCGTCGGCCAGGTCGCCGGCATTGGTGGTGTCCATGCCCTGCGACAGGGCGATCGACATGACCGCGTTCTGGGCGGCGTTGCCAGCCCCGGTCTCAGCGGCGCTACCGGTCCGCAGGACCTGATCGGACGCCAGCCCGTTCGTGTCGACCTTGTAGCAGGAGGCCACGCTCTGGATGATGCCGCTGGCCTGCCCGTTGACCGCGCCGCCGCCGGGCAGATCGCCGACCTTGCCGCCGCCCGTCATGTCCCAGAGCTTCTGCGCCCAGCCCGCGTCGCGGTCGATGGCCTTGTTGTAGGCGGCGTCGCTCTGCTGGTGCTGCGTGTAGATCGCATCCGCCTTCCCGCCGGTGATGAGGGCCGCCACCGTACCGCCCGGGACGGCTGCGCTCTGCACCGCAGAGTTGAGGTACTTGTGGTCCGTGGAGTGGAGCATGATGTCGCTCACATGGGCGGTGGTGTACGCCTGTTGCGCCTGCGCGACGGTGCCAAAGGCGTCGGGGTCGTGGCCGAGCGCGGCGAGGAACTTCGCGGTGGCCCCCGCATCCAGCTTCGACGGCTGCGGATTGTTGGGATCCACGGTCTCGTACAACGGCAGGTGGTCGCGCGGGTCGGCGAACGGCGCCTGCACCTCGCCCATGTAGGCGGCGGTCATGTGGCCGAGACTGGTGTTCATAGAGTGGAAGACGGCACCGTTCCCCGTGATCAAGTTGGGACCGTTGTTGGTGCCGAATATGCCCACCGCCTGCTGAAAGACTCTGTTCATGGCAGGAGTGTGCAGCGGGTACGGCACGCCCTCGGCGTTGTACGGCTGGCCGATGGTCGCCGCTTCGAGCGCGTGACCGAGCGCGGTTGCCTCCAGGTCGCAGGCTTTCCCGCCCTGGGTGGCGTCCGTGGTCGTGATGTCCTGAAGGACCGAGTTGTAGCCGGGATCCGTGAGCTTCGCGAGGTAGTTGTTGCTGTCGCTGGTGACTGCCTTGACCGTCCCGTCCTGGTTGTACAGCGTCGGGTGGTCGTCGAAGAACTTCGTCGCCGCGTCCGGGCTGTGCCCGAGGGCCTCCAGCATTCCCGACATCGGGTTGAGGCCGCCGTCCCCCGGACCGAGGAACAAGGTCTGCTGCAGGGGGTTGGCCTTGATGACCGCGTCCTCCCACATGCTGGGGTCCTGCTCACTGAGCTGGGTCATGTGCTCGGCGATCGGCTGCAGGAAGTGCGCGTCGTAGTTGCCAGTCCGCAGGATGTTGGACAGGATCTGGTAGCCGTACAGATTGCCGCCCTGCAACTGGTCGGGCAGCAGCTGGTACTGCGAGGCACCCGCCTTGCGCAGACCGGCTTCCCAGGCGTCGGACAGGTGCGGCACGTTCTGGGTGTTGGTCGCGCTGGCCAGCGCTGTGCCGAGGTTGCTCTGGAGCTGGGTGAGGGCGTCCTTGCTGGGCGTGCCGTAGTAGCTGTACTCGCCCATCGCGCCGTACGACTTCAGGAAGCCTTCCGGGCCCAGCGTGTTGTAGAAGTCCGTGTTGAACTGCGGGTCGTTGGCGTGCGCCTTCAGGATCGCGTTCAGTTGGGCGACTTGGGCGTCGGTGGCCTTGCTGCCCAGGCTCAGCAGGTCGGCGGCCTGCTTGACCTCGCCGGCCTCCAGTCCGGCCACCGGCGAGCAGTTGAAGCTCTGGGTGCTGACGCCCGTATCCGCACCGACGGTGTACGCCAGGCCCTGATCGGCTGTGGTGGCGCGGTCCAGCGCTGCCTGGATCTGCTGGTGGATCCCGTCGGCCTTGCCCTGCCAGGTCGGACCGTACTGCGGGTCGTTCTTGTCCGCGTCGCTGGTGGCGGGCGGCCAGTGGACGGCACCTGACGAGTCGATCGTCAGGCCCTCCTGGGTGCCCGACTGGACCGCGGTCTGCAGGGCCTTCTGCGCCGCCGCGAACTCGGTGTGCGCGTCGCGCAGGGCCTTGGCGAGGCCGCTGGCCTCCTCGAAGGCCATGTCGATCTGGTTGCGGACGTCGGTCAGCGAACCGGCACAGGCCTCGGCTGCCGGGCCGGTCCAGCCGCAGCCCTGCAACGTGCCGATGACCGTGCTCTGCAGCTGGGTGGACAGGTCCCAGTTGCGGACCAGCGCCTCGAAGTCGGAGGCGGCGCCATCGAGACTGCTGAGGTCGGTGTTCTGGAGTTCGTCGAAGGTCACCATGTCCGGTCAGCCCCCCGCCTGGACGCCGAAGCGGCCTCGGTTGTTGCTCTCGGCGGTGTTGTAGTTCTGAGCGGTGGTGTGCAGGTTCTGCGCGACGGCGTCGAGGCGTGCTGCCAGTGCCTGAACCTGGGACTCCCAGGTCGCCCAGGCATTGTAGAGGGCCGTGCTGCTCTGCCAACCCTGCAGCGCCCCGACAGCGGGACCGACGTTCGTCCACGGCTTGTCGCACTCGGTGTGCAGGGTGGCCCGCAGCGTGGTCGCGTTCTGGCTGGCGGTCTCCAGGGTGGTGGTGCTCACCGTGACAGTTGTGCCGCTACCACCGTTGCCGCCACCGCTCGAACTGATCGTTACCGGGCCGGTGTCACCCGCGAGTTCGGGGAACTGCTTCTTCGCTTGCTCGGTAAGATTGCCTGAGCTGTCGAAGAGCCACGGATTGACTTTTCGCTCGAAGTCCAGGTCGACCATTCCCATACCCCCACCATGACGCGCCGCGACCATTACAGGATCAAGATCAAATTATAATAACTTTACACCAATACCGTTGCGTTTTACGCCCGTTCGCGGTTCGCGAGTCCGTGTTCGAAGAACGTAACGGCGCTGTGGACGGTGTAGTTCTGGCTGGTCGCGGGGTGTTGTCCGGCGTTCGGTCCGTACTTGCTGGCGGGGTTCTTGCGGGTGCGGGCCCTGACGCGGTGTCGGCACCGGGCCGGGTGCAGGGTGTCGAGGACGGCCCGGCCGATGGGTGCCGATGAGCTTGGCTGGTCCTGCCGGGGGCAGGATCCCGGTCGAGGTGACGACCGTGTCGGTGGCAGTGGTCTGCAGGGCGGTGAAACTGATCCGGTCCATGTCCACCTCCGGGCCGGTGCAGACGGTGTCGGCGGCTGCATGGATCAGGGCCTGGTAGGTGGTCACAGGGTCATCGACCAGCCCGGCACCGCGTGGCCCTGCACCGCGGCCGTCGTCCGCCGGGCCCTGCGCCTGAACGACCCGCAGACCCCTTCGTGACGACCGACATAGCCGAACACGGCCGGGTGCAGATCTTCTGAGGGTGCAAGCAAGACCGGGGTGACCTGCATAGTCACGCACTCAACCGCACCGTGGGGCGCCTCACGCAGGTGGCGTCCGTGCTGGTCGGCGCGACTCGTCACCGCAGCTCGAAGGTCCCGCATCGAAAATGACACGACGCGACCCCTCCTCGATCAAGAACCAATGACAAACCTGCTGGTCACAGACCTATGCCCAACCCTCAGACGATCTGCACCCCGCTGGTTTGCCTCACCTGCGATGCATCCGATTGGATCACGCGTGTGAGCCAATACCCTCCACCACCAAGTCCGTACGCCTATGCCCCGGCGCAGCCGTCCCTCCAGTACAGCCCGCCGCCGATGAGCGGGCCGCCCGAGCAAGCGCTGGCAAGCCGTGGTGCCCGTCTTGGCGCTCGTCTCGTGGATGCGGTCATCGTCCTGGTGGCTCTGATTGTCGTGATGGGGGTCTCCGGGCTGCTTCAGTACGTGGGACCGCAGAACACCGTCTACCAGATCGTCATCGCAGTGCTCTGTGTGATCGGCATGGTCGCGGTCTTGCTCTCCGAGCCGGTGCTGACCTGGAAGTACGGTGCCACCCTTGGCAAGCGTCTGCTCGGGCTGCGCGTCGCCCGCCTCGATGACGGACAGAACCTTTCCGGTGGCCGGGCCTTCGGACGCTGGGCGGCCGGACTCGCGATGAGCGTCGTCCCGTTCCTGTCGCTACTCAACGTGCTGTGGTGCTGCTGGGATGCGCCCTACCGGCAATGCCTCCACGACAAGTCGGCCAACAGCGTCGTCGTAAGGCGCACCCTGTAGCGGTCAGCGGCTGAAACCAAGAGCGGTGCAGATCTTCTGAGGGTTGGGCATAGGTCTGTGACCAGCAGGTTCGTCATTGGTTCTTGATCAAGAAGGGGTCGCGTCGTGTCACTTCGATGCGGGACCTTCGAGCTGCGGTGACGAGTTCGGTGCCCCGCCTTGGTGGACTGGCCCCCGGTACATCGCATCCACAGGCCAGAGCCGGATCGTCGGCTCGTGAGCGGCACTCGGTTCGTGGCAGACAAACACGATTGGATCAAGGAGACGGATGATGGAGCTGTTGATCTCGGCCGGACGGGTACTCACGGGCCCTGGCGGAGAATGCGTGGACGATGGGGCCGTACTTGTCAGCGGAGGCTCCATCGCTGCGGTCGGGACACGCGACGAGGTCGAGCAAGTTGCCCCCGACGGCGTGCGGAGGGCGTCCTTCCCCGATGGCACCGTCCTCCCGGGCCTGATCAACTGCCACGTCCATCTCGCCTTCGACGCCGGGCCGGACCCGATTACTTCGTTGCAGGAGGCAGACGACACGAGTCTGCTACTCGGCATGGCCGGCCGGGCGCAGCAGGCTCTGGCCGCGGGTGTGACCACGGTGCGGGACCTGGGTGACCGGGGTGGCCTCGCGGTGCGTCTGCGTGACGCGATCGCGGAGGGAGTTCTGCCTGGTCCGCGGATCCTGGCGGCGACGGCTCCCCTCACCCCGCCTGGTGGACACTGCTGGTTCCTCGGTGGCGAGGTGTCCGGCGAGGAGGCTATCCGGGACCGGGTGCGGCGCAACGCCGAGAGCGGCGCCGACGTGATCAAGGTGATGGCCACGGGAGGCAGCCTGACCAAGGGCGGGGCGGCAACCTGGCAGTCCCAGTTCAGCACCGAGGAGCTGCACGCGGTGGTGGCGGAGGCCCGCCGGGCCGGTCTGCCCGTCGCGGCCCACGCCCATGGCGCGGACGGTATCGCCGCGGCGGTCGCCGCCGGAGTGGACACCATCGAGCACTGCACCTGGATGGTCGACGGGGGCTTCGAGATGCGCGCCGACGTGGTCGCCGACATCGTCGCCAAGGAGATCCACGTGTGCCCGGCGGCCAGCCACAACTGGCGGCGCTTCGCCGAGTACTTCGGGACAGAGCGGGCCGAGCAACTGTTCGGCCAGATACGGTGGATGGCCGAGCAAGGGGTCCGTCTGGTGGCCGGAACGGATGCCGGGGTGCCGGGCTCCGTGTTCGACGGCTTCGTGGGCGCTCTCGAGCTCTACGAACACCTGGGCCTCTCCCGAGACCGCGTCATCGACATGGCCACCGTCGACGCTGCCCGCGCACTCGGAATCGACACCGACACGGGACGGGTCGCCGCCGGCTACCGCGCCGACCTGCTCGTCGTCGACGGTGACCCGCTCCGCGACCTGAGTGCCCTGCACGCCACACGCCTCGTCATTGCAGGAGGACGTACCTACGGCAATGGAGCAGCCGACCGTTAGTGAGCGTGTCCGGGGCTTGGTCAGCGGAGACCGAGCCCCGGAGGCGTTCACCGCGAGCAGCAGCCCGTCCTCGATGTTGATGGGCCCTTCCGGGAGAGGAGGGACCTTGAGGTCAGCCGCGGGCGAGGCGGAAGCTCAGGTCGTCGTTTCGGACGAAGCACTGGCCGCGGCCGCGGTAGGCGGCGCGGGCCCGGATCTGGTGGTGGCGCCAGGAGCCGCCACGGCAGATTCGCACGGCTTCGGGGGCGTCGGAGCCGCGCGCGGCCGGGTCGTGTGGGTAGGGGGTGGCGGGGCTGGCGGTCCACTCGAAGACGTTGCCGGTCAGATCGTGGCAGCCGTGCGCGGAGACACCGGTGGGGAAGACGCCCACCGGGCTGGTGGTGCGTAGGTGGAGCTCGAAGGTGTTGGCCGCGTACGTGTCGAAGGTGTCGCCGTAGCTGAAGACTCGTCCGTCGGGGGCTGCGGCGGCCTCCCACTCGTTCTCGCTGGCCAGGCGGATCCTGCTGCCAGTGACGGCGGTGAGCCACGCACAGTACGCCTCCGCTTCGTAGACCGAGACACCGACGACGGGGTGGCTGGGGTCGGCGAGGCGGCTGTCGTGCCAGTACGCGGGCGCCCCGGGCGCGCCGGTGCCGTAGATCAGGCCGAGGGCATCGCGGATCTCCTGGTCGCTCATTGCGGCGAGTTTGACCATGCTGACCGCGTGGTGCAGGGTCGTGGTCCCGTCGCGCAGCATCCGGACGGGCAGGTGGGGACGGCGGCGCAGGCTGTCGCGCTTCTTGGCCCACTCGCGGGAGATGAGGTCGAGTGTGCCGTGGCCGGCGCGCCAGTTGCGAGCGTGGGTGCTGTGCCACCAGCGGTCGTCCTGGTAGCCGCCGGCGTCGATGAAGTACGAGTACTCGGCGTTGGTGACGGGCCATCGGGCGAGCTCGAAGCGGGCCAGTTTGACTTCGTGGATGGGTTGCTCCAGCGGGTACGGGCTGGTGTTCGCGCCGATGCGGTAGCGCCCGGCCGGGATGGTGGCGAACTGGGGGAGCAGTGCCTGGCCGTGGGCGCTGGTGAGGCGGGTGTAGCGGGGGTCGTCCACGGTGGCGAGGACGCGGCCGAGCTGAAGGCGGGCGCGCAGGTCGACGCCGGGATCCGCGAGGTGGTCCGTCAGGCCCTGGGTGACCTGGCGGCGAGTGGAGGTGGTGAGACGGACGTCGGGGGCGGCCAGGCAGCGTCCGGCCAGCGCCGGGTTGGCGGCGAGCAGTTGGAGTACGTAGCCGTCCGGGTCCGGGGTGAGGGCGGCGGCCATGACTGCGGTCTCCTCCCAGCCGGTGGTGGCCAGGGGAGGTAGGGGCTCGCCCGGGGCAAGGTCGGCCAGGACCTGTTCCAGGGAGGGCTGGACCGCCGAGGCGCGGAGTTCGACCGTGATGCGCTGCGGGTCGGGGACGGCGGCCAGCTGGCGGGCGGCGAAGAACTCCTGCAGCAGCTGGTGGAAGAAGCGGATTGCTTCTTCGTCGTCGTCCAGGATGCCGGTGTCCGTGCCAGCGCGCAGGGAGGAGTCGGCCAGGCGGGCCAAGCCGTTGAGGAGTTGGACGGCGGTGTCGTAGTCGACGACCACCGCGCCCTTCTCCTCGCCGCGCTTGGCTTGCTGCATCTGGTAGGCCAGGCGCGTCAGCGCGGGGATGAAGTGGCCGCGGTCGGGCAGCCAGGTCGGGTCGGTGACCCCGTCGCGTAGGAGGCGGCGTTCGCGTTCGGTGAGCAGCTCGGGGTCGTGAAGGTGCTGGTTGCCGGAGAGGATCTCACGGCGCAGGAGTTCGCGGACCATGCCGGCGAAGGCTTCGGTACGGCCGATCGGGACGGTGCCGACCGCCTGGACCCTGTTGATCAGCAGGCGGAGCATGTAGGGGTTGCGGTAGAGGGACAAGGCGCGCGGGTCGCGGCTGAGTGCCTGCTGGACCAGGTCGGCCTGCTCGGGCAGGCGCAGCCGCAGGTACTCGAAGACCTGGTCGCGGGTCATCGGCTCCAGGCGGATGTGCGGGACGCCGACGTCCTTGCTACTCAGCATCGCGCCGTAGTCCAGCGTGCGGCAGGTGAACAGGGCCTGATTGCCGGGGATGTCGCGAACGTGCTCGTACAGGAAGGCCCGCCAGGCGTCCACGCGCCCACGAAGGTCGGACGGGTCGCTGTGGGCGAGTTCGTTCAGGCCGTCCAGGAGCAGCAGGACGCGGCCCTCGGTGAGAAGCTTGGGCAGGCCGGGCAGGGCGGGATGGCGGGTGCTCCAGCGGCGGGAGAGCCACTGCAGCGGGTCGGGTGGCGGCTCGGTGGCGCTGAGCCCGTATTCGGCCAGCGACACGCTGAACGGGATGACCGGGTTGGCCGGGTTCTCGATGCCGCTGCGGGCGACGTCCATCTCCAGTCGGCGCAGCAGGGTGCTCTTGCCCGAGCCGGGCGCACCGAGCAGCACGTGTGCGAACGCGCCGGAGGCACGCAGGACTTCGCGCAGGTCGTCGCTGGAGCGAGTCGAGGGGTAGGCGGTCCAGCGGTCGGCGGTGTCGGTGCCTTCGTCGACGACAAGGGTCAGGCGTACGAAGCGGCGGTCGAGCTGGTACTGGGGTGCACACCAGCGCGCGTAGCAGGCGAGCAGGTACTCGCGCAGCTGGCGCGGCTTGTGCGCGCGGATCTCGTGGAGCTGCTCCTCGCTGAGGACGACGGCGCGATCGGGGTCGCGGACGGCGTGTTCGAGCGCGGCCAGGGCGCCGGGCAGGGAGCGGCTGGGGGCGAAGGGACTGGTGACCAGGTGGATCACGGCCGAGTCGCGGTCCGGCCAGGTGAAGGGGGCGCGAAGTTCCCGCACGAGCTGGGCGATCCGCTCGTCCCAGGGCCGGGGCGGGGTGGCGTTCCATTCCAGGCGCTGGAAGGGCAGGAGCTGGTAGTGCGGGTCGCAGTCGTCCAGGCGAATCAGGTGGAGCGGCTTGCGGTGCTGGTAGAAGTAGAACCACTCGTTGAAGACTTCGGCGGAGGCCATCGCCGCCTCGGTGAGCAGTACGACCAGGCGGTCCGCGTCTCGCAGGGCGTGGTCGATGGCCAGCGGCCAGCGGGCGGTGTGCCGGATCTGCTCGGTGTCCAGCCAGGTCTCGAACCCGGCCGCGGTCAGGGCGTCGCGCAGCCGCCCCGCGACCTCGGCGGAGTCGCGCTGGTAGGAGATGAAGATGCGCTCGCCAGACATGCCATGCCCCCGATGCCGCGTAAGTTCCCGGACAGTTCAGCCGTGGCCGAGGGTGAAACCGGCATCGGCGGTCAACAGGGTCCCGGTGACGTAGGGGGCCTCAGCGAGGTAGACGTAGGCGCCTGCGATGTCGTCGGGGGCGATGAAGTCCTTGAGCGGGATGTTCTCCAGCCACGCCTGTTTGAGCTCGTCGGTGACCCGGTCCATGTAGGAGGTGGCGACGAAGCCGGGGGCGACCGCGTTGACCCGCACGGTGGGTGCGAGCTCCTTGGCGAGGGTGCGCGTGAAGTTGTTCACGGCGGCCTTGGCTGCCGAGTAGGCCATGACGCCCTCGCGGCCGTTGGCGTCGAAGCCGCGGATGGAGGAGGTGTTGATGATGGTGCCGCTGCCCTGGGCGGTCATGGTCTTGGCGGCGCGGATGGAGCACAGGACGGTGGACATCAGGTTGATGTTCAGGATCCGCAGCCAGTGCTCCTGGGTGGACTCCAGGAGCGGCATGCCCTCGGTCAGCCCGGCGTTGTTCACCAGGACGTCGACGCGACCGTAGGCGGCCTCAGCGCTGGTGAACAGGCGCTCGACGTCGGCGGGATCGGCCACGTCGCCCTGAACGTAGAGGGCCTGGCCACCACGGGCGCAGATCGACGCAGCCAGCTCCTCGCCTCCGGCGGTGTCGCTGTGGGAGTTGACCACGACCTGTGCGCCGCGTTCGGCGAAGGCCAGGGCGACGGCCCGGCCGATCCCCCGCGAGGAACCCGTGATGACCGCGACCTGACCGTCCAGTGCCATGCCCTGTCCTTTGCGGGTCGGAATCGACGCGAGAGTGCGTAACGCACACTGTAGCCGTTTGATCACTCAACTCACCGGTATCTCAGGCATCTTGCCTGCCTGCGCGGCGGCTGCACCGGCGGCCAGCACCAGTGCCGCCCCCGCCCAGGTCGCGCCACCCGGCCGCTCACCCAGCAGCGCCCAGCCGCTGACCAGCGCTGAAACCGGTTCCATGAACAGCAGAATGCTGGAAGTGGTCACCGACAGCCGGCGCAGAAAGGTGAGATAGGCCAACTGGGCGGCGGCGCTGTAGAGCACGCCCAGGGCCACGATCACACCAAGGTCGCGCGCACTGAGCACGTTTGTGCGCCAGATCGAGACGGGAGCGAGCAGCAAGGCGACCAGGCCCAGCTGAACGAGCGTCACCTGGGCCGGCGGGACACTGGCGAGTGCATGCTTGCTGGCCAGAATGGATCCTGCATAGGCCAGGGCGGAGAACGCGATCAACCCGATGCCCGACCAGCCGACGCCCGCGTGCGGGTGGAGGATCAGCGAGCATCCGGCGACGGCGAGCGCCAAGGCGCCCCACTGCCGCCCGGGCACCCGCTCACCCAGCGCCGGGCGGGCGGCGGCGGCCACCAGCAGAGGGGCCAGGTAGATGCCCAGCAGCACGGTCCCGATCGGAAAGCGCTGCAACGCCATGACGAAGGTCAGCCAGTGCACCGCCAGCAGCGCCCCCGACAGGACAAGCGACCCGGCCGCCCCGCGCGGAACCGCCTGTGCGAGCCGCTCCTGCCGCGCGCTGGGCGTCAACTGCCAGGCGCCGAGCGCCAGCGCCCCGGTCAACGCCCGCCCACAGGCGATCGCTGCCGCAGGCAGCTGGACCTCGCGCACCAGCACTCCGCTGGTGCCCCACAATGCCGCCACCAGGGCTGTCCCGGCGGCAGGCCCCCAGCCCACGAGGGCGGCCGGCATGGTCCTCACGCCGTGGCCTCGGCCGGGGCAAGCAGCTCGGCGGGATGACGCCCGTCGCGGACCACGGCCCGCAGTAGCCGCAAGAAGCCGGGGACGTCATGGCGGTTGTACGTCTGCCGCCCGAAGCACACCCCCGCGGCCCCGGCCGAGACGGCGCCGTGCGCGTTCTCCAGCGCCTGCTGGAGCGGGGTGCGCGGGCCGCCCGCGATGATGATCGGCGTCCCCAGGGACGCCGCGACGACTGTGGCGAAGCTTTCCGGATCACCGGTGTACTGCGTCTTGACCACGTCCGCGCCCAGCTCCACCGCGATCCGTACCGCGTGCCGCACCAGGTCGGCGTATGCCGCGCGGTCCCGCTCCTTCCAGTCCAGGTAGTTGTCGTCGCCGCCCTCGCCCTCCCGGCGCGGGTACATGATGGCCAGCAGCGGCAGCTCATGCTCCTCGCAGGACTCCGCGATCCGCCCGAGCGCTGCCAGCATCTCCGGCTCGTGCACGGAGGACACGTTGACGTGCGCCGCCACCCCGTCACAGCCCTGTCGAAGTGCTCGCTCCACCGAGCCGACGACGATCTTGCGCGTATGGGCGCCGAGCACCGTGCTCGCGGTCAGGTTCGCCACGAACGGCAACAGCACTCCGCGCCCCGTGTACGTGGTGTGCAGCTGACGGAAGCCCAGCGCCGCGTCTGCGCCTCCGAGTTCAACCTCGCGCACCTTGGCCACCGTGTCACTCAGTCCGTCGTACGGGCCGTTGATCAGCGCGTCGTCGAAGGGCACCATCACTGTGCGTCCGCCCGGCAGCAGCCGGGACAGCCGGACCATCTTTCCCGTGGATCTCATCAGGGTCCCCTCCCGAGCATTCCGTGGATAGCCTGGATCACGCACCGCCGCCGCCACGATCACCAGGGGTACGCCGATGGCCGAGACCGGACAGCCCGCACTTCCCGTGGACTGGGTACAGCAGCATCAGAACGGGCAACTCGCCGCCGACGACGCGCGCGTGCTCGCCGAACTGCGGCGCCTTGCGGACGCCGTCGACCCGGCCGACAGCCTCGCTGTCTTCGCGAACGTCGACGTTCCCGAGATCGACGAACCCGAGCAGCCGACCGCGCTCTGATTACCGGGCGACCGTCGCACTGATGTAGTTGCGCCGCCCGAAGCGGGGCTCGTCCAGGAGCGTTAGCGACTCCACCCGAAAGCGGTACAGGGCCGACGGTGCTGTGCCGGTACGGAAGCGCTCGTGAAGCTCCGGGTCCTGGGCGAACTCTGCAAAGCGTCCCTGGTACACCTCCAGCGCGTGGGCAAGGACCGCGCCATCGCACTCCTCCACCCGCCCGAACAGCTGAAGCCCCTGCAACTGCTCGCCGTACAGCGGTGCTTCACAGAACACCGTCGCCGCTGCGCGCGGATCGGTGTCGATGTTGCGACTGTGCAGCGTGGTGCGCTCACTGACGAAGTACAACGACAGCTCGTCGTCCATGGCGAAGAACGCAGTGTTGGCGTGCGCCCCCGCCGCCCCGACCGTGGCCAGCGCGAACAGGCGACTCCTGCCGAGGATCTCGCCGACGCTGTCGCGGAACTCGTCCGACGGCGCCTCGCTACGCGTGAATTGCACCCCGTACCCCAAGGTCACTCCCTCAACTCCCAGGTGGCGCACTGCTACCTACAGACTCCCAGACGGAGAGGCGTGAGCGCACACGAATACGGCAGGCGCGCGGTGGGGCGGTGGGGGCGGGTGGGGCGGAGATGGGGGTCTCAGTGGGATGTCAGGGCGGCTTGCGATCGTCGGAGGGTGTGGACATGACGACGTGAGGGGCAGGCATGGGGCGTTGGGCGCGCAGGGTGACGGTGATCGCCAATCCGCGGGGTGGGACGGCTGCTGAGGTGCCGTCGGGTGCGGTGGTGGATCGGTTGGAGCGGGCGGGGGTTGAGGTTCGGGTCGTGCGGACGGGGTGGCCGGGGCACGCTTCGGAGCTGGCCAGGGAGGCGGCGGACGCCGGGGTGGACGCGGTGGTGGCCGTGGGCGGTGACGGGACGGCCAGTGAGGTGGCCGCAGGGCTGGCCGGGGTCGGTGGGACGGCGCTGATGGTCGTGCCCGCGGGCACCGGGAACTCGTTCTACCGGGAGATCTGGGCGGACCGTCCGTGGGCCGAGGCACTGGACGAGGCGTTCGGGGCCGGCCGTCCGGTGCTGCGCGGGGTCGACCTGGCGCGGGTCGCCGAGACCGGCGAGCTCGCCCTGCTGGGCGCCTGTTCGGGGCTGGTGGCCGAGGCGCTGGCCGTGGCGTCGGGGCTCGGCGAGGTGGTCGGGCGTGATCGCTACCAGCAGGCCGTGGCGCTGACGCTGCGGGACTTCGCGCCGTACCCGGGCCGCGTCAGCATCGACGGGGAGCTCGTCCACGAGGGCACCGTGGTGCTGGCGAACGTGGGCGGCGGGCGTTTTCGCGGCGGCAGCTTCATGGTGCTGCCGCACTCCGTGCTGGACGACGGGCTGCTCGACGTCTGCGTGGTCACCGGCCGGCTCGACCCCCGCGAGCTGCCCGGTCTGACCCGCGAGGGCCGCCACACCGAACGTCCCGAGGTGGTCTACCGCAGGGGCCGCAGCGTCCTGTTGGAGCGCACCGACGGCGAACCGCTGACCTTCGAACGCGACGGGGAGGTGATGACCGGATCCGCCACGCGCTACCGCCTGGACGTCGTCCCGGCGGCGCTGAACGTGCTCGCCCCCGGCTAGGGCGGGCCTGACAGTTCCCGACGTTTCCCCGACGTTCCTGAGGAGTACCGATGAGCAAGTCCGCCGTGCGACTCGGCACGGAACCGAGCTGGACCTTCCCGATGCAGGGGGACAACCACTTCACCTGGGAGTACGACCAGGGCCGCGACCAGCTGCTGACCCTGTACCAGAAGGGCAAGGAGAAGCAGTGGGACAGCGCCAGGCGCATCGACTGGTCGCTGGAGGTCGATCCGTACGACGTGCTGGGAACCCCGGAGAACACCCTCGCGCTGTACGGCTCGCGCCAGTACGACCGGCTCGACGACCGTGCCCGCAAGGAGATGCGCCAGCACATGGCAGCCTGGGAGTTCAGCCAGTTCCTGCACGGTGAGCAGGGGGCGATGATCTGCTCGGCGCGGATCGTGGAGTCGGTGCCCGACATGGACTCCAAGCTCTACGCGGCCACCCAGGTGATGGACGAGGCCCGGCACGCCGAGCTGTTCGCCCGCTTCGTGGACGAGAAGATCGGGCTTCGCTACCCGATCAACCCGCACCTGAAGGCGCTGCTGCAGGACGCGTTGAGCGACTCGCGCTGGGACATGCCGTACCTGGGCATGCAGGTCCTGATCGAAGGGCTGGCGCTGGCCGCCTTCGGCATCCTGCGCGACCGCACGGACAAGCCGCTGCCCAAGCAGATCCTCACCTACATCATGCAGGACGAGGCGCGCCACGTGGCCTTCGGGCGGCTGGCGCTGCGCGACTACTACACCCAGCTCACCAGCAGCGAGATCGCCGAGCGCGAGGAGTTCGTGATCGAGGGCTGCTACCTGATGCGCGACAAGTTCCGCATGCAGGAGGTCTGGGAGACCCTCGGCTTCGACATGAAGGAGTCTCTGGAGTACATGAACCGCGGACCGCGGATGCGGGCCTTCCGCTCGCTGCTCTTCGCGCGGATCGTGCCGTGCGTGCGGGACATCGGCCTGTGGGGGCCGCGGGTCCGCAAGGCGTACGACGACATGGGCGTGCTCGACCTGGCCACCAGCGATCTGCTGAAGCTCATGGCGGACGACGAGGCGCAGGCCGAACTGCTCGACCGGGAACGGCGCGAGCTGGAGGTCCGGCGCGACGAGGTGCACCGGATCATCGCCGCGGGTGCTCGGCAGAACTGATCGGAAACGTCCGCGACCCGCCGCAGCCCGATCAGGCTGCGGCGGGTTGCGGACGTTGTTGCGGACGTTCAGGCGCGGGTGAGCACCAGGGCGGCGTTCTGCCCGCCGAACCCGAAGGAGTTGCTGAGCGCCACGTCCACCCGTCCGGTCCGCGGTGCCTTGCGGACCAGGTCGACGTCGATCTGCGGGTCGGGGCTGTCGAGGTTCGCGGTGGGCGGGATCACCTGGTGCTCCAGGCTCAGCGCCGTCACCGCCGCCTCGATCGCGCCGGCCGCGCCCAGGGCGTGGCCCAGCACGCCCTTGACCGAGGTGACGGCCGGGCGCGCGCCCAGCACGCGGCGGATCAGCCGCGCCTCGGCCACGTCGTTGAGCGGGGTGGAGGTGCCGTGGGCGTTGACGTGGTCGACGGCGTCCGGTGCGATCCCGGCGTCCAACAGGGCTGCTCGGACCGCGAGTTCGGCGCCCCGGCCGTCCGGGTCGGGTGCGGTGGCGTTGTGGGCGTCCGCCGACGCGCCGTACCCGCTGACGTGGGCGTGGACGCGGGCGCCGCGGGCGCGGGCGTCGTCGGCGCGCTCCAGGACGAGCACGGCGGCGCCCTCGGCCGGCACGAAGCCGTCCCGGTCGACGTCGAACGGCCGCGAGGAGCGGGCCGGTTCGTCCCGGCGCCGGGAGAGCGCGCCCATCTGGCTGAAGCCGCTGATGATGGACGGCACCAGGCAGGCCTCGGTGCCGCCGGTGATCACCACGTCGCAGGCCCCGCTGCGCAGCAGTTCGCGGGCCGCTCCCACGGCGGTGGTGCCGGACGCGCAGGCGGTGGAGGTCACGAAGTTGGGACCCTGCGCGCCGTACTCCATGGCGATGTATCCGGCGGACATGTTGATGGCCAGCATCGGGATGAGGAGGGAGGAGACCTTCTCCGGACCCTGGTCGAGCAGGACCCGGTGCTGGCGCTCCCAGGTGCCGGCCCCGCCGATGCCGCTGCCGAGCACCACGCCGACCCGGGCGCCCTGCCAGCCGGCGGGGTCCAGGCCGGCGTCGGCCAGCGCCTCGGCGGCGGCGGCCAGGGCGAGTTGGCTGCTGCGGTCCAGCCGCCAGGCCTTGCGCCGGCCCACCGCCGCCACCGGGTCGAAGCCGGTGACGGCGCAGCCGAGGTCGGCGGGGATCGGGGCCAGGTCGGGCACCGGGCCGCAGAGCGTGCCCTCCGCGGCCAGCAGGCGTTCCCAGGTGGCGGCGGTGCTCCCGCCGGCGGCGGTCACCAGTCCGATGCCGGTGATCGCCGCGTCGAAGCGGGTGCGGACGGAGGGGGTGCGGACGGAGGGGGTGCGAGCGGAGGTCATCACGCGGCCGCCGTGGCCTCGACCACCTTGGCCTCGATCACCTTGGCCGCCTGGGCGATGGTGCTCTCCGCGCCGAGGTCGTCCTCGCTCAGCGCGACGGAGAACTCGTCCTGGGCGGCCAGCGTCAGCTCGACCAGGGCCAGCGAGTCCAACTCCAGTTCGGCGAAGGTGTAGTCCGGCTCGATCTCGTCGCGCTGCAGACCGAAGCTGCGGGCCAGCAGGTCGGCGAGGCGGTCGTAGACGGTCATCAGGGGTCCTTTCGAAGGGCGGGTAGCGGTTCAGAGTGCGGTGACGTCGGGCCAGCGCAGTGCGCAGGCGCCCCAGGTGAGGCCGCCGCCGAAGGCGGTCAGCACCACCCGGTGACCGGGCCGCAGCAGGCCGGAGGAGGCCGCGTCGGCCAGTGCGAGCGGGATGGAGGCGGCCGCGGTGTTGCCGACGCGGTCCAGGTGGACCGCGCACCGGTCGCGCTCCAGGTGCAGCTGGTCGGCGACCGCGTGCAGGATGCGCAGGTTGGCCTGGTGGGCCACCAGGACGTCGACGTCCGGGAGTTGCCACCCGCTGCGCTGCACGACGGTGCGCGTGGAGTGCGCCATCCGCTCCACGGCCTGCCGGAAGACGGTCGGGCCCTCCATCCGGAAGTACGGGTCGGCGCGGTCGAGGGTGTCGGCGCGGAAGGGGGAGCGGGAGCCGCCGGACGCGATGCCGATCAGCTCGGCGCCGCCGCCGTCGCTGGCCAGGTCGAGTGGACCGAGCGCGCCCGGCTCCTCGGCCCCTCCGGCCCGCAGCACCACGGCGCCCGCGCCGTCGCCGAAGATCGCCCGGGTGGAGCGGTCGGCCGGGTCCAGGATGCGGGAGTAGGTGTCCGCGCCGATGACCAGGACGCGCTCGGCGGTGCGGGCGGCGATCAGCCCCGCCGCGGTGCCGAGCGCGTACAGGAAGCCGGTGCACACCGCGGACAGGTCGAAGGCCGCCACCGGGCCGAGACCCAGCCGGTCGGCCACCTGCGGTGCGGTGGCCGGGCACAGCTGGTCGGGGGTGGTGGTGGCCAGGATGACGGCGTCCACGCTCTCCACGGACGCGGACTTGAGTGCTCGCCGCCCGGCCTCCACGGCGAGGTCGGAGGTGGCGGTGCCGGGGTCGGCGATGTGCCGTCGGCCGATGCCGGTGCGGCTGCGGATCCAGGCGTCGTCGGTGTCCAGCTCGCGGGCCAGGTCGTCGTTGGTGACGACGCCGGGCGGCAGCCAGGTGCCCAGCCCGGACACGACGGCCGCCCGGTTCACCGGGACCTCCCGGCTTCCTGCATCTCCAGGACCTGGACCTGCTCGCTGACCTCGCCGAGGTAGTCGGCGACCTCCAGGTAGGAGCGGGCCAGTCGTACCTCGACATACGGCAGGCCGTGCTGCACCAGGTACTTCTTGACCAGCGGCTGCGCCCGGCGCAGGTTGCGGCGGGGCATCGAGGGGAACAGGTGGTGTTCGATCTGGTAGTTCAGGCCGCCGTAGAAGAAGTCGGTGACCCGGTTGGGCACCATGTTGCGCGAGGTGACGACCTGGCGGGTGAGCCAGTCCAGGCTCTCCTCCTCGCCGTCGCGCACCGGCAGGCCCTTGTGGTTGGGCGCGAAGAGCAGGCCCATGTAGAAGCCGAACAGCGCCTGGTGGACCACGACGAAGACGATTGCCTTGCCCACCGGCAGGACCAGCAGCACGGCGGCGAGGTAGCCGACCAGGTGCAGCACCACCACGGCGACGTCGGCGCGCGGGTAGCGCTTGAGCGCGCCGCGCCGGGCCGCGATGAACCCGGACAGGTGCAGCCGCACGCCCTCCAGCATGATCAGCAGATAGAACATCCAGGCCTGGTGGCGCACGATGAACCGGGCGGCCCGGCTGGTGCGCTTGACCCGGTCGCCGGCGTCGAAGATGACCTGGCGGCGCAGGATGTCCGGGTCCAGCGAGAGGTGGTTGGGGAAGTTGTGGTGCTTGGTGTGGTGCCCGACCCACCAGCCGAAGCTGACCCCGATCAGCAGGTTGCCGTGCAGGAAGCCGAGCACCTCGCTGCCGCGCCGGGTCCGCACGATCTGCCGGTGGCCGGCGTCGTGGGCGACCAGCGCGGTCTGCCCGAAGGCGACGGCCAGCAGGACGGCGGTCGCCACCTGCCACCAGCTGTCGCCCAGCAGCGCGAAGCACACCCAACCGGCGCCCAGCAGAACGGCGTTGAAAGCGATCCGGGCGCCGTAGTAGAGCGGCTGCGGATCGGTCAGGCCGGCGCCGCGCATCAGCCGGGTGAGCTCCTCGAAGCTGGCGCCGCTGCCGGTCGGGCCGGCCGACGCCTGTGCGGGGGCGGTCACGTCGCCTCCTCAAGACCCATGTACCGCAGCCGGGCCCGCTGCATCCGCTCGGCCCACGCGTGGCCGGTGGCCACCCGCTCCTCGGCGGTGGTGTCGACCAGGCGGCGGCCGGGCCAGGCCTCGTAGTCGCCGAGCAGGTGCCCGTGCTCCTCGATGCCCTGCTGGAAGAGGTCCTCGCGGCGGCGCACCAGCTCGGTGGACGGCAGCTTCTCCCACAGTGCGTAGCCCTGCTGGATCAGCTCCAGCGCCCGCGGCTTGTCCTCGGGGTGGGCCAGCAGGTGCGAGCGGACGATGGAGCTGCCCACGCTCAGGTGGCGGATCTCGTCGATGCCGGCGCCGCGTTCGATGTCGGCGGCGGCCGGGTCGAAGATCCGCCACTTGCGTTCGCTGAGTTCCGCCGCCGGGGCCAGGACGCCCTCGACCAGGATGGTCAGCACCAGGACGCCGCCGATGAAGTCGTGGTTGTCCCGCAGGACGTGCAGCCCGAAGTCCTCCAGCGGCACCAGCACGCGGTCCCGGTCCTGGCCCGCCAGCCGTTCGACAGCCTCGGCCAAGTCGCCTTGCTTGACGCCGAGTTGCAGCAGGTGGCTGCGGAAGACCATGGCGTGCCGGGCCTCGTCGAGCAGCTGGGTGGAGTAGAACTCCAGGGTGTCGGTGTCCGGCGCGAGGGCGACCATGTGCGCGATGGCGCGGGTGGCCTTCTCCTCGGCGATCGAGCGGAACGCCAACTCCTGGGTGAGCGCCTGGTTGAGCGGACCGGGCGCGCGGACCGCGTCCAGCGGGCGGGCGTCCTGCGGGTGGCCGAGGATCTGGCCGCGCAGGGTGCCCTGCGGCACGGCGGCGAGCCAGTACTGCAGGTTGCAGGTGGCCGGGCTGAGCTCCAGGGTCATCGCGCCGTCGACGAGGGACGGCGCGCGCTCCCAGTCGGCCTCGGCCGGAATGCTGTCGGGCATGGTCACTGGTTCCTCTCCTGGGGTGAAGGCATGGGGAGTTGGGCGTGCAGCAGCCCGTCGAAGTTGGCCAGCGGCGAGCCGGTGCCGCGGGCCGCGCCGACCACCCGGGCCAGCAGCAGCTGGTGGTCGCCGACCGGGACCACGTGGTCCACCCGGCACTCCAGCCAGGCAGCCGCGCCGGCCAGCATCGGGACGCCCTGCGCGCTGACGCCCGCCCAGGCGGCGGACGGCAGTTGGCCCAGCCCGTAGCCCCGGTCGGGGCGGGCGAAGTGCCGGGCCAGCGGCTCCTGTTGGGCGGTCAGGCTGTTGGCGACGAACGCCGGGGTGTCCAGCAGCACGTCCAGCGCGCGGCTGCCGCGGCGCAGGGCGACCGAGATCATCGGCGGGGACACCGAGGCCAGCGCGAGCGTGCTGACCGTGATGCCCTGGACCACCTCGCCGTCGCCGCTGGTCAGCACGGCCACCGAGGTCAGGAATCGGCGGATGGTCAACCGCGGTGAGGCACCGGCGACTTGGCCGACCAGGCGGAGCTGCGGCGGACTGGTGGCGTTCACGAGCTGCTCGTCGTCGAGAGCGGCCCGACGGGATGCCCCTGGTGGCTGGCCGCGGCGAACTCGCTGGAGAAGCGCCGGTAGGCGGGGTCCGCCTGCGGCTCGAAGTGCAGCCCGAAGGGCTTGATGAAGTTGCCGAACAGCGCCCGGTCGCCGAAGAGGTGGATCACCAGCACGAGCAGGGTCCACTGCGCGCCCCACAGCCAGGTCCAGGCCAGCGCCACCAGCCCCTGGGTGACCATGCTGTGCATCAGGTTGTAGAGCACGTAGTAGGCCTTGGAGAGCTGCTTGGTCTTGCTGCGGTGGTAGGCGATCGCGCCGGGGATGTAGCCGATGAGGTCGATGTAGAGGAAGAGGCCGATCGCCGCGGGCCACTGGATCTGGCCGAGGTGGCGGAAGAACAGGCCGACGGCGACCAGGAGTCCGAGGCCGTACTCGGCGCGGACCAGCCAGTAGGTGTTGCGGGTCATGAACAGGTTCTTGGCATCCATCAGGCCACCGCGCTCACTGCGACCGGCGCGGGAGCCAGGGCCAGGGCCCGGGTCAGCGCTTCGTCGCCGAGGACCACGGCCTCGCCGAACAGGCCCGTCACGACCCGGGCGATGGTCTCCTTGAAGACGCGCTCGGCGACCGGGTCCAGGATGCCGGCGAGGCTCGGGATGCCGAAGTCGAAGTCGGCGTCGAAGTCGACCCGGCTGGCCGTCGGCCCGTCGGCCTCCACGCGCCAGGTGCCGCTGAACGTCTCGAAGTCGCCGTCCAGTTGGGCGAAGGCGATGACGCCGGTGTCGGGGGAGAAGAGGTCCCGCTCGGTCCAGCGCAGGATGCCGTTGCGGAAGTAGACCTCCCAGTCGCTGGTCTCCTCGCTCTCGCCGGTCTCGCGGACGGTCACCGCGCGGACGACGGGGACCAGTTCGGGGTAGCGGGCGAAGTCCTTGACACGGCGGAAGGCCGAAGCCGCGTCGGTGCCGGGCAGGCCGAGGGACACATGGACGTTACGCATCGGCGGAGCCTCCTTGGGTGGTCGGGTTGTAGCGGGCCGCCTGGGCGCGGCAGGAGCGGTCGAAGGCCTCGTACAGGTAGTCGACCTCCGCGCGGTCGAGGATCGCGGGCGGGGTGAACCGCAGCACCAGGTGCGAGTTGAGCGAGTGGTTGGCGACGACCCCGTGGGTGATCAGCTCGATCAGCAGGTCGCCGGCCGGTCCGGCGTCGGCGAACTCGATGCCCAGCAGCAGGCCGCGGCCGCGCACCTCGCGCACCACGGACCCGTAGTGGTGGCGGGCGATCCGGCCGAGCTCGGTGAGCAGTTCGGCGCCCAGTGCCTGCGAGCGCGCCACCAGGTCGTCCTCCTGGATGGCGGCCAGGGCGCCGCGGGCGGCGGCCATCGCGAGCGGGGCACCGGAGAAGGTGGAGGTGTGCAGGAAGGGGTCCTTGTCGAAGGCCGCGAAGGCGCTCGCGGTGGCCACCACGGCGGAGACCGGCACCACCCCGCCGCTGAGCCCCTTGCCCACCAACAGGGCGTCGGGGCGGACCTGTTCGGCGTCCGCGCCCCACCAGCTGCCCAGCCGGCCCAGGCCCGTCTGGACCTCGTCGAGGACGAAGAAGGCGTCGTGGGTGCGGCACAGCTGCTCGACGGCGCGCAGGTAGCCGGCCGGCGGGATCACCACGCCCGCCTCGCCCTGGACGGGTTCCACGACCACGCACGCGCGGCCGGGCACCGCCTTGAGCTGGGCCTCCAGGGCGTCGGCGTCCCCGTACGGCACGTGCGCGACCTGGGGCAGCAGCGGCCGGAACGGGTCCTGGAAGACGTCCTTGCCGGTCAGGCTCAACGCGCCCATGGTCTTGCCGTGGTAGCCGCCGTGGGTGGCGATCAGCTGGTCCTTGCCCAGCGTGCGGGCGAGCTTGATGGCGGTCTCCACCGCCTCGGCGCCCGAGCCGGCGAAGTGCACCCGCTCCAGGCCGGGCGGGGCGACCCTCACCAGGTCGTCGGCGGCCAGTGCCATCTGCGGTTCCAGGAAGATCCGGCTGGCCACCGGGTGGCGGTGCAGCTGGTCGGTGACGTACCGCAGGACGGTGGGGTGGCGCGCGCCCATCAGGAAGACGCCGTAGCCGCCGCAGTTGAGGAAGCGCCGGCCGTCCGAGGTGGTCAGCCAGGCGCCCTCGGAACCGGTCTCGATGTGGCCGCCGAACAGTTCGCCGAGGGTGGCCCGGCCCTTGCTCAGCCGCTTGCGGTAGAGCCGGCCCAGCTCGTCCCGGTCCATTGCGGGGAGGAGGGAGGTGGGGGCGGAGAGTGTCATGGTCTTCCTCAGGTCAGTCGCAGGGGACGGCCCGCCACGTGGTCCAGATACGGCTCGGCGAAGCTGGAGCGGGACGGCGGGTGGAAGGAGAGGCCGTGGCAGGCGGCTGCCAGGTAGGCGACGTCCGGCGAGGAGATGAAGGCCATTCCGCCGAGCAGTTCGACGGCCTGGTTGACCGCCGAGCCCAGCGCGTCCTGGGCGCCGTAGCGGGCCACCAGGGACTTGGCGAGGGAGTCGTTGCCGGTCTCGCCGTCCATGATCATCCGCGCGCAGCCCTCCAGCAGCAGGTTGGCGCTCTCCAGTCCGGCGACCAGCCGGGCCCGCTCGGAGACCGTCCCGCGGCCGCGCTCGCAGACGCGTTCCACCAGCGCGCTGGCCATGCCGAGGTAGCAGGCGGAGATCAGCAGCTCGAACCAGATGAAGCCGACGGTCTGGAGCTCGTCCAGCTGCCCGGCGTCCCCCAGCTCGGTGCGCATCACCTGCTGCTCGTTGACCAGGACGTCGGTGAGCCGCAGCTCCTCGCTCTCCGCGCCGGCCAGCGCCCAGCTCGACCAGAACGGGTGCACCGTCAGCCCCTCGGTCTGCCGCGGCACCAGCAGGACGGCCATGTCGGAGCCCCCGTCGGCGTTCGGCAGGGCGACGCTGGCGGTGAGCAGGTCCATCGAACGCGACAGGCTGCAGGGCTTCTTGGCGCCGTTGATCAGGAAGCCGCCCTCGGCGGCCCGGGCCGTCATGGTCGGGCTGAGGATGCCCTGGCCGGGGTTGCCCTCGGCGAAGCCGGAGGCGACCAGCAGGTTCTGCTCGGCGATCCCCTCCAGCAGGGCCCACTCCACGCCGCTGCTCTGCAGGCTCTGGGCGAGGGTGAACAGGGTGGCCACGGAGAAGTGGTGCATGGTGGTGCCGACCGCCAGCGACGGCGCCCGGGCGGCCAGCGCGCGGGTGACGGCCAGCGCCTGGAGGGGATCGGCGCCGCGGCCCTGGTAGGCCTGGGGGATCACCAGGGAGGCGCCGCCGTGGGAGCGGAAGAGGTCGATCGCCGGGCCGCCGGGTTGCTCCAGCTCGGTCAGCGGGATGCCGGAGAGCTTGTCCAGCAGGCCGGGGAGGAAGGTCTCGCAGGTCTCGCGTGCGGTGTCCAGTGCGCGCATCGCATCCTCACAGTCGAAGGGGTTGTCGGGTTCAGGCGCCGGGGTGGTGCAGGGCCTGCCAGGCGCCGAAGACCGCCTCACGGGAGTGCGAGCCGGTGGAGATGCTGACGCCCTGCAGGTGCGAGGTGCGCAGGATCGGGTAGTTGGCCTCGCCGAAGACGCCGCCGGTCAGCCCGGTGCCGCCGTGGGTCGGCAGGTAGGGCAGGAAGGCGATGTGCGAGTCGTTGACCTTCAGCAGGCCGCCGGTCCTGACCTCGGCCACGAAACGGTCCACGACGGCCGGGTCCTGGGCCCACAGCGAGTTGCGCAGCCCGTAGGCGTTGGAGTTGACGAAGCCGAGGAACTGCGCGACGAGCTCCTCGTCGGGCGCCGGGTCGGCGACCACCACCGGCAGCAGCGGGAAGAAGGTCTCGTTGCGGACCGCGTCGATCTCCCGTGCGCCCGCCAGGCCGTGGACCAGGACGACGGTCGGTTCGAGGAAGATGCCGGCCGCGTCCCGGGTCTCGTCGATCTGCATGGCGTGCCCGCCGCAGGCCAGCGTGGCACCCTTGGCGAGCGCGTCCTCCAGGTAGGCGAAGAACTTCTCGTTGCGCAGCACGGGCGTCAGCAGGACGTCCGGCTCGGCGGGGTGTCCGGGGCGGATGTGGCCGACGAGGCGGACCAGGCGCTCGACGAGTCCGGCGGCGGCGTCGGGGTGCACCAGCACCTGGTTGGGGATCATGCACAGCTGGCCGGAGCCGTAGAAGCTCTCGGTGAGCGCCTCGGCGGCCAGGTCCAGGTCGGCGTCCTTCCAGACCGTCACCACGTCGTTGCCGGCCAGCTCCAGGATGGGCTTCTTGCCGGCGGCGACGCAGCGGTTCTGGAAGGCGAGGCCGTTCTCGCTGCTGCCGAAGTACATGATGTCGTCGACCTTCGGGCTGGCCAGCCAGGCGGAGAGCATCGGCGCGGGGTCGCCGCAGACGACGTTCAACGTGCCTGCGGGCGCGCCCACTTCCTCCAGCACCGGGATGACCACCTCGTTCATCACGAACATCACGCCCAGCGGCGCACTGCGCGGCGCCCGGACGACCAGGGCGTTGCCGGCCATCACCGAGGTGATGCCGAGCAGGGCGCTGGAGAGCGGCGCGTTCTGCGGCGGATTGAGGCACACCACGCCGTCGGGCTGGCGGCGCACCAGGATGCGGCGCCCGGCGTGCCGGAACTCCTGCTGCATCTGGGCGCGGTAGAAGTCGATCGACTCCGGCCCGAAGCACTCCAGCATCCCGGACACCTGCCAGCGGGCCAGCGCCAGCGGGTGGCCCTCCTCGACCAGGACGTCGACGATCTGCTGGGCCTTCTCGGCGAGCCGTTCGTGCAGCAGCGCCCCGACCCGCTCCAGCCGGATCGCGGGCGGTACGGCGGCCCAGCGCGGTGCCGCCTCGGCGGCCGCGTCGAGCGCGAGGGCCACGGTGCGGGCGGACGCCTTGGCCACCCGTCCGACGATGGACGGCGGCAGGTTCTCGGGCGGGATCCGGCCCTCCTCCAGGCGGCGCTTGAGGGTGAGGCTGGCGAAGGCGTCGTCCAGCAGCGCGGGCGAACCGACCACGTACACCCACCCTTCGGCCTCCGGGAACGTGCCGTTGACGTAGGACCGGTACGAGCGCAGTCCGGGCGCCGGGACGAACGGGTCGGTCGCGTCGTCCCGCGGCACTGCTCGGGTCAGCTGTGTACTGGACAAACTCACTCCCTGATATCTGCGGACCGTCGGGCCGAGCCGGCCGACCGCCGCCGGTCGGTGGGCCGGCGCCCGGCCGAAGCCCGCTGTTCCAGCCTTGGCGGCGAACTCTTCTCCGCGTCGCTGAGAAGGCGCTTGAATGCCGCTGAGATCGCCGTGTCAGCGACATCTCTTCGCGGCCTGCTAATTTCACCGTCCCCGACACGAAGAGGGCGGCATCCCATGGCACAAGCACCGCGACAGGAGCAGTCGGTCACGCGAGAGGAATCAGGAGAGGAATTCGATCGGGTATTGGAGACGGTGCGGAAGCACGCGGACAATCCGAGTGCTTTCCTGGCGCTGAACAGCGGCAACGCCTATTTCTTCGGATCGGACGGCGGGTGCGTCGCCTATCGCCGGGCCGGCCGCTTCCTGATCCAGTTCGGCGGGGTGTTCGCGGCCCCCGAGCGCCAGGGCGCGGTGCTGGAGGAGTTCCGCGCCTTCGCCCGTCGCGAGCGGCGCAGGATCGTCGGCGTCCAGCTCCAGCGCGAGGACGCGGAGCTCTACGCCGGACACGGCTTCACGCTCAACCAGCTGGGCGGCTCCTACGGCGTGCAGCTGCCGGAGTTCTCGCTGCGCGGCTCGAAGTTCGTGAAGCTGCGCAACAAGATCTCCCGGGCCAAGCGCCTGGGACTCCAGGTCCAGGAGGCGCCGGTGGCCGACCACGCCGAGCGCATAGCAGCGATCGACGCCGCCTGGCTGCGCTCCAAGGGCCGCCATGTGAAGGAGATCGAGTTCATGGTCGGCCAGGTCGGCGGCCCGGCCCAGCGCCACCGCCGGCTCTTCCTCGGGCTCCTGGAGGGCCGCCCGATCGCCTACATCTCCTACTCGCCGGTCTACGGCTCGCGTTCGGGCTGGCTGCACGACCTGAGCCGGCGGATGCCCGACACGCCCCCGGGGGTGATGGAGGCGATCAACGCCTCGGCGGTGGAGTCCTTCCGGGGGGAGGGCGCGCAGTGGCTGCACTTCGGCTTCACGCCGTTCACGGCCCTGGACCCCCGCCACGAACTGACGCCGACCAGCCCGCTCACGAACAAGTTCCTGCGCCTGCTGGCCGACCACGGGGAGGCGGTCTACCCCGCGGCCAGCCAGCTCGCCTACAAGGAGAAGTGGGCCCCGGAGCTGGTGCTCCCCGAGTACCTGGCCTTCGACGGCGGGGCGAGCATGGGCGCGGTCTGGCGGCTGCTGCGGGTGACCAAGTCGGTCTGACCCGCCACGTGTTCACGGCCCGTCCCCCCGGTGCTTTCGGGGGGACGGGCCGTGCTGCGCGGCGGATCAAGCGGCGCTCAAGCGGCGCGGTGGATCGGCTGGAGGATCTGCTGGAGCTGGGCCTGGAGGCCCGGACCCGGCTCCAGGCCCAGCTCGCGGCCCAGGCGCTGGCGGATCTGCTGGTAGACGTTGAGCGCGTCCGCCTGCTGCCCGCAGCGGTAGAGCGCCGTCATCAGCTGCTCGCAGAAGCGCTCCTGCAACGGGAACTGGGAGTGCAGCCGCTCCAGCTCGGGCACCAGCAACCGGTGCTGGCCGAGGGCGAGCTGGGCGTCGATGAGCTGCTCGCGGGCGATCATCCGGGTCGCCTCCAGGCCGGCGTAGGCGATCCGGCAGATCATGCCCTGGCCGGCGTCCACCAGCGCCGGCCCGCGCCACAGGGCCAGCGCCTGCCGTAACTTGGCGGCCGTGCGCTCCGGGGCGCCGGTCAGGCCGGCCGCCTCGTCGACCAGGGCGCAGAAGTGCACGGCGTCGACGGCCACGGCCTGCGCGTCGATGAGGTATCCCGAGCGGGAGGTGCGCAGGATGTCGCGCATCCAGGGTTTCCCGCTGCGCTCGGCGAGCAGCCGGCGCAGCCTGACGACGTGCCCCTGAAGCGAGTTGGCGGCGTTGTGCGGGGGCAGCTCGCCCCACAGCTCGTCGATCAGGTCGTCGCGGGAGACCCCCTGGCCGGGCGTCAGGGCCAGCGTGGCCACGATCGTCCGCAGCTTTTCTCCCGGGATATCCAGGGTTAAGTCCTCTTCCTGCAGCTCCAGCGGTCCGAGTAGGTTGATCCTCATGCTTCCCCCGTGATGAATGACTGCCTCCCGTCCGGCGAAGGGCGGTCCGAACGCGGTCTTCGCAGCGGAAGGAATGTGCAGGGCCGAATGCGTCGACGTGCGGGCTTGGCTGAGCCGTATCAGACGACGGGTCGATAGCGGATAACGGACCCGCTGCTTCCGGAAGGAGAGATCATCTCCTCCGTACTTCGTCGGCATTTCGCTTTCCTTGTCTCCAAGGAATCGTAGGCAGCGCATATGTCCGGGTCAACAGTTGTCAGGACGACCACGGCGCAGTGACCTTGGGGTGTATCGGAGTGGCGTGTACATGCGCGGTGATCGCCGCAGCTCGGTGCTGTCGTGGGCCGGAGCGTTCGGATACGGGCCATCGGGTGTGACGTCCGACACATTCGGGGGTCCGGCGGCCCGGGTGTCCACGTACCGACCGGGGGTATGTAACACCACGAGCGATCTCGCAGCCACCCGCAGCAGGAAGGCACGCGTCATGAACGCAACCCCGACTCCCGCACACGAGACGACCGACCCCCACTGCATCGCGGACGACGATGCCGCCCGGCTGCTCGAAGGAGCGCCGTGGCGACGCCTGGTGGTGCTCGGGGACAGTATCGCCGAGGGCCGGCTGGTCGGGCCCTGCCCCGGCTACCGCACCCGGTCCTGGCCCGACCGCCTGGCCGCCGCCTTACAGACCGCCCAGCCGAAGAGCGCGTACCTCAACCTCGGCAGACGCGACCTGGTCGCCGCCGAGATCCGCTCCCAGCAGCTGGGCAAGGCGCTGGCCTTCAGGCCCGACCTGGCGGCCGTCGTCGCGGGCGGCAACGACATGCTGCGCAGATCCTTCGATCCGGACGCCACCGAGGCCGAACTCAGCCGGATCATCGGGCCGTTGCGGGACGCGGGCGCCGACGTGATCACGCTGGGCCTCTACGACGTCAGCCAGTCCCCGCTGGTGCCCGAGCAGCACCGGGCCGGACTGCGCCAGCGACTGCGCCAACTCTCCGAGCGGACCAGGGCGTTGGCGCTGCGCCACGGCGCGATCCACGTCGACCTGACCAACCATCCGGCCGGCTCCGACCGCGGGATCTACAACGCGGACGGACGGCACGCCAACGCGCGCGGCCAGGCGATCGCCGCCGCCGCCGTGCTGCGCAGACTCGCCGAGCACCTGAACGCTGCCCGGGCAGCGGGGCTGAGAACGCGCCGATGACGTCCAGCGCCACACAACCGCGCGGGCGCCGCACCCAGCAGCAGCGCTCCGACGCCACCACCCACGAACTCCTCGCCGCCGCCCGCACGTTGTTCGCCCGCGACGGCTACGCGGCCACCTCGCTGGAGGCCATCTGTGCGGAGGCGCACTCCACCAAGGGCGCCCTGTACCACCACTTCCGGGGCAAGGAGTCGCTGTTCCGCGCCGTCTACGAGCGTGAGCAGCAGCGGCTGTCGGCCAACATCGCCGAGACCTACGCACGCTACGACGACCCCTGGGAAGGGCTCTACCAGGGGCTGAAGGCGTTCCTGACCGGGTCGATGGAGCCCGGCGTCCAGCGGATCACGCTGATCGACGCACCCGGCGCGATCGGGTGGACGGCCATGCGGGAGATGCGGGCGGACTGCCGCCGCAACCTGGTGTACGGCCTGCGCCGGGCCCTGGGGCCCGACGCGCGGTGCGAGATCGAGTCGCTGGCCTCGATCCTGTACGGCGCGCTGTGCGAGAGTGCCGTCGCGCTCGCCCACTGTGCCGAGCCGGCGGCCCTGTTGGACGCAACGCTGGCTCAACTGCGCATCCTCTTCGACGGGTTCGCCCCGCCGCCGCACTCCGTACTCCGGCCCTGAGAACTGGAGAGACCCGATGCCCGAATCCGTCATCCTCGCGGGAGCCCGCACGCCCGCCAGCGGGCCGCTGGGCGTGCTGGGCAGCCTGGCGGCCGTGGACCTGGCAGCCATCACCATCCAGACCGCGCTCCAGCGCGGGGGCCTCGAGGGGGCCGACGTCGACCAGGTCATCGTCGGCCCGGGCCTGGCGGTGGGAGCCGATCGCGGGGCGGCCCGCCGGGTGGCGCTGAAGGCCGGCGTCCCCTGGTGGGTGCCGGCCTACGGCACCGACGAGGTGGGCCTGTCCGGGCTGAGCGCGGTCGCCTGGGCCGCCCGGCGGATCCGCCTCGGCGAGGCGGACGTGGTGGTGGTCGGCGGGGTCGAACCGGCGGACGGGCTGCGCTGCCTGCCGCCGGGGCCGCTGCTGCCACCAGGCCCCGCAGGCCCAGCAGGCCCAGCAGGCCTCGCCGGTGGCGTCCTGGTGGCCGGATCCGGCGACCGGGGCGGGGTGCTGCTCGACTTCGACCGCGGCCTGCGCGGCCGGCGGCGGGCGGCACAGGCCGCGCCCGTCCCGCACGCCGTCCCGCACGCCGCGCCGGCGCCCGTGCCGTCCGTGGCGCGGCTCGGGCCGGCCGCCGGTGGCCTCGGCGGCGCCGCCGCGGTGGTGGTGATGCGCCGCACCAAGGCGATCCGGCTGGGCCTGCCCTGGCTGGCGGAGATCACCGCGTACGGCATGGCGTGCGACGCGGACGGCGTCGCGCCCTCCTCCCACACGCCGCCCGCGCCGCACGCGCGGGCGCTCGGGCGCGCCCTGGAGCGCTCCTCGCTGAGCGCCGCGGATCTCGACCTGGTGGAGATCGCGCCGGGCCGGCTGGCCGCCGTCTCGGGCGTGCGGGTCCTGCTGGAGGTGGCGTACGCGCTGCGCCGGGTCGGCGGCGGGCTGGGCGCGGCGGGCATGGCGGGCCGGCCGGGCGCGGGGGAGGCGCTGCTGATCCGGGCCGCAGGTGGCGCGGCCCGGCAGTGCAGGTGAGCGCTCGACGGTCAGCTGTGCTGGTTCGGTTCGGTGAGGGCGCTCTCCAGCCATTCGTGCAGTCGGCCCGGGAGCATGTCGCCGAGCGTGCCGGCGGCGGCGGCGGTCTTGGGGTCGCCGCCGAGGGCGGTGTACTTCTGCTGCATCAGTTCGGCGTGGTGCGCCCGGGTGTGCGGGCCGGCGCCGCCCAGCGGGATGATCCGCTCGCGGGTGATGGCGCGGCCGTCGGTGAGGTGCACGGTCACCCGGGCGGGGGTGGCCTTGCTGGAGTTGGCAAAGTCGGGGCGGGTGGGGTCGGTGGTGGCGGCGAGTTGCTCGGCTTCGGGGCCGCCGAACTCGCGCAGCCAGGGGCCGGCCGCCGGTCCGGCCTGCCGCAGGGCCTCGCCGAAGGGGGCCTCGGAGGCGAACAGCGCCTTGGTGAACAGCGGGTCGTGCTGGAGGCGGGTGCGGGCGGCGACCTGCCAGCGCGCGGGATCCTCGACGAGCGGCGCGGCGAAGTCGTCCACGGTGAGGCCGCCGGTGAGCAGGGCGGTGGCGACGGTGTACGGGGTGTCCAGCACCAGGGCGCCGAGCGGCGAGCCGGGGCCGGTGACGTAGCGGGCGGCGCGCTGGCCGACCCTGACCGTGTAGAGCGAGGCGTCCACCACGATCTCCTCGATCTCGTGCGGCTGCAACTGGCCCAGGTCCTGGTGGAGTTCGATGGCGCAGTCCACGGCGGCGTCGATACCGGGCCCGCCGGGGTGCATCTTGAAGGAGAGCGTCTCGGTGTGCCAGTGGTGCCCGAGGCCCGCCGTGACGGCCTGCGGCAGCGGGACGGAGGAGAAGCGGGAGAGGAAGCCCTCGGGGTGTTCCAGGATGTCGGGCGCCCCGCCGAGGCCGGCCGCCGCGGCGTCGCAGGCGTCCATCGCCGTGCGGACCGGGGTGAAGGCGTTGAACAGGCGGGCGTCACTGCCCATCAGGGCCGGGGCGAGCGGCCAGTTGGGCATCGAGTAGGCCAGCGAGAGTGCGTCGGCCCACTGCCGGGCGGGGGCGCCCTGGCAGTGCAGCCGGCCGGCGACGGCTCCGGCGAGGTGGGTGTGGACGGCGGCCTGTCCGCGCAGCTTGCCCAGCGTCGCGGCGGCGGTGATCCGGGCCGCGCACTCGTTGGCGGCGACCACCGCGGTGATCAGCGCGGCGCCGTCCAGCCGGTCGGCGCGGGCGTACGCGACGGGGACGGCGACGGTGGAGTTGGAGAGGTGGCCGGCGTACGCGGTGTCGTCGAGGTTGAGCCAGGAGCCCAGGCCCGCCAGGACGCAGGCACTGCTGCGCGGGTCGCTCTGCAGCGGCGGGCCGAAGGCGGCGATCATGCGCCGGCCGAGCGGGTGCTCGGCGCCGGCGCGGATCGAGGCGAGCTGCGACAGGATCTGACTGGCCGCCAGATCCCTGACGCGGCGGGGTATGTGGTGGGGGCGCAGCGCGCTGGCCCAGGCGGCGAGCTCGTCCAGCAGGGTCACGGGGTGGTCTCCTCGCTGTCACTGACGGCGGTCCGGTGCAGGCCGAGCAGCCGGGCGGTGTGCCCGGGCAACTGGTCCTGGGCGCGGCGGCGGACGATCTCGCCCCACGGCACGTTGCCGGTGAAGACGGTGCTGCCGGCCCGGTCGACCAGGCGCACGCTCACCGGCGTCGTGCCGTGGTGGTAGGGGATCCGCTCCAGCAGGGCGGTGAGTTCGGCGGCGTTGCGGCGCACCATGTCCACCCGCTGGAAGTGGCTGGTCGCGTCGACCAGGGCCGCGATCGCCTGCGGGGACATTGCGGCGGTGTTGTCGAGCTCGCCCGGCCGTGCGGCCAGGATGCTGCGGGCCGTGGAGGCCAGCAGGCGGTCGCTCAGGGCGAGATGGGCCAGCGTCCAGTCGACGTCGGCGCGCGCGGCCTCGCTGAGCGGATCGTCCTCGGTCAGGCCGTTGGCGGCGTCCAGCAGGGTGCGATACGCGTGGTTGAGCTGCGAGGTGTCCATGGGAGGGCTCCGAGGAGAGGAGAGGGCCGGCGGTCCGGGCCGGACCGCCGGCCCGGGGCTCAGCGAGTGGTGGTCTGGGGAGCGGAGTCCTTGGCGGCCGACGGGACGCCGGCAGCGGCGGCGGGCTTCTTGCGGCTCGGCAGCACGAACAGCGCGAACAGCCCGCCGACCAGCGTCGCCGCCGCGGCGACGACGGCGCCCATGTGCAGCCCGTCGGTGAAGACCGGGGCCGCCGCGCGCAGCACGATCTCGCGTGCCGCGGGCGACAGGTGGCTCACGGCGGCCAGGTCGCCCTTGGCCAACGCGTTGGTGAGGGCGGCGCGTTGGGCCGGCTCCAGCGGGAGCGGCGCCACCGCCTTGGGGATGCCGCTGGACAGGTGCTGGGCCAGCAGGGTGCCGCAGAGGGCGACGCCGAAGACGCTGCCGACCTGGCGGAAGGTGTTGGACACCCCGGAGGCGGTGCCGGTCTGCTCGGGCCGCACCGAGCCGAGCAGCGCGACGGTGGCCGGCGCGCCGACCAGCGAGACCCCGGCGCCGATCAGCGACATGGCCCACCAGTAGCTCCCGTACCCGGTTCCCGGCTGCAGCTGGGTGAGTTGGAGCAGGCCCGCGGTGCTCGCCACCGAGCCGATGACGATCGGGATCTTCGGGCCGAACTTGGCGGCCAGCATGCTCGCGACGTAGGAGAACACCATGATCGCCACGTTCAGCGACAGGAACCGCAGCCCGGCCTGGAGGGTGGAGAGGCCGTTGATCTGCTGGAGGTACAGGGTCAGCAGGAAGATGCTGCCGTACAGGCCGAACAGGCCGAGGAAGTTGACGGTGCCGGCCACAATCAGGACAGGGTTGCGGAACAGCCCCAGCGGCAGCATCGGGTCGGCGCTCCTCGACTCCCAGGCGACGAAGGCGCCCAGGGCGACCGCGGCGACGGCGAAGGCGGTCAGGATGATCCCCGAGCCCCAGCCCTTCGAACTCGCCTCGATCAGGCCGTAGGCCAGCGAGGAGATCGCCAGGATGAACAGCAGCTGGCCGGCCACGTCGGGGCGTCGGGTGCCGGGCAGTTGGGCGGAGGGCAGGCGCACGATCAGCACGCTCAGGGCCAGTGCCCCGACAGGCACGTTGACCCAGAAGATGCTCTGCCAGCCGAACTGGGCGACCAGGTAACCGCCCAGGACCGGGCCGGTGGCCAGCGCCAGACCGCCGACGCCGGCCCAGACCCCCACGGCCTTGGCGCGGTCGGCGGGGGCGGGGAAGAGCCCGGAGATCAGCGCCAGCGAGATCGGGATCATCACCGACCCGGCCGCGCCCTGGAGGATCCGGGCGACCAGCAGGAACGTGTAGTTGGGAGCGACGGCGCACAGCGCGGAGGCCGTGACGAAGCCGATCAGGCCGCCCAGGAAGATGTTCTTGCGTCCCAGGATGTCCCCGAGGGTGCCGGCGGTCAGCAGCAGGGAGGCGACGACCAGTGCGTAGGCGTCGACGATCCACTGCAACTGGGTGATGTCCGCGCCCAGCTTCTGCTGCATGGTGGGCAGCGCCACGTTCACGATCGTGGCGTCCAGGTACACCATGAAGATGCCCACGCAGATGAAGGTCAGGAGTAACGCCCTGCCTGGATGCGGAGCCGGGCTGGTGGTGGTCATGTCGTCCTCACAGTTCACACAGTTCAGGGGAGGGGGACGGGCAGCGCGAGGCCGCGCCAACCCGTGGGCAGTGGCCTCAATCAGGTTGCGCGACAGCAAAGTTGACTGAGCATCACTGTAGACAGACGGCTCCCGGGCCGTCAATGACCGAAGGTCAGTCATGTACGCTGGGGACCATGGCCACCCCCACCACCCGACGCAAGCGTGTGACCAAGAGCGCCGAGGACCGCCGCGAGGACATCCTGCGGGCCGGCGAGAAGGTCTTCCGCGACATCGGCTTCGCCGACGCCACCATCGCCGACATCACCACCGCCGCCGAGATCGCCAAGGGCACCTTCTACCTCTACTTCGACACCAAGGAGCACCTGCTCGGCGCTCTCTGGGAGCACTACGTCGACAAGTTCCTCACCACCACCCGGCGGATCCTCGACTCCGGCAACGCCTGGTGGCCCACCCTGGACGAACTGAACTCCACCCTGATCGAGCACGCCGTCCGCAACGCCGAACTGCACCGCATCATCTACGGCTCGGCCAACGGCAAGGCCCTGGAGCTGTGCAAGCGGTCCAACCAGCGCGTCATCGACCTCATCTGCGCCTTCGTCGCCCAGGGCGCCCGGGCGGGAGCCTTCCGCGCCACCGACGACGACCTCGCCTGCCGGATGCTCTACCACGCGGTCGACGGGCTGCTGGACGAACTCATCTCCCGCCGCGAGCCGTTGGACACCCCCCGGATCATCCGGTCGGTCCTGGAGATGTCCCACCGCACGCTGGGCGACCCCGACCTCCCGTAGCAGTCGGCGGCCGTACCCGTGGATGGCATCCGCGCGTCTCACTCGATCGGGTGAGGCGGCTGGCGCCTGCCGAGTTGCGGGGCGCCGGTCCGAGATCGTTGGTCGGAATTCCCGCACGTGACATGAGGAGATGGTGATGACGGCTACCACCGACCACGCCGAGGAGCGCGTCAACCCGGCGGCCAGGCTGGGGTTCCAGCCGGGGCAGGTCGTTCAGGAGATCGGCTACGACGACGACGTCGACCACGAACTCCGCGAGGCGATCGAGGAGATCACCGGCCAGGACCTGGTGGACGAGGAGTACGACGACGTCGCCGACGTGGTCGTGCTCTGGTTCCGGGACGAGGACGGCGACCTCACCGATGCGCTGGTGGACGCCATCGGGCTGCTCGACGACGGCGGGGTGATCTGGCTGTTCATGCCCAAGAGCGGTCGTGACGGATACGTCGAGCCGAGCGAGGCCAGCGAGGCGGCCCAGACGGCGGGGCTCTCGCCGACCAAGTCCGTGAGCGCGTCGGCCAACTGGGCCGGGACGCGGCTCGTCGCGCCCAAGCGCTGACGCAGGGTGGTCCGCGCCGCTCCGCAGGTCGCGGAGCGGCGCGCAGGTATATCCTTGGAGGGATAGTAAGTCTGAACTGATAAGTCTAAGCTGATGGCCATGGACACCGATACGGCACGCATCGCCGCCGACCTGCGCGCCTGCCTCGGGCCGCTGGTGCGCCGGCTGCGGCAGGTGAAGCCGGACGGCGAGCTCACCCTGTCGCAGACCTCGGCCCTGGTCCGGCTGGACCGCGAAGGCCCCGCGACGGCCACCGAGTTGGCCGCGGGCGAGGGCATCCGTCCGCAGTCCATGGGCACCATCGTCGCGACCCTGCTGGAACGCGGCCTGGTGGCCCGCGCCGCCGACCCGGCCGACGGCCGCCGGGCCGTCCTCTCGCTGACCGAGGCCGGTCGCGAGGGACTGCGCGGCGCCCGCGAGGAGCGGGCCCGCCGCCTGACCGCGGCGATCAGCGCCGAGCTGACACCCGCCGAGCAGCAGCAGCTGGCCGCCGCCATCCCCCTGCTGGAGAGGATCAGCCACCGTGTCTGAGAGCGCGAGCGCCACGGCGCGCACGGCCGGCGGCAGCACGGCGGCCGGACCGCCCCGGCCGGACCGCTACAAGTGGGTGGCGCTGTCCAACACCACGCTGGGGATGTTCATGGCCACCGTGGACGCCTCGATCGTGATCATCTCGATGCCCGCGATCTTCCGCGGCATCCACCTGGACCCCTTCGCTGCGGGCAACATCAGCTACCTGCTGTGGATGATCATGGGCTACCTGCTGGTGACCGCAGTCCTGGTGGTCACCCTCGGCCGGCTGGGCGACATGGTCGGCCGGGTGCGCATCTACAACCTCGGCTTCGTGGTCTTCACGCTGGCCTCCGTCGCGCTCTCCTTCGACCCGGCGACCGGCGGCGGGGGAGCGGTCTGGCTGATCGCCTGGCGGATCGTCCAGGCGCTGGGCGGCTCGATGCTGATGGCCAACTCCGCGGCGATCATCACCGACGCCTTCCCCGCCCACCAGCGCGGCACGGCGCTCGGCATCAACCAGATCGCCGGCCTGGCCGGTCAGTTCGTCGGCCTGGTGCTGGGCGGGCTGCTCTCCGCCTGGGACTGGCGGGCGGTGTTCTGGATCAACGTGCCGGTCGGCGTCTTCGGCACGGTCTGGGCCTACCGCTCACTGCGCGAGACCTCCGTGCGCCAGCACGCCCGGATCGACTGGTGGGGCAACCTCACCTTCGCCGTCGGCGCGGGCCTGCTGCTGGTCTCCATCACGTACGGCATCCAGCCCTACGCCGGCCACACCATGGGCTGGACGAGCCCCAAGGTGCTGACCGGGCTGAGCCTGGGCGTCGTGCTGCTGGTGGTCTTCGCCTTCGTGGAGACCCGGGTCGCCCAGCCGATGTTCACGCTCTCGCTGTTCCGCAACCGCTCCTTCGCCGCCGGGAACGCCGCAGCCTTGCTCGCCTCGATCGCCCGCGGCGGACTCCAGTTCATGCTGATCATCTGGCTGCAGGGCATCTGGCTGCCGCTGCACGGCTACGACTACGCCGACGCGCCGCTGTGGGCGGGCATCTTCCTGCTGCCGCTGACCGCCGGCTTCCTGGTCGCGGGCCCGCTCTGCGGCTACCTCTCCGACCGCCTCGGCGTGCGCTACTTCACCACCGGCGGCCTGCTGGTCTTCGGCGCCAGCTTCGTCGGCCTGCTGCTGCTCCCGATCGCTTTCCCCTACTGGGCCTTCGCGCTGCTGATCGCCCTGAACGGGATCGGCTCGGGGATGTTCTCGGCCCCCAATACCTCGGCGATCATGAGCAGCGTGCCGGCCGCCCACCGCGGCGCGGCCTCCGGCATGCGCTCGACCTTCCAGAACTCCGGGATGTCGCTGTCGATCGGCGTCTTCTTCTCGCTGCTGATCGCCGGGCTGGCGAGCAGCCTGCCGCACACCCTCAGCGCCGGACTCCAGGCCCAGGGCGTCCCCGCCGCGGTCGCCCAGCACGCGGCCTCGCTGCCACCCGTCTCGACCGTCTTCTCGGCCTTCCTCGGCATCAACCCGGTGCAGACCCTGCTCGGGCCCACCGGGGTGCTGCACACCCTGCCCGCCTCCAACGCCGCCGTGCTGACCGGCAAGGAGTTCTTCCCCAACCTGATCTCGGCGCCGTTCCACCACGGCCTGATCATCGTCTTCGCCACCGCGACCGGGATGTCCCTGCTCGCCGCCGCAGCCTCCCTGCTGCGCGGCAACCCGGCCAAGTCCTAGGGCCGGACGGGTCCTAGAGCACGGCGACCAGGCGGAACCGCTCCAGCACCACCGGCGTGCCGTCGTCCACCGTGAAGTCCGGGTCCTCCAGCGCCTCGCGCATGGCCGGGCTGTGCCAGAACCGCTCGTGCTCGGCCCGCCAGGCGGCGACGGTGGTGTAGCCCTCGCCCTCGTCCACGGCGTGCGCGAGGTCCACCTCGCCGAGCGGGACGACGCGTGCACCGGTGACCTCGATCACCGCGACCGGGCGCTGCTGCGAGTCGACCACGACCGAGCGCGTGCCCGGTTCGGGGATCGGGTCGCCGTCGTGCTCGTAGTCCGCGAGCACGCCGGTGGTGGAGGTCTTGGAACCGTCCAGGATCGCCGCCACCAGCTGGTCGCGCAGCGGGCCGGGGAACGCGAACTCGGCCGTGCGCAGCGCGGCGAGCTCGTCGGGGTGGATCTGATCACCGGGCATGGCCCGACCCTACGGTCTCCCCCCGGACGGTGTCAGTAGTCCAGCCCGCCGGACCAGTCGCCGCGCCCCTGCGGGGTGAGGTCCAGGACGTGCCAGACGGGGGAGAGCAGGTCGATGCCGCGCTGGTCGATGTCCTCGGCCATCCGCGGGTGGGCCGAGTAGCGGTGCCGCACGGTGCCGTCCGGGTCGCGAGTGAAGACCGAGACGGTGGAGTCCTGGTTGCCCTGCTCGTCCTCGCTGCCCAGGTCGTACTTGAAGGTGTTGGCCGCGCAGCTGAGCAGCCGCAGCCGGTCCCAGCCGCGGGTCCGGGCGTAGGCGCGCAGCGGGTGCGGGTCGGCGGCGGCGATGACGACGAAGTCGACGTTCTGCGTCAGGTGGCGGACCACCCCGTTGAAGCCGTCGATCCACAGGGTGCACATCGGGCAGGGGCTGGTCTGCCGCTTGCCGTACATGAACTGGTAGACCACCAGCGGGCGTTCGGGTCCGCTGAACAGCTCGCTCAGCTGCACCGAGCGGACCGGGTCGTCGCCCTCGTGCAGCGCGGCCGGGCCCTCCAGGAAGGTGTAGTCCTGGACGGCCGGGCCCGGTGGCAGAGCGCGACGTTGGGTGGCGACCCGCTCGCGGTGGTGCATCAGGTCGATCTCGGCGAGCCGCAGCTCCTCGCGGGCCGAGCGGTAGGCGGGCGACTCGCCGGACAGCCGGGTGTCGTGCGGGCGGGGGCCGGGGTCTGTCATGGGAGGGGACCGTTCCTGCTAGCGGGCGGACAGTTCTCCCGGCCAGCCTCGGCGCCGCCCAGGGGCGGGGCAAGCCGACTGCCGCCGCCCGGGGGGCGCCCGCTACCCGGCCGCCGCCGCGCGGCCCTCGATCAGCAGTCCGAGGCCGTCCAGCAGCCGGGTCAGGCCGAACTCGAAGAGCGTGTCGAGGCTGGAGTCGAAGCCGGCCGTTCCGCTCGTCGCGTCCAGCTCCCGCATGAGCTGGGAGAACGCGGGGAACGCGCCGCTGGACATCCGCGTCCGCATGACGCTCTCCTGCGCGTCCATCCACTCCTCGTCGGTGATGCCGCTCTCCTGCTCGGCCTGCGCCTGGAGTTCGAAGTTGAAGGCGATGCCCCGCACGTAGCTGAAGAGCAGCAGGTGCGCGTGGAGCTTGGTGGCCGGATCGAGCGGGAGGCCGTCCATCGCGCTGATCGCCCACTCGCCGTGGCGCATCGCGTTGGGCGACGGCGCCGGCCGGGTGATCGACATGGCCGGTGCCAGCCAGGGGTGGCGCTTGAAGACCTCCCACTGCAGGCGGCCGACCAGCTCCAGCCTGGCCCGCCAACCCACCGGCGGGTCGTCGGGGTAGCTGGTGTCCCCGATGGCGGTGTCCGCCATCAGCGTCACCAACTCGTCCTTGCCGGGCACGTGCCGGTACAACGCCATGGGTGCGACGCCGAGTTCGGCGGCGACCCGGCGCATCGACAACGGGGCGATGCCCTCCGCGTCGGCGATCGCGATCGCCGCGCGGACGATCCGCTCCCGGCTGAGCCCGTGCTCGCCCTCGCGCGCGGGCCGCCTGACGGAGCTCGGCGGCGGGGCTTGCGGTGCGGGCACGAGTTCCGCGGTGACCACCGTGCCGACCCCCGGTCGGGCCTGCACCAGCCCCTCCTGGCGCAGCGCCGCCAGGACCTTGCTGGCGGTCGCCATGGCGACGCCCCACTCCTGGGTGATCTGGCGGGTGGAGGGCACCCGGTCGCCCGTCCGCAGCTCACCGTCGACGATCCTGCGCCGGATCTCCGCGACGATCCGGAGGTAGGGCGCCTCCCCTAGTGCACTAGTGCGCCCTGAGTGCACTGATGCACTGCCCGATCCCTGAGCGTCCAATGGTTCCTCCAGTTTTCAGAACTCAAGCAGGGCTTGTGTGCACCACCATCCATGCGTACTTTGTACGCAGTGCACCGCGTACGGTGTACGCCAGGATGGATACTACCGGGGGAGACCCGAATGGACACCACGGAACACCCGTTGGCGGGCCGTCGCGAGTGGATCGCGCTCGGCGTTCTGCTGCTGCCGCTGCTGCTGGTCTCGATGGACGTCTCGGTGCTCTACTTCGCCGTCCCGTTCATCAGCCGGGACCTGGCCCCCAGCAGCACCCAGCAGCTCTGGATCTTCGACATCTACGGTTTCGTGCTGGCCGGCCTACTGATCACGATGGGCGCGCTCGGCGACCGGATCGGCCGCCGCCGACTGCTGCTGACCGGCGCGCTGGGCTTCGGCGCCGGATCCGTTCTGGCCGCCTACTCCACCAGCGCCGACACGCTGATCGCCGCCCGTGCGCTGCTCGGACTCGCCGGCGCGACGCTGATGCCCTCCACCCTGGGCCTCGTCCGCAACCTGTTCCACGACGCGAAGCAGCGCGGCAAGGCCATCGGCATCTGGACCGGCGTCACCACCGGCGGTATCGCGCTCGGCCCGGTGCTCAGCGGCCTGCTGCTGGAGCACTTCTGGTGGGGTTCGGTTTTCCTGGTCAGCACCCCGGCCATGGTGCTGCTCCTGGTGCTGGGCCCGGTCCTGCTGCCGGAGGCCCCGACGCTGCGCGAGGGCAGCTTCGACCTGCTGAGCGCGGCGCTCTCGCTGGCCACCGTGCTGCCCGTGATCTACGGCATCACCAACCTGGCGCGCAACGGCCTCCAGCTCTCGTCGGTGCTCTCCGTGGTGGCCGGCCTCGCGCTCGGGGCCGTCTTCGTCCGCCGTCAGCTCACCCACCAGCACCCGTTGATCGACCTGGAGTTGGTCCGGCGCAGGGCGTTCAGCGGGTCGATCGCGATGAACGTGCTGGCCATGTTCGGGGTGGTCGGCTTCGCGATCTTCGGCACCCAGTACCTGCAGTCCGTGCTGGGGATGAGCCCGATCCGGGCGGCGCTCTGGAGCGTGCTGCCGTCGGTCGTGGTCGGCGGCGTCGGCCCGGCGTGTGCGGCGCTCGCCCAGCGGGTCGACCGCGCGTCGATCATGTGCGGTGGGTTCCTGGCCATGGCGGCGGGATTCGCGGAGCTGGCCTTCGTCGGGGTGGACTCCGCCCTCTGGGTCGTGCTGCTCGGCACCGCCTGCTACGCCGGCGGCACGATGGCGGTGATGTCGCAGGTCACCGAGCTGGTGATGGGCGTGGTGCCGGCAGAGCGGGCCAGTTCGGCCTCCGGCCTGATGGAGTCCGGCACCGAACTGGGCGGTGCGCTCGGCATGGCGATCCTGGGCAGCATCGGCACGGCCGTCTACCGCAGCCGGCTGACGCCGAAGCTGCCCGCCGGACTGGACGCGGACAGCGTGCGGGCCGTCCGGGAGAACCTGGGTGGCGCCCAGGCGGTGGCCGCTCGACTGCCGGGCGCCGGCGGCCAGGCGGTGCTGCATGCCGCCCGCGAGGCCTTCACCGGCGGCATGCACGCCGCCGCGGTGGCGGCCGCCGTGCTGATGGCCGCCGCCGGGGTGCTTGCGCCGGCCCTCCTGCGGGACGTCCGGGTGGAGTCGGCGGCCGTGCCGCTGGACGCCGCCGAACTGGTCAGCGCCTGACCGTCGTTCAGGAAGGGGGCGCCCGCCGGCGCCCCCTTCCGTCCGTACTCAGCGGTGCGACGGGAACTGCACCACCTGCTGGTAGGTGGGCCGGTTCTGCCAGGTGGTCTTGGCGTCGGTGACCCCGCCCAGCGGGCGCTGGACGATGGTGTCGGCGCACCACTGGTCGCCGGCCGAGCAGGTGCTGTCGCCGGGGTAGACCTGGGCCGGCGTCTCGGCGGCGGCCTGCTCCAGCGAGCTGATCACGACGCTGCGGCAGGCCGACAGGCTCCCGCCGCCGCAGAACGGCTGGGCGAGCGGGCCGGCCACCGACTGGCCGAGCACCGAGCGCAGGTCCTTGTCGACGTAGCTCCACCAGCCGTACTGGAAGGACGAACCCTTGTGCGGGATCGACTCGTTGGCGCTGACGCCGCCGCTGACCGGGCCGGTCTGCCCGCCCGACGGCGACTCGTTGATCTGTAGTGCACCGGTCAGTGCGGTGAACAGCCCGGCTCCCAGGCCCGGTTGGAACTCCGCCTGGGCCAGCAGCGGCCACCAGGCGTCCATCACGCGGATGGCGTCCGCGTCACGGTAGACCTGGCTGCCGGCGCTGGTCTCGGTGCGCTTGGTGCCGTCGGCCTGCCAGTTCTGCAACTCCTGGACCAGATTCGCCACTTGCGGATCGGTGACCGGAGAGCTGTTGATCACCTGGAGCAGGTCGGGCAGCACGTCCTCGCCGCGCAGGTCGGTCAGCGCCGCGCTCTCCATCGCCTGGGTGAGCGAACTGCGGCTCACCTTCCCGCCGCCCGCGATCAGCGCCCTGACCCGGGTGTCCAGCAGGTTGGCCCGGTGCACCGAGCCGTCGCCGAACGAGGCGGAGCCGTAGCCGGGGGCCGGCTTGTTGTTCCAGGAGACGTAGTAGTCCTGGTCGACGGACTGCGGGTGCTGGGAGGGCGGGGTGTACTGGGCGGTGTTGGTCGCCGGGTCGAAGCCCTGCCACTCGTACGCGGGGTCGGCGACCACCGGCAGGCCGGGGTCGACGCCGGGCGCCCGCACCGGGTTGCTGCCGGAGTTGTAGTACGCCGTGTCGTTCGCGTCGGCGTAGAACCAGTTGAAGGTGTAGTTGATGTTCTGCGCGGCCTGCTGGAAGCTCGCCGCGTTGTGCACCGCGCCGGGGTCGTTGAACATCTGGAAGCCGATGATCGAGTCGGCCTCGTGCTTGTAGCTGGAGCGCAGCGAGGTGAAGGCGACCGGCTTGCCGCCGACCGTCCCGCGCGCCGTCACCAGCCCGTAGTCCGAGCGGTACATCACCAGGTTGTACGAGCCCGCCGGGGTGGAGTCGGCGGTGGTCGGCGACCAGGAGTCGGACTGGGTCAGCTTGTCGAAGGGCAGGCACTGGCCGTGGTAGAGGTAGGACTCGCTGGCCGTCGTGACCGGCGAGCCGTCGGTGGTGCAGAGCGGCACGGCGTACGTGTCGGTGATGTCCTGGCCGGCCGAGGTGGCGCTCCACGCGTAGTCCGCGCCGCGGCCGAGCTCGACGTAGAAGCTCAGCCCCGCGAAGGCGGCGCCGCGCGCGCTGATCCCCGGGCCCTGCAACTCCTCCAGCATCAGCAGCTGCGGGGCGAAGTAGCCGGTCTGCGGGCCGAACACGGCGACCGGGTGGCCGTCGTCGGTGTGCGCCCCGGACACCACCAGCGCGTTGGACATGCCGTGCTTGGCGGTCAGCAGGTTGCCGGGCAGGACGCCGGCCGCCTTGCTGGTGTTGCTGGTCGCCGAGCCGGTGGCGTTGTAGATCAGCTGCTCGGGGACGACCGAGCCCGGGTCCGGCATCGCCACACCCTGCGGGTTCGCGGGCGGCAGCGCGTACGGGAAGGACTGCCCGTCGTGCACGGTGGTCAGCGCCTGCGGGTCGTCCGCCTCGCGCAGTGAACTCCACACGGCGTCGCCCTGCGCGGTGCCGTACTGCGCCTCGGCGGCCTGCTTGACCTGGGCGGACTGGAGTTCGCCCCCGCCGCCGGAGCCGAACAGCGCGCCGATCACCGAGGCCAGCGCGACCAGGTCGGTCAGCTTGAAGGGCTGGATGGTCCCGGCGTTGGTGATCGCGTTGATCTGGCCGGTGAGGTCGTACTCGCCGGGGAAGGTCCGGCTGTTGTACGCCGTGCTGATGTACTGGTTGATCCCGTCCAGGTACGCCTGCGCGTCGGTCAGCGCCTGCTGGCCCCGGCCGCCCTGGCTCGCGATCGAGTCGATCTGCTGCTGGAGTTCGGCCTCGGTGTACGGGGCGACCTGCCAGAAGCTCTGCTCCAGCTGCCGGTTGGCCACCGCGCCGCCCGCGAAGCCGGACAGCTCGCCCCGGCCGACGTGCCGGAACAGGTCCATCACCCAGAGCCGGTCCTGGGCGGCGGCGTAGCCCGCGCCGTACTCGGTGCCGTAGCGGGTGGTGCCGGTGATGTGCGGGACGCCGGTGGCCTTGTCGCGCACGATCGTGACGTCCGGGCGCGGGCTGATGCTGCTGGCCACCTGGCTGGGCTGGACGCCGAACGATGCGTCGTTGAAGAAACTGCCCAACTGGCTGTCGGTGAGCCCGGGGTAGGCCGCCGCGAGGTTGGCGTACGGGCCGAGCTGGTCGTTGGTGTGGGCCGGACTGGTGCCGAAGATCTTGTTGCCGAGGATGTCGGCGAGGGTGGCGTTGCCGTTCTCGCCGGGCGGCAGGATGTCGTCGCACTGGCCGCCGCAGTAGTCGGCGGCGGCGTGGGGGATGGCGGCGACGGCCGAGCCGCCGGTGACGGCGGGCGCGGCGGACAGCAGGACGAGCGCAAGGGCGGCGGCCGGGAGCTTGCGGCCGAGCCGACCGAGGGTGGGGGCGCGTCTGGGCAAGTCACTACTCCTCACTCTGAACTGTGGGGAGTTGACCGTAAGTTGGTTACTGGTCGGTTGCCTAGCTGTTGTGCGCGGATTTGTCATGATCCTTTGTCATGTCTTGATCGGGCTTGGGGGAGGCCCCCGGCGACCTGCGGGAAAGTGCTGGCCACCGTTCGCCCGTTCGACAGATCCCTTTGGCCCGAAGCACGCCTGGCCAGGCAACAACCATGGCATGCGTGTCGTCATCGCCACCGAGTCCTTCCCGCCCGAAGTCAACGGCGTCGCCCACAGCGTGCTGCGCACCGCCGAGCACCTGGTCCGACGCGGCCACCAACCCCTGATCGTCACCCCTGCCCCCGCTCGCGGCGCGAGCGTCCCGGCGCACTCCTTCGGCCCGGACGCCACCGTGCTGCCCGTGGTCCGGATCCCCTCGATCCCGCTGCCCGGCTACCCCCAGGTCCGGCTCGCACTGCCCAGCTCCCGACTGGGCGCAGCGATCGCCGGACACCGGCCCGACCTGGTCCACCTGGCCAGCCCGTTCGTGCTCGGCGCCCGCGCGGCGGTCGAGGCGACCAGGCTCGGCGTGCCCTCACTCGCCGTCTACCAGACCGACCTGGCCGGCTACGCCCAGGCCTACCGGGTCGGCGGCGCCCTCGGCGCGGGCGCCGCCTGGCACCGGATCCGCGCGGTGCACCGCGCGGCCGCCCGCACCCTGGCGCCCTCCACCCCCGCCGCGCAGGACCTCACCGCCCACGGCGTACCGCGGGTCCACCTGTGGCCGCGCGGCGTCGACTCGCTGCGCTTCCACCCCCGCCACCGCGACGAGGCGCTGCACCGCGCGCTGGCGCCCGGCGGCGAGGTGCTGGTCGGCTACGTCGGACGCCTCGCGCCCGAGAAGCGGGTCGACCTGCTCGCCGGGGTCTGCTCGCTGCCGGGCGTGCGCCTGGTGGTGATCGGGGACGGCCCCAGCGCGCCCGCGCTCAGGTCCGCGCTGCCCGGCGCGGTCTTCCTGGGCCGCCGCACGGGCGAGGAACTGGCCCGCTGCTACGCCACGTTGGACCTCTTCGTGCACACCGGCCCGCTGGAGACCTTCTGTCAGACCATCCAGGAGGCGATGGCCAGCGGGGTGCCGGTGGTGGCCCCGGCGGCCGGCGGTCCGCTCGACCTGGTCGGGCACCGGCGCACCGGCCTGCTGATCGCCCCGCGCGACGCCCGGGCCGTCGCCCGGGCGGTGGCCGAGCTGGCCGCCGACCGGCCCCGGCGGGTGGTCTACGGGCGGGCCGGGCGGGCGGACGTCACCGCGCGCACCTGGGAGGCGGTGGGCGACCTGCTGCTGCGGCACTACGCGGAGGTGCTCGCCGAGCACCGCGGCGAGCCGCTGCCTCTGGAGCCGGTTGTCCCCGTGCTGCCCCCGCTGCTGCCCGTCCCCGCCGAGGAGCAGCCCGCATGAGCACCGGCCTGCGCATCGTCCGGCTCGCCAACTTCGTCACGCCCGTCTCCGGCGGCCTGCGCACCGCCCTGCACCATCTCGGCGCGGGCTACCTCGCCGCCGGGCACGACCCGGTCCTGATCGTGCCCGGCCCCGACCACCGCGACGAGACCACCGCCCAGGGCCGGGTGATCACCCTGCCCGGCCGGGTACTGCCCGGCAGCGGCGGCTACCGCGTGCTGACCGACCGCCGCGCGGTGGCCCGCACGCTGGCCGCCCTGGCGCCCGACCGACTCGAGGTCTCCGACCGCACCACCCTGCGCTGGACCGGCCGTTGGGCCCGACGGCACGGCGTGCGGGCCGCCATGGTCTCGCACGAGAACGCCACCGGTCTGCTCCGCGCCCACGGACTGCCGCAGCGCGCCGCCGAGTTGCTCGCCGACCGGGTCAACTCCGGTACCGCGCAGGCGTACGACGCGGTGGTCTGCACCACCGCCTGGGCCGCCGAGGAGTTCCGCCGGATCGGCGCGCGGAACCTGCTGGAGGCACCGCTCGGCGTCGATCTCGACCAGCTGCACCCGCGGTGGCGCGACCCGGCCGTCCGCGCCCGGTACGCCGCCCCCGGACAGCCGCTGCTGGTGCTCTGCTCGCGGCTCTCGCCGGAGAAGCGCCCCGAACGCGCCCTGGACGCGCTCGCCGAGCTGCGCCGCCGCGGGCAGCAGGCGGCCTTGGTGGTGGCGGGCGCGGGTCCGCTGCGCGAGCGGCTGGAAGCCCGTGCCCGGCGGGCCGACCTGCCCGTGCACTTCCTCGGCCACGTCGCCGAACGGGAGTCCCTGGCCGCCCTGTTGGCGTCGGCGGACGTGGTACTCGCGCCCGGCCCGGCGGAGACCTTCGGGCTGGCCGCCCTGGAGGCGCTGGCCTGCGGCACCCCGGTCGCGGTGAGCCGCTCGTCGGCGCTTCCGGCTGTCGTCGGCCGGGCCGGCGCGGTGGCCGAGGACACCGCGGCGGGCTTCGCGGACGCCGTCGCCGCGCTGCTCGCCCGCCCGGAGCAGGGGAGCCGCGCGACGGCCCGGGACCGGGCGCAGGCGTTCGGCTGGTCGGCCGCCGTCACGGCGTTCCTGGCGGTGCACGAGGCCGACCCGGCCGAACTGGCAGGGCGGCCATGACGGCCGGGACCGTCCGCTTCGCCGCGCTCGGCGACTCGCTCACCGAGGGCGTCGGCGCGCCCGGCCCGGACGGGTGGCAGGGCTGGGCGGCTCTGCTCGCGCCGTCGCTGGCCGCCGACCCGGCCCGGGTCGCCTTCCGCAACCTGGCCGCCAGCGGGGCCCGCGCCACCGACCTCCCGGACCGCCAACTGCCCGCCGCCCTGGACTTCCACCCGCAGCTGGCCGCCGTGCTGGTCGGCGGCAACGACACCCTGCGGGCCGACTTCGACATCTCCCGCACCGCGGCCGCACTCGACCGCACACTGGGCGAACTCGGCGGCGCCGGGGCCGTCCTGCTCACCGCCTGCCTGCCCGATCCCGGCCTGCTGATCGGCCTGCCGCAGCCGTTCGCCCGCCCGCTGGCCCGGCGGATGGCCGCCGTCAACGCGGTGGTCCACGAGCTGTCCGACCGCCACCGCGCCCTGCACCTGCACCTCGCCCGGCTGCCCTGGACGGCCGACCGCACCCTGCTCAGCGCCGACCGGCTGCACCCGAGCCCGTCCGGCCACCTGCTGATCGCCCGCCACTACCACGCGCTGCTCGCCGACGCCGGCCACCACCCCGGCCCCGCGCCCGCCGCCGTCCACACACCCCCGCCCCCCACCCGCGCCGCCGACCTCTGGTGGCTGGCCACCCGCGGCACCGCCTGGCTGGCCCGCCGCAGCGTCGACCTGCTCCCGGGCCTGCTGGCACTGGCCGCCGCCGACACCGCCCACCGCCTGCGCGGGACGCCCGCGCTGCTGGACGAGCAGTCCCACGCGGCGACGGCCGCCGGCCTGTCCGCCCTCCCGCATCCTCCCTCGATCCCCTTGACCTCAAGTCCGCTTGAAGTGCGAGGCTGATCGCGTCACAGCAGCCCGACTGAGGAGTTCCCCGTGCGCGCCGTGTGGTTGAAGGAGTTCGGCGGTCCCGAGGTGCTGGTCCCGGGGGAGGCACCCGACCCGGTGCCCGGTCCCGGGCAGGTGCTGGTGGACGTGGCCTACGCGAACATCACCTTCGTGGAGACCCAGTTCCGGGCCACCGGCGCCGGCCCGTTCCGCGCCGAGCTGCCGATGATCCCCGGCAACGGCGTCGGCGGCGTGGTCGCGGCGGTCGCCGCCGGCGTCGACCCGGGCTGGGTGGGCCGCCGCGTGGTCACCGGCACCGGGGGATCCGGCGGCTACGCCGAGCGCGTCGCCGTCGCCGCCGACGGGCTGTACGAGGTGCCGCGGGAGCTCGCGCTCGACGACGCGGTGGCCCTGCTCGCCGACGGGCGCACCGCGACCCTGCAGCTGGGCGCCGCCGAAGTGCGCCCCGGCGACACGGTGCTGGTGGAGGCCGCGGCCGGCGGGGTGGGCAGCCTGCTGGTCCAGCTCGCGAAGGCGGCGGACGCCACGGTCGTCGCCGTCGCGGGCGGCGCGCGCAAGCTGGAGCTGGCCACCGACCTGGGCGCCGACCTCGCGATCGACTACCGCGAGCCGGACTGGGCCGACCGCGTCCGCGCGGCGGTCGGTGCCGTGGACGCGGTGCTCGACGGCGTCGGCGGCGCCGTCGGTCGTGCCGCCTTCGAACTCCTGGGCCCGGGCGGCCGGATGGTCAGCTACGGCCTGTCGAGCGGCAGCTGGGCGGCGATCCCCGAGGAGCTGGCCGCCACCCGCGGCGTCCGCCTCACCCGCGCCCTCCCCACCCCCGAAGCCCTCCGCGCCGCCACCCTGCACGCCCTCACCGAAGCCGCCGCCGGCCGTCTCCACCCGGTCATCGGCCAGCGCTTCCCGCTCACCCACGCCGCCGCCGCCCACGCCGCGATGGAGTCCCGCGGCACCCTCGGCAAGACACTGCTGGAGACGGCCGCAGCCGGCCGGGCATGATGGGATCATGCGGCTGCACCCGATCACCTGGCCCCGACTGACGGACCGACTCGCCGACCGTGTCGAGCGGATCGAGCCGTCCGACGGCGGCGCCTGGCCGCGGATCGCCCTGGACGGCGCCCCCGCCGCCCAACCCGACCGCCTGGCCGACGAGTTGGCCGAAGCCCTGCGCCTGCGCGGCCGATCCGTCCAACGCGTGCGCAGCACCGGCTTCCTGCGCCCCGCCTCGCTGCGCCTGGAGTACGGCCACCAGGACGCCGACGCCTACTACGACCTCTGGCTCGACGCCGACGCCCTCTTCCGCGAGGTCTTCACCCCCCTCGACCCCGGCGGCACCGGCCGCATCCTCACCGACCTCCGCGACCCCGCCACCGACCGCGCCACCCGCAGCCCCTACGTCGAACTGCCGCCCGGCACCGTCCTGTTGCTGGACGGGCCGCTCCTCCAGGGCCGCTGGTTCCCGTTCGACCTCACCATCCACCTCCGGATGTCACCCGCCGCCCTGCGCCGCCGCACCCCACCCGCCGACCACTGGACCCTTCCCGCCTTCGACCGCTACACCACCGAGCTCGACCCCGCCACCACCGCCGACGTCCTGATCCAGACCGACGACCCCAACCACCCGGCCACCACGCTGACTTGAGCGTTACAGCGGCGACATCAGTCCGCCGTCGCCGACGTGGCATCCCGCTGCTGGGGTACAGCGGCCCCGGCTCCGGCTTCGTCCGGGATCTCGCGGTGGTCGGCGAGCGCCTCCTCGATCGACCCGTGGACCTCGAAGATCTTCTCGATCCCGAAGAGCGAGAGCACCTGGCGGATGTGCGCCTCCGGGCCGGGCAGCACCAGGCGCAGCCGCCCGCCGCGAGCGGCGATCAGGCGGCGGGTGGCCACCAGCACCGCGAATCCCATGGAGTCGCAGAATCCGAGCCTGCTGATATCCACGACCATCTGATGGCAGCCCTCGGCGATCAGCCGCTGAAGCCGTTCGCGCAGCGCCGCCACGCCTTCGAGGTCCACCTCCCCCGTGACCTGGACGACCGTCCAGCCGTACCGCTCCCCGTAGCTGACGTTCAGTGTCACGCTGATGCCTTCCTCGCCGTGGCGCCGTCTTCTCGCAGGCATGAGGTGCCTCCAGGGCGTCCGGAGAGACGACCCTATGCCTGCCCGAGTGGCGATTCTCCGGACAGAACGTTCGTCCAGAAAGGAGAGGCCCGGCGCCGTTTCCCCGCTATCGTCCGCCCGAATCATCGATGCCGTGACGATCTCGCGGATAGTCAGTACACATTCGGTGAATCGCGGCGATCACTTCTGGCCATTCCCGCAGATCGGGCGCGATCATCCGATAATTGGGGGGCGCCACATTCAGTAAACCTTCGCAATATCCACCGCAACGCCTCACTGATCGTTTCGGGATTTCGACAGCCCACTCACTCCACCTCCGCCAGCAGCGCCAGCAACTGCGCCCGCTGCCCCGGTGCCGCCGCCAGGAATCCGTCGGCGCCCGGAGTCCACCGCGCGCCTGCCGTGTCGGTGACCGAGGCGCCCGCTTCGGTGGCGACGAGGGCGCCGGAGAGGAGGTTGTGGGCGTCGGGGCCGTACTCCCAGAACGCGTCCAGGTGCCCGGAGCCGACCTGCGCGACCTGGAGGGCGGTGGGGCCGAGGTTGCGGACGGCGAGGACGGCGGGCAGCACCAGCGAGAGCGACTGCCCGGCCCGGCGGAGCACCTCGGGGCGGGCGGCCGCCGTGGGCGGTTGGCTGGTGGTGACCACGGCGGCCGCCAACTCCCGTGCGGAGGGCCGGATCGGGTGCCCGTTCAACTCGGCGCCGCCGCCGCGCACGGCGGTGTAGGTCTGGCCGAGCCGGGGTGCGTGCACCACCGACAGGACGGCCTCGCCCCCGCGCAGCAGCGTCGCCGTGACGGCCCAGTGCGGCAGGCCCAGCAGGTACTGCACCGCGCCGTCGGTGGCGTCGCACGTCCACCACTCGCCGTCGGCCGGCACCTGCGTCTCCCACTCCTCCGCCAGCCACCCGGCGGCCGGCCGCAGCGCGCCCAGCCGTTCGCGCAGCAGCGCCGACGCCGGCCCGTCCACCGCCGCGAAGGCCGCGAAGGCGCCCTCCCGGGTGGTCGCCGCGATCGGGGCGTCGCCCTGCCGCTCGACCAGCCGGGCGCCGACCTCGCGCACCACTGCCTCGACCTGTTCCATCAGCTTCCGCATGCGTTCCTGCCCTTCTCCGTGCGTGGAGCACCAGGAGTACCGTCAGCACGGCAGAAGAGGACGCAGGAAGCACCGGATACGGCGGAGATCGGACAACGATGGATACCAGTTCAGCGGATCCGGCCACCCTGCTGGACCAGCTGGACCGTCGCCTGGTCTGCGCGCTGCAGATCGACGGCCGCGCGGAGCCCGGCCGGATCGCCGAGGTGCTGGGTGTCTCGGTCCGGACGGTCACCCGGCGGTTGGCCCGGCTGCGCGGGACGGGCGTTCTGCGGGTGGTGCTGATGAGCAGGGTCGCGGACGAGGCGGTCGGGGCGCTGCTCCTGCGCGTCCGGGTGCTGCGCGGCCGCGTTGAGGCGATCGCGGACGCGCTCGCGGCCCGCGCGGACGTCCCGTTCGTCGACGTCATGCTCGGCGGCGAGGAGATCGGCGCGGTCGTGCTGACCGACCGCAGCGGCCGCGACCGGCTGCTGCACAGTCAGTTGCCCGGCACGGGCGCGGTCACCGAGACCACCGTGCACGCGGTGCTGCACCTGTTCGGTGACGCCGGGCAGTGGCGGGCGGGCTACCTGACCCCGGACGAGACGGCCGCGTTCACCCCGGCGGCACCCACCGAACAGGCAGTGCAGCCGGACGAGTTGGACCAGCGACTGCTGCGCGGCCTCACCGAGGACGCCCGGCTCTCCGCAGCCGCGCTGGCCGCGTCCGTCGGCGCGCCCGAGTCGACGGTCCGGCGCCGGCTGCACCGGCTCGGCGCCGCCGGCCTGCTGCGCACGCACGCCACTGTCGACCCCAGGCTGCTGGGCATGGCGGTGGACGCCAACCTGTGGCTGGAGGTCCCCCCGGCGCGGCTGGCCGAGGCCGGACGGACGCTGGCCGCGCACCCGCAGGTGCACGGGGTGGTGGCGACCAGCGGCCCGGCCAATCTGATGGCCACGCTCTTCTGCGCCGACCACGGCGGGTTGTACCGGTTCACCACCGAGGTGCTCGGGCCGCTGGGGGTGGGCCGGGTGGAGACCGCGATCGTGGGCCGGGCGGTCAAGCGGGCCGGCGTGCGGCTCACCCTCCGCAAGCCCTGACGACGTCAGACGTGCGTGGTCGAGCCGGGCCGGACCACCATGATCACCGTGACCGCGGCCCAGAGCAGCGCGAAGACCCCGGTGCTCATCGCGAGCAGCTTGAGCCCGCCGAGCGCCGACGCGCTGTCGGAGTCCTCCTCGCCCGCCAGCGCGGCCACCACTGCCTCCTGCCGGGGGAGCACCAGCACCAGCAGCACCAGGGCGGCCACCGCGGTGAGCGCGAGCGAGACGATCAGCCAGATCTGGCCCATCACGCCCATGACCTGCGCGAGCCCCACTCCGAGGATCGGGACGGCGATCCCGAGCAGCGCGTACACCTTGGTGATCCGGTGCAGCAGCCCGACCGAGGCGACGGCTTCGGGTGCGCCCGCCTGCTGCCCCTCGCCGCCGGCCAGCGCGGCCTGCGCCTTGCGCGGGAACATGCTCGCGGCCACGGTGACCGGGCCGATCGCCAGGATGGCGACGAGGACGTGCAGGCTGAGCAGGAACTTGGCCATGGGGACGGCAGCCTTAGCGGTAGATCGAGGGGGCCGGAAGGACCCTTCCGGCACGCTAACACCCACCCGTTCGGTGGCTCCAACTGGCCCGCGACTGGACCGTTCGACGGATTTTCAGCCCGGACCCGGTGCGGCCCGTGCCCGGTCGCACCCTCCCCGGATTCGATGACCCGGACGCGCGCGTCCGACCGGGAGCGCTGAAACCGCAGACCCGAAGGGGACCCCGATGAGCCCAGCGAGCACCCTCCGCAGCAGAGCCGCGCTACCGGCCGCGATCGCGCTGACATCCGCGCTGGCGGTGGGCGCGCTGCTGCTTCCCCGCCCCGCCGCCGTCGCCGCGCCGCTACCGTCTCCGCTCGGCGCCTGCAGCGGTCCCGACTGCCCCTCCCCCTTCCCGACTCCGCCGAACAACAACGACTTCGCGGGCCGCGACGCGACCATCAACATCTTCACCGGCGGCGACTACACCGTGAACGGCCGGGCCGCCGAGGCCGAGGGCAAGATCGTCACGCTCGGCAACCTGACCATCGACAAGGACGGCGGCGGCGTGTTCAACACGGGTGCGGTCGGCGTCGGCTCACGCGTCCCACCGCCCTCGGGGACGGACTACGTCTCGGTCGGCGGCAACCTGCTGGTCAAGCCGACCAACCGGCTGCTCGTCGGCGCCCACGACTCCAGGGCCCCGCAGCCCGTCGGCGTCGCCTGGGGCAACCTGCGCTACGGCGGCACCACCACCGGAACCGTGGAGCTGGAGCCGACCGGCAAACAGATCCACGACCCCACGGTGGCCTCGAAGTTCACCGACGTGCGGACCACCGTCGAGACGCTGTCGGCCTGTTACGCCAAGGCGAAGGCGACCGGCACGGTCGTGGTGACCAACAGCGAGGCGACCTTCACCGGCGACGGAACCAGCTCCCGCCAGGTCTTCAACGTCAGCCAGAACCTTGCGAGTTCGAGCGGTGGCCAGATCGGGCTGGTCTTCCGGAACATCCCGGTCGGCGCGACCGTCCTGGTCAACATGCTGTCGGACGAAGCGCTGATCAACACCTACACCGGCACCGGCGCCCCCGCGGACCCGACCACCGTCCTGCGGCCCAAGCTGATGTGGAACTTCCCGACCGCCGGCAAGGCGAAGATCACCGGGGGTTCGCAGTTCCAGGGTTCGATCATGGGAGGCAATCCGGACGGCGTCACGACCCTCTCCACGGCGGGCCAGAACGGCCGGGTCTACCTGGCCGGCGCCCTGATCCAGTCGGGCACCGGCGGGTACGAGCTGCACGCGTACGACTTCACGGGCGACCTGCCCGACTGCGGGGCGCCAACGCCAACGCCCACGCCAACGCCGACGCCCACGCCGACCCCGAAGCCCACCCCCACACCTGACCCGACTCACACCCACACCCACCCGCCGCGTCCCACCACCGCCTGGCCCACCCCGACCCACCCGGTCCTGCCGGACACCGGCCAGTCGGACGCGACCGGCTTCGCCGAAGGCGCGGCGGTAGTCCTCCTGCTGGGCGGCACGGCCGCCGTGGTCATCAGCCGCCGCGGCGGACGGCACGACTGACCCGTGACCTGAGCGGGTCCGTCCGTGGACCCGCTCAGGTCACCGCGCCGCGCCGCCCGAAGCGCTCCTCGCGCCACTCCCCGCTCGCCAGCACCTCGCGCAGCGCCTGCGCGGTGTCCCAGACGTCCGTGTACGAGAGGTACAGCGGCGTGAACCCGAAGCGCATCAGGTCCGGGGCCCGGAAGTCGCTGATCACGCCGCGCTCGATCATCGCCTGCACCACCGCGAACCCGTCGGCGTGCCGGATCGCCACCTGGCTGCCCCGGCACTCGGCCTGACGAGGCGTCACCAGGTCGAGCCCGTCCGTCTGCTGGATGAAGAGCTCGGACATCAGCAGGCTCTTGGCCCGCACCGCTGCCAGGTCGACGTGCTCCCAGATCTCCAACGAGGCGCGCAGCCCGGCGAGGGCGAGCAGCGAGGGGAAGCTGGTGAGGAACCGCCCGATGCCCTCGGCCGGTTGGTAGCCGGGCTGGAAGGCGAACGGCGCGGCGTGCCCGAACCATCCGGTCAACGGCTGGTCGGCGACGGCGTGGTGGCGCGGCGCCGCGTAGAGGAAGGCCGGCGCGCACGGCCCGCCGTTGAGGTACTTGTAGGTGCAGCCGACCGCGAAGTCCGCGTCGCAGGCGGTGAGTTCGATCGGCAGCGCGCCCACCGAGTGGCAGACGTCCCAGATCATCAGGGCGCCGGCCCGGTGCACCCGCTCGGTGATCTCCGCCATGTCGAGCAGCACGCCGGTGCGGTAGTCGACGTGCGAGAGGACCACGGCGGCCACGCTGTCGTCCAGGTGGGCGTCCAGGTCGTCCAGCGAGGGCAGCAGCACGCTGCGGCCGCCCTCGAAGAGGCCGGTGACGCCCTCGGCGATGTAGAGGTCGGTGGGGAACGAGGTCTCCTCGCCGAGCACCGTCCGCCGTCCCGGGCGCAGCCGCAGCGCGGCGGTGAGCACCTTGAAGAGGTTGACGGAGGTGGTGTCGCAGACCACCACCTCGCCGGGCCCGGCGCCGACCAGCGGCGCGATCCGGTCGCCGAGGGTGTACGGCAGGTCGGTCCAGCCCGCGGCGTTCCAACTGCGGATCAGGCCCTGGCCCCACTCGTCCTCGACGGTCCGGCGCACCACCTCGGGCGTGCGCACCGGCAGCGCGCCGAGCGAGTTGCCGTTCAGGTAGATCTCGCCCTCGGGGAGGGTGAACTCCTTGCGGAAGGCGGCCAGCGGGTCCACGGCGTCCAGCGCTGCACACTCTTCACGACTGACGGGGATGTTCACAGGGCTCCTCGCACGGACCACAGCTCGGGAAAGACGTCCTGCTCGGCGGCGGCCTTCAGCCAGGTCAGGCCGCTGGACCCGCCGGTGCCGGGCTTGGCGCCCATCGAGCGCTTGACCGAAGCGTAGTGCCGCTGGCGCCAGCGGGTGACCCGTTCGGCGGTGTCGAGCAGGGCCTCCGCCAGGGCTGCCAGGTCGGCCGTCGCCGGGTCGGTGTAGACCGTCCGCCAGGCTTCCTCGACCGCCGGGTCGGGCTGGTAGCGCGCGGTGCTCGGCGTGCCGTCCACCGCCAGGCCGCGCCGCGCGAGCAGCGCGAGCACGTCGTCGTACAGGCTCGGGGCGCGCAGTGCGCCGGCCAGCTCCTGGTGGGTGGCGGTGCTGCCCTGGTACATGGCCAGCAGCTTCTCGGCCTTGTTGCCGATCAGGAACTCCAGGTGGAGGAAGGCCGAGGACTGGAAGCCGGAGGCCTCGCCGAGCACCGGCCGGAAGGCGGTGAACTCCACCGGGGTGAGGGTGGCCAGTAGGTCCCAGGAGCTGTTCAGCACGTCCTGGACGTGGGTCCCGCGGCGCAGCGCGGCAAGCGCCTCGGTCAGGTCGTCCTCGCGCAGCGCGTGCTGCGCGCGGGTCCACTCGTGCCGCAGCAGGTCGAAGAGCAGCTCCATCACCTGTGTGGTGATGATGAACGACAGCTCGGCGTCGATCTTGCTGCGCGGCTGCTGGAGGGTGTGCAGGACGTCCAGGCGGGCGTACCGCTCGTACGGCGTGGCCCCGCTGTCCTCGCCCTCGGGCCCGAGGCCCTCCGGGGCGAACGCCAGCTTGGGCGTGCTGACGGTGTGCTGAGCCATTGCCTGTTCCTCCTGGTGGCCGATGCGGACTATTGTGCGGCGGGTCGTCCTTCCTCCTGAAGGGGCGACGCCTACCTGATCCGGGGCCCCGCCTTCCATTCAAAAGGTCTTTCCCCGATCCGGCCTGCCATGCGTGAACAGCGCATCATCAGCACGAGCCACCCGGAGCAGCCCAGCCATGGACGCCGTCGACCGCCGCCTGCTGGCCGAGCTCCAGCAGGACGCCCGGCTCTCCTACAACGAGCTGTCGCGCCGGGTCAGCCTCTCCTCGCCCGCCGTCGCCGAGCGGGTCCGCCGACTGGAGGCGGACGGCGTGATCAGCGGCTACCACGCCCACGTCGACCTGGCCCGCAGCGGTTTGCCGGTCACCGCCCTGGTGCAGGTGCAGTGCTACGGCCCGCGCTGCGTCCTGCGCGACCCCGAGGTGGCGGCCTGGCCCGAGGTGCTCCAGCTACACCGGGTCACCGGCGGCGCCTGCTGCGCGCTGATGGTCGCGGTGCCGACGATGGCCGAGTTCGAGGCGCTGATCGACCGGCTCGCCGACTATGGCCGGCCGGCCAGCTCGATGATCCTCTCCAGCCCCGTCCCCTGGCGCCCGGTGACGCCGCCCGACCACTGACGCCAGGTCAGTGGGCGCCGCCCGGCAGCGGCACGCCGAGCCCGGCCAGGCCGTTCAGGAAGAGCTCCACGCCGACGGCCGCCAGCAGCAGGCCGAGCAGCCGCGAGAGCACCTCCAGCGAGGTCTGGTGGGTGCGCCGCAGCAGCGGGGCGAGCACCAGGACGCAGACGGCGTTGATCACCACCACCGCGAGGTAGGCGGACGCGATCGTGGTGCGCCAGGCCCAGGTGTCCTTGGTGAGCGACTCGACCAGGACGGCCGTCATCGCCAGCGGGCTCGCCACGTACGGCAGCAGCAGTTCGCGCACGCCCTCGGCCAGCGGGTTGGCCAGCCGGTCGGTGTCGTCCTCGCTCGCCGAGCCCAGGTGCAGGCCCAGCACCAGGGCGATGGCGTAGATGAAGAAGATCACGCCGCCGGCCAGCTGCAGCGATTCGTCGCTGACGTGGAAGAACGAGGTCACCGCGTCGGCGCTGAAGGCCATCACCGTGCCGACCACCGCTGCCAGCGCCGAGCTGACCAGCGTCAACCGGTGCATCCGCGCGACGGTGCGCTCCCGGCTGAGCTGGGCGTACGCGAGCAGGACCTTGGGCGGGCCGACCACGGCGAAGAAGGTGACGAAGGCGCTGCTCAGGTTGAAGACGGACATCCCCCCAGCATGGGTGCGGGTGTCCGCCGCAGGCCGCAGCCGCACGGCGGGTCCCTCGGATGGCCTGTCCCGGTCGAGGACCGGGGGGCGGTCGGCTGGGATGGAAGGCGCACGGGGGTTCGGAGAGAAGAGGACATCATGGGCTGCGTCAACCGCAAGGACCTCGGACTGCTCGCCCTGCGCGCCGCCGTCGGCGGGGTGCTCTTCGCGCACGGTACGCAGAAGCTCTTCGGCTGGTTCGGCGGCGGTGGCCTGGAGGGCACCGCGCAGGGCATGGAGAAGATGGGGTTCAAACCGGGCGGGCAGAGCGCGCTGGCGGCCGGGCTCGGTGAGGCGGGCGGCGGCGCGCTGCTGATCGCGGGCCTGGCGACGCCGACCGCCGGGTCGATCGTGGCCGGGACGATGGCGGGGGCGATCGCGGTGCACTTCCCGCACGGCTTCTTCGCCACCAAGGGCGGTTACGAGTACCCGGCGCTGCTCGGCGCCTGCGGTCTGGCCCTCGGGATCGCCGGCGCGGGCTGCTACTCGCTGGACGCGGCGACCGGGAGCCGGCTGGACCGGCCGTGGATGGGAGTTGCCGCCTTCGCAGCCAGCGCGGCGGGCGCGGTCTCGGTGGTCTCCAAGCGCCAGCGGGTGGTCAAGGAGGCGGCCGCGGCGGCCTCCGCGACCATGGCGTCGGAGCCTGAATGACCATGGGATGACCGCTGGATGAATTCCGGCCCCTGACCGCTGGGCGTCTACAGATCTGTAGTACGTTCTCGCTGGCAGGGGCCTGAGGCTTGCGTCGACACACCTCGGTACGCTGTCCCCTCCGTAGCGACCCGTACCGCAAATCAAAGGTGTGCGATGTCCCTGACCTACCCGGAATCCATCGGCGTGGGCCTGCTGCAAGGCGTCACCGAGCTCTTCCCGGTCTCCAGCCTGGGACACAGCATCCTGATACCCGCGCTGATCGGCGGCGGGGTGCACCACGACCTGGACATGACGGTCGCCAAGTCGCCCTACCTCGCGGTGCTGGTGGGTCTGCACCTGGCGACCGCGCTCGCGCTGGTGGTGTTCTTCCGCAAGGACTGGGTCCGCGTGGTCAACGGGCTCTTCAGCTCCATACGCGAGCGCCGGATCGAGACGGTCAACCAGAAGCTCGCCTGGCTGCTGATCGTCGGCACCATCCCGGTCGGCATCGCCGGCCTGGTCGCGGAGAAGGCCCTGCAGGCCGCGCTCGGCAAGCCGGTCCCGGCCGCGATCTTCCTGGCACTGAACGGCTTCGTCCTGCTGGGCGCCGAGCGCCTGCGGCGCGGCGGCGGCGGACGCCGGCGGGCCGGCCAGCAGGTCGAGCACACCCCGGGCGTGGACCCGGCCGTCGAGTCCGACCGCCGGCTCGCCCAGCTGAGCCTGCGTCAGGGCATGTGGATCGGCTCCGCGCAGATCCTGGCCCTGCTGCCCGGCATCTCCCGCTCCGGCGTCACCATGAGCACCGGCATCCTGCGCGGGGTCAACCACGAGGACGCCGCGCGCTTCTCGTTCCTGCTGGCCACGCCCGTCATCCTGGCCGCCTCGCTGCTCAAGGCGCCGGAGCTGTTCGCCCCCGAGAACGCCGGCATCCGCGGCCCGCTGGCGGCCGGTTGCGTGGCGGCGTTCGTCGCCGGGTACGTGTCGGTCAAGTTCCTCACCAAGTACTTCGAGACCAAGAGCATGACGCCGTTCGCGATCTACTGCATGGTCGCCGGCATCGGCAGTGCGATCTACCTGAGCCTCTGAGCGGGCCCCCTTCGGCGCACGGATGCGCCGCCTGGCTAGCGAGGTCCCCCCACCTGACGAAGGGTGAAGGGGACCTCCGTCGCATTCCCAGGGAAGAGGCCGCCATGGTCCGCCAGTCGCCCCGCTCCGCCCGCCGAACCCTTGCTCCCGTCACGCTCATGATCGGGGTGACGGTGCTGGGAGCGGCCGGCTGCTCCTCCAGCACCACTGTCAAGGTGAGTTCGGCGGCCTCCTCGGCGGCAGCGGCCGCCCAGTCGCTGGCCTCGCAGGCCCAGTCCGCCGCCCAGTCGCTGGCCTCCGAGGCCGCCTCCGCCGGGCAGTCCATCGCCTCGCAGGGGGCCTCGGCGGCGGGCGGTCTCGGCTCCGCCGCCGCATCCGCCGCCTCCTCGGCGGCGGCCGCCGCCTCGTCCGCGCTCGCCAGCATCCAGGGCGGTCTGGACGCCACCGGCGACGTCACCCTCGGCGAGGTGAGCGCCGGCGCCGACGGCCGCAGCGACGTCACGGTCTTCGTCACCAACCACCAGACCTCGGCCAACCACTACACGGTCCAGGTCGACTTCAAGGACGCCTCCGGCAGCCTGCTCGACGCCACCGTCGTCACCGTCCCCTCCCTAGCCGCCGGCCAGACCGCCGACGTCACCGCCCGCAGCAACCGCACCCTCAGCGGCACGGTCAAGGCCTCGGTGGGCGCGGCCCTGCGGTATTGATCGGGATGACTCACTCGGTGGGGTGGTCCTGGCGGGATTCCCTCCCGCTACGCTGGGACTGTCGGTGAGGATCGCCCCATGGGAGGAACCATGACCGCTGTACCTGACTGGCTGATCCCGCCCGTGGGCGGCTTCACCGCCGACGATCTCGATCACCTGCCCGACCTCCCGCCGCACACGGAGTTGCTCGACGGGAGCCTGATCTTTATGAGCCCGCAGAAGTTCTTCCACTCGCTGGTCATGTACCTGCTTGAGCAGGGACTTCGGTCGACGGTGCCGGAGGATCTTCAGGTGGTCCGCGAGATGACCGTCACCCTCGGCCCCCGTGACCGGCCCGAGCCCGACATCTGCGTGGTTCGGGCGTCGGCCGTCAGCGAGGATGCCGAGGAGACCGGCTTCCAGGCGGCCGACGTACTGCTCGCCGTCGAGGTGGTCTCGCCGGAGTCCATCGAGCGTGACCGCGACACCAAACCCCGCAAGTACGCCCAGGCAGGCATCCCGCACTTCTGGCGGGTGGAGAAGGCGGAGGGGCGCCGCCCGGTCGTCTATGTCTTCGAGCTGGAACCGGCCACCAGCACCTACGTGGTGACCGGCATTCATCACGACCGGTTGAAGACCGGCGTCCCGTTCACGATCGACATCGACCTCACGGCCATCGACCAGCTCTGAGCTATTCCGCGCGGCGGGCCAGGTACAGGAAGTGCTCGGCCGCGTCGGTGACTTCGGGGGCGGTCCAGTCCAGGGCGGCTCCGGCGACGGTGACTTCGGTCATCGACTGGTTGGGGGCGGCGGTGTTCTGCCAGCGGTCCACGAACCAGACCCGCTGCTCCTCGGCGAGGGTCAGGGCGGCGTGGTTGAGCGCCTCGGCCGGGTGCGGCAGCCAGAGTTGGAAGCGGTGGGTGTGCGGCGGCAGCGGGTTGACGCGGGCGCCGGGGAGGGCGGCGAGGGCGCCGGCGACGACCCGGGCGTGGCGCACATAGCCGGGGACGCGCGGGAGTTCGGTGTCCAGCCCGATGAGCGCGGACAGCGCGGCCGGCCACTGCTGGTAGAGGTTGCCGCCGTAGCGGTGGCGCCAGGTGCGGGCGTACGCGGCCAGCTCGTTGGTGCCGGCCAGGGCGGCGCCGCTGATCCCGCCGAGGGTCTTGTAGAACGAGACGTACGTGCTGTCGGCGAGGCCGGCGATCTCGTCGAGCGGGCGGTCGAAGTGGACGGTGGTGTCCCAGATCCGCGCGCCGTCGAAGTGCACCCGGGCGCCGGCGGCGCGGGCCGCCGCGCTCAGCTCGACCAGTTCGTCCCAGCTGGGCAGCACGAACCCGGCGTCGCGCAGCGGCAGTTCGACCGTGAGGGTGCCGAACGGTTCGCCCAGTTCGGCCAGTTCGGCGGCCGAGGGCTGGCGGGCGGCGCTGCCGGGCCAGATCGCGCGCAGCCCGGTGAGCTGGCTGTAGGCGTACCGCTCGTGCCGCTCCAGGTGGCTGAGCGGGTGGAGCGCGACTGCGTCGCGGCCGGTCAGCTGGGCGCCGTAGCGCAGGGCGACCTGCTGGGCCATCGTGCCGGTGGGGAAGAAGACGCAGTTCTCGGTTCCGAGCAGGCCGGCCACCCGCTCCTCCAGCTGCCGCACCGGGCCGTTGCCGCCGTAGAAGTCGGGCGGCGCGTCGAGGCCGTCGGCGGTGCTGAGCGCGGCGAGGCGCTCGCGCATGGTCACCGGCCGTCCCTCGGAGAGGATCCGTTCGCAGGCCCGCAGGGCGGCGATTCGACGCTGCTGGGCTGGGGGTAGGTCGCTCATCGTTCGATTCTTGCACCGGGGACGGTCCGGAGACGCGCGATTTCAGGCAGGGCGCACCAGGCGGTTCTCGTAGGCGAAGACCACGGCCTGCACCCGGTCGCGCAGCCCCAGTTTGAGCAGGATCCGGCTGACGTGCGTCTTCACGGTGGCCTCGGCGAGGTAGAGCTCGGCGGCGACCTCGGAGTTGGACAGCCCGCGCGCGACCTGGACCAGCACGCTGCGCTCCCGCGCGGTCAGCGCCTCGATGGCCTGCTCGCCGCGGGCGAGGCCGCCGCCGTCGGTGGGCAGGTGGGAGGCGAAGGTGTCCAGCAGCAGCCGGGTGATCCGGGGCGCGACCACGGCGTCCCCGGCGGCCACGCTGCGGATCGCGCTCAGCAGCTCGTCCGGCTGGGCGTTCTTCAGCAGGAAGCCGGAGGCCCCGGCGCGCAGCCCGGCGAAGGCGTACTCGTCCAGGTCGAAGGTGGTCAGGATGAGCACCTTGGTGTCCGGGCAGTGCTCGACGATCCGCCGGGTGGCCTCGATGCCGTCCATGCCGGGCATCCGGACGTCCATCAGCACCACGTCGGGCCGCTGCGCGGCGGCCAGCCGGACGGCCTCGGCGCCGTCGCCGGCCTCGCCCGTCACCGCCATGTCCGACTGCGAGTCCAGCACGAGGGTGAAGGCCACCCGCAGCAGCGGTTGGTCGTCCACCAGCAGCACGCGGATGGTCATGACGGCGGTACCTCCTGGGGGTCCGGTCCGAGATCGAGGGTGACGGCCACCCGCCAGCCGCCGCCGGGCAGCGGTCCGGCGCTCAGCTCGCCACCGTACGCGGCCGCACGGTCGCGCATGCCGGCCAGGCCGTGGCCCACGTGGGCCGGGCCACCCGCGCTCGAACCGCCCGGGACCGCCCGGCCGTCGTCGCGGACCTCCACCTGGACGGCGTCGGCTGAACACCGCACCATGACGACCGCCCGCGCGCCCGGGGCGGTGTGCTTGAGCGTGTTGGTCAGCGACTCCTGCACCAGCCGGTACACGGTCAGCTGGGCGCCGGGCGAGATCCCGCCGACCTCGCCGTCCAGCCGCAGTTCGGTGGGCAGCCCGGCGGCCCTGACCTGCGCGGTCAGCGCCTCCAGCTGGCCGAGGCCGGGCTGCGGGTGGCGCAGCGCGTCGGGTTCGTCGGCGCGCAGCACGCCGAGGAAGCGCCGCATGTCGGTGAGCGCCTGGCGTCCCGTCTCGGCGGACTGCCGCATCGCGGCGGTGGCCCGGTCGGGGGCGTGCGGGTTGGCGTAGGCCGCGCCGTCGGCGAGCGCGACCATCACCGAGAGGTTGTGCGTGACGATGTCGTGCATCTCCCGGGCGATCCGCGAGCGCTCCTCGGCGACCGCGAGGGCGGCCTGCTGGTCGCGCTGGAGCTCCAGCTCGCGGGCGCGTTCGCGCAGCGCGACGAGCTGGGCCCGCCGGGCCCGGACGTTCAGGCCCAGCACGGCGGCGGCGGTGGTGGCGCCGGAGAGCATGAAGGCCGCCTTGCACCAGCTCTCCAAGGGGCTGTCGTAGGCGTTGTGCGGCAGCCAGCGGGTCACCGCCAGCACCACGCCCAGCTCGGCGATCCCGTAGGCCACCAGGGTCCGGCGGCGCGGGCAGTGCGCGGCGACCGTGTAGAGGGCCAGCAGTACGGCGATGTCGGCCGGCATCCCCGCGCTGGTCAGCCACTGCACGAAGGCGACGCCGGCGGTCACCCCGAAGACGGCGTACGGCGCCCGGCGGCGGAAGGTCAGCGGCAGCACCAGGGCGACCTGGAGCAGCCAGACTCCCGGGTGGTGGTGCAGGTGGCGGCCGTGCGTCGCGGCGGTGAGCACCAGGACGACCAGCGCGAAGCCGAAGTCCACCGTGGTGGGGTAGCGCTGGGTGAGCAGCCGTACGCGCAGGCCGGCCAGCCCCCGGACGACGCGGGGGAAGCGTCGTCCGAGGGCTGCCGGGAGCAGGTCGGCCGTGGTCATCGGGCCATTGTCCTATGCCGTCCTATGCCCGCGGACCGTCCAGATGCGCTCGCTCACGCATCGCGCCGCTTGAGCACCACGGCCGCGCCCACGTAGGCGGCGACCAGGTAGCAGGCGAGCACGATCAGCCCGGTGCCGGGGGAGAGCAGCGTCGGGTCCTGCTTGAGCGTCATGACGGCCGAGCCGGCGGCGCTGGGCAGGTACGGCGCGATGTGGTCGTGCCAGGTGGTGGGCAGGCCCTCGACCAGCAGCGGGACGATGAAGAGCACGCCCAGCAGGGTGGCGATGCCGCCCGCCGCGTTGCGGATCATGGTGCCCAGGGCGACCGAGAGCAGGCCGATCACCGTCAGGTACAGGGCGGTGCCGAAGACCACCCGGGAGACGCCGGGGGCCGAGAGCGTGGTCTGCACGTGGACGGTCGACAGGATCGACTGGCCGACGAGGAACGAGGTCAGCACGCAGACGCAGGACAGTACGGCCGCGACGACCCCGAACACGGCCGCCTTGCCCCAGAGCATCGGCAGCCGGCGCGGGACGGCGGACAGGCTGGCGCGGATCATGCCGGTGGAGTACTCGCCGGTGACGATCAGCACGCCGAGCACGCCGAGCGCCAGCTGCGCCAGGTTGTAGCCCTGCAGGCTCCACTCGGCGGGGCTGAAGTCCTGCAGGAAGTGCTGCGGGCCCTCGTGGCGCGGGTGCTGGATGCGGTCGACGGCGCCGTAGCAGGACGCGATCGCGATGCCGATGTCGGCGACGACGGCGGCGAGCAGCGTGAAGTAGGTCGAGCGCAGCGTGCGGAACTTGATCCACTCGGCGTTGACCACGTGGGCCATCGTGACCTTGCCGGTGCCGGCCCGGGTGGAGATGAGGACGGGAGCGGGGGTGGGGGAGGGGGCGATGCTGGTACTCATGCGGCGGGCTCCTTGACCAGCTTGGACGGGGTGACGACGGCTTCGTACTCGACGGCGTCCCTGGTGAGTTCCATGAACGCCTCCTCCAGCGAGGCCTGTTGCGGCGTCAGCTCGAAGAGCACCAGGCCGTGCTCGGCGGCCAGTCGGCCGATCCGCTCGCTCTGCGCGCCCTCGACCGTCAGCAGCTGAACGTCGGAGTCGTCGGTGCGCACCGTCACCTCGGGCAGGGCGCCGAGCAGTTCGGCGAGCCGGACCGAGTCGGGCGTGCGGACCAGCACGCCGCCCTGCGAGGCGCTGCGGGTGAAGTCGGCGACCGAGGTGTCCGCGATCAGCTTGCCGCGGCCGATCACGATCAGGTGCTCGGCGGTGAGGGCCATCTCGCTCATCAGGTGAGAGGAGACCAGGACCGTACGGCCTTCACTGGCCAGCGACTTGAGCAGGTTGCGGATCCACAGGATGCCCTCGGGGTCGAGGCCGTTGACCGGCTCGTCGAGGATCACGGTGGCCGGGTCGCCGAGCAGCGCCGAGGCGATGCCCAGGCGCTGGCCCATGCCGAGCGAGAAGCCGCCGGCCCGTCGGCGGGCCACCTCGCGCAGGCCGACCAGGTCGATGACCTCCTCCACCCGGCTGCGCGGGATGGCGTGCGTGGCGGCCAGCGCGAGCAGGTGGTTGTAGGCGCTGCGGCCGGTGTGGATGGCCCGGGCCTCCAGCATCGCGCCGACCTCGCGCAGCGGCGCGGCGTGCTCGGCGTACCGGCGGCCGTTGACGACGGCGTGGCCGGAGCTGGGCGTGTCCAGGCCCAGCAGCATCCGCATGGTGGTGGACTTGCCGGCCCCGTTGGGGCCGAGGAATCCGGTGACGATGCCGGGGCGGACGCTGAAGCTCAGGTCCTGGACGGCGGTTTTCGGGCCGTAGCGCTTGGTGAGGCCGACGGCTTCGATCATGGTGTGGTCCTCGGGCGGAGGTGGTGGGACTGTCGCCTCCACGCTAGGGAGCGGGCCCGGGCAGGCGGAAGCCGCAGGAGAGGGACCCGAGGGGTCCGCCGGATGGGCCGCAGGATGCAGCCCGCGTACATCTCAAGACGGACCCGGAAGGTTTACGCGCTGGTCAGCCGGGCTTCGGCAGGAGAGCGAACCTTAACGGCGGCTCAAGGCCCCGAAGTGGGTCTTGACGCGGGAGTTGGTCTAGTCCATTTTAATGCCCAGGTGCAGGGAGCCCCTGAGCCGGCGTCAGTGGTCTCGACCACTGACGCCGGTCCTGGTGCTCTCCGGCGTCCGTCACAGCAGGTCCTTGCATGCCCCACCCCTGTCATGCCCATGGCTGAGCGGCCCCACTAACCCGCCCGGCTTCCGACGGTCCCGACCGGCTTCCCACAGCCTGTTGGCCTCCCCATCGGGCGCGGCAGGCCCCCACAACCAGGAGTGACGCACCCCATGACTACTCGCATCGTCCCACCGGGACCGGTCGCCCAGGACCGCGCCAAGCCGCGCAGGTCCCGCAGCCTGGTCGCCCTCGCCCTGGGCGCCAGCGTCTCGCTGCTGCTCGGCGCCGGCCTCTCGCTGACCGCCGGCGGCACCGCCACCGCGCAGGCCGCGGCCGGCAACACCACCGGCGCGCCGGCCACCAGCGGTGGCCTCAAGGTCGCCTACTTCGACCAGTGGTCGGTGTACGCCAACGGCTACTACCCGAAGACCGTCCAGGACACCGGCGTGGCCGGCAAGCTGGACTACCTGATCTACGACTTCGCCAACATCGACCCGACCAGCGGGAAGTGTTTCGAGGCCACCAAGGCCGCCTCGCAGGACGACAGCAACCCGAACGCCGGTGACGGCGCGGCAGACGCCTTCGCCGACTACGAGAAGTCCTACGACGCCACCACCAGCGTCAGCGGCACGGCCGACGTCTGGAACCAGCCGATCGCGGGCAACTTCAACCAGCTCAAGGAGCTGAAGGCGAAGAACCCGAACCTCAAGGTCCTGCTGTCGATCGGCGGGTGGACCTACTCGAAGTACTTCTCCGACGTCGCCGCCACCGACGCCTCGCGCAAGGCCTTCGCCTCCTCCTGCATCGACATGTTCATCAAGGGCAACCTGCCGACGGACGCCGGCTACGGCGGCCCGGGCTCGGCCGCCGGCATCTTCGACGGCTTCGACATCGACTGGGAGTACCCGGGCGGCGGCGGCCACACCGGCAACCACGCCAGCCCCAACGACAAGCAGAACTACACCGCGCTGCTCGGTGAGCTCCGCTCGGAGCTGGACGCCCAGGGCAAGGCGGACGGGAAGACCTACGCGCTGAGCGCGGCGGTCGGCGCCGGCCAGGACAAGATCCAGAACGTCGAGACCAACAAGATCGGTCAGTACCTCACGTTCCTGGACGTCATGACCTATGACATGCACGGCGGTTGGGAGGGCACCGGCCCGGCCAACCACCAGGCGCCGCTGTACTCGGACCCGAACGACCCGAGCACCGCGATAGCACCCGGGACCGCCAAGTACTCGATCGACGAGGCCGTCAAGGCCTGGACGGTCGGCGACCCGCAGTACGGCATCGTGGGCGGTTTCCCCGCCAACAAGATCAACATGGGTGTGCCGTTCTACTACCGCGGCTGGACCGGCGTGCCGGCCGGCCCGAACCACGGCCTGTTCCAGCCCGCGAGCGGTCCCGCGGCGGGCGCCGCGATGTCCGGCAACGTCAACGGCATCCGGATGTACAAGGAGCTGGGCGGCGTCGTCGACAACCCGGCGGACACCTACTGGGACGACACCGCGAAGGCCGCGTACTTCTACGACGGCACCAACTTCTGGAGCGGTGAGGACACCCAGTCGATCCAGGCCAAGGCCGACTACCTGCACTGCAACGGCCTCGGCGGCTCGTTCGCCTTCTCGCTCTACGACCTGGGCACCCAGACCGGCCTGTTCGACACGATGGTGAACGCGACCAACGGCTCCGCGGCCAACTGCCCGGCCCCGCCGACCGCATCCCCGTCGCCGACGTCTTCGCCCACGTCCTCGCCGACGTCCTCGCCCACGTCTTCGCCCACGTCCTCGCCGACCGGTACCCCCACGAGCAGCCCGACCGGCTCGCCCACCTCCACCCCGCCGGCCAGCCCGACCTCCAGCCCGACCGTCTCGGCCGGCACCTGCACCGCCCCGAGCTGGTCCGCCACCGCGGTCTACGCCGCGGCCGGCACCCAGGTCTCCTGGAAGGGCCACACCTACACCAGCAAGTGGTGGACCACCAACGAGGACCCCTCGCTGAGCGGCCAGTGGGGCGCCTGGACCGACAACGGCCCCTGCTGATCCCGCACCAGGAATGAGGCCCTGACGGACCCTCACCGTGCCACGCCGCGGCCCGGACCGAACCCTCGGTCCGGGCCGCAGTGCTGTCCGCAGTAGATCTGTCAGGCCTGGCCGGGCTCGGTGGGCGCGATCATCCAGAAGATCCCGCCCTGCGGGTCCTGGATCGGCGCCATCCGCCCGACCGGCGTGTCGAAGGCCGCCGCCAGCAGCGTGGCGCCCGCCCGCACCGCGGCGTCCACCATGCTGTCGGTGTCGTCCACCGCGAAGTAGGTGGACCAGTGCGACGGCGTACCGGCCGGATGCCGCGCCAGGCCCTGCATGCCGCCGACCGTCCGCCCGTCGACGGTGAGCGAGAAGTAGCTGTCCATGCCCTCCATCGGGGCGACCCCGATGCCCAGCGCGGCCGGGTAGAAGGCGGCGGCGCCGGTCGGGTCGGCGGTGTTGAGCTCGTTCCAGATCACCGCGCCGGGCTCGTTGACGATCGCCGAGCCGATGAAGTCCACCGGCTGCCAGACGCCGAAGACCGCGCCGGCGGGGTCTGCGGCGATCATCATCCGACCGACCGTGCCGACGTCCATCACCGGGGTGAGCAGGGTGCCGCCGCCGGCCGCGATGCTCAGTGCGGAGGCGTCCGCGTCGGCGGAGCAGAGGTAGGTGGTCCACGCGGTGGGGGGCGGCGGCTGGTCGTTCATCGACATGGCCGTGCCGATCCCGGCCACCGGCTTGTCCTGGAGGGTGAGGACCGAGTAGCCGCCGAACTCGTCGGGCCCCCGCTCGCCCTGCCAGCCGAACAGGTCGCGGTAGAAGTCGATGGCGGCCTGCTGGTCGGGGGCCATCAGGTCGACCCAGCACGGGGTGCCGGGCGGGTATGCGGTGACCACGGACATGGTGTTCGCCTCCAGGGGCGCAGTGGTCCGGACAGGGGTTCGCCCCCCTCGTCCTTCACCCTTCCGCAGCCCCCGCGCGCCCGCCACCTGAACAAGGGCTCAGCGGTTGCTGTCCTCGATCCGGTGCAGCATCCGCCCGAGCATCGCCGAGAGCACCGCCCGCTCCTCGCCCACGACGTCCTGCAGCAGCTCCTCCTCGAAGACCGCCGCCATCCGCATCGACTCCAGCCACTTGTCGCGGCCGTTCGCCGTCAGCTCGATGATCACCCGGACCCGGTTGCTCTCGTCGCGCTCCCGGGTGACCAGGTCCTCCGCGACCATCCGGTCGATCCGGTGGGTCATCGCCGCCGGGGTGAGGCCGAGCCGCTTGGCCAGCTCGCCGGGGCCCAGCTGGTACGGGGTGCCCGCGACCACCAGGGCCTTGAGCACCTCCCACTCGGCGCTGGTGATTCCGAGCACATTCATCTGGCGGGTGTAGGCCACGTTCATCCGGCGGGCGACCCGCGACAGGGTGGACATGATGGTCTCCACCTGGGGGTCCACCGTGGGGAATTCCCGCTGGTAGATGGCCACCTGCTCATCGACGGACAGCTCTTGCGCGGTCGTCGGTGCGGGTTTGGGAGCGGTCATGCCGCCAAGTCTCCCACGCTTCGCTGCTCCGCTTAAGCCTTTGACACAACACTCTTACGCTTCGTATATTTTAGCTCTGAAATCTTGCAGCCTAAAACCTCGAAGGGGTGTCCACCCATGAAGCAGCAGCACACGTACGGAGCGGGTGGCCCCCTGCGCCGGGTCCAGGTCGGCAACGCGCTGAGCGCGTTCGGCAGCGGGTTCACGATGCCGTACATGTTCGTGTACGTGGACCAGGTGCGCGGGCTCGGTTCGCTCGCCGCCGGCATGGTCTTCACCGTCTTCGCGCTGGCCGCGCTCTTCGTGCTGCCCTTCGCGGGCCGCGGCATCGACCGGTACGGGCCGCGCCCGGTGCTGCTGGCCGGCGCCGCGCTGGCCGCCACCGGCGCGTTCAGCTTCGGGCACGCCACCGGTACGGCCGCGCTGCTGGTCTCCTCCTTCCTCTTCGGCGGCGGCGTCACCACCTGCCAGCCGGCGCTGGCCACGATGATCGTGCGCTGCTCCACCCCGAAGACCCGCTCGCACGCCTTCGCGCTGCAGTTCACCCTGGTCAACCTGGGTATGGGCTTTGGCGCGCTGGTCGGCGGGCAGATCGTCAACGTCTCCGACCCGGCCAGCCTGACCAGGCTCTTCACCATCGAGGCGCTGGCCTTCCTGGCGCTGGGCGCGGTCACCGGCACCGCCAGGATCGCCAAGGACCACGGCCTCACGGCCACCCCGGTGGCGCTCGCGGCTGCCTCCGACGCCCCAAGCGGGCTGCGCGCGCTGCGGGCCGACAAGGCGATGCTGCGGCTCTGCCTGCTCGCCGGTCTGATCTTCTTCACCTGCTACGGCCAGTTCGAGTCCGGTGTGGCGGCCTTCGCCACCGACACCGTGCGGACCGCGCCCGCCACCCTGGGCATGGCGCTCGGCGCCAACGCGCTGACCATCGTGGTGCTGCAGATGTTCATGGTCAGGATCACCGCCCGGCACCGCCGGACCACCGCGATGGCGGCCACCGGCGTGATCTGGCTCGGTGCCTGGGCGGCCGCGCTGCTCGCCGGCCTGATCCGCGGCGAGGCGATGGCCGCGACCGTCGCGATCGTCTCCATCTACGTGCTCTTCGGCATCGGCGAGTCGATGCTCGCCCCCACGCTGGGCCCGATCGTCGCCGACCTGGCGCCGACCCGGCTGCTGGGCACCTACAACTCCGCGTTCTCGCTGGTCAAGCAGCTGGCCATCGCGGTCGGCCCGGCGGTCGGCGTGCTGCTGATCGGCACCGGCCTGTGGCCGCTCTACCTGGCGGCGATGACCGGCTGCACGCTGCTGATCGTCGTGCTGGCGCTCGGCCTGCGGCGCCACCTCACGCCGGCTCAGGACAACGTCCGGGGCGCGGAGGCTGCGCCGGAGCCCGTCCTCGTGCCGGTCCGTGAGCTCCAGACGGCGGCATGAGAGGGTGACGGGGCTGGCCGCCGCGACATAGGGTCAGTCCTCTGGTCAGAGCGTCGACATCGGTGGGGTCATGGCAGAAACGGCAGTCACCGAGCGGCTCGAGGCTTCCCTGCCGGACGACGCACCGTCCGTCCTGGACGTGCTGGGCCGGCGGGCGTCCTGGCTGGTGCGGTACTCCGGCTGGCTCGGCCCGATCGCCGTCGCCGTCTTCGCGGGCGTGCTGCGGTTCTGGAACCTCGGGCTCCCCAACGCCTTCGTCTTCGACGAGACGTACTACCCCAAGGACGCCTGGTCGCTGCTCCAGCAGGGGTACGAGGGCACCTGGCCGGCCAACGCCAACGACCAGATCCTGGCGGTGCCGCAGGTCGTCCCGCTCTCCTCGGAGCCGGCCTTCGTCGCCCACCCGCCGCTCGGCAAGTGGGTGATCTCGCTGGGGGAGTGGGGCTTCGGCCTGCACCCCTTCGGCTGGCGGCTGATGGTCGCGGTGGTCGGCACCCTGTCGGTGCTGATGCTGGCGCGGATCGGCCGCCGGCTCTTCGGCTCCACGCTGATCGGCTGCACCGCGGCGCTGCTGATGTCGGTGGACGGCCTGCAGTTCGTGATGAGCCGGGTCGGGCTGCTCGACGGCATCCTGATGTTCTTCGTACTGGCCGCCTTCGGCTGCCTGCTGATCGACCGTGACCGGACCCGGGCGCGCCTGGCGGGCCTCAACGGGGACCGGGCTCGACTGGGCCTGCGGCCCTGGCGGCTGGCCGCCGGGCTGCTGCTCGGCGCCGCCTGCTCGGTCAAGTGGAACGGCGTCCAGATCCTGGCCGCCTTCGGCCTGCTGACGGTCCTGTGGGACCAGGCCGCCCGCCGCCGGGCCGGCGCCCGCCACCCGCTGCGCAGCATGCTGCGGCGCGACGCGGCGCCGGCCTTCGGCTCGCTGGTCCTGGTGGCCGCGGGGACGTACCTGGCGGCCTGGTCCGGCTGGTTCGCCACCAGTGGCGGCTACGACCGGCACTGGGCGGACGGCCGCTCGGGCCTGCTGCCCGCCGCGCTGCGCAGCTGGTGGCACTACCAGGCGGAGATGTACCACTTCAACACCACGCTCACCTCGCCGCACCAGTACCAGTCCAACCCCTGGAGCTGGCTGGTCCAGGGCCGTCCGGTCTCGATGTACGTGGAGAACTCCTCGGCGGGCCAGCACGGCTGCACCGCCGCCGACGGCTGCACGGCGCAGATCCTGGCGCTCGGCACCCCGCTGCTCTGGTGGACGGCCTGCTTCGCGCTGGTCTACCTGCTGTGGCGGTGGTTCTTCCGCCGGGACTGGCGCTCGGGCGCCGTGCTCTGCGCTGTGGCGGCGATCTACCTGCCCTGGTTCGGCTTCCAGCAGCGGACCATCTTCTCCTTCTACATGGTGGTGCTGGTCCCCTTCCTCTGCCTGGCGGTGGCCCAGATGCTCGGCGCGATGCTCGGGCCGCAGGGGGCCGGACCGCGCCGGCGCGCGATCGGCGCGACGGCGGCCGGGGCGATCGTGCTGGCCGTGATGATCTGCTTCGCCTACTTCCTGCCGCTCTACACCGGAGCGGTGGTCCCCACGACCGTCTGGCGAGACCACATGTGGTTCGTCAGCTGGATCTGACCGCGGTGCCGCTCGCCACTTCGGCGAACACCCAGCTGCTCCCGGTGACCCCGGTGCTCGGGGTCGCCATGGTGCTGCTGCTGGCCGCGGCCGTGGCGGTGGCCGGATGGGGGATGCTCGGGCAGGGCCGCGCGGTGCTGCGCGCCGGGGTGCGGGCGGTCATCCAGCTGGCGGCGGTCGCGTTCGTGATCACCTGGGTGGTGCACTCGCTCTGGTGGACGGCGCTCTTCGTGCTGCTGATGTTCTCGGTGGCGGTGCGGACGGCCGGGCGGCGGATGACGGACGCCCCGGGCTGGGCGTGGGCCTGGGCGGCGGTTCCGCTCGGCGCCGGTGTGCTGCCGGTGCTGGCGCTGCTGCTCGTCGCCCGGCTACTGCCCTTGCAGGGCCTGTCGATCGTCCCGGTGGCGGGCATCCTGATCGGCGGCGGGCTGACCGCCACCTCGCTGGCGGGCCGCCGGGCCCTGGACGAGCTGGCGCAGCGGCACGGCGAGGTGGAGGCCGCGATGGCGCTCGGCCTCGACGACCGTGACGCCCGGCTGGAGATCTGCCGGACGGCCGCCGCCACCTCGCTGGTGCCCGCGCTGGACCAGACCCGCACGGTGGGTCTGGTCACCCTCCCCGGCGCGTTCGTCGGCATGCTGCTCGGCGGCGCCTCTCCGGTGTCGGCGGGGGCCGTGCAGCTCTTCGTCCTGGTGGCGCTGCTGGCGGTCGAGGCGGTGGCGATCGTGGTGGTGCTGGAGCTGGTGGGGCGGGGTCTGGTACGTCGTCCGGTAGAGTGGGGGCGTTGAAGGGGAGTAGCCCTCCACCGGACCGTCGACATACTGGCGTCCCGCTCGCGCGGGAGGCCCGGCGCCCGGGGCACCCGCCAGGACCGGGGTGTCGGCGAGACCTTCGGCCGCAGTGCTGTGATCATGACCAGTGCTGTCGGGCCGGGGTCTCTTTTTCTGTGAGGCGGCGGCCGGGCAGCCCGACCGTAGGGACCGACCCCCGATGGATCTGACCGTATTCGCCGTCACCTTCGGCATCATCTTCCTGGCCGAGCTGCCGGACAAGACCGCGCTGGCCGCGCTGATGCTCGGCACCCGCTACCGGGCCGCGTACGTCTTCGCCGGCGTGGCGGCGGCGATGGCGGTGCAGGTCGGTCTCGCGCTGGCCGCCGGCAGCCTGCTGGCGCTGCTGCCGCACCGCTGGGTCGAGGGGGTCACCGGTGTGCTGTTCCTGGCCGGCGCGGCGATGCTGCTGCTCCACAAGGACGAGGAGGCGCACGAGGCCAAGGAGCCGTCGTCCAGCAGCTTCTGGAAGGTGGCCGGGACGAGCTTCCTGGTCGTGGCGGTGGCCGAGTTCGGCGACCTGACCCAGATCATGACCGCCAACCTGGCCGCCAAGTACGCCGAGCCGCTCTCGGTGGGCCTGGGCGCCTGGCTGGCGCTGTGCGCGGTGGGCGGCCTGGCGATCCTGGGCGGGCAGAAGTTGCTGAAGCACGTGCCGATGAAGGTGATCATCCGGGTCGCGGCCGCCGCGATGCTGGTGCTGGCGGGGATCAGCATCGTCGGGGCAGTCACGGGCTGACACGCTTCAGCAGGTGGTGCCGGACTCCAGGGCGGCGCGGGTCTGCGGGCCGTAGACGCCCCACTGGTCCTGCCAGAGGCCGTTGGCCTCCTGGAAGTTCGCCACCGCGCGTTGGGTGTTGTTGTCGTAGGTGCCGCTGTTCAGGTGCCGGCCGCAGTTGGCGGCCGACAGCTGCTGCTGCAACGTCACCACCTGGGGGCCCGAGTCCCCGGGACCCAGGTCCTGCGGCGAAGCCGTCGGGCTCGCAGGAGCGGAGGGGCTCGGCGGCGGACTGCTGACGGGGGCGCTGGTGGGCGGCGCGGGGGCGCTGGTGACCGCGATCGGGGTCTGGGTGGTCGGGTGGGCCGCGGGTCTGGAGTGCGAGGCGGACGGCGACGGCTTGGCCGAACTCGCGGGCGGGCTGCTGGGCGCGAGCGAGGGCGCCGCGCTGGTCGGCCCGGTGGTGGGGCTCGGCGGCAGGTCGGGGGCGCTGGTGGGCAGCGGGAGCTGCGCGTCGTGCTTGACGTCCGGCGGGGAGCCGAGTGCGAAGGCCAGCCCGACGCCGAGCGCCACCACGCCGGCGCCCGCCCCGGCCATCGCGAACCTGGTGCCGCGGCGCCGTCCCGCGCGGCGTGAGGAGGCCCGTCCGGGGGCAGCCTGCGGCGCGGTGGCGATCGGGAAGAGGCCGAGCTCGCGCGGTGCGGCCTGCTGCGCCGGTACGTACGCGGGCGGCATGGGCGGCATGGGCGGCATGGGCGGCGTCGCGGGGAGCACCGCGGTGGCGTGCGGGTCCTCGGGCCACTCGGTGGCCGCGCTGACCGCCGGGACGTACGGCCGGACCAGCGGCGGACCCTCCACCGGCGGCAGGAACGCCGTCTCGGTGACGTCCGCAAGGCAGCCGCAGCCGTAGCCGGTCAGTGCGGTGCCGCATGCGGGGCAGTGGCCTCCCTGCATGGGCCGTTCCTCCTCGGATCGCTGACAGCGGGTCGAACGCGCCCGATTATGCAGGACGACGCGGTGGTCGAACAGAGCCGTCCGCTGGTGCGGGGCTTACGGATGGCCCAGCCCCGAGCTGCAAAACGGGGCAAATCTGACACGATGGGTAATCGGACTGATGATCAGATTATCGATGTGTCGACTCAGTGGAGGACCCCGATGGCGGACCCGGCTGCCGAGCCCGAGCGCACCGACGCCCAGCCCGAACCGCTGCTCTCCCCCGAGGAGGGCGTCCACAACCTCTGGGTGCCGATCGGGGCGCTGCTGCTGGCCCTGCTGATCGCCGCGCTCGACCAGACCATCGTCTCCACCGCGCTGCCCACCATCGTCAGCGACCTGGGCGGCCTGGAACACCTCTCCTGGGTGGTCACCGCCTATCTGCTGGCCTCCACCGCGGCCACCCCGCTCTGGGGCAAGCTCGGCGACATGTACGGCCGCAAGCGGTTCTTCCAGGCCTCGATCGTGATCTTCCTGATCGGCTCGGTGCTCTGCGGAATCGCCCAGAACATGGGCGAGTTGATCGCCTTCCGGGCACTGCAGGGCCTGGGCGGCGGCGGCCTCATCGTGCTGACCCAGGCGATCGTGGGCGACCTGGTGCCGCCCCGGGACCGCGGCAAGTACCAGGGCCTCTTCGGCGCGGTCTTCGGCGCCACCAGTGTGCTCGGCCCGCTGCTCGGCGGGCTCTTCGTCGACAACCTGTCCTGGCGCTGGGTCTTCTACATCAACCTGCCGATCGGCATCGTCGCCCTGGCCGTCATCGCGGTGGTGCTGCACACCACCGAGACCAAGCGCGAGCACCGGATCGACTACCTGGGCACCGCGCTGATCGCCTCGGTGGCCACCTGCCTGGTCCTGATGACCTCGCTCGGCGGGGTGACCTGGCCGTGGGGCTCCTGGCAGGTGATCGGCCTGGGCGTGCTCGGCATCGTGCTGCTGGCGGCCTTCATCGCCGTCGAGCGGGTGGCCGAGGAGCCGGTGCTGCCGCCCAGGCTCTTCGCCTCGCGCACCTTCAGCCTGGTCGCGGTGATCTCCTTCGTGGTCGGCTTCGCGATGTTCGGCGCGCTGACCTTCCTGCCGACCTTCCTCCAGGTGGTGCACGGCGTCTCGCCGACGCTGTCCGGCATCCACATGCTGCCGATGGTGCTCGGCATGCTGCTCACCTCGATCGGCTCGGGCCAGATCGTCGCCCGCACCGGCCACTACCGGATCTTCCCGATCGCCGGGACGGCGGTGGTGACGGTGGGTCTGCTGCTGCTCTCCCGCCTCAACGAGAACAGCAGCACGCTGGAGACGAGCCTGTACTTCCTGGTCTTCGGCCTCGGGCTCGGCCTGGTGCTCCAGGTGCTGGTGCTGATCGTGCAGAACTCCGTCGGCTACCAGGACCTCGGCGTGGCCACCGCCGGGGCCACCTTCTTCCGCTCGATCGGCGCCTCCTTCGGCGTCTCGATCTTCGGCACCATCTTCACCAGCGGCCTCAACCACCGGCTGCACGACGCCCTGGTGGGCGTCCCGCTGCCGGCGGGCTTCAGCGCGGGCGCGATCACCTCCGACCCGCGGCTCGTGCACAGCCTCCCGCCGCAGGTCCAGCACAACGTCCTGCACGCCTACGCCGCGTCGATCACCCACGTCTTCCTCTACGCGGTGCCGGTGGCGGCGGTGGCCTTCGTCCTGGCGCTCTTCATCCGCGAGCAGCCACTGCGCGCCACCGTCACCGCGCCGGACCTCGGCGAGGCGATCGGGGTCAACCCGGTCGAGCGCTCCTCGGTGGACGAGATCGCCCGCGCGCTGACCGTCCTGAACAGCCGGGAGGCCAGGCGCGACCTCTACCGGCGGATCACCGCCGAGGCCGGCCTCGACCTCCAACCGGCCTCCAGCTGGCTGCTGTTGCAGATGCACCGGCAGGGACCGGTGGAACCCGCCGAGCTGGCCGAGCACAGGATCATCCCGCCGCAGGTGATCGAGGCGGCGGCCCGGGAGGTCGAGGGCCGGGGCCTGGCCCACCGCAACGGCCTGCCGCTGCGGCTCACCGAGTCCGGCGAGGCGGTGGCCGTGCGGCTGCTCGCCGCCCGCCGCTCGCAGCTCTCGCAGCTGTGCGGCGACTGGGACGAGAAGCAGTTCGCCGACCTCGCCGCGCTGCTCACCCGCCTCAGCAACAACCTCTGCGGCGACGTCAAGGACCGGCCCGACCGCACGCCGACCGAGCACGTCCCGCACAGCGAGGGGCGCTCGTTCTGAACGGTCTTAGCTGATGGTGCTGCTCGGCTCGCGCAGCTGCGCCTTGTAGTCCGCGCCGAGGGCGAGCACCTGGACGACGCGGACCCGGCGGGTGGCCGGCGTCACGGTCAGCCGGACCGTGCTGCCGGTGGCGAAGCCGCTCGGGATGCCGGGCAGCGCCCAGGCGGTCGTGCGGTCGCCGGTGCCGTCGTCGACGGCCAGGAAGTGCGGCCACTTCTCGCTCCGCCGCGACTCGATCCGCAGCACCTCGCCGGTGATCGTCAGGCCCGCCGCGCGGTCGAGGACGGCCATCGCGACGTACAGCCCGGCCACCGCCCCGAAGAGTCCGATCGCCACCCACTCGCCGAGCAGCGGGCCCGACCCGTCCAGCGCGCGCCGTCCCAGGTCGTCGCCGACGAGGGCGTTGGCGACCGCCCCCGCGAAGAAGGCGAGGCCCGCCGTCAGCCGGTTGAAGCGCCCGGCCACCGCGCTGCCGAGCATCGCCGTCACCATCCAGCCGAGCGTCAGCACCGCGTGGTCGGTGTCCAGGAGGCCGCCCGACACCCAGGAGGGCTGCCGGAGCGCGGCGAAGACCCCGAGGCCCACCGCCACGACGGCCGCGGCCAGAGCGCGCTGCAGCAGTCCGCGGTCCCTGGCGCCCAGGCCGGGCCACACCCGCGGGTAGCGGATCCGCACCTCGCGCCAGGTGCCGCCGTACCCGGACCAGACCCGGCGGGGGTTGCCGGTGCCGAAGTCGAGCAGCTGGTTGATCCGTACGGTGACGTCCAGCGCCGCGCCGTACGCCAGGTAGCGCTCCCACACCGTGACGGCGGCGGGCGGAAGTTGGGTGAAGGTCTCGTGCGCGTGCAGCCAGGACCGCACCCCGGCCCAGTGCGCGGCCCGGTCGAGGCCGGCCGGGGTGGCGCGCTCGCCGATCGCGGTGCTCAGCAGGAAGGTCAGCACGGTGAAGGTCACCGCGCCGGCCAGCAGCGCCCCCCGGACACCGTGCGTCCCGCCGATCGTCAGTACGGCCAGGCCGAACAGCACCGCCGGGGCGACCGCCGCCGCCATCAGCGCGGTGCCCAGGGCGCTGCCGAACCGGGCCCGCGACAGGCCGCGTTGGCGGGCCTCGGCGACGATCTCCTGGCGCAGCAGCCGGTTCCAGGTCGCCGCCTGCTTGGGTGCGCGGAAGGCGATGGCGCCGATCGGCGCGCCGTCGGACCCGGCCTGGGCGGTCACCCGGGCCAGCACCCGGTGCTCGTAGGGCCGCAGCATCGTCGGGGCGTCGCTGGTGAGGTGCACGGTGGTGTCGGCCGGGTGCTCGCCGGCTTGGCGCAGTTCGAGGTGCCCGCGCGCGGCCAGGTCGAGCAGGGTGGACTCCGCCGCGTGGTCGACGGAGCGCCAGCCGTTGGCGAGCAGGCTCACCACGGCGGGCGGCTCGGGGGAGTCGCCGAGCTCCTGGGTGGCCGGGCCCGCCTGGACCGTTCCGTTCCGGGTGGCCAGCAGGGCGGCGCCGAAGGCGAGCAGCCACAGGGCGAGGGCGGCCGCGCCGGCCGCGCCGAACTCCGCGCCGGCCGTCACCGGAACCGCACCTTGACTGCCTCGCGGGCCTCGGTCTCGGCCTCGAAGTACTCCTGCTTCGCGTGCTCGGACAGGCCGGCGACCAGGTTGCTCGGGAACGACTCCAGCGCGGTGTTGTAGGACTGCACGGCGGCGTTGTAGAACTGCCGCGCGTAGGCGATCTTGTCCTCGGTGCCGGACAGCTCCGCCTGGAGCTTGAGGAAGTTCTGGCTGGCCCGCAGCTCCGGGTACTGCTCGGCGGTGGCGAGCAGCTTGGCCAGCGTGGCGGTCAACTGGTTCTCCGCCTGGGCGCGTTCCGCAGCCCCGAGGTCGCGCGAGGCGGCGGCGCCGCGGGCGGCGGTGACGGCCTCGAAGGTGCCGCGCTCGTGGGCGGCGTACTCGGCGACGGTGTCGACGAGGTTGGGGATCAGGTCGTGCCGCCGCTTGAGCTGCACGTCGATCTGGGCCCAGGACGCGCGGGTCTGATTACGCAGCCTGATCAGCCGGTTGTATGAGCGGACGACCACCCAGAACAGTCCTAGGGCGAGTAGCGCTATGACTGCGATCACGATGACACCCACGGCGTCCATCCCCCGTACCACCTTGTGCAGAGTTCCAGCTCAAACGATCAGCCTCAAAGCAGATCATCGAGATAGTAAACCCTTCGTCAAGCTTTCAGCTCGAGGTTTATCGCCTGGTCGCCGGTGGTGGGGTTGGCTCGCCCTCTGCCCCGAAACCCCTGTGCGGTACCGTCGGCCGGTGATCGACCGACAGGACGGGCCGGGCCCGCAGGACTTGGACACTTCGGCGCGCACTGCCGCTTTCGCCGAGCACCGGCGGATGCTCTTCGGCATCGCCTACCGGATGCTCGGCAGCGTCGCCGACGCCGAGGACCTGGTGCAGGACACCTGGATCAGCTGGAGCCAGGCCACCGCGCAGGTCGCCAATCCGGGCGGCTACTTGGCCCGTACCGTCACCAACCTCTCGCTGAACCGGCTGCGTTCGGCCGCCGTCCAGCGCGAGTCGTACGTCGGGCCGTGGCTGCCCGAGCCGCTGGTGGCCGCCCCGGACGCGTCGGTCGACGCGGAGCTGGCCGAATCGGTGTCGCTGGCGATGCTGGTGGTGCTGGAGAGCCTCTCGCCGCTGGAGCGCGCGGTCTTCGTGCTGAAGGAGGTCTTCGCCTTCTCGTACAAGGAGATCGCCGAGGCCCTGGACCGCAGCGAGGCCGCCGTCCGGCAGGTCGGCAGCCGGGCGCGCGCGCATGTCCAGGCGCGCGACACCCGCTACGACGCGTCGGCCCAGACCCGGCGGAAGGTCACCGACGAGTTCCTGGCCGCCTGCCTGGGCGGCGACCTGAACCGGATGCTGGAACTGCTCGCCCCCGACGTCACCGCCTGGACCGACGGCGGCGGCAAGGTCCGCGCTGCGCTGCGCCCGGTCCACGGCGCGGACAACGTCGCCCGCTTCATCCTCGGCGTCATGGCCCGCTCGATCCCCGACTTCGGCGTGCAGGCGGTGTCGGTCAACGGCCGCCCCGGCCTCCTGGTGACCAGCGCCGGCCAGGCCGACACGGTCGCCTGCTTCGAGGTCGCGGACGGCCGGGTGGCGGCGATCCACCTCGTGCGCAACCCGGACAAGCTCACGCATGTGGACGCCGGGCGGCTCGGGCTCGGCTAGCGGGTGCCTCATTGATCGGTCCTCTCGGCGCCGATCTGTAAGAAATACTTGCTAGATTGCGCAACCGAGCAACCGTTGGCTGCTCTTCGGACGTCCAGCTACCAGAACGAGCTGCCCCGGGCACCCGCCCGGGCCGGCCGAGACCGCTGGGAGTACCGGCCGACCGGACGAAGGTGAGCAGATGGCAGACCAGCGGGTGGTCATACCCGACGAGGGTACGCAACGGCGGCGGCGCGGGCGCGCGCCGCAGCCGGCGGGAGGGCGTTCCGGCTCGCGGTCGCGCGGGGGCCGTGGCGGCCGTGGCGGCACTGTCGCCCTGCTGCTGCTCGGGCTGCCGCTGCTGGGAGCGTTCGTGGACGAGGCGATCGCCCCCGGACTGGGTGTGGTGTTCGCCATCTGTGCCGTCCTCGGCCCGGTCGCCGCTGCGGCGCTGAGCAGCCGGGCCGGGTGGTGGTGGGTGCTGACGGCGCCCGGCCCGGTGGTGCTGGCCTCGACGGCCGTCGCCGAACTGTTCGGGAACTCCGCCAAGTACCAGGGATCCAAGGCCCTGGCCACCGGCGCCGCGGGCTGGGCCATCAACGGGTTCCCGGTGATGCTCGCGGCCGTGGGTGCTGCCCTGGTCGTCGTCCTGGTCCGGATCGCACGAGACAGGAGGAACCGCCGTGGGTGAGCGTGTGGGTAAGAGCGTCGGTAAGCGCGTCGGTAAGCGCAAGGGCGGGCGCCGTACCTCGCCGCTGGTCGTCGCCGGGCGCACCATCGCCGTCGGGGTCTCGCTGGCCGTGATCGGCACCAGCGGCGTCACCTGGTACACGTACAAGTCGCTGACCACCGGCCTGACCACGTCCAACGCGCTGGCCCAGGTCCAGAAGGGCGCGCCGCCGCACCTGGACAACTCGGTCAACCTGCTGCTGATCGGCCTGGACAGCCGCAAGGACATGAACGGCAACGACCTGCCGCCGCAGTTCGTCCAGGACGATCTGCAGGCCGGCGGCAGCAGCGACATCGGCGGCTACAACACCAACACCCTGATCGTGCTGCACATACCCGCCAACGGTGGCAAGGTCACCGCGCTGTCCATCCCGCGCGACGACTACGTCCAGACGTCCGGCGCTGACGGGAAGATGCACAAGATCAAGGAGGCGTACGGCATCGCCAAGGCCTCCGCCGAGAGCAAACTCGCGGGGAAGGGCCTGTCCAAGGCCCAACTGGAGCAGCAGAGTCGCGACGTGGGGCGTGCTGCGACGCTGGCGACCGTGCAGAACTTCCTCGGCATCCCGATCGACCACTTCGCCGAGGTGAACCTGCTCGGCTTCTACGACATCGCGCAGGCCGTCGGCCCGGTCCAGGTCTGCCTGAACCACGCCACCAGCGACCCGAACGAGACCGGCCAGGGCTCCGGCTTCAAGGGCGCCGCCGGCATCAACACCCTCAACGCCACCCAGTCGCTTGCCTTCGTCCGCCAGCGCCACAACCTGCCGAACGGCGACCTCGACCGCACCCACCGCCAGCAGGCCTTCATCTCCTCGGTCGAGTACAAGCTCAAGAACGAGGGCATCTTCAACGACCTCGGCAAGATGCAGGACCTGTTCAACGTGGTGAAGAAGGACGTGGTGATCGACAGCCAGCTGAACATCCTGGACTTCGCCCAGCAGGCCACCAACCTCACCGGCGGGAACGTGGAGTTCAACACGCTGCCGATCTCGGGCTTCAAGACCATCGGCGGCGAGGACGTCAACACGGTCGACCCGGCGCTGATCAAGCGGGAGGTCCAGCAACTCTTCGGCCACGACCCGGCACCGGCACCGGCCGATCCCTCCTCCTCCTCTCCCTCCGCCTCCTCGCCTTCCGTCCCCTCGTCTTCTTCCTCCTCCTCCGAAACCGTCGACGTCTACAACGGCTCGTCGGTCACCGGAGCAGCCGCCGACGAGTCCAAGTCGCTGGTGGCCATGGGCTACAAGGCCGGCCGAATCGACAAGGCCACCACCCACCCGAAGTCGACCGCTGTCACCTACGGCACCGGCGCCAAGGACGGCGCCCAGGCCATCGCCGCCAAGTACGGCACCACCGCCGAGGCATCCTCCCAAGTCCCCGCCGGCCACATCGAGATCACCCTCGGCACCACCTACACCACCCCGGCCGGAACCGCCCCCGCCCCGGCCGCCGCCGCTTCCAGCACCGCCGACCCGTCCGCCGCCCTCCCGATGCAGGGCCCGCCGGTCAAGATGGGCGGCATCCCCTGCGTCAACTGACCCCAGGGACAACCTGATTGCTCCGGGTGTCCCCACCGTGTGGGACGCCCAGAGCGGCCAGTCCTGGCTCAGGACGTGGTGTCGAGTGGGCGGAGGAAGCGGCGCTCGTAGCGCTTGATGCAGCCGGTGCGGCGGGCGAGTTCGAATGCTTCCTGGCACTCGGGGTCGGTGGCGCTGTCCGTGCGGTACTGCTCGTACGTGGCGAAGCTGGGGAAGGAGAAGAGGGCGTACGCGATATCGCTGTCACCCTCGCTCGGGAGGAAGTATCCGTGGTGCGTCCCGCCGAAACGGTTGACGAGGCCGACCCAGCGGCGGCCGTACTCCTCGAAGTCGTCGAGCTTGTCGGCGTCGATCTCGTACTTCAGATGAATGGTGATCATGCCGACATGATCCCGGAAGATCGATCGGTGCCGCCAACAATTCTGCAGAGTCGGCCTGCTCGACTTCTCAGTGAGTTCCTCGACGGTGGCGCGGTGCCGGAGTATGTCTGTCTGCTCAGTCCAAGGCCATGGCGTATACGCCATCGCTGAGATGACTGAAGCCCCGCCGGGCCCATGCCTTCCGCAGCGCGGCGACGGCTTCGTCATCTGGGCGGCGCACCTCGGGATCATCGGATGCGTAGCTGCATGGCTCGTCCGGGCCGTGCGTGTGGATCGGGGCCGGGTAGCAGACGGCGACCGTCTTCGGGACTGCCAGCCTGCGCAGTGCAGTGACCGCCAGGAACATCCCGATGCCCGTCCCGCGCCACTTGTCGGCCACCTCTACGGACTCCAGCAGCAGCAACAGTGCCGGATCCATCTCGCGAACGGCAGGAGCGAGCTCACCGTTCTCGGTGAAGACGACACACGGGATGCGATCGAGGAGGCCAGGGTCCGTGTCGAGCGCGCGATAGGGGTTCGGGCTGACACCGGGGACGACTCGGGTGATCACGGCGGTGCCTACCTGCTCAGTGGGCAGGTAGAAGGTGACCGTCCACCGGTCAGCTTTCCGTGCCCAGTTCACATCGGCGTAATGCCGAGTCTCGTACGAGATGGCGAACTTGTCAGCGCTGGTCATCAGCTCTCCCTGGCAGCGGGGTAGGCCCCCCGCAACGTACACGAGGGGCCTACCGCTGGGGGCTACTTGGACGGCGGGGCGGGCGGCGTGGGCTCCGGCGCGGGGTCGCCTCGGTGCTTCGGCGGGGCCTTGTGGTCGCCCTTGTGCTTCATCTCAGTGCTGGTCACAGGTCCTCCTACTACTCGGCGGGCTGGTCCTCGCTGGGGGCAGGCTGCTCGATCGGCACGTTCACGAGACCGCCCGCCGACAGAACTGCGACTCGCGGTGCTCGTCGCGTCGGATTCGGATGTCCAGCTGCGCCGATCGGTCGAACTTCCCTGCCGCCACGCTGGCTTGAGCGTCGAACTCAGCGCACCGGGTGCAATCCTGCGTCGTCTCGGATTTCCTCATGGGTTTGACTACGGGCATCACATGCTCCCATCGCACTGGGTTTCCTCGATGAAGACCAGGCTAGGGTTGATTTGTGGCACCAGACAGAGCTATTCCTGTAATTGACTAGGATCATGTGCGATAGCCGCTGGACCAGCCATCCAGCCGGTCGCGGGCCTCCTGCCCAAAGGCGGCGCCCTGCTCAAACAAAGAGAAGATATCAAGATGCTGCCGCACATCCCGAGGATCTTGGAAGACCATGCGGCCGGTGAACATCTCGGCAGTCACCAGCCTCTCGTCGTAGACAGTGAAGGTATTCATGGGCCCTCGCGACAAGGGGGTGCCATTCATGATTACCCCGAGCCGGATGTTCTGGCGGCGAGACAAAAAATCCAGCCGGTCAATCTGCGCTGCCATGACGGCCGGCGGAACGAGAGCCCACCTAATGGCCTGCTCGGTCAGAAGAAAGGTGAACTGCTTGCTGCTGTCGGAGAGGATCGCCTGACGCTCAATCTTCCGCGCTGCCGTCTTGCCTGGATCTCCTGGCGTGTGAGCCAGGCTGGCCGTCACGTACTCCGGAGTGGCCAGGAGCCCGGTAATCATCGACGGCAGGAAGTAGCGGAGCCGACTTGCGCCCGCTTCAAGTGCTGCCAGTTCAGCCTGGCGCTTCTCTGTCCCACGGCGCCACGACGAACGCTTATCCTGCCACTCGGTGGAGGCGAGCCTGGCGAGAGTCAGTACCTCCTGAATCTCATCCGAGCTCGCCTTGAGCGCGCGGAGGATACATTCAACGTCCGTAAGGCTCGGCTCGATCCTTCCGGTTTCTATCTTGGAAACCTTGCTCTGCGACATATTGCACAACCGGGCCAGCCTTACGCCAGTAAGGCCAGCCCGGTCGCGCATGTTTTTGAGACTCTTTGCTAGGTCCTGCTTCGAGGTGGCTAGCTGGTCAGGATTCAGTGTCACCCGTGTTCTTTCAAGTACTGGGCAAACGGCACAGCATGAGCAAGGCTGATCTGGCGCAACTCCACGTACTCGGTCATTTCGGGATCCTCAACAAGCTCTGGCGGGTAAGTCCCGGCTTCGCAGCCACAGTTGACTCCCTTCAAAGCCGGGCGTCTCCCAGCTTCCCGCCGACGGTACGGGTACCCGCGACGGCCGTCTATGCCGCAACGCGGATATTCCCGTTCTGGCATAGCCGAGCCGTGCTGGCGCGGGCGCGGCACCTGACGAGGCGTCAATGCAACGGGGTGACAGCTTGCGAATATGGTCTCAAGCGTGCTCACCATCCTGTCGTATGTAGGAGACTGCTGGCACGTGGTTCAGGTTGGGAGCCCAGGTAGGGCCCCTTTTGATGAGAGGTGTCACGTGCCTAGCGTTGTCAAGATCAACGTGCTGACTGTTCCTGCTGAGCAGCGGGAGGTGCTGGAGACGCGGTTCGCTTCGCGGGCTGGGGCGGTGGAGGGGTCGGACGGGTTCGAGTGGTTCGAGCTGCTGCGGCCGGTGGAGGGGACGGACCAGTACCTCGTGTACACGCGGTGGGCGTCGGAGGAAGCGTTCCAGGCGTGGATGTCGGGGCCGATGCAGGCGGCGCACCGACCGAGTGGGGATGCCCAGGCGCGGCCGGCGGCTTCGGGGTCGACGTTGTGGTCGTTCGAGGTGGTGCAGTCCACGGGTCCGAAGGGCTGAGGCACGCGGGGTTATCCGGCCGGCGGGGGTGGTCCTCGTCGGCCGGGTTGCGCGGTGACGGGGTGGTGAAAGGGTGGTGGAAAGGAGTCCAGGAAGGGTGGCGAGGTGCCATGGCTGAGCATCCGCATGCTGCACTGATCCGCAGGGGTTACGAGGCGTTTTCACGGGGTGACATGGAGACCCTCAGGGGGATGATGACGAGCGACTGCACGCACCATGTCCCCGGCAGTCACCCGCTCTCCGGTGACCACAAGGGCGTGGACGCGGTTCTCGGTCACTACGGGCGGCTCGCGCTGGAGACGAACGGGACGTTCCGGGTCGAGCTGCGGCACGTGTTCGTCGACGGCCGGGGTCATGTGATGTCGGTGCACGGCTTCACGGCTGAGCGGGGTGGCAAGAAGATCGACGCGGCGGGCGGGATCGTGTTCCGCATCGTCGGGGACAAGATCACCGATCTTGACGAGTGCGTGGAGGATCTGGCGGTGTCGGACGACTTCTGGGCCTGAACTCCGGGTCCGCAAGAACAAGTGGTCTCAGGGACCCGGAGTCGGATGGGTCAGTGCCGGCGGGTGGCTGCGCCTCGTCGGCTTCGCTTGAGGAGGATGAGGATCGAGCCTCCCAGCACAAGCGCCACCGCTGCGACGGCCATCAGGTCGACTGCTTCGCCTGCACCGGTCTGGGCGAGTGCTTCTTGCTTCGACTCCTTCGGGTACTGGCCGAGGCCACCCTGCTGTTGAGTGCCCTGAGCACTGCCGTGGTTGCCCTGCTCTTTCCCATGGTCACCTTGTTCATGACCGCCTTGACCATGACCGCCGTTTTCTCCCGGATATTGGGAAGGTCCAGCGGGTCCCGCGGGACCGGGCGGACCGGCGGGGCCAGGCGCGCCTGTCGGGCCGGGGGCACCGGGGGCGCCGGGCGAACCGGGAGCACCGGGTGAGCCGTTGGCTCCGGGCAGGCCGTTCGCACCAGGTGAGCCGTTGGCTCCGGGCAGGCCGTTCGCGCCGGGTGAGCCGTTGGCTCCGGGCAGGCCGTTAGCACCAGGTGAGCCGTTGGCTCCGGGTGAACCGTTGGCTCCGGGCAGGCCGTTAGCACCAGGTGAACCGTTCGCTCCGGGTGAGCCGTTGGCTCCGGGTGAACCGTTGGCTCCGGGCAGGCCGTTAGCACCAGGTGAACCGTTCGCTCCGGGTGAGCCGTTGGCTCCGGGCAGGCCGTTAGCACCGGGCGATCCGTTGGCTCCGGGCAGGCCGTTGGCGCCGGGTGAACCGTTCGCTCCGGGCAGGCCAGGCGCGCCTGTCGGGCCGGGAGCACCGGGAGCACCGGGAGCACCATTTGCTCCGGGCGATCCGTTCGCTCCGGGCAGGCCGTTGGCGCCGGGTGAACCGTTCGCGCCGGGTAGGCCGGGAGCACCGGGGGCACCATTTGCTCCGGGCTGGCCAGGCGCGCCTGTCGGGCCGGGAGCACCGGGAGCACCGGGAGCACCGTTGGCTCCGGGCGCTCCGTTGGGGCCGGGAGCGCCAGGTGAACCGGGGGCGCCGGGTGCGCCATTGGCGCCGGGAGCGCCGGGAGCGCCAGGTGAACCGGCGGCGCCAGGTGCGCCATTGGCGCCGGGAGCGCCGGGAGCGCCAGGTGAACCGGCGGCGCCAGGTGCGCCATTAGGACCGGGAGCACCGGCGGCACCGGGAGCACCGGGAGCTCCAGGCGCGCCAGGCGAACCAGCAGGGCCGGGGGAACCTGTCGGTCCCGCAGGCCCGCTCGGGCCGGCAGGTCCGCTGGGTCCGCTCGGTCCAGGCGGTCCGGGTGGCCCGACGGTGCAGGCCGCCCTCGTGATGACGTTGTCGTCCAGCGTGACCGCGCCGTTGCGCGCCAGGGCCCGGCCCTCGATCGCTGCGGCGTGGTTCACCGAGATGGACGTCAGGGCCAGGATGTTGCCCTTGAAGAAGGAGTTGACGTCGATCGTGGCCGAGCTGCCCACCTGCCAGAACACGTTGCAGGGCTGCGCGCCGTTGACGAGGCTGACGACACTCGACGGAGCCGTGATCAGGGTCGAGCCGATCTGGAAGATGAATACGGCGTTGGGATCACCCAGGGCATCGAGGGTGAGCGTCCCGGTGAGGTTCTGTGACGACGTGGCCTTGTAGACACCGGGCGTCAGCGTCAGTCCGCCGAGATCGCCGGGGGAGGTCAGCAGGGCCGAGGGTGCCCGACCGGCCGCGTCGTTGTACGCGATGACCAGGTCGGACTGGGCCTGAAGAGCCTCGGCGTCGGCCACGTGCTGGAATCCGTTGACGATTCCGGGTGGAAAGCCGGTGACCGAGGAGCCCGGACTGAGCCCCAGGTCGCCGTTGATGACGCTGGGGCCCGTGTTGGTGACCGTCGAACCGGCCAGGACGGCGTAGCTGGTGTCGGTTCCCAGCGTCACCGGCGCGTCTGCGGCATGCGCGGGGCTCTGGACCAGGGTGGCCGTCGCCAGTAACGCCAGTCCGGGTAGGAGGACGAAGGCCTCCGTGAGTCGAGAGCGTCTACGTCCTCGTCCTGGGGGAGCGGGGGGAGTGGCATTGACTGCCATAGGACAAGACCTTTCTTGTCGCCGTTGAGCCCGGCCATCCGGTAAGGGGTTTCCGGGCGCCGATGGTGAGTTCTGGTCAGACCACAAGCTGCCGTACCGTCACCAACCCAATTCAGTGTGCGATCACAATTTAAGGAGCAAAGAATAATAAAGGTGCAAAAGAGTGACGCACTGGAGCGAACGGGGGTATTTCACGCACTCTGACGTGTCGTTGCTCCGCCGGCCGCGGTGGGCATGCAGGACCGTTTCTCCCCTTGGGCTCCTCCACGCCGGTGAGATGACGCATCGCCAGGCCGTCCGAATCGTTGGTCAGGGCATGAAGGACTTAACGCATCCGCAGGGTGATCGGCCGGCGGCGACGGGGGGCGCTGGTGCCGGCACCGTGGCCGACCGCTGCCGCGCCTCAGGTGGGCTACTCAAGGTCACGCTCGGCGAGCTGCGTGAGGAGCTCGGCTACCGGAGGCTCGGCAGGTACGTCCTGGACGAGGTGGCCGAGAGCCTGACCGAGGCGGGTCTCGGCTGGTTCCCGTCCTGGCGACTGTCGCCCAGGGAGAACGACGAGCCGCGCAAGGAGCAGGAGCTGTGGGTGTTCGTCCGGGACGCCGGCCTGCGGTGCCAGGTCATCGACGCCATCCAGGATCCCGACGACTCCGACGTGTCCGCAGTGCTGAACGGTCTGCTCGCCGACCGGCCCCAGGACCTGTCCCCGGAGCGCAAGCTCAGCCTCATCCGCGAAATCCTCGGCCTCTGACCTGTGCTCGGGACTGCCTCTCCGCAGAATCGTTTCACAGCCCGGCGGTTGGGCCGAAGCCAGGCAAGGGCTGATGGTTCGTCTGCGTCTGAATCAGTGAAATGAGACCGCCCTCCTCAAGTGGCCTGCCTCCTCTGCCGATTGTCATATGACAGGTGAGCGAGGCGGCGTGCGCTGTGCAGCCGCTCCGCTCGTACTCCCATCGACAGGAGATTCTCTTGCGCGCGAAGCACGTACTGACCGGCGCTCTCGCCATAGCCCTGGTGGCCATCGGAGGCCCGGCGAGCGCCGCGGGTTCGGGGGACACCACCGTGACGTTCACCGTGACGGTCGGCGCCATCTCGATCACGGTTCCCACCTCGGCCGGTCTCCCGGCCGGGGTCCCCGGCGGCACGACCAGCGGGCAGCTCGGGTCGGTGACGGTCACTGACAACCGTGCCCTGCTCAACGCGTTCTGGACCTCGACGGTGTCCTCGACGGACTACACCACCGGTGCGGGAACAGCCGCGGAGACGATCACGAAGAGCAACGTGTCGTACTGGTCAGGACCTGCCACCGCGACAACCGGCAACGGAACCTTCACTCCGGGCCAGGCCACATCCACCCAGAAGCAGCCGCTGACCACGGCCATCACGGCCTTCAGCATGACGGGCGGAAACGGCAACAACTCTGCGAGTTGGAATCCGACACTGGTGGTCGCGGTACCCGCCTCAGCCGTAGGAGGTCTCTATACGGGGACGGTGACACATTCGGTCGCATAGTCCGGCACTTCGCCTGGCACTGCTGACTCTGCTGCTGGTCGCGCTGTGCATCAGCGCGGCCAGCGCGGTCGGCGCGACGACCGGGACGGGCCGATCCGCAAGCGCGGAGCCGAGCCCGGACGGCAGCGTCGGCATCCGCCTGCTCGAAGCCCCGCTCAATCGGCACGACGATCCTCGTGCGCTCACCTCCATCGTCGACCACCTCGCCCCCGGTGCGGTGATCAACCGACGGCTGGAGATCTCCAGCACGTCCTCCGCCCCCCAGCACGTCGACCTCTACCCCGCTGCGGCGGCCATCGAGCACGACGCCTTCGTGTTCGCCCCCGATCGCACCGCGAACGAGCTGACCGACTGGATCGCCCTCGACCACAGCAGTCTCGACCTTCCCCCGCACGGCAAGGCAGAAGTACGGGCAACGGTCAGCGTGCGGCCTGCGGCTTCCTCCGGAGAGCGGTACGGCGTCATCTGGGCCCAGGTCAGCTCCCGGCCTGACGCTTCGCACAGCGTGACCACCGTCAACCGCGTCGGGGTACGTCTGTACGTCGACGTCGGGCCCGGCGGTGAGCCGCCGTCCGACTTCCAGATCGGGGAGCTGTCGGCCGCCCGTACGGCCGACGGGCAACCCGAGATCCTGGCCCAGGTCCACAACACCGGCCAACGGGCCCTGGAGCTGGGCGGAACGCTGTCGCTGTCGGACGGGCCCGGTGCCATGAACGCCGGACCGTTCCAGGTCACCCGCGGCACCACACTGGCACCGGGAGACACCGCGCCGGTCACCGTGCTGCTGGACCGCAGGCTCCCCGACGGCCCCTGGACGGCGCATCTGACGCTGGTCAGCGGCCTCGTGCAGCGGACCGCAACCGCCACCCTCACCTTCCCGGCCGACGCCGGCAGCAGCAACAACGGAGTCCTGCCGCAGACGGGTTGGTTCGCCTCGGGCTCGATCGTCGCAGTCGTGGCGGTTGTAGGCGTGGGCCTGCTGTTCATCGCCGCGCGACGCCGACTCGGAGCGCGATGAGGAGAACTCCGGCGGCGCTGTCCTGTGCGATCGCGCTCGTGCTGCCCACGGCTTGGCCGGCCTGGCCGGCAACCCGGCCCGAGCCGCGGTTGCTCGGTCTGTCGATCACCGTGCCGACGTCGGCGAGCCTCGGCAGCGCGGCGCCGGGCGGAGTGATCACCGGGCACCTCGGCGCGGTGACGGTGGACGACACCGGCGTGGTGGCCGCATGGACCACCACCGTCACCGCGACGAACTTCACCACGGGCGCCGGCGCCCCCGCCCAGACCATCGGGAAGGGAAGCGTCTCCTACTGGTCGGGGCCGGCCACCGCGAAGACCGGCCTCGGCACCGCCACCCCGGGGCAGGCCACCGCGGCGCAGGCGCAGAGCCTGAGCGCCTCCCGCACGGCCTTCAGCCTGGCGAACGGCACCCTGGTCACCTCCGTGACCTGGAACCCGACGCTGATCGTCGCGGTACCCGCCTCCGCTGTGGGAGGCGGCTACACCGGGACCGTGACGCACTCGGTCGCGTAGCCGCTCACCGGTCGTGCTCCGGGGGGACGAAGGCGACCGGGGCGGCGAAGGCGGCCCTGCGGGTGGCTCGGCGCAGCGCGCGCAGGACGGGGGTGCCGAGGGTGAGGCAGAGGACGGCGGTGAGGGCGGCGCGGGGGAGGTCCCAGCCGAGTGAGGTGGTCAGGCAGTAGACGACGAAGCGCGGCAGGTTGGCGCTGAGCGGGTCGCCCGGGACGAAGGCCACCGAGCTGGCCTGGCCGGCGATGTAGGGCCAGCCCTGGAGGTTGGTGATCGTGCCGTAGAGGATGGCGGTGACCGCGCCGTACCCGGCGAGCAGCAGCAGTTCGGCCCGTCCGCGCAGGGTGGCGGGGCCGGGGAGCAGGCCGGCGCCGAGGCAGACCCAGCCCATGGCGAGCATCTGGAACGGCAGCCAGGGGCCGACCCCGCCGGTCAGCAGGGCGGACGCGAACATCGAGACCGAGCCCAGGACGAAGCCGAAGCCCGGTCCGAGGACCCGCCCGGCGAGCACCATCAGGAAGAACATCGGCTCCAGGCCGGCCGTCCCGGCTCCCAGCGGGCGCAGCGCGGCGCCGGCGGCGGAGAGCACGCCGAGCAGGGCGACCGCCTTCGGGTCCAGGCCGGACTCGGAGATCTGCGCGACCACCACGGCGAGCAGCAGCGGCAGCAGCAGCGCGAAGAGCCAGGGCGCGTCGGCGGAGTGGCCGACCGCGGCGGAGGAGGTGTCGGCGAGCAGCGGCCAGCCGAAGGCGGCTGTGCCGATCAGCGAGGTCAGGACGAGGACGGCGATCGAGCGGCGGCCGAGCGGGACGGGACGGGAGAGGTTCACGGCGCGGACCCCGAAGCGGCCAGCGCGGCGGCGACCTGGCGGACGGTCAGCCACGGCTCGGGTTGCAGCACCTTGGCGACCTGCGGCGCGAACGCGGGCGAGCCCAGCACCACGTCCGCCGACGGCCCGTCGGCCACGATCTCGCCGTCCGCCAGGACGACCGTGCGGTGGGCGAGTTCGGCGGCGAGTTCGACGTCGTGGGTGGCCAGCAGGATCGCGTGCGCGTCGGCGGCGAGCCCGCCGAGGATCTCCACCAGCCGTGCCTTGGCCGCGTAGTCCAGGCCGCGGGTGGGCTCGTCGAGCAGCAGCAGGGCCGGGCGGGCGGTCAGCACGACGGCGAGCGCCAGGCTGAGCCGCTGGCCCTCGGAGAGGTCGCGCGGGTGGGTGTGGTCGGCGATGCCGGGGAGCAGCCGTTCGACCAGCGCGCGGCAGGTGCCGGCGGTGGCGCCCGCGTCCTGGTCGGCGGCGGTGCACTCGGCCGCGACGCTCTCGCCGTAGAGCAGGTCGCGCGGGTCCTGCGGGACCAGGGCGACCTGGCGGATCAGCTCCTTCGGGCGGGCCTTGTGCGGGGTGAGCGCGCCGACCCGCACGGTGCCGGCGGCGGGGGTGTGCAGGCCGGCCAGGGCGCCGAGCAGGGTGGACTTGCCCGCGCCGTTGCGTCCCATCAGCGCGGTGACCTCGCCGGGGCGCAGCACCAGGTCGACGCCGCGCAGCGCGGGGACCGGCCCGCGCCGCACGGTCAGCCGGGCGGTCTCGGCGATCGGCGCGGCGGTGGCGGCGGGCGGCGGGGTGGTGGGGGCGGGTCGCAGGCCGGCCAGCCGGGCGCGCAGCGGCGCGGCCCGGCGGCGTGCGTCGCGGACGGTGAGCGGCAGCGGCGACCAGCCGGCCACCCGGCCCAGGCCCACCACGGGCGGGAAGACCGGCGCGTGTGCCAGCACCTCGGCGGGGTCGCCGAGCACCGGCGGCTGCCCGCCGCCGGGCAGCAGCAGCACCTGGTCGGCGTACTGGACGACCCGCTCCAGCCGGTGTTCGGCCATCAGTACGGTGGTGCCCAGGTCGTGGACCAGCCGTTGCAGGACGGCGAGCACCTCCTCGGCCGCGCCGGGGTCAAGTGCGGAGGTGGGCTCGTCCAGTACCAGCACCTTGGGGTGGACGGTGAGCACCGAGCCGATCGCGACCCGCTGCTGCTGTCCGCCGGAGAGTGTGCCGAGAGCCCGGTCGCGCAGCTCGGCCAGGCCCAGCAGGTCGAGCGTCTCCTCCACCCGGCGGCGCATCACCTCGGGCGCGAGGCCCAGCGACTCCATGCCGTACGCGAGTTCGTCCTCGACCGTGTCAGTGACGAAGTGGGCGCGCGGGTCCTGGCCCACGGTGCCCACCACGTCGGCGAGTTCGCGCGGACGGTGGGTGCGGGTGTCGCGTCCGGCGACGGTCACCCGGCCGTGCAGGACGCCGCCGGTGAAGTGCGGGACGAGGCCGCTGACCGTTCCCAGCAGGGTGGACTTGCCGGCGCCGGACGGGCCGACCAGCAGGCAGAGTTCGCCCTCGGGGACGGTCAGGTCCACGCCGGTGAGGGCCGGTTCGGCGGCGTCGGTGTAGTGGACCGAGACCTGCTCGAAGGTGATCACGACTGATCGGACTTTCTGGCGGGGGTCGGAGAGGGGGCGGCGAAGGCGGGCAGCAGTCCGAGCAGGACGGCGGCCGCGGCGGCCAGCGGCAGCGCGGGCGCGGTCGGCGGCACCACCGAGGGCGCGAAGGCCGCCGGGTCGCGCCCGGAGAGCCAGATCGTCGCGGCGGCGACCGCCAGGCCCGAGCCGGCCACCAGCCACTCGGCGCGCGCCCAGGGGTCGGGACGGTAGCGGGTTCTGACGGTCCGTCGGCTGCCGAGCAGGAGTCCGCCGCCGGCCGCGCCGAGTCCGAGCAGCAGGACGGGCAGCACCCAGCCGCCGCTGCCCGCGGTGAGCAGCCCGTAGACGGCGGCGCAGATGCCGAGCAGTCCGCCGAGGGTGAGTGCGGCGGTGGTCCGGGCGACCGAGCGCGGGACGGGCGCGGTGCGGCCGAAGCCGCGGGTGTCCATAGCGGCGGCCAGCGCCACCGACCGTTCCAGCGCGCTCTCCAGGACCGGGAGGCCCACGCTGAGCACCGAGCGCAGGCCGCGGTCCGCCCGTCCGCGCAACCGGCGTGCGGCGCGCAGCCGTTGGACGTCAGCGACCAGGTTCGGCGCGAACGAGGTGGCCACCACCGCGGCCACCCCGACCTCGTAGAGCGCGGCGGGCAGCACGCGCAGCAGCCGGGCCGGCGAGGCGAGCGCGTTCGCCGCGCCGACGCAGATCAGCAGGGTGGCCAGCCGCAGCCCGTCGTACGTGGCGAAGAGCACCGCCTCCAGCGTCACCCGGCCGCCGACCCGCACGCCCTGCGCCCAGCTGGGGAGCGGTAGTTGGGGCAGCGTGAAGAGCAGGTGCGAGCCGGGGACGGGCGAGCCGAGCAGGATCGCGAAGAGCACCCGGACGGCGAGCACGGCCAGCCCGATCCGCACGAAGGCGCCGTAGGAGCGCGACCAGGGGGCGTCCGTGCGACGGGTGGTGACCACATAGCCGGCCACCGCGACGACGAGCAGGAGCAGCAGCGGGTTGCTGGTCCTGGAGGCCGCGGCGGCCAGCCCGATGGCCCACAACCACCAGGCTCCCGGGTGGAGTTGACGCGGACCGACGGCGGAGCGGGTACCACGCGACCGGGTCACCGGGATCACCGGGCAGCCCTCAGTCCTGCGCCCGGCGCCGACGGGCCTGCCACCAGGCGCCCGCGCCGAGCAGCACGACGAGCACGCCGCCGGCGATCGCGCCGAGGTTCGGACCGGCGCTCTTCGGCGCAGCGGCCGGGGTCGCGGCGCCCGCCGCCTCACCGCAGCCACTGGACGGGTAGCCCGCGATGGCGCAGAGGAACCCGCCGGAGCCGTAGCGCAGCGGCGGTGCGACGGCGGCCAGCGCCTCGGCGGAGCTGGCGCTGGGGTCCAGCACCGCACAGCCGGTACGAGGTGCCGACGCCGGGGCCGCCTCGGAGGTCCCGTCGGCCGGGGTGCCGTAGTCCAGTACCAGCGCGACCCGCTTCTTGCCGCTCTGTGCCGGGGTGTTGGCGCAGAGCGAGGCGAAGTCGGGGGTGGCACTGGGGCGTTCGGCGCTCTTGGCGCCGTCCGGGCTGAGCGTGAAGCGCCAGCCGTCCACCGAGCCGTCGGCCGGCACATAGGTGGTGGCGCCTGTCGTCTGGTAAGCCCAACTGCCGCTGCCCGCACGCCAGAAGGACCAGTAGCGATAGCTGGTGGCGCTCGCGGGGGAGGCCGCGAGCAGGCCGAGCAGGACGGCGGCGAGCAGGCCCGCCGCCGTCCGTCGCAGTGCTGCGGTCACTTGCCGGTCCGCTGGCCGCGCTTGCGGTTCATGCTGATGAAGAACCCGGCGCCGATGCCGCCGATCAGGCCGAAGCCGATGATGATGGCCGGGGAGCCGGCCTGCTTCTTGGCGCCGGTGGTCTTGGGCGCGGGGCCGGCCGCGGTGAGCTGGGCGACCAGGTCGGTGCCGCCGAAGGCGTGCAGGTTGTGGCCGGTGGCCTCGGCGGCCAGCAGCAGCGTCGCGGTGGCCGAGGCGTCGGTGCCGGACGGGCCCTTGGCCCAGGTGCCGGCCGTGTCGGCCAGCCAGGCGACGGCGTCGGCCGCCGGCTCGGGGTGGCCGGCCCGGACCAGGCTGATCGCGGCCCAGGCGGTGGCGTTGTAGTCCGGCGTCGGGGTGGCGCCGGGAGTGGTGAGCATCAGGTGCTTGCCGCCGGAGGCCAACTGGGCGGTGAGGTAGGCCGAGGCGGCCTCGCCGGGCGCGACGTACGCGCCGTCCGAGGTGCAGCTCAGCGCCTGCGGCGCGCGCCCGGTCGGGCTGCCCGCGGCCACCGGCAGCGAGCCGCCCGCGGCGGCCAGCGCGGCCTGGGCGGTGGCCAGCGCGTTGGCGGCGAGGGCGCCCTTGGTGTCCGGCTGGTAGGCGAAGGCGCCGTGCTGGTCGGCGGGGGTGTTGCAGCCGAGCTGGAAGGACGCCAGGCCCTGCAGCCCGTCCTTGCCGGCCTTGGCCACCGTCGACGGGTCGGTCTTCGCGGCCCGCAGCGCGCTGACGACCAGGCCGGTGGAGTTCGCGTCACCGGGGGTGCCGGGGTTGTAGGACCAGCTGCCGTCCGCGTTCTGGTTGGCCTTGATCCACTGCACGCCCTTGTCCACGGCGTCCTGGTGCCCGCCGAGGGTGGCCAGCGCCTGGACCGCGACCGAGGTCGCGTTGCTGTCCTCGGTCGACACGGTGCAGGCCGCGGCGGTGTTGGCGCGGAAGGAGGGCCAGCCGCCGTCCGCGCACTGCTGGCCGGTCAGCCAGGCGACCGCCGAGTCGGCGGGGGTGATCTTGGCGGCGGCCAGCGCGGTGAGCGCCAGCGACTGGCGCCAGACGCCGTCGTAGGTCGGGTCGCTCTTGCCGTAGAGCGCGGCGGGAGCGGCGACAGGTGAGGGAGAGGGCGACGGCGAGGCGGAGTCGGCGAGTGCGGGCCCGGCGGCCAGGCCCGCCAGCAGACCGGCGGTCAGGAGGGCGGCGCCGGTGCGGGCGGGGGAGAGCATGAGAGGGCTGGGCCTTTCGAGCGGAGGACGGCCCTAAGACTGTACCTGCCCCCTCCGAGCGCCCACCCAGACCAGGAGCAGCAGGCTCGCCACGGCGGCCAGCGCGCACCAGGTCGACACGAACGCCAGCCGCCACACCAGCGCGCAGACCCCCGCGCCCACGCCCACCACCGCGCCGAGCAGCCGCAGCAGCCGGTCGCCGCTGACCAGCAGCGAGCCCACCGTGGCCAGCAGGTAGCCGGCCAGCAGCAGCGTCGCGTACGGCACGCCGACCCCGTACGCCAGGGTGTGGCCGTGCGCCCGCGCCGTGACGGGGTGCGCCGCCACCGCCGCCGCGAGCGGGACGCCGACCACGGCCCCCAGCACCGCGAACGGCGACACCCGGGCCCGCCCGGTCGCGCACCACACCCCCGCCGGGACGAGCACCGGCAGCAGCGGCAGCGCGATCGCCGCCCAGGCGGTGCGCGCCCAGCGGGTCGGCCCGCCGCCGCCCGCCGCGTCCGCTCCCAGCCAGACCAGCGCCTCCAGCAACTGGTGCAGGCCCAGCACGAGCGGCAGCGCCGCCAGCGGCAGGTCCCGGAGCCGCCGGACCCGGGCCAGGCAGGCCAGCCCGAGGCCGCTGACGGCGGTGCCCGCCACCAGGTCGGCCTGGGCGCTCCAGCACATCGCGGGCCGGCTCAGCCGTCGTCGCGTCCGGCGTACTGGAAGACGAAGCCGGCGACGGCCCCGGCCACCAGCGCGAAGCCGACCACGACCAGCCAGAGTGCGAACACCACGCCCAGCGCCAGCACGGTGAGACCCACCGCGGCGGCGGCCGGCCAGCTGCTGCGCGGCGGAAAGAAGCCCAGCGGCCCGGTGGTGTCGGCGATCTGGGCCGTGCCGGTGTCCTGTGGGCGGAGCCCGGAGCGTCGGTACTGCACGTGGTAGAAGAACCCGACCAGCGAGGACATCAGGAAGCCGACGGTCAGCGCGGTGGTCCCGGCCGGCTCGTGGGAGAAGATCCAGTAGATCAGCGCGGTGACGCCCAGGAACAGCGCGAGACCGGTGAACAGGCGCGCCTCCAGCTTCACAGGGCGCCGTCCCGGAACTCGGGGTGGTGCAGGTCGAAGGCCGGTGATTCGGAGCGGATCCGCGGCAGGGCGGTGAAGTTGTGCTTGGGCGGCGGGCAGGAGGTGGCCCACTCCAGCGACCGCCCGTACCCCCAGGGGTCGTCCTCGGTCACCCGCGGGGCGTGCCGCGCGGTCCACCAGACGTTGTAGAGGAAGACCAGCGTCGAGGCGCCCAGCACGAACGAGCCGATCGAGGAGATGGTGTTGAGCGTGGTGAAGCCGTCGGAGGGCAGGTAGTCGGCGTAGCGGCGCGGCATGCCGATCGCGCCGAGCCAGTGCTGCACGAGGAAGGTGGTCTGGAAGCCGACGAAGAGCAGCCCGAAGTGGATCCGGCCCAGCCGCTCGTCCAGCATCCGCCCGGTGATCTTGGGCCACCAGTAGTAGAAGCCGCCGAAGGTCGCGAAGACCACCGTGCCGAACAGCACGTAGTGCATGTGGGCCACCACGAAGTAGCTGTCCGTCACGTGGAAGTCGATCGGCGGTGCGGCGAGCAGCACGCCGGTCAGGCCGCCGAAGAGGAAGGTCACCAGGAAGCCGATCGACCAGAGCATCGGCGTCTCGAAGGAGAGCGAGCCCTGCCACATGGTGCCGATCCAGTTGAAGAACTTCACCCCGGTCGGCACCGCGATCAGGAACGACAGCAGCGAGAAGAACGGCAGCAGCACCTGGCCGGTGGCGAACATGTGGTGGGCCCAGACCGTCATCGACAGCGCGGTGATCGCGATGGTCGCGCCGATCAGGCTGGCGTAGCCGAAGATCGGCTTGCGGCTGAAGACCGGCAGGATCTCGCTGACGATGCCGAAGAACGGCAGCGCGACGATGTAGACCTCCGGGTGCCCGAAGAACCAGAACAGGTGCTGCCAGAGCAGCGCGCCGCCGCTGGCCGCGTCGAAGACGTGCGCGCCGAACTTGCGGTCCGCCTCCAGCGCGAGCAGCGCCGCGGTCAGCACCGGGAAGGCCATCAGCACCATGATCGAGGTGAAGAGCACGTTCCAGGTGAAGATCGGCATCCGGAACAGCGTCATCCCGGGGGCCCGCAGGCAGGTGATGGTGGTGATGAAGTTGACCGCGCCCAGGATCGTGCCGACGCCGGCCACCACCAGGCCCATCGTCCACAGGTCGGAGCCCGAACCGGGCGAGAAGACCGGGCCGTTGAGCGGCGCGTAGGCGAACCAGCCGAACGAGGCGGCGCCCTGGGCGGTCAGGAAGCCGCTCAGCACCATCAGGGCGCCCAGCAGGAACGCCCAGTAGGTGAAGGCGTTCAGGCGCGGGAACGCGACGTCGGGCGCGCCGATCTGCAGCGGCATGATCGCGTTGGCGAAGCCGACGAAGGTGGGGGTCGCGAAGAGCAGCAGCATGATCGTGCCGTGCAGGGTGAACAGCTGGTTGTACTGCTCGTTCGTGAAGAACTGGAGCCCCGGGCGCATGAGTTCGGCCCGCATCAGCATCGCCAGGATGCCGCCGATCAGGAAGAACCCGAACGAGGTCGCCAGGTAGAGGTTGCCGATCATCTTGTGGTCGGTCGAGGTCACCCAGCGCAGCACCGCGCGGCCCCGGCGGACCCGGACCCCGCCGTCGACCGGTTCGGTGGCGACAGCCGTCATACGTCCTCCTCCTGCTGGTGGCCCGGGGGTGCGACGGCGGCGGCGATCGCGCGGCGCTGCTGCTCGGTGGCGGGCAGCTCCACCTGGTCCTGGTGGAACCACCGGCTGAGCGCGATGCGCACCCGGACCAGCAGGCGCAGCAGCCGCGGCCCTTGCACTGGCGGTGCGTCGAGAGGCGCGGGGACGTCGCGAGCGAGCAGGACGTAGCGCTGGTCGGCGGTCAGCGCCCGGTGCCGCTCGGTGTAGCCGCCCTCCACCGACTGGGCGACGTCGCCGCTCTCGTCGCCCGCCAGCAGCCGCTCGCGGTCGTGCGCCTGCAGGGCCAGGCAGATCCGCTTGGTCAGCAGGAAGCAGAGCGGCGGCAGGACGAAGAACAGGACGCGGAAGGTCCAGACGAAGGCGTTCACCGAGAGGCCGAAGGAGTAGACGATCACGTCGTCGCCGCCGGCCACCAGCAGCACCCCGTACAGGGCGATGCCGGCCACCCCGAGGCCGGTCCGGGTGGGCTGGTTGCGCGGGCGGTCGCACAGGTGGTGCTCGCCCCGGCCGCGGGTGATCCAGCGCTCGGCGAAGGGATACAGGTAGAGCCCCGTGAAGATCACCCCGGGCAGCAGCACCGCCGGGACGAACGCGCCCCAGGAGACGCTGTGCCCCAGAACGCGCGTTTCGGAGGCGGGCATCAGGCGCAGCGAGCCCTCCAGGAAGCCCATGTACCAGTCGGGTTGGGAGCCGGTCGAGGCCTGGTCGGCACGGTAGGGGCCGAACAGCCAGATCGGGTTGATCTGGGCGAGCGCGCCGAGCGTCGCCAGGACGGCCGCCACCGCGAAGAGCAGCCCGACCGTGCGGGCCAGGAACTGCGGGAAGAACGGCACCCCGACCACGTTGCGGTTGGTCCGCCCGCGCCCGCCCCAGTGGGTGTGCTTGAGGGTGAAGACCAGCTGGAGGTGCGCGCCGACCAGGGCCACCAGCAGGCCCGGGATCAGCAGGATGTGCAGCGAGTAGAGCCGCGGGATGATGTCGGTGCCCGGGTAGGCGCCGCCGAAGACGAAGAAGGTCAGGTAGCTGCCCACCAGCGGGATCGAGAGCATCACGCCCTCGGCGATCCGCAGGCCCTCGCCGGAGATCAGGTCGTCCGGCAGCGAGTAGCCCGAGAAGCCCTCCAGCAGCGCGAGCACGAAGAGCGTGACGCCCAGCAGCCAGTTCAGCTCGCGCGGGCGCCGGAAGGCACCGGTGAAGAAGACCCGCAGCAGGTGCACGCTGAGCGAGGCGGTGAACACCACCGCTGCCCAGTGGTGGATCTGACGGATCAGCAGGCCGCCGCGCACGTCGAAGGTGATGCCGAGCGCGGACGCGTACGCCTCGGTCATCCGCACGCCGCTGAGCGGCTGGTAGGAGCCCTGGTAGACGATCTCGCCCATGCTCGGCCGGAAGAACGCGGTCAGGTAGACCCCGGTCAGCAGCAGGATGACCAGGCTGTAGAGGGCCAGTTCGCCGAGCAGGAACGACCAGTGGTCGGGGAAGACCTTGCGGACCAGGCCCTTCGCGACGTCCAGGAGGGGCAGGCGCTGGTCCAGCGCGGTCGCGGCGGATTCGAGCCTCGGCGTGTCCCGCGCCCAGGCGAACGCCGTCCGCCGCTCGGGCGGGCTCTGCTTCGTCACACGCCGGGACGCTAGCGGGGTGGGCCAACCGGCGGCGGCGGGCTCGCCGCGCTGTCCCCGGGACGGAGCACAAAGCTCAGGGCGAGAGCAGCCGGGCGGCGGTGCTCAGGTCGGCCCGGACCTCGTCCAGCGAGGCGCGACCGGACAGCCAGGCGACCAGCGCCGAGTGCCAGGTGTGCTCGATCACCCGGACCGCCGCGCGCTGCCCCTCGTCGGGGCCGTCGGTCCGGCCGATCGCGTGCAGGATGATCGCCGAGGTGAGCTTGCTGACCTCGTCCACCTCCACGCTGACCGAGCGGTCCGCGAAGGACAGCGCCCGCACCATCGCCTCGGCCAGCTGCGGTTGGCGCTGGAGGGCGTGGAACGCCCCGGTGAGCGCGTCGGCCACCCGGACCGCCGGGTCCTCGCCGGTCGGCGGGTGCCGGCGGACCTGGTCCAGCAGGCGGCCCAGCTGATCCTGCATCACCGCGACCAGCAGGTGGACCTTGGACGGGAAGTACCGGTAGAGCGTCCCCAGCGCGACCGAGGCGGCCTCGGCCACCTCGCGCATCTGCACGGCCTCGTACCCGCCCCGGCAGGCCAGCACGGTGGCGGCGGCCAGGATCCGGCGGCGCCGTTCGGCCTGACGGGGTGTCAGCGTGAGGTGAGCGGGCGGACTGGCGGTGGTACTCAAGGGGACCCCTGACGGCGCACGGCGGCGGCATGGCGGCAGCACGGCCGCAGCGTGTCGCGAATCACCAGCCCTGCCTCCGACGCGGAAGCTACGGGCCGGTATCTTCGAGATCTCTCATTGTTCACATGTCCAATGACGAATTCCACACCACCATGAAACTTGATCTACTTTTCCGCTGAGGCCGGCCGGCCCGGGGGAAGTGGGCAGAAGGGGCCGACCATGACGGGGCAGCCACCCTCCACTGCCGCCCGGCGGCCGCTGCGGATCGCGCTGCTCACCTACCGGGGCGACCCGTTCTGCGGCGGGCAGGGCGTGTACGTCCGCCACCTGTCGCGCGAGCTGGCCCGGCTCGGCCACCACGTGGACGTCATCGGCGCCCAGCCGTTCCCGGTGCTGGACGAGGTCGAGGGCCCGGGCTCGGTCCGCCTGGTCGAGCTGCCCAGCCTGGACCTGTACCGCGCGGACGACCCGTTCCGCACCCCGCGGGCGGCCGAGTTCCGCGGTCCGGTGGACCTGCTGGAGGTCGCCACCATGTGGACCGGCGGGTTCCCCGAGCCGCTGACCTTCTCGCTGCGCGCCCGCCACTACCTGGCGCTGCACAAGGGCCGCTACGACGTCGTGCACGACAACCAGACGCTCGGCTACGGCCTGCTGGGCCTGGCCCGGCACGGGTTCCCGCTGGTCACCACGATCCACCACCCGGTCACCGTGGACCGCCGCCTGGAGCTGGAGGCGGCCACCACCCGGCTGAAGCGGCTCTCGCTGCGCCGCTGGTACGCCTTCACCCGCATGCAGCGCCGGGTGACCGCGCGCCTGGAGCACATCATCACCGTCTCCGGCAGCTCGAAGGCCGAGATCACCGCGCAGCTGGGCGCCGCGCCCGGCGCCGTCTCGGTGGTGCCGATCGGCGCGGACACCCGGCTCTGGTCGCCGTCCGAGGCGGTCGCGGTCGTGCCCGGGCGGATCGTGGCGACCTCCAGCGCGGACGTGCCGCTCAAGGGCCTGGTCCACCTGGTCGAGGCGCTCGCCAAGGTGCGCACCGAGCGGGACGCCCATCTGGTGGTGGTCTGCAAGAAGCAGGGCACCGGCCCGGTCGCGGACGCCGTGCGGCGGTTCGGCCTGGAGCCGTACATCGACTTCCGGACCGGGCTGACCGACCAGGAGCTGGTGGACCTCTACCGCTCCGCCGAGGTGGCCTGCGTCCCCTCGCTCTACGAGGGCTTCTCGCTGCCGGCCGCCGAGGCGATGGCCACCGGCACGCCGCTGGTCGCCACCACCGGCGGGGCGATCCCCGAGGTGGCGGGACCCGACGGCGAGACCTGCCTGGCGGTGCCGCCGGGGGACGCCGGCGCGCTGGCCCAGGCGCTCGGGCGGCTGCTGGACGGCCCGGAGCTGCGCGCGCGCCTCGGTGCGGCCGGGCGCGAGCGGGTGCTGGCCCGGTTCACCTGGGAGCGCGCCGCCGAACTGACCGTCGACCGCTACCGCGCGGCCATCGCCACCGGCGCCGGGCAGCGCGCCCGGTCCGGCGCCGGCTGGCGCTACGTCGCCTGAGCCGTCCGATCTGTCCTGACCCTCCGTCACCCTCCAGGAGACCCGCAGTGCTGACCGTCGACTTCTCCCGCTTCCCGATCGCCCCCGGCGACCGGGTGCTCGACCTGGGCTGCGGCGGGGGCCGGCACGCGTTCGAGTGCTACCGCCGCGGCGCCAACGTGGTGGCCCTGGACCAGAACGGCGAGGAGATCGCCGAGGTCAAGAAGTGGTTCGACGCGATGGCCGCCGCCGGTGAGGCCCCGGCCGGCTCCTCCGCCGTCGCGATGGAGGGCAACGCGCTGGCGCTGCCGTTCGAGGACGAGAGCTTCGACAAGATCATCATCTCCGAGGTGATGGAGCACATCCCCGACGACAAGGGCGTGCTCGCCGAGATGGCCCGGGTGCTCAAGCCCGGCGGGCTGCTCGCGGTGACCGTGCCGCGCTGGCTGCCGGAGAAGATCTGCTGGGCGCTCTCCGACGAGTACCACGCCAACGAGGGCGGGCACATCCGGATCTACCGCGGCGACGAGCTGCTGGAGAAGCTGGGCTCGGCCGGCCTCACCCCGTACGGCACCCACCACGCGCACGCGCTGCACTCGCCGTACTGGTGGATCAAGTGCGCGGTGGGCGTGAACAACGACAAGGCGCTCCCGGTGAAGGCCTACCACCAGCTGCTGGTCTGGGACATCGTCGGGACGCCGGTGATCAGCAAGCTCACCCGGGCCGCCGAGGCCGCGCTCAACCCGGTGATCGGCAAGAGCTTCGTCGCGTACGCCAGCAAGCCCAACCGGCCCGGCGCATGATCCCCCCGGGGGAGGTCTCCGAGGCGCTGCTCCTGCCGGGCGTGCTGGACGCCGCCCAGGCCGCCGCCACGGTGCGCAGCATCCTGGCCGAGCAGCGGGCGGACGGCGCGATCCCGTGGTTCACCGGCGGCCACCTGGACCCGTGGGACCACACCGAGGCCGCGATGGCGCTGGACTCGGCCGGCGAGCACGCCGCCGCCGAGCGGGCCTACCGCTGGCTGGCGGAGCACCAGAACCGGGACGGCTCCTGGTACGCCGGCTACTTCGGCGACGGCGCCGAGGGGGTCTCGAACGCAGCCGTGGAGACCAACTTCTGCGCCTATCCGGCGGTCGGCCTCTGGCACCACCACCTGAGCACCGGCGACGACGCCTTCCTCGACGAGATGTGGCCCACCGTCCGGCGCGCGCTCGACTTCACCGTCGGGATGCAGCTGGCGGGCGGCCAGATAGCGTGGCGGCTCGACGAGGACGGCGTGGCGGTCCAGGAGGCGCTGCTCACCGGCTCCTCCAGCATCCTGCACGCGCTGCGCTGCGGCCTGGCGATCGCCGAGTACCGCGAGGAGCCGCAGCCGGACTGGGAGTTGGCGGCCGGCCGGCTTCGGCACGCGGTGGCCCGGCACCCCGAGCGGTTCCTCGACAAGGACCGCTACTCGATGGACTGGTACTACCCCGTGCTCGGCAGCGCGCTGCGCGGCCCGCAGGCGCAGGCCCGGATCGCCGAGGGCTGGGACCGCTTCGTCGTCCCCGGCCTCGGCGTGCGCTGCGTCAGCGACCGGCCCTGGGTGACCGGCGGGGAGAGCGCCGAACTGGCGCTCGCCCTCTGGGCGGTCGGCCAGTCGGACCGCGCCCTGGAGATCCTGCGCTCGATCGGGCACCTGCGGCACGAGGACGGCTCGTACTGGACGGGGTACGTCTTCGAGGACGACGCGATCTGGCCCGAGGAACGCACCACCTGGACGTCCGGAGCGCTGCTGCTCGCGGTGGCGGCGCTCGGCGGCGACCCGGCGACGGTGGCCGTCTTCGGCGCCGACCAGCTGCCGGCCGGGCTGGACGTCGAGGGCTGTTGCTGAGACGCGGACCTGCGAAGGGCCCGGCGGGAGCTTCCCGCCGGGCCCTTCGCATGAGTGGTGTCAGCCGCGCTGGATGCCGGAGACGTCGCTCAGCACACCCTGGGTGCCGTCCTGCAGCTGGGCGACCAGTGCGGTGCCGCGCTGCTCGACGGCCAGGTACCAGGTGCCGGGCACCAGATCGCCGACGACGGGGCCGGGGGCGCCGTCCTTCGGGGTGAGCCGGCGGGGCTCCGGGACGGCGAACCAGAACGGCGCGAATTCGGCGGCCGGCGCGGGCGCGGCGGCAGCCGGGGTGGGCGCCGGGGCCGGAGCGGCCTCCTGGACCTGCTGGGGCTGCGGGGCCTGCTGCCCGAAGGCGGGGGCCTGCTGGGCCTGCTGCGCCTGCGCCGGCTGGCCGAAAGCGGGCTCAGGCTGGCCGAACGGGGACGGCTGGGCGCCCTGCTGGCCGAAGCCGGCGTCCTGCGGCTGGCCGGCGCCCGGCGCCGGGAACCCGTAGCCGCCCTGCTGGGGCTGGGGCTGGCCGCCGAAGCTCTGGCCGGCGCCCGGGTAGCCGTAGCCGCCCTGCTGGGGCTGGGGCTGGCCGCCGAAGCTCTGGCCGGGGTAGCCCCCGCCGACCGCGCCGGGGTAGGACTGCTGCGCCGGAACGGCGGGCTTGTCGCTGACCAGCGGTCCCTGCAGGGCGGGCACCAGCGGTCCGGCCAGGGCGGCACCGGTGATCACGAGAAGCGAGAGGACGCCGAGGTAGGCACCGACCGAGTGGTTGGAACCCGCGCCGAGCGACCAGAGCGAGGTCCAGAGCGCGACCACCGCGAACGAGCTGCCCCACTGGTCCAGCCGCAGGCCCAGGATCTGACGGGTCTTCGCCGCCTCGCCCTGGAACTTCTGAAGGAGGATCAGCGCCGCTGCGGCGACGCCCAGCAGGTAGATCGAGGGCAGCACCGGCAGGAGGTTGGTGGCCCACGCGCTCGACGAGCAGGCGGCGGCCGAGCAGTCCACGGACCAGTAGGGCAGGAAGGATGAAACCAGAAGCAGGAAGGCCGCACCTGCGATGGCGGCGTCTCCCCTGGTGAGAGCGCGCAGATTCACTAACATTCCCCTCGCTGGTGTGTCGTGGACGGCGTGACGGGGTGAGATTGTACTGAGCGCACGCACATCCGGTCGGACCAAGAGCCTAGGGCCATCGTGTCAAGCGGTGCACGGCGGGCTCCTGGAACCGGACGGCGGGCGTGCCTGCCGGTCGCCTCGGCGGCGGTCATCCGGATGCCGTGGTCAGGTAGGCCGTGAAGCCGTCGGCGATGCCCTGGGCGGCCTTCTGGCGCCACTGAGGGTCCGTCATCCGCCCGGCGTCACCGGCGTTGCGCATGTTGCCGCACTCGATGAAGACCTTCGGCACGGTGGAGAGGTTCAGACCACCCAGGTCACTGCGGGTGTCCAGGCCCTGCTGCGCGATGTAGTCGGCGTACGGCTCGCCGGTCGCGGCCTGGAAGCTCTGGCGCACCGCCAGGCCGAGCCGGTGCGAGGGCTCGACGATCGGGCCGGTGTCGGCGGCCCCGGCCTTCACCAGTGCGGGCATGATCACGTGGAAGCCGCTGCCGGTGGCCGGGCCGCCGTCGCCGTGGATCGAGATGGCGGCGTCCGCGTGGGCGGCGTTGCCGATCGCGGCGCGCTCGGTGACGCACGGGCCCCACGGGCGGTCGCCGTCCTGGGTCAGCACCACCTTGGCGCCCAGGCCCTGCAGGATGTCGCGCACCCGGTGCGAGACGTCCAGGGTGTACGCCGCCTCGGAGTAGCCGGCGTCGGTCTCGGTGCCGGTGGTGTCGCACTCCTTCTGACCGTTGCCGACGTCCACCTGCTGGTTGATCTCGGTGGGGTGGTCGACGTTGCCGGGGTTGTGGCCCGGGTCGATGACGATGGTCCGGCCGGCCAGCGGCTCGGCCGAGGACTTGGGCGTCGGCGACGGCGTCGGTGTCGGCGTCGGTGTCGCGGTGGGGGAGCCCGCCGGTGAGGAGGCGACGGGCGGTGGTGCGACGGACGGTGCGCCGGCCGGGGCGCCGGCGGCCGTGCCGCAGCCGGCCAGGCCGGTCAGCAGCAGCGGGACGGCGAGCAGTGACCGAAGGTGGCGGTGCGAGTGGTTCATGGGGATGTCAGATCCTGTCCCAAGTCCGTGCGGCCAGGCCGTACGTGCCCGCCAGCGCGTTCCACTTGGCGACGAAGTCCTGCTTGGACTGCGTGGCCTGCGGGTTGAGGTCGTCGGCGTGCTGCTTGTCGGGTGTGCTGGGGGCGGTCTTGGCGGTGCCGCAGCCCTGGGCGCTGACCGTGCGCGCCCAGGCGGCGTAGGAGTGGTCGATGTCCTCGGACTGCTGCCAGGCGGTCCGCAGGCTCTGCGCGGCATCGCTGCCGCCCGGCAGGTCGCTGAAGTTGAGCTTGCCGAGTTCGGTGAGGAGCTGGTCGCGCTGGGTGGCGCCGGTGTCCAGGACCTGTGCCGCGCTGTCGATGTCGGCCTTGGCCGGGCAGCTGGCGACCATCGCCACCGCGTTGCCGATCGGCGCCTTGGCGGCCTCGCCGCGGGTCAGCAGGCCGTCCAGCGCCTGGGCCTGGCTCAGCGCGTTCGGCCCGGCGGTGGCGCCGAGGCTCGGTCCCGCGCCCACGCCGGCGCTCGTACTCGGTGCGGCGCTCGCGCTCGCGCCGGGGGTGGCGGCAGGGGTGGACGGGGTGTCGACGGGGTGCTGCGAGGCGGTGGCGGGCGGCGCGGCGTTCACCTGGGCCTTGCCGGCGCCGCCGCCGTTCGAGAGCGCCAGCGCGCCGCCGACGACGGCGAGCAGCAGCAGGACGCCGGCGGCGAGCAGCAGCGGGTTGCGCCTGGTCGGCGCGGGGGTCGGCGCGGGGGTCGGGGCGGGAGCCGGGGCCGGCTCGTAGGAGTACGAGGACGGCGGCTGCCCGGCGGCGAGCGGCGGGTAGGGCGGGGGCAGCGGTGGCGGTGGCGGGTAGCCGTGCCCGGCGCCGGCGGGCGGTGCGGGTGGCGGTGACCCGACGGCCGGGGCGTCCAGGAAGGACTGCAGATACGGGCGCGCCGTCAGCGGCGGCCCCTGGTCGCCCACCGCGCCGGTCTCGGGTGCTGCGGGCTCGGGGGGCGCTGCGGGCCGCGCTCCTGGCGACGGGCACCGGACCCAGCCGCCGGCGCCGTCGCGCGCGGTGGGGTCCCAGACCGCCGGTGTCGGCTCGCTCTGGTCCGTCATGGTGTGGCCCCCGCCTTCCGCCGCGTGTACGCCCGTACGCCTCTGGCCCTTAGCCCGACACCGTACCCGCCGACCCCGGGGCGGGGGTGGAGCCTCCCGGGGGAGGCGGGGAATCACCCTCCGGTCAGCCGCGGGCCGTTCGGCGCAGTACGCGCAGCGAGCCGGTGACCGAGATCTCCTCGAACCCCTCGGCCAGCGCCCGCAGGTAGACCCGGTAGGGGGCCTGCCCGCCGTCCGCCGGGTCGGGGAAGACGTCGTGCACCACCAGCAGCCCGTCCTCGGCCAGGTGCCGCACCCAGCCCTCGTAGTCGCCGGTGGCGTGCTCGTCGGTGTGGCCGCCGTCGATGAAGACCAGGCCGAGCCGGCCGCCCCAGAGGGCCGCGATCTGCGGGGACCGGCCGACCAGCGCGACCACGTGGTCCTCCAGGCCGGCCGCGTGCAGGGTGCGGCGGAACCGGGGCAGGGTGTCCATCAGGCCGACGGCCGGGTCGACGAGCGTCGGGTCGTGGTACTCCCAGCCCGGCTGCTGCTCTTCCGAGCCGCGGTGGTGGTCGACGGTCAGCGCGACCGTCCCGGCCTCGCGGGCGGCGGCGGCCAGCAGGATCGCCGAGCGGCCGCAGTAGGTGCCGATCTCCAGCACCGGCAGCCCGGTGCCGCGGGCCGCCTCGACCGCGGCCGTGTAGAGGGCGAGGCCCTCGTCGACGGGCATGAAGCCGGTGGCCGCCTCGAACGCCGCGAGCACCTCGGGTGCGGGGAGGGACTGCGCCCGGGGGTCGGTCACCTGGTGGCTCTCCCTGTGTCCTGCGGTGTCCGGCGCGGCTCGGTGCGGCAGCGCGCCTCGTCCGGGACCTTACTCGATCGGCCCGCGCCGCCGGTTACCGGCCGGTAGGCGGTCCTTCCTGGCCGTTCCGGCGCCCTTCCCGGACTTCCGGGCCCCCGGCGGGTGCGGTATAGCTGCGGTGTGGGGGACAATTCCGCACGGTAGAACGGGTTCTACCTTTTCTGCGGCGACGACCGGGAGGGCCAGCATGCGCGCAGCGGTTCTGCACACCATCGGCGATCAGGAGCTGGAGGTGCGCGACGACGTCGAGGCGGTGGGCTTCGGGCCCGGCCGGGTCAGGGTCCGGCTGCGCGCGACCAGCCTCTGCCACTCGGACCTCTCGGCGATGAGCGGTGTCCTCCCGCAGCCGGCGCCGTTCGTCCCCGGGCACGAGGGCGCGGGCGACGTGGTCGAGGTCGGCGAAGGGGTGCGCGGCCTGGCGGCCGGTGACCGCGTGGTGCTCTGCTGGATGGCTCCCTGCGGCCGCTGCCCGCACTGCCGGCGCGGCCAGGGCCACCTGTGCGTGGACAGCCTGGGCCGGCTGCGCGTCCCGAGCTTCCGGATCGGCGCCGACACCGACGCCTTCGGCTTCTACAGCACCGGCACCTTCGCCGAGGAGATCGTGGTCGCCGCCGAGAGCGTGATCAAGGTGCCCGACGACATGCCGTACGAGCTGGCCTCGCTGATCGGCTGCGGGGTCACCACCGGGCTGGGCGCCGCCGTCAACACCGCGCGGGTCGAGCCGGGGGCCGCGGTCGCGGTGATCGGCGCGGGCGGCGTGGGCATCGCCGCCGTCCAGGGCGCCCGGGTCTGCGGAGCGGCCCGGATCACCGTGATCGACCCGGTGGCCTCCCGCCGGGAGCGGGCGGTCGCCTTCGGCGCCACCGATGCGATCGCGCCGGAGGAGCTGAAGGCCACCGCCAAGAGCCTGCCCTCGGGCGGCTTCGACTACGTCTTCGAGGCGGTGGGCCGCGGCGCCACCGTGCGCGCGGCCTACGACGCGGCGCGGCGTGGCGGCGCGGTGGTGGTGATCGGCGCGGGGGCCCGGGACGACACGGCGCAGTTCAGCATGGCCGAGCTGTTCTTCAACGAGAAGCGCCTGCTGCCCTCGATGTACGGCGGCGACGAGGTGGCCCGCACGGTCGCGCTGGCGGTCGAGCTCTGGCGGACCGGGCGCCTGGAGCTGGCGGGCATGATCACCCACCGGGTGAAACTGGACGAGGTGAACCTCGCGCTGGCCCAGATGCGCAGCGGCGAGGCACTGCGGACCGTCATCACGCTCTGAACCCTGTCCGGAGATCTCGTGGGCCCGCTGCGCCGAGCGCAGCGGGCCCACGAGATGCGGACGGGATCAGGAGGCGTCGGCCGTGCCCAGCCGGTGCCGCCCGTGCGGGTCGGCCTCGGGGGCGTCGTCGGCGGCGGTCACACCGCGGTGCCGGCCGTGCATCGGGTCCTCGGAGGTGGCCTCGTCGGCGCCGTGCTCGGTGGTGTCGGTGAGGGTATCGGACATGTGAGTTCGTCTTCTCCGTGCGAGGGTGCGGGTCTGCGGTGCCGTAGGGCACCGTCGGCCGTGAGCCGGCCGACTGTGGGGAGTGTTCCCCCGGAGCGCCGCAGTACCCCGCGCCACGCCGGGGCTCTCACGCCCCATTCGTCCGTCACCCTAACTTGACGCGCTTCTGCCGCCTCAGCCGGTCCTGGCCGTGCTGCCCGTGTCGCCCGTGCTTCCCGTGCGCAGGAATTCGGCCAGCAGCTCGTGCAGTGCGGCCGCGCCCTCCTCGGCGAGCAGCTCGTGCCCGGCGCCGGCCGCCTCGACGTACCGGAAGTCGGTGCCCTCGACGCGGCCGTGCCGCAGCAGCTCCTGCCGCAGCGCGCGGGACTGGCTGACCGGGGCGACCTCGTCCCGGTCGCCGTGGATCACCAGCAGCGGCGCGCCGAGCCGGTGGGCGAGCCGGAGCACGTCGCGCGGGCCGCGCTCGTCGTCGATCGGGTCGGCGCCGCCGAGCCGGCTGGTCAGCGCCCGGACCGCCGGTGAGGCCTCGGCCAGCAGGCGCGCCCCGGACAGGAAGGGAGCCACCACCGCGCAGCGCGAGATCCGGTCGGCGGGCGCGTGCGCGGCGGTCAGCAGGGCCAGGAACGCGCCGTAGCTGACCCCGAAGAGGGCGGGCGCCTCCAGGCCGAGCGCGGCCCGCTGCCCGGCCAGGCCGTCCAGGAGGTACAGGACGTCCTGGAGGTCCGGGCCGCCCCAGGCGCCGTGCACGGCCATCGCGTGAGGCAGTCCGTAGCCGGTGCTGCCGCGCTGGTTGGGTGCCAGCACGGCCAGACCGGCGGCGGCCATCCGCTGCAGGGCCGGGTCGAACTCCAGCCGCCAGGCGTCCGCCGGGCCGCCGTGCAGCGCGAGGACCAGGTGTGGACTGCTCAGCCAGGCCTCGCCGCCGTAGAGCACCGCCTCGATCGGCCCGGCCGGTCCGGCCAGGTCCACGCTGCGCGCGGGGTGCCAGCGGCTGCCGTCGGTGGGTGTGGCGCTGCCGTCCAGGCGAAAGCCGGTCCGGCCTGCGGTGTGCGGCGCGGGCGGCCCGGTGGCGCTGCGCACGGTGCCCAGCGGCGCGAACTGGAGCGGGATTGCTCCGGCGGTGGGTGCGGCGCCGGCCGCGAGCAGCGCGTCCACGTCCAGGGTGGCGAGCGCGGCGGGCCGGTCCGGCGCCGAGTACGGCATCCGGAGCCCGGCCGCCGACCAGTGGCCCACCACCCCCAGCCGGCCGGGCGGCACCGGCAGCGGCTCCAGCCGTCCGTCGGCGGGCCGCCAGAGCGCGAGCCCGGAGGCCGCGCCGCGGTCGATCTGGACGGCCACCCGGCTCTGCGCCGCCGTCGCGGCGCCCGGCTCCACGGCGACCGGGCGCGGGAAGAGGCCGGGCAGCTGGAGGCACTCCGGGAACCGCACCGGCTCCGGGCTGCCGAGCACCCCCCAGCCCAGCCGGTCGGTGCCCGCCGCGTCGCTGCGCAGCACCAGGAACCCGGTGTCCGGGTCGAAGAGCACCAGGCGGTCGTTGCTGCTCTCGCCGATCTCCAGCAGCGGGGTCACCGAGCCGTGGTCGAGATCCAGGACGACGGTGCGGACGGCTCCCGCGTGCACCCGGTCCAGCGCGAGCAGCCGCCCCGCGCGGTCCAGCCAGACGCCGCCGCCGTGCAGGCCGGGGAACTCGGCGACCCGGTGCGGCCCGCCGCCGTCCGCGCCGATCAGCCAGACGGTGGTCATCGGCCCGGCCTCGGTGCCCAGGGCGACCGCGAGCGGACCGCCGGCGGCGGGCAGCGGGAGGAGTCGCAGGCCGGGCAACTGGAAGGTGGCAAGCGGGAGTTCGGTGATGTCGTGGCCGGTGTCGGGGGCGGCGGTGAGCAGCACCAGGTCGTGCCGCTCGCGCTCGTGCCGACAGAGCAGCACCCGGCCGTCGGGCAGCGCGAGCAGCTGCGAGCGCAGGCTCTCCGAGCGGCCGCCGGGCAGCGGCAGGGGGGTCGGGTGGGCCGGTGCGGCGCCGTCCAGCCGCCAGCTCTCGGGGTACCAGCCGCCGTCGGTGCCGGCGGCCAGGCAGGCGGCGTGCGAGCCGTCCGGCGCGAAGGTGAAGCTCAGGCGGCGCAGCGAACGGGCCGCCGCGGTGCGCAGGGCGGCGCTCATCCGGCGGCCGGCCCGGGGGTGCCGTATCGCAGGCGGAGGAGGAAGGCCAGCGTGTCGGCGGCGGTCTCGGGGTGCCCGCCCGGGCCGGCTCCGTCGGGGTCTGTCAGCAGGCGTCCGTCGTGCAGCGAAGCCCTGGCCACCAGGGCTCGGGCCACCGCTTCGGCGCCCGCGCGGAAGCGGGCCTCCCCGGTGGCCTCGGCCAGGTCGAGCAGGAACGCGCCGTCGCCGGCGCATGGTTGCGAGCCGGGGGCGTCCGGTGCGCTCTGTCGGTCCAGGAGGCGCCGGCCGGCTGCGAGCGCGCGGTCGCCGGCGGCGGTGCCGTGCGCGTCCTTCTCTTCGGCAGCGACGGGCTCTTCGGCAGCGACGAGCGGCAGGCGTCCGGCGAGTCGCTCGGCCCGGGCGGCGAGAGCGTGATCGCCGAGGACGTCGGCGGCGTCGAGCAGGGCCCGGAGGTCGTCGCCGCCGAGCCGGGCCGCGGTGCCCGCGGTGGCGCAGCGCCGCTCCAGCCAGGCGGCGGCGGTCCGGGCCGTCCGGGCGCTGAGCTCGCGCAGCTCGGACGGCAGGCCCGCGGTGACCGCGGCCCGGGCCAGCACGGCGAGGGCCGGCCCGGTGGGAACGGACGGCCAGAGCCGGTCGGGCCGGTGCGGGGTGACGCTCGCGGCGAGGTGGCGCAGCCCGTCGTGCAGCAGGCGCTCCACCTGCCGGTCCGGTTCGTTCGCCTGCTCGGGCGGTGCGCCGAGAGCCTCGCGCACCTGGGACGTACCCCAGCGCCGCTGCGGCTGCTCGGCGCGCAGGCCGAGGACGGCGGCCGAGAGGCGCCGGGCCGTCAGTCCCTCGCGGGACGCCAGTGCCAGCCAGCGCGCGAGCCGCTCCGGCTCGGGGCGGGACCGGGGCAGGCTCGGCGGCAGCAGCGGGTGGTGGCCGGTGGCGAGCAGGAAGAACAGGCCGCCCAGGGCGAACCGGTCCGCCTCCGGCTCTGCCGGGTAACTTCCGTACAGGGCAAGGGTGATGGCGGTCGTGTCCTGCTCCGGGGCGCGGTAGCCGGGGCGGCCTGTCGGTGGCGCGGCGGCTGGAGTCGCGACGGCTGGAGTCGCGACGGCTGGAGTCGCGACGGCGCCCGCCGGGCAGGCGGCCGCGAGGTCCGCCAGCAGCGGGCGTCCGTCCGGCAGGACGATCACCCGATCCGGCGCGAGGCCGCGCAGCACCAGCCCGGCCGCGTGCACCTGCTCGACCAGGTCGAGCAGGGCCAGGGCCATCGGCCGGGCCTCGGCCCACGGCACACCTGGCAGCCCGCCCGGTGTGCCGTCCCCGGGCAGCCGGGCGGCGACCCAGCTGTCCAGCGACTGGCCCGGCAGGTGCTGCTGGACGAGCAGCAGCGAGTCGTCCCGCTCGATCAGCTGCAAGGGGCGCGGAGCGAGCCCCCGCCCCTCCAGCCGGGCCAGTAGCCGGGCCTCGCGGCGCAGCTCCGCCCGTGCCTCAGGCCCCTCCCCGGCCTGCCTGACCAGTACCTGCGCGCCGGTGCGGGTGTCCGTCCCCAGGAACACCCGCACCGGCCCCTGCGCGGCTCGGGCCGCGGTGAGCGCGTACCGGCCGCCGATCAGCGGACCACCGTGCCCGGTCGACCCCCTCCCCTCGACGGGGCCGACCACCCGCGCGCCCCTGACGACCTCCGGCTCGGTGTCCGGTTCGACCTCCGGCTCGTCCCGGTCGTCGTCCCAGTCGTCCCAGTCGTCCTGGTCGTGCTCGTCGTCCACCCGTCCCGGCCCCCCGGCCGGCCGCAGCGGTGTGCGTGCCCCCATCTGCTTCACACCCCTCTGTTGTCGGCTGCTCCGGAACCGACCTGTCCACCTCGACAGGGTGAACGCATGGTCGGGACAACTCCCGTTCGCATCAGCGAAGTTACTTTCCTGTCCCAGGGCCGCTCAACGGCTACACCAGTCACTTCACTCATACGGGTGATCCGGATCCGTTTCGGCGGCGCCACGCCTGAGCGGGGGTGTTCGTGCGGTTGACGAGCGGCTGTGCGGGCCGGCGACCCGGGCCACCCGCCCGGCCTCTGCCCCGGCCGGGTGGCTGCGCGCGGTAGTCTCAACGGGTGCCGAAACTGTCCGACGTCATCAGCGTGCTCGAAGAGCGTTACCCGCCCCGGTGGGCCGAGTCCTGGGATGCCGTCGGCCTGGTCTGCGGCGACCCCGAGGACGAGGTGCGGCGCGTGCTGTTCGCCGTCGACCCCGTCCAGGCGGTGGTCGACGAGGCCGTGGAGTGGGGCGCCGACCTGGTCGTCACCCACCACCCCCTCTATCTGCGCGGCACCACCAGCGTCGCCGCGACCGGCTTCAAGGGCCGCGTGGTGCACACGCTGATCCGCGCCGGGATCGCCCTGCACGTCGCCCACACCAACGCCGACCACGCCGACCCGGGCGTCTCCGACGCGCTGGCTGAGGCGGTCGGCCTGCGGATCACCGGCCCGCTCGTACCGGACCCGACCGACCCGGCGGGCCGCCGGGGTGGCGGCCGGATCGGCGAGCTGCCCGAGCCGATGGCGCTGTCCGCGTTCGCCGCCCAGGTGGCGGCCGGGCTGCCGGCCACCGCGACGGGTGTGCGGGTGGCGGGCGTCCCGGACCGGCTGATCAGCCGGGTCGCCGTCTGCGGCGGTTCGGGCGACAGCATGCTCGCGGCCGTCCGGGAGTCCGGCGTCGACGCGTACGTCACCGCCGACCTGCGCCACCACCCCGTCTCGGAGGCCACCGAGGCCGCACCGCTCGCCCTGATCGACGCGGCCCACTGGGCCACCGAGTGGCCCTGGCTGGCCGCGGCCGCCCGTGAGCTCGGGGCGGACGCCGCACGGCTCGGCTGGCCGCTGGAGACCAGAGTCTCCACCCGGGTCACCGATCCGTGGACGGCGCACGCGCCGATGCCGTTCACCGCCTCGCCCTGATCCCTCCGGATCCCCCGCGCCCGCACGCCGGGCGCATCGACACTTCCGCCCAGCTCGACATCTTCACCTCAGGAGCCCCCCGCTTGAACGCCGCGCCCGCCGACCAGATCCGTCTCCTCGACCTGCAGGCCATCGACGCCAAGCTCGACCAGCTGGCCCACAAGCGCCGCACCCTGCCCGAGCACGCCGAGATCGACAAGGCCACCGCCGACCACACCGCGCTGAAGTCCCTCGTGGTGGCCGCCGAGGCCCAGCAGAGCGACACCGCCCGCGAGCTGACCAAGGCCGAGCAGGACGTCGAGCAGGTCCGCGCCCGTGCCACCCGCAACCAGCAGCGGATGGACTCCGGCTCGGTCACCTCCGCCAAGGACCTGGAGAACCTCCAGCACGAGACCGGCTCGCTGGCCAAGCGCCAGGGCGACCTGGAGGACGTGGTCCTGGAGGTGATGGAGCGCCTCGAGTCCGCGCAGACCCGGGTCACCGAGCTGACGGCCCGTCTGGAGCACTCCACCGTCGTGCTGGAGGAGGCGGAGGCCCGTCGCGAGGCCGCCTTCGCCGAGATCGACGTCGAGGTCGCCAAGGTCGCCCGCGACCGCGAGACCGTCGTCGCGGTGATCCCGGCCGACCTGCTCAAGCTCTACACCCGGCTGCGCGAGCAGCAGGGCGGCGTCGGTGCGGCGCGCCTCTACCAGCGCCGCTGCGAGGGCTGCCGGGTGGAGTTCTCCACCAACGACCTGAACGCCATCAAGGCCGAGCCGAAGGACGCCGTGGTCCGCTGCGAGAACTGCGGCCGGATCCTGGTGCGCACCGCCGACTCGGGCAACTGATCCCGTGACGGCCCGCAGGTTCATCATCGAGGCGGACGGCGGCTCCCGGGGCAACCCGGGCCCGGCCGGCTACGGCGCGGTGGTCCGCGACGGTGACACCGGCATGATCATCGCCGAGGCGGCCGAGTTCATCGGCCGGGCGACCAACAACGTCGCCGAGTACAGGGGACTGATCGCCGGTCTGCGGGCCGCGTACGAGATCGACCCGTCGGCCACCCTGGACGTCCGGATGGACTCCAAGCTGGTCGTCGAGCAGATGTCCGGGCGCTGGAAGATCAAGCACCCGGACATGCAGCCGCTGGCCGCCGAGGCGCGCACCGTCTTCCCGCGCTCGCAGGTCGACTACTCCTGGATCCCGCGCGAGCGGAACAAGGACGCCGACCGGCTGGCGAACGAAGCGATGGACGCGGGCGCGGCCGGGCGGCAGTGGGAGCCGAAGGACCGTCCGGCGGCTGACGTCGTAGAGACGGATCTTGCGCCGGTTCCGCCCAAGGCGGGCTGGTCGCACCCGGACGCGCTGGGCATCGCCACCACGTTCGTCCTGCTGCGCCACGGCGAGACGGCGCTCACCCCGCAGAAGCGGTTCTCGGGCAGTGGCGGCAGCGACCCGGAGCTCTCCGAGAAGGGCCTGTGGCAGGCCGAGCGGGCCGCCGATGCGTTCGCGGCGCGCGGCGACATCCAGGCCGTGGTCAGCTCGCCGATGCTGCGCACCCGGCAGACCGCCGAGGCGGTCGCCCGGCGGCTCGGCCTGACGGTCCGGATCGAGGAGGGCCTGCGGGAGCTGGACTTCGGCGACTGGGAGGGCCTGACCTTCGCCGAGGTGCAGCAGCGCCACCCCGAGGACCTCGACGCCTGGCTGGCCTCCAGCCGGGCGAAGCCGACCGGCGGCAGCGAGAGCTTCACCACGCTGGCCCAGCGGATCGGCGTGACCCGGGACCGGATCCTGTCGCGCTACCCCGGCAAGACCGTGCTGGTCGTCTCGCACGTCAGCCCGATCAAGACCCTGGTCCGGCTGGCGCTGGGCGCCCCACCGGACGCGGTGTACCGGATGGAGCTCGCGGCGGCCTCGGTCTGCGCGGTGCAGTACTACTCCGACGGCAACGCCTCGGTGCAGCTGCTGAACGACACCAGCCACCTGCGCTGATTCGTCAGTGCACGTCGGTCACCACGACGTCGAGCTGCCACGGCTTGCGGGCGGTGCCCTGCGCCGCGACCTCCACGGTGTAGCCGAGCCCGAGCAGCGCGTCGACCAGCTCGTCCGGCGCCGTCGGCTCGACGCCGGACACCAGCAGGTCGCGGACCAGCCGGCCCTTGGTCGCCTTGTTGAAGTGGCTCACCACCGAGCGCTTCCCGTCCCGCTCCTGGAGCACCCGGACGGTCGCCGTCCGGGCCACCACGTCCCCGGACGGCTTCCAGGAGGCCGCGTACGCCGCGCTGCGCAGGTCCAGCACCAGGCCGCCCGCCTCGGCCGGCAGCACGTCCGCCATCTCGCGCCGCCAATACGCTCCGAGCGCCCCCAGCGGAGGCAGTTTCACCCCGCCCGAGCAGCGGTAGGACGGGATCGCGTCGCCCACCCGGACCGCTCCCCAGAGCCCCGAGAAGACCAGCAGCGAACGCTCGGCCCTCGCGTACGCGTCCTCGTCCAGCTTGGCCAGCCCGAGCGCGTCGAAGAGCACCCCGGTGTACACCTCGCCGGCCGGCAGCGTGCCCGCGGTCGGCAGCCCGGCGTTGCGGGCGATCTCCCCGCGCAGGCCCTGGCTCAGCCCGAGCACCTCGGCGGCGGTGTCCTCCTCGCCGCGGCAGAGCTCCACCAGTGCGTCCAGCACCCGGGCCCGCGCGCCGTTCAGCCCGGGCAGCGACAGTGCGGCCAGGTCCAGCGGCGCGCCCTCCCGGGTGGGGGCCTTGCCCTCCGACGGCGGCAGCAGGACCAGGAACGACATCGGGTGGTTCTCCTCAGAACGTGGATCGACTGACAGCAATCTACCCGGGCGGGGCCCGCCGCCCGCCGGTCCGTTCCAGCTGCTGAGACCCTGCGCGACCCCGCTCCCGAAATTCATCCCACCAATGCGACAATGCAGGGGTGATTGACGAAACAGCCCAGCCGACCCGCCGCAGGCGGCTGCTGATCCTGGCCATCTGCTGCCTGAGCCTGCTGATCGTCGGCTTGGACAACACCATCGTCAACATGGCGCTGCCCTCGATCCAGCGCGACCTGCACGCCCCCGCGTCCGGTCTGCAGTGGATCATCGCCGCCTACACCCTGGTGCTGGCCTCGCTGCTGATGCTCTCCGGCTCGGTGGCCGACCGGTTCGGCCGGCGCCGGATCTTCCAGACCGGCCTGCTGCTCTTCGTGCTCGGATCGCTGCTCTGCAGCGTCGCGCCGAGCCTGGGTTGGCTGATCGCGTTCCGCGCGCTTCAGGCGATCGGCGGCTCGATGCTCAACCCGGTCGCGATGTCCATCATCACCAACGTCTTCACCGACCCGCGCGAACGGGCCCAGGCGATCGGCGTCTGGGGCGGCGTGGTCGGCATCAGCATGGCGCTCGGCCCACTGGTCGGCGGGCTGCTGGTGGAGAGCGCGGGCTGGCCCTCGATCTTCCTGATCAACGTGCCGATCGGCCTGCTCGCCTGGCTGCTGGCCGCCCGCTACATCCCCGAGTCGCGGGCCGAGCACCCGCGCCGACTCGACCCGGTCGGACAGCTGCTCGCGCTGGTGGCGCTCGGCGCCGGGACGGCCACCATCATCGAGGGCCCCGGCCACGGCTGGACCTCGCCCGCCATCCTCACCCTGGCCGCCGTGGCGCTGGCCGCCCTGACCGCCTTCCCGCTCTGGGAGCGCCGCAGCGCCGAACCGCTGCTCGACCTGCGGTTCTTCCGCAGCGTCCCGTTCACCGGCGCGACGGTGATCGCGGTCTGCTCGTTCGCCTCGCTCGGCGGATTCCTCTTCCTCAACACCCTCTACCTCCAGGACGTCCGCCACTACAGCCCGGTCGAGGCGGGCCTGTGGACGCTTCCGATGGCCGGGCTCACCCTGGTCTGCGCCCCGCTGTCGGGACGGATCGTCGGCGCGCGCGGCCCCCGGGTGCCGCTGCTGATCGCCGGCGGCGCCTTCGTCGCCAGCGGCCTGCTGCTCACCGGATTGAGCGCGGCCTCCCCGGCGGCCCTGCTGCTGGTCGCCTACGCCCTGTTCGGGCTCGGCTTCGGCATGGTCAACGCCCCGATCACCAACGCCGCCGTCTCCGGCATGCCCCGCTCGCGGGCCGGTGTCGCGGCGGCGGTCGCCTCCACCAGCCGTCAGGTCGGGCAGTCACTGGGCGTCGCGGTGGTGGGCACGGTGGTCACCTCGGCCGTGGTCGGCCCGATGGCCACCGGCTTCGCCCCCGCCAGCCACGCGGGCTGGTGGATCATCACGGGCCTGGGCCTGGTCGTCCTCGTCCTCGGCCTGGTCACCACCACCCCCTGGGCCCGCGCCACCGTCTCCGCCGCCCTCGCCCCCGAGGACGGCGGTCCGGCCGGCCCTCTCCGACCGGCTACGATGACCAGTACGGCGGACGAGCCGGCCGGGCGGTCGCGTCGGGTCCCGTGAGGGTCCCGCCGAGGAACGTCCGGGCTCCACAGAGCAGGGTGGTGGGTAACGCCCACCCGGGGTGACCCGCGGGACAGTGCCACAGAAAACAGACCGCCTGCGGCTTCGGCCGCAGGTAAGGGTGAAACGGTGGTGTAAGAGACCACCAGCGACCGAGGTGACTCGGCCGGCTCGGTAAACCCCACCCGGAGCAAGGTCAAGATCGGTGCCCCCGGGCACCGTGCGCGGGTGTTCGAGGGCTGCTCGCCCAAGCCCGCGGGTAGACCGCACGAGGCTGTCGGCAACGGCAGCCCTAGATGGATGACCGCCTCCCCGAAGGCCGCAAGGCCGAGGGAGACAGAACCCGGCGTACAGGCCGACTCGTCCGCCGTACCCGCTCCGACCAGGGCTTTTGCCCTGGTCGGAGCGTGGACGAGTGCCCGTGTCGAGGGCACGTTTTCCCTGGATTTCCCGGGGCTTCCCGCATACCTGTGTATCCGTTGTGTACCCGCTCGGCGTTCGCCGGGCGGGTTCTCGGCATGCCTTCACGCACCCGCCGCCGGCGCTCCGGCGCGGCCGGCCGGGTACTTCGCCGTGCCCGAAACGCACGAGAACCCGACCAGTTCGTACCTGGTCGGGCTCTCTGTGGTGCCGCACTCGAAGTGCGTGGGTGCGACAGCGGATCACGAATCCACGTCCACGACGTCTGACTTCCGCCCTTGCAGGGGCTTCGGTTGGACCCGCACACCGGAGACCAACTCCAGTGCTCATCGCAGCCCCAAGGGTGCCACAGCGCACCCCGATCAGTCACGTCCGCCCGTCCGTTCCGCAGCCCCGGAACTCCGGCGAATCGGGCCAGTTCGATCAAGCTCCCGGCGTGTCGCCGGTAGCCCACCCGAGTGAACTCGCAGGCAAGCGCCGGTGCCATGCCCTCGCGCACGCCGACACTCGCCGAGCGCTGCCCATCGCGATCATGGCTCGGGGCATCCTGACCGCCCGCGTGTTCCTGGAGATCGCCGATCTCGGCTCCCGTCCGCAGGGGTGCACCGCGTCCGCGCAGTACATCGCTGACGTGCTCGGCGCGTCCCGCGAGGCAGTGCAGCGCGAGATCACGTGGTTGGAGACGAACGAGTACGTGTTCGCCGGCGGCTACGACTCCCGTACCGGCCAGGTGGCTCGGAAGGCTCGCAGGCTACGGCCACGCGAGGCGTTCGTGTGGATCGCCCCGGGCGCGTGGATCGTGCTCGCCGGCCGTACCTTCGCCACCTTCGCCGCGTACGCCTACTGTCGGTCCGTCAGTCGAGAGCAGACCGCCGCCCGGATCGCCGAGCTAATCCCGCGCCAGGACAGCAAGCCCGTTCACCCGCGCACGATCAGCCGGCACCGCGCCGCGCTGCTCGCCGACGGGTGGCTGTACGAGGTCCACGGCATCCCCGGCAACGCCAGCGTCTACGCCCCCGCGCGCATCGTCCCCGGCCGCGTTCTCGAAGCCGAAGGGGTGGACAACAGGATCACACCCCCCCTGGACACTGAGATCACACCAGAGGGTTCTACCTCTCAGGGATCTACCTCTGTGGCTGGTGAGAGTGCTCCGATTTCCGTTGTGGGTGGTGACGACGGTGATCAACTTCTCACCGTTGAGAACCTGCGGGAGGACGCGCGCGAGGCGCCCGAAACGGCCAACGGGAAGCCGAGCAGCAGGAGGACGAAGACCGGCCCGACCCCGAAGGAGCCGCGCCACCGGCCGTTCCGGCTGACCGACGGCGTCCGGTTCCTGGTCGCAGTTGCCGCCACGCACCCCGACTTCCGGCTAACCGGATCGGCGCTCAGCGACCAGGGCGCGGCCGTGGACGGCCTGTTCGCCGCCGGCTGGACCGGCGACCAGGTCACCCGCTGGCTGACCGGCTGGTGGACCCCGTGGGCACTCCCGAAGAACTTCACCGCGAGCCCGGCCGCCATCATCGCGACCCGGCTGCGGCTCGCGATGCGCACCGACCTGCGCGCTCTGCTGGCGGCTGAGCAGCCCCCGGCCGAGCGCCCCACCCCGCAGCCCGAAGCCGTCGCCGGCGTGCTCGGCCGCCACGCGGCGGCCGTGGTCGCTGGCAACGGCCCCGAGTGCGACGGTGACCACGGGATGTGCCGCAAGCCGGTCCCGCGTCCTGGCGCGCTGTGCGACTCCTGCACCGGCCGCGCCTTCGTGCTGATCCCCGGCATGCGCACCGTCGTCCCCACCGACGACCCCGCCGAGATGGCCGAAGCCCGCGCCGCGCTCGCTTCGCTGCTCGGCCCCGACGTGACGGGCGTCCCGGTCGAGTTCGAGCCCTACGGCCCCGCGCCGGCCTACACCTACGCCGAGCCCAGCGCCGGCGAATCCCTGATCGGCCACATCACGACCCGGTGGGGTGCCGCATGACCACGATCGGCCCGATATCGCCGGCGCACGAGCGCACCGGGTGCGCGTCGCTCTCCTGCCACGAAGCGTCGCCGAGCACGCCGTGCCGCTGTCCCTGCGGCGGTGCGGTTCACGCCGCTTGGCAGCCACGCCTGTTCGAGCTAGACGGCCAGGACGGCGCCGAGTGAGGGCATGCGGAAGCCCCCGCCGCACCTGGTGCAGCGGGGGACCATGGACGGTCAGTCAGGTGTCGGCGCCGCGCTTCGGCGGGACGCCGGCCTCCCGGATCAACCGGTTGACGTGCCGGGTGTCGTACCCCGACGCGCGGCCGGCCTCGGCCTGCGTCACCACGTCCGACTGGACATGGCGCGCGATGCTCTGCGCGAGCGCGCTACGGGCCGTCTTCAGGGCTTCCTCGGCGTCGTCAACGGCCTTGCGTAGAGCCCTGATCTCCGTTTCGGCAGCGTCGGCGTGGGCCTGTGCGTCGGGGCTGCGGATCTTCCATCGGCGTGCGGGCGGCATGCCCACATGGTGGCACTTCCGTGTCCGGTCCCACACGTCCGGTCTTGGTCGTCTGTGCATCCGTCCTCCCTGACAACACGAATAGGGACTTGCATGTCCGGACTTTAATGTCCATCATCGTTGCAAGGGAAGCCCCCAACGCAAACGGCCCCAACCCGCCGGGCAAACGGCGGAGTTGGGGCCTGCGACCAGCGCCTATGTACCTAGGAGCTAGCCATGCCGAAGACCGTACCGCAGGAACGCCCCCGCATCCCGCGTATCGCCTGTAAGAACGCCGACACCGCTGCCGCCGGCCGCTGTTGGATCGCCGGCATCCTCGCGCCGGCCGCCACCAGGCCGACCCAGCGCACCTTCGGCGGCGCCGCATGAACCTGTGGGACAAGATCACCGGCAACACTCCCGAAGCCACCCGCGCACGCCGCGCGAAGGACGTTCGCAAGTCGGCCCGCGCCGGACAGGCATGGGAGGACCGGGGCCGGCTCGCCGAACGCCTGCGCGCCCGGTCGGCCGACCGCAACCCCCGCAACTCCCGGGGGTGGGGCCGATGACCCGCACCGAACGCCGGCAGCACTCCACCGCCGCCACCGCCGCACTGCTCGCCGAGTTCTACGGCACCGACCCGAGTGCCACCGAGCTCGGTGACGCCCTGGTGGGCGCGCTCGATCAGCTCGCTGACGACGCCCACCACCACAACCACGCCGCCCAACGCATCCTCACCCCGGAGTACCCGTGACCACCCGAACCACCCTGACGAAGGCACAGGCCGCGATCCTGACAGCCGTCCTGATCGCCATGCTCGGCATCGGCGCGGCCGGCGCCGTCGGCACCTACACCAACGTCAACCGCGTCTGGCACGGCTCGGGCACCGCAATCAGCATGGTCGCCGCCGGCGAAGGCGCAACCATGATCATGGCGCTCGTGGTGCTCGCCCTGGTGATGATCGGCCAGTCCGCACCCGCGTGGGTCCGCTACGGAATGTGGGTCGTTCCGGCCGTCGCCTCCGTGGTCATCGGGTCGCAGGCCCACACGTTCCGCGACGCCGCCGTGTACGCCGTCAGCCCGGTCGGCATGTCCACCTGCGCCGAAGGCGTCGCCCTGATCGCCCGACGAGTCGCCGTCTACCGCACCGGCGTTGACGTCGATGTCCAGCGGCGCACCGCCGACACCGTCCGACAGATCGCCTACCACCAGGCCCGCGCCCAGCAGCACCCCGACGAAGCCACCCGCGCCGACTCCGAGCGGAAGATGTGGGAGCTCGCCGAACGGCTCGGCAAGGGTGATGTCACGGTCAGCGCCGGCCTGGTCGGCGTGCACCGGGACCGCATGACGCAGGGCGCCGACGCCGCACTCTCGACCCTGTACGGGGCGCCCGCGCCCCTCGCGCTGCCGGCCGCGCCGCAGGAACCCGCCGCTCCGGCACTCCCACCCGCATCCACCACGAACAGCCTGCCGGCCGCCCCGGCGCCTGTGTTCAAGACCCCCGCGAAGCCTCCCGTCGTGTGGCCGGCGCTGCCGCCGACACAGCCCGTGCCGGCCGTGCCGACTGCCGACGAGACCGCCCGCGCGCTGATCGACGCGGTGAACAGCGCACTCCGCGCCGTCAACGTCCAGCCCCCGCACACCGGAACCGACGAATCGACAAACCCGCAGGTCGAGCCCAGCACACCGGAAGCCGTGCGCCCCCGCGTGCAGCCCCCCGCCGGCAACCCGCTGGAAAACGGCCGGCGCAAGCTCGCCGACCAGCACGCGCAGCGCCGGCGACAGCTCGCCGAGGGCTGGTGGGACCTGGTCCGCAACGGCTCGCCGGTCACCGAAGCCGAGTACGCCGCGAAGGCCGGCGTCGATCCTCGCACCCTGCGCAAGGCACTGACCGAGTACCCGCAGCAGCCCTGACCGCCCATGGTCGCGGCCGGCGCAGCCGATCCATTGGCGCACCGGCCACGGCCACGGGCGACCAGCCCCGCGACCTGACCAACGATCATCCCAAGGGGGGAGTCACCCATGCACGCCTGCGCACGCCTGTTCCGCGCGCTCCGCCTGTTCCGCCGGCGCCCTGCCGACGACACCGAGCCCACCATCACCCGCCTGCCGATCGGCTCGATCACCACTCCGGCCGAGCCCACGCAGCCGCCGGCCAGCACCCCGGCCGAGCAGCACACCCGCGCCGCCCTGCTGCGACTGCTCGGGGAGCGGCCGGCATGACCACCGAAGAGCACACCCCCACGCCGGCCGAGATCATCGCCGGACCCACCGAAGACGTAACCCACTGGTGGGGGCGCAAGCCGCAGCCGGCCGCCGAGCCGCCGCGCATCCCGCTCCCACCGGCCTACCCGCCCGCCGTCGGCCACGACACGACCTGGTGGGAGCACAAGCCGCAGCCGGCCGCCGAGCCCGAGCAGCAGCCGGCCGACCCCGCACCGGTCCAGCTCACGAAGCCCGAGCACGCGCAGCCCGAGCCGGACGACACCGAGCCCGAAGCCGAAGAGCCGGCCGAAGACGAGCCGGCCGACACCGACGACGAGCCGCCGGCGAAGCCCGGAAAGCGCCCGAAGCGCCGCCGGCAGTCCCGCACCGTCGCGCAGGACTTCCACCACCAGCGCGAACAGGTCGCGTCGTCGCTGGTCGAGTGGTGGTGGTCCCGCAGCCGACGCCAACGCCTGATCCTGCACAACGCGGCAGCCGTCGCCGCCGGCGCAGGCACGGCCGGCTGCTTCACCGGCCACTGGTCGCAGGGCATCCCGCAACTCGTCCTCGCGTGGATGCACGCCACCCCCGCATGGATGACCGGCACTGTCCCGCCGGCATGGCTCCCGTTCACGCCGTTCGCTACCGCCGTCGCCTGCTTCGCCGCCGCGTCCATCGCCGGCACCACCGCCTACCGCATCACCGCGTGGATCTTCCGCCACCACACCGCCCAAGCCGTCCTGCACTGGACCTTCGTCAAGGTCCCCGCCGCGTCAATCACCGTCGCCGCCATGCTCTACACCGCCCGCTAGGAGAACCCCGCATGTCCGCAATCGAGTTGGCCGCCGCCACCCCCGCCGCAGCGATCGGCGGCGTCAGTGCCGCCGGCGTCGCCGCCGTCCTGCTGCTGGTGATGGTCCTTGGCGTGATCGGCAAGGGTAAGAAGAAGCTCGCGTCGGGCCCGGCTCAGATCGTCGGGTTCATCGCCGAGACCGCGTTTCTCAAGGCCCCCGCGTTCTGGCACGACATCGGCGCCGCGTTCCAGTCGATCACTGACACGATGGCCACCAACCCCGCACTCGGCGGCATCGGGATCGGCGCCGTCTGCCTGATCGTCGTCGTCCTGAGTCTGTTCGCTCGACTCGTCCCCGCCACCGCCGTGTTCCTCGGGATGCTGGCCGGCGCCGCGTTCGCCGCCGACCCCGGCAGCCTCCCGCAAGGTGTCGTCTCGATCCTGAGCATCCCGCTCGCGCTGCTGGGGGCCTGACGTGCAGACGAAGGCCATAGCCGGCCGCACTGTCCCCGCCGTCCTGCGGGCGAGCGTGACCATGCTGGGCGTCACGTGGCGGTGGACGCAGGCCGGCGAGAAGGGCGACGCCGCCGGCCGCCTGGTCGTGATCGCCGTCCCCGCCTTTGTTGCCGCCTACGTAGCCGACCACCGGCCCGAACTGGGCTGGTGGTACGGCGGCGCGTGGACGCTCGGGGCGCTGGTCGTCGCCGGCCGCGCCGGCGAGTTCACCGAGCTGACCGACGCCGAGCCCGACGACGACCAGGCCGACGCCGCCGAGCGGGACGACGAAGGCGTGTACGAAGACGACGACCAGGCCGAGCCCGACCAAGACCACGCGGACGACCCGGAGAACGATCACAAGACGGGGGAGCAGCAGACCACCGCGACCCGGCCGGTAGACACCGAGTACGCCGACCTGTGGCTGACTCTCCAGATCCTCAAGGCGGTCCGCGAAGCCGAGCTGAACGGCCGGCGCGGGGCGCTGCTCGGCCGGATCGCCGACCGCATCGCAGCCGACCACCCCGAGCACCCCGCCTTCGCCACATGGGACGTCACCACGATGCGTAACCACACCACCCGTCTCGGGGTGCCCGTCCGGCGCTCCGTGCGCACCCCCGACGGAGTCAGCTGGGGCATCCACCTGGACGACCTGACAGCCGCTCTCGGCAGCCCCCTGCCGGACGTCATCAGCACCCTTACCGAGCACCTCACCACCACCCCGGACCGGGCCCCCGCGACCACCCCGACCACCCCCGTCGAGACCCCCGTCAGCACCCCCGCTCGGGGGCTGCTGGCCACCCTCCGCAAGCGGCGACCAGACCCCGACTCCAACCCCTCCCCCGCCGTCGCCTCATGACCCCGCTCGGGGGGTGTAGATCCGCAGCTCACGCGCCATCTACATCCCCCATCTACCGCCCGATCTACACCCGCATCTACCCGTCGGCCGGCCCCTTTCGAAAGGGGCCGGCCCGACCCGTTGGGACACCCGATATGGCTTGGCAGTACCGCTGTGGCACCTGCAACACCGCTACCGGATGGATGGGCCGCGTGGACGCCGAGAACGCCCGCTCCGACCACCGCCGAACCGTCCACCACGGCATGACCCCCGACGGCGAACGGCTCGCGTCGAACGCCGAACGAGCTGACCCGATGCTCTGGGTCTGGACGCTCGCCGGCTGCCTCGCCCTCGGCGCTCTGCGATGGATCTGGCAGCACGCACAGTGACAGCCCGTCGGCTCAGAATGTCACAATCCACCTAACTGCCTTGAAAGGTATGAACCATGACGACTTGGTCTGAGGATTCCACGCTGGACGCACCCGACGGTCACCGGTGGATGCGCCCCGGCCCCGACGCGTGCGCTGGCTGCGACTGCTGCACCCGCCGACTGTGCGAGCGCGCTGCCGCCCTCGGCATCCCCTGTGACTGTGTCGCCCACCCGCAGGACCGGGCCGCCGTCGCCGGCTGCCCCTGCACCGCCGACGACACCGAGGGGGCAGCCGCATGACTGCTGACGCCATCGAAGGCGCCGTGCGGGACGCTGGCGCGGTCGCGGCAGCCGTCTCCCGGCTCGGCGCCGCCCGACGAGCCCTGAACGCCGCGCGGGCCGCTGTGCAGCGCACAGGCGACGCCTGCCCGCCGGCCACCTTCGGCGCTTATCTCGCCGCGCACCGCGAGATGATCGCCGCCATGCGCCACGCCCAGACGCTCAACCTGTGCGACGCCGGCGACGTCCGCGCCGACGCCGACCAGTACGCGGACGCGCAGACCGGGCCGGCCTACTGCCGGTGGGCCCGCGCAGAACTCGGCCGACTGCTCGCCGAGCACCTGCCGAGCCCGAAGTACTCGCCGCCGGTCCTGTTCGAACTCGCGCAAGCCGCGCGTCGAGCCGGGATCGACGGCGCCGCGACCGCGTTGGAGCGCGCCGAGCGGACACAGCACCTGGACTCTGACGGCGCCATGGCCGGCCAGAGTGACGACCTCCGGGCCGCGTTGGACGCGGTCCGGATCGCCGCCGGCGCCACGGTGGCCTGACCGACACCACGACGGCCCCTCCTGGTACCGCGAGGACAGGACGGGCCGTCGTCCGCTCCGGGTCAGCCGCGCCACCGTGCGCCCTTGACGCCCCATCACTCACGCGAAATCGTGCAATCACACGCAACCGATGCGAGGAGGGGAACGGGATGCCGCTAAATTTCCAAGGCATAGACCCGGAGACCGGCGACGACAACAGCCCGACGGTATGGGTGGACGACGAGACCAGAGACATCCTGGTCCAAGCATGGGACGCCGACGACGCCACCGTCACCGAGATCAGCGCGAAGGCGTGGGCGCCCGGCCACACCCCGGGCATCCCTGCTGGCGAATCCGTGATCCGCATTCCGGCCCGCATGGTGCCGATCTTGAGAAAGGCGTGCGATGCCGCCGAACGAACCGACCTTCGCTGAACTCATCCGCGCGGCCGAGCACTCCGCGATCCACCTGGAGATGCGCGACAGCTACGGAGTGAACGAGGAGAAGGAAGCGTTCGCCGCGTGGCGCAACGGGTTCCGGTACGACCCCGCCGACCGGGCGTCGTGGTGGCGCCCCTTCCTGGACCTGATCAGCGAGACCGTTGACCGTGGCGTCGTCGTGCGTCGGGCCCGGATCGTCTCCGAGCCGGTCACCGAGTACATCCGCTACGAGCACAGCGGCACGTTCACCAACGTCGCCGCCGGCGAACAGGTGCGCTGGCTGCCCCGCCGCGAAGCGTCCGACATCGCACTCCCTGGCAACGACTTCTGGCTGTTCGACGGCCGGCTGATCCGGTTCCACCACTTCACCGGCGACGGCGCGTGGTCCGCGTACACCTACACCGACGAATCCGCGGTGGCCAAGCTGTGCGCCGACGCCTTCGAAACCGTGTGGGAGCGCGCCACCCCGCACGAGCAGTACGCCGTCTGACCCTGCGAGCACCGGACCGCCAGCCCTCATGTCCTCCCCGTCTCCCAGCGCCCAATCCGCGCGGGTCGCCGTCGCCGGCCGCCTTCGTGACCTGATGCTGGACGCCGGGCTTCAAGGCCAAGAGCTGGCGGTCCTGTGCGACTGGCACCCGTCGAAGTCGTCCCGGATCATCAACGCCAAGACACCGCCGTCCGACGCCGATATCCGGGCGTGGTGCCACGCCTGCGACGCCGCCGACCAGGCCGCCGACCTCATCGCCGCCAACCGGCAGGCCGGCGAGATGTACCAGGAATGGCGCAAGCTCCACCGCACTGGCCTTCGCCGCGTTCACCAGGCCGGCATGCCCCTGTACGAGCGCACCAAGTTGTTCCGGGTCTACTGCTCCAACGTCATCCCCGGGCTACTCCAGACCCCGGGATACGCCGCCGCGCTGCTGCGGATGATCACCGACTTTCAGGGCACCCCCGACGACGTTGAAGCTGCCGTGCGCGCACGCATGGCACGCTCCGCCGTCATCCACGACGGCCGCCACCGGTGCGTTCTGCTGATCGAGGAACAGGTGTTGCACCACCGCATCGGCGACGCCGAGACGATGGCCGTACAGCTCGCGTCGCTGCTGTCGGTGATGTCGTCGCCGGCCGTCGCGCTCGGCGTCATCCCCGCCGACACCCCCCGTACCGTCTGGCCGCTGGAGACGTTCACCGCCTTCGATGATGGCCGCGTGCACGTCGAAACGCTCTCGGCCGCGCTCCACGTCACGCAGCCCAGCGAGATCGGCTTGTACCTGAAGGCGTTTACCCGGCTCGCTGACCACGCGGTCTACGGGCCGGCCGCACGGGCGCTGATCAACAAGGCGCTGGATGCCGTCGCCTAGATTGCCGTGCACGTGCATGCAAGTGCCTTGAGAACAAGCAGTTCTGATGGCCAGTCTGGTACTCCGCCCGGTGCGAGGACAACCGATCCCCCTCGGCATCCGTGGAAACGCACCGGGCGGACCAGCCCCCGAGCGGGAGCCGGCCGTCACCCCCGTGCGGTCGGCTCTCACACCGTCTCGACCGTCAGGGAGGCCCCCGTGTCCGCCGCCGTTTCCTCCGAGTCGCCACGCCGCCGCGCACTCGTCTACGCCGAGACCTCTCACGACGGGCGGCTGAGCATCTACATCCCTAACGGGAACCGGGCGCTTCGCCGTCAGCTGGTGCTGCGTCAGCTCGCCGCCGGCCGCCTGCGCCGCCGTCACGGGGGCCTGCGATGACCACCACCACCGAACCCGAGTGGACCGTCGGCAACGCTGCCCGCGACACCAGGCGCGACCGCATCGGCCAGATTCAGGAGATCGTCCACTTCATCTCGGGAAAGTACGCGTGGATGCGCCCTATCGGCGGCGGTAAGGAGTGGACCGCCCCACTGGCGTGCCTGGCCCCGCTCGACCCCGACGGCGACGACGCCGCATGAGACTCCGCCCGGCCGGCCTTCCCGTGGACCGGCCCGGCGGACCGGTGCCGGCCGCACCAGTTTCCCCACGGCCGGCCGGCACCACCCCACCCGTACGAGGAAAGGGAGACACCGTGACAGCTCAGCTCACCTCCCCGAACAACGTGCTCGCCAACGCCGTAGAGGACAGCCTTGACGTCCTCCGGCCCCGCGTCCTGGCATCCACCGCGAACACGGTCGAATTCGTCGTAGGGACGCAGATCAACGGCCACCCCCACATCGGCACGCACCTGGTTCAGTCACTCGCGTTCCTCATGGCCGAGCAGACCCGCGACGCCTTCGGCGCCGACCCCGTGGTTTCGTTCTTCGCGCTCGACAACGCGCCGGCCGAGACCGCCACCGACCCGGACACCGGCCTGACTTACCAGCGCGCATGGCGTCACGCGCTCGCCCCCGGCGAGATCGACACCATGCTGACCGAGCACTACCGGCCGTTGTTCGACGCCCTGTCGGCGAGCACCGGAATCCCGTACACCGTCACCACCTACAGCGAGCAGCAGGACACCCCCGCCTACCGCGCCGAGTTCCTGCGCACCCTTGAGCACCTGGACGACTTCCGGTGGTGGCTCTCACCCACCGACGGATCGGCGCACATCCGCATCCCGTGCCCGCAATGCGGGTGGGCGCAGAAGTACGCCGAAGAGACGCGCCTGATCGAGCTGGACGACTCCGGCGCGCTGTTCTCCTCCGTGTGCCTGAACCACGGCCGCTACGAAGCCGACGTGGACCCGTTCGGCGGCGGGTACATCGACCTGTCCACGCTGTACCGCAACGTCGTGAAGGAACGCCTGTACGCCCGCGACGACACCGCCCTTCACGTCATGGTGAAGGGCGCGGACTGGTCGTACGGCTGCCAACTCGTGGACGGCGCCCACGCCGTTCTCGGGACCGCCGACACCCCACCGCGGATCTTCACTCCGCAGGTTCTCGCCCCCGACGGCGGGAAGCTGTCGAAGTCGCTCATACGCGACTCGGAACCGGGCGACCCCGACTCGTTCGGGTGGATGCTCGATCCCTCACTGTGGCCCGGCTCTGCGGCTGGTTACGTTGGTCAACTCGACCAGACGGCCCGGCTCATGCTGTCCGACCCGCGCCACTTCTACCGCTCTTACACCACAACAGAATTGGGACGCCTCATGACCACCCGCCCCGCGCCCCGGCGGCACAACAGCACCCCGGCCCGACCCCGCAACATGGCGATCTACCGGCAGTACTTCGATCTGATCGCCGACGGTTCCAAGACCGTCGAAATCCGCGTCGCGTACGACTCCATGAAGCGCATCAGGCCCGGCGACCTGATCAACTTCACGTGCCGGGAAGACTCGTGCCTGACCCGGGTCAAGCGCGTCGCCACCTACCGGACGTTCAAGGAGATGTTCGGCACCGAGAAGGTAGAGGCGGTGAACCCGAAGGCCACGGAGGAAGAGCAGCTGAAGGCGATTCACGCGATCTTCCCGCCCGAGAAGGAAGCACTCGGCGTGATCGCGATCGAGATCGAGCGCGTGAACCCGTGACACCACGCCGGATCTTGACCGTCTGCAAGGGCGGTCACTGCCGGGCCCCGCTCGCCGCCGCCGTGCTCGCCGACCTCGGCGCAGGCGCGGTGCAGACCCGCGCGGCGGCCGTGAAGCCGTGGCACATCGGCGAGCCGGCCCACCCGCTCATGGTGAAGGTCGCGGCCGGCGCCGGCTACGACCTGACCGGCCACCGGGGCGAGCAGATCAGCCCGGAACTGCTCGCCTGGGCAGACCTGGTGATAGCGATGGACGCGGCTGTACTGGACGCGCTCCGGCAGATCGCCGGCGCCCACGCTCTGAAGCTCCGCCGGTACCTGGACGGCCGAGACGTCCCCGACCCGTGGGAACAGCCCGAGACGGCGTTCCGGGCCTGTCTGGACGTGATCGTGTCCGGCGCCCCGGCAATCATCTGAGTCGAGCAGCACGAAGGCCCCCACCGGACCTTGGGTTCTAACGGTCCTCGCAACACCCGTGATCGATGGGAGTTGCGGGGACCGTGGGCGTTGAGCGTGGTGGTCTCGCAGGATTGAGGGAGCGGTTCCTCGCGCGGTTGGATGTCGTGGGGAACGTGACCGTGGTGGCGCGTGAGCTGGGCGTGAATCGGAACACCGCCTTCGGCTGGGCCCGGAAAGCGGGGCGGAGTTCGGTGCGCATGCCGCGGCCGCATCCGGGACGGCGTGAGTACGAGCGGCTTCGGGCCGAGGGTGTCGCGCGTCGGGAGGCGGCCCGGCGGGTCGGTGTGAACGAGCGCACGGCCAGGGACTGGGACCGGGGCGTCAAGAAGAGCCGCACCACACGGACCTATCCCGACGGCCGCCGTGTCGACTACGCGGCGGGGACCGTCACGATGTGCGGTGTGACCACAGCACCCGTGAGCCTGGCCGCCCTGGACAAGCAGCTTCACCCGAGGTTCCTGACGCTGTCCGAGCGCGAGCGGATCCGCGATCTGCGCACGTCGGGCCACT
>NZ_JARZAI010000004.1 GCF_029893355.1 Kitasatospora sp. MAA4
TTGGGTTTTCTGTCCAAAATTCTCCTTCTGGGCGCGGGGGCCCCCGCCCCCCCCTTCTCGCGCGCGTGGGGGCCCCCCGGCCCCGCGCGCTCCCGGAGCGCCGGGGGCCGGGGCCCGCCGCCGCGCCCCCGCCCCGACGTGCCGTCCCTCTGTAACAGCGGTTGTTACTCCGGGGCGGCAACCGGTCGTAGCGAGCAGCCGTGTTGAGGGATACGGGGACGACACCGGCTTCCACGCACGCTTCCTGGGGGACCCCATGGCCACGACCAGCACCGACAACCGCCGCCGCATCCTCTCGCTCGCCCTGCTCGCGGCTGCCACCACCCTCGCGCTGACCGCCTGCGACGGCCCGAACGGCTCCGGCTCGACCGCCGCCGCGGGCGGGAGCGGAACGGTCTCCTCGTCCCCGTCGTCCGCCGCAACTCCGGTGGCACCCGCGGGGGCAGGGTCCCACGCTCCGCAGTCCACCGCTCCGATCAGCTCCTCGCACCGGCCGACCAGCACGCCGACCACCCTCCCCACCAGCCCCGGCAACTCCGATGCCACCAGCGACTCCTACGCCGCCAAGCACCCCTGCGCCATGGACCAGCTCAGCCTGAAGACCGTGTACGACGCCCAACTCGGCGCGACCAGACGGCTGATCGAGGTCACCGACACCGGCAGCACCGCCTGCGGCCTCGACGCCTACCCGCTGGTGGCCATCGAGAAGGCCAGCACCATCAACGTCGGCAACGGCCAGGCGGAGAACGTCCAGCCGTCCGTACCGAACGGATCCGGCGGCGCACCCGGCTACCCCCTCCACGCCGGCCGCACCGCCTACGCCGTGGTCGACCTCGACCCGAGCCACAGCACGACCGGCGCGAGCCGCGACTACGACGAACTGGCGGTGATCGCCAGCAGCGACCTGCCGAACGCCGACGAGCTCGACACGAAGCTCACCGAGGAGGGCGGCAGCGCGGGCAACCCGTACGTCAAGTCGCCGCTCCTGGGCCTCTACCGGGACACCATCGCCGCCGCCGCCACCTCCGCCACTGGCTGACCCGCGCTACTACTGAACGCTCGGGAATGTTCAATCTTCAACGGATGTTCTCTCGTACCATGACAACAGGTCCGGGAACGGCTTCCGAAGGAGAGTCCGATGCCCGCAGTCACCGTCCAGAACACGCTTGCCCTCCCCCGCATCCCCCGCCCCGACAGTGCCGCACTGGTCCAGCGACCGGTGCGGTCGGTGACCACCGCGCCCAGTGGGTTCGAGGGTGAGGGGTTTCCCGTCCGGCGAGCCTTCGCCGGCGTCAGTACCCGCGATCTCGACCCCTTCGTCCACCTGGACCAGATGGGCGAGGTCGAGTACGCGCCCGGGGAGGCCAAAGGCACCCCCTGGCATCCGCACCGCGGCTTCGAGACCGTCACCTACATGATCGACGGGATCTTCGAGCACGCCGACTCCAACGGCGGCGGCGGTGTCATCACCAACGGCGACACCCAGTGGATGACGGCCGGCAGCGGCATCCTGCACATCGAGGCGCCGCCCGAGCACCTGGTCGCCTCCGGCGGGCTGTTCCACGGCATCCAGCTGTGGGTGAACCTGCCCAGCGCCAACAAGTGGAACCCGCCGCGCTACCAGAGCATCGAGGGCCGCGAGGCGGTCCTGCTCGCCTCCGACGACGGCGGTGCGCTGGTCCGCCTGATCGCCGGGGAGGTGGCCGGGCACGACGGCCCCGGCTCCACCTTCACGCCGATCACGATGATCCACGCGACCGTCACCGCGGGCGCGCAGCTGGTGCTGCCCTGGCGGCCGGACTTCAACGCGCTGGTGTACGTGCTCGCCGGGCAGGGCACGGCCGGGGCCGAGGCCCGTCCCATCCACTCCGGGCAGCTGGTCCTGTACGGCCCCGGCGACCTGCTGACCCTGGCCGCCGCTCAGCACCAGGACAGCCGTATGCCGGACCTGGAGGTGCTGGTGCTCGGCGGTCGGCCGATCGGCGAACCGGTCGCGCACTACGGCCCGTTCGTGATGAACACCGAGGCCGAACTGCGCCAGGCGATCGAGGACTACCAGGCCGGTCGGCTGGGCACGATTCCCGCCACCCACCTGCCGCACACCGCCCCCGGTGACACCCCCGCGCAGGGCTGACGCGCACACCGGAGTTGTGGAGACCCCACAACTCCGGGCCCGTGCAATCGAGTGCTCCCAGCATCTGACGGCGGGTTACTCCCCTGGCAGAGTCGCTGACAGCCGGACAACGCCTCCCCGCGACCCGCGGACGGAGGCGTGTCCTTGTGGCTCTCTACGACAATGGGGGAATCTCGACATGACGGACGGCAGCGTGCACGTGGTGGTCACCGGCCTGGGCGCGACCACGCCGCTCGGGGGCGACGTCCCCTCGACCTGGGCCGGCCTGCTGGCCGGCGAATCGGGGATCAGCGCGATCGAGGAGGAGTGGGCGGCCGGCCTTCCGACCCGCATCGCGGCACGGCTGCGGGTCGAGCCGACGGAGGTGCTCGACCGGGTGCAGGCCCGCCGCCTGGACCGCTGCGAGCAGATCGCGCTGATCGCCGCCCGGGAGGCGTGGGCGGACGCCGGACGCCCGGAGGTGGAGCCCGAGCGGCTGGCCGTGGTGATCGGGACGGGCACCGGCGGCGCGCTGAGCATGCTGGGCCAGGACGACATCCTGGAGGCCTCGGGCGTGCGGAAGGTCTCCCCGCACACCGTGCCGATGCTGATGGCGAACGGCCCCGCCGCCTGGGTCAGCATCGAACTCGGCGCCCGCGGCGGGGCGCACACCCCGGTCAGCGCCTGCGCCTCCGGCGCCGAGGCGATCGCGATGGGCCTGGACCTGATCCGGCTCGGCCGGGCCGACGTGGTCGTCGCGGGCGGCACCGAGGCCTGCATCCACCCGCTGCCGATGGCCGGATTCGCCCAGGCCAAGGCCCACTCCACCCGCAACGATGCGCCGCAGCAGGCCTCCAGGCCGTTCGACGTGGACCGGGACGGCTTCGTGATCGGCGAGGGCGCCGCCCTGGTGGTACTGGAACGCGCCGACTTCGCCGCCGCCCGGGCCGCCCGGGTGCACGCGACGCTGGCCGGCGCGGGCGTCACCTCCGACGCCCACCACATCACCGCCGCCCACCCCGACGGCCAACTGCGCGCCATCCGGCTGGCGTTGGCCACGGCCGGCGTGCAGCCGCTCGACGTCGGGCACGTGCACGCCCACGCGACCTCCACGCCGCTGGGCGACCTCACCGAGGCGCAGACGATCGCCGAGGCCATCGGCGTCCACCCGGCCGTCACGGCGACGAAGTCGATGACCGGGCACCTCTTCGGCGCGGCGGGCGCGCTCGGCGCCATCGCCGCCGTACTCGCCCTGCGCGAGCAGATCGTCCCCGCCACCAGCAACGTCGACCAGCTCGACCCGCGCGTGAAGCTGGACGTCGTCACCGGCCACCCGCGCCGCACCGCGCTCGACGCGGCCCTGACCAACGCCTTCGGCTTCGGCGGACACAACGCCTCCCTGCTGTTCACCAGGACCCACTGACCGCCGGCGGCGGGGAGTGAGCGTGCCGACCATGGCCGACTCGTGGCGCGCCGTCCCGTTCGGTGGGGTCTGTGACGGCGGGTTGGAGATGACGGTCCTCGTCAACACCGAACGCGTCGATGAGGGCCCCGGTCCGTTGATCCGTTCGGGCGACGAGGTGGGCGTGCGGTACCGCCTGACCAACCACGGCAGGACTGATCTGGACGATATCCACGTGGACGACCCGAGTCTGCCGGGCGGGTCGATCGACTGTGCGGCCCATGTCCTGCCGGCTCGGCGATCCGTGGAGTGCACGGCTCAGTTCGGGTCAGGGGCAAGCGGTTTAACCGGGTGCGGGGTGGTGGGTGATCAGCTAGCCTCCGGCCCATGACCTGGCTACCTGCTGATTTCGTCCATCCCGGCCGCGTGGCACTGCCCGGCGGCCACCACCTGCGCCCGATCACGGGCGCCGACACCGAGCTCGACTACCCGGCCGTCATGGGTTCGCGGGAGCGTCTGTGGTCCATCTACGGCGAGGCGTGGGGCTGGCCGCCGGCGACGATGACGGTTGAGCAGGACCGGGACGATCTGGTGCGGCACGAGGTCGAGATCGCGGCCCACAAGTCCTTCAACTACGCACTGTTCGACGACGCCGGCACGGCCCTGCTCGGCTGCGTCTACATCGACCCGCCGGAGAAGGCCGGCGCCGACGCCGAGATCTCCTGGTGGGTGGTGGACGACCAGGTCGGCACCGACCTCCAGCACGCGCTGGACGCCCTCGTCCCGCAGTGGATCGCCGAGGCCTGGCCCTTCGAACGCCCGCGGTACGTCGGACGCGACCTCTCCTGGCAGGACTGGCAGGCCCTCCCGGATATCGCCTGACCCTCACCCGAGGGCGGCTTCCCAGTCGTGGGTGGAGCGGTGAACTCCGGTGGTCGGGGAGGCTGTTGGATCAACCGCACGGTCGGAGGCGAGCCGGAGTACGAAGGCGTCGATGACCGGGCGCGGGCTCGGGCCGACGAAGTTGTTGAACAGGATGCTGAAGGCGAGCGTGTGCCCGTCCGCCCGGTCCAGGTAGCCGGCCAGCGCGTCCACGCCCGTCATCGACCCGGTCTTCGCGTGCACCCGGCCCTCGGCCGCGGTGCCGCGCAGGCGGTCGGTCATCGTGCCGCCGACCATTCGGCGCGGGTCGCCGGCCACCGGCAGCGCGTCGTACCAGGCGGGGAACCAGGCCTGCCCTCGGGCGAAGCGCAGTAGCGCGTCGAGGCGCGAGGTGGTCATCAGGTCCTGCCGCGACAGACCCGAACCGTCGACCTGCCGGGCGGGCGTGGTCTCCAGTCCGCTGCGCTGGAGGAAGTCCCGGACCTTGTCGAGCCCGGCGGCCCAGCTACCGGACCCCGACCGCACCCGGCCGATCTCCTTGACCAGGTGCTCGGCGATGCCGTTGTTGCTGAGCTTGAGGAACGGCACCAGGAGGGCGGAGAGCGGCGCCGAGTCGTGGGCAGCCACCGCGACGGCGTCGGCAGGGGCCTGCCCCTCGCGCACCCCGCCCCGCACCGCGACGCCGTGCCGGGCCAGCGCCGCCGCGAAGACCGTGGCCGCGAGCCGGGCCGGGTCGTCGACGGCCACCCACTCGGTCGCTGTGCTGCCCGCTGGGAGGCTGCCGGAGAGCACGATCTCGTTGGCGCCCGGCCGCCGGTCCGCCTGGACGGTGTTGTCGCCGCCCGCAGCGCTCGTGTCCACCCGCCCGCTGACCCGCACCGGCGCGTCGGGCGGGATCACCTGCACCGCCGCCGGCCGTCCCGGCGACGCGTCGGGGGTCAGCACGAGCCGGACGCTGTCCACGTCGTCGTCGCTGTCGGTGGTGAGGGTGAGCGCCGAGATCTGCGGGCTGTAGTAGGCGGCCTGGTCGTCCCAGGCCCAACTCGCGCCCAGCGGAACGTCGTCGTAGCGCGAGGCGTCGGCCAGGACGCTGCCGGACACCTCGGTGATCCCGGACGCGGCAACGCGACCGGCCAGTGCCTCCAGGTCGGCAGGCAGCAGGCTGGGGTCCCCGCCGCCGCGTAGCACGAGGTCACCGCCGAGGGTGCCGCCGGTGCGGGGACCGGCGGTCAGCACCTCGGTGGTGAAGTGGTGGTCCTGGCCGAGCAGGTCGAGCGCGGCCGCCGCCGTGACGGTCTTCAGCGTGGAGGCCGGGAGCAGCAGCGCCGCAGGCGCGTGCTGGTAGAGCACCTCGCCGGTGGCGGCGTCCGTGACCAAGGCGGAGACTGCGGCGCCCGTCAGCCTGGGGTCGGCGAGCAGCCGGTCCAGGTCGGCGGAGAGCCCCGATCCCGACGGGCTGCGCGGCGCCGCGCCGGACCCCGTCAGGAGCAGTGCGACGAGGACGGCGGCGAGCGGCACGGCCACCCGCCGAACCGGGATGCTGCGCACGGGGTGCCTCCAGGGGCGGTGATCCGACTGGCTGTCGATCACCACCCTCGCGCCGAGCCGACGTTCTGCGCGCAATGGCTGCGGCCACCCGCCGAGAATTCCCCCGCACAGCGGATCCCCTGGCAGGAAATGCCCGGTCGCTGGCGGTCATCGCCCTGTCGGCGGAGGGGCCGCGCGGATGACCATGGACGCATGCTGATCCGCCGCGCCACCCCCGCCGACCTGCCCGCACTGGCCGCCCTCTGCGCCGACCACGCCCGCTACGAACGCTCGGAACCCGTCGCGCCGGACCTCGCCGACCGGCTGTACCCCGCGCTGTTCGGCGCGGCCCCGCGGCTCGCCGCCCTGGTACTGGCCGCGCCGGACGGCGAGTTGGCCGGATACGCCACCTGGAGCCGGGAGTTCTCCACCTGGGCCGGCTCCGAATACGTCCACCTGGACTGCCTCTATGTCTCAGAGGAGCACCGCAGTGGCGGTCACGGCCGACGGCTGATCGAGGCCGTGATCGCCGAGGCGGACGGCCTCCCCGTGCAGTGGCAGACGCCTGAGTGGAACACCCGTGCGCAGCACTTCTACGACCGCCTCGGCGCCCACGGCACCGCCAAGATCCGGTACAGCTACCGCTAGATGACGTACCGCTCCCCGTCGGCGAACTCGCCCGCGACGACGGCCGCACGGAAGGCGGCGAAGGCATCGGCGGGGAAGAGGAGGTTGGGGCCGTTGGGATCCTTGCTGTCGCGGATCGGGACCTGATTGGTGGCGAGCAGGTCGGCGGAGATTTCGATGCAGGCGCCGTTACCATCCGCCGAATAGCTGGCCTTGAACCAGGAGAGAGACGCAGGAGCGACGGATTGCTGTGCTGTCTTCGTGTTCATCAGCTCTCCGATGATGCTGCGAATGAGGAGGCGGGACTGCGGAACTGACAGGGCCTGAGCCCTCACCCGATCATAATCTTTCCAGTGCTGCGCAAGCTCTGCGAGGTCCTCGGTGACGTACCCCCGGTCCAGGCTCTCCGTGTAGAACGACCTGGAGCGGTTAGGCATCTCCAGGAACGTCATCAAGCTGGCTGGCGCGCTCATACCCACGTCTCTCGGCAGAATCTGCACGGTGACGTTGGGGAGGGTCGAGACCTTGAGCACATGACGAAGCTGACGTGCCATCAGACTTGGATCGCCCACCACACGGCGGAGCACACCCTCGTCCATGACGACCGTGAGGACCAGAGCGTCCGGGCCGTACAGCCGTTCCTGACGGCTCATCCGCGCCACGGTCAGTTCTGCCACTCGCTCCGGCGAATGCCCTCGGTTCGCGAACAGAGCCCGGGCATACTCCTCGCTCTGGAGCAGGCCGGACATGTAGAACGGATGCCACTCGTGCATCACCGCCGCCCTGCCCTCGATCTCGGCGTATCCCCGGAACCAGCGCAGGTGGTAGTCGCTCAGGGCGCTCTGTAGATACTCCAGCTGACGACCGAGCGCACCCCCCGTGTCGAGCTCGACGTCCAGCTGCGCGGTGAACTTCGGAGTCGGGGTCCGCGACCCGCCCTCCAAGCGGCTGATGTACGACGCGTCGCAGTGCACCCTGCGAGCGAGCGCGGGCTGCGAGATCCCCCGGACGGTGTGCCGCCAGTAGTACAACTCCGTACCCCACACCTCCTGCGGGGTACGGAGCGTGCCGTCGGGCTGCAGGTGCTTCCGAACTGCCATGGCGAACTCCTCGCACGAGCCGAAGCTGCGGCGATTCGTGATCGCCAGGCAGCAGCCTGGCAGCTGACGGAGAGTCAGGACAAGTGGATCTCTGAATTATCGCTGAAAAGAAGACTTCTGAAAGCCGTTCATGCTATGCGGTCCGCACTCTTGTCATGGCCGCTCCCGTGTTCGATACTGCCCATTACCCCGCCAGATCGGTCTAGACCACGCACGGGCACGCACAGTCTGCACATTCAGGCACAGCTCCCTCCGAAACCGGGTAGGCCATGCGAATCCTCAGACTCCTGCTCGCCGCGGCGCTGGCCGTCGCGGCCCCTGCGGTCACCGTCGTGACCGCCGCCGCCCCCGCCAAAGCCGCAACCGCCGCCTCCACCGCTGCCCCGACCACCGTCCCCGCCCTGCGCAACTGGACGGCCGGAACCGGCTCGTTCACGTTCAGCGCCGGCAGCCGGGTCGTCGTCGACCCCGCCTACGCCGCCCAGATCACCGGTGACGCGCAGACCTTCGCCGCCGACCTGACCGCGCTGGAGGGCCGCACGGTCGCGGTCGTCCAGGGCGCCGCGGCGGCTGGGGACATCGCGCTCACGCTCGGCGCGAGCACGCTGCCCACCGAGGGCTACAAGATGACGGTCGGGTCGAGCATCTCGATCCAGGGCGCGTCCTCGACCGGCGAGTTCTGGGGCACCCGCACCGTGCTCCAACTCCTGCACCAGAGCCCGACCATCGCCGCCGGGACCGCGACCGACTCGCCGACCAAGCCCGAGCGCGGGCTGATGATCGACACCGGGCGCAACTTCTTCCCCGTCGACTGGATCGAGAACCAGATCCGCGACATGTCCTACCTGAAGATGAACTACTTCCACCTGCACCTGTCCGACACCTTCGGCTTCCGGCTGGCCAGCACCACCCACCCCGAGATCACGTCCGCGCAGCACTACAGCAAGGCCGACATCGCGAACATCATCGCGCTGGGCAACGCGTACCACGTCCAGATCATCCCGGAGATCGACATGCCCGGGCACATGGACGCCATCCTCAGCGGTGAGCTGGCGATCGGCCACGACTACCGGCTCAGGGACTCCGCCGGGAACGTCAGCAGCAGCTACATCGACCTGTCGATACCGGGTGCCCGCTCCCTGATGAGCGACCTGATCAACGAGTACCTACCGCTGTTCACCTCGTCCCCGTACTGGCACCTGGGCGCCGACGAGTACGTCACCGACTACACGTCCTACCCGCAGCTGCTGGCCTACGCGCGCGCCAACTACGGTGCGAACGCGACCGCCAAGGACATCTACTACGGGTTCGTCAACTGGGCCGACGGCATCGTGCGCGCGGGCGGCAAGACGATGCGGATGTGGAACGACGGGATCGCCGCGGGCGACGGCACCATCGCCCCGAACGCCGACATCATCGTCGAGTACTGGTACAACTACGGCCTGACGCCCCAGCAGCTGATCGATGCCGGACACACCGTCGCCAACGAGTCCTGGACCCCCACCTACTACGTCTACGGCGGCGCCAAGCCCGACACCACGTGGATGTACGAGTCGTGGAACACGGACCTGTTCCAGAACTCGGCCACCATCAACGACCCCTCCAGGAACCTCGGTTCACTCATCCACGTCTGGTGCGACACACCGACGGCCGAGACCGTCGACCAGACCGCGGCCGCCCTCAAGTACCCGCTGCGGGACCTGGCGCAGATGACGTGGGGCTCCGCCAAGCCGGTGTCGACGTACGCCGCGTTCGTCCCGATCATGGACGCGATCGGGCGCAACCCGCTCTGGCCGGCCGCGACCATCGCCGGCGACCTCGCCCAGGGCAGGCCCACCACCGCCTCCAGCATCGAGACGCCGAACTTCCCCGCGGTGAACGCCACCGACGGCGACCTGGGCACCCGCTGGTCCAGCAGCTACGTCGACCCCACCTGGCTCCAGGTCGACCTCGGCTCGGTCCAGACCGTCAACCGCGCGGTGCTGGCCTGGGAGGCCGCCTACGGGAAGAACTACCAGATACAGATGTCCAACGACGGCACGACCTGGACGACCGTGTACACCAGGACGAACGGGACCGGGGGCACCGAGACGCTGACCGGCTTCACCGGCTCGGGCCGCTACATCCGCATGAACGGCATTGCACGCGGCACGAGTTGGGGCTACTCGCTCTACGAGTTCGAGGTCTTCCACGACACGTCGGCGACCCTCGGCGGCACGCACACCCTCACCACCTCCGGCCAGGCCCTGGACGACCCGGCCAGCGCGACCGCGCCCGGCACCCAGCTCATCACCTGGCTGCTGCACGGCGGCGCGAACCAGCAGTGGACGTTCACCCAGCAGGCCGACGGCTCCTACCAGTTGGTCAACGGCGTGTCCGGACTCTGCGCCGACGTCAGCGGCGGCTCCACCGCCGCCGGCGCGGCGGTCGTGCAGTCGACGTGCACCGGCTCCGCCGACCAGCACTGGACCGTCACCCCGGCCGGCGGCGGTTACACCCTCGCCAACGTCCAGAGTGGCCTGCTGCTGACGACGGCGTCCACCGCGAACCTGGCGGCGGTCACCCAGCAGGCCGACACCGGCTCTGCGCTTCAGCGGTGGACCGTCAACCAGCCCACCGCTTAGCCCACCGCTGATGCCACCGGCACCCCGCTCGGGCGGTCGGCCAGCAGGGCCGCGATGTGGTCCGCGCAGCGGACGGCCGCCGTCGCCATGGCGCTCCTGGTCATCCCGGCGACATGCGGGGTGAGCAGGGCGTTCGGCAGGCCGAAGAGCGGCGAGGCGAAGGCGGCGTGCTCGTGCTCGAAGGTGTCGACGGCGGCTGCGGCGAGCGGGTGGGCGGGGTCGCTGAGCGCGTCCGCCAGTGCCTGCTCGTCGACGATGCCGCCGCGCGCGGTGTTCAGCAGGATCGACCCCGGGCGCATCAGCGCCAGCTCCGCCCGTCCGATCAGCCGCCGGGTCTGCGCGGTGAGCGGCAGGTGCAGGGAGACCACGTCGCTGCTCGCGAGCAGGTCCGCGAGGGAGTGGGCCGGCGGCACCTGGGCGTCGGCCGGGCGCCGCGCGAGGCCCTGGACGTCCATGCCCAGGGCGATCGCCCGCCGGGCCAGCGCCAGGCCGATCCGGCCCAGCCCGACAATGCCCAGGGTCAGCTCGGAGAGCTCCCTCGCCGGTGCGGTCGGCATGCGCCAACTGCCGAGGTGTGCAGCCTCGTTGTGCGACGGAAGATCCCGGGTCAGCGCGAGCAGCTGGGCCAGGGCGAACTCCGCGACGGCGTTGGCGTTGGAGCCCGGGGTGTGGGTGACGACGACTGCGCAGCGGGCGGCGGCCGCCAGGTCGACGTGGTCGGTGCCCGCCCCGGCCCGGCCGACCACGCGCAGCCGGTGGGTCAGCGCGGCGTCGCTCGCCGCCGCGAGGAAGGCGGCGCGCAGCGGCACGCCGGCCCGGGACTTGACCGCGTGATAGCCGCGCCCGTCCCGGAGCACCTCGGCGAGCAGGGCGTGCTCGTCGAAGGCGTCGAAGTCGGTGAAGTCCACCCGGTCCGCCCACGCGGCGCGCGCCCCGGCCCGGTCGGCCACCCGCCGGAGGTTCAGCGTGACGGCCAGCCCGTGGCCGAGCAGCCGTTCCAGCTCCCTGCCGAGCAACTCCCCCGGAGCCGCGTCCAGCAACAGGACTCGGGACCTCTCCATCTGACACCCCCCGCACGGACTTTACTGCGAGGCGCGGTCGTCCGTACGAACGGGGGTCGGCGCGGGCGCCTGGGGTTCGCGGGGGCCGCCGAAGACGTCCAGCAGGGTGGTGAGCAGAGCGAGAAGGATGAATCCGACCGCCACCGCCAGCGCCCATTCGAAGGCCTCGGCCCAGTCGCCGGCGTCCGAGGCGATCCGCGAGAAGAAGACCGAGCCGACGGCGGCGATGCCCACCGCCGACCCGATCCGCTGGGCGGTCTGGAGCACCCCGCCCGCGCTGCCCGCCCGGCTGACCGGGACCTCGCTGAGGGTGAGCGTCTGGTTCGGCGAGATCACCAGGCCGCTGCCGATCCCGGCCACCAGCAGCGGTCCCAGCGTGGTCCAGCCGACCGACGGGCCCGACCACAGGTGAACAGCCAGTGCTGCGGCTGCCAGGCCGAGCACGACCAGCAGCAGGCCCACCGCCACCAGCGGCCGGCCGAAGCGGGTCACCACCCGGCCGCCGATCGCCGCCGCGACTCCGGAGCCGAGAGCGAACGGGGTGATCGCCAGGCCGGCCGAGAGCGCGCTGTAGTGCAGGCCGTTCTGCAGGTAGAGCGTGAAGATGAAGAAGATCGCGGTGAATCCGGCGAAGTAGACCAGCGAGAGCAGCGTGCCCAGCGAGAACGAACGGGCCTCGAAGAGCCGCATGTTGACCAGCGGCTCGCCGCGCCGGGCGTAGCGCAGCTCCCAGAGCACGAAGGCCGCCAGCAGGACGGCGGAGGCCGGGACCAGCAGCCACTTGGCGGCGCCCGGCCACTGCTGCTCCTGGACGAAGGGGAGCAGCAGCAGGACGGTGCCAAGGCCGAGCAGCAGCACGCCGAGCGGGTCGAAGTCGCCGCGCCGGCGCTCCGCCGACTCGCGCGCGGGTGGCGGTGGCAGCAGGCGGAAGGCCAGTGGGAGGGCGAGCAGGCCGATCGGCAGGTTGACGTAGAAGACCCAGCGCCAGCCCTGCTCGGCGCCGAACGCCTCGATCAGCAGCCCGCCCAGCAACGGGCCGACCGCCGTGGACAGCCCGATGGTGGCGCCCAGCAGGCCGAAGGCCTTGCCGCGCTCGGCGCCGCGGAACAGCTGCTGGATGAAGCCGGAGACCTGCGGCACCAGCAGCCCGCCCGCCATCCCCTGGAGCAGCCGGGCGCCCACCAGCCAGGCCTCGTTCTGCGCGGCGCCGGCCAGCGCGCTGGTGGCCGTGAACAGGGCGAGACCGGTCATGAAGACGCTGCGCCGACTGCGCGCGTCGCCGAGCCGCCCGGCGGGGACCAGGGCCAGCCCGAAGGTCAGCGCGTAGCCGGAGAGGATCCACTGCAGGCCGCTCTCCGACATCCGCAACCCGCTGCGGATCGAGGGCAGCGCGACGTTGACGATGCTCACGTCCAGCAGGGTCATGAACCCGGCGACCAGGCAGACCGCGAGCGCCTGCCAGCGGTGGTCCCGCCCGATCGGCGGCGGTTCGGTGGGGATCGGCATGCCCTGATCGTGGCACCGGCCCGGGGCACGCAGCCGCAGGCACGGCCGAGTGTTCCTCCGATGGTGCTCCGTGCGCCCCCGCGCCGCGCCCTACCGTGCGGAGATTCACGCGTGTCATAGCTGGTACTCGAGCCGGGGAGAGGAGAGGTCGGATGGTGGAGCAGACCGCTGTCGGGGGAGCCACGGCGTGGGACCGTGATGGGCTGAAGCAGGAGGACTGGGTACTCGGTCCCACGGCGGTGGACCTGGTCGCCCGGGTCGACCGGTGTCTGCGAAGCGGCCCGGGGGTGGCGGTGGTGCGGGGCGTGGAGCTGGACGGTCTGGACGACGAGGAGTGCGCCGAGCTGTGCCGGCGGTTGGTGGCGCGGGTGGGCCGGGTCCGGCCGCACGACTGCGGCGCCCGCAGGGACCATCTGGTGGACGCGGGCGCGGCAGGCTCCTCGGAGCTGGGCCCGCACACGGACCGGGCGGGGTTCCCCGGACCACCGCGCCTGCTCGCCCTGCTGTGCATCCGACCGGCGCTGCATGGCGGTGAGTCGCTGCTGGTCAGCGGCCACGCCGTGCACGACCAGCTGCTGGCCGGGCGGCCGGCCGTCCTCCAGCACCTCTACCAGGACTTCAACTTCGGCCGCGGACCGGGCTTCGAGCGGATCTACCCCGTCTTCCGCAGGACGGCCGGCAGCATGCGGGTGCAGTACAACAGGTACTGGATCGGGCGCGGCCGGCACGAGTCGGGCGTGCCCTTCTCGGCCGGACGGACGGCCGCGCTGGACGCCTTCGACGAGGTTCTGGCCGACCCGCGCATGGTCGTGCGGCTACAACTGCGTCGCGGCGACCTGCTGCTGCTGGACAACACGGTGGTCCTGCACGGCAGGACCGCGTTCACCGATCCGCAGCTCCCGCGCCCCCAGCGCTGCCTGGCACGGGTGTGGGCCGACTGAGTCTCCCGAGGGCACGGGCCGCGAGCGGGCGCACGGCTGCGACGTGGGAAGATCGGCTTCTCCGCACCGCCCGTACGTCACCCAGGAGCAGCTGTGACCAAGCAGCCCGGCCTACCGCAGCGCATCGCCGACGCCATCCGTCCGGCCATGCTCGACGGCCTCCAGGACGCCACCCTGCACGGCGCCGCGGGCCGGCAGCGGATCAACGAGTGGGCGGACTGGATCGCCGGGACGGTGGCATTCCAGGTGGCCGGGCCGATCGCGGCGGAGCGGGACGCCTTCGCGGACCGGGTGGACACCCTCTCGGACGTCGCCAAGCGCCACAAGGACGCCTACCGCGACGCGGCCGCGCAGGCCCAGCGGCTGGAGGCCCGGGTCGCCGAGCTGGAGCGGGAGCTGGCCGGGCTGCGAGCGGGAAGCGCGGACGATACGGGAGACGCGCAAGACGCGCACGCGGGCGCGGCGTCCGAGCAGCCGCACGGCTGAGGCGGGCCGAGCCGAGGTGTAACAACGCCGCGGCCGGGCAAGCGAAAGGATGCGGTGTCGGCCGTCATGGAAAGGACCCTGTCATGGCCGACCTTGAACAACCGGAATCGCAACCCCCCTCCCGCCTCACCCCGGCGGGATCGGCAGGACCAGCAGGATCGGCGCCGGTCGCCATCGCGGACCCCGGCGCACTGGGCCTGGCGGCCTTCGCCATGACCACGTTCGTGCTGAGCTGCTTCAACGCCGGTCTGATCAACGTCTCCGTCGAGCGCGTGGTGCTCCCGCTGGCGCTGTTCTACGGCGGACTCGTCCAACTGCTCGCGGGAATGTGGGAGTTCCGCCGCGGCAACACCTTCGCCGCGACCGCCTTCTCCTCCTTCGGCGCATTCTGGCTCTCGTTCGCGGCCTATGTCGGCGTGATCGCGCCCCGGCTGGCGCCGGCCCACGCCTACCAGGCCACCGGTGTCTACCTGCTGGCCTGGACGGTCTTCACCGTGTACATGACACTGGCGGCTCTGCGCACCAGCGTCTCGGTGCTGGCGGTCTTCGTCACCCTGAGCCTGACATTCCTCTTCCTGACCATCGGCGCGCTCAACCAGTCGACCACCATGACCAAGGTCGGGGGGTGGGCGGGCCTGGTGACGGCGGTGGTCGCCTGGTACGCCTCGTTGGCGATCGTCACCAACGGCACCTGGCGCAGAACCGTGCTGCCGACCTGGCCGCTGGCCCGGGCGCCGCGGTGAGGACGGCCCCGGCATGAGTGAGCAGACGCTGTCCAACCTGCTGCACGAGAACCGCCGCTTCCCGCCCCCGCCCGGACTCGCGAAGACCGCGAACGCCACGGCCGACACCGTCCGGGCGGCCGCCGAGGACCGGCTGGCCTTCTGGGAGCAGCAGGCCCACCGGCTCAGTTGGGAGCAGCCGTGGTCGCAGGTGCTGGACTGGAGTAACGCACCGTTCGCCCGCTGGTTCGTGGGTGGGCGACTGAACGTGGCGTACAACTGCGTGGACCGGCACGTGGCCGCCGGTCACGGCGACCGGGTCGCCTTCCACTGGGAGGGCGAGCCCGGTGACCGTCGGACGCTGACCTACGCCGACCTCAAGGACGCGGTCTGCCGGGCCGCCAACGCCCTGGTGGAGCTGGGCGTGCGGGCCGGCGACCGGGTGGCGCTGTACATGCCGATGATCCCGGAGACCGCGATCGCGATGCTCGCCTGCGCCCGGCTGGGCGCCCCGCACACGGTGGTGTTCGGCGGCTTCTCGGCCGAGGCGCTGCGCGGGCGGATCCTGGACTGCGACGCCCGGGTCGTGATCACGGCCGACGGCGGCTTCCGCAAAGGCGCAGCGGCCGCCCTGAAACCGGCGGTGGACGAGGCGGTGGCCAGCTGCCCGGACGTCCGGACCGTCCTGGTGGTGCGCCGCACCGGTGCGCCGGTGGCGTTCACCGAGGGCCGCGACGTGTGGTGGCACGAGGTGGTGGACCGTCAGTCCCCCGAGCACCAGGCGCAGGCGTTCGACGCCGAGCACCCGCTCTACATCATGTACACCTCCGGCACCACCGCCCGCCCCAAGGGCATCCTGCACACCAGCGGCGGCTACCTGACCCAAGTCGCCTGGTCGCACTGGGCGGTGTTCGACATCAAGGCGGAGCAGGACGTCTTCTGGACCGCCGCCGACATCGGCTGGGTCACCGGTCACTCGTACATCGTGTACGGGCCGCTGGCCAACGGGACCACCTCGGTGATGTACGAGGGCACGCCCGACACCCCGCACCAGGGCCGCTGGTGGGAGATCGTCCAGCGCTACGGCGTCACCCAGCTGTACTGCGCGCCGACCGCGATCCGCACCTTTATGAAGTGGGGCGAGCAGTTCCCGGACCGATTCGACCTGTCCAGCCTGCGGCTGCTCGGCTCGGTCGGGGAGCCGATCAATCCGGAGGCCTGGATCTGGTACCGCCGCCACATCGGCGGCGACCACTGCCCGGTGATGGACACCTGGTGGCAGACCGAGACCGGCGCCCAGATGCTCAGCCCGCTGCCGGGTCTGAGCACCTGCAAGCCCGGCTCCGCGCTCGGCCCGCTGCCCGGCATCAGCGCCGATGTAGTGGACGACCTGGGGCAGCCGGTACCGGCCGGCTCCGGCGGCTACCTGGTGCTCACCGAGCCGTGGCCCGCCATGCTGCGCACCATCTGGGGAGACGAGGAGCGCTACCGCGAGACGTACTGGTCGCGCTTCCCCGGCGTGTACTTCGCCGGGGACGGCGCCAAGAAGGACGAGGACGGCGACATCTGGCTGCTCGGCCGGGTCGACGACGTGATGAACGTGTCCGGCCACCGGATCTCCACCACCGAGGTGGAGTCGGCGCTGGTCTCCCATCCGCGGGTGGCCGAGGCGGCCGTGGTGGGCGCCTCGGACCCGGCCACCGGCCAGGGCATCGTCGCCTTCGTGATCCTGCGCACCTCCCAGGAGCCGCAGGCCGGTCCGGAGGAGACCGCTGCGGCGCTGCGGGAGCACGTCGCCCGGCAGATCGGCCCGATTGCCCGCCCCCGGCAGGTCCTGATCGTCCAGGAGCTGCCGAAGACCCGCTCCGGCAAGATCATGCGGCGCCTGCTCAAGGACGTCGCGGAGCACCGCGAGCTCGGTGACGTCACGACCCTGACGGACAGTTCGGTGATGGAGCTGATCAGGGAACTGCTGCCCACCGGAGGTGACGCCGACCGGAGTTGAGCAGCTGCGCCCAGGCTCTCAGGCGCTCATGCGCGGGAGAGCGCCGAGCAGGCCTTGCCGAGCAGCATCGAGTGTGCGCGGCCGTCGAGTTGGTGCCCGGCGACGGTCGCGCAGTACTGGGTGGCCGGCGCGGGCAGCGGCCGGGCGGCGGCGAGGGCGGCCGGGGCGGCCAGCGCCGCGGTACCGGCCAGCAGAGACACCACCACGGCCAGGGTGGGGAGTCGACGCAGGTGACGCATGGGAGGGTCCCTTCACGTGTCGCGAGTGCCGTGCGGCTCCCATTCGACCGAGCCGCGACGGCCCGGCGGGGCCGACGCGCCGAGGGGCCGGATAAGTCGTACGGGTACGGGTAGGCGCGCGAGTGCGGCGCCCGTTCAACCACCTTGGGAGGAGCGAACGATCATGGCTTCCGTCCCCGTCCCCCTCGACCCCGACATCGGCCCGCTACCGCCCGACCCCGGACCGCTTCCCCCGATGCCACCACCGCAGCCCGTCCCGCCGTGGCCACCGGAACCCCGTCCCGACCCCGATCCGTACCCCGTGCCGCCGCCCGACCCGAGCAGCTAGCCCACGTCGATCGCCGTCACCACCGGGTCGCCCATCCAGACGTCGTCCGCCGGGTAGTCGGCCGCTGCCAGCGCGGTGAGCGCGACGGCCATCGCCAGACCCTCCGCCGCGCGGCTGTCGTCAGCCGTGACCTCCACCCGCAGCACGAACCGGGTGTCCCCCTCGTCGGCGGTGAGCACGTCCAGGTCCGGCGGAACCGTGCCCACCTCGTCGGGGTCGACGCCTCGCAGCGCGTTCAGCAGGCGCTGCCGGGCCTGGGCGGTGAGCGGGCGTTTGAAGGTTCCCGGGATGGTCAGCACAAATCTGCTCATACGAACCACCTAACCGCAGCAGGGATCGGTAAACGGAAATCCGGTGGAACCGCAGGTCCCGGACTGCTTAGGGTCCGGTTATGAGCACTCGCACCTTCCGCGTCACCGTCCGCGGCGCCTTCGACGGCCTCACCACCGAGCACCGCGCCGAACTCCTGGCCGCCGCGCCGGAGCACGACGTCCTGCACGCGGCCTTCACCCCCGAGGGCCACCTCAGCTACGACCTCACCGCCCGCCCGTTCTTCAGCTTCCGGTTCCTGGACTCGGGCGAGGCAGAGGAGGACATCCTGGAGGCCGTCGAGCGCGCGGAGGCCGCGGCACAGACCTGGCTGGCTGCACGCGGCTACGGCTACAAGAACCTCAAGTCGCAGGCCGAGGACCTCTCCCAGGCGGCCCTCAGCAAGCGCCAGCGCCGCGCCGCCGCCCATTCGGAGGCCTGACCGAACCGGCTGCAAAAAGTCCCGCTGCGGATGTCGAAATCGCGCACGCTGCTTCTACTGAACGGTGAGAGCACCCGCAGGGGGCGCCGAAGACGAGGAGCAGGGCCATGAAGTACATGCTGCTGATGCAGTTCAGCCAGGACATGGCGGACGCGATCCCCCCGATGGACACCTGGTCGCCCGAGGAGGTGCAGGCGCACATCGCCTTCATGGTGGACGCCAACCGCAAGCTGACCGCCGCCGGGGAGCTGGTCGACGCGCAGGGCCTGGCGATGCCGGCGACCGCCCGGATCGTACGCGCCGGGGCCGACGGCGCGCCCGTGGTCACCGAGGGACCGTTCGCCGAGACCAAGGAGTTCCTGGCCGGCTGGTGGATCGTCGACTGCGACAGCGCCGAGCGGGCGGTGGAGATCGCCGCGTTCGTCTCGACGGCGCCCGGACCCGGCGGCGCGCCGCTGAACATGCCGATCGAGGTCCGCCAGGTGATGTCCGCCCCGCAAGGGGAGCTGTGATCCCGTCGGACGGGGAGCCCGTCGACCTCCTGCTGCGCCGCCTGGCGCCGCAGGTCGTCGGCGTGCTCACCCGGCGTTACGGCGACTTCCACGACGCCGAGGACGCGGTCCAGGAGGCGCTGCTGGCCGCGACCCTCCAGTGGCCGGCCGAAGGGGTGCCCGAGCATCCGCGCGGCTGGCTGATCCAGGTGGCCGGCCGGCGCCTGATCGAGCAGGTGCGCAGCGAGCAGGCCCGCCGGCGCCGGGAGGACCTGGTGGCCCGCCGGGTGCCCGACGACCGGCAGTCGGCCCCCGCGGCGGACAGCGAGGACGCCGCAGGGCGGGACGACACGCTGCCGCTGCTCTTCCTCTGCTGCCACCCCGTGCTGTCGCCGACGTCCGCGGTCGCGCTCACCCTGCGCTCGGTGGCGGGGCTGACCACGGCCGAGATCGCGCACGCCTTTCTGGTGCCCGAGGCGACCATGGGGCAGAGGATCAGCCGGGCCAAGCAGCGGATCAGGGCCGCCGGTGCCACCTTCCGGATGCCCGAGCGCGAGGAGTGGCCGACCAGGCTCGCCAGCGTCCTGCAGGTGCTCTACCTGATCTTCAACGAGGGCTACACCACCTCCGCCGGTCCCGCCCTGCTGCGCGTCGAGCTCTCCCGGGAGGCGATCCGGCTGACCCGGGCCGTGCACGCGCTGCTGCCCGAGGACAGCGAGGTCGCCGGGCTGCTGGCGCTGATGCTGCTCAACGACGCCCGCCGCGCCGCGCGCACCGGCCCGGACGGCGAGCTGATCCCGCTGGACCGCCAGGACCGCGGCCGGTGGGACGGCACGGCCGTCGCCGAGGGCGTCGCGCTGATCACCGAGGCGCTGCCGCGCGGCCCGGTCGGCCCCTACCAGGTGCAGGCGGCCATCTCCGCCTGCCACGACGAGGCGCGCACGGCCGCCGAGACCGACTGGCCGCAGATCCTGGCGCTGTACGGGGTGCTGGAGCGGATCGCCCCCGGACCGGTGGTCACCCTCAACCGGGCCGTCGCCACCGCGATGGTGCACGGACCGGAGCGCGGGCTCGCCCTGCTGGCGAGCGTCGATTCGGACCCGCGGCTGGCGGGGCACCACCGCCTGTACGTGGCGCGGGCCCACCTGCTGGAGATGGCCGGCGACCGGGCGGGGGCCGTCGAGAACTACCGTGCGGCGGCCGAACGGACGGCCAGCCTGCCGGAACGCCACTACCTCACCCTGCGCGCGGCCCGCCTGGCCGCACCTCAGTGACCCCAGGGGGAGACTGGAGGCATGTGCCGAAGCATCAAGACCCTCCGCCCGCCCGTGACGCCCGAGGTCACCGAGGACGACATCCGGGCGGCCGCCCTGCAGTACGTCCGCAAGGTCTCCGGTTTCCGCGCGCCCGCCGCCCACAACCGGGCCGCCTTCGACGCCGCCGTGGACGCGGTGGCCGAGGCCACCCACGAGCTGCTCACCAGCCTCGTGGTCCGCGGCGCCACGGCGGCGTAGCAGCGTTGCGCCCTAACGACCGCCCTGCTGGACGGCGAGCGGCTCCTCCGCCGGGCCCAGCGGCCGACCGGGGTAGCCGCCGAGCGGCGGCGCCGTTCCCTGCACCGCGACGGGCGGGGCGCCGACCGGGGTGAGGTCGGCCGGCAGGATCACCAGGGCCACGGTCCCGGCGGAGTCGCTGGGCCGCAGCTGGATCCGGATGCCGTGCCGCAGCGCCAGCCGCCCCACCACGAAGAGGCCCATTCGGCGCGAGACCGCGACATCGACGGTGGGCGGATTGGCGAGGCGCTCGTTGATCTCGGCGAGGTCCTCGGGGCTGAGGCCGATCCCGGTGTCGTGGATCTCGACCAGGACCCGGCCGTCGGGCAGGGCGTGGCCGGTGACCCGCACGCGGGTCTGCGGGCTGGAGAACGAGGTGGCGTTCTCCAGCAGCTCGGCGAGCAGGTGGACGAGGTCGTTGACGACCCGGCCGGCGACCTCGGCGGAGGGGACGGCGGCGAGTTCGATGCGCTCGTACTGCTCCACCTCGGAGGCGGCGGCGCGCAGCACGTCGACCAGCGGGACGGGACGGGTCCAGCGGCGGCCCGGGTCCTCGCCCGCCAGGACGAGGAGGTTCTCGCCGTTGCGGCGCATGCGGGTCGCGAGGTGGTCGAGCTTGAAGAGGCTGGCGAGCTGGTCGGGGTCGGCCTCGCGGCTCTCCAGCTCGGATATCAGCGACAGCTGACGCTGGATCAGGCCCTGGCTGCGGCGCGAGAGGTTGGTGAACATCGCGTTGATGTTGCCTCGCAGCAGCGCCTGCTCGGCGGCCAGTCGGACCGCCTCGCGGTGCACCATGTCGAAGGCGCGCGCCACATGGCCGATCTCGTCGGTGCTGTCGATCCCGATCGGGCTCACGTCGGCGTTCACCTCCTGCGGCTCGGCCTGCGACAACGCGATGACCAGCTGCGGCAGTTGGTGCTCGGCGACGTCCTCGGCCGCGCGCTGGAGCCGGGCCAGGGCGCGCGCCATCGAGCGGGCCACCAGCACCGCGCCGCCCACCGCGACCATCAGCACCAGCGAGACCAGGATCGCGTTGAGCACGGCGGTGCGCTGGGTGTGCGACTGGAGGCCGGCCGCCTGGCCGTCCATGTCGGCGAGCAGGTGCTGCTCCACCTGGTTCATGGCCTGGATGCGGCGCCCGGCCAGGCTGGTCCAGGTGGCGGCCGACATCTCGCCGTCGGAGGTTCGGCCCGTCGGGTCGGCCAGCACCTGCCGGGCGTACTGGTCGGCCTCCAGGGTGCTGGAGTCGTGGGTGAGCGAGGCGAGCAGCGGCGCGGCGGCCGAGCTGCCGTAGGCCGCGCGGAACGCGTTGAGCAGGCTCTCGCGGTTCTTGGCGGCCTGCGCGGCGTACGCCTGGTCGTCCGGGCTGAGCCGCCCGCCCGGGCCGGCCAGCGCGGCGCCGATCACCGCGCGCACCACGGAGGCCTCGTCCTGGGCGAGCGAGAACTGCTGGAGGGCGTGCGCGGTCCGGATGATGTGCGCGTTGCCGGTGCCCAGCGCCATGTCCTGGCCGAGGCCGATGACGCTCTGGATGACCGAGTCGTAGTCGGCCACGGTCTTCTGGACCGGGCTGCGTCCCGTGGTGGTCGGCGCGAACGCCTCCTGGCGGGTCATCGCCAGCTCCTGGAGCCCGGACTGCACGTCGAGCAGCGCGATGTCGCCGCCGGGCAGGGTGTCGGGCCTGACGGCGGTGACGACGGTGGCGAAGGCGGCCCGCGCGCGGTCGGTGGCGTCGCGGGCCGCCTGGACGTCGGCGTCCACCGGGACCGGCGGCGCGGGCGGCGCCGGTGCGACAGCGGGGGCCGGCGGTGCGGGCCGGCCCGGCAGGATGCTCGCGGAGAGGTCGCGCTCCTGTTGCAGCGCGTCCGCCAGCGAGGTCGCCGCGGTGGCCAGCCGGTTCGTCGCGGTGACCGCGGCGAGAGCCTGGCCGCGTTGCAGGGAGCTCTGCACCCGCAGGCCGCCCAGCACGGTGGCCGCCAGCACCGGTAACGCCAGCAGCACCACCAGTCGGCTGCGGATCCGCCAGTTCCGCAGCGCGTATCCCCTGCGGGGACGCGCTGTTGACGGTATGTCGGGTTTGCCACTCCCCCAGCCGGCCCGCACGGTGCTGCGGCCGTGCCGCGCGCTCCTGGTGGATGCCTCGTTTTCATCGGATGACCCGTGCACGTGTGTCGAAACCCTTAGGGGCAGCGTCCCGCGCGCTGACGCAGGGACGAGTGGATGTGGACCGAACCAGGCGAAGGCGGGGAGCGAGGAGACCCGGGCACACCCGGGCGCCCGGCCGCTGAACGGCGTTCGACGGAAAGGGCATTGGTCCCGTTCGGGCCGTGCCTAAGATGACGATGCGCGTACGGCGGGTCTGCCGCGCTGACGGCCAGGCCGAACCGGATGCCAGAGACATACACGGATTGACATGGTCATGATGCTAGCAGGATGCCGACGGTGCGTGACCGGATGGCGACAGATGGCGAGAAGACGCCAGACCGCACCCGCCGCAACCGGTCCGTTTCTCGGGGCACTTCGCTGGGCATGATCGTCGCGGCACGACCGCTGTCGGTCGCGCCCACGGACTCGAGCGAGGACATCCATGGCGGCGATACAGGGTCAGGTCAAGTGGTTCAACGAGTCGAAGGGGTTCGGCTTCATCACCCCGGCGGACGGGACCAAGGACGTCTTCGTCCACTTCTCGGCGATCCAGGGCAACGGCTTCAAGACGCTGGCTGAGGGCCAGAACGTCGAGTTCGAGATCCAGGACGGCCAGAAGGGCCCGAGCGCGGTCAACGTCGTGGCCGTCTAGTCACGTCCGTCTCCCGGCCCGCCGGCCAGTCGGCGGGCCGGGAGGGGGTGCGCGGCCGGGGGCGGGAGGTCGGGCGTGGCGCGCAGCAGGTCGAGGTAGCGGGTGCGCGGCAGCGGTCCGGCGCCGATGCCGCGGGTCTGCGGGCTGTCGAACTGGGTGTCCAGCAGCACGCCGCCGACCTGGCCGAACCGGGCGGCCAGATCGGCGAGCGCGACCTTGGCGGCGTTGGAGCGCCGGTGGAACATCGAGTCCAGGCTCAGCACCGGCCCGGCCCGGACCCCGAAGACGCCGCCCACCAGCGTGACCTCCTCCCAGACCTCCGCGCTCAGCGCCCAGCCCGACGCGTGCAACCGCGCCAGGCTGTCGACCAACTCACCCGTCAGCCAGCGCGGTTCGCGACCGTCCCGGCAGGCCTCGACCACCTCGTCGAAGGCCCGGTTGAGGCTGGTCGACCAGGGCGCCCGGTTGCGGACCTGCTTGGCGAGGGTGCGTCCCAGCCGCATCCCGGCCACCGGGAGCACCGGGCGCGGATCCGGCGACCACCAGGCGACCGTGTACGGGTCGACGTCCTCGCGGCCCACCAGCGCGATCTGGCCGTCCGCGACCTGCTCCTCGAAGAGCGCCTCGTTGAGATCGCGCAGCATCGGATCGGCGGCGGGGAACGGGTAGAGCCCGGCCCGGTAGGCCGCGAGCAGGTTCTCCGGGCTCAGGTCGCCGCAGAACGCCACCGGCCCGCCGGTCGGCGCGAGGGTGAGGTCGAGCTCTTCCCAGCTCGCGCACCGCCTGATCATGCGGCAGCCCTGCTCATGCGGCCGCCCCGCGCCCGGCCCGCGGCGGAGCCAGGTAGCCGGTCGCCAGCAGGTTCTCCAGATAGCGGTCCAGCAACACACCGTCCACCGGCGGGATGTCGATTCCGCTCCCTGCCAGCGCCGCCTGCGCATTGTCCCTGCTGAAGACCGGGAACGTGTCACGGAAATACAGCTCGCTGACGGTCAGCTCGGTCCCCGGACTTCGGTCCACGAAGAGCGGGAGGAAGGAGGTCATCGGGTGGTTCGGGTGAGCGGCGGCGAATCCCGCGAATCGCCGGACCCATTCCGCGAACGGGAGTTCCTCCACCGGGTATCCGAATTCCCGGATACGCTCGACCAGCGTACCGATCGAGGTGTCCCGTGGATTCGTCAGATGGTAGGTCTCACCGGTCGCCTGACGCCGGGTGGAGATGTGCAGCAGCGCCCGCGCGAAGCAGTCGGCGGGCAGGAAGTCGAGCGGCAGGTCGACGGCCGGGCTGCACCCCGCGTCGACGATGAACTTGATCAGCGCGCACCACTCGGCGCCGGTGTTCATCACCCCCGTCCGCTGGTCGCCGGTGACGTCGTTCAGCCGGTAGACCGCGACCGGCAGCCCGGCCGCGGACGCCTCCTGCAGCAGCGCCTCGGCCACCCACTTGCCCTCGACGTAGCCGACCGCGAGGTGGTCCGGGTGGGCCAGCGGGCTGCGCTCGGTCACCTGGCGCACCCCGGCGGCTCCGTAGCCGGCCAGCACTGCCATGCTGGAGAGGTAGTGCAGCGGGATCGCCCGGGAGTGACCGGCCAGCCGGACGACCTCCCTGGTCCCGGCGATGTTGGCGGCGCTCATCTCGCGGTAGGGGTAGATGAAGTTGACCTGCCCGCCGCAGTGGTAGATCAGGTCCACCCGGTCGGCGAGCGCCTCGAAGCGGGCCCGGTCCAGGCCCAGCAGCGGTTCCGCCAGGTCGCCGACGACCGGGACGATCCGGTCGGCCGAGCGTTCGCCGAGCGGGTCGCGGGCCAGGTGCCGGCGGCAGGCGGCGCGCAGCCGCTCCACCGCGTGTCCGACGTCCCTGGCCCGGATCAGGCAGTGGATCCGGGCGCCGGTGCTACGCAGCAGCTCGTCCAGCAGGTGGGTGCCGCAGAAGCCGGTGGCCCCGGTCAGCAGGATGTCGGCGGGCTGCCGCCAGTCGGGCGGGGGGAGGCTGGCCGGGTTGACCGGCACCTGCAGTCGGCTCTCGGCTGCGAAGTCCACCCGGCCGCCGGCCTCCAAGGTCCCGGCGCGGGCCGCCAGCGTGCTGCGGACGAACGGCACCAGCGCGGCGTCCTCCAGCAACGCCCTGGTCAGCGCGCGCAGTTGGGTGACGCCGATGCCGAACATGATCCGCACCCGAGCCAGCATCTCCATAGCCAGCAGCGAGTTGCCGCCGCTCTGGAAGAAGTCGTCGTCGTCCCCGACCCGTTCGAGGTCCAGCAGCTGCGCCCAGAGCTGGGAGATGCCGGCCGCCACCGACGCCGCGGGGTCGCCCGTCGGCAGCAGCGCGGGCGCGGCGGCGGGCACGTCCGCCACGGGCACCGGCGCCACCGGCGCGTCCCGCACGCTGGTGGCCAGCGACAGCCGTCGGCGGTCCACCTTGCCGTTGCGGTCCAGCGGCAGCTCCTCGACGGCGGTCAGCCGGGTCGGCAGCATGTAGCCGGGCAGGCTCTCGGCGAGGAAGGAGCGCAACTGCGCCTCCGCGACCTCCTCCGATCCGCCCATGGTGGTGTAGAAGGCCACCAACTCCCGCTCGCTGCCCGCCGCCACGGCCACCGCCGCCGCCTGGCCCACCGCCTGGTGGGAGGTCAGCACCACCTCGACCTCGGCCGGGTCCACCCGGTAGCCGCGGATCTTCACCTGGTCGTCGATCCGCCCGAGGAACTCCAGCCGGCCGTCCGGGCGCCACCGCCCGGCGTCGCCCGTCCGGTACATCCGCCCGCCCGGCTCGGCGGCGTACGGGTCGGGCAGGAACGCCTCGGCGGTCAGGCCGGGCCGGCGCCAGAAGCCGCGGGCCACCCCGCAGCCGCCGACGAAGATCTCGCCGCGCCGGCCCGTCGGAACCGGGCGCAGCGCGGAGTCGAGCAGCTGCACGGAGGTGTCCGGGAGCGGGCTGCCGATCGGCACCGGGCCGGCGTGCGTGCCCGCCAGGACGTCCGAGTCCAGGTGGCAGAGCGTCGAGGTGATGGTCGTCTCGGTCAGCCCGTACGCGTTGACCAGCTGCACGCCGGGCATCCGGCGCAGCCAGCGGCGGCAGTCGTCCACCTGCACGGTGTCGCCGCCGACGATCAGCAGGCGCAGCGAGGTCGCCGCGGCGACCTCCTGGTGGTCGGCGGCGAGGAACCGGTGCCAGTAGGAGGGGGTGAGGTCGGCGACCGTGATGCCGTGCTCGCGCAGGCGGCGGGTCAGCTCGGTCGGCGCCCAGCCCGGGCCCTGGGCGAGCACCAGGGTTCCGCCGCCGAGCAGGGTGGTGAAGATCTGTTCCAGCGAGGTGTCGAAGCCCAGCGCGGCCAGTTGCATCACCCGGTCCTCGGGGCGCAGCCCGTACGCGTCGACCAGGTTCAGCAACACCCGGGCGAACGAGCGGTGATCGACCATCACGCCCTTGGGGGCGCCGGTCGAGCCCGAGGTGTAGATCATGTAGGCGAGGTCGTCGGGGTCCGGGCCGTCCGGCAGCTCTGTCCCGTCCTCACCATCGACAGCCTCGTCCACCAGCAGGACCGCAGCGTCACCGGTGACGGACCCGGCGTGATCGCGGCTGGTCAGCACCAGCGTGGACGACGAGTCCTCGATCAGCTGGGCGAGCCGGCGGGCGGGCAGGTCGGGGGCGACCGGGAGGAACGCGCCACCGGCCTTCAGCACCGCGAGCAGCCCGACCACCATGGCAGGAGAGCGCTCCAGAAAGACCGTCACGACCGACTCCGGGCCCACCCCTCGTCGGCGTAGCCGGCGGGCCAGCCGGTCGGCCCGGTGCTCCAACTGCGCGTAGCTGAGCGAGTCGTGGTCCGACACCACGGCGATCCGCTCGCCGGCGCCGCGTGCCCGCTCGGCGAGCAGCCGCGGCACGGTGGGCGCCGCGGGCCCGGGGCCGACCGGGCGCAGCCGTGTCCAGAGCGCGTCGACGGCCGCCGCACAGTCGGCCCGGGACGCCGGCTCCCCCAGGCGCTGCCAACCGGCCGGGACCTGAAGTGCGGTCGGCCACAGCGAACACTGCCCCCTGGCATTCCTGACGACCGTATGGAATGCGTCGGCATGGAATGCGTCGGCCGGTGGCGAGAAGGAGTCGCGGTTCACCACGTCGACCTCCCGCTCTCTCGGCGATCGCGATTGTATTTCGAATATACGCCTGCGGGCCGAACCGGCAGCGAACGAGGCCGACCTGCCACCGATCGCGCGTGCAAATGCACCGGCACGAGCGGGAATTACACCTCCAGAGGGGTCGGGTATGCTGGTGGGGAATTCCGCCCGAAATCCGCCGCGCGAGACCCCGGTGCCGATCGTGCGTACGCGGCACCTCTCGCGCGTATCTCGGTGGAGCGCTGGATGCTGAATGCGATGTCCCGATGGCGGTGGCAGTACGTCATGCTCGGTTTCCTCGGGTGGATGGGCCTGTTCACGGCCATGTACTACGTGCACCCCGGCGAGCGGATCGTCTGGTGGACCGGGATCGGCCTGGGCGGTGTCGCCGCGATCCTGCTCGGCACGCTGCGCAACCGCCCCTCGCACCCGCTGCCGTGGCTGCTGCTCGCCGCGGCCAACCTGAGCTTCACCGCGGGCGAGGTGGCGGAGGTCGTCCTCACCCAGCTGCTGCACCGGGGCAACCCGTTCCCGTCCGTGGCCGACGGCTTCTACCTGGCCACCTACCCGCTGTACGCCGCCGGCCTGCTGATCTTCATCCGCCGCCGCAGCGCCGGGCGCGACCGCGGCAGCCTGCTCGACGCGATGACCTTCACCGCCGCGCTGACCCTGCTCTCCTGGATCTACATCGTCCTGCCGAACGTGCACAGCGCCGAGCTGACCTGGGTGCAGAAGGCCTTCGCCATCGCCTACCCGCTCGGCGACATCCTGGTGCTGGCGATGCTGCTGCGCCTGCTCGTCCCGCACGGTCCCAAGAACTGGGCGCTGCGCCTGCTCACCCTCGGCACGGTCGGCATGCTGGTCTCCGACGTCCTGTTCGGGCTGATCCAGCTCTACGGGACCTGGCGGATCGGCACGGCCGTCGACCTCGGCTGGGCCATGTACTACACCGCCTGGGGCGCAGCCGCGCTGCACCCGTCGATGGTGGCGATGACCCGCCCGGTGCTGCGCCAGCACGCCGACGTAGCACCCGGCCGGATCGGACTGCTCTGCTTCGCCTCGATGATCGCCCCCGGGGTGCTGCTGCTGGAGTCGGCCAGGGGCCAGAACCGCGACGCCGGGGTGGTCGGCGCCTTCTCCGCGCTGCTGTTCCTGCTCGTACTCGCCCGACTGTCCGGGGTGGTCGCCGCGCACCGCCTGACCGTGGCGCGCGAGCGGGCCCTGCGGACCGCCATCGGCGCGCTGGCCGCGGCCACCGGCCTGCACGAGGTGACCACCGCGATCCGCACCGCCGGCGCCGCACTGCCGCCCAGCAACCCGCAGCGCCTGGTGCTGCTCGGGATGAACGACGCCGGCCTCCTGCGCTTCCCGCCCGGCCCGGGTTCCACCGGCGCGGGCCCGCCCTTCCCGCGGCTGCCGGCCGCCGAGCACGCCATGATCGTCACCCGCCGGACCCGGCTGCGGCCGGTGGCCGAACTCGGGGAGGAGTTCAGCGCGGTGCTGCCGGGCTGCGCCGATGCGCTGCTCTGCCCGCTGGCCCTGCAGGACCGTCCCTCGGGCGACCCGCTGATCGGCGTCCTGGTCATCGGCGGCGAGGAGGACGAGCTGGTCCCGCTGATCACCACGGTGGAGTCGCTGGCCGCGCAGGCCGCGCTGGCGCTGGAGCGCATCACGCTCAGCCAGGAGGTCTCCCGGCGCAACAGCGAGGCCTACTTCCGCACCCTGGTGCAGAACGCCTCGGACGTCATCCTGATCCTGGACGACGACGACCGGGTCCGCTACGCCAGCTCCTCGGCGGACCGGGTGCTCGGCTACCCCGAGCTGGTCGGCACCCCGATCGTCGAGCTGGTGCCGCCGGAGGCGAGCGCCACGGCGGTCGGCGCGCTCGCCCAGATGCGCAGCCTCGACCACCGCTCCCGGCGCGAGCACTGGCGGATGGTGCGGCACGACAACGTGGACATCGAGGTCGAGGTGCGGGCCAGCGACCTGCGGACCGACCCCACCGTGCTGGGCCTGGTGCTCACCCTGCGCGACGTCACCGAGCAGCGGCAGCTGGAGCGCGAGCTCAGCCACCGCGCCTTCCACGACTCGCTGACCGGCCTGGCCAACCGGGTGCTGTTCCAGGACCGGGTCAACCAGGCCTTCCTGCGCGGAGTGCGCGGCGGGCTGGCGGCGGGCGTGCTGCTGATCGACCTGGACGACTTCAAGGTCGTCAACGACACCATGGGCCACGGCATCGGCGACGAGCTGCTGGTGGCCGTCTCGCTGCGGCTGTCCACCATCGCGCGGGCCTCGGACACCGCCGCGCGCCTGGGCGGCGACGAGTTCGCCGTCCTGATCGAGAACTCGCTGGCCCCCTCCGACGTCGAGGCGTTCGCCAACCACGTCATCAAGGCGTTCACCGATCCGTTCCGGCTCAGCACCGGCCCGGTCAACGTCTCGGTCAGCGTCGGGATCGCCACCACCGAGGACAGCGAGGACGCCGCCGAGCTGCTGGCCCACGCCGACCTGGCGATGTACGCGGCCAAGGGCGCCGGCAAGCGCCAGTGGCGCCGGTTCCACCCCGTCCTGCAGGCCGGCATGATCGAGCGGCACGAGCTCCAGGAGAGCCTGGACGCGGCGGTCGCCGAGACCTCGTTCACCGTGCTGTACCAGCCGATCGTGGAGATCGCCTCGGGCCACCTGGTCGGCTTCGAGGCGCTGCTGCGCTGGCCGCACTCCAGTCGCGGCATGGTGCCGCCCGAGCAGTTCATCGGCCTGGCGGAGGAGAGCGGCCAGATCGTCCCGCTCGGCGCCTGGGTGCTCGGCCACGCGGCCGAGGAGGCGGCCCGCTGGCAGCGCACGCCGCCCGCCGCCCGGCCCCCGGCGGCGCCGCCGCTCTACGTCAGCGTCAACGTCTCGGCGCGCCAGTTCCGCGACCCCGGCTTCGTGGACGTGGTGCGGCGCACCCTGGACTCCTACGAGCTGAACCCCGGTTCGCTGGTCCTGGAGCTGACCGAGAGCGTGCTGATGCGGCGCGACGACCGGATCCGGGCGGACATGCTGACCCTGAGCGAACTGGGCGTCCGGCTGGCCATCGACGACTTCGGCACCGGCTACTCCTCGCTCAGTTACCTGCGCGAGTTCCCGATCACCATCCTCAAGATCGACAAGTCCTTCATCGACGGCCTGGGCAAGTCCTCGCAGCAGTACGCGCTGGTCGAGGGGATCACCCGGATCGCCGAGACGCTGGGCGTGCGGGTGATCGCCGAGGGCATCGAGAGCGTCCACCAGCGCGACCTGCTGGCGATGATGGGGTGCCCGCTCGGGCAGGGCTACCTGTTCTCCCGCCCGGTGGGCTCGGACCGCGCCAGCTCGCTGATCCGCGGCGGCGGGGACCTCTCGGTCCGGCCGCTGCCCGGGCCCGCGCCGCTATGAGCACGGCGACGGCCCTCTCCCGGGCCCGCCGCGCCTTCGCCGACCTGCTCGGCAGCGGCGGCCCGGTGGCGACCGCGGCCCGGCGCTCGGTGCGCCTCACGCTGGCCGCCTGCGCCGGCTTCTACAGCTGCCTCTACGGGCTGCACCAGCCGGTCACCGCGACCTACGCGCTGTTCGCCACGGTGGCGATGGCCGGACTGTCCCGGATCCCCGGTTCGGGACGCCGGCGCGCGACCGTCATCACCCGGCTGCTGCCGCTGAGTTGGGTGCTGGTCACGGCGGGCAGCCTGCTGGCCGTGCGGACCGCGGCGGCGGTGGCGGGCATGCTGGTGATCGGCTTCGGTCTGGCCTTCGCGGCGGCCGGCGGGCCGCGGCTGGCGGGCGCCGCCCCCGGCCTGCAACTGCTCTACATCCTGCCGTGCTTCCCGCCCTACACCCCGCAGACCCTGGACGAACGGCTGGCCGGCGTCACCCTCGGGCTGGTGCTGCTGATCGCGGCCGAGGCGCTGCTGCTGCCCGACCCGCCCTGCCCGAGCTACCCGGACCTGCTGGCGGACGCGGCCGATGCCGTGCGGCAGTGCACGGACGAGCTGACCCGCCCGCCGTGGGCGCTGACCGCGGGCACCCGCGCGCGGGCGCTCGCGGCGAGCCAGGCGCTGCGCCCCTCCCACGTGCCCGCGGCCGAGCGCCCGGCGGGTCCCGGGGTCCGCGAACGGGCGCTGGCGCATGCGGGCGGGGCCGCGCGCGAGCTGCTGGCCCGGCTGACCGAGCTGCCGCCCGCCCCGCCCACCGAGCCGCCGGGCGACCTGGGCCTGCGGCTGCTGGACCGGATGGGCGAGGCGGCCGGGCAGGCGGGCGCGGCGCTCGACGCGGGCCGGGCCCCCAGCACCGTACGCGCAGGCACCGCACTGCACGCCACGCTGCAGGAGTACCGCCGCGGCCGGATCGCCCGCAGCGGCACGGCGCCCGGGGTGCTGAACCGCCAGTCCGCGCTGATCGAGGCGGCCGTCGCGGCGCTCACCCTGCTGCACGCCACCGGCCTCGTCCTGGGGCGAGACCTCCCGCCGGAGCCGCCCGCCGGTCCGTTCTGGTACGCGCGGCTGAGCACCGGCCGGCTCTGGTGGGTCCGGCTGGACGGGAACCTCAGCCGGCGCTCGGTGTACTTCCAGAACGCGGTGCGCACCAGCGTGGGCCTGGCCGCCGCCCGTACGGTGGCCGGGGTGGTCTCCCTGCCGCACGGCTTCTGGGCGATGCTGGCCGCGCTGACGCTGACCCGCACCACCACCGCGCAGACCCGCACCACCGTCCGCCAGGCGCTGACCGGCACGCTGGTGGGCGCGCTGGTCACGGCGGCCTTCCTGGTGCTGGTCGGCCGGCACACCGACGTCTACGCGGCGATCCTGCCGCTGCTGATGCTGGCCACCTTCTGCCTGGGACCGAACCTCGGAGTCGGCTGGACGCAGGGCCTGTTCACCCTGGTGGTCTCCATGGTCTTCGCCCAACTCGCGCCCGCCGGCTGGCAACTGGCCGAGGCCCGGATCCTGGACGTGCTCACCGGCAGCCTGATCGGCCTGCTCTGCGGGCTGCTGGCCTGGCCGCGCGGCGCGCAGGACGAGCTGCGCCGGGCCACCAGCGCGCTGCTGCACGCGGTCGCGGCGACCGTCACCGACACCGCGGTGACGGTCACCTCACGCGCCGGCGGGGAGGCGTCGGCCCCGATCCCGGCCGTCCAGCACGCACTGACCCTGGCCGAGTCCTCCTATGCCCAGGCGCAGAGCGAGCCCGATCTCAGCGGGGGAAGCCGGCTGGACTGGCAGGCCGCGCTGCTGGCCGGCCACCACGCGCTCAACGGGTCGGCCCGGCTGCTCGACCACCACGACCCGCCGGGCACGCCCGGGCTCGGGCCGCACTCGGGCGCCTGGATCCGGGACCGCGCCGGCGAGGTGGCGGGGCAGTACCTGCTGCTCGCCGCGGAGCTGGAGCGGGCCGGCGGTGTGCGGCCGGCGTCCGTCCTCGCCGGGCCGTCCGCCTCGTTCCGGACGAGCAGGTGGCTGCGGTCCGCGCCCGCCTTCGGCATCACCGACGGCCGCACCGACACGCCGCCGCCCGCGCTGCCGCTACTGTTCGACACCGGCACCTGGCTGCTGGGCCTGACCAACGACCTGCGGCGGATCACCTCGGCGCCGACCCGGGCGCCGGGGTGATCCGGCCGATTGGTCAGTGGTGCTGCGGCGGCACGTGCTTGCGTCCGCCGCGCTCCTGGCGCGGCGGACGCTGCTGGGCGCCGGGCAGGGCGGGCGCCGGCAGGGTCGCCACCTCCTGCTCGGCCAGGGCGAGTTGGGCCGCCGTCGGGGGCAGCCTGGGCGACCGGCGGGCGGCGTGCTGGAACTGGAAGGCCGAGGTCAGATCGCCGAACGCCTCCCGGCGCCAGTCGGTGACATTGGCGGCGCGCACGCCCGTGAAGCGCTCCAGGAACTGGAGCACCGAGGTGTGGTCGAAGGCCTCGGAGGCGACCCAACCACCCACCGTCCAGGGCGAGACGACGATGCACGGCACCCGGAAGCCGCCGCCGATCGGCAGCCCCTGGACGTACTCGCCGGGGGTGCCGGGCTGCGGCACCGGCGGCGGCACGTGGTCGAAGAGGCCGTCGTTCTCGTCGTAGTTGAGGATGAAGACGGTCTTCGCCCAGACCTTCGGGTTGGCGGCGATCGCGGCGATCTTGGAGGCCACGAAGTCGGCGCCCGCAGCGGGCAGGTAGTCCGGGTGCTCGGACTGGGTGCTGGTCGGCAGGATCCAGGAGACGGCCGGCAGGCGGTCGTTGCGCGCGTCGTCCTCGAAGGTGCCGGTCGGCTGCGCGGTCATGCCCTTGTCGTAGAGCGGGTCGCCGGGCTTGGCCTGCTGGAAGCTCTCGAAGAGCGACAGCACGTCGGTGCCGTAGTTGTCGGCCTCCTGGTAGACCTTCCAGGAGACGCCCGCCGACTCCAGCTGCTCGGCGTAGGTGGTCCAGGTCAGCGGGGTCGGCGCGGCGTTCTTCAGGATCGGCCCGCCGTGCGTGCCGTCGGCGTCGATCGAACCCGTCATCCAGTACAGCCGGTTGGGCCAGGTCGGGCCCTGGACCGAGCAGAAGTAGTTGTCGCAGATGGTGAACGCCTCGGCCAGCGCGAACTGGAACGGGATGTCGTCACGGGTGTAATAGCCCATCACGTACGGCCCGTTGACGCCGTCGGCGGCGCGGTGGGCGGGCAGCCACTGGTCCATCTTGCCGCCGTTCCAGGCCTGGTGCTGGACCGCCCAGGCGTGGCTGGTGGACGGTATCGCCTGCGCGCTGGTGGTGCGGGTGTCCAGGTGGAAGGGCAGCAGGTAGCCGTCCGGGTTGACGCTGTCCGGCTGGTAGAAGACCGAGCGGCCGGTGTCCAGCGTCAGTGCGTCGGGGTCGTTGAACCCGCGCACCCCCGACAGCGTGCCGAAGTAGTGGTCGAAGGAACGGTTCTCCTGCATCAGCAGGACGACGTGCTCGACGTCCCGCAGCGAGCCGCGCCGGGGCACCCCGGCCGCCACCGCCTGCTGAACACTCGGCGGCAGCAACGCCATCGCCGCCGCTCCACCTGCCACACCGGCCGCCGAACCCAGCAGCCTGCGTCGGGTCATTCCGGACACTGGTCTCTCCCTCTGTGCCAGTCGCACGAAGCGCCTGAGGTGCGGACGCACGGACGTTCCAGGAAACGGCTTCGACTCTGACCCAGCGACAGGTCCGCTGTCAGCAGGGCAAGCCATGAACAACTGGACAATCCCAGGGGCCCTCTTTTCGTCCAACCGCCCGGCGGGTCGCCGCCCGTCGACGGCCCGCCGGCGCCTAGCGTCGACCTACTGATCCAGCTGTGGAGGTGTGCCTTGGTCGAACGGCGCCAACTGCTGTGCGGCGCGCTGCTGGTCGCCGCGACGGCGGCCGCGGACGTCGGTCCCGGCGCGGCGAGCGCGGGTGCCGTGGAGGATGTGGGCAGCGCGGTGGTGGCGCTGGCGCAGCGTCAGATCGGTGTGCCGTACGCCTGGGGCGGCGGCGACCGGCTCGGCCCGGGGATCGGCTACTGCGAGGACGACAACGGCTACCTGGACGGCGTCTGCCAGGGCGAGAGCACCATCGGCTTCGACTGCAGCGGCCTCACCCTCTACTGCTGGTACGCGGCCAGCCGGGGCGCGGTGCAGCTCGGGCACTACACCGTCGCCCAGTACCGCAAGGGCACGCCGGTCCCCCGCGCCGAGCTGCGCGCCGGGGACCTGCTCTTCTTCTCACGGCCCGACGCCCCACTGCACCACGTGGGAATCCACGCGGGCGGCGGCGCCATGATCCACGCGGCGCACACCGGGACACTGGTCGCCCGACTGGAGAACGCCTTCGCCGACCCGCTCTGGGGACCGCAGTTCGCCGGCGCCGTCCGGCCGACCGGGTGAGCTGAGCCCAGGTCAGGAATAGCGCGGGGGTCGCTGTGGCTGTCACCGCCATGGCTACTCTCGGACTCATCGGCAGTGGAAACATCGGCGGCACCCTGGCCCGGCTGGCGGTCAACGCCGGGTTGGACGTGGTGCTCAGCAACTCGCGCGGGCCGCAGACCCTCGGCGACCTGGTGGCGGAGCTCGGCCCGCACGCCCGGGCCGCCACACCCGCGCAGGCCGCCGAGGCCGGGGACTGGGTCGTGGTGACCGTCCCGCTGAAGAACTACCTCCAGATCCCGGCCGCACCACTGGCCGGCCGCACCGTGCTGGACACCAACAACTACTACGCCGGGCGCGACGGCCGGATCCCGAGCCTCGACGCGCAGCAGACCACCAGCAGCGAGCTGCTCCAGCAGCACCTGGCCGGAGCCCAGGTGGTCAAGGCGTTCAACAACATCTACTTCGGGCACCTGCTCGCACTGGCCCGCCCGACCGGCGCCGCCGACCGCAGTGCCCTGCCGATCGCGGGCGACGACCCCGTTGCCAAGGACCAGGCCCGCATCCTGCTGGACGCACTGGGCTTCGACGCCGTGGACGCAGGCCCGCTCGCCGAGGGCCGGCGCTTCCAGCCGGACACCCCGGCCTACGGCCTCCCGTACCTTGCGGACCCCACCCGCCCGTTCAACGAGGACCCGGGCAAGCCCGTCGACGCCGCCGCGATCCGCGCAGCCCTGAGTGCGGCGCAGCGCCCGGCAGCGGGGTAGCGGCAGCGCCGTCAGTGGTCGACGGCGTCGGGCGTGCGCCGGGCGGCGGCGGGTTGCGGGCTGCCCGCGACGAGGCGGGTCGACTCGGCCTCAGCGGCCCAGCGGCGGGCGAGGACCGCGCAGACCATCAGCTGGATCTGGTGGAAGAGCATCAGCGGTAGCACCATCAGCCCGACCGCGGGCCCGGGGAAGAGGACGGAGGCCATCGGCACGCCGCTGGCCAGGCTCTTCTTGGAACCGCAGAAGACGATCGCGATCCGGTCCGCCCGACTGAACCCCAGCCGGCGGGAGAGCACCAGCGTCGCCGCCAGGACCGCGGCCAGCAGGCCGGCCTCGACCAGCAGGAGCATCGCCAGCCTGGGCAGCGACAGCTGGCCCCAGACCCCGGCGACCACACCCGCGCCGAAGGCGCTGTAGACCACCAGCAGGATCGAGCCGCGGTCGACCAGGCCGAGCACCGTGCGATGCCGGGCGATCCACGGCGCGATCCAGCGGCGCAGCAGCTGTCCGGCCAGGAAGGGCAGCAGCAGCTGCTCCACGATCCCCAGCACCGCGCCCGCCGAGATCCCGCCGCCCTGCGTGCTGAGCAGGGCGGCGGCCAGCAGCGGGGTGACCACGATGCCGAACAGGCTGGAGAACGTCGCGCTGCACACCGCGGCCGCGGTGTTCCCCCGGGCGATCGAGGTGAACGCGATGGAGGACTGCACGGTGGACGGCAGCAGGGTCAGGAACAGCAGTCCCTGGTAGAGCTGCGGAGTGAGCAGGTCCGGGACGAGCAGCCGGCAGGCCAGCCCGAGCAGCGGGAACAGCCCGAACGTGACCGCGAGCACCGTCCCGTGCAGGCGCCACTGCCGCATCCCCTGCACCGCCTCGCGGGTGGAGAGCCGGGCGCCGTAGAGGAAGAAGAGCAGCCCGACCGCGCCGACCGCGGCCCCCGACACCACCGGCGCCGCAGTCCCGCGCGCGGGCAGGAGGACCGCCACCGCGACGGTGCAGAGCAGCATCGCTATGAAGGGGTCGACGGGCAATCGGCGCATGGGGGTCTCCGCGGAGGTTTCGGGGCGTTCCTCCACCTTGGACCCGGCTGCGGTCATTGTGAATCCCGTTCACCCCACTCACTGCCATCACGGATCATGATGTCCAAGCTAGGCTGGTGGCGTGTTCGATCCGGTACAGCTCAGGTCCTTCCTCGCGGTCGCGCAGACCGGCGGGTTCACCCGGGCCGCCGAGCGGCTGGGGCTTCGGCAGTCCACCGTCAGCCAGCACGTCCGGCGCCTGGAGGCCGCCGCCGAGCGGCAGCTGTTCGTCCGGGACACCCATTCGGTGCGGCTCACCGGCGAGGGCGAGGCCATGCTCGGCTTCGCGCGCTCGATCCTCCAGGCGCACGAGCGGGCCGCCGGCTACTTCGCGCAGACGCCGGTCCGCGGGCGGGTGCGGTTCGGCACGTCCGAGGACTTCGTGCTCACCGAGCTGCCGCAGATCCTGCGGGCCTTCCGGCACGAGCACCCGCAGGTCGACCTCGAACTGACCGTCGGCCTCAGCGGCGTCCTGCACCAGCAGCTCGCCGACGGCGGGCTCGACCTGGTGCTCGGCAAACGCCCGGCCGACGCTCCGGGCAGCCGGCTGCTCTGGCGCGACCAGCTGGTCTGGATCGGCGCCGAGGACTTCCGCCCCGACCCGGCCGAGCCGCTGCCGCTGATCGTCTACCCGCCGCCCAGCGTCACCCGGGCCCGCGCGCTGGACGCCCTGGACCGGGCCGGACGCCCGTGGCGGATCGCCTGCACCAGCGGCAGCCTGAGCGGGGTGCGGGCGGCCGCGCTGGCCGGTCTCGGCGTGGTGGCCCATGCCCGCAGCCTGGTGCCGCCGGGCCTGCGGCCGCTGGCGCACCAGGAGGAACTACCCGACCTCGGCGCCGCCGAGTTCGTCCTGAGTACGGGCCGCGCCACCGCCCGGGGGCCGGCGCGGGCGCTGGCCGACGCCGTCATCGCGGGCAGCGACCGGCTGCACCGGGCCGGCTGACCGTTCGCTGTTTATCACTGAGGAGTGGACATGAAGATCTTCATCTCGTCCGACATGGAAGGCACCGCCGGAGTCTCCGACTGGGAGCAGTGCCGGGCCACCGGGCCCTCGTACCCCTACTTCTGCGAGCTGCTCCAGGCCGAGGTGAACGCCGCGATCGAGGGGGCGCTGGCCGCCGGAGCGGACGAGTTCCTGGTCAACGACTCGCACGGCGCAATGGCCAACCTCCGCCCGGACGCGCTGGCGGGACGGGCGCGCTACCTGTCGGGCCGCCACAAGCCGCTGTACATGATGCAGGGCCTGGACGCGTCGTTCGACGCGGTCTTCTTCGTCTCGTACCACGGCTCGATGGGCGGCCCCTCCTCGGTGCTGTCGCACACCTACAGCCCGCGGGCGATCGCCGAGGTCCGGCTGAACGGCGTCCCGACCGGCGAGAGCGGGATCAACGCGCTGGTGGCGCTCGGACACGGCGTGCCGGTGGTGCTGATCACCGGGGACGGGACCACCGCCGAGGAGGCCCGGCCGTTCGTACCCGGCATCCACGCCGCCGTGGTGAAGACCTCGGTGTCACGCCACGCGGCGGACAGCATGCACCCCGAGCAGGCCCGCGAACTCATCAAGGAGACCGCGCTGGAGGCCGTACGACGGCTGCCGGAGGCCGCGCCGCCCGCGATCGAACTCCCCGCCACGCTCAGCGTCCGGCTGCGCAACGCCGATCTGGCCGAGATGGCCACCTGGATCACCGGCGTGGTCCGCGACGACGACCTGAGCGTGCACATCACGGACGAGGACCCGATCCGGCTCTACCGCACGTTCGTCACCATGGTGCTGCTCACCCGCGCGATCGCGGAGTAGGAGCAGGAGCAGCCCCGGCCGTGGCTCAGAACTGCGGCTCGGGGGCGGAGAAGGTCAGCCGGTCGGCGGCGCGAGGGCGCGGGGTGGGCGCCACCGGCTGCTCCTCCTCGGGAATCGGCTCCTGCTGGAAGACGGCCCGCCCGACCGGGAGCGGACGAGGGCCCTTCGGCTGCTCGGGCGGGGCTGCCAGCGGCTCGGAGAAGGAGAGCCGCAGGGGCTGCTGTGCATCGGACGGAGTGGTCATTCTTGCAGTCTCCCTTATTCGCGCGCCGTGCGGTGACGAAACGTCATACCAATTTCCGCCGATCCGGCCGCTGATCAGCCGTTTTGTCGGGGCTCCCGGTTTTCTCCGGAGCTCGGAAATTCGCCGAATTCGGCGATCCGCCGCCGCATCGGGCGCTTGCGCAGCACGCCGATCGCCTCATCGATGAGCCGACTCAGCGGGAACGACAGCTCCCGCTCGAATTCCGCCGCCGCAGCCGCGGTGGCCGCCCACTCGGCGTCCAGCAGCGGCAGCAGCGACTCGGCTTTCTCGGTCAACCGTACGATGCGCTGCCGTGCGTCGTCGCCGGGGGCCAGCACGACGAGCTCCTCGCGGGCCAACTGGGCCACGGTCTGGCTGGCCGCCGAGTGGGTCACGCCGATCGCCGCGGCCAGGTCGCGGATCGAGCTCGGGCCCGAGGAGGCCAGCAGCCGGACGACGGGGGTGTACCGAGGGCGGAACCCGGCAAGGCCGAGGTCGGCGTAGACGGCCGCGACATCGCCGTCCAGGAGTTCCAGGAGGTGGCGCAACCTGGTGCCGAGCAGCTCGGGGCCGGGAGTGGGAGGGGTCATGTAGGTTAATGTAACAGCACTGTTGGATATCGGGAGGGGTTGCCATGGGTGAGCTGTATCCGCCGATCGAGCCGTACGAGCAGGGGATGCTCGATGTCGGCGACGGCAACCTCGTGTACTGGGAGGTCTGCGGCAACCCGGCCGGCAAGCCCGCCCTCGTCGTGCACGGCGGTCCGGGGTCGGGGTGCGGCCCGGGCGTGCGCCGCTACTTCGACCCCGAGCGGTACCGGATCGTCCTCTTCGACCAGCGCGGCTGCGGGCGCAGCACGCCGCACGCGAGCGACCCCACTACCGACCTGCGGCAGAACACCACCTGGCACCTGGTCGCGGACATGGAGCACCTGCGCGAGCACCTGGGCATCGACCGCTGGCTGCTGTACGGCGGCTCGTGGGGCTCCACGCTGACCCTCGCCTACGCGCAGACGCACCCCGAGCGGGTGTCGGAGATCGTCATCGCCGCTGTCACCACCACCCGGCGCTCCGAGATCGACTGGCTCTACCGGGGCGTCGGCCGCTTCTTCCCCGAGCAGTGGGAGCGCTTCCTCGCCGGTGCCCCCGGCACACCGCGCGACGGCGACCTGGTCGGCGCCTACGCCCGCCTGACCGGGCACCCCGACCCGGCGGTACGGGAGCGGGCCACCGCCGACTGGTGCGCCTGGGAGGACGCCGTGCTCTCCGGCGAGACGAAGGGCTCGTCCCAGCCGTACGGCGACCGGCCCCCGGCCGCCCGGCTGGCGATGGTGCGGATCTGCTCGCACTACTTCGCCCACGGCGCGTGGCTGGAGGAGGGCGCGCTGCTGCGCGACGCCGGACGGCTGGCGGGCATCCCCGGCGTGCTGGTGCACGGCCTGCTCGACCTCGGCGGGCCCCCCGACACCGCGTGGCAACTCGCCCGCGCCTGGCCCGACGCGGAGCTGATCACCGTCGCGGACGCGGGCCACCTGGGCGGCGCCGCGACCCGCACCCACGTCCTCGCCGCCCTGGACCGCTTCGCCCGCCGGTGAGACACCGGTTTCACGGGACGGGCAGCGGGTAAGCGGCGCAGTCGGCGTCACCGGTTCGCGTGCGCGGTCGGGGCGGGACCGGAGCGGAAGCAGGGTGGAGCCCCTACGGTTGCTCTGGGAGGTGCACATGGTCGTCTTCGCCGGGCAGGGGGACGGGCGCCGGTCGATGGGTCTGCTGTGGCGCGCCGGGGGGCGCGGGCGCGGGGTGGGGCTCGATGCGATCGTGGACGCCGCCGTCGAGCTCGCCGACGCGCAGGGGGTCGGCGCGATCTCGGTGCAGGCGGTGGGCGAGCGGCTCGGGTGGTCCGCCTCGGTGGTCCGCGAGCAGGTGGGCGGCGCGAGTGAGCTGGTCGACCTGGCGTACGACGGCGTGCTCGGCGAACTGCCCACCGACTACGCCTCGCAGGACGGCTGGCGGGCGGAGCTGACCTGCTGGGCCGAGGACCTCTGGGCGTTCCAGCTGCGCCACCCCTGGGTACTGGAGGTCTCGCAGGCCCGGCCGGTGCTGGGGCCGGGCGAGTACCGCGCGCTTGAAACGGTGGCGCGGATCCTGCACGGGACCGGCGTGCCGGCGGGCGTGCTGCGGCGGGCGGTCGGCGTGCTCTTCCAGTTCGTCCGCGGGATGGCGCAGGCGGTCGCGGAGTCCCGCCGGGCGGCGACGGCGACCGGGGTGTCCGACGAGCAGTGGTGGCCCACCCGGTCCGCGCTGCTGGCCGAGTTCGCGCCGGACTTCGCCGAGCGGTTCCCGATGCTGACCCTGTTGGAGCGCGAGCGCGGCCCGCAGCCCGAGGAGCAGGACGCGGCCTCCTACCTGGAACAGGAGGCCGCGGAGACCTTCGCCGTCGGGCTGACCCTGCTGCTGGACGGGATCGAGGCGGCGATACCGGGACAGGCCGGAGCTACGCGCTGAGCAGCCGCGCCAGCAGTGCGACGTCGACCGGGCGGCTGGTGTCGACCCGGTGCACCGGGCCCAGGCCCAGCGGCTCGGCACCGCGGCCCCACTGCTCCCAGCGCCCATCGGAGCCCGGCCGGTCGTCCAGGTGCACCGGGTGCCGGGTCGGGACGCGTTCGGTGTAGCGCTGCCGCGCCAGCGCCAACGGCACGTCGCACCAGACCTCCTGGACCGCACCGGCGCCGGCCCGGGCCAGCCCGGCGACGGCGAACTCCCGTTGGGGCGCCAGCCACGGGCTCTCCAGCACCGCGCCGCCGGCCGCGTGCGACAGCAGCGTCCACAGCGTCTCCATGGACGCCGCACCCAGTGCGTTGCTCCACGCGCGCGCCTCCCCGGCGTCCGCGGGGATCGGCCCGAGGGCGTCGGCGAGGGTCTCCTTGACGTCGTCCTTGCTGAACAGCGGAAGCATCAACTCCCGTGCGAGGGAACGGGCCAGGGTCGTCTTTCCGGATCCGGGCAGTCCGTTGACCAGTACAGTCACCATGCGGTGATCCTAGACACGGTACGGCGGCGGTCCCCCGCGCGGGGCCGCCGCCGTACCTGCTCGTCAGGGGCTACTCCGGGGTCACGTACGCGCCGGAGATGCCGCCGTCGACCAGGAAGGTGTTGGCGGTCATGAACGAGGAGTCGTCGCTGGCCAGGAAGGCGACGGCGGCGGCGATCTCGGACGGCTCGGCGAACCGGCCCAGCGGGATGTGGATCAGGCGGCGCGCGGCGCGCTCGGGGTCCTTGGCGAACAGCTCCTGGAGCAGCGGGGTGTTCACCGGGCCGGGGCAGAGCGCGTTGACCCGGATTCCCTCGCGGGCGAACTGCACGCCCAGCTCGCGCGACATCGCCAACACGCCGCCCTTGGAGGCGCTGTAGGAGATCTGCGAGGTGGCCGCGCCCATCACCGCGACGAACGAGGCGGTGTTGATGATGGAGCCCTTGCCCTGGCGCTGCATGTGCGGGATGGCGTACTTGCAGCACAGGTAGACGCTGGTGAGGTTGACCTCCTGCACCCGGCGCCAGGCCTCCAGGCCGGTGGTGAGGATCGAGTCGTCCTCGGGGGGCGAGATGCCGGCGTTGTTGAAGGCGATGTCGACGCTGCCGTACTCGGTCACCGCGGCGGCGTACATCGCACGCACGGCGTCCTCGTTGGTGACGTCGGCCTGGATGAACATGCCGCCGACCTCGTCGGCGACGGCCTTGCCGCTGGTCTCGTCGAGGTCGACGCAGACCACGTTCGCGCCCTCGGAGGCGAAGCGCAGGGCGGTGGCGCGGCCGATACCGCTGCCGGCGCCGGTGATGACGGCCACCCGGCCGTCGAGGCGGGGGGCGAGGGGGTTCGTCATGGTGCTACTCCTCCGTTGAGATGAAGACGTTCTTGGTTTCAGTGAAGGCGGCCAGCGCGTCCGGGCCGAGCTCGCGGCCGAGTCCGGACTGCTTGAATCCGCCGAAGGGGGTCGAATAGCGCACCGAGGAGTGGGAGTTGACGGACAGGTTGCCCGCCTCCACGCCCCGGGCGACGCGCAGCCCGCGGCCCAGGTCGCGGGTCCAGATCGAGCCGGAGAGGCCGTACTCGGAGTCGTTGGCGATCCGCAGCGCCTCCTCCTCGTCGCGGAACGGGACGACGGTCACCACCGGTCCGAAGACCTCCTCGGTGAAGACCGGTTCGTCCAGCGACGCCGGCAGCAGGACGGTCGGCGGAAACCAGAAGCCGGGACCGTCGGGAACGCTGCCCCGGAAGGCGACTGACGCATCGTCAGGAACGTAGCCCGCCACCCGGGCGCGGTGGGCCGCCGAGATCAGCGGGCCCATCTCGGTCTTCTCGTCGGTCGGGTCGCCGACCCGCACCGCCCGCACGGCGGGCTCGAAGAGCGCCATGAACTCGTCGATGACCGACTGCTGGACCAGGATCCGCGAGCGGGCGCAGCAGTCCTGGCCGGCGTTGTCGAAGACCGCGGAGGGCGCGCTGGCGGCGGCCCGGGCCAGGTCGGCGTCCGCGAAGACGATGTTGGCGCTCTTGCCGCCGAGTTCCAGGGTGACCGGCTTCACCTGCGCCGCGCAGCCGGCCATGATCTGCTTGCCGACCGCGCTCGATCCGGTGAAGACCACCTTGCGGACGTCCGGGTGGGTGACGAACCGCTGCCCCACCACCGGGCCGTAGCCGGGCAGCACCTGGAAGACGCCCGGCGGGATGCCGGCCTCCAGCGCCAGTTCGGCCAGCCGCAGGGCGGTCAGCGGGGTGAGCTCGGCGGGCTTGAGGACGACGGTGTTGCCCGCCGCCAGCGCCGGTGCCAGCGCCCAGGCGGCGATCGGCATCGGGAAGTTCCACGGCACGATCACGCCGACCACGCCCAGCGGTTCCTGGAACGTGAGGTCCACGCCGCCGGCCACCGGGATCTGCCGGCCGAAGAGCCGTTCGGGCGCGGCCGCGTAGTACTCGATGACGTCGCGGGCGTTGCCGGCCTCCCAGCGCGCGTTGCCCACCGTGTGGCCGGCGTTGGCCACTTCGAGCGCGGCCAGGTGCTCGCGGTCGGCGTCCACGGCGGCGGCGAAGGCGCGCAGCAGCCGGGCCCGGTCGGCGGGGGCCACCGCGCGCCAGGTCGCGAAGGCGGCCTTGGCGCGGGCGATCGCCGCGTCGGTCTCCTCCAGGCCGGCCATGGTGACCGTCTGGATGACCTGCTCGGTGGCCGGGTTGACCACCTCGTACAAGGTCGGGGCGGAGGTGCTCAGTTGGGACATCGTTGACTCACCGGCTCCTTGCGGCAGACACAGCAGACATTGCAGACACCGCTGATGCGGGTGCTCTCATGAGCGTCGGGATTCCTTGACGAAGGCCTCGAACAGGCGAAGGTCCGAGTCGTCCTGCTCCGGGTGCCACTGCACGCCGACGGCGAACCGACGGTCGGGCAGCTCGACGGCCTCCACGCACTCGTCCGCGCTCCACGCGGAGGGCAGCAGCCCCTCACCGAGCCGGCTCACCGCCTGGTGGTGGTAGCACTGGACCTGCGCCTCGCCGCCGAGGATGCCGGCCAGCCGGCTGCTGGCCCGGATCCGCACCGGGCGGGCGGTGAAGACGGCCGGGGCGATCTGGTGGCTCTGGTCGCCGAGCACGTCGGGCAGGTGCTGGACCAGCTCGCCGCCGAGCGCGACGTTCAGCAGCTGCATGCCGCGGCAGACGCCGAGCACCGGGACGTCGCGCTCCAGCGCGGTCCGCACCAGGTCGAACTCCCAGGAGTCGCGGGCGCCGTGCGGCGCTCCGGTGCGCGGGTGCGCGGGTGCGCCGTAGCGGGCGGGGTCGATGTCGGGTCCGCCGGCGAGCAGCAGGCCGTCGATCAGCTCCAGCAGCTCGGGCGCGCCCAACGCCTGCGGGGGCAGCAGGACGGGGACGCCCCCGGCCTGCACGACGCAGTCGACGTAGCTCTGCGGGATCAGCGCGGCCGGCCGCTCCCAGACACCCCAGGAGGCGGTCTCCAGGTAGCTGCTGATGCCGATCACCGGTCGGCGAGGTCCGTCGCTCACAGTCGCTCGAATCCGCGGCGCCGCTCCCAGTCGGTCACCGCCGCGTCGTAGGCGGCCAGTTCGACCCGGCCGTTGTGCGTGTAGTGCTCGACCACGCCCTTGCCGAACGCCGCCGCGGCGACCTCGCTGGCCGCGAAGAGCTCGACCGCGTCGCGCAGGGTCGCGGGGACCCGCGGGGCGTCGGAGGCGTACGCGTTGCCGGTGAACTCCGGTTCCAGCGGCAGGTTCTGCTCGATGCCGTGCAGGCCGGCGGCGATCAGCGCGGCGACCGCGAGGTAGGGGTTCACGTCACCGCCGGGCACCCGGTTCTCGAAGCGCAGCGACTGGCCGTGGCCGACCACCCGCAGGGCGCAGGTGCGGTTGTCGCGGCCCCAGGCGATCGCGGTGGGCGCGAAACTGCCCGGCACGTACCGCTTGTAGGAGTTGACGGTGGGGGCCAGCAGCAGCGAGAACTCGGCCAGGCAGGCCAGCTGCCCGGCCAGGAAGTGCTCCATCACCGGGGAGAAGCCGAACTCGCCCTCCCCCGCCATCACCGGGGCGCCCTCGTCGTCGCGCAGGCTCAGGTGGATGTGGCAGGAGTTGCCCTCGCGCTCGTTGTACTTGGCCATGAAGGTCAGGCTCACCCCCTCCTGGGCGGCGATCTCCTTGGCGCCGGTCTTGTAGACCGCGTGGTCGTCGCAGGTGACCAGCGCCTCGGCGTACTTGAACGCGATCTCGTGCTGTCCGAGGTTGCACTCACCCTTCGCCGACTCCACGGTCAGGCCTGCACCGGCCATCTCGTTGCGCACCCGGCGCAGCAGCGGCTCCACCCGGGAGGTGCCGAGGATCGAGTAGTCCACGTTGTACTGGTTGACCGGTGTCAGGCGGTGGTAGTCCTTGTCCCAGGCCTGCTCGTAGCTGTCCTTGAAGACGATGAACTCCAACTCCGTGCCCGCGTAGGCGTGCCAGCCGTAGGCCGCGAGCCGCTCCTGCTGGCGGCGCAGGATCTGCCGGGGCGAGACGGCGACGGGGGTTCCGTCGTGCGCGATGACGTCGCACTGGACCATCGCGGTGCCGGGGTGCCAGGGGACCAGGCGCAGCGTGCTGAAGTCGGGCTTCAGTACGAAGTCGCCGTAGCCGGTCTCCCAGGAGGAGATCTCGAAGCCGTCCACGGTGTTCATGTCGATGTCGACGGCCAGCAGGTAGCCGCAGCCCTCGGCGGCGTTCTGGACGGTGTCGGCGAAGAAGAAGTCCGCAGCCATCCGCTTGCCCTGGAGGCGGCCCTGCATGTCGGTCATGGCCAGCACGACCGTGTCGATGGTGCCCTCGTCGACCAGGACGCGCAGCTCGTCCAGGGTCAGCCTGCCTCGTCGTTGGCTCATCAGATCTCCAGTTCGCGTTCGATGGCGGCGAGTTCCTCGGGCGTGCCGTGGATCTTCGGCCCGGTGAACCAGTGGCGGGCCGAGACCAGCCACCAGATCCCGGCGAAGCCGAGGACCACCGCCACCGCGACGGGGGTGTAGTTGAAGTTGCTCGCTGTGATGGGGCTGAGGGTCGGGAGCATGAACAGGACGGTGATCAGCGCCGTCCAGCCGACCGCGACGACGCCGATCGGCCGGCTCCAGCGTCCCAGGTTCCAGGGGCCGTTCTGGAATCGCTCACCCTGCCGCAGGCGCAGCAACACCGGGATGGCGTAAGCGATGTAGAGGCCGATCACGGAGACCGAGGTGACCGCGGCGTACGCCGTCGGGTTCCACAGGTCGGGCACACCGAGCAGGAACGCACCGACCGCGGCGAACCAGACGGCGCTGGTGGGGGTCTGGGTGCGCGGGTTGATCCGGTGCCAGAAGCGCGAGCCGGGCAGTGCGCCGTCGCGCGAGAAGGCGTAGATCATACGGGAGTTGGCGGTGACCGAGGCCATCCCGCAGAAGAACTGGGCGCCGATCACGATGAGCAGCAGGAACTTGGCGCCGTTGGTACCGACCGCGTCGATGAAGATCTGCGCGGGCGGCACCCCGGTGGCGCTGTTCAGCGCGCCGTCGTAGTTCTGGATCGCGAAGGTGATGCCGAGCAGCAGGATCCAGCCGGCCACCAGCGAGACCACGATCGACATCACGATGCCGCGCGGTCCCGAGCGGGCGGCGTCCTTGGTCTCCTCGGTCATGTGCGCGGAGGCGTCGTAGCCGGTGAGGGTGTACTGGGCCAGCAGCAGCCCCAGCATGGCGACGTAGAAGGAGTTGTGGAAGCCGGTGTTGTTGACGAACTTGGTGAAGACGAAGGAGGCGGACTCGTGGTGCGAGGGCACCAGGACCAGCGCGCCGACGATCACCGCCACGCCGACCAGGTGCCACCAGACGCTGACGTTGTTGAGAATCGCCACCAGCCGCACGCCGAGGGTGTTGAGCAGTCCGTGCAGCACCAGGATCACGGCGAACAGTTCGACGGTGTGGGCGGGGGTGGCCGCGAAGCCGAACTGCATCTCCAGGAACGCGTTGGTGAAGAACCCGGCGCCGAAGTCGACGCCCGCGGTCACCGCGACCTGGCCGAGGAAGTTGAACCAGCCGGTGAACCAGCTCCAGGCGGGCCCGCGGGAGGGGGCCAACTGGGCCGCCCAGTAGTACAGTCCGCCGGCGGTCGGGTAGCTGGAGCAGATCTCGGCCATCGCCAGGCCGACGGTGAGGGTCATCAGGCCGACCAGCGGCCAGCCCCAGGTGATCATGGCCGGGCCGCCGGTGGCCATGCCGAAGCCGTACAGGGTCAGGCAGCCGGAGAGGATCGAGACGATCGAGAAGGAGACCGCGAAGTTCGAGAAGCCCGACATCGAGCGGGCCAGTTCCTGGGTGTAGCCGAGTTCGTGCAGCCGCTGCTCGTCCGCTGTGCGGACCGCGGCGGCGGAGTCCTCGACCGCGCGGGCGCCGGCCGCGGAGTCGGACGGGTTGAGCATCTCGGCGCCGTTCACCGGATGGTCAGGAGACATGCGCACCTCCTAAGGAAGTGGGGGGTGGGATCCGTATGCAGACGTGGGGGTGGGATCCGAAGGTGCGACCACAGCCCTGTGGCGCGCTCTCCATGCGCTTAATGGACCAGAACCAGTCCATTGAGCGCTGCCGGTATGGTTCACCCCCCGCACACGCCCCGTCAAGAGCCCTCGGGCAACGCGTCCGAATCGTTCTCGCCACACCGTGTTACCGCCCTGTTAACGCGTCGCCTGGGTACGATGCGCGGATGGACGAGCCAGGCGAGCACGGCGTGCGGATAGATTGGCCAGGTGGCGCGATCTTTCGCCCTGTCCGCACGGGCAACGCCTTCGAGGAGACCATCGAGCGGATCCTCCAGGCGATCAAGCTCGGCGTGTTCGCGCACGGTGACCGGCTGCCCGCCGAGCGGGACCTCGCGGTGCGACTGAACGTCAGCAGGGTGACGCTGCGTGAAGCCCTCCGCTCGCTCCAGCAGGCCGGCTGCGTGGAGTCGCGGCGCGGCCGCTACGGGGGCACCTTCGTCACCTACCGGCTGCCCGCGCCCAACCTCAGCGACCTGCGGCGCGCCGCCGAGGACCTGGGCGCCGAGCTGGAGGACGCGCTCACCTACCGCCTGGTGCTGGAGACCGGAGCCTCCGAGCGGGCCGCCAAGCGCGATCTGACGGATAATCAGAAAGGCTATCTGGAACGGCGGTTGGCCGATCTCGAAGCAGCCCCCGCGGATGCCTACCGGCAGTGCGACTCGCGCTTCCACCTGGCCATCGCCGAGCTCACCGGCTCGAACTCACTGGCCTCCGGCATCGCCGAGACCCGGATGCGGCTCAACGACCTGCTCAACGCCATCCCGATGATCGACCGCAACATCGAGCACGCCTCGCAGCAGCACCAGGAGATCGTCCGGGCGATCCTGGCCAAGGACGCCGAGGCCGCCCGGCGCACCACCGAGGAGCACCTGGAGGCCACCGCCGCCCTGCTGCGCGGTTTCCTGGGCTGACCGGGACCCGCAAGGGCGAGCTGGCATGATCGTCGCATGGCCCCTGACGAGCGCTACCTCCTGGACAACCGGCAGACCGAGGCCGGGGCGCGCTTCGACGCGCTCTCCGAGCTCTTCGACCCCTCCACCTTCCGGCACTTCGACGTCCTGGGCGTGGCACCCGGCTGGCGGGTCTGGGAGGTCGGCGCGGGCGGGCCCTCGGTCCCGCGATGGCTGGCCGACCGGGTCGGCCCCACCGGGCGGGTGCTGGCCACCGACCTCGACACCTCCTGGCTGAGCGGCGACACGGCTCTGGAGGTGCGGCGGCACGACATCGGGGCGGACCCGCTGCCGGTCCCGGCCGGGTCGTTCGACCTGGTGCACGCGCGGCTCGTCCTGGTGCACGTCGCCGACCGCGAGCAGGCGCTGCGGACGATGATCCACGCGCTGCGCCCGGGCGGGGTGCTGCTCCTGGAGGATGCCGACCCCGCGCTGCAACCGCTGCTCTGCCCCGAGGAGTCGGGCCCCGAGCAGGAGCTCGCCAACCGGCTGCGCCGCGGCTTCCGCGAGCTGCTGGCCTCGCGCGGCGCGGACCTGAGCTACGGCCGTAAGCTGCCGCGCCTGCTGCGCGAGGCCGGCCTCACCGACGTCACCGCGGACGCCTACTTCCCGATCACCTCGCCCGCCTGCGCCGTGCTGGAGGCGGCCACCGTGCGCCAGGTCAGCGCCTCGCTGCTGGCGAACGGACTGGCGACCGAGGAGGAACTCGCCCGCCACCTCGACGCCGTCGAGGCCGGCCGCCTGGACCTGGCCACCTCGCCGATGATCTCCTGCTGGGGCCGCCGCCCGGCCGAGTGAGGCCGATGCGGGTGAGGCCGATAATGGGGGCATGTCTCGACGCCGCTCCCAGCCCCAGCCCTCCTCCGCCGCACTCTCCCCCGCTGTGCCGTCCCCCGGCGCGCCGTGCCCGTGCGGGCTGCCCGCCACCTACGGCGACTGCTGCGGCCGGCTGCACCGCGGGGAGGCCGCGGCGAGCACCGCCGAGCAGCTGATGCGCTCGCGGTTCAGCGCGTTCGCGGTACACGACGAGGCGTACCTGCTGCGCAGCTGGCACCCCGACACCCGGCCGGCGAGCATCGAGTTCGACCCCGCGCTGAGCTGGCAGCGCCTGGAGGTGCTCGCCACCACCGACGGCGGCCCCTTCCACAGCGAGGGGACCGTCGTCTTCCGCGCGCACTACACCGACGGCGGCACGCCGGGGGCCATGCAGGAGCACAGCCGCTTCGTCCGCCACGACGGCGCCTGGGTCTACCTCGACGCCCTGCTGACCGGGTGACAGGTGACGCCGGCCCGACCGCCAGGCGGGCGGGCCGGCGTCACCAGCTCAGTGCCAGGTCCAGCTCTGGTTGTCCCAGCCGTTGCAGCCCCAGAGCTGCACCTTCGCGCCGTTGTTGCCGATGGTGTTCAGGTCACCGTCCAGGCACTGGCCGCCGTGCTGATTGCGCAGCGTGCTGCCGTTCCAGATCCAGGTCTGGTTGTCCCAGCCGTTGCAGCCCCAGAGCTGCACCTTCGCGCCGTTGTTGCCGATGGTGTTCAGATCGCCGTCCAGACACTGGCCGCCGTGGCCGTTCTGGATAACGTAGTAGCCGGCGGGCTGCCCGGGCGCGGGGGTCCAGTTCCAGCCCTGGTTGTCCCAGCCGTTGCAGCCCCAGAGCTGCACCTTCGCGCCGTTTTTGCCAATGGTGTTCAGGTCACCGTCCAGACACTGGCCGCCGTGGTTGTTGGTGAACTTACCGGTGTGGTAGACGGTGTTGGGCATCGCCGAGCTGTCGGCCTGCACGGAGCCGACCGCCGGGGGCCCGGCGTCGCGCGGGGTGGCCGCCTGGGCGGTGCTGCCCAGGGCGAGAATGCTCGTTCCGACGGTGAGCGCGAGGGTGAACCGGTTCATGCGCATGGGCTGTCCTCAGGATCGTCGCGGACTCTTCTCCGTATACGACGTTATAGAGAACGAAACAGCCTGCGGACAAGGGGTTTTGAAATAGAGTGACAGTCACAAGAAAGCTGTCGATTAGTCAGTTCCGGGAATCTCGCTGTGCCCCTGGGCCAGCAGCTGGTACCCCTCGCCGTTGGCCTTGATGCTCGCGCGCTCGTCCTCGGTGAGTTCGCGCCTCACCTTGGCCGGGACACCGGCCACCAGTGAGCCGGCCGGCACCTGCATGCCCTGCGGGACCACGGCCCCGGCGGCGACCAGCGAACCGGCCCCGATCCGCGCGCCGTTGAGGACGATCGCGCCCATCCCGATCAGCACGTCGTCCTCCACCGTGCAACCGTGCAGCACCGCGTTGTGGCCCACCGAGATCCGCGCGCCGAGCACCGCCGGGAAGCCGAGGTCGCTGTGCACGGTGCAGTTGTCCTGGATGTTGGTGCCCTCGCCCACCGTGATGGACTCGGCGTCCCCGCGCAGCACCGCGCCGTACCAGACGCTCGCTCCGGCGGCGAGCGTGACGGATCCGACCACCACCGCGTTGGGGGCGACGAAGGCCGTCGGGTCGACCTCGGGCACACGGCCGAAGACTGCGGCGATCAGGGGCTCAGGCACGGTCTCTCCCAACGCTGGTCCGGCCGCCGGACGGCCCGGCCGGTTCAGCCCGCACGCTATCCGGCGCCCACCACCGGTCAGACGGCCGGGGTGAGGGTGACCGCGGCCTCCGGCGAGTAGAGCGAAAAGGTCAGCGACTCCTGGAGGTACAGCTGCACGGTGTCGGCGTCGTGCCCGAGGTAGCCGATCGAGAGGTCCTGGCCCAGGTGGAGTTCGAAGTCCCCGCCACGGCAGGACAGTACGACGGCGCCGGCCAGCGCGGGTGCCCAGACGATCTCGCCGTCCACCACCCGCGCCAGGTGCCCGCGCAGCGGATAGCCGTGGTTGGACGTCTCGTTGACCGCCGTGTACGCATCGGCGCCGAGCAGCAGGGCGTACGGACCGTCGACCCCGGCCAGCCGCAGGGTGGTCAGCGCCCGGCTGACGGCGTCGGGGTAGTCGCGGACGTCGGCCGGCAGGGCGAGCACCGGGTTGGACGTCCCCGTGCGGACACCGGTGATCCCGGCGGCCGCCCAGCCCTCGAACACCGCCGAGTCCTCCGCCAGCGCGACGGTCCGCGCGGCGTCCTTGACGGGCTGCCAGTCGGAGTCCCTGGACCCGCGCTCGATGTCGTCCACCGCCTGGCGGGAGACGGTGAACGGCACCCGCAGCTCGACGACCTGCTGCGCACTGCGCGCCCGGGCCTGTGCGCCGGCCACCGGCGACTCGATCGCCCGCAGGTGGCCCGACCCCACGGCGGCCAGCTCCACCCCGGCCGGGCCCGCGAGGTCGACCACCCGGCGGCCCGCCAGATGCAGGATGAAGGTCCGCCGCGCCTCCTCCTCGATCTCGGCCCACGCCCGGGTGGACACCGGCGCCAGTTCGCGATGCAGGTTGTTCATGGTGCGGTGCTCCTTCTGAGACTGCCGATGCCCAGCGACCCGTCCGTGACTGCGTCAATGACCGACAGCAAGGGCGCCGGCGGGTCGTCCAGGAAGTCGGCCGACGGCACGAAGAAGAGCGAGCCGGTGACCGCCGTCGAGAAGTCCAGCAGCCGGTCGTGGCCGCCCGGCGGGCGGCCGAGGAACATGTTCGCGAGCATCTCCTCGGTGACCGAGGGCGTGCGGGAGTAGCCGATGAAGTACGTCCCGAACTCGCCGCGCCCGGGCGAACCGAACGGCATGTTCATCCGGACGATCTGGCGCTCGGCGCCGTCCTCGCCCCTGACGGTGGTCAGCGCGACGTGCGAGTCCGGCGGCTTGACGTCCTCGGCCAGCTCGATGTCCGACAGCTTGGTACGGCCGACCGCGTGCTCCTGGGCCTCCACCGGCAGCGCGTCCCAGGACGCCAGGTCGTGCAGGTACTTCTGCACGACGACGTAGCTGCCGCCGCCGAACGCCGGGTCCTCGTCCGCCACCAGCACAGCGGCGGACGCGTCCGCCCCCTCGGGGTTCTCGGTGCCGTCGACGAACCCCAGCAGGTCGCGCTCCTCGAAGAACCGGAACCCCTGCACCTCGTCGGCCACCTCGACGGCCCCGCGCAGCCGCGTCATCAGCTGGGTCGCCAGCTCGAAGCAGACGTCCGGTCGGTCCGCGCGCAGGTGCAGCAGCAGGGCGCCCGGGGTGGCCGGCGCGGTGTGCCGGGGGCCGCGCAGTTCCCGGAACGGGTGCAGTTCGGCGGGCCGCGGGCCGCCGAAGAGCCGGTCCCAGGCCTCCGAACCCACCCCCAGCACACAGCTCAGCCCCGCCCCGGCGGCCCGGAAGCCCACCGCGCGGCGCAGCCCGGCGAGGTCCGGCAGCAGCTTGCGGACGGCCTGCTCACCGCCCGGCCGCACGGTGAGCACCAGGAACAGCGCGGCACCGGTCAGCGGGCCGAGCACCGCCTGCGGCCGCTGCGGCGACGGCGACCTCACTGCTGGTGCTCGGTCCGGTCGCCGCCCCACAGCGTGTGGAACGAGCCGGGCCGGTCCACCCGCCGGTAGGTGTGCGCGCCGAAGAAGTCGCGCTGGCCCTGCACCAGGGCCGCCGGCAGCCGGGACGCCCGCAGCGCGTCGTAGTAGGCGAGCGCCGAGGCGAAACCGGGGACGGGCACGCCCAGCTGCGCCGCCGTCGAGACCACCCGGCGCCAGGCGAACTGCGCGCCCTCCAGGGCGCTGCGGAAGTGCTCGTCGGTCAGCAGGGTGGGCCGATCGGGGTCGGCGTCGTAGGCGGACTTGATCCGGTCCAGGAAGCGCGCCCGGATGATGCAGCCGCCCCGCCAGATGGTCGCCATCGCGCCCGGGTCGATCCGCCACTCGTACTCGGCGGCGCCGGCCTGGATCTGGTTGAAGCCCTGGGCGTAGGCGACCATCTTGGACGCGTAGAGCGCCTGCTCGACCTCGGCCGCGAAGGTGTCCGAGGCCGCGCTGTCCAGCCAGGTCTCGGTGGGCCCGGGCAGCTCGCGCGTCGCCTCGCGCAGCGCGATGCTGCCCGACAGCGAGCGGGCGAAGACCGCCTCCGCGATCCCGCTCACCGGGACGCCGAGCTCCAGCGCGGTCTGCACGGTCCAGCGGCCGGTGCCCTTCTGCTCGGCCTGGTCCAGCACCACGTCCACGAAGGGCCGGCCGGTCTCGGCGTCGGTGTGCGCGAGCACCTTGGCCGTGATCTCGATCAGGTACGACTCCAGCCGCCCGGCGTTCCAGCCGCGGAACACCTGGGCGATCTCGCCCGGCTGCATCCCGGCGCCGCGCCGCAGCAGGTCGTACGCCTCGGCGATCAGCTGCATGTCGGCGTACTCGATGCCGTTGTGCACCATCTTCACGAAGTGCCCGGCGCCGTCCGAACCGACGTGCGTGCAGCACGGCTCGCCGTCCACCCGGGCCGCGATCGACTCCAGCAGCGGCCCGAGCACCCGGTAGGACTCCACGCTGCCGCCGGGCATGATGCTCGGCCCGAGCAGCGCCCCCTCCTCGCCGCCGGAGATCCCGCTGCCGACGAAGTGCAGGCCGACCTCGCGCAGCGCGGCCTCCCGGCGGCGGGTGTCCAGGAAGTGCGCGTTCCCGCCGTCCACCAGGACGTCGCCGGGGTCGAGCAGCGGCACCAGCTCGTCGATCACGGCGTCGGTCGGGGCGCCCGCCTTGACCATGATCACGATCCGCCGGGGGCGCTCCAGCGAGGCGACGAACCTCTCGGACGTCCTGGCCGGCAGGAAGTCGCCCTCGTGCCCGAAGTCGTCCACCAGCTCGGTGGTGCGGGCCGCGGTCCGGTTGTGGACGGCGACGCGGTAGCCGTGCCGGGCGAAGTTGCGGGCCAGGTTGCGTCCCATGACGGCCAGTCCGGTGACACCGACCTGGGCGTGGGCCTGCTCCGCCGCCTGCGTGTGATCCTGCGCCTGTTCCTGGGCCTGCTCGGTCATGACGGGCTACTCCACCAGGTCGTCCGAAGGGTGTGCCGCTTCTCCGTCCAGCCTGCCGCCATCTCCACAGGCCTGCACCCGGGCGGGCAGGCGGTACGGCTGTGCCGGGCGGTCGGCACTCACCCGGACGGCCCGTTTCGCCGCCGCGACGGTCGGTTACCCATCGGGCGGCAACCCCGTCCGACTGTCACCGGCGAAAGCAGGGTCCCCCCGATGTCCGCTCTCCTTCAGCTGCCCGGACTCACCCCGGGCGTCTGGGCGCTCGATCCCGTCCACTCCACGGTCGGTTTCACCGTGCGCCACATGATGGTCTCCAAGGTCCGCGGCACCTTCGACACCTTCTCGGGGCAGATCACCGTCGCCGAGGACGCGCTGCTGTCGTCCGTGCGGGCCGAGATCGACATGGCGTCGATCAACACCCGCAACGCCGGACGGGACGGAGACCTGCGCAGCACCAACTACTTCGAGACCGACAAGTACCCGACGATGAACTTCGCCTCGACCGCGGTGAGCGGCTCCGGTGACAAGTACACGGTCACCGGGGACCTCACCCTCAAGGGCACCACCCGGCCGGTCGAGCTGGCGCTGGAGTTCCACGGGGTCCGCAGTGCCCCCGGCATGGGCACCCGGGCCGGCTTCTCGGCGACCGGCGAGATCAGCCGCAAGGACTTCGGGGTCTCCTTCGAGATGCCGATGGCGGAGGGCGGCGTCGTGGTCGGCGACCGGATCCGGATCGAGCTGGAGATCGAGGCGGTCCTCCAGTCGTAGGGCCGGCTGCGGCTGGCATACGATCTGACGCAGGTTCGGGCAAGGGGCCCGGATTCCTTGTGTGTTGGGGGTTTGGCGTGGCGACCGGTCGTGTGGTGCGGTTCGACGGCGTGCGGGGCTATGGGTTCATCGCTCCCGACCACGGCGGGGAGGACGTCTTCCTGCACGTGAACGACATGCTGATCCCCGAGGCGGTGGTCCGCTCGGGCCTGGCGGTCGAGTTCGAGGTGGAGGACGGCGAGCGCGGACTGAAGGCCTCCTCGGTCCGGCTCGCCCCCGGCGCCGAACTCCCGTCGGCCGGCCCCGCACCGGCCTTCTCGGCCGCACCCGCGGGGTCGGCCGCCAGGCACGTGGACCGGCACGTCGAGCGGCACGTCGACCGGTCCGCGGACGACGACTCGATGTGCGACGTACTCACCGTCGCCGAGTACACCAGGGACGTCACCGAGCTGCTGCTGCACGTGGCGCCGTCGCTGACGGGCGCACAGATCCTGCAGATCCGTAACGGGCTGGTGCAGTTCGGCAAGGACCACGGCTGGACCGACGCCTGAGCCCACGCCCGGCGCTCTCGAATGCCACACTGGACGCATGACCACAGCGCGTTGGAACGGCAGGATCATCGCCGAGAGCGACCGGACCACGATCGTCGAGGGCAACCACTACTTCCCGCTCGCGGCGGTGCGGGCCGAGTACCTGGAGGCCTCCGAGACCACCACCGTCTGCCCGTGGAAGGGGATGGCGAACTACTACGACCTCGCCGTCGACGGTGAGCGCAACCCCGAAGCCGCCTGGTACTACGCCGAGCCCAGCCTGGAGGCGGCACACATCCGCCACCACGTCGCCTTCTGGCGGGGCGTGCAGATCACCGACTGACGATCCGTCAGAATCGCACCATGCCGAGGAACAGCGCGGGGTGGGCGAGGATGCGAGGGGTGCTGCACGGGGCCTGGCGGACGGTGCTGCCCGCGCACGACGACCGGCACGGGCCGCTGCCGCCGCTACTGCTCGGGCTCACCGTGCTCTCCGGGCTGGTCGACGCGGTCAGCTACCTGCTGTTGGGCCGGGTCTTCGTCGCCAACATGACCGGCAACGTGGTCTTCCTCGGCTTCGCCCTGGCCGGCGCCCCGGGCTTCTCCTCCCCCGCCTCGCTGACCGCGCTGGCCGCCTTCGCGCTCGGCGCACTGCTCGGCGGACGCGTCGCCAGATCGCAGCAGCACCGCGGCCGGGCGCTCCTGTGCGGGGTCCTGATCGAGGCCGCGGCGCTCGCGGCGGCGACCGTCCTGACCGCGACCGGCGGCGTGCACGACGACCGCTACGCGATCATCGCCGCGATGGCCGCCGCGCTGGGCGTCCAGAACGCCGTGGTCCGCGCACTGGGCGTCCCCGACCTCACTACCACCGTGCTGACCCTGACCATCGCGGGCATCTTCGCCGACGCCGGCGACCCGGCGGGCGCCGTCAAGGCGGGCCGCCGGCTGGTCTCCGTGCTGGCGATGCTGGCCGGCGCCGCGCTCGGCACCATCGCGGTGCTGCACGCCGACCACACCACCGCGATGGCCCTGCCACTGGCCGTCATCCTCGCGGTGGTGGCCGTCAGCGGCTACCACGCCCGCGGCGACGCCCCCTGGACCAGGCCGAGTTGACGGGCGCCACCCGCAGCCGAGTTCGCATTGTGACCCGATTCACGCCTGCCGGACGAACGCTGCAGCCCACCTACGGTCGCGTAGGTCACTTGAGATAGTCGATTATTTACGTCCATGGCCGAACTACCGGAGACCCCTGACCTCAGTTCCTACATGGCCCTCGGCGACAGCTTCACCGAAGGGCTCAACGACCCCGCGCCCGACGGCGGTTTCGCCGGCTGGGCCGACCGCCTGGCCGTTCTGCTCGCCGAGCGCCGTCCGGCCGGCGACTTCCGCTACGCCAACCTCGCCGTCCGCGGCCGGCTGCTCCACCAGGTGGTGGCCGAGCAGGTCCCCCAGGTCCAGCGGTTCCAGCCCGACCTGGTGACGTTCTGCGCCGGTGGCAACGACATCCTGCGGCCCGGCAGCGACCCCGACGAGGTCGCCGAGCGCTTCGAGGCCGCCGTGCGGCAGTTGCGCGACTGTGCCGGGACGGTGCTGATCTGCACCGGCTTCGACACCCGCGGCGTGCCGGTGCTGCGCCACCTGCGCGGCAGGATCGCCACCTTCAACCTCCACCTGCGGGCCATCGCCGACCGCAACGACTGCGCGGTGGCGGACCTCTGGTCGCTGCGGCCGCTGCAGGGCCGCCCGGCGTGGAGTGCGGACCGGCTGCACCTCTCCCCCGAGGGGCACCAGCGCGTCGCGCTGCTCGCCGCCCGCTCGCTCGGCCTGACGCCGGACCAGAACCCGGACGCCCCCTGGCCGGCCGAGGACCTGCACAGCCCGGCCGAGCAGCGCCGCGAGAACCTCCAGTGGGCCCGGAGCTACCTGGTGCCCTGGGTCGGGCGACGGCTGCGCGGCGAGTCCTCCGGAGACAACGTCGAGGCCAAGCGCCCGGACCTGCTGCCGCTCTGACCGGACCGGTCGACGATCCGCCGCCGGCGACGGCTATCCTTCCCGCACGCCGCTGCGGGTCACCGCCGGTCGGCAGAGGCGACGACAATGGCAGGGGCGATGGCGATGGCTGGATCGGTGCAGAACGACGGAGGCTGGCGGGAGGAGAGCCGGTTCTCCGTGCTGAGCACCGACCCGGCCGTCCGGGCGGCTCTCGACGCCTGCCTGGCCCGGTCCGCCGCGCCCTCGCCCAGCGCGAAGCAGTTCCTGGCCGCGTGGGCGGGCACGCCGATCATCGGCGGCTCGATGCTGCGCGGCGCCGAACGCGGCCGCAGCTGGGCGCTCTCCCGCAGCATCGCGGTCACCAGGAACCACAGCGCGGAGTTCGCCCAGCCGGTCGGCGAGGTCATCGTCGGCGTGGTCTGCTCGCTGGCCCGCACCGGACGCCCGCTGAAGTCCGTGCAGCAGCTGCCCGACGGGTGCACGCTGACCGCCGCGATCCCCTCCGACGCCCGGACGTTCGGCGGGACCCTGACGGTCACCGTCACGCGCACGGAGAACGGGTCGCTGGTCCGCGCCGCAGCCGAGATCCCGGGCCAGCTGTACGACTGGGGCGTCGCCAAGCGCACCCTCGCCACCCTGCTCGCTGACATCCCGGCGCTGCTCGTACCCTGAGCCGCATGGACGAGGTGGCGGCGGTGGTCGGGACAGTGCTCGGGATGAGGGAGTCGGCGGAGGCCGGTGACGTGGTGATGATGTGTGGCCTGCCCGGGTCCGGCAAGACCACCTACGCGAAGGCCCTCGAACGCCGCGGCTACACCCGGCTGTCCATCGACGAGGTGGTGTGGCAGCGCATCGGCCACGACGCGGCGGATCTCGATCCCGACGAGTACGAGCGTCACCGGTCCACCGCGGAGCAGGAGTTGTGGGAGCAGCTGACGCAGCTGCTGGCGATGCGGCAGCCGGTCGTGCTGGACTACAGCTTCTGGAACCGCGCGACCCGCGAACGCTACAAGGCGCTCATCGAGAGCCACGGCTGCCGCTGGCAGCTGATCCGCCTCCGGGTGGACCTGGACACCCTGCGACGCCGGCTGGCCGCCCGCAACGTGCTGGACGGCGCCAACAGCGTCACCGTCAGCGAGGAGCTGCTTGAGCGCTATGCCGCCGGCTTCCAGGAGCCGGTGGGGGAAGGCGAGTTGCTCATCCCGCAGAGCTGACCGGCGCTGCGGTGGGGCTCAGGCGCCGAGCTGCCAGAGGGTGCCGTGGCTGGACAGCACGGTGGCGGCCAGGATCACCAGGTCGGCCGCGCCGAGGGTGAGGCCGAGCAGCGCGCGGCCGCGGCGGGCGGTGCCGCGGTGCAGGGCGAGGGCGCCAAGGACGAGGGCGCAGGGGCCGAGGACGACGTTGAAGATCAGCAGGCCGACCAGGCCGAGGATGAACGAGGCCACGGCCATGCCGTCCGCGTCCTCGGTGCTGCCTGCGGTGGTGGGGTGCTGAGTGCGGGTCAGGGCTGCCATCGGTCTGTTCCTTCCCGAGAAGTGGTGGTCGATCTGCGGACGGTCAGTGGCGGCGGAGGCGGGCCAGGCCCTCGCGGGCGCCGAAGAGGAGCAGCCAGCCGGTGATGGCGGCTGCCGCGGCGAGGAAGACCGGCAGGGTGGTGTGGCCGGCGGCGCCCAACAGGACGCCCATGACGGCGATCACGGCGAGGAGGAACATCTGCGACCTTTCGGGACGGGCCCGAGCAGTTGACGGGCGGTTGGCGGAGCGGTGGCGATCATTCGGCGAACACTTGGGATGACAAGTGTTCGCTGACTTCTTCACTCTACGCTGGTCAAAGTCGGCAAACAGTTGTTTACTGAATGACGTGAGTCACACCCCCGGAATCAGACAGGCCCAGAAGCAGCAGAGCCGCCGCGCACTGCTGGACGCGGGACTGCTCCTGCTCGAACACCAGAACCTCAGCAGCCTCGGCGTGCGGGAGGTGACCCGCACCGCCGGGATGTCCCCCGCCGGCTTCTACCGGCACTTCCGCGACCTGGACGACCTCGGCGTCGCACTGGTCGAGGAGTCGCTGGCGAGCCTGCACGGCATGATCACCGCGATCCTGGCCGGCGAGGGCGACGCCGACCAACTGATCGACCGCACCGTCGACGTGGTGGCCCGGCACGTCCGGGAGCACCGCGCGCACGTCCGCTTCCTGTGCCGCGAACGGCACGGCGGCGTGCAGCCGGTGCGAGCCGCGATCACCGCCGAGCTCGACGCGTTCATCGTCGAGGTCGCCGCCGCCCTCGGGACCCAGGAGCAGAGCGCCGCCTGGAGCGTGGCGGACCTGCGGATGCTCTCCGGCCTCTACGTCGAGCATCTGGTCTCCACGGCGGCGGCCTTCCTGGAGGCCGCCGAGGAGGCACCCGGGGCCGAGCAGCGGATCGCCGCCACAGCCCGCGCCCAGCTGCGCCTGATCAGCCTCGGCCGCCTGCACTGGCCCACCGTCGGCTAGGGCTGTGACCGCGTTCCGCGCGGGCCCCTGAGCGACTCTGAGCGACCGTCCGCGCCGCGGATCTACGTCGACTACTGGGGCTGGACCTCGGACCCGGCGGGCGTGGCGCCCTACCTCAACCGGTTCTACTCCTCGGTCGGCTCCTCGCCCTGGCTGGCCACCGTCGAGCAGTACGGCGCCGCCTCGACCCCCGACATGCTGGCCGGCACCTGGTCGGACCCGGCGCCGGTGCCCGCCGTGCCGACCGATGCGCAGATCCAGGCCGAGGCGGTCAGCGCCGCGCAGCACTTCGGCGTCCCCACCTCGGTGAACACCCAGATCGTCGTGGCGACTCCGACCGGTCACTCGACGGCGGGCTTCGGCGGCAGCTACTGCGGCTACCACAGCGCGGTCACCGCGATGCCCAGCATCACCTACACCGACCTGCCGTACATGCCGGACGCGGGAGGCTCCTGCGGAGCGGGCAGCGCCAACGGCACCGCCGGCACCCTGGACGGCGTCAGCATCGTCGCGGGGCACGAAATGGCCGAGGCCATCACCGACCCACTGATCAACGGCTGGCGCGACAGCACCGCCGCGGAGATCGGGGACAAGTGCGCCTGGGTCAACATCGGGAACACCAACCTCTCCGGCAACACCTTCGCCATGCAGCCGCTGTGGAGCAACAGTTCCGGCGGCTGCACCATGGGGTCGGGCTCCTGGTCCAGCTGGCAGCAGCACGGCGTGCCGACACCGGGCGCCGCCGCCGGAGCCTCCCCGGCGGTCTCCTCGGCCACCTCACCCGGCAACGGCCGCATCGATCTCTTCGGCCTCGGCACCAACAACAACATCTGGCACAAGTACTGGACCCCGGCCACCGGATGGACCAGCTGGTCGCCCGACCTGCCGGCCCTGCCCGCCGGTATCGCACCCGGCAGCTCGCCGGCCGCCTCGCTGTGGCAGCCGAACGCCGGCGAGATCGAGGTCTACGTCCGCGGAAAGGACCGCGCGATCTGGAACATCCTCTACAGCGGCGGCCGTTGGGGAGCCTGGTCGTCCCAGGGCGGCGCTCTGGCGTCCAACACCACGGCGCTCTCCCCCGGCTCGAACATGATCGACCTGTTCGCGGCCGGCACAAACGGCTCGCTGTACGAGAAGCTCTGGGCCTAGGCTGTCTCGGTGACCCCCTTCCAGCCGCCGCGCCCGCTGACCGCCGAGGCCGCCCGCGACCTCCACCAGATGCTCCGAGCCGAGATCGCACCCGGGATGAGCGGGCGGGAGCTCGACGACGTCGAGGAGCGCTACGGCTTCCGCTTCGCGGCCGACCACCGGGTCTTCCTCGGCGCCGGGCTCCCGCTGGGCGACCGCTGGCCGAACTGGCGCGACGGCGATCCGGCCGACCTGCGGGACCGGCTCGGGCGGCCGGTCGAGGGCACCCTCTTCGACGTCGAGTACAACGGCTTCTGGTACCCGCGCTGGGGGCCGCGGCCGGAGCGCACTGCCGACGCCCTGGCGGTCGCGCGGGCCCGGCTGGCCGACGTCCCCCAGCTCGTCCCCGTCTACGGCCACCGCTATCTGCCGGGGACCGCCGGGCAGTTCGGGCACCCGGTGCTCTCGGTCCACCAGACGGACATCATCTACTACGGCGCCGACCTCACCGACTACATCCGGCACGAGTTCCTCGGCCGGCGTGCCGAACTCGACAGCGCACACTCCACCGTGGACTTCTGGACCTACCTGCTCGAAGGCGAGGACTGAGCCATACGGCTTACAGGCAGTGTCCCGGTCGCGGGCGGCGCGTTGAAACCGACGTTGGTTACTGCGTCGGCGTCGCCCACGAAGGTCCGCGCCGGGCACTGTCGAAAGGATGACTCATGTTCAAGAAGGCTCTTGCGGGCGCCGGAATCGCCGTCGCCTCGATCGCCGCGCTCTCCGCGCCGGCGATGGCGATCGGTGACACCGACGGCTCCGCGGCCTCCGTGCAGGGCAACGGCGGGACCAACACCACCGGAACGACGGGCAACCACAGCGCGAACTACCACACCGCCGACAACCTGAACCTCTGCCTGCCGGAGGTGCACCACGTGCAGGTCGGCGTGCTCGTCCCGGTGCAGGTGGACGTGCCGGTGCTCAACCAGCAGGGGCACCAGATCTGCAACGTCGGCCAGACCACCCAGGCCAACGGCGACGCCGCGCTGCTCTCGCACGCGATCGGCTGACCTGTCGTCCGAAGGCCCACCGGCCTTCGACGCGAACGGAGTCGGACCCTGACGTCCGATCCCGTCCGGTTCACGCGGTCCCCGCAGGTTCGCCTGCGGGGACCGTCCGCGTTGCGGGTGCGGTACGTCTCGGTGAAGACCCGGGCCGGCGGGTCGTCCTGACCTGTGCCGGGCCCGGGCTCAGGTCAGGACGAGGGTTCGAGCGGCGCCGTCCGGGTCCACGGCCGGCGCTGCTCCAGCAGGGCGGCCAGCGCGAGCAGCCGCTCCTCGCCGCCGGGCGGCGCCACCAGCTGCACGGACAGCGGCACCCGGCGGGTCGGGTGCTCGCCGGCCGGCAGCGCCAGCGCGGGCCAACCGGCCAGGTTCCAGGGGAAGCTGAACGGCGCGTAGCGGATGTTCGACACCACGTTGGCCGCCCAGCCGCGGGTGTGCCAGCGCTCGGCCGGCGGCGCGCTCTGCGCCAGGGTCGGCGTGACCAGCACGTCGTAGCGGGAGAAGAACGACTCCAGCAGCTCGTGCCAGCGGTTGCGCTGGGACGGGCGGACCAACCCGGTCCGGGCCACCAGGCGCCCGACGGCGGCGTGCCGGCGGGTGCGCGCGTTCAGCAGCCGGGCGTCCAGCGTCGCCGCGTCGGCCGCGGTACCCGCCAGCCAGCGGCCCACGGTCGCCGGGCCCAGCCAGAGCGGGTACGGCGCCTCGGCCCGCGAGACGACGTGCCCGGCGTCGGTGAGCAGCCGTCCGGTGTCGCGTACGGCTGCGACGTGCGCCGGGTCGACCGGGATCCCCACCGAGGGGCAGCGCGCCGAGAGCGCGATCCGCAGGCCGTCGGTGCGGTCCGGGGCGGCGGCGGAGTCCGTCCAGCCGCTCTGGGCCAGCACCCGGTACATCAGCACCGCGTCGGCCGCGCCTGCGGCGATCGGCCCGTTCTCGGCCATCCCGAACCAGCCGTCCACGCCCACGCCGGAGGGCACCGAGCCGCGGCCGGGCTTCAGGCCGAGCACGCCGCAGTTGGCCGAAGGGATCCGGATCGACCCCATGCCGTCGTTGCCCAGGGCTATCGGCACCATCGCGGACGCCACCGCCGCCGCGCTGCCGCCGGAGGAGCCGCCGGCGCTGCGCGCGAGGTCCCACGGGCTGCGGGTCACGCCGTAGACGCTGTCCGTGGTGCCGAACACGCAGAGTTCCGGGACGGCGGTGAGGCCGAGCGGCACCGCGCCGGCCGCCCGCAGGCGGCGGACCACCTCGTGGTCCTCCTTCGCGGCGGCCCGCGAGGTCGCCCGCGAGCCGTGCCGGGTCACCTCGCCCTCGACCGCGACGTTGTCCTTGATCGCCACCGGGACACCCGCCAGCGGCAGGTCGGCCAGGTCCGGGCGCCGGTCGAGCGCCTGTGCCTCGGCCAGTGCCCGCTCGGGCCAGACGGTACGGAACGCACCCACCCGCCCGTCGAGATCCGCGATCCGCGCCAGGTGCTCGGCCACCACCTCGCGCGCCGTCACCTCGCCCGCCCGTACGGCGGCGGCGATCTCCACCGCACCACGCCCGACCCAGGTCGCCATCGGTCCCACCTTTCCTCGGAGCGCCACACCGCCGCAGGCACGCGTCGGCGCGGTAGGAGGCAACCTAGCGAACCGTGCTCCGGTGATCCAGAGCGCGCATGCCGACGGCCCGGCCGTCTCCCGTGGTGCTGGGGGACGGCCGGGCCGTGGTCAGGCTATGAGGGTGGTGCGGGTCAGGACAGGCCGGCCTTGACCGAGCAGACCGGCCAGGCACCGGGGCCCTGAGCGGCCAGCACCTTCTCCGCGACCGAGATCTGCTGCGCCTCGGTGGCGTGCGAGGCCTTGTCCGCGAACGCGGTGCCACCGAACGCCGCCCAGGTGGACTGGGTGAACTGCAGACCACCCGAGAACCCGTTACCCGAGTCGATGCTCCAGTTCCCCGTGCTCTCACACTGCGCGACCTTCTCCCACGTGGAAGTCGACGCGGCCGAAGCCGCCGTCGCCGTCACGAGACCCGCAACCGGCAGGGCGACAATGACGCCACCCATCAGCGCCATCCGCAGACGACCACGGCTACGCCCGGCCTTCACGGAGTTGTCGGCGACAGCGGCGGCGGTGTTCTCGGTACGGAAGGTCATGCAAAATCCTCTCGACATCCCCGGGCGGACACACGGAACCAGACCCCGGAAAAGGGCCTCGAAATCCCGCTTGCCTCTCCAAACGGACGGCCGGCGCGTCCTCGACGCGCCCCGCCGCCCCGGCCACCCGTCCACACCCGCACGCCCCGGACAGGGGGCCGTACGAGAGGGGGTGAACCCGAGCAGTGCTCGCTGCACTGGGAACGAACTTAGGCGGCACCCACCCCGGTGACAACCATTTCGACGAACCCCCAGCTCAGCACCCCGTTACCACCGGTAAAGATCTCCCCGACCACCCCCGCACCCGCTCAACCCCAACACCCCCGCACCACCCCGAACCCCCCGAAAGTGGCCCACCCCACACCGAAATCCCGGCCCACCCCCACTCCCCGTCCACGGCCACCGAACCCAGTGCGACCGAAGTGGCCCCCGCCACAGCCAGGCCGAACCACTGTGGAAGAGTGGGCGGATGAGGACGATCGGCCTTCTGGGCGGCATGAGCTGGGAATCCACCGCGGAGTACTACCGCCTGCTGAACGAGTTCACCCGGGACCGCCTGGGCGGGCTGCACTCGGCGAAGTGCGTGCTGTGGTCGGTCGACTTCGCGCAGGTCGAGCTGCTGCAGAGCGAGGGGCGCTGGGAGGAGGCCGGCGCGCTGCTCGCGGACGGCGCCCGCGCGGTCGAGGCGGCCGGGGCGGACCTGGTGCTGATCTGCACCAACACCATGCACAAGGTCGCCGACCAGGTGCAGGCGGCCGTCGGGATCCCGCTGCTGCACCTGGCCGACACCACGGCTGCGGCCGTCCGGGCGGCCGGGCTGCGGCGGGTGGGGCTGCTGGGCACCGCGTTCACCATGGAGCAGGACTTCTACAAGGGCCGGCTGGCCTCGCACGACCTGGAGGTGCTCGTCCCGGACGCCGCCGGGCGGGCGGAGGTCCACCGGATCATCTACGACGAGCTGTGCCAGGGCGTCATCCGCGAGGAGTCCCGCGAGGCCTACCGAGCGGTGATCGCCGCGCTGGTCGCCGACGGCGCCGAGGGCGTCATCCTCGGCTGCACCGAGATCGAACTCCTCGTCGGCCCCAAGGACAGCCCGGTCCCGGTCTTCCCCACCACCCGCCTGCACGCGGAGGCCGCCGTCAGCGCAGCGCTGACCCCCTGACGGCCGCGTCCGAGGGCGACCGCGGCCGGGTTTGGTGGCGGGATCAACTGCGACCCTTGATCCGAAGTCTGACGGCGCATGAGTAGGCTACGCTTCCGCCTGAACCCCGACCGGGGATGGCCGGTTCGAGGGCCGAACTCCTGTCCGCAGCAGCGCATGGCAGGTACCTGACCATCGGAGGTCGCTGTGCTCATCGCCGCTCGGACTACCGGCGCCCGGCCCGCACAGCGCTCGGCCTGACGCCCGGCGGCCCCCCAGAACCGCGGCCCGGCCCACCCTGTGCCGCGCGGACCCTGCGGGCCGGCCGCCTCGCACCATCCGCACGACGGAGTCCGCCTGCCCGCGGCAGGGTCGGACCGGTCCGCCGTGCGGCCCATGACGGACCAAGACCCCCTCCAAGGCGCCCTTATGACTGATCGTCACGCTTGCCCACCCTCGGCCCGCCGGATATCCCGCGCCAGCACCCTGCGCGGCCCGCAGCGGCCCGGAGGGTCGGCCCTGTGAGGATCACCCGCAAGCTCGCGGTACTCGCCGTCGTCCCGCTGATCGCCGTGCTGGCCTTCGCCGCGCTGGCCGTGCGCACGGCCGCGAGCCAAGCCCTGGACGCCGCCCGCCTCAAGACGCTGGTCGAACTCGGCTCCCAGGCCGGGCAACTGACCCATCAGCTTCAGGACGAGCGGACCGCCGCCGCGGTGCTGCTCTCAGGAAGCGACGGCACCTCTGGGGGTGACGCCCCCGCCGCCGGCCAGAGCAACGCCTACCTCGACCAGACCCGGGCCACCGACGCCAGCATCACGCGGTACCGCAGGCTGCGCGACCGCCTTCAGGCCATGCCCGGCGGCACCAACGGCCTGCTCCAGGCCGTGGACGGCGCGCTCGACGGCCTGCCTGCCCTGCGCCGGCAGGTCCAGTCCGGCCCGGGGGCCGAACTCTCCGCGGTCACCTTCCAGTACCGGATCGTGGTCGCCGACCTCCTCGACTTCCGCGCCGACGTGGCCGAGGCCGGCAAGGCGTCCGCCACCGTCGCCGCCCGGATCAACAGCGCGGTCGCCCTGGCCCGGGCCGAGGAGTACGCCAGCCAGGAGGAGTTGGCCGTGCTGCGGGCCCAGGCCGCCGGCGGTCTGACCCCCGCCGCGCAGGACGCGATCGCCGCCACCCGCAGCGGCTACACCGAATCCGTCCTGGAGTTCGGCCGCAACGCCGATCCGCAGTGGCAGGCCTGGCTGGACCACGCGCTGACCGGCGACGGCGTGATCGATGCCGGCCGACTGGAGGACGCCGTCGAGCGCTCCCGGCCCGGCGACCGGCTCCCGGCCACCGGCGTCTGGACCGGCGCGATGGATCAGCGGGTCGACCGGCTCCAGGAGGTCGGGCAGCGGATCGACCAGTCGATCGACGGCGACGTCACCCACCTGCGCAACGTCCAGCGCGCCTGGACGCTCGGCGAGGTGCTGGCAGTGCTGCTGGTGGTGGCCGCCGTGGTGACGCTGGCTCTGAGGCTGGGCCGCCCGATGATCCGCGAGCTGCGCCGACTGCGCGATGCGGCGCACGCCGTCGCGCACGAGCGACTGCCCGCCGCAGTCGAGGCGTTGGCGGCCCGCGGGGCGCTCGGCTCCGCCACCCCCGAGGAGTTCGCCGCCGCCGCGGGCGACCCGGTCACGGTCCGCGGGCGGGACGAGATCGCCGAGGTGGGCTCCGCGTTCAACTCGGTCAGCCGCGAGGCGGTCCGGATCGCGGCCGAACAGGCCGCCATGCGCGACCGGTTGGGCGCTCTGCTGGTGGGACTGGCCCGGCGTGGCGATCGGCTGACCGGCGCGCTGATCAAGGCGCTGGACGCGGCCGAGCGCGACGAGCACGACCCGGCCCGGCTGGAGCGGCTCTTCGCGCTCGACCACCTGGCCAGCCGGATGGGCCGCAACAACCACAGCCTGCTGGTGCTCGGCGGCGAGGCCTCCGCGCGGGTGCGCGCCCAGGACGCCGCCATCGAGGACGTCCTGCGGGCCGCGATGGGCCAGATCGAGCGCTACACCCGGGTGGACTTCGGCACCTTCGACCCCGGGGTGCTGATCGCGGCCAAGGCGGTCGACCACCTGGTCCACCTCTTCGCCGAACTCCTCGACAACGCCACGGCGTTCTCCCGTCCCGAGCTCCGGGTCACCGCCGAGGCGCGGCTGCTCGCGGACCGGGTCGTCGTGCTGATCTGCGACGAGGGCATCGGCCTGGCCGAGGACCAGTGGGCGCCCGTGAACGCCCGGCTGGCCTCGCCGCCGCCGGTGGAGGTGACCGGAGTGCGGGCGATGGGCCTGGGCGTGGTAGGCCAGTTGGCGTCCTGGTACGGCATCCGGGTCGAGCTGCGTCCCCGGCCGGGCGGCGGGACGATCGCCGAAGTCTCGCTGCCCGCTGCGGTGTTCAGGGTCGGGACAGCGGAGCCGGTGCAGCCTGCGACGCCCGCGCCCGAGCCGGTGCCCGTCCTCGCACCGGCGGCGGCGCAGGCCGGTGGACCGGCTCCCGCTCCCACCACCGCCCGGACCGCGAGCACCCCGACCACCGCGGCCGGCCTGCCGCAGCGCCGCCCGCGCGGCGCCGAGCCCGAGCCGGCGGCCCTCGCCGCCCCGGCCGCACCCGCCGTGCCGGCCCCGCCCGTGGACGAGCGCCGCGACCCGGCCCGGGTCTCGGCCGCGATGGCCGCCTACGCGCGCGGCATCGGAGCCAGCCGCTCCGGCCGCGTCGCGCCCACGTCCGTCCTGTCCGACCCAGAACAGAAGGAAAACTCGTGACCTCCACCCAGACCCCTGACCTGGACTGGCTGCTGAACGACTTCGCGGGCCGGGTGCCCGAGATCACCCACGCGGTGGCGGTCTCCGCCGACGGCCTGCTGATCGCCGCGACCCGCGACGTCGCGACCGAGCGCGGCGACCAGCTCGCGGCGATCGCCTCCGGACTGGTCAGCCTGCTGGCCGGGGCCGGCCGACTGCTGGAGGCGGACCCGGTGATCAGCAACCTGACCGAGCTCCAGGGCGGTTTCCTCTTCTCGATGGCGGTGAGCAGCGGCGCCTCGCTGCTGGTGCTGGCCACCAAGACCTGCGACATCGGCCAGGTCTCCTACGAGATGGCCGAGTTGATCAACCAGGTCGGCCCGGCACTGGCCCCCGCCGCACGGGCGATGCTGCTGAACACCACGGCTCCAGGCACATCCTGACATCCACTCACATCTCCGCTCTCCCACCGACCCTGGAGTACGCATGACATCGGCACGCGGCGCACGCACGCGACGCACCTCGACACGTCGGGTACGCGCGACGGGACTTCTCCTGCTCGTCACCGCGCTCGGCGCCTCCGGGTGCAGCAGTGGCAGCCCCAGCGCCGCCGCCGGGTCGGGCAGCGTCAGGATCGGCCTGCTGGCCTCGCTCTCGGGGACGTACAAGGAGGTCGGCACCGACCTGCGGGACGGCTTCCAGCTCTATCTGGACAGCCACCAGGGCAAGCTCGGCGGCCACCCCGTCGACCTGGTGGTGGCCGACGAGGGCGACGGCGCGCCGACCGCGCTGCCCGCCGCGACCAAGCTGGTCAAGCAGGACAAGATCCTCGCGATGACCGGCATCGTCGGCGCCGGCTCGGTGGCCGCGGTGAGCCCGCTGCTCACCGAGAACAGGATCCCGCTGGTCAGCTCCAACGGCCGCCCGGTGGTCAAGGACGTCAGCCGCCAGTGGAGCACCAGCTTCATGTCCGACGACCCGGGCGCCGCGATCGCCCAGTACGTCCACGACACCGTCCAGGGACCGGTGTTCGCGATCGGACCGGACTACCAGGGCGGCTGGGACGAACTCCGGGGATTCACCGACGCGTTCACCAAGGCCGGCGGCCAACTCGCCAACCCCGGCGGCAAGACGCTCTTCACCCCGTTCCCGCAGACCAACGACTTCACGCCGTACCTCACGCAGATCAAGAACTCGCACGCCAAGGCGGTGTACTGCTTCTACGCGGGCGGCGCGGCAGTCGACTTCGTCAAGCAGTACGCGCAGTCGGACGTGGCCGGCATCCCGCTCTACGCGGCCGGCTTCCTCACCGAGGGCGGCGTGCTCAACGCCCAGGGCGACGCGGCCAAGGGCATCCAGTCGGTGCTCAACTACGCGCCCGACCTGGACAACGCCACCAACCGCAGCTTCGTCTCGGCCTGGCAGGCCAAGCACTCCGGCCCGCCGACCACCTACGCGATGGCCTCCTACGACGCGGCCGCCGTGCTGGACCAGGCGATCGCCGCGGCCGGAAAGAACCTCACCCCCGAGACACTCAACACCGCGATCGGCGGCCTCGGCCAGATCGACAGCCCGCGCGGCACCTGGGAGTTCGGCAAGAACACGCACTCCCCGGTGCAGAAGTGGTACCTGCGCCAGGTCAAGAGCGACGGCCGGGCACTGTCCAACCTGACCGTCCAGGACCTGGCCACCCTCGGCAACTGAAAGCGACCGGAGACCAGCCACCGTGGGCCTGATCGACGCCAACCTGGTGCCCGCCGTCGACGGGGTGGCCTTCGGGCTGCTGCTCTTCGTCGCGGCGGCCGGACTCACGCTGGCCTTCGGGACCGGCGACGTGCTCAACCTCGCCCACGGCACGCTGTACACCGTGGGCGGGTACAGCGCGGCTGCGCTCTGCGACGGGACCTGGCGCGGGCTGCTGCTCGCCCTGGTCGCCGGCACGGCGGCCGCGGCGGTCGGCGGCGCGCTGCTGGCCGCGCTCACCGCGCCGCTGCGCCGACGCGGCCATCTCGCTCAGGCGCTGCTGACCTTCGGCCTCGCGCTGATCGGCGGCGACCTGCTGAGCAGCGCGGCGGGCGGCGGCGATCTGCCGGTGGCCTTCCCCGCCGCGCTGAACGGCAGCGTGCTGCTGGCCGGGCACCGGTTCCCCGTCCACCGGTTGGCGCTGATCGCGGTGGCCGCCGCGCTGGCCGGCGCCGGACAGCTGGTGCTGACCCGGACCCGGGCCGGCGCGCTGGTGCGGGCCACGGTGGACGATCCGCAGATGGTGTCCTGCCTGGGCACCGATCCGCGCCGGGTGCACGCGGGGGTGCTGGTCGCGGGCGGTGCGCTGGCGGGGCTGGCCGGGGTGCTCGGCGCGCCGGTGATCGGGCCCGGGCCCGGGAGCGCGGACACCGTGCTGCTGCTCTCGCTGGTCGTCGTGGTGCTCGGCGGCCTCGGCTCGGTCGGCGGCGCGCTGGTGGCGGCGGTGGCCGTCGGCGAGGTCCAGACGCTGGGCGTGGTGCTCGCGCCCGGCCTCGCCCCCTACCTGCTGTTCGCCGCGATGGCCGGCGCGCTCGTCCTGCGCAGCCGCACTCCGGGACGGCGCGCATGAGGGCGCAGCTGCTCACAGGTCTGGCCCTGACGGCGCTCGCGCTGTTCGCCGTCCCGGCCGTCCTTGCCGACGGGACGCTCGCCATGCTGGCCCCCGCCGCCGCGCTCGGCCTGCCCGCCGTCGGGGTGAGCGTGCTGACCGGGCGGGCCGGCCTGCCCACGCTCGGCCAGGGCGCACCGTTCGCCGTCGGCGCCTACGCGACCGCGCTGCTGGCCCGTGCCGGGCTGACGACGGGCCCGGCGCAGCTGGTCGCGGCGGCGCTGGCCGGGGCGCTGTTCGCGCTGGCCACCGGCCCGGTGGTGGTGCGGGCGCGGGGCGCCACCGCGTTGATGATCACCCTGGCGCTCGGCGAGCTGGTCGCCACGGCGGCGGGCCGGTGGACCTCGGTGACCGGCGGAACGGACGGCCTCGCGGGCATCCCGCCGGTACAACTCTGGTGGGGTGGCTCACCGTTGACGGACGATACGGCGCTCTACCGATACCTGGTGGTGGTCACCGCGCTCGCGCTCGGCGTGACCGTCCTGGTGCTCGGCTCCCCGCTCGGGCTGCTGCTGGCCGGCAGCCGCGACCACGAGGAGCGGATGCGCGCCGCCGGCCACCGGGTCGGCGGCCACCTGCTCGCCGCCTACATCGGCGCGGGCGCGCTGGCCGGGCTCGGCGGCGCGCTGCTGGTGACCGAGCAGAGCTACGTCTCCCCCGCCGACGTCGGCTTCGGCACCTCCTCGCTGGTGCTGCTCGCCGCGGTGCTCGGCGGCATCGGCTCGCCGCTGGGCGCGCTGGCGGGCACGGTTCTGGTGGTGGTCGTCCGCGACCAGCTGGCCGCGCACTGGCCGGGGCACGGACCGCTGCTGCTCGGAGCCCTCTTCGTCGCGGCCGTCTACCTGCTGCCGGACGGCATCACGAGCATCCGGCTGAGGCGCCCGTGAGCCTGACTCTCAGCGAAGTCACCTGCCGCTACGGCCAGTTGACCGCCGTCGACCGAGTCGACCTCATGGTCCGCGACGGCGAGCGGCACGCCGTGATCGGCCCGAACGGCGCCGGCAAGTCCACCCTGCTGGCCCTGATCGCCGGCACCGTACGCCCCTCGACCGGCCGGGTCCTGCTGGACGGCCGCAACCTCGGCGCCACCGGGCCCGCCCGACGGGCCCGGGCCGGCATCGCCCGCACGTTCCAACAGCCCGCGGTCGCCGCCTCGTTGACCGCACTGGACAACGTGGCGCTGGCGGCCTGGCCGCGCGCCGACCTGCGCGGGTTCTGGCGGCCGAGCCGCTACCGCGCGCTGCGCGCCGGCGCGCTGGACTGGCTCGACCGGGTCGGCGCGGCCGATCTCGCCGACCGTCCGGCCGGCCAACTCTCGCACGGACAGCGGCGGTTGGTCGAGCTCGCGGCGGCGCTGGCGGGCCGGCCCCGACTGCTCCTGCTGGACGAGCCGGCAGCCGGGCTGACCGACACCGAGTCCGCCCGGCTGATCGCGGTGCTCGCCGGGCTCCCCGCCGAGGTGGCAGTGGTCCTGGTCGAGCACGACCTGGCCTTCGTCGGCGCGCTGGCCGGCCGGATCACGGTGCTGCACGAGGGCCGGGTCCTGGCGCACGGCACGCCCGCCGCCGTCGGCGCCGACCCCCAGGTCCGGTCCGTCTACCTCGGCAGCCGGGAGCTGTGACGATGCTGGAGATCCAGGGCCTCGGCGCCGGCTACGGCGGCGGCACGGTGCTGCACGGCATCGACCTCACCCTCCCCGAGGGCAGCATGCACGCCGTCCTCGGGCACAACGGCGCCGGCAAGACCACCCTGCTGCACACCGTCGCCGGACTGGTCCGCCCCTCCCGGGGCAGCGTCACGCTGGCCGGCCGCCGCCTCGACGGGCAGCCGCCGCACCGGATCGCGCAGGCCGGCGTGGGCCTGGTGCCGCAGGGACGGCGGGTCTTCGCCCGGCTCACCGTGGCCGAGCACCTGGCGCTGGCACACCGCCGCCCGCGCGGGCAGGCCGCGCCGTGGACCCCGCAGGCCGTCCTGCGGCTGCTGCCCCGGCTGGACGAGCGGCGCTCGCAGCTGGGCGGCCGGCTCTCCGGCGGCGAGCAGCAGATGCTCGCCCTGGCCCGGGCACTGCTCGGCCAGCCTCGGCTCCTGCTGCTGGACGAGCCGACCGAGGGCCTGGCGCCCGCCGTCGCCGACGAGGTCCTCGCGCTGACCCGCCGATTGGCCGACGACGGGCTGACCGTCCTGCTGGCCGCCCCGCAGCTGCGGACGGCCGCGGCGGTGGCCGAGCGGCTGACCGTCCTGACCGCGGGCCGCACCACCGCCACCCAGGACGGCGCCGCGGCCCGCACCGACCCCTCCCCGCTGCTCGCCGCACTCTCTTTCACCCCTGACCTGGAGGCCACCCCCTGATGCCCGAGACCGCGTACGCCTTCGACAACCGAGCCGCCGACGCCGAGGTCCAACTCGCCGTCCTGGAAGCCTTCCTGGACCCGATCACCACCCGCCAGCTGGACGACCTGGGGCTGCCGCCCGGCGCCCGCTGCTGGGAGGTGGGCGCGGGCGGCGGTTCGATCGCCCGGCTGCTCGCCGAGCGGGTCGGCCCGCAGGGGCGGGTGATCGCCACCGACATCGACCCGGCCCGGTTCCACGGCGAGGCCGCCAATCTGGAGCTGCGCCGCCACGACGTGCGCCACGAGGAGCCGCCGGGCGAGGGCTTCGACCTGATCCACGCCCGCCTGGTCCTGCTGCACCTGCCCGAGCGGCACGAGGTACTGGCCACCCTGGCCGGCGCGCTGCGTCCGGGCGGTGTGCTGCTCGTCGAGGAGTTCGACCGCAGCCCGCTGCACGTGCTCTGCGACCTCGCCCCCGAGCAGCGGGAGCTCTTCGCCCGGGTGGTCGACGGCATCCTCGACGTGCTCGGCACGCTCGGCGCCGACCTGCACTGGGCGCACCGCGCGCCCGCCGCGATGACCGCGCTCGGCCTGCGCGAGGTGCACACCACCGTGCACGCCGAGAGCTGGACGGGCGAGGGCGGCGCCCGGCTGCACGAGATCAACTCCCGCCAGCTCCAGGACCGCCTGCTGGCGGCCGGCCTGACCCCGGACGAGCTGGCCCGGTTCCGCGAGCTGGTCCGCCGACCGGAGTTCAGCGCGCTCTCGTACTCCCTGGTGTCCACCTCGGCGCGGATGCCCGCGCGGGCGCAGGACGTGGCTACAGTGACCTGACGGATGATCAACTACCGGAAGGGAACTCCCCCATGACGGAACCGGCCCCGGCGCCGCTCGAACCACTGGACGAGGACTGGGAGCGGGCCCTGGCGGTCGTCGCCCATCCGGACGACATGGAGTACGGCGCCGCGGCCGCCGTCGCGCACTGGACCTCGCAGGGCAAGACGGTCGTCTACGCGATGATCACCAGCGGCGAGGCCGGCATCGACTCGATGGACCCGGCGCAGTGCCGCCCGGTGCGCGAGGCCGAGCAGATCAGGTCGGCCGCCCTGGTCGGAGTGGACACCGTCGAGTTCCTGGGCCACCCGGACGGCGTGCTGGAGTACGGACTGCCGCTGCGCCGCGACATCGCCCGGCTGGTACGCCGACACCGCCCTGACATCGTGATCACCTCCAACTTCCGCGACACCTACGGCGGCACCTTCCCCAACCAGGCCGACCACATCGCGGCGGGCCGGGCCACCCTGGACGCGGTTCGCGACGCCGGCAACCGCTGGGTCTTCCCCGAGCTGACGGCGGAGGGCCACCAGCCGTGGAACGGGGTGCGCCAGCTCTGGGCAGCGGGCTCCCCGGAGGGCCGGCACGCGGTGGACACCACCGACTTCTTCGACACCGGGGTCGCCTCGCTCAAGGCGCACCAGGCCTACCTGGCCGGCCTCGGCGGGAGCATGGCGGACGCCGAGGGCTTCCTGGAGTCGATGGCCCGGGCCACCGGCAGCCGGCTCGGGGTCCGCTTCGCGGCCTCCTTCGAGGTGCTCCCGCTGCACCTCTGAACAACTGCGGCAGGCCCGGCAACGACCGTGACCTGCGTCTCACGCCGCCCGGACACACTTGCTATGCAACTCGTTGCATAGCAAGCTGGGGCCATGGCGCTTGAGTACGCGATCCTCGTCTCCCTGCTGGAGCAGCCCGGTTCCGGCTACGAGCTGGCCCGGCGCTTCGACCGCTCCATCGGGCGCTTCTGGACCGCCACCCACCAGCAGATCTACCGCGTGCTGGGCCGGATGGAGGCCGACGGCTGGCTGGCCGTCGAGCTGACCGCGCAGAGCGCCAGGCCGGACAAGAAGATCTACTCGGCCGCCGAGCCCGGCCGCGCCGCGCTCGCCGCCTGGCTGCGCGAGCCCGTCCAGCCCGAGTCGGTCCGCCACGAGATGGCGGTCCGGATCCGCGCCGCCGCCTTCGACGACCCGGCCGCGCTGATCCCCGAGGTGGAGCGCCACCGCACCGCCCACGCCGAGCTGCTCGACCGCTATCTCGCGGGCGAGCAGCGGGACTTCCCCGACCTCGAATCCCTCGACGTCCAGCAGCAGCTCCAGCACGTGGTGCTGCGCGGCGGCATCGAGTACGAGCGGATGACGCTGGCCTGGCTGGACGACGTCCTGGTCACCCTGCACAGACTCAGCCACTGAACTCTCTCCCCACCTCAGGCAACTGACCCTCACTCCACACACCTTGGACTCATGATGGCCGAATCCCTGCTGTTCAACCCCCGGACCTACGACCCCGCGCAGTTCGACGAGCCGACCCGCCGTCTGCTGCGGGCCACCGTCGACTGGTTCGAGTCGCGCGGCAAGAAGGCGCTGATCGACTCCTACATCGACCGGTCCTGGTACGGCGACTTCCTCGAATTCGCCGCCAAGGAAGGCCTGTTCGCGGCCTTCCTGACCCCGGCCGAGCAGGCCGGCGGCGACGCCGCCAAGCGCTGGGACACCTCTCGCAACGCCGCACTGAACGAGATCCTCGGCTTCTACGGCCTGGGCTACTGGTACACCTGGCAGGTCACCATCCTGGGTCTCGGTCCGGTCTGGCAGAGCGAGAACGAGGCCCTGCGGGCCCGCGCCGCCCAGCTCCTGACGGAGGGTCACGTGATGGCCTTCGGTCTGTCCGAGCGCACCCACGGCGCCGACATCTACTCGACCGACCTGATCCTCACCCCGGACGGCGAGGGCGGCTTCCGCGCCAACGGCTCCAAGTACTACATCGGCAACGGCAACGTGGCCGGCCTGGTCTCGGTCTTCGGCCGCCGCTCCGACGTCGAGGGCCCCGAGGGCTACGTCTTCTTCGCCGCGGACAGCCGGCACCCGGCCTACCACCTGGTCAAGAACGTGGTGAACTCGCAGATGTACGTCAGCGAGTTCCGCCTGGAGGACTACCCGGTCACCGCCGAGGACGTGCTGCACACCGGCAAGGCCGCCTTCGACGCCGCCCTGAACACCGTCAACGTCGGCAAGTTCAACCTGTGCACCGCCTCGGTCGGCATCTGCGAGCACGCGATGTACGAGGCTGTCACGCACGCCCACAACCGCGTGCTGTACGGCAAGAAGGTCACCGACTTCCCGCACGTGCGCCGGGAGTTGACCGACGCCTACGCCCGCCTGAACGCGATGAAGCTGTTCAGCGACCGCGCCGTGGACTACTTCCGTACCGCCTCCCCCGAGGACCGCCGCTACCTGCTCTTCAACCCGATGACCAAGATGAAGGTCACCACCGAGGGCGAGAAGGTCATCGACCTGATGTGGGACGTCATCGCGGCCAAGGGCTTCGAGGCGGACACCTACTTCGACAAGGCCGCGCGCGACATCCGCGGCCTGCCGAAGCTGGAGGGCACCGTCCACGTCAACCTGGCGCTGATCCTCAAGTTCATGGGCAACTACCTGTTCGCGCCCGCCGAGTACCCGGCGGTGCCGACCCGCACCGACGCCGCGGACGACGCGTTCCTCTTCCAGCAGGGACCGGCCCAGGGCCTGGGCGCGATCCGCTTCCACGACTGGCGCACCGCGTACGACGCGCACGCCGGGGTGGCGAACGTGGCGCGCTTCCGCGAGCAGGCCGACGGCCTGTGCGCGCTGCTGCTCGCGCACGCCCCCGACCAGGCGCAGCAGCAGGACCTGGACTTCCTGCTGGAGATCGGCCAGCTCTTCGCGCTGGTCGTCTACGGCCAGCTGATCCTGGAGCAGGCCGAGCTGGTCGGCCTGGACGGCGACCTGCTGGACGGCATCTTCGACGTGCTGGTCCGGGACTTCTCGGCGCACGCCACCGAGCTGCACGGCAAGGCCTCCGCGACCGAGGAGCAGGCTGCCTGGGCGCTGGCCCACGTCCGCCGCCCGGTCGCCGACGCCGAGCGCGCCGAGCGGCTCTGGGAGCAGGTCGCGGCGCTCTCCGGCGCGTACGAGATGCAGCCGTAAGCCCCGCTGGACACCGCGCCGCTGCGGACCGCGAACCAGATGGTCACGGTCCGCAGCGGGCTTTCAGCTCTGCGTCACACGACGGTGGCGTCCCCTGGCGGGGCGTTCCTCCAGCATCCTGGCGGCCAGCGCGATCATCGCGACCACGGTGATGGCCCAGAAGCCCGCGAAGATCGCCACCACCCACTCGGTCTCGATCTGCGGGGCGCACAGTCCAAGCCCCAGCGAGGCCGCGACCAGGACGAACACCGTGTGGATCCTGATCTCGTAGAGCGCCGTCAGCGCCCGGCGCGCCATCCCGGGCTCTCGGGGAGCTTCGACCGCCGGCGGCCCCGCGGGCCCGGCATCGTTCATGGGTTCCATCGCCGCCTCCTTGAGAAGCTTCGCCGCGCCCGCGCGGCCGGGGTCCTTCCATCTTCCGCCCGCCGCGCCCAGGCCGCTCGATTCGGCCTCCCCCAGCCGTCCCCCGCGTGGCGGTTGGCACCCGCCGTGTCTGCGGGCTGTGATGGACCCGACAGCCCGCAGACCAAGGAGTCGGCCATGGACGCGAACACGCCACACGTCATCGTCGGAGCGAGCCTGGCCGGCGCGAGCGCCGCCCGCACACTGCGCGAGGAGGGCTGGCAGGGCCCGCTGGTGCTGATCGGCGAGGAGAGCGAACTCCCGTACGAGCGGCCACCGTTGTCCAAGGGCTATCTGATGGGCGCGGAGCCCCGGGAGAAGGTCTTCGTGCACCCGCAGGAGTGGTACCGCGAACAGCGGATCGACCTGCGGCTCGGCACCCGGGTCACCGCCGTCGACCCGGCGGCGCACCGGATCACCCTCCAGGACGGCGCCACCCTGGACTACGCGAAACTCCTGCTGACCACCGGCTCCTCCCCGCGCCCGCTGCCGGTCCCGGGCGCCGAGCTGGACGGCGTGCACTACCTGCGCACGCTCGGCGACAGCGACCGGCTGCGGGCGGCGTTCCGCTCCGCCGACCGGATCGCGGTGATCGGCGCGGGCTGGATCGGCCTGGAGGCGGCGGCCGCCGCGCGGGGCGCCGGCGTCCAGGTGGCCGTACTGGAGAGCGCCGGGCTGCCGCTGCTGCGGGTGCTCGGCCCCGAGGTCGCCGAGGTCTTCGCCGCCCTGCACCGGGACCACGACGTGCAGTTGCACTTCGGCGTCCAGGTCCAGTCGCTGACCGGCGGCCCGGACGGCGTGACGGGCGTGCGCCTGGCGGACGGCACGGTGGTGGAGGCCGACGCCGTGCTGATCGGCATCGGCATCACCCCCAACACCGCACTCGCCCAGGCCGCGGGCATCACGGTGGAGAACGGCGTCAAGACCGACCAGAGCCTGCGCACCTCGGACCCCGACGTCTTCGCGGCCGGCGACGTCGCCAACGCCTACCACCCCCTGCTCGGCCGCCACCTGCGCGTGGAGCACTGGGCCAACGCCGTCCACCAGCCGCGCACCGCCGCCCGCGCGATGCTCGGCCAGGACGTCGCCTTCGACCGTACGCCGTACTTCTTCACCGACCAGTACGACCTCGGCATGGAGTACACCGGCTACGTCGAACCCGGCGGCTACGACCGGGTGGTGTTCCGCGGGGACGTCGCGGCCCGCGAGTTCATCGCCTTCTGGCTCTCCGGCGGCCGGGTACTGGCCGGCATGAACGTCAACGTCTGGGACGTCACCGACCCGATCCGCGAACTCGTCCGCTCCGGGCGGGTGGTGGACCTGGCGAAGCTCGCCGACCCCGCCGTCCCGCTCACCGAACTGCCGGACGCCGGCTGATCCTGCGGGCGGGAGTCTCAGTTCGCGTCGTCGTCCGGGTCGCTGGTGGTCGCCGGGCCGGCACTCAGGCCGAGCCTGGCCTCGGCCGTCGTCCAGTCGGCGGCTATCGCCTGCTGGGCGGCGGCCAGGGTGACCTGGTTCTTGCAGATGGCGGTGTGCAGGCGGGTCTCCACCGAGTCCTTGGGGTTGTTGGGGCCCTTGCCCGGCACATGGCCGGGGGACGGCGGCTCGACCCAGAGGTTGCGCGGGTCGTTGGGGTCGCCGCCCAGCTGGAGACTGATCAGGTGGTCGTACTCCGCGTCGCCCATCGGGCCGGTGTAGCCGTAGGACTTGGCGTTCGCGGCCTTCTCCTTGCTGGTGACGCCGGTGCTGGGCCGGATCGCGGAGGTGTAGCCGCCGGCCTTGCAGATCGTCGTGGCGACGGTCGCCTGGGTCACCGCCGGGCTGGTCGCCCCGGGCGTGCAGGCCGGGTCGGGCAACGGCTGCCTGTCCGCCGTGTAGCGGAAGTGGCAGGAGTCCGGGGCGGGTTGCGGCGAGGCCGCGTAGACGGACTGCGGTCCGGCCCCCACCGGGATGGCGACGGCGGGGCCCGGCGCGGCGGTACCCGCGGTCGAGCCGGGGTGGCCGGCCTTCTCGGCGGAGCAGGCGGCCAGCGGCAGCGCGGTCAGCAGGACGGAGAGCGCGACCACGGCGAGCCGGCGGCTGGGTATCGGCACCAGGGGTTCCCTTCAGGCGTGCTGACGGATCGGCAGTCGCCGACCCGTCCGACAGGGATTCTCGCAGGCCAGGGCGGATGTCTCGAAACCGCGGTCAGCGCGGCACGGGCAGCATCGGCAGCGGGCCGGTGCCCAGCGTCATCCGCGGCTGCGCCCGGACCGGGCGCCCCGGCTGCGGGGTCAGCCGCCAGCGCTCGGCGATCCGGGCCAGCGCGAGGGTCGCCTCGGTCAGCGCGTAGGCGTCGCCGACGCACTTGCGGGCGCCGCCGCCGAACGGCAGCATCGCCCCACGCGGCACCTCCTCCAGGCGCTCGGGCAGCCAGCGGTCGGGGTCGAAGACCTCGGGGTCGGCGAAGAGCGCGGGGTCGTGGTGCAGCGAGTACGGGCTGAACGCGACCGTACTGCCGGCCCGCAGCCGGCGTCCGCCGAGCTCGGTGTCGACCGTGGTCACCCGGGTGAGCAGCCAGACCGGCGAGCGCAGGCGCAGCGACTCGGTGAGGGTGCGGCGGGCGCAGTCCAGCTCGGGCAGGTCCTCGACCTGCGGCGGGCGCCCGGCCAGCACCCGGTCCAGCTCGGCGTGCAGCCGGCCCTCGACCGCGGGGTGGGTGCCGACCAGGTGCAGGGTCCAGGCCAGCGCGTTCGCGGTGGTCTCGGTCCCGGCCGACAGCATGGTCATCACCTGGTCGTGGATCTGGTGGCCGGTCAGGCCCTCGCCGCTCTCCTCGTCCCGGGCCGCCAGCAGCGCCGAGAGCAGGTCGCCGCGGTCGGCGGGATCGCGGCGGTGGTCCTCGATCATCGTGTCGATCACCTCGCCGAGCCGCAGCAGCGCCCGCTGGAAGCGCCGGTTGCCGGGAGTCGGCAGCCGGGCCGACCACCCGAGCGGCGCCACCATCCGCCGGTGCATCCCGCCCAGCACGACGGACAGGTCGTGCGCCAGCTCGTCCATGGTCGGTTCGTCGATGTCGGTGGAGAAGAGCGTACGGGCGGTCACCCGCGCGGTCAGCGTGTGCATCCGGGCGCTGACGTCGACGGGCACGCCCGGTTGCCAGTCCGCAGTGGCCCGGTCCACCTCGGCGACGACCTGCTGGGCGTAGCCGCGGACCCGGACGGGGTGGAAGGCCGGCTGCACCAGGCGCCGCTGGTGGCGGTGCTCGGCGCGGCCGCAGGTGACCAGGCCGTCGCCGATCAGCAGCCGGGCCTTGTCGAAGACCGGGCCGCCCTTGTCGAAGGTCTGCGGGTCGCGCAGCACCTGGCGCACCAGTTCGGGGTGGCAGACCAGGTACGCGGGGAGCCGGCCGAAGTGGACGGTGACCAGGTCGCCCCGGGCCGGCAGCGCGCTGAGGAACTCCAGCGGCCGTCTGCGCAGCGGCAGGGCGTGCCCCAGCAGCGGCAGCCGTCCCGGCGCCGCACCGACGATGTACTCCGGGCCGTTCGTCCAGCTCTGCGTGCCGAGCCCGATGGTCTGCGCCATGGCTGTGCCCCCTCCGTCCAGGCGACCGACGCGGGGACCGGCCGCCCCCGACCGGTTCCCCGCAGCAGGGACATGCCACCCGGTCGGCGACGGGAAACGGCCCGACCGGGCCAGCCGGGAGCACCGGGGGCGGCCGAAGCCCTCACCCGGCGCGGACACCCCGGGCAGCGGGCCCGCGTGCGCGGGCTCCGACGTCCCGTCAGCCGTCGCACTCTCCTGGGGGTCAGAAGGTGAAGCGAAGCGAGCGGACCCGGTTGTCGAAGCTGGACGGGACCAGCTCCGGAGCGCCGACCGAGCGCAGCTCGGGCAGCCGGGTGAACAGCTCGCGGTAGAGCACCTTCATCTCCTGCCGGGCCAGTGGGGCGCCGAGGCAGAAGTGCGGACCGCCGCCGCCGAAGCCCAGGTGCGGGTTGGGTCGGCGGGTGATGTCGAAGACGTCGGGGTCGGTGAAGACCGACTCGTCGCGGTTGGCGGAACCGTAGTACAGCACCACCTTGTCGCCGCGGGCCAGTTGGGCGCGGCCCAGAGTGTGCTCGGTGGCCAGGGTGCGGCGGAACTGGATGATCGGGGTCGCACAGCGGATGATCTCGTCCACCGCACCGTCCAGGTGGGCGTCCGGATCCGCGAGCAGCAGTGCGCGCTGCTCGGGGTGCTCGGTGAGCAGATGCAGGCCGTGCGCCAGCGCGTTACGCGTGGTCTCCACGCCCGCCACCAGCAACAGCGAGAAGAACGCGCCGAGTTGGCGATAGCTCAGGGACCGGCCGTCCACATCCGCCGTGACCAGGGCCGAGATCAGGTCGTCGGTGGGCCTGCGCCGCCGCTCCCGGCCCAGGTCGGCGACCATGCCCTGCATCCGGGCCAGTGCGCGAAGTCCCCGGCCGGGAAGGCGGATCCGCTGCCGCAGCGGGCGCTGGACCCCGGTGTGCTCCGAGGCGTGGTCCACCTCGGCCAGGATCGCCGGACGCCGCTCCTCGGGGATGCCCATCATGGCGCAGATCACCTGGAACGGCAGCTCGGCGGCGACCGAGCGCACGAAGTCCTCCGGCCGGTGCGCGATCACGTCGTCGACGATCCGCCGCGCCACGCAGTGGATGTCCTCCTCGACCTGCGCGATCAGCCGCGGCGTGAAGGCGCGCGAGACGATCCGGCGCAGCCGCGCGTGGTCCGGGTCGTCCAGGTTGACCATCGAGTCGCCGAACAACGCGCGGACCCAGCGCGGCGGTTCGGGCGTGGTGACGCCGGGCGCGCTGCGGAACACCTCCGGCGTCCGGCTGGCGGCCACCACGTCGGCATGCCGGACCAGCGCATGGAACCCCCGCTCGGCCCGGAACAGCGATCGCGGACGCTCCACGAAGTAGGTAGGCGTTGGGAGTTGACGCAGCCCTGCGAAGGCCGCGGCCTGCTCGGCGGCGGGCAGCCGCCAGAAAGCGGGATCGGCCAGGTCGGTCCGTTCGACCCCCGCAACCGCCGCCCTCGTGGCCCTCGGTACCGTACCCACCGTTCCGCCGCCTCCCTGCCGGTCTCCGGTCGGCAGGATCGCCGGCCGGAGACCCAGTTATAGGGGCAGAGCCGATCATGGTGTCAAGTCAGCGTTCCCTCAGACGAGTTGATTCCCAGCGTAGAGGCTCCCCCGGATCGGCCAGAACCTCACCTGGATGAGTGAGGTGACCGGACTCAGAGCTGCCGCCTCAGCCCCAGGGGTCGCCCTCGGCGGTCATGTTCTCGGCGGCCAGGCGTTCCTCGTCGCTCGGCTCGCGCTCCGCTCGGACGGACTCGGCGGACTTCTCGACGTCGACGGCGAACGCGTCCGCCGCCTCGTCGTGTGCCAGGGCCGCGCGTTCAGCGGGATCCGCGGACTGATGCGCCTTGGACCGGAACCTGTCGAAGATGCCCATGTCTCCTCCTCGGGTCGGTCGCCCCGACGGGCTTCCCTCCCTGTCACAGTACGTCCCGAAATGTCCCACCGGGAGCCCGCTCCGGGATCGGCCGGCGGCCGGCCCTGCCGCGGTTACCTCTTCAGGCGGGAGGAGGCGACGATCGAGACGATGTGCGCCGGCACCAGGACCCAGACGATCACCGTGACACCGGCGACCACGGCCCTGGTCGCCGCCAGGTGGCCGGTAGCGGCGTCGGCCACCGCCGCGACCAGCAGCACCAGCGTGCACTCGATGCCGTTGACCAGCCGGTGCAGGCCGACGGCGGAGGCCAGGCGGCGCACCGTGGCCAGGCCGGAGGAGCGCGGCACGACCGACTGGTCGGTGGCCTTCGCGAGCCCGCTGTCCGCCCGCGCCACGTGGACCAGGTCCGAGGACGCCTTCAGGATCAGCACGCCGATGGCCGCCGCCATCCCGGCCACCAGGTAGGGGCTGAGGCCGAGCGAGGCGGCCCGAAAGCCCATGCCGACCATCACGGCGGCATCCGCGAGGTACGCGCCGAGCCGGTCGAGGTAGACCCCGAGCGGGCTGAACTGCTTGCGCCAGCGGGCGACTTCGCCGTCCACGCAGTCAAGCAGCAGGTAGAGCTGCATGAACAGCACGCACAGCACGGCGCCGAGCAGCCCGGGGATCAGCAGCGCGGCCCCGGAGAGCACGCCGGCGACCACCATGACGCCGGTGATCTGGTTCGGCGACCAACGGGTGCCGAGCATCAGCCGGGTCAGCCGTAGCGAGACGGAGCGCATGTAGAGGCGTCCGGCCCAGTGTTCCGCCCGGCTGTCGAGCTTGCCCGGCGGGTGGATCACTGCGCGCAGTTCTTCGAGTGGGACCCTGGTCATGCCGTCTCCGTGTCTTGTTCTCTTGCTCTTGTTGCGGCGCGGCGTGCGCGCAAATGAGCGGACCGTTACGACCCGCGCAGTACGGTCGGGACGTGCCAGTCGCCCGGCGGGTCATCCTCCCACTCGTCGCCGCGTCGCTCGTCACCGGCTGCACCAGCGCCCACCGGCCCGCCGCACACCCGGTGTCCGCCACTCCGGCCCCCACCGCCACCCCAGCCCCCACCCCCGAGGCCGCCCTCCCCGGCGCGCCCGACTGGGCGATCGCCGCCCCCGGGCCGGCGGACGAGATCCAGGGCTACGCCGACCGTGCCGGCGTCCTACCCGGCTTGCCCGTACGGCTCATGGTCTCCACCACCGCAAGCACCTTCCAGGTCCGCGCCTACCGCTTCGGCGCGTACGCCGGGGGCCTGCCCGCCCGCCTCGTCTGGTCCTCCCCGCAGACGCCCGGCCGCTCGCAGCCCGCACCCACCACCGACGCCCGCGGGACGACGGTCGCACCGTGGCAACCGAGCCTCACCGTCCCGACCGACGGCTGGCCGCCGGGGTCGTACCTGCTCCGGCTCGACGCCGCCTCGGGCGGCAGGCGCTGGGTGCCGCTGACGGTCGAGTCGCCATCGGTGGCCGGCCGGGTGGTGCTGGTCCAGCCGGTGACCTCGTACCAGGCGTACAACACCTGGGGAGGGCGGAACCTGTACTTCGGGCCGGACGGCGCGTTCGCGACGCGCGCGCGGGCGGTGAGCTTCGACAGGCCGTACCAGGACGAGGACGGCGCGGCGGACTTCTTCCAGCTCGAGCAGCCACTGGTCGCCTTCGCCGAACGCCAGGGCCTGCCGCTCGCGTACCGCACGAGCGTGGACCTCGACCTCGACCCGCACGCGCTGGACGGCGCGGCGGCCGTGCTGAGCGAGGGGCACGACGAGTACTGGTCGCCGGCGATGCGAACCACCGCCACGCACGCCCGGGACGCCGGCAGCAACCTCGCGTTCCTCGGCGCGAACGCGCTCTACCGCAGGATCCGGTTCGAGCCGTCGGCGAACGGGCCCGACCGGGTGGAGGTCAACTACAAGGTGCCGCAGGAGGATCCGCTCTACGGCAAGGACGACAGCCGGGTCACCGGCAACTGGCCGAGCCCGCCGGACGCCGACCCGCAGAGCTCGCTGACCGGCCAGGCCTACGCCTGCGACGCGCACACCAACGCGCCCCTGGTGGTCGAGAACCCGGCCGGCCTTCCGTGGGCCGGCACCGGCGTCACGGCAGGGCAGCAGCTGACCGGGCTGGTCGGACCGGAGTCCGACCACCTCGACACGACGTCCGGACGCGCACCGAAGGTCACCGTCCTCGGACACGCCGAGGTCGCCTGCGCCTTCGGCCCGCCGACCACGGCGAACGCCACCTCCTACACCGCGGCGAGCGGCGCGACCGTCTTCGACGCGGGCACCGAGAACTGGATCTGCGCTCTGCGCACCGACGCCTGCCCGGGCGTGCCAACCGACGTGCGCCGGATCGTCCAGGCGGCGACCGGACACCTCCTGAAAGCGTTCGCGCGGCAGCAGTGACCGGTGGCCGGGCTCAGCCCTTGGCGAGGGCCTGGACCTGGGTGTAGGCGCCGTTGAAGTAGTCCTGGTCGCCGGGGAAGGTGCCGGAGTCGGCGTACTGCCAGAAGGTCTGGTACGACCAGCCGTTCGGCAGGGTGCCGGGCGAGGAGGAGTAACGGGCGATCCAGAGCGGGCTGGTGGTGCCGAAGCCGGCGTTGTCGCCGGTGCAGGTCGACCACCAGTCGTTGGTGGTGTAGATGGTCGGGTAGCGGCCGGTGCGGGTGTGGACGGTGTTGCTGAAGTCGTGGATCCAGCTGACCATGGCGGCCTGGCTGAGGCCGTAGCAGGTGGCGCCGTAGGGGTTGTACTCGATGTCGAGTGCGGGCGGCAGGGTCTTGCCGTCGGCCGACCAGCCGCCGCCGTGGCTGACGAAGTAGTTCGCCTGGGTGGCGCCGCTGGAGGCGTTCGGCAGGGCGAAGTGGTAGGCGCCGCGGATCAGTCCGGTGTTGTAGGAGCCGTTGTACTGCTGTGTGAAGTCGGGGTTGGTGTAGCCGGTGCCCTCGGTCGCCTTGACGTAGGCGAATCTGGCGCCCGCGCCGGCGGCGGCGCTCCAGTTGACGCTGCCCTGGTAGCTGGAGACGTCCAGGCCGGGGGTCTGGGTGACCTGCGGCTGGAGCGGTCCCGAGGGGCCGCGGCCCTCGTGGGCGACGACCGTGGAGCCGGCGAAGTCCCGTTCGGGGTGGGATGGTTGGAACGGGCGGCCGGCGGCGTCGGCCTGCGCGGGGACGGCTGTCGCGCCGAGCAGCAGGGTGCCGAGGGCGAGGGCGGCGAGGGCCGGGCGCAGCAGTCGACGGGAGGAGGGGGCGAGCGGGCGGGGGGCGGTGCTGAACATGAGCGCTCCTACGGGCCTGGGCGGATCCGGGCAGGGCAGAGCAGGTTCTTGTTCCACGCATACCGATGATTGGCATGACCGCGCTGGGCCGAGCCTAACGGCCGACCGCGCCTCCCGCCAGAGACGACCGCACCTCTCGCTAGAGAGTCGAGTCGCCGCGCAGCCGTCGGACGACCTCGCCCAGCGCCTCGGCCAGCACCGCGAGTTGGTCGCGGTCCAGGACGTCGATCAGCGCCTCGCGCACCGCCTCGACATGCCCGGGCGCCGCCTCCCGCAGCACCGCCGCGCCCTGGTCGGTGAGTTGGGCGAAGACCCCGCGCACGTCGCTCGTGCAGGACCGCCGCCCGACCAGCCCGGCCTTCTCCAACTGCGCGACCTGGTAGGTGAGTCCACTCTTGGAGGTGACCAGCCGCTCGGCCAGGTCGGCCATCCTGAGCTCACCATCGGGGGCCGCCGAGAGGTGCACCAGGATCTCGTACTGGGTGTGCGACAGCCCCGAATCGTCCTTGAGCTGCTGCTCCAGGTGGCGCGCCACCAGGTGGCCCGCCGCGAGGAAGCCGCGCCAGGCCGCCATCTCCTGCTCGTCCAGCCATCGGGTCTGCGCCATACCGGGAAGCCTACCGGGTTGTTCAGATTTGAACCACGGTGTACGGTCACCCGGAGAGTGGGTTCAAATTTGAACAACATGCTCTCACCATGACAGCCGCCCTCGCCCGCCCCTGGATGATCGGAGACCGGAGATGCCCAGCACTTCCCGCGACCTGCCTGCGGTGCCGCCGGCCCGCGTCCGCACCACGGTGCGCGTCCCGCTGCGCTTCGGCGACGGCTACCGCGTCGACGCCGACGTGCTGACCTTCCACGACCTCGCCGACGGCGCCGAGCACCTGGCGCTGGCGCTGGGCAACCCGGGCGGCGCAGCGACCCCGCTGGTCCGGCTGCACTCGGAGTGCCTCACCGGGGACGTCTTCGGCTCCGAGCGCTGCGACTGCGGCCCGCAGCTGCGCGAGGCGGTCGAGCAGATCGCCCTCACCGGCGGCTACCTGCTCTACCTGCGCCAGGAGGGCCGCGGCATCGGGCTCTACAACAAGCTCGACGCGTACGCCCTGCAGGACGGCGGCGCCGACACCTACGCCGCCAACGCCGCCCTCGGCCTGCCCGAGGACGGCCGCGACTACACCGCGGCCGCGCAGATGCTGCACACGCTGGGCGCCGACCGGATCGACCTGCTCAGCAACAACACCGACAAGGCCGAGCAGCTCGCCGCCTACGGCATCGAGGTGATCACCCGCGTCCCCACCGGCGTGCACGTCTCCCCCAGCAACGTGCACTACCTGCGCACCAAGGCGCACGGGACCGCGCTGACCCACGCCCACACCATCCAGCTCGAGGTGAGTTGACAGCCAGCTGACAGTTCGCGCCGGAAGTCTTGGTGACGCCCCACCAGGAAACGACCGGAGAGAGATCTGCCGAACGTCCCCGGCACGGGCCGGCCGGGCCTGGGCGCGCTACTGCAGAGGGGCTGTGGACCGCGCCCGACGCGCAGGGGGCACCGCCGACCGGCGTCGCGGGGCAGCAGCCGGAGCAGACCCTCGGCGTGCTGTGCTCCGACACCGCGAACCCGCCTGCCGGCGCCGACTATCCGGCCCTGGCCGATCTCACCCGGGCACGGTCGGGCGACGCCAGACCGTCCTGGGTCTGGCAGACCCAGCGCTGCGCCGAATGGCCCGCCGGCGGCCGACCGGACCGCTACACCGGGCCGTGGAACCGCTACACCTCCGCGCCCATCCTGGTGGTCGCCAACACCGGGGACCCCGCTTGGCCCTACGAGGGCTCCCGGGCCATGGCCGACACCCTCGCGCGCGGCCGGCTGCTGACCGTCGACGGCTACGGGCACACGGTCCTCGGCAACCCGAGCGCCTGCGCCGCCGACAGTGAGGTGCGGTATCTGGTCAGCGGCGAGCTGCCCGCGCGCGGGACGGTCTGCGAGCCGGACCGCCGGCCGTTCGCCGTCCAGTAGCGCTCTCAGACCGGCGACAGGACCGGCCGCGCGCCCGCGTAGCCGTCGGCGAAGGTGGCCGCGAAGGTCTCCGAGTCGCGCAGCTGGGCCAGCCGGGAGAGTTGCAGGCGGTGCATGAACGGCGCGTCCGTGCTGCCGCCCACCGGGCTGTGGGTGAGGTTCAGCAGCCAGCGCGAGAACTCCTGGGTGCGCCAGACCTCCGGCAGGCGGGCGGCCGAGTAGCCGTCCAGCAGGTGCGAACCGGCGCCGGCGTAGTAGGCGGTCAGCGCCCGGGCGAGCTCTCCGGCGTCGGCGACAGCCAGGTTCATGCCCTTGCCGCCGGCCGGCGTGATGATGTGCGCCGCGTCCCCGACCAGGAAGAGCCGGCCGTACTGCATCGGCTCGACCACGAAACTGCGCATGTCCAGGATGCTCGTCTCGGTGATCCGGCCGGTCTTCAACTCCCAGTCGGCGACCGCGAGTCGGCGACGCAGCGTGGCCCAGATCCGGGCGTCGGGCCAGTTCTCGACCGCGTCGCCGACCGGCACCTGGAGGTAGTAGCGGCTGACGGTGGGGGTGCGCAGCATGTGCCCGGCGAAGCCCTCCTCGTGCAGGGCGTAGATGATCTCCTCGGTGGACGGCGGCGCCTCGGCCAGGATCGCCAGCCAGCCGAACTCGTGCTGGCGGCCGAACGCGCGCAGCCGCCCGGCGGGGACGGACGGGCGGGCGGCGCCGTAGAAGCCGTCGCAGCCGGCGACGAACTCGCAGTCGATGTCCACCGGTTCGCCGCGGCCGACGCCGTCCCCCAGCTCGGCATCACTGCCAGCCGGTTCGCAGCGCAGCACCGCCCGGTCACTGTCCAGGCCGGCCACCCCGACCACCGGGTGCGAGAAGAACAGCGTGCCGCCCGCGCCGAGAAAGGACTCGATGAGGTCCCGCACCAGGAACTGCTGGGGATACACCAGGTGGTCCCGGCCGCCGGTGAGCGCGCCGTACGGGACGGAGAAGCGCTCGCCCTGGTAGCGGAACTCGCAGCTGCCGTGCCGCGCGCTCTCGGCGAGGAGCCGGTCCGCCAGGCCGTGCCGGGCAAGGAAGTCGGCCGTCCGGTGCTCGATCACCCCGGCCCTGGCCCGCGCCTCGACGTACGCCCGCGTGTGCCGCTCGACCACCACGCAGCCGATGCCGGCCTGCTGGAGCACGTTCGCCAGCACCAACCCGGCCGGCCCGGCACCGATGATCCCCACCTGAGTCCTAAGACGCACGACTCCCCCAGTCCGGATGGTCCGTCAGGGCGGCCCGCAACCGCCGGCCCGCCCCACCCCGCGCCGGTTCGCCCGGGGTCCCTGGAGCACAGCCTATGCGCCCATCGGTGACGGTGGGTCAGTTGGGCGCGGATAGCGCCTCGGTGGCCCTGACCAGGGCACCCGTGTGCGGGGTCAACTGCGCCGGTCGCCGTCGCGGAAGAGGGCGGAGCTCTCGCCGTCGCGGTCCAGCGTGGTCAGCACGGTCCGCAGGGTCTCCCGCAGTTCCAGCACCTGCTCGCGGCTCAACGGGTCGAACAGGTGCTGGCGGACCGCCTCGACGTGACCGGGCGCCGCGGCCGCCAGGACCTCGAAACCCTCGTCGGTGAGCTTCGCGAAGGTCGTCCGGCGGTCCCCGGGGTGCTTCACCCGCCGGACCCAGCCGGACTCCTCCAGCCGGTTGACCGCGTGCGAGAGCCGGCTGGGCGAGGAGCGGACCAGCCGCGCCAGCTCGCTCATGGTCAGCGAGCGCCCAGGGGCCTCGGAGAGCATCACCAGGATCACGTAGTAGGCGTGCGGCAGACCGGAGTCCCGCTGCAACTGGCGGTCCAGGGCCTCGTTCAGCAGTCGCGAGGCCCACAGGAACGCGCGCCAGGTCTGCTGCTCGTCCTCGTCCAACCATCGGGTTTCGGTCATGGGACTTATCCTAGTGGTGATGCTTGAGAGCTCAATATTTGAGGACTCAAGTACTCTGCTCTATCCTGAACCTTGAAGGCTCAAGCAATGTGCCCCTGAACCCCTGAGGAGAGCCAACCATGCCCGTGCGACGCCTCAACCACGCGGTCCTCTACGTCCGCGAGGTGGCCCGGTCCGTCGAGTTCTACACCGACGTCTTCGGTTTCAAGGTCGACGTCGAGATCCCCGGCCGCGCCGCCTTCCTCAGCGCCGAGGACACCCTGAACGACCACGACCTCGGCCTCTTCTCGGTCGGCGCGCAGGCGGGCGGACCGGTGCCCGGCCAGGTCGGCCTGTACCACCTCGCCTGGGAGGTCGGCACGCTCGGCGAGCTGGCCGAGATCGCCGAGCGGTTGGGCAAGCGCCGGGCAATGGTCGGCGCCACCGACCACCGGGTCTCCAAGTCGCTCTACGCCAAGGACCCCGACGGCATCGAGTTCGAGGTGATGTGGCGCGTCCCGCGCGCCGACTGGCCCGGGGACGACGGCCAGGGCGGCCTGCTGCCGCTGGACCTCCAGGACGCGCTGGACCGCTGGGGCGCCGACCTGAAGACCGGCGCCGCCGCGGGCTCCCCCACCTGACCGGCCTTCGAGCCTGAGGTCAGTCCTCGCCGAGCACCGCGTACGTCTCGGCGTCCCCGTGGTCGAACGAGTCGCTCGGCTCGGGCTCCTCGGCGGCCCGTACCGGGAGCTGCTCCTGCCAGCCGCCCAGGTCGCTCTTGGTGGCGGTGGCGGTCTCTCGTTCCATTGCGGACTCCTCCGGTGGTTGGTTGGCTGTAGGCCGACCCGTTACCGGGGTCGGCCGCACCCAAACGACCGCGCCACCGCGTTCCCCCGAACGGCCGCCGGAATCCCCCCGTCCGGCCTACCATGAGCCGGTGTGACCGCCTCAGCCGCGGCCGCTGATCACCGAGAAACGGCCGCCCTGCGGGTCGTGCAGGTGGGCGACCCTGCCGTACGGGGTGTCCAGGGCCGGCCCTGCCGCGGTGGCGCCCAGCGCCAGGGCCTGGGCGACCGAGGCGTCGGTGTCCAGCACCGAGAAGTAGACGTGCCAGGTGGGCCGGTGCTCCTCGTCGGTGGGCACCATCGCGGCCAGCGCCGCCACGCTGCGGCCCGCGGTGCGCAGCACCACCCGGTCGTGCTCCCAGCGCACCTCCAGCTGCCGGGGGTCGCGGCCGTCCCAGGCGAAGACCTCGCCGTAGAAGAGCGCCGCCTCGAACGCGTCCCGGGTGCGCAGCTCGATCCAGACCGGCGCGCCGGGTGAGGAGAGCCAGGCGGGCCCGTGCCGCCCCTGGCCCTCCCACAGGCCGAACGGCGCGCCCGCCGGGTCGGAGGCGACCGCGAGCCGGCCCTCGTCGAACCCCAGCGGGCCCACCGCCACCGTGCCGCCGCGGGCCTGGACCCGCTCCGCGGTCACGTCGGCGTTCTCGGTGCCGAAGTACGTCGTCCAGGCGACCGGCAGCTGAAGATCCGCCGAGGAGCTCAGGCCTGCCACCGCCACGCCGTCCACCACCGCCCGCACGTACGGGCCCCAGCGGTCCGGCCCGCGCTCGAAGGACCACCCCAGCAGCGGACCGTAGAAGTCCTGCGCGGCCTCCAGGTCCCGGGCCATCAGGGTGACCCAGCTGGGCACCGCGGGCACGCACCGCACCGCCGCCCGCGCCGCTGCTGCGTCGGTCATGGAAGTTCCTCCTCCGTGCACGGCCGGGTTCTCCTCGACCGTACCCGTACCGTGCCCGCCCCGCACGGACCCGCAGCGCAGGCGCACCGGGGCGTGCCATGGCATCGTGGACGGACGGTGCCTGACGGCCCGTCGGACGAGCGGGGGCGGGGCGAGTGAGGCCAGGAGGGGCGGGCACGGTGGTCGAGCAGAGCGAGCGGGTCCGGCGCTCCTGGTTCACCATCGGCTTCGGCCTGGCGGTGGGCGCCCTGGTGGCCTACCACCTGGCCCAGTCGGTGGTCCGGATCACCGGCATCCTCACCCTGGTCCTGCTGGCGCTGTTCATCGCGATCAGCCTGGAGCCGATGGTCGGCTGGCTGCTGCGCGGCGGGCTGCGGCGGGCCTGGGCGGTACTGGTGCTCGCGCTGGCCGTACTGGGGCTGGCCGGCGGCTTCGTGGCGCTGGTCATCCCACCGCTGAGCGGGGAGATCGACGCGCTCGCCAAGGCCGTCCCGGCCTGGCTCCAGCAACTGCACGACCACCAGTCCGTGCTGGGCCGGCTGGAGGACCGCTACCACCTGGTGGACCGGGCGAAGCAGCAGCTGAACGGCGGCAACGCGACGACGCTGGTCAACGGCGTGCTCGGGGCCGGCCAGCTGCTGCTGAGCACGCTCACCGACCTGGTGATCGTCTGCACCCTGACGCTCTACTTCCTGGCCGGACTGCCCACCATCAAGGCCTTCGGCTACCGCTTCGTGCCGCGCACCCGGCGGGCCCGGGTCGAGGAGCTGGTCGAGGAGATCCTGATCCGCACCGGGCGCTTCATGCTGGCCAACATCGTCACTTCGGCCATCGCCGGGCTGGCCACCTTCCTCTGGCTGGAGGCCTGGGGCGTGCCCTATCCGGCGGTGCTGGGGCTCTTCGTGGCGCTGATGGACCTGGTGCCGGTGGTCGGCTCGACCATCGGCGGCGTGGTGGTCTCGCTGGTCGCGCTGGTGGTCTCCTTCCCGGTGGCGCTCGGCACGGCGGCCTTCTACACCGTCTTCCGGCTGGCCGAGGACTACCTGATCATGCCCAGGGCGATGAAGTACGCCGTCGAGGTGCACCCGGTGGTGACGGTCCTGGCGGTGCTGATCGGCGGCGCACTGCTGGGCATCGTGGGGGCGCTGGTCGCCGTGCCGGTGGCGGTGGCGCTCGGGCTGGTGCTGGACGAGGTGCTCTTCCCGCAGCTCGAGCGGGTCTAGGGAGTCACGGGCGGGTCATCCGCAGGACGTCCAGCGCCTCGTCCAGCTGGTCGAGCGTCAGGTCGCCGCGCTCGACGTAGCCGCGGTCAAGGACCACCTCGCGGATCGTCCTGGACTGCGCCAGCGCCTGCTTGGCGACCTTGGCGGCCTCCTCGTAACCGATGTAGCGGTTCAGCGGGGTGACCACCGAGGGGGAGGACTCGGCGAAGAAGCGGGCCCGGTCGACGTTGGCCGTGATGCCGTCCACCGTGCGGTCCGCCAGCAGCCGGGAGGCGTTGGCCAGCAGCCGGACGGACTCCAGCAGGTTGCGGGCGATCACCGGCAGCATCACGTTCAGCTCGAAGTTGCCGCTCGCACCGGCCATCGCCACCGTCGCGTCGTTGCCGACCACCTGGGCCGCGACCATCGCGACCACCTCGGGGATCACCGGGTTCACCTTGCCCGGCATGATGGAGGAGCCGGGCTGGAGGTCGGGCAGGTTGATCTCGCCCAGGCCGGTGCGCGGGCCCGAGGCCATCCAGCGCAGGTCGTTGACGATCTTGGTGAGGCCGACCGCGATCGTCCGCAGCTGGCCGCTCAGCTCCACCAGCGCGTCGCGGGCGCCCTGCGCCTCGAAGTGGTTGCGCGCCTCGGTCAGCGGCAGGCCGGTGGCGCGGGCCAGCTCGGCGATCACGGCGGCGGAGAAGCCGGGCGGGGTGTTGATGCCGGTGCCGACCGCCGTGCCGCCCAGTGGCAGTTCGGCGACCCGCGGCAGGGTCGCCCGCAGCCGCTCCTGCCCGTAGCGGACCTGGGCCGCGTACCCGCCGAACTCCTGGCCGAGGGTGACGGGCGTGGCGTCCATCAGGTGGGTCCGGCCCGCCTTCACCACCTGGTCGAACCCAGCGGCCTTGGCCTCCAGGGCGCTCGCCAGCCGGTCCAGCGCGGGCAGCAGATCCCGCGTGACGGCGGCGGTCGCGGCGATGTGGATCGAGGACGGGAAGACGTCGTTGGACGACTGGCTCGCGTTGACGTGGTCGTTCGGGTGGACCGGGGCGCCCAGCCGCTCGGCCGCCAGGGTGGCGACCACCTCGTTGGTGTTCATGTTGGAGGACGTGCCCGAGCCGGTCTGGAAGACATCCACCGGGAACTGGTCGTCCCAGCGGCCGTCGGCCACCTCCTCGGCGGCGGAGACGATCGCCCGGGCCACCGGCTCGGTCAGGATCCCGAGCTCCGCGTTGACCTTGGCCGCGGCGGCCTTGATCCGGGCCAGCGCCGCGATGTGCGCCCGGCCCAGCCGCTGCCCGGAGACCGGGAAGTTCTGCACCGCCCGCTGCGTCTGCGCCTGCCACTTCGCGTCGGCGGGAACCCTCACCTCCCCCATCGAGTCGTGTTCCGTCCGGTACGTCTGCTCGTGCGTCTGCTCGTCGCCCATGGCGCCACACCTCCACCCAGCTCAGCTCACCCGGACCACCGGGTATTTCCGTTGGCCCGGGTGAATTCGATCATGTCTGGGCGCTGCTACCGGGTTTTGCGCGGTTCGCCGCGGTACGTGCCGAGGTTCCAGCAGCACGCCTGGCCCATCCGCGTCAGCCCAGCGCCTCGGCCTCCGCGCACACCGAGCAGCTGATCCGCCGGGCGCGGCGCGGCAGGGTGGACGCACCCGTGCCGCTGAGGTGATGGACGGTGTCCGGCAGCGCCCTCGCGTGCTCGGCGCACAGGCCGGCGCCGCAGTGGTGGCAGACGGCGAGGGCGGGGGTGGTCCGTTCGGCCGTGTGGCAGTCGTAGCAGTTCATCGCCGGGCTCCGTTCGTCATCCTCCAGGCTCTCAGTGCCGGTGGTGGTTGTCCGGCTGGAACGGGTCGCCCGGGTGCTCCAGGCCCTCGACCAGGGTGAGCCGTTCGGCGCGGGTCCGGTCGAGCCAGCGGACGAAGGCGATCCGCTGGGCGCAGGCGCGCAGCTGCTCGGCCGGATCGGGGGCCGGGGACTGCTCGGCGGGGGGCTCCAGCACTACCGCCGTCCAAGAGCCGACCGTGACCGGCTCTCCCGGCGGCGCGGCGCGCAGGGCGGCGGCGAGGTCGGTGGGGAGGGTGGCCGGGTCCGCGTCGAAGTCGCCGTCGGGGGTGCGGATCCGCCAGCGGGTGGGCGCCCGCTCTCCCGAGGAGGTGGCGGCACGGTAGGCGGCGAGCTCGGCCGGGGGCGCCGCGACCTCGGCGGTCACGGCGGCGAACACCGCGCGGACGGCTGCGCTGCCCTCGTAGGCGGCCGCCGCGATCGAGCCCAGCTCGACCGCCGCCCGCTGGTCCAGGCGCACCGGCGGGGCGGCGGCGCAGTCCAGGCCGCGCGCGGCGGCCTCGGCCCGGCACAGCTCCTCGGTCAGCAGCACCTGCGCCACCCAGCGGGTCAGCTGCCGGTCCTCCGCACTGCCCGGCGCCGGCAGCGCGGAGGCCCGCGGGCCCTCGCGCAACGCGGCGAGCCGGCGGTCGAGTTCGGCGCGCGGCAGTGGACACCCGTCCAGCAGGCCGAGCAGGCCCCCGCTCACGGCGCCACCACCAGCTCGACCGTGGGCGCGTACTGGCAGCGGCCGAACCACATGACCTTGGTGACCGCCCAGTAGGCGCCCGGGTCGGTGTCCGGCGGCGGCGCGACGTCGAAGCCGACCGTCCGCCGCTCCCCCGGCGCCAGGGTGAAGCCGCAGACCGGCGCACCGATCGCCGCCCAGCTGCCCCAGGGCGAGACGGTCTGCAGCTCGCCGCGGATCTCGCCGCGCGTGCGGTTGGTGAGCACCACCTCCAGCCGGGCCCGCCCGCCGGGCGCCACCCGTACGCAGGGGGCGGCGGACTCCACCGACAGGCCGGTGTCGCGCCCGGTCGCAGCCCGGGTGCCCTGGGCCTGGCCCCAGCCGTCCGGGAGTTCGCCGACGGCCGGCAGCAGCTCGGGCAACTCGCCGACCGCGACGGTGGCGACGTCCTCGACCTGCTGGCCGCCGTACTCGGTGCGCACCGCGACGAAGTAGAGGCCGGGCTGCGCGTCGGCGGCCGGAGTGACGGTGACCGGGAAGCGCAGGTGCCCGGCTGCCTCCAGGCGGTAGGGGCGGCGGCGCAGGCCGACCTGCCAGCCCGCCGGGGCGATCACCTCGGCGGTGCCCTCCACCGCCGCGTCCCGCAGGTGCGAGGCGAGGACCACGGACAGTTCGAGTTCCACGGCTAGCTGACGGACCGTCAGGAGCCCCGGGCTCACGCCCACCGAGACCGGCAGGTAGCCCATCGGGGCGGGGCCGCGGTTGTGCAACCAGTAACGGGCGTGGACGGGTTGGGCGATCTCACCGATCGGGCCGAGCGGCTCGCAGGCAGTCACGGCCTCGGTCGGCCGGGCAGTGAAGGTGGCCACCTGGGCGCCTGCCAGCGGGAGTTCACCGTCCACCGGCTCCTGCGGCCGTTCCAGCAGGTCGGCCCGGTGCAGGTCGGCGAGCCCCAGTGCGCCGCTCAGTCGGGCGGTGCTTCCCAGGCCGGTGGATTCGACCAGCCGGATCGTGACGCCGGCCGCCGGGTCGAGGACGGCGGCGGACCCGCAGGCGATCGGATTGCCGGTCGGCTTGAGGCTGCTGAGGCGCACCTCGCGCGCGGGCTCCACCCGCAGCCACGACCGGGTGGCCGGCAGCGGCCCGTCGTGGGCGGGGACCAGCCGGGTGAGCAGCGCGTGGTTGAACTCCTGGCCCTGCGCGGGCAGCGCCAGGGCCCGCCAGTCGCCCGCACCGGAGACCAGGGCGTAATTGAAGTCGTGGGTCCAGCGCTGGAGTTGGAAGGAGGAGCCGTCCACGGCGGTGCGCCGGGGCGGATCGATCCAGACGCCGGAGGGCCAGCCGGTGCAGGAGCGCAGCAGTGACAGGTGCAGGGCGCCGGTGGGATCGACGGCGAAGCCGGGCAGGCCGTAGGTGAGCAGCGCGGCGGTGTGGTCGGTGAGCTGCTCGGAGGCCGGGAGTTCGCCCGGGCAGACGGCTTCGATCCGGGCATCGGCGAGGTCGGCGGCCAGCGCGGCGGGGTCGGTGACCAGCAGGGCGGGCAGCGTACGCAGGTCGCGCAGGTCGGCGTTGGGCTGCCAGACCTCGGTCAGCGGCTTCTCGGCCGGCACCCAGACCCGGCCGCGGGCGGCCAGCACGGTCGCGTACTCGGCGCCGGCCCGCTCCAGCACCTCCGCCGCCGCGGCGCTCTCCTCGGGGCCGCCGAGGACGATCCGGAAGTCCGGCAGGTTGGAGTCGACGTCGAGCCAGCCGTAGCGGGAGCCGTCGGCGCTCGCGGTGGTCGCGGTGACGCCGGCCCGGGCGAGCGCCACCACCAGGTCGCGGGCGTCGGCGGCGTCCGCCTGCCGGGGGACGATCACCTCGGCGACGCCCAGCGCGCGCTCGCCCAGCGCGGCGCCGTCCGGGTCGGTGAGGGTGACGCGGGCGGTGGCGCCGAGGCCGAACCAGGTGTTCGCGGGGTTGTCGAGGGTCCACGGCGCCTCGGCCACGTCCACGTCGGGCAGCGCGAAGCCGCGGCCGACCACGGCGTCGGCGACCTCGCTGACCGGCAGCGTGCCCGGCAGGTCGAGCGGGAAGCGCAGCCGCAGCAGGCGGTCGGCACCGGCGTGGTCGACCACCCGGGTGCGGCAGTCGACGCGGTCGGCGCCGTGCCACAGGGTGACGGTCTGCTCGTAGGCCAGGCCGTCGACCGTCCCGCCGATCACCAACCGCTCGCCCAGCGGTCCGACCTCGCGCCGCACCGCGCCCGCGCTCTCGCGCGACCCCAGCACCGGGCCCTTGGGCAGCAGGTGCCAGGGGCCCTCGCCGAAGTCGGGGTGCTGCGGGTACTCCTCGTACATCCGCAGCTCGTTGCCGACCTGGCCGGAGCGGATCAACTCCCGTCCGTGCAGCTTGTCGTGGACGCTGCTGAGGCCGCCGCCGCGGGCGGGGTCGGCGGTGACCCGGTAGCGATCGTTCTCGGCCGTCAGCCCTTCAGCGTTTTCCCACAGGGCATCTGACGTTCCGTCAACCAGGCGCCAGGTGCGCCAGCCCAGCGCGGGGACGCACTCGGCGTGGAAGGTGAGCGTGCCGCGGTCCAGCGCGCAGGCCACCGGTGCGCCGCTGTCGTCCAGCACCTGGACCTCGGGCGACTGCGCGGGGAGGCGGACGGAGACGGTGCCGGAGCGGTCGAAGGAGAGGGTGTTGGCCACCACGACGGCCTGCCCCTCGCCGCGGGTGTCGATCCGGCCGACCAGCGCGTCCAGCGCCGTGTCGCGCACCTGCGCGGCGAGGTCGTGAGCCTCGCGCCAGCCGCCGAGCAGGTCGAGGTAGACCTGGTCGGACTCCGAGCCGGTGATGGCGTCGTGGTGGGCGCCGTAGGCGAGGTGGCGCCAGACCTTGTCGAGGGCCGCCTGAGGGTATCCGCCCAGGCCCTGCAGCGAGGCCAGCACGGCGAGCTTCTCCGCATCCAATGCGGCGACCTCGCCCGCGCGTTGGGCCTGCTTGGTGTCGATGTAGGAGACGTCCTTGCCGGTGTACACCGGGTTCATGTCGCGGGTCTGCGGGCTGGGACGGCGGCCGTCGGCGGCGAGTTCCTCGCGGACGGCGGTGAGGAAGTCGCGCGGGACGGCGCAGACGAAGCGCGGCCACACGTACCTGGCGGCCCAGGAGCGGTGGATCTCGGTGACCCACTTGTTCGGCGGGGTGTAGTCGGTGCCGACCGGGAGCAGCAGGTTCTTCGTCGCGCCGACCGGCCTGAGCTTGCGGTACAGCTCGTAGACGGCCGCCTCGGCGGTGGCCAGATCGGCGGAGGAGTCCATCCACCAGCCGGCCGAGTAGTGGTTGGGCATGTAGTGGGTGAGCACGCCGCGTCCCGAGGGCGAGATCCACTCGAACTCGCTGGGGAACTGCATGACGGTCGCGTCGTCCTTGGCCTGCCGGAAGTTCTTCTGGATCGGGCCCCACTGGTGGAACGGGCCGCGCGCCCAGGCGCTGCCGGTCAGGCCTGCCTCCGCCAAGTAGCCCGGGAACTGCGGGTCGTGGCCGAACACGTCCAGCTGCCAGGCGGTCTGCGGGTCGCCGCCGAGGATGTCGCGCTGGTAGCCGATGCCGTGGACGATGTTGCGGATCGTCGTCTCGGCGCCGGTCAGGTTGGTGTTCGGCTCGTTGTAGGTGCCCCCGACCAGTTCGACCTGGCCGCGCTCCAGGAGCCGGCGCAGGTCCGCCCGGCGCTCCGGGTGCTGGTCGAAGTAGGGCTTGAGGTAGTCGACTTCGGCCAGCACGAACTTGTAGACCGGGTCGCGCATGGCCAGTTCGAGGTGGGCGTCCACCAGGGCGAAGCCGTTGCGCTCCCAGAGCGGCCGGGTGGTGGCGTCGCCGGAGAGCAGCTCCCAGGGGGAGGTGTAGGCGGCCTGGGTGTTCCACCAGACCGGGTCGTAGTGGAAGTGCGAGACCAGGTACATGGTCCAGCCGGGCTCGGCAACGGTGACGACGGCCTCGACGCGGGCCGGGCCGGCCGAGACGGTGACCGGGAGCTCGGTGCCGGGCGCCGCGTCCGCCACGTCGAGCGGGACCTCGACCGTGCCCGTGCCGGTCGCCTCGCCGCGCACGCCCGGTCCCTGGACGGTGATCGAGGTGGGCGGTCCGTCGAGCACCACCCGCAGCACCTGGCGCGGCGCGTGGGCGGTGCCGACGAACAGGTCGGTGCATTCGACGGCGGTGATGGTGACCGGCACGGGTCGATCCTCTCTGAGGGACGTTCGAGCGGTATCAGTCAGGCAGCGGAGCGGCTGTTCGTCACCCCATCGGCCGCGCCCACGCTGCCGTCGTCGGCACTGCGCTGACTGGACGCTAAAGCGATTTAGTTCACCCGTCAATGCTTCGGCCCATGCCGCCGGGGCGCCGCACACTCAGCAGCGCGCTCAACGCGCGCTCAGCCGCGCGGGACCGCGGTGCTCTCGCGGACCGTCAGGCGCGGGGTGGGCGTCTTGAGGTCCACCGCGGCCGACGGGTCGTCGATCACCGCGAGCAGCGCCCGGGCGACCTGCTCGCCCAGCAGGAAGGTGTCCCGGGAGAGCGCGGTGAGCGGCGGGTGGACGATCCGGGCCAGCACCGAGTCGTCGAAGGAGACGATGGACAGCTCGCCGGGCACCGACACGCCCATCTCGGTGGCCACGCCGAGGCCGGCCACCGCCATCACGTCGTTGTCGTAGATGATCGCGGTCGGCCGCTCGCGGCGGGCCAGCAGCGTCCGGGTCGCGGCCGCCCCCTCGGCGTCGCTGAAGTCGGTGGGCAGCGAGAGCGCCTCGCTCAGACCCAGCCGCTTCGCCGCGTCGCGCAGCGCGCGGATCCGGCGCTGGGTGTGCTGGAAGGCCGGCAGTCCGGCCAGGTGCGCGATCCTGCGGTGGCCGAGCGCGGCCAGGTACTCCACGATCGACAGCATCGCCTCGCGGTCGTCGGCCCACACGCTGGGCAGCCTGCCGTGCCGGCCGGGACCGCCCAGCACCACGGTGGGAATGCCGAGTTCCTCCAGCACCTCGATGCGCGGGTCGCGCACCTGGAGGTCGACCAGGACGAAGCCGTCCACCCGATGCTCGGAGGCCCAGCGCCGGTACACCTCGATCTCGGCGGCGGTGTCCTCGACCACCAGCAGCTGCAGCGCGGTCGAGCGCACCGAGAACTCGGCCTGCAACCCGGAGAGCAGCTGGGCGAAGAAGGGCTCCACCCCGACCGTGCGGGCCGGACGGGCCAGCACCAGGCCGACCGCCCCGGCGCGCGCACCGCCCAGTGCCCGGGCCGCGCTGTGCGGACGCCACTTCATCCGCTCGGCGATCAGCAGGATCCGCTGCCGGGTCTCCTCGCTGACCCCTGGGCGCCCGTTGAGAGCGAACGACACCGCGCCCTTGGACACCCCTGCCTCGCGGGCGATGTCGGCGATCGTCGGCCTGCTCATCGTGGGGGTTTCCTCTCTTGACACCTCTATCGAGCTGGAGCATAGTCCACAGGCAGGAGCTGGACCGGTTTAGTAAACCGCTCCAGAAACTTCCGCCAACTCGCCCCCCGCCTGCGCACCCCTTGGGCAGGCCCGGCCGGGCAGGATCAGGAGATCTCCATGCCAGGAATCCGAGCAGGCCTCGCCCTCGCCGCGATCGCGGCGGCCTCGCTCACCGGGTGCGGCGTCGGCGGTGCCGGCTCCACCGCGTCCCAGCAGACCGTGGCCTCCGACGCCCAGCTCAAGGGCACCATCACCTTCCAGACCTGGTCGCTGAAGAACGACAAGTTCACGCCCTACTTCACCGCCCTGATCAAGGACTTCGAGACCCAGCACCCGGGCACCACGATCACCTGGGTGGACCAGCCGGGCGACGGCTACGCCGACAAGGTGAGCAGCCAGGTCACCAGCGGCAGCCTCCCCGACGTGATCAACCTCCCGCAGGACATCGCGCACTCGGTCGCCAAGGTCGGCGGACTGCTCGACCTCACCAAGAACGTGCCCACGCTGGCCCAGGACTACGTGCACAGCGGCGTGGCCGCCTACACCTACCCCGATCTGGGCAGCGACGGCTTCGCCTTCCCCTGGTACCTGGGCACCGACGTCAGCTACTGGAACAAGGCGATGCTGCAACGCGACGGCCTGGACCCGGCCAAGCCGCCCAGGACCTTCGACGAGCTGGTCGCCCAGGCCAAGGTCATGCACGACGCCTCCGGCGGCAGGGACTACCTGATGAGCCGCCCGCCCGGACTCTCCGACATCGTCAACTCCGGTACTCCACTGATGACTTCGGACGGCAGGACGTTCGCCTTCAACACCGCCGGCGCCGCCGCCATGCTGGACAAGTACACCGCCGCCTACGCGGCCGGCTACCTGCCCTCCAACGTGCTCACCAGCACCTACGAGGGCAACTCGGCGCTCTTCACCAAGCAGGAGGTGGCCTGGACCACCGGCGGCGGCAACTACATCGAGAGCACCCTGCAGAGCAACCCGAGCCTGGCCCCGCAGATCGTCCCCTCCCCCGCCCTGGACACCGCCCCGCTCTACGTGCAGGGCATCTCGGTGGCGGCCAGGAGCAGGAACCTGCCGCTCGCGCTGGCCTTCGGCAGATTCGTCACCGACGACGCCAACCAGAAGGCCTTCATCAAGCTGGCCCCCGGCTTCCTGCCCGGCAGCGCCGCCTCGGCCGCGGACCCGGCCTACAGCAGGAGCGACGGCACCGCGCAGGGCGACGCCTCGGTGATCGCCTACCAGGACATGCAGAAGGCAGTGATCTTCACCCCGCCGGTGTGGACGGACGCCATGAACACCTTCCTCAACCAGCAGGTCGCCCTCGCGATGACCGGCAAGGAGCCGGCCGAGCAGGCGCTGGACAACGCCGTCAACCGGGCGAACCAGCTGCTCGGCCAGTGATCCCCGAGGCATCCGGGAGGCGACGATGACGTCCCACCGCTGGTACACCCCCTGGCTGTTGATCGCCCCGGCGCTGCTCTGGCTGGCCGTCTTCAGCCTCTGGCCCGCGATCAACACCGGTGTGCTCTCCTTCACCGACGTGCACACCCTCAGCGGCGGTCGGTTCATCGGCGTGCACAACTACGCCCTGATGTGGCACGACCCGCAGCTGCGCGACGCGATCCTCAACACGCTGATCTTCATGGCGGTCTGCGTCCCGCTGCTGACCTTCCTGCCACTGCTGCTCGCCCTGCTGGTGCAGCGCACGCTGCCCTTCATGGGCTTCTTCCGGACCGTGTTCTACTTCCCGGTGATCGCCTCGGCCGTGGTGGTGGCGCTGATCTGGCAGTGGCTGCTGGACGACCGCGGCCTGGTCAACGGGCTCGGCAGGCAGGCCGGCCTGCTCCACGGCGCCCTGCCGTTCCTCACCGACCGCTGGCTACTGCTGTTCAGCGCCATCGCCCTGACGGTCTGGAAGGGCCTGGGCTACTACATGGTGCTCTACCTGTCCGCGCTCGGGAACGTCCGCCGCGAGCTGCACGAGGCGGCCGCGGTGGACGGCGCCGGGACCGTCCGCCGGTTCTGGGCGGTGACCGTTCCCGGGGTACGCGGCACCATGGCGCTGGTCTCGGTGCTGATCGCGGTCAACGCCATGCGCGTCTTCTCCGAGCTGTACATCCTCGGCGGGCGCACCGGCGGGATCGGCGGCCAGGACGTGTCGCTGGTGATGCTGATCCAGCAGGCCGCCGCGGGCAGCGACGGCCGGATCGGCTACGCGTCCGCGCTCAGCGTGCTGCTCTTCGTCCTGACCATCGGCCCGCTGCTGCTCCTGGCGCGCTGGAACCGGAGGACCGACTGATGACCACCCCCTCCCCCGGGCGCCGCCGATCGCCGGTCTTCGACGCGGTGACCCCGCTGGGCCTGACCGCCCGCTACCTGACGCTGCTGGTGATCCTGGCCGTCACGGTCGGGCCGATGCTGTGGGAGCTGTCCACCTCACTGAAGAGCGTCTTCGAGGACGTCTACACCGCCACCCCGCAACTCCTGCCGCACCGCCCGACGTTGGACAACTACACGCAGGTCGCCCGGACCGTCCCGATCACGCACTTCGCGCTGAACTCGCTGATCGTCGCGGCGCTCTGCGTGGGCGGCAACCTGCTGGGCGCCACCACCGCCGGCTACGCGCTGGCCCGGCTGCGCTTTTGCGGCCGACGCCTGGTGCTGGGCCTGTTCCTGTCCACGCTGATCCTGCCCGGCGAGGTGACCATCATCTCGCAGTACCAGACGGTCACCCGGCTGGGCCTTGGCAACTCGCTCGTCGGGGTGGCGCTGCCGGCGATGATCGGCGCGCTGAACGTGCTGCTGATGCGCAACGCGTTCCTGGCCATCCCACCAGAGGTGGAGGAGGCCGCCGTGATCGACGGCGCCACCGTCTGGCAGCGGCTGCGCCACATCGCGCTGCCCAGCGTGAAGGGCACGCTGAGCGTGATCGCCATCCTGACCTTCATAGGGGCCTGGGACGACTTCCTGTGGCCGCTGCTGGTGCTGCAGAGCCCCGACAAGCTCACCCTCACCGTTGGACTGTCCTATCTGCAGAGCGTCTTCGCCGCCGATCCGCGCGTCATCGCGGCCGGCGCGATGATCGCCCTGCTGCCAATCCTGGCCCTCTTCACGGCGTTGCAGCGGTACTTCTTCCGCGGCGTCGGCGAGGGTGCGGTGAAGGGCTGACGAACCGTCATGACGACCGGAGAACCGATGACCACCCCGACCGACCGTCCGCCGCGCTTCGGCGTCAACTACACCCCGTCCCAGGGGTGGTTCCACCACTGGCTGGACTTCGACCTGGACGCTGTGCGGGCCGACCTGGACTCGGTCGCCGCGCTGGGCCTGGACCACGTCCGGGTCTTCCCACTCTGGCCGCTGTTCCAGCCCAACCGCACGCTGATCCGCCCGCGCGCCGTCGAACAGCTGACCGCTCTGGTGGACGCGGCGGGTGAACGCGGTCTGGACGTGGCGGTGGACGGCCTCCAGGGCCACCTGTCCAGCTTCGACTTCCTGCCCGCCTGGACCACCACCTGGCACCGGCGCAACCTCTTCACCGACCCCGAGGTCGTCGAGGGCCAGGCCGCCTACCTGCACACCCTGGCCGCCGCACTGGCCGAGCGCGGCAACTTCCTGGGTCTGACCATCGGCAACGAGATCAACCAGTTCTCCGGCGACCCGCACCCCGACCCGGACCGGATCACCCCCGACCAGGCCGCCGGCTGGCTGCGCCGCCTGCTGGCCGCCTGCGAGCAGGGCGCGCCGGGCCGGCTGCACCTGCACGCGGCGTACGACGCGGCGTGGTACCAGGACGACCACCCGTTCACCCCGGCGCAGGCCGCCCGGATCGGCGCGGCCACCGCCGTGCACTCCTGGGTCTTCAACGGCACCGCCCAGCGCTACGGCGCCGATTCGACCGCTACCGGCCAACACGCCGCCTACCTGGTCGAGTTGTCCAAGGCCTGGGCCGACGATCCGCACCGCCCGATCTGGTTGCAGGAGGTCGGCGCGCCGGCCCCGCAGATCGCCGCCGAGGACGCGGCCGGCTTCACCGAGACCACTCTCGCCGCCGCACTCGACTGCCCCGATCTGTGGGGCGTCACCTGGTGGTGCTCGCACGACGTCGACCGCTCGCTCGCCGACTTCCCCGAACTCGAATACAGTCTGGGTCTGTTGACCAACGACAGACAGCTCAAGCCGGCCGGACGGGCGCTCTCGCGAGCGGTCTCCGAAGCCAGGACGCACTGGCAGCCACCGCTTCCCCGCAGCACGGCCCTGGTCCTGGACCTGCCGGACGACGCGCCCAGGCGCTCCACCTGCGCCCCCGGCGGCGCGTTCTTCGAGGCCTTCATGCGGCTGACCGCCGACGGTGCGCGGCCGACCGCGCTGCTGGCCGCGCACGCCTCGGACGAGCAGCACCTGAGCGCGCGCGGGATCACCGAAGTCGTCACGGTCGAGGACGTCGACCGCTCCTGACCCGCCCACCCCCGCCCTCTTCTGGAGCCCACCGTGCATGACGACCGCACCCTCGTCGAGTCCCGCCTCAAGCGCGTCCTCGACGAGCGCATCCGCCCCGCGATCCACCCCGCGTCGGTGCCGCTGGAGGTCGGTATCTGGACCGCCCCCGACGAGCCCGTCCCGGTCGCCGAGGGCCTGGCCGCACTGCGCACCCCGATCGCGGTCGGGCAACCGTGGGGTGCGCCCTGGGGCACCAGCTGGCTGACGGTCTCCGGCACCGTTCCCGCGGCCTGGGCCGGGCGGACCGTGGAGGCGCTGATCGACCTGGGCTTCGACAAGAACATGCCCGGTTTCCAGTGCGAGGGCCTGGTCTACCGGCCGGACGGCACGCCGGTGAAGGGCATCAACCCGTGCAACCAGTGGGTGCGGATCGCCGCACCCGCGATCGGCGGCGAGCAGGTGCTGCTGCACGTCGAAGCCGCCTCCAACCCGGTGGTTCTGGACTACCACCCCTTCCTACCAACCGAGTTGGGCGAGAAGGCGACGGCCGGCGACCAGCCGCAGTACCGGCTGACCCGCGTCGACCTGGCGGTCTTCGACGAGAGCGTCTGGCAGCTGGTGATGGACCTGGAGGTGCTGGGCGAACTGATGGCCGAGCTCCCGGTGGACGGTGCGCGGCGCTGGGAGATCCTGCGGGCGGTCGAACGGGCGCTGGACGCCGTCGACCTCCAGGACGTCAACGGGACGGCAGAAGCGGCCCGTTCGGAACTCGCGGCGGTACTGGCCGCACCCGCCTCGGCCTCCGCGCACCGGATCAGCGCGGTCGGCCACGCGCACATCGACTCCGCCTGGCTGTGGCCGCTGCGCGAGACGGTCCGCAAGGTGGCGCGCACCACGGCCAACATGACCGCGCTCCTCCAGGACGAGCCGGACTTCGTCTACACCATGTCCCAGGCCCAGCAGTACGCCTGGATCAAGGAGCACAGGCCCGAGGTGTACGCGAAGGTCAAGGCGGCGGTGGCCGAGGGCCGCTTCGTGCCGGCCGGCGGCATGTGGGTGGAGTCGGACACCAACATGCCGGGCTCGGAGGCGATGGCCCGGCAGTTCGTGCACGGCAAGCGGTTCTTCCTGGAGGAGTTCGGCATCGATAACCAGGAGGCCTGGCTGCCGGACACCTTCGGCTTCACCGGCGGGCTGCCGCAGATCATCAAGGCGGCCGGGTCGAAGTGGCTGCTCACCCAGAAGATCTCCTGGAGCCAGGTCAACTCCTTTCCGCACCACACCTTCTGGTGGGAGGGCATCGACGGGACGCGGATCTTCACCCACTTCCCGCCGATCGACACCTACAACTGCTCCATGAAGGGCAGTGAAATCGCCCACGCAGCACGGAACTTCAAGGACAAGGGGCGGGCCTCGCACTCGCTCGCGCCGACCGGCTGGGGCGACGGCGGCGGCGGCACCACCCGCGAGATGATCGCCAAGGCGGCCCGGCTGCGCAACCTGGAGGGCTCGGCCACCGTCCAGTGGGAGAAGCCCGCCGAGTTCTTCGCCAAGGCGCAGGCCGAGTACCCGGACCCGCCGGTCTGGGTCGGCGAGCTCTACCTCGAACTGCACCGCGCCACACTGACCAGCCAGGCCAGAACCAAGCAGGGCAACCGGGCGAGCGAGAACCTGCTGCGCGAGGCCGAGCTGTGGGCCGCCACCGCAGCCGTCCGCAGCAAATTCGCCTACCCGTACCAGCAGTTGGACCGGATCTGGAAGACCGTGCTGCTGCACCAGTTCCACGACATCCTGCCCGGCTCCTCGATCGCCTGGGTGCACCGGGAGGCCGAGCAGACCTACGCCGCCGTCGCCGAGGAGCTGACCGCCCTGGTCGCCGAGGCCCAGCAGGCACTGGCCGGTGGCGCAACGTCCGGCACGGAGGTGGTCTTCAACGCGACCCCGCACGAGCGGGCGGGCGTACCGGCCGGCGGCGCCCGCAGGACGCCTCCGACACTGAGCGGCTGCACGGTCCAGCCCCGGGCCGAGGGCGGATTCCTGCTGGACAACGGCCTGTTGCGGGTCGCGGTCGACGGACGCGGGCTCGTCGTCTCGGCGTACGACCTGGCAAACGAGCGCGAGACGGTCGCCCCCGGCACGGCCGCCAACCTGCTGCAGATCCACCCCGACTTCCCCAACATGTGGGACGCCTGGGACGTCGACCAGTTCTACCGCAACACCGTCACCGACCTCACCGACCTGGACGAACTCACCGTCCTCGCCAAGGACTCGGACGCGGTGGCGGTCCGGGTGACGCGTTCCTTCGGCGCCTCACGGGTGGTGCAGACGCTGACCCTCGCCGCCGGCGTCGGGCGCCTCGACCTGGACACCGAGGTGGACTGGCACGAGCGAGAGAAGTTCCTCAAAGCCGCCTTCCCCCTCGACCTGCACACCGAACGCTACGCCGCCGAGACCCAGTTCGGCCACCTGCACCGCCCCACCCACACCAACACCAGCTGGGAGGCGGCGAAGTTCGAGGCCTGCAACCACCGCTTCGTCCACTTCGCCGAACCCGACTGGGGCGTGGCCCTGGTGACCGCCTCCACCTACGGCCACGACGTGACCCGCAGTGTGCGGGCCGAGGACCAGGGCACCACCACCACGGTCCGCGTCTCGCTGCTGCGCGCCCCGCGCTTCCCCGACCCGCACACCGACCAGGGCGTGCACCACTTCCGGCACGCACTGGTCCCCGGCGCCACCATCGGCGACGCGGTCCGCGAGGGCTACCGGATCAACCTGCCCGAGCGGCGGATCCCCGGGGACGCCGAGGTGGTACCCCTGGTGAGCGTTGACCGCGACGCGGTGGTGGTCAGCGCCGTCAAACTGGCCGACGACGGCAGCGGCGACGTGGTGGTGCGGCTGTACGAGGCGCACGGCGCCCGGGCCCGGGCACAGTTGCGCGCTTCGTTCGCCCCGGTCGGCGTGCAGGCCTGCGACCTGCTGGAGCGCCCGCTCGGCGCGCATCCGGAACTGCGCGGGGACACCGTGGAGTTGAAGCTTCGACCGTTCGAGCTGGTCACCCTGCGGTTCGCCCGCGCGGTCGACGCCTGGTCGTCATGAGCGCGGTCGTCACGAGCACGCCGGAGCCAGCCGGGCTGATCGCCGCTCTCGACATCGGGGGCACGAAGATCGCCGGCGCGCTGGTCGACCGACAGGGCACCGTACTGCATCGGGTGCAGCGGCTCACCCCGGCGCAGGAGCCGGGCGAGGCCGTACTACTGACGATCCATCAGGTGCTCGGAAGGCTCAGCGCCGTCCCGCGCTGGCAGCAGGTGCGGGCGCTGGGAATCGGCTGCGCGGGCCCGGTGGACATCGCCCGCGGGACCGTCAGCCCGGTCAACATCCCCGGCTGGCGTGACTTTCCCCTGGTCGCGCGGGTGGCCGCCGACCCGGCGGTGGCGGGCCTGCCGGTGGTGCTGGGCGGCGACGGCGTCGCGATGGCCGCCGGTGAGCGCTGGCGCGGCGCCGCCCGGGACGCCGTCAGCGCGCTCTGCCTGGTGGTCTCCACCGGCGTCGGGGCCGGACTCGTCCTCGACGGCGCCGTCCACCCCGGCCCCAGCGGCAACGCCGGGCACCTGGGCCACCTCAGCGTGGACCTCGACGGGGAGCCGTGCCCGTGCGGATCACGCGGCTGCCTGGAGATGCTAGCCAGCGGCACCGCGATCGCCCGCCAGGCGCTGCGCTCCGGCTGGCAGCCCGCCGCCCGCGGCGGCGCCGCCGACGCCGCCGCGGTCGCCGAGTCCGCACGTCAGGGCGACTCGCTGGCCCTCGCGGCCTACGACCGCGCGGCCCGGGCACTGGCCGCGGGCATCGCGGCCACCGCCACCCTGCTGGACCTGCGCCTGGCGGTGGTCGGCGGCGGCGTGGCGCAGGCGGGCGAGCTGCTGCTCGCCCCGCTGCGGCGGCACCTGCACACCTACGCCGCCCTGCCCTACGTGCACCCGGTCGAGGTCCGCCGCACCGGTCTGGGCCCCGACGCGGGCCTGATCGGCGCCGCCGCGCTCACGGTGTCCTGACCTTCGCCTTCGTCCGCCGGTCCGTGCGCCCGAGGCACCCGGTCCGCGGCCCGGCGGGACCCAGGCCGTCATCGCGATTTCCGCTGCGTTGAGCGCCCGACCGACGTGTTCGCGGCCCTGGTGGGGGTATCCGCCATAGGAGGGCTACCGGCGCGCGAGGAGGTGGACAGCCGTGAGCGCGGGCTTTTCGGAGCGGGAGCGGCAGATCCTGCTCGACATCGAGTGTCAGCTGGCCTGTGATCGCAGGTTGGAGCGACATCTGCGAACCGGGCACGTCGGGCTGCGCGCTGCCTGGGACAGCATCTGGACCGTGGCGATCGTCGGCGCGCTGCTGCTGGCGGGAGCGCTGGCGGCGCTGACCGCGGGCGCCTGGCTGGACCGGCCGGCCCTGGTCGTTCTGGGGGCGACGGTGGGCGCGGGCGCGGTGGCAGCCGTGATGCGGATCGTCGGCCTCCGCCGCACCGGCCTGCGCCGCACCGACCGCTGACGCGCCCCCGCGCAAGGCCCGCGTGCCTACTTCGGCTGTCGCCGGTCGCGGCGCTCTGGCCGACACCGGGTCCACCGAGGCAGGACAATCAGTATTCGGAGCCGCTTCGTCGATACGTCCCGGTAACCTGAAGCCACGCTCCGACACCGAAGAACCCCTCGACCACATGGGGACCGTTCTCCGAAACTCGCAGAATCCGCAAAGCTCCGCTGGGGTGCACGTCGTACTCATAGGTGGTGGTCACGGGCTTGTCTTCGTACTGCACGTCCAGCGGACCGCTGGACGGCTCCCCAGGAGACCGGGCCTCGCTCGCAAGCTTGATGTAGACAGACATACCTCTACGGTATTCCCCCGAGCGCAAAAAGGCCGCTCCCGCATTCTCTGCGGAAACGGCCTGCACCCTGATCACACATGCTGGTCTGACAACAGGATTTGTACCTGCGCCCCCACCCCTACGTGTCCTTGTCAATCTCCCCGCCGAAAGCTGGGTGAGAATTTCGCGGTCACGAGTCGCAGCGTCAGGGCTTCTGCTTCACCAAGCTGCATCTGGTTACCTCCTCGCGATCGCTCTGCCGTTCAATTGTTCCGGCAAATTCCATGTTACTCCGCGCAGCGCGCTTGCGGGCCTGCCGCGTAGGAGAATCACGCCGTGCGAGGGTACGGACGGCGTGATTGTCATCCTTCAGGTCAGCGCCGACCCGCCCTGTCTGCTCCCCCTTGCGGCGCGTGGTCCCGACCGAGGCGGTCGGCGTCGTACGGTCGGACATGACGGTGGTCAGCCGCGGGGCAGCAGGAGGCGGGAGAGCGCGGCGGTGGCCAGGAGGAGGGCGGCGACCGCGAGGAGGCCGAGGCGCATGCCCGGGAGCGAGAAGTCGCCGCCGGGGCCGGAGAGCAGGCTGCCGAAGAGCGCGACGGCGAGCGCCCCGCCGGTCTGGCGCAGGGAGTTGAGCAGCCCCGACGCAGTCCCGGAGCGCTCGGCGGGGACGGCGTCCATCAGCAGCGCGGTCAGCGCGGGCACCACGAGCGCCCCGCCGATGCTCAGCGGCAGCAGCAGGACCAGCACCAGCCACACCGGGGTGTGCGCGGCCAGCGGCAGCATGGCCAGCATCGCCGCAGTGAAGACCAGCTGCCCGGCGACGATCACCGGCCGCCGTCCGACCCGCTCCGCCAGCCGCGGCGAGACCAGGTTGGTTGCCGTCACCACGACCGACATGGGGACGAACATCAGCCCGGCCGCGATCCCCGGCATTCCGCGCAGCTGCTGGTAGTACAGACCGAGGAGGAAGATCCCGCCGTAGAAGGCGGCGTTGACGGCGAAGCCGACCGCGAGCGGGACGGCCACCCTGCGGTCCCTCAGCACACCCAGCGGGACCATGGGCTGGCGGTGCCGAGCCTCTATCGCACGGAAGGCGCAACCGGAGGCGACGGCGAGCGCGCCGGCGGCCAGCACAGGGCCGCTCGTCCACCCCAGGTGACCGCCCTCGATCACCGCGAAGGCCAGCCCGGCCAGGGCCAGTACGGCCGTGAGCTGGCCGCCGCCGTCCAGCGCGGCGGGCCGGCGCGGGGAGCGCGGCACCCGGATCAGCAGTCCCAGGATCACCGCGCCCACCGGGAGGTTGAGCAGGAAGACCGCCCGCCAGCCCACCGAGTCGGTGAGCAGCCCGCCCAGCACCGGTCCCGCGGCCATCGCCACCGAGCCGCCGACCGTCCACAGCGCGATGGCGCGGGCGCGAGCCCGGGGGTCCTCGTAGGTCTGCCGGATCAGCGCCAGCGAGGCCGGCATCACCACCGCGGCGGCGCCGCCCTGCGCCACGCGCGCGGCGACCAGCACACCGATGCCGGGCGCGAGCGCGCAGCCGAGCGAGGCGAGGGTGAACAGGGCGACGCCCCAGGCGTAGGCGCGCCGGGCGCCGACCCGGTCGGCGAGGGCGCCTGCGGAGAGCATCAGGGCTGCGAACATGAGGGTGTACGCGTCCACCACCCACTGCAGTCCGGTCATCCCGCCGCTGAGGGAGTCGCGGATCGCGGGCAGTGCGATGTTCACGGCCGAGACGTCGATGGTGATCACCGTGAACCCGAGCAGCGAGGCGACGAGCGTGACGCCGCTGCGCCGCTGCGCGGCCGGTCGGGCCCGGTCCGGCTGTCGTCGCTGGAGCGTGGGCGTAGGCGCGGGCGTGGCCGGCATGGTGAACTCCTTGGAAGAACGTAGGTCTGATGGACAGTCGGAGTGGATCCGCGGCGGGCGGCGCAGCCCGCCAGGGCCGCGGTCCGGTGTCTCGCACCCCCTGGGCCCCGGCGGCCTGGCCGCCCGCTCCCGACCAACTCTGCGCTTCCGCGCGGCCGTCCGGCAGACCGCGCTGTACCCGGGGTGCCGCGTTCCAGGCCCTGACACAGCCCCCCAACGCTCGCCGCCCACCTGCGATAATGATCAGATGACAGCATCAGCGGACGCGCGGGGCACTGAGTTGGGCAGATATCTGAAGGCCCGTCGGGCCCAGGTCCGCCCGGAGGACGCCGGCCTGCCGGTCGGCGCGGGCGTGCGTCGCACTCCCGGTCTGCGCCGGGAGGAGCTGGCCGTGCTGGCCGGGGTGAGCGTCGACTACTACATCCGCCTGGAGCGCGGCCGGGAGACCAACCCCTCCCCCGCCGTCGTGGACGCCCTCGGTCGTGCCCTGCGGCTGCGCGGCGACGGCTACGAACGTCTGCACGAGCTCGCGGAGCTGGCCTCCGGCCGGGCCTCCGAGTTGACGGCCTGCACGGACCACACCGTCCGCGACTCGATCCTGCGGATGCTGGAGTCGGTGCGCCCGCTGCCCGCCTACGTGGTGAGCCGCTACAACCGTGTGCTGGCCGCTAACCCGCCCGGTCGGCGGCTACTGCCCGGGCTCTGGGACTGGCCCCTGGAACAGCGCAACCTGACCCGCTATCTCTTCCTCCACCCGCTCGGCCGGACGCTCTACGAGCCGTGGCTGGACACCGTCGCGCTCTCGGTCGCGCATCTGCGGGCGGTCGCCGGGGCCGACCCGGACGACCCCGAACTGACCACGCTGGTCGGCGAACTGGTGCTGAAGTCACCGGAGTTCGCGAGCCTCTGGGAGCGGTACGACGTCTGCGAACGCGGCGGCGGGCAGAAGTCCTTCCGGCATCCGAAGGTCGGACCGATGACCCTGACCTACGAGGTCATGCAACTCGCCCGGACCGGCGGCCAGCGCATGGTGGTCTACCAGGCAGCCCCCGGCAGCCCGGACGAGGAGGCCATGCTCCGCCTCGAGTCCGCAGGCGCCCGACCGGAGCCGACGCCTGCGGGCCACCCGGAGCCCGCCACCGAGCCACACCGCGCCGGCGTGAGCTAGCCTGCGCTGCAGGCCGGGTGCGCAGGAACGACCACGGGGTGCGCACGGACCGGCCGACGAACCATTGGGGGGTTCACATGTCCATGATCATCACTGCCGCCATGCCCGCGCACGGGCACACCGCGCCGCTGCTGGCGATAACCGCCGACCTGGTGGCCCGCGGGCACCAGGTGGCCTTCCTCGGCGGGGCGCGGTTCGCCGAGGCCGCCGAGAAGACCGGGGCTCGATTCGTCGCCCTGCCGGCGGAGGCGGACTTCGACGACCGCCGGATCAACGACCACTTCCCGGGCCGGGCCGAACTGGCGCCCGGGCCGCAGCGGATGGCCTTCGACGCCCGGCACATCTTCATCGACCCGGTCCCCGCGCAGTACCGGGCGCTGCGCGCTCTGCTGGCCGAGTTCCCGGCCACGGCCGTGATCGGCGACTGCTTCTTCCACGGCGCGCTGGCCCTGGCGCTGGCCCACCCGCGCGACGAGCGGCCGGCCGTGGTGAGCATCGGAGTGGCGCCGCCGATGATGCAGAGCGTCGACACCGCACCCTTCGGCCTCGCCCTGCCGCCCCAGCCGGGACCGGAGGGCCGGGCCCGCAACCGCGAGCTGAACGCCGCGGCGGCGCAGCGCGGCGAGCCGCTGCGCAGGTACGCGGCCGAGGTGTTCGCCACGGTCGGGGCCGAACTGCCGCCGGGGCCACGGGCGGACGCCGCCGTGGCCGTACCCGACCACTACCTGCAACTGACCGTCCCCGGGTTCGAGTACCCGCGCAGCGACGCGCCGGCCTCGCTGCGGTACATCGGCGCGCTGCCCTTGCAGACCCGGGGCGAGGCGGAACTGCCCGCGTGGTGGCCGGACCTGACGGCGGCCCGGTCGGTCGCGGTGGTCACCCAGGGCACCCTGGCCAACGACGACCCGACCGAGCTGCTGGTCCCCGCAGTACGGGCCCTCGCCGACCGCCCCGACCTGCTGGTGGTCGCCGCCACCGCCCGCCAGGACGGGCCCGAGCTGCTGGCCCAGGCGCTCGGCGGCCTGCCGGACAACGTCCGGGCCGCCGGCTACCTGCCGTTCGACCGCCTGCTGCCGCACGCCGACGTACTGATCAGCAACGGCGGCTACGGCGGCGTCCACACCGCCCTCACCTTCGGGGTACCGCTGGTGGTCGCCGGCGGCAGCGAGGACAAGCCCGAGGTGGCCGCCCGGGTCGCCTGGCGCGGCGTCGGCATCGACCTGCGCACCGGCCGCCCAGGCGAACCGGAACTGCGCGAGGCCGTCGACCGAATCCTCGCCGACCCCACCTACCGCACCAACGCCGCCACCCTGGCCACCCAACTCGCGGCCCACCAACCCCTGACCGCAATCGCCGAACTGGTCGACTCCCTCACCTGACCGACACGCACTGACCCGGCGCGAGGCATCAGATACTCCTCGCGCCGGGCCAGCCCCAGCCACTGGTACCACGGCGGGCCCTTGACCTGACCAGCCGTCAACCCTCGGGGCTGTGAGGCGACATGGGTACGATCGCGCAGGCCGAGCGTGGCCGTGAATCGTGCGGCTCTACAGTCGAACGCCTGCGCCAGGTGCGGTTCGGGCGGGATGATTGGCGCCCCAAGTTGTCTGCCAGCACGGGAGCTTCAATGCCGGACCCGCAGGACGCTCAGCAGATAATTGAGGCCTTGGCCCTGACCGGCGCCACGACGGTAGTGGCGGCGATGGCTACCGATGCCTGGCAGTCGACCCGTGCCCAAACGGTCCGACTGTTCCACCATCGAGGCCATGATCTCCAGACTGTCGAGACCCAACTGGAGGGTGACGCCGTTGTCGTGGCACAGGACGAGAACGCCGAGGCGGCCCGGCAGGAGTTGGTCGGGCCGTGGCGGCGGCGCCCGGTGGCCCTGCTGCGCGAGGACCCCGACGCCGCGGCCGAGCTGACGGCGCTGATCGACGAGGTCCGCGAGGAACTGCCGCAGGCCCAGCGGAGCTGGGCGCAGACCATCACCGCCAGTGGCCACGGCGTCGTCAACGCGGTGCAGCACGGGAACCAACACAACTACTACATGGATTCCTCGGCCCCCGACCGTCAAAGGGGTACGGCGGCCCGTGAGGCCGACGCGTGAGCGAGCAGACACAGGGCTGGACCCAGCCGGACGGCGCGGTGTTCACGCAGACCATCGCGGCGGCTGGTCACGCCCGGGTGAACGCGGTGCAGCACGGCGATCAGTACAACTACATCTACCGCGGTGCGCCGCCGTACCGGGTGGAGGCACTCCCCCTCGCTGATCCGGCCGAGGTGCCCGCCGGGCTGAGCCGTGTGCCCAGCCGGCTGCTGATGGCCCGTCACCGCGTGGTCCCGTTCCTTCCGCGCCCGGAGCTGGACCTGTTGGAGTCCTGGCGGGACGACCGGGTTCCGGGCTTGTCGGTCCGCCTGCTCCATGCCGAAGGCGGCGCGGGCAAGACGCGGCTGGCCGGCGAGTTCGCCATCCGCTCGGCGCAGGGCGGGTGGGCCGTCGCGATGGCACGCCACCGCAGCGAGGTCGCCGCGGCGGGTGGCGAGGACGAGAGCCTGACGGTGCGTTCGCCGGGCCTGGTGCTGATCGTCGACTACGCCGACCGTTGGCCCTTGGAGGACCTGATAACCCTGGTGCGCCAGCACCGGGACGCCGCCCGCGACCGGCTGCGCCTTCTCCTGGTGGCCCGCCCCGCCGGCATGTGGTGGCAGGGTCTCGCCCACCAGTTCACCAAGATCGACATCCTCGACGTCAACACCATCACCTTGGCGGCACTCCCGGACGACACCGGCATGCGCTCCCAGATGTACACCGCAGCCCGGGACCGCTTCGCCGAGGTCTTCGCGCCCCCCGACCGCGCCGCCCTTGAGGTCCCCGGCGACCTCGACGATCCGATGTACGGCCTGACGCTAACCGTGCACATGAAGGCCTTGGTTGACGTCGACGCCCTCTCCCGCGGAGAGTTGCCTCCGGTCGGCTGTGACCAGGCCCATCTGTCGTCCTACCTGTTGGACCGTGAACACGACCACTGGCGCTCTTCGTACAACGGCGGGAAGGGGCCCGTGGCGACCAGCGAGCAGACCATGGGACGCGCGGTCTACCTCGCCACCCTCACCCGCCCCCTGGATCCCACCAGCGCGTCGGAAGTCCTGGCCCGCACGGGTGTCGCCACCAGCGCCGCCGCATCCGATCAGATCCTGCGCGACCACACCCACTGCTACCCGCCCGAGGACCCCGGCCGCGTCCTGGAACCGCTCTACCCCGACCGGCTCGGTGAGGACTTCCTCGCCCTCACATTACCCGGCAGTGAACAGCAGTTCGACTACTACGCCACCGACTCCTGGGCCACCGGCGCGCCGGAACTCCTGCTGGCGCCCAGGGCCGGTGACACCGGCCCGCTCCCCTGCACCCGCCAGGCGCTGACCGTCCTGATCGAGGCCGCCCACCGCTGGCCCCACCTGACCGTCCATCACCTGGAACCGCTCCTTCGTCGGCACCCAGCCCTGGCACGCACGGCGGGCAGTACCGCGCTCATCCGCCTCGCCGACCTCACCACCCTCGACCCCGCGATCCTGGCCGGCGTCGAAGCCCAGCTGCCCCGCGGCCGGCACGTCGATCTCGACCTCGGCGCCGCCGCCCTCACCCGGCGCGTCACCGAGCACGAACTCGCCCGCACCACCGACCCCGACACGCGTGCGACGCTCTGCCACAACCTCGGCTGGCGCTACAGCAACGCCGGCCTGTACCAGCAGGCTCTCCCGCCGACCGAGGAGGCGGTGGCGATTCTCCGCCACCTGGCCGGGGCCGACGCCGCCGCGGAACTGGGCCGCCTCGCAGGGGCGCTGAGCAACCTCTGCGCCATCCTCGCGGGACTGGGCCGTAGGACGCAGGCCCTCGCCGCCGCAGAGGAGGCAGCGGCGATCGAACGCCGCCTGGCCGGAGCTGCCCCCACCACCCACCTGCCCCAGCTCGCTCTGACCCTGAACAACCTGAGCCCAAGGCTCTCAGAGGCCGGCCGGCTCCAGGAGGCCATGGCCGCGTCCGAGCAGTCGGTGGCGATTCGCCGCCGACTTGCCGAGACCGAACCAGCGGATCAGCTACCCGAACTGGCGAGCGCCCTACTCAACCTCGGCGTGCTGCTCGGGAAGTGCGGAAGTCCTCAGGACGACCTGATCATCACTCAGGAAGCAGCCGACCTCTACCGTCGGGCCGCCGAAGCCGACCCCGCAGCTCATCTGCCCGACCTCGCCGCAGCGCTGAACAATATCGGTTTCACGCTCCTGAAGTTGGACCGTCCCCAGGAGGCGCTCGCCCCCACCCGGGAGGCGGTCGACCTCTACCGCCAGGCCGCCGAGGCCAACCCGGCAGGCCATGCATCCCAGCTGGCGAGGGCACTGAGCAGCCTCAGCATGGGATTCGCGGCACTGGGCCGCTTCGAGGACGCGGTGATTCCCGCACAGGAGAGCGCGGTGCTCCGGCGCCGACTGGCCGAGGCCGACCCCATCACTCATCTGCTCGACCTCACCGGTTCACTCAACGACCTCAGCCTGTGGCTGCAGCGAATCGATGGCGACCACGACTCCCTGAGCCCACTCCAGGAGTCGGTGATGGCTCTCCGGCGACTTGCCGAGATGCAACCCACCACCGCGCTGCCCCGCCTGGCTGCGTCATTGAGCAACCTCGGCGTCATACTCGCCGAGCGTGGCCGTATCCAGGAAGCGCTTGCCCCCGCCCAGGAGGCCGTTGAGGTCGGCCGCCGGCTCGTCGAGACCGATCCAGCAGCCCATCAAGGTCTTCTCAGCTCGTTCCTGACCAATCTCAGCCTCCGGTTGACCGAGCTTGGGCGGCAGCAGGAGGCGCTCGCCGCAGACGAGGAAGCGGCGGGGATCCGCCACCGAGTGGCCGAGGCGGAGCGAGCCGAGTCGTTGAGCGAGCAAGGCATCCGGCTGTCAGCGCTGGGCCGGCACCGGGCCGCGCTCGCCGCGATGGAAGAGGCGGTGGCGATCCGCCGCCAACTGGCCGAAGCCGACCCCCTCACCCAGCTGCCCCACCTCGCGGAGGCGCTGAACGTCCGAGGCGTTCGGCTGTCGGAGCTGGGCCGGCGCCGGGACGCGCTCGCCCCCGTGCAAGAGGCGGCGGACATCGTGCGCCGACTCGCCGAGGCTGACCCTGGCACCCATCTTCCCCACCTCGCCATCGCGCTGACCAACCTCGGCCGTCTGTTGACCGAGCTGGGGCGGCACCAGGGTGCGCTCGCCGCGATGGAGGAGGCGGTGGCGATCCGCCGCCGACTGGCCGAGGCCGACCCTCCAGGCCACCGACACAGCCTGACGATATCCCTGATCAATCTCGGCGCCCTGTTCGCGCAGTGCGACCGCCTTCACGAGGCGGTCGGCACCACGTACGCGGCTGTCGACCTGAGCCGTCGGCTGGTCGAGGCCGACCCGGCAGTCCACCTGCCCGAGCTCGCGGCGGCACTGAACAACATCGGCTTCTGGCTCTTGGAGCTGGGCCGTCCGCGGGACGCACTCGCCGCCACCCAGGAGGCGGTCGACCTCTACCGCCAGGCCGCTGAGGCCGACCCGACGGGCCAGCTGCCCCATCTGGCGATGGCACTGAGCAGCCTCAGTACGGGATTCGCGGCGCTGGGCCGCTCGAAGGACGCGGTGATTCCTGAGCAGGAGAGCGTGGCGATCCACCGCCGACTCGCTGAAGCCGACCCCCTCACCCATCTGCCCAGCCTCGCCGAGGAGTCGATGATTCTCAGCCGCCGACTCTCTGCGGCGGGGTGGCCGGCCGAGGCGTTGGCGGCGGCCGAAGACGCCATGAAGACCGTCCGGTCACTGACTGCTGCTCGGCCCGGAAAGTTCCTTGACCTTGTGGCGCTTGCTGAAAAAGCGCTCGCGGCAGCCCGGGAAGAGCTGGGACCCCTCGGAACCGCCCAGCGGATCCGCCCCCGGCTGTGGCAACGCGTTTTCCGGAAAGGTCCCCGTCCATGAATTTCCAGGTGAGTTCAGCGGGTACTGAGTCTCCTCCGAGGGCCCAAGGAACGGCAAGGGCCGCTACCGGTCACGCAAAGCCGAATGGCAGCCAACCCGATCGTGCCCATCGAACGCCTTCACCAACTGCTCGACCGCCATGGGCTGATGCGCGTCGTCCTCTTGCAAGTACCGGCGCCCCCGCGGGAAAATCCGGCCGCCTCGCTGGCTGCGGCCCGGGCAGTGCCGCAGATCCGCTTCGGCGATCTCATGCGCGCTCAGCTGTCCCAGGGCACCGATCTGGGGATCCGAGCAGCCGAGATCATCAACTCCGGCGGACTGGTCCCGGAGGAGATCATCACCGCGATCGTCCGCGACGCCCGGGTTAGCGGGGGACTGCCCGGACCAGCAGGAGGGCGATGTCGTCGGTGCGGTGCTCGGCCTGCCTGGCTTCGCCGATGAGGGCGTCGGCCAGCTTCTCCAGCGGTTCGCCGCCGTGGCGGGCGAGGGTGGCGGCGAGGTCGGCGACGGCCTGGTCGAGGTCGACGCCGGGGGCCTCGATCAGGCCGTCGGTGTAGAGCACCAGGGTGGTGCCGACCGGCAGGTCGACGCGGGTCAGTGGGTACTCGGCGGTTCGGTTGACGTTCAGTACCAGGCCGCTGCGTGGCTCCAGGGCGCTCGCCCGGCCGTCGGGGGTGCGCAGCAGCGGCGCGGGGTGCCCGGCGTCGGCCAGCCAGGCCACCCGGCCGGCGAGGTCGACGCGCAGGTAGAGGCAGCTGGCGAGCAGCGTGGTGTCCAGGTCGGCCAGCAGGCTGTTGGTGCGGGCGAGCACCGTGCCGGGGTCGGCGTCGACCGTGGAGAAGGCGCGTACGGCGGTTCGGAGCTGGCCCATCAGGGCAGCGGCGTTGACGTTGTGGCCCTGGACATCGCCGATCACGACGGCCGCGCTGTCGCCGTCGAGGCGGATGAGGTCGTAGAAGTCGCCGCCGACGTCCATGCCCTCGGTGCCTGGGAGGTAGCGGACGGTGGTCTCCAGGCCCGGTAGGTCGGGCAGGGCGCGGGGCAGCAGGCTTTCCTGGAGGCCGTGGGCGAGGCCGAGCTTGGTGTCGTACAGCCGGGCGCGGTCCAGGGCCTGCGCGATCAGACCGCCCAGCGAGGTGAGGACGGTGCGTTCCTCCATGCTGAAGCGGTGCGGCTCGGCGAACGCCAGTACGCAGGTGCCGATCAGCCGGCCCGAGGTGACCAGCGGCAGGTAGGCCCAGGCGGCCATGTTGTCCTGGGTCTCGTGGCGGTCGGGGTAGAGGCGCTCCAGCTCCGCCCGGGTCTCGAAGAAGGTCGGCACCGCGTTGGTCGACGTCTGGACCCCGGGCGTGGACTCGGACAGCGGGGTGCCGTCGAACTCGTCCACCAGGCCGGGCGGGTAGCCGCGGTGGCCGACGATGCGCAGCCGGCCGCCCTCGACCATCAGCACCGCGACGGCCTGGCCGCCGAAGCCCGGCACGATCTGGTCGGAGATCATGCGCACCACGTCCTGCACGCTGACGGCCTCGGTCAGCGCGCTGGCGAGGTGCAGCACGTGGTACAGCGCTCCGGGCCGGGTGTGCACCACGGACTCGGCGGGCGGGTCGGCGACGGGGCGGTCGTGCTGGGCGATGTCGACGGCGGTGACGCTGACGGTGAGTCCCCCGGAGGCGTCCGGGTAGAGCTGGAAGGACAGCCACCGGTCCGGCGGCCGCAGCGCCACGAACGCCATGGTCCGCCCACTGATCACCGCCGCGCGGTAGTGGTACTCGTAGACGGGATCGCGCAGCCACGGGAGCGCCACCCACGGCTTGGCCCCCAGCAGGCGCTCGGCCGGCTCCCCGAGCAGCTCGGCCGCGCTCGGCGTGACAACGGTCAGCCGGCCGTCCAGGTCGACGCCGCAGATGCCCCCGGGCAGCCGCGCCACTATCGCCGCGAGCGAGTCCGACGCTACGTTCTCGGCGTCGATCGCCGCAGGTCGCGGGCCGGGTCGGACCGGACGGCCCGCCTGCGCCGCCCGTGCCAGCACCTCGCCCAGCTGCGAGGCGAGTACCGTCAGCCCGCGGCGCTCACGCGCCGACAGCTCGGGCGGATGCGCGGCGGGCCACAGGAAGAAGAGCGCGCCGTACGTGGTCCGCCGCGCGACGACCGGGGCGGCGGCCAGGCAGAAGGTGTACGGCATGGCGACCGCGACCCGCGGATACCGGCTCGCCAGCTCCTCCGCGCCGCCCACCCAGATCACCCGGCCGCTGCGCACCGCATCAGCCACCGGTATCGGCGTGCCCAGGCCCACGCCCTGCCACGGTCTGGTGAACTGCCGCGCGGCCCCCAGCGTCATCGCCAGTTCGAGCAGCTGGCCGTCCTCGGAGAGCAGGTAGAGCCCGCCCAACTGCGCGCCGACCCGCTCCGGCGCTGATCGCAGCAGCTCGGCGAGCGTGTCGAGGACGTCCTCCTCCGGTGGCTCGGCGCCCGCAGGCCCGCGCCACCAGGATGCGGGCCGTGACGTACTCACCGTAACCACCTCATCCGACGGACGGGGTGCGCCCGCCCGGCCTCCTCCCATCTTGGCCCGTCCGGGTGCCGGCTGTCCCGCCGATCTCCAGAACCCCCTGCGATCAGTGCAGGATGTTCACCGCGCGGGCCACCACCAGGAGCACGGTCAGCAACGACACCACGGACTGCAGCATCATCAGCATCTTGGCCCAGAGCGAGAGCGGCATGGTGTCGGTCGGGCTGAAGGCGGTCGCGTTGGTGAAGGCCACGTAGAGGTAGTCCAGGAAGCCGGGCTCCCACATGGCCGGGGCGATGTCCGGCTGCTGCATCTGCGGGAAGAGGAAGTCGGGGTAGTCGGCAGTGCCGCGGGAGCGGGCGGCCGGGCCGCCGCGGTCCCACTCCCAGTACCAGAGCGCGAAGGCGATCACGTTCGTCGCCCAGACCGCGCCGCCGGTGCCGAGCAGCCCGAGCGGGGTCGGCGCTCCGGCGCCGGTGATCAGCTCGCGGACCAGTTTGACCGCCGACCAGCCGTTGGCGAGGCTGATCGCCGCGACCAGCGCCAGGCTCAGCGAACGCAGGGCACGGGTGCTGCGGTCGAGCCGGCGGTGCGGGTTCAGCGCGACCAGGGCGATCAGCAGGCCGATCTCCAGCGCCGGGAGCATCCAGCGCGGGTGGATGCTCAACCGCGGCGGCAGGAAGAGCTGCAGTGCGACGGCGGACAGAATCGCGACCGTCACGGCCCAGCGCTGCTCGGCCTCGGTCCCCACCCGCCAGACCGGGCGGGTGGGGAGGCCGCCCGCATCCTTCGCCACGACGGCCGCGACTGCCGCGGCTGGCCCGCCAGCCGCGTCAGGCCCGCCAGCCGCTTCGGCCGCGCCGCCCGTGAGCAGTGCCTCGATGCGGTCGAGCCGGTGGTGGAGCTGCCGGCTGAGGTACTCCGGATCGGGGGCGTCGCCCTCGTGATGGGTAGTCATGGCGCTCATTGTCCCCGGCAGGATCCGCCCGGCGGCCGAAGGGCGGTGAGCGCGCGGACTCACGCCTCGCAGCGGACGGCCAGCAGGGCCGCGTCGTCCGTCAGGCCCTCGACGACGTAGCCGCCGACGTCCGTCAGCAGCTGGTCGAGCACCGGGCCCGGCTCCTGCGCGGGAAAGGCGGCGAGCCGGGATGCGAGCGGGTAGAAGCGCCCGTTCGCATCCCTCGCCTCGGAGACCCCGTCGGTGTAGAGCAGCAGCAGATCGCCCGGGTACAGCTGAATGCTGCGGACCCGGTAGTGCTCACCGGTCAGGTCGCGCAGACCCAGCGGCGGCGCGAAGCCGGGCGGGTCCACCTCGCTGACCCTGCCCGCCCGCCGCAGCAGGGGCGAGGGGTGGCCGCAGTTGACCACCTGCGCCGGCTTCGCCCCCAGAGGCACGCCGACCAGGACGGCCGTCACGAACCGGTCGCCCCGCGCACCGCGGGCGAGCTGCGAGTCCAGCCGCTCGGCCACCGCGGCGAGGTCGCCCTCGGTGCGGGCCGCCTCGCGGAAGACGCCCAGCACGTCCGAGGCCGTCTCGACCGCCGCCAGGCCCTTGCCCTGCACGTCGCCGAGCAGGATCCGCACGCCGTGCGGGGTGTCGAGCACCTCGTAGAGGTCCCCGCCGATCCTGGCCTCGGCTGCGGCCGCCGCGTACCGGACGGCGATGCGCAGCGGGCCGACCCGCGCCGGAACCGGGCGCAGCAGGGCCCACTGGGCCGCCTCGGCCACCGAGCGGACCTCGCGCAGCTCGCGGTCGCGGGCCAGCAGCAGGACGACGTTGGCGGTGCTGGCCATCGTGACGGCAGCGACGGCGATCAGGGCGGCCACGTGGACGGAGGTCGGCACGTCCGGGTTGGCCAGGCTCAGCAGCCCGACGGACGCGAGCGCCAGCAGGCCGGCCAGGAGCGGCACCCGGGCGGTGCGGCTGCCCGTGCCCGCCAGGACGGGGACGGCGGCCAGCACGGGTGAGACGGTGGTCCCGGGGCCGGTGACGAGGTCCGCGACGATCGCCGCGACGAGCAGCACGTAGGCGCCGACCAGCAGCCGGCGCGACCCGCGGGGCAGGCGCGCCGCCTCGGCGGTCCGCAGGCCCAGTGGGGCGGGTGGCCGCGGCAGGACGTCCTCAGGCACGGTCGGCTCCCTCGGGGTCGGTCCGCTCCTCGGGGCCGCACGGCACCCGGCGGGGCGGGGGCGGCCCGGCTCTCCCCTCAACTCTCCCCCGTTCCCGCCGCCGCTGCGACGCGGCGCGGCCGGTCACCGCGCTGCTCCCCAGCGCGGTGACCGTGCCCTCGGCTCAGCGCAGCAGGGTGTCCAGCAGCGGGCTGCTGAAGACCCGGTGCGGGTCGTAGCGGTTGAGGGTGGCGACCGCCTCGTCCCAGCCCGCGCCGCCGCCGGCCCGGTGGCTGTCGGGGATCACCCGGGCTATCACGTCCGGGTCGGCCCAGGTGGCGTCGGCGGTGTAGGCCCAGCCCTTGGACCACTCGACGCGCAGCGCGGCCCGCGTCCCGTCGAAGGTGGTCAGCAGGTACTGCTCCAGGTCGCGGCCGAACTGGTGCAGCCCGGGGGTGGACGGCAGGGTCAGCACGTCGAACCAGACCGCGACGTCCCACTCGGGGTGGTCCGGCCGCGGGCTGAGTGCGGACAGCAGCGGCGCGCGGGCGCCCGGGACGCCGACGACGGCCGGATCGTCGAGGCCGGTCACCCGGATCTCCACCGCGCCGTTGATCGGGAAGGCGCCGCGCGCCTGGTACTCCGTCAGCAGGTTCTGGTAGCCGGAGGTGACCTGGCTGACCACCCACTGCACGTCGTCCCGCTTGCACATCACCGCGTACCCGTTGGCGGTCATCCGCAGGGTGGTCGGCCGGACGTACTGCAGCAGGGTGCGCGACGGGCCCCAGAGGTCCGAGCTCAGGCCGCTGGCGAGCAGGTGGGTGATCACGTCGAGGGTGAGCAGGTCGCGCAGCAGGCCGCCGGAGAGCAGCACGTCGGTGATGTCCCCGGTGAGGCCGAGCCGGGCCAGCAGGAACTGGAGTTGGCCGAAGACCGGCGCCAGCGCCCAGGACCCGCCGACCAGTTGACCGGCGAGATCGGCGACCGGGGTCGGGATGCTGTCGGAGAACGGGTAGTTGTAGGGCTGGTCGACGGCCCGCGAGGGGAACGGCCTGTCGGGCGTGACGCTCCAGGACTTCAGCCACGGGTACTCGGTGAAGGCGAACCAGATCGCCTCCACCCGACCGTCGCGCTCCAGGAAGTCGGCGAACCGCCGGGAGCTGGACGTCGACCCGGGAGCGGCGAAGAGCTCGGTGGCAGGGATGTCCAGGCGGCTGACGCAGCGCAGGTTCTGGTCGGCCCCGGCGACCAGCACTGCCTCCGTCACGAAGGCCCGGCCGAGGTGGACCAGGAACGCGGCGCTGTCGGCCTCGGCCCGGCTGAAGGTGCGCAGCGCGTACCGGCCGGCGGCCTCGTCCCAGACCACGGCGGTGAGTTCGGTGACCAGATTACTGACCGACCCGTAGCCGTGACCGGGCAGAGCGGTCTCGCCGGCGGCCGGGACGGCCGTGCCGTGACCGCCGATGGCGAGCACGCCGCCGAGCGTCACGTCCCCGGGGGCCGGGCAACTGGTGACGCCCAGGCCGCGGTCGGCGAGGAAGGCGAGCACCTGCTCCATCCCCGCGCCGGCCTGTGCGCGGACGGCGGACAGGCCGCCCGCCGTGGTGGCCGGGCTCAGCGCGGTGAGGTAGCGGGTGGTGTCCACCAGCAGCACGGCGGCCGAGGACGGTGTGCCGTCCGCCACCGTGAGCGGCGCCCAGGTGTGCCGGTACCCCTGGGCGCGCAGCCGCCAGCCCTGGGCGTTCGCCCAGTCGGCGAGGGTCACCACGTCCTGCGGGGTGCGCGGGGCGCACGTCCACAGCTGGTCGGTGTGGATCTCGCCGGCCCAGTTCTCGAAGACCTGCCGGTAGACCTCCACCCCGGCGGGGAAGGCCGGCGGCGCGGCAACGGCGTCGGCCGACGCCGAGTCCGGTCCGATCGCCCCGCGCAGCAGCCACACCCCACCGCCCAGCGCCGCGGAGCCGGCCAGCAACCGACGCCGCGTAAGCCCCGCCGCCCCGCCCGCGACCTCGCCGACCGCGTCACCCACCACATCACCCTTTGAGTCACCCTGTGGCGATACCCGTCCCGGTGACCTGCGCACTGCCATTGCCGCCCCGCCCTCTCCCACGAACCGTCAGACCACGGACGGCCCACGCCGTTCCGTGGGACAGACGCTACGGATCACCCTGGGCTGCCCGCCGGAAGTTCGCATTCAATCATTAGTTCGAGTGAAACTCGGATCACCGGGAACTTTCTCCGATCACCCTGGCCCCGACTGACCGGGGCAACTGCGAGGGCCGAAGCAGCGTCGTAGATCATGGACGACGTGCCACTCCACCCGGAGCAGGCGCGCCGTCCCGAGGTCGGGAGGAGCGCTTCCCAGGCAGCCCGTCGGCAGCACGTCGCCGGTGCGCCGGCGTGTTGCTCGCGACCTCCTCGGCGGCCCCGCCCGGGGCCACCGCCCGGTTCGTCCGGCCGGGCGTGATATCGATCGGAGAGTTCTCACCGTGCAGCACCCGCAGTCGCAGTCGCAGCCAACCCGCACTCGTGCGGTCCTGGCCGGTATCGCCGCGCTCGCACTGTTCGGCACCCTGGCGGCCTGCAGCAATGGCAGTAGTGGCAGCAGTGGCAGCAAGCCGGCCGCCGACGCCAAGCCGGGCGACAGCGCGGCGGCGGGCAGCCCGGCCCCTGCGGCGAGCAGTGCGCCGCCGAAGAACTCCAAGGTCGTGATGCCGACCGGTCCGGCCGCCAACCTGACGAAGACCCGTGACACCAAGGCCGGTCCGATCATGATGACCACCCTGGCGGGCCAGAAGTCCGGCGTCTCCGCCAATGTCTGGGTCTGGCTGCCACCGCAGTACAACGACCCGAAGTACGCCAAGTTCGGCTTCCCGGTGCTCACCCTCTACGCGGGCGGTCAGAGCAACGGCTACAACACCTGGACGGACAACCAGCTGCCGATCCAGGAGATCGACGCCCAGCTCGTCCAGCAGCAGAAGGCACACCCGTTCATCATGATCATGCCGGTGCAGAACCTGACGGCGGACGAGCACCACTCGCTGGACTGCTCCGACATCCCCGGCCAGCCCAAGATGGGCACCTGGTTGTCCCAGGACATACCCGACTTCGTCCGCGCCAACTTCCGCACCCTCAAGGGCCCCGACAGCTGGGGGCTGATGGGCGCCTCCAGCGGCGCCGACTGCAGCGCCAAGCTGGCCATGCAGCACCCCGACCTCTACAAGGCCGCCGTGCCGATCGACGGCGACTTCAAGGCGGACTCCCAGCTCTGGAAGGGCCACCCGGCCGAGCAGAACGCCAACGGCCCGGACAAGTTGATCTCCACCAGCAAGGCCGACGTCAGGATGCTCGCCACGGCCGGCGGCGGCAGCGCCTACGAGGTCAACGTGGTCAAGCAGTGGGTCGCCAAGGCCGTCCCGCCGACCACCGTCGAGTACTACGAGCTGCCCGGTGGCCAGCACAAGACCTCGGACTTCGGGAAGTTGATCCCGATGACCCTGGAGTGGCTCACCAAGAACCTCACCGGCCCGGAGGGCGACAGCTGACGACCCGAGGGGATTGGTCTGGACCATAAGCCGAACGGCGGTTAGGGTCCTCACCAGATGCCGCGCCGCACCGAAAGCAGGCCCTGGTGACCGCACCGCCCCGGCGCACCGTCGTGCTCTCCCCGCACTTCGGCGACGCCACCCTCTCGCTGGCCGGCCTGATCCCCGAACTCCCGGGCCCGGCCGCCGTGGTGACCGTGTTCGGCGGCGCCCCGGCGGCCCACCTCCCGGTCTCCTGGTGGGACAGCAGCTGCGGCTTCTCCTCCGCCACCGAGGCCCACCGGGCCCGGCTGGTCGAGAACGCCCGGGCCAGCGAGCTGCTCGGTGTCGAGCAGCTCGCTCTGGACCATCCGGACGAACCCTACGCACAGTCGCCCGAACTGCCGCACCTGGAAAGGTTCCTGGCCGAGCTGCCGGCGCACGCCACGGTCCTCGTCCCGCTCGGCAGCAACCAGCCGGACCACGAGCGGGTCCGCGAGCTCGCCCTGCGCACCCTGGACCGCCTGGGCGCGCCCCCGCCGCTGGTCTACGCCGACCTGCCGTACACCGACCTCCCGTACACCGGCCACCCGTACACCGGCCACCTGCCGCAGTGGGCCGGCGACCAGGCGTGCCCGGACCTGCTGCTGCGCTACCGCACGACCGTGCGCCACGACCTGCGGCTGACCGACGAGCAGTGGGCCCGCAAGCGCGCGGCGGTGCTCTGCCACGGCTCCCAACTCGCCCCGCTGGCAGCCGATCACGGCAGCGTACTGGCCCGCGGCGGCCCGCTCTGCGGCGAGCTGGTCTGGTCCCTGGAGAAGGTCTCCTGAACACCGCGGCAGCGCTACTGCTGGGAGCGCGTGCGCCGACCGGGTGAGCGGACGCCGCGTCGGCGCCGTGCCCGCCGGGGGCGCTGCCAGGCTGGGCGGGAGGCGGTCCCGAGGCGGCCTGCGCCGTGCGGACCCGGGAAGGGGCATCGGGATGACCGCGAGCTCGAAGCGTCCAGGACCACTGACCGCGGTGCTCGCGACGCTGGCGGTGCTGGCGGTGCTGGCGGCCTGCACCCCGGGGCGGAGCCAGCGAGGCGGGAGCTTCCCCAGCGCCGCGGCCCTCTCCCCGGGCACACGGGCCGCGGTCGTGCTGGAGCCGGGCGACTGGCCGACGTACCACCGCGACGCGGCCCGCAGCGGCCTGGCCCCCGGCCTGCCGCCGGCCGGGGAGGTGGCCCGCCTCTGGGCGGCCCGGCTCGACGGAGCGGTCTACGGCCAACCGCTGGTCGTCGGGGGGAGGGTTCTCGCGGCGACCGAGAACAACACCCTCTACGCTCTCGACGCCGCCACCGGCGCGGTCCTGTGGAGCCGCCATGTCGGAACTCCCGTCCCCGGCACGGACCTTCCGTGCGGCGACATCGATCCGCTGGGCATCACCGGCACGCCGGTCCTCGATCCGGCCACGGGGCTGGTCCTGGCGGTCGCCGAGCTGAGCGGCGGCCGGCACCAGCTGGTGGGGCTCGACATCGCCACCGGCGCGCCCCTGGTCAGCCGGGAGGTCGAGCCGCCCCGCGGGAAGCGCATCGCGCACCAGCAGCGAGGTGCGCTGGCGCTGTGGAACGGACGGGTCCAGATCACCTTCGGCGGCCTGTACGGCGACTGCTCGCAGTACGTCGGCACCGTGCTGTCGGTCCCGGTCACCGGCAGCGGACCCGTCCTCGACTACACGGTGCCCACCGCCGGCCAGGGCGGGATCTGGGCGCCCGGCGGACCGGTGGTGGACGGCGACCGGCTGCTGGTCTCGGTGGGCAACGGCGCCTCCACCAGCGGCCCGTACGACGGATCCGACTCCGTGCTCGCGCTCTCCGCCGACCTGCACCGGACCGACTTCTTCGCCCCCGCCGACTGGGCCCAGGACAACGCCGCCGACCTCGATCTCGGTTCACTCACACCGGCTCTGACGGGTAGTCACATCCTCATCGCGGGAAAGCGCGGCGTCGCCTACGCCCTGTCCGCCGAGCATCTCGGCGGCGTCGGCGGCCAGCTCTCGCAGGCCCCGGTGTGCGCAGCCTACGGCGCTGCCGCGGTGGACGGCGGCACCCTCTACCTGCCGTGCGACGACGGCCTCACCCAGCTGTCGGTGGCCGGCGACGGCACGATCCGTCCGGGCTGGCACGTCCCGCTCCACGGCGCCGGGTCGCCGGTGGTCGGCGGCGGCGCGGTGTGGGTGGTCGACCAGGGCAGGGGACTGCTGGACGTGCTCGACCCGGCCGACGGCCGGATCCGCCAGCAGCTGCCGGTCGGGCCCGTACCGCACTTCGCCTCGCCGTCGCTCTCCGGCGGCCGGGTCTTCCTCGGCACGATGGACGGAGTCCTCGCGCTCAGCGGCGCCTGACGGCCGCCTGCAATCTCACAGCAGGGCCCGCCGTGGACGGGATTCGGCACCTGCCACGCCCTCAGCCCGTAGGCTGATCTCGGTGATTGGTGCGGCGTTGCCCGGTAACCGCCCGGCGGACGGAGAGGATGACGGATGTCTGACAGCGAGGCGGGTGCCGAAGGCAAGGCAGGCGAGGCGGGAGGCCGCGACCGGGCCGTCGGCAACACCGTCTCGGGCGGTTCCGTCGAACACCTCCTCCAGACGTCCTCCATCGGGACCGTCAACATCCATGCGCCCGACCGGAGTCGGCCGTCGGAGCGGCTGCGGGTCCCCCGGCAGATCCGGCCGCCGTTCCGCAGCTTCGTCAACCGGGCCGCGGAGCTCGCCCTGCTCACCGAGGCGCTGGAGCTGCTGGGCGACGGAGCCGGGCCGCCGATCGTCGCGTTCACGGGACTGGTGGGGGTCGGCAAGACCGAGCTGGTCGCGCAGTGGGCCAGGCAGGAGCGGGACCGGTTCCCGGACGGCGAGCTCTACGTCGACCTGGGCGAGGGCCGCCACGAGGGCGGGGTCGACGTAGGGGTGGTCCTGGGCCGCTTCCTGCGCTCGCTCGGGGTCGAGCCGGAGTACGTGCCGCACTCCACCGGCGAGCGGGTGACGCTGTTCCGTTCCGTCACGGCCGGTCTGCGGCTGCTGGTCTTCCTCGACAACGCCGAGCACGCCGCCGAGGTCCGCGCGCTGCTGCCGTCCGACGGCCTGGTCGTGGTGGCCGGGCGCAGGCGCCTGGAGGGGCTGGCGCTGCACGGTGCCCGGGTCCTCGAAGTGCAGCCGCTGACCACGGGGGCCGGCAGCGAACTGGTCCGGCGCTGGCTCGGCTCCGGGCGGGGAACCGATCAGGAGCTGGCCAGCCTGGTGCGGCTGTGCGGCGGACTGCCGGTGGCGCTCAACGCGGTCGCGGGCCAACTGCTCACCCGCCGGCGGTTGACCGTCCACCGGGTGGTGGCGGACCTGTCGGCCAGGCATCGGGAACTCGATCCCGCCGAGGGCGGGGAGACGGAGGCGGTGGTGGACGACGCGTTCGAAGAGGTCTACGGCTCGCTGTCCGCACCGGGGCGCCGTCTCTACCACCTCATCGGGATCCACCCCGGCCGGACCTTCACCGCCGAACTCGCCCTGGCCGCCGGCTGCGAGCAGATCGACGAGGCCCTGGACGAGCTGCTGGGCGCCCACCTGATCGACGAACTCGCCCTCGACCCGGGCGGGGAGGCCGCCGTCGAGGACCGCTACACCTGCAACGACGTGGTCCGCCGGCACGCGCGCCGCCGAGCGCTCGGCGAGCTGTCCGCCGACGACCAGGCCGACGTCCTGCGCCGGATCGTCGCGTACTACCGGGCCTGCGCGGCGGTGGCCGACCGGTGGATCCTCGGCGAGCGCTTCCGGCTCCAGGAGTCCTCCGCCACCGCCGAGTCGCTCGGCTTCCCGGTAGGCGTCGCGCCCGACCTGGCCTGGCTGGAGCGGGAGAGCCCGAACTTCGCCGCCGTCCTGCGGATCGCCGCTCAGCACCGGTGGCACAGCGCGGTGTGGGGCCTGTGCGAGTCGCTGTGGCCGCTCTACCACGGCCAGAAGCTGTACGCCGACTGGATCGACGCCCACGAACTGGGCGTCGAGGCCGCGGGCTGGGACGCCCGCCCCGACGCCGAGATCCGGATGCGCAACCAGCTCGCCCGCGCCCACCTGGAGCTCGCGGACTACCCGCGGGCCCTCGAGCAACTGGACCTGGCCGAAGCGCCGCTGAGGCTGGTCGCCGATCCCCGGCTCGACGGGATGGTCCGGGAGACCCGGGGGCTGATCTGCCTTCAGCAGGACCTGCCCGAGGAGGCGGCGGCGCTCTTCGTCCGGGCCCGCGAGGCCAACCGGGGTGACGCGCACGGCGTCATCGTGCAGAGCTACAACCTGGCCCAGGCCCTGCTGGCCTGCGACCGCGCGCAGCAGGCCTTGACCGTCGCGGTGGAGGCCGCGGCGCAGGCCGAGCGGACGGCGGACCGGGCGATGGCCATGCGGCTGGGCGTGCTGCGCGGCCGGATCCACGACCGGCTGGGGGACACGGCCGCCGCCATCGCCCAACTCGCCCTGGCTGCACAGCAGGCAGCCGATCTCAAGCAGCGCTTCAAGGAGCAGCAGGCGCGCGAGCTGCTGGTCGAACTCGCGGCCCGGGTCGGCGACCGGGAGCTGGAGCGGGCCGGACGGGACCGGATCCGCGAGCTGCGCCGACTGGCCGGCCTCCCGCCGCAGGAATAGACACAGGCGCTCAGCGGGCCGGCGGGCGGGCGGTGAAGCGGACGGTGATCCGCTGCGCGGTGCGGATCACCAGGTCGGCGCCGGTCAGATCGGCGTCCGGCCGATCGGCCAGCCGGAGCGCGACGGCCGCTCCGAGCACCACCGGGTCCAGCCGGGCGGGCGCGCTGCCCCACGGCCGAACGGCCTCGGCCTCCAGCAGCAGACCCGAGCGCAGCCGCACCAGGTGGCGGTTGGCTTCGAGGGCGGCCACCGCGACGGCCAGGCCCGGCAGTTGCGCGGCCGTCCGCTCCAGCCAGGTGGCCGGCTCCGGCTCGGCGTGGGCCTCGGTGCGGGCGATCACCTCGGCGCTGAGGCGCCGGCGCAGGCGGCTCTCCTCGGCCGTGACGGCGTAGAAGCCGCGTGCCGCGGTGTGGTCCGGGCCGACGGCGTACCGGCGCAGCGCCACCTCCTCGGCGGTGGCCTCCCCCACGACGTCGTAGGAGGTCGGGCGGCGCACGTCCACCGGGACCGGGTCGGCGTAGGGCGTCGGCTGCGGGTCGTCCTTCGGCTCGTCGACGCCGTGCAGGTAGGAGTAGAGGATCTCGCGCAGGATGCGCACGGAGTGCCCGCGCTCGCCGAGCGAGCGTTCGGTGAGCGCGGCCAGCCCGCTGCGGTCGTGGAGTTCGGCCGCGCGGTGGAGCTGGGGTTCCAGGGCGCGGTCCAGGTCGAGGGCGGGGGCGCCGCGCCCGAAGGCGTACGTCGGCGACCCGGGGTCGAGTTCCTCCTCGCCGGTCACGGTCAGTAGCGTCACCCGGTCGAGGGCCGCGCCGTACAGCGACACCGAGCCGTGGTCGCCGACCACCCAGTCGGCTGCGACCAGCGCCGCCTGCCAGCCACTGTGTGGCGGGATGATCAGCAGGCCCGAGTCCTCGGCCTCGCGGAGCAGGCCGAGCGGGTTGTGCCGGGCCCAGATGTTGGGGTGCAGGACGACGGCCACCGCGTACTCGTCCACCGGCAGCTCGCGGACCAGTCGCAGCGGCAGCTCGGGGAACCGGCCGAGCGAGGAGTGCGCGCTCCAGGTGGAGCTGACCACGACGAGCTTGCGACCTGCCACCGCGCCCAGCCTGCGCCGGTAGCGGTCGCGCTCGGCCAGGCTGTCCAGGAGGCGGTCGAAGCAGGGGTCACCGACCACCCGGGCCCGGGGCAGGGCCTCCGGGCAGGCCAGCCGCAGCCGTTCGAGCTGCTCCTCGTGGGAGAGGCCGATCACGACCGGAACCGGTCGGCCGTGCCAGGTCAGCTCGTGGCGCGACAGACCCGCCGGGGAGCGGTCGTCGCCCGTGGTCGGGCGGACCAGCCGGTTGTATCCGGCGCCGTGCGGCAGGACGACCAGCGGGGCCCGCAGCTGGTGCATCGAGCGGTGCACCGTGCAGGCCACCGCGAGGTCGAAGGTCCGCCGGGTGGCCTCGCTCCAGGGCAGCACGGTGATGCCAGGCAGCGAGGCCAGGTAGGCGTCCAGGCCGGCGGCGAAGGCCGAACCGGGGTTCACCGTGATGTAGAGCTCGATGCCGTCCTGCGGGCGCAGCAGCGGCAGCACGTCGAGGACCCGGGTGGCGGAGGTCAGCGTCCGGGTGACCGCGAGGACGCGCGCCTTGGCCGACCAGGTGTCCCACCGGTCGTCGTCGACGCGCCGGGGCAGCAGGCGCGAGAGCAGATCGAACAGCGCCACACCTCCCGCTCGACCGGACGACGGCTACCCCGTGATCGTAGTCAATGCGACCAGGCCGTGAAGGACCGGGCTTGCGCGCAGGCCGCCGCCGTTCGGGCGACGGCCTGCGCTGGGTCCGGGCCGCGAGGTACGGGCGCCGGGCGTCAGCCGCTGACGCTCGTGCTGCCCGTCTCGATGTGGCCGGTGGCCCGGCGGGACCAGGAGGCGTCGCCGCTGACGGTGACCGTGAAGTCGTACCAGCCGCCGGCGATGGTGACGGCGTTGAAGTAGTCCGAGACGGTGGTTCCGGGGGCGACCTGGTAGGTCCACGGGCCGTCGGTGCGGTAGTTGGTCGACGTGATGGTGAAGGTGACCGTGCTGGAACCGGTGTTGGCCATCTTGAACCAGACCGCCGGCTGCCCGGTGTTCGGTGCCGGCGCGTAGTACGTCGAGGCCTCGGCGGTCTTGCCGGCGGTGGTCGCGTTCCCGGTGAAGCGGCGCAGGAAGCGGTTGGGGCCGACCACGCTGAGGTCGTACTGCCCGTTGCCGTAGTTCGTACCGATGTTGAAGAAGTCACTGGCGCTGCCGTCGGCGCCGGTCGCGGCGTTGTAGGGCGCGACGGTGTACTGCCAGGGACCGCCGGTGCGGTAGGCGTTGGCGTAGATCGAGTAGTGCGCGTGGGCGGTGGCCTGCGGGCCCTGGTTGGCCATGTCGATCCAGAGCAGGATCTGGTTGTTGGCGTCGTACTCGATGCGGTCCACCCAGGCGTTGGGCTGGTACGGCAGCGCGCGGGCGGGCTTGCTGCCGGACTCCTGGACGGGCATCGCGTTGGTGCCGGGGCTCGGGTTGATCTGCGTGTTGGCGGTGGCCTGGCTGATGGTGGCACTGGTGTCGGGCAGGCCGGGCAGGCCGTACACCGGGTTGGCGAAGTCGAAGGCCCCCGTCAGGTCGCCGCAGACCTGGCGGCGCCAGGCGCTGATGTTCTGACAGGCGGCGGGGGTGCCCAGGGCGGCGGTCCAGGTCTCCAGGAACTGCAGGACGCTGGTGTGGTCGTAGACCTGGGAGTCGACGTAGCCGCCGCGGGTCCACGGCGAGGCGATGATCATGGGCACCCGGAAGCCGAGGCCTATGTTGGTGCCGGAGTAGAACTCGCCCGCGGTCCCGGCGGGCGCGACGGGCGGCGGCACGTGGTCGAAGAAGCCGTCGTTCTCGTCGTAGTTGAGGAACAGGACGGTGGAGTTGAAGGTGTCCGGGTCCGCGGCCAGGGCCTGGATCACCAGGTTGACGAAGTGCGCGCCGTTCTCCGGCGGGCCGTCCGGGTGCTCGGAGAAGAGCTGGTTGGAGACCACCCAGGAGACCTGCGGCAGGGTGCCCGCGAGAGCGTCGGCCCTGATCGCGGCCGCGATGTCGTCCGGCGTCGAACCGGTGCTGGGCACCGAGGCCATTCCGCGCTGGGCGAGCGGGCTCGAACTCGGCGCTCCCGTGAACTGGTTGAAGTAGGCGAGGGCGTTGTCGCCGAAGTTGTCGGAGGCGTTCTGGTAGACCTTCCAGCTGACGCCGGCGTTCTGCAGGGACTCGGCGTAGGTCTGCCAGTGCAGGCCCGACTCCGAGCCGCCGTCGTAGGCCGGGCCGCCCGCGGTGGCCGACGGGTCGATCGTGCCGGACCACAGGTAGGTGCGGTTGGGACCGGTCGCCGACAGGATCGAGCAGTGGTACGCGTCGCAGATCGTGTAGGCGTCGGCCAGCGCGTAGTGGAACGGGATGTCCGAGCGGTTCATGAAGCCCATGGTCCGGTTCGAGCCCTTGGCGGCGATCCAGGAGTCCATCTTCCCGTTGTTCCACGCCTGGTGCTGGGTGGACCAGGAGTGGTCGAGCGAGCCGTCGCACTGCGCCAGCTGCTCCTTGCTGACACCCCACCACCAGGTGCTGGTGTCGCTGAGCTGCCACGGGTACTGCCGGCCGCTGCCGTTGGGCTGGTTGAAGACGCTGTTGCCGCCCGCGAGTTGGATGGTGGCTCTGTCACCGAAGCCGCGCACGCCCTTCATCGCGCCGAAGTAGTGGTCGAAGCTGCGGTTCTCCTGCATCAGGACGACGACGTGCTTGACGTCGGCGATCGTCCCGGTGGTCCCGGTGGTCGCGGCGGCCGCGCGGGGCGTCGCACCGGGCAGGGAGTCCAGGCCGATGGCGGCGCCCAGCGCGGCGGCGGAGCCGAGGAAGGTGCGGCGAGTGACGGGCGTCATACGAGGCCTCCGGAAAGTTAGCTGGACAACTACAGCCAGCAGACTGTGCAGCAGGCAGATGTCTACTGTCCAGTAGTCACGTAGCAATCAGATGAAGCGCAGAGGTCGGCTGGCTGGGGAGCCGGCTCCACCACTGCCGGGCCCTGCTAAAGTCCCGATAAATTACCCAAGGTGTGCCGGGAAGCCTGGTCGGCTCGGGGGACGACTGCGCCGATCGGGCGGCAGCGACCCCGCTCGTCGTGATGGGGTCTTTCGCAGATGCACGCCGTGGGAATCGTCCTGTTCCTGGTGGTTCTGGCCACCGCCGTGGCCACCTTCGCCCGGCGCCTGCGCGTGCCCGCGCCCTCGCTGCTGGTCCTGGCCGGCCTCGGGGTGGCGCTGATACCCGGCGTGCCCGCGCTGCACATCCCGCCGCAGGCGATCGCCCTGGTGGTCCTTCCCCCGCTGCTGTACGCCTCCGCCGAGGAGCTGTCGCTGCGTGACCTGCGCGCGGTGTGGAAGCCGGTGACGATCCTCGCCTTCGGCCTGCTCTTCGCCTCGGCGGCGGCCGCCGGCTTCGCGGCGGTCGCGGTGACCGGGCTGCCACCCGCGATGGCGTTCGTGCTGGGCGCCGTGCTCGCCTCCACCGATCCGGTGGCGGTCACCGCGCTCGGCCGTCGGCTCGCGCTGCCGGGGCGCGTCCAGGTCCTGGTGCAGGCGGAGAGCCTGTTCAACGACGCCACCTCGCTGGTGCTGTTCAAGGTCGCCGTCGGCATCGCCGTGGCCACCGGAACGGCCGTCAGCCTGCCTGCGGCCGGCGGGGAGTTCGTGCTGCTCGCCGGCGGTGGCAGCGTGATCGGCGCCGCCGTCGCCGGCCTGGTGTGGCTGGTCCGCCGGCGTACCGCGGACCCGGTGCTGGAGACCGTGATCGCCCTGGTCACCCCGTACGCGGCCTATGTGCTGGCGGAGTCCGCACACACCTCGGGCATCACCTCGGTCGTCGTCGCCGGCGTGCTGCTCGGCCGGACCGGACACCGCCTCACCGACGCCCGCATCCGCCTGCAACTGCACGCCGTCTACGCGGTGGTGGTGTTCATCCTGGAGAGCGTGGTCTTCAGCATCGTCGGCCTGGAACTGCCCACGCTGGTGCGGGACCTGCCCCGGGGCAGCGGCTGGTGGCCGTTGCAGGCCCTGGCCCTGGCCGGCGTGCTGATCGCCGTCCGCGTGCTGTCGACCCTGCCGCTGACCCGGGCGATCAAGCCCTCCCGGGGCCGGCTCTCCTGGCGGGTGGCCGGGGTGCTGACCTGGGTCGGCACCCGCGGCGTGATGCCGCTGGCCGCAGCCCTGTCGATCCCGCTCGCCGCGGACAACGGCACCGCGCTGGCCGGACGCCCACTGGCGCTGGTGCTGACCACGGCGGTCGTCGTCTTCACCCTGGTCGTCCAGGGCCTCAGCCTGGCGGCCGTGGTCAACCGCTCCGGGCTGGCCCTGGAGCCCGAGCACACCGCCCGCGAGGAGGCCAGCGCCCGCGACGCCCTCAACCGTGCCGCGCTGACCCATGTCGACGACCTCGCCGCACTGGAGGCGATACCCGACACCGTCATCGACCGGGTCCGACGCGCCCTGACCGCTCGCCTCGACCACAGCATCGACGGCCCGGACGGCAGCACCGTGGACGCCGTCTACCGCGAGCTGCGGCACGAGGTGATCGCCGTCCAGAGCACCGAGCTGCGCCGCCTGTACGACGAACACCGCATCAGCGACACCACCCGCCGAAGCCTCCAGCACGACCTCGACCGCGAGGAAGCCGCCCTCGGCACCCCGTGAGGGCCTCGGCTCGGTGCGCCTTCTCCCTGACGCGCGATCAGCCCTCTTTCGCACAGCGTCAGACTTTCCCGAACTTTATCGGACACACGGTCACACTTGGCGTGTGACATGTGCAATTGTACGTGCCGACCAGATCGGTGTGTGCATCCGCCACCGATGACACCGAGAAAGGAACGCTGTGACCTCATCACGTTCCAGTGCGCGGCGCGGGACGGGGCTGTTCGCCTCTGCCCTGCTCGCACTCGGCATGGTGCTGACCGGGCTCGCCGGCACCGCACAGGCCACCGATCCCGTGCCTGACGCAGCGTCACATCCGGCTTCAGCCGGGTGGGTTCAGACGCACGGCAACTGGGTCCAGATCCAGCCGGGCCACCCGCACGCCGCGCTCAGCGCGCGCCCCGCCGCGCCGTCGGGTCCGCAGTCCGGGCCGACGTCCCACGCCGACCCGGCCAAGGCCGACGTCGTGGTCAACAACGACCAGCCGAACATGACCTACCGCGGCGGCCAGGACTCGGTCGGCGTCACCTCCGGGCCGCCCAAGGTCTACGTCATCTACTGGGGCTCCCAGTGGGGCACGGCCGGCCAGGACGCCGACGGCAACACCACGCTCTCCAACGACCCCGACAACGCCGCGCCGTACCAGCAGTCGTTCTTCAAGGGCCTGGGCACCAACAACGACGCCTGGAGCGGCGTGCTGACCCAGTACTGCGAGAACGTGGCCTCCGGCAGCGGGAGTTGCCCCTCCAACGCCTCGCACGTGGGCTACCCGCAGGGCGGCGCACTGGCCGGCGTCTGGGTGGACAACACGGCGGCTGCCCCCGACCGCGCCACCGAACCGCAGATCGCGGCCGAAGCAGCGGCCGCCGCCAAGCACTTCGGCAACACCACCACGGCGCAGAACCGCAACGTCCAGTACGTGGTCAGCACGGCCAAGGGCATGGACCCGGACAGCTGGCACGAGCTCGACACCTGGTGCGCCTGGCACACCTTCGAGCGCTCCAGCTACGGCACGCTGGCGTACACGATCATGCCGTACCTGACCGACAACAAGTACTGCGGCACCAACTGGATCAACCCGGGCCCGCGCGGCCGGTTGGACGGCTACTCCATCCTCGGCGGGCACGAGTACGCCGAGACCCTCACCGACCAGAACGCGATGGGCGGTTGGATCGACCCGGCCGGCCAGGAGAACGGCGACAAGTGCGCCTGGATCACCCAGGGGACGCCCGGCGGCCTGTTCAACCTGCAACTCGCCACCGGCCCGTTCGCCGTGCAGACCACCTGGTCCAACGACCAGCACACCTGCTCGGGTTCGCATCCCGTGGTGGCCAACCAGCCGCTCGTCGTCAGCACCATCTGCGACCAGACCGCCGCACCGGGCCAGCAGGTCAGCGTCCCGGTGGTCGCCACCGACCAGAGCGCGCGACGACTCACCTACCGCGCCACCGGCCTGCCGCACGGCCTTAGCATCGACCCGCACACCGGGGTCATCCACGGCCGCACGCAGGACCGCGGCTACCACGACGTCTCCGTCACGGTCCGCGACGACGCCGGCCACCAGGCGGGCACCCGGTTCTGGTACGGCTTCTTCACCTCGGGTGAGTACGGCTGCCTCGGGATCGAGCAGATCGTCGACCCCGGCTTCGAGGTCCCGGCGGACGCGAAGGGCAACTACCCCGGCTGGTGGTCCCAGTCCTCGCCCGGCATCATCACCCAGTCCGCCGCCCACCAGCCGCACTCGGGCGCCGGGTACGCCTGGCTCGGTCACAGCGCCGCCCAGGACGACTCGCTCTCCCAGGGCGTGGAGACCACTCCCGGCTACACCCGGGCCTCGCTCTCCTTCTGGCTGCACGTCGACTCCGCGAACACCGCGGCGACCGCGCAGGACAACCTGACCCTGGAGCTGGACGACCAGTACTCGGGCAAGCAGATCGCCGTCCTGAAGAACTGGTCCAACCTGGACGCCAGCAGCGGCTACGTTCCGGTCTCGATCGACCTGACGCCTTACGTGGCACCGGAGTTCGGCTCCACCGTGATCGTGAAGTTCACCTCGCACGAGACCGGCAGCGCCAACACCGCGTTCCTTGTCGACGACACCTCCATCCACCTGAGCTGACCCTGCGGCGCGCCGTCCCGGCCCACCCCACGGCCGGGACGGCGCGCGTCCATGAGGGCGTGGAAGCTACTCGGCACCACCGGGGCGACGCGCGGGCAGTTCAAGGCCGAGCAGCTCCCGGAACGCCGTGCGGCCGCCCGGGGTGACCGCCAGGGCCCGGCCGGTGCCGATCCGCTCCACCCAGCGCTGGTCGAGCGCCCGTCCGCACAGCGCCGCACCGACCGTGCCGGCCAGATGGTGGCGGCGTTCCGTCCAGTCCAGGCAGCTGCGCACCAGCGGCCTGGACCCTTTCAGGGCCGCCAGGTCGATCCCCTGCGACGCCAACCAGGCCCGGCCCGCCGCGGTGACCGCGAACCCCGCGTCGTCGCTGACCAGGCCCCGGGCGAGGACGGCGTCGGTGACGGCGACGCCGAGCCGGCCGGCGAGGTGGTCGTAGCAGGTCCGGGCCTGCGCCTCGGCGCTCATCCGGACCGACTCGCGCAGGTTCCCAGGGGTGGCGGCGGGAGCGGCGACGGACGACGCGTAGACGGCGAGATTCTCGATCAGTGCCGCGGCCGCCGGGTTGGCCAGCCGGACGTAGCGGTGCCGGCCCTGCCGCTCCTCGGCCAGCAGGCCGCCGGCGACCAGCCGGGAGAGGTGCTCACTCGCGGTGGACGGTGAGACTCCGGCGTGCCGGGCCAACTCACCTGCGGTCCAGGCCCGTCCGTCCAGCAGCGCCATGCAGAAGGCGGCCCGGGTGCGGTCGGCGAGCAGCCCGGCGAGTTGGTCCAGTGACATTCCTCCATCATGCCCTCGGCACAGTTCGGCGGGCACCGAAGTGTTCGGGTCGTAGGTTGGGTGCATGACCAGCTCGACGCACGAGTTCAACCGCTACGACGACGTCCGCGCCGCACTCGCCGATCCGCTGCTCGTCCCGCTGCCCGCCGCGCCCGGGGCGGAGAGCGGCGTGGCCTGGCTGCGCGCCGCGGTGGCCCGGTTCAGCACCGGTGCGGAGCATGCCCGGCGCCGGGCGCTGGTGCAGGCCGAACTGGACCGGCTCGATCCGGCGGCCCTGCGGTCGGCCGCGGCGGCCGGGCCGGAGGGCGAGGCGCGCCTGCTGGTGGTCCGCGCGCTGGCCGAGGGCCTGGGACTGCCGGAGCCGGACGCCGTCGCCGAGGCCGTCGCACTGGTGGCGCGGACGTACTTCGGCGGGGAGGACGCCGAGGCGGACGCCGCCGTGGCCTGGCTGCTGCCCCGGATGTTCCCTCACCACGCCGGCGCGGACCAGGAGGCCGCCGCCAACCGGATCGGCCTGCTCGTGCAGGCCTGTGACGCCACCGGCGGCCTGGTGGAGCATGCCCGCCGCGCGGCCGCCGACTGCGCGGCGCCGCTCCCCCTCCCCGCGCTGCTCGCCGAGACGCTGCGCCACGACCCGCCCGTCCGGGTGATCCGCCGAGTCGCCGCCGGCGACACCAAGCTTGCCGAAGTCCCGATCGCCGAGGGCGACCTGGTTGTCCTCGACGTCGCCGCCGCCAACCGCGACCCGCTGCACTTCGCCGACCCCGCCGTCTTCCGCATCGAACGCACCGGCCCGCCGGCGCTCACCTTCGCCGGCCCGCCCCGGCTCTGCCCTGGACGCGACCACGCGCTGGCCCTGGCCGCCGGAGTCCTGGAGCGCGACCAACTCCCCTCCACCCGCACCGAACCGAGGACGCCATGACACCCTTCGCCGCCCTGCACCGCGCCGACACCCCGCTGCTGCTCCCCAACGCCTGGGACCACGCCTCGGCTGCCGCCCTCGCCGCCCAGGGCTTCGCGGCGATCGGCACGACGAGCCTGGGGGTGGCCGCGGCGGCCGGCCTGCCGGACGGGACGGGGGTGACCCGCGAGGAGACGCTGCTGCTGGCCCGGCGGCTCGGCGCCGGGCCGTTCCTGCTCTCCGTCGACGCCGAGGGCGGGTTCAGCGACGATCCGGCCCAAGTCGCCGAGCTGGCCCGCGAGCTGGCCGCCGCCGGGGCGGTGGGCATCAACCTGGAGGACGGCCGCGGCGACGGCACGCTCACCCCCATCGCCCTGCACGCGGCCAAGATCGCGGCGGTGAAGGCCGCCGTGCCGGAGCTCTTCGTCAACGCCCGTACCGACACCCACTGGTTGGGAGGCCGGGAGGACGAGACGACGGCCCGGCTCGACGCGTACCAGGAGGCGGGCGCCGACGGCGTGTTCGTCCCCGCACTCACCGAACCGGCCCGGATCACCGCCCTGTTGAAGGGACTGGATGTCCCGCTCAACATCCTCTACTCCCCCACCGGCCCCACCCTCGGCCAGCTCGGCGAACTGGGCGTGCACCGGGTGAGCCTCGGCTCGCTGCTCTTCCGGGTCGCGCTCAGCGCGGCGGTGGGCGCGGCGCTGGACATCCGGGCGAGCCGTCCGGTGACCGCGCCCGCCGTCACCTACGCCGAGGCCCAGGCCCTTACGAAGTCCTGACGCCGCCGCCTCGCAGCAGCTTCGACGCCCGCCGCGCCGCTAACGTCGGGGCATGGAGATTCTGCTCACCGGCGGCGCCGGGTTCATCGGCTCCGCCGTCGCGGCCCGGCTGGTCCGGGCCGGCCACCGGGTCCGGGTGCTGGACGCGCTGCTGCCGGCCGTGCACCCGGACGGGCTCGCCGGGGTCACGCTGCCGCCCGAGGTCGACTTCACGCACGGCGACGTCCGCGACCGCGCGACCGTCGAGCGGGCGCTGCGCGGGGTCGACGCCGTCTGCCACCAGGCAGCCATGGTCGGTCTCGGCCTGGACCTGAACGACGCGCCGGAGTACGTGAGTTGCAATGAGCTGGGCACCGCCGTGCTGCTGGCCGCGATGGCGCGCGGCGGTGTCCGCCAGTTGGTCCTGGCGGGGTCGATGGTGGTCTACGGCGAGGGGCGGTACAGCTGCGCCGCGCACGGGCCGGTCGCGCCCGGGCCGCGGCTGGCGGCCGACCTGGACGCCGGGCGGTTCGAGCCGCCCTGCCCGCGGTGCGGCGCGCCGCTGCTGCCCGGGCTGGTCGGCGAGGACGCGCCGGCCGACCCGCGCAACGTCTACGCGGCGAGCAAGCTCGCCCAGGAGCACCTGGCCGCCGCCTGGGCGCGCGCCTGTGGCGGCCGGGTCGCCACGCTGCGCTACCACAACGTCTACGGCCCGGGGATGCCGCGCGACACGCCGTACGCGGGGGTCGCCTCGCTGTTCCGCTCGGCGCTCGCCGCGGGCCGTCCGCCGCGCGTCTTCGAAGACGGCGGCCAGCGCCGCGACTTCGTCCATGTGGCGGACGTCGCGGCCGCCAACGAGGCCGCGCTGCTGTCGCTCGCGACGAGCCCCGAGGGCGGCGTGCGGGCGTACAACACCGGCAGCGGCGAGGTGCGGACGGTCGGTGAGATGGCGAGCGCGCTGGCGCAGGCGTTCGGCGGCCCGGCGCCGGTGGTGACCGGGCAGTACCGGCTCGGCGACGTCCGGCACATCACCGCCGACTCGCGGCGGCTGCGGGAGGAGCTCGGCTGGCGGCCGAGCGTCCCGTTCGCCTCGGGCATGGCCGAGTTCGCCGCCGCCCCGCTGCGCGGCGCCCGTGTCTGACTTGTAGTCAGTCCTGCCTACGTGCAGCGGCGTTGGCCGTGATCGCCGCCACCAGCGCCGGCCAGAGCGGCCGCGGCAGGTCGTGCCCCATGCCCGGCACCAGCCACAGCCGAGCCCCGGGGACGGCCGCCGCGGTGGCCCGGCCGCCGTCGGCGTTCACCAGCGGGTCCTGTTCGCCGTGCACCACCAGGGTCGGCACAGCCACCGAGCGCAGGCCCTCGGTGCGGTCGGGCGAGCCGTAGATCGCCGACAACTGGCGCAGGAGCCCGTCGGGGCGGTAGGCGCGGTCGTAGGCGGCGGCGACCTCCGCCCGCCGCTCGGCCGGGTCCATCGGGTGGTCCGGCGAGGCGATGATCTCCCCGAACGCGACGCCGGCGTCGACCACCCGCTCGCGCCCCTCGCCGGGCCGGTTCATCAGGAACTCGTCGACCTTCGGCTGCGTACGGCCGCTGGCCCTGTCACCGGGCCGGGACATGATCGAGCACAGGCTCAGCACCCGGCTCGGGTGATCGATCGTCAACTGCTGGGCGATCATGGCGCCCATCGATGCGCCGACCACGTGCGCGGCCTCGATCTCCAGCGCGTCCAGCAGTCCGACCGCGTCCTCGGCCAGGTCGGGCATCAGGTAGGGCGGCCGGCGGACCCCGGCGACCCTGACCCGCGGCGGCACCGGGCCGACGTTCACGGTCAGCCCGCAGTCGCGATTGTCGAAGCGCACCACGCGGTAGCCGCACTCGGCCAGCTGCGCGCAGAACTCGGTGGGCCACCAGGTCAGTTGCGAACCCAGCCCGGCGATCAGCAGCAACGCCGGGTCGGCCGGCCGGCCGAAGGCCTCGTACTCGGTCTCCAGCCCCTTGAGCCGTGCGCGCGCCATGGACCCAACCCCCCGTCGTACGACCCGTCCCGCCCCGGACGGACGAACGGTTCGTAGGCACGCTACGGGCAGCCGCCCCACGTGACAAGCACCTCAAGCCACCGGCCACGCGCCGTCCGCGGCCACAGCCAGGACCAGCGCGGCGATGTTCCAGGCGTCGTCCTCACCCCGGTGGTGCCGGCCCTCCAACGGCAGTCCGGCCAGCACCAGCGCCTGCGCCATCCCGGGGCGTTTGCGCAGGCCGCGGGCGGCGGTGAAGACGGCCTTGGCGTTGGTGTGCCGCGCGCCGAACGGGTAGGCGGTCCCGGTCGCCGCGCACTGCCGGGTGAACTGGTGCCGGTCGTAGTCACCCCAACTCGCCCACGGGCGCTCGCCGCTGCGATGCTCGACCGCCAGCAGGCGGCAGGCCTCGGCGAAGGACAGGCCGCTGTCCACCTCCGCCTGGGTGAGCCCGGTCAGTTCGGTGCAGAACGCGCTGACCGTGGAGCGCCGCGGACGCACCAGCACACGGTGGCGGCCGATCCGCCGGCCCTGCGCCAGGTCGACCACGGTCAGCCCGATCTCGATGATCTCGCTGACCGCACCCGGCGGCGGCTGGCCCTCCCAGCAGGTCGCCTCGACGTCCACGACATTGAGCAGTTGCACCGTCATGGGAGTCGATCATCCTGACCACCGGGTCACACCGGCAACCGCTTTTCAGCCCAGCGCCGACCGGGCCGCCGGCAGGGCGATCTCGAAGCAGCACCCGCCGCTGACGTTGCGCACCGACGCCCGTCCCGCGTGCGCCTCCACGATGCCGCGGACGATCGCCAGACCCAGGCCGGCCCCGGTGTCGCCGTGGTGCTGGACGGCCGAGCCGCGCGGACCGCCGCTGACCGGGCGCGCCGCGCGCGGGGTGCGGGCGCTCTCGGCGCGCCAGCCGGTCTCGAAGACCCGGTGCAGGTCCTGCTCGGGGATGCCGCCGCAGCCGTCGGTCACCGACAGCACCACCTCGCCCTCCTCGCGCCGCGCCGCCACCGCGACCACGCCGTCCGCGGGCGTCGAGCGGATCGCGTTGATCAGCAGGTTGCCGAGCACCCGGGTGATCTCCCGGCTGTCCACCTCGACCGGCGCCGGCTCCACCTGCTCGCCGAGCAGGTGCACGCCGCGCTCGCGGGCCAGCGGGTAGGCGCCCGCGATGGCGTCGCCGACCAGGTCGTAGACGGAGATCCGGGAGAGCGAGAGGGTCAGCGCGCCGGCCTGGATCCGGGAGAGTTCGAAGAGGTCGTCCACCATGCCGGTCAGCCGGTCCACCTCGGTGCGGATCCGCGCGTGGTAGCGGACCGGGTCCTCCGCGACGCCGTCCTCCAGTGCCTCGGCCATCGCCCGCAGGCCGGCCAGCGGGGTGCGCAGGTCGTGCGAGATCCAGGCGATCAGCTCGCGGCGGGACGACTCCAGCGCCTGCTCGCGCTGCCGCGACTCGGCCAACCTCGCGCTGGTGGCCGCGAGTTCGGCACTCAGCTCGGCGAGCTCGGAGCCCAGCGGTTCGGCCGGGGCGGCAAATCCCCCGTCACTGCCGACCGTTCGGGCAGCCACCGCCAACGCCCGGCTGCCGGCCACCACTTGGCGGCCGAGCAGGGCGGCGGTGATCAGCGAGACGACGGCCGCCATACAGGTCACCGTGATCACCACACCCAGGTCGTGGTGCGAGAGGAACATCGCCTGGGCCACCGCGACGGTGCCGGCGGTCATCGCCAGCACGGTCACCACCGCGACGGCGAAGAGCGAGAGCGCCACCGAGCGACGGCGCAGCAGCCGCACGGCGGGCCAGCCGAGCAGCCCGGCCGCACCCGCACCGAGGGCCGCGAACACGGCGATCAGCAGCAGATCGCTCACGCGGACGCACCCCCCTGCGCGGCCGGCGTACCGGCCGCGGTGCCGACCGGGTCGAACCGGTACCCGACACCCCACACCGTGTTGATCAGCACCGGCGCCGCCGGATCGTCCTCGACCTTCTCGCGCAGCCGCCGCACGTGCACCGTGACGGTGGAGAGGTCGCCGAAGTCCCAGCCCCACACCTTGTGCATCAGCTCCTCGCGCCCGAATGCCGTCCCGGGGTTCCGCGCCATGAACGTCAGCAGGTCGAACTCCCGCAGAGTCAACGAGAGTTCACGCTCACCGCGGTAGGCCCGGCGGGCTGCCGGGTCGAGTGTGAGATCCCCGGCGCGCAGCGGTGCGGTGCCCGCGCCGGGCGCCGGGGCGGCGTGCCGGCGCAGCACGGACTGGATCCGCAGCACCAGCTCGCGCGGACTGAACGGCTTGGTGACGTAGTCGTCCGCACCGAGCTCCAGGCCCAGGATCCGGTCCGACTCCTCGCCCTTGGCGGTCAGCATCACCACCGCCGGGCCCGCGCCGCCGACCCGCAGCCGCCGGCAGACCTCCAGGCCGTCGATCCCGGGCAGCATCAGGTCGAGCACCACCAGGTCGGGCTTCCCGGCTGCGGCCCGATACAGCGCCTCGGGGCCGTCGGCGGCCCGGTCCACGGCGTAGCCGGCCCGCAGCAGGTAGCCGGCCACCACCTCGGCCACGGTCGGGTCGTCGTCGACCACGAGCACGCGGGCGGCGGGCGGCGCGGGGGTGGGCGGGGTCGGCAGGGTCTCTGTCACGCTTCGAGCATAAGGAGTGCGGACGCGCGCGAGGCGCCGCGCGACCCCCCGTACGACTTCCGTAAGGTGCCGTAACCCCCTTCCAGGCGGTGACCGTACGTAGCGTGGTCGCCGTGACCACACCCCACTCCACCCCCTCCGTCGACGTCCTGCTGCCCTGCCTCGACGAGGCGGCCGCCCTGCCCTGGGTACTCGGCCGGATCCCGCCGGGCTGGCGGGCCGTCGTCGTCGACAACGGTTCCAGCGACGGCTCGGCCGAGCTGGCCCGCTCGCTGGGCGCCACCGTGGTGCACGAGCCGCGCCGCGGCTTCGGCGCCGCCTGCCACGCCGGACTGCTGGCCGCCACCGCCGAGGTGGTCTGCTTCCTGGACTGCGACGGCTCCCTGGACCCGGCCCAACTCCCGCGCGTGGTCGACCCGGTGGTGTCCGGCGCCGCGGAGCTGGTGCTCGGGCGCCGGCGCCCGACCGCGCTGGGCGCCTGGCCGGCCCACGCCCGGCTGGCCAACGCCGTGCTCGCCCGCAGGCTGCGCGCCCGCACCGGCGCGCCGCTGCACGACCTCGGTCCGATGCGCGCGGCCCGCCGCGAACGGCTGCTGGCGCTCGGCCTGGGCGACCGCCGCTCGGGCTACCCGCTGGAGATGGTGCTCACCGCCTCCGCCGCCGGGATGCGGATCGCCGAGGTGGACGTCGACTACCGGCCGCGTGCCGGACGCTCCAAGGTGACCGGGACCCTGCGCGGCACCCGCCAGGCCGTCCAGGACATGCGCGCCGTGCTGGCCGCGCCGCCGCCGACCCTGCTGGTGATCGCCAAGGCCCCGGTCCCGGGACGGGTGAAGACCCGGCTGACCCCGCCGTACTCCCCCGAGCAGGCCGCCGCACTGGCCGAGGCCGCCCTGGTGGACACCCTGCGCACGCTGGACACCGTCCCGGCCGGCCGGCGACTGCTGGTACTGGACGGCGCGCCCGGGCCCTGGCTGCCGCCCGGCTGGCAGGTGGTCCCGCAGGTGAGCGGCGGCCTCGACGCCCGGCTCGCCGCCGCCTTCGCGCACGCCCCGGCCGGCGCCCCGGCGCTGCTGGTCGGCATGGACACCCCGCAACTGCGCGCCGAGACGCTCGCCGCGCCGCTCGCCGCCACCGCTCGCGCGGGCGCCGACGCCTGGTACGGACCGGCGGCCGACGGCGGATTCTGGGCGCTGGGCCTGGCCCGGCCCAGCGCCGAGCTGGCACAGCGCCTGCTCGCCGGGGTGCCGATGTCCACCCCGCGCACCGGCGCCGCCCTGCTGGAGCGGCTCGCCGAGGCCGGCCTGGCCGTCCGCCGCCTGCCGGAGCTGACCGACGTGGACACCGCGGCGGACGCCGACCAGGTGGCCGCCGAGGCCCCCGACGGCGCCTTCGCGGCTCGGCTGCGAGAGCTGCGAGAGTTGCGCGATCTCGGCCGACGCGCCGGGGTGACCGGGTGAGCCTGCTGCAGACCGGCACTGCCCGCCCCGCCGTCCACCCGGCCACCGCCACCGCCACCCGCCCCTGGAGCGACGACCCGTTCGCCGAGGCGATGCGCACCGGGCGCGGCCCGCTCTGGCTGCGCCGCGCCGACGGCGGACGCCACCACCTGGACGTGGAGCGCTGGTGCGCGCCGCCGGACGCCGCCGACCGCAGCCTGCTGCTGCGCTGCCTGGCCGCCGGCCACCCGGTGCTGGACATCGGCTGCGGACCCGGCCGCCTGGTCACCGAACTGCTGGCCCTCGGCCTGCCCGCGCTCGGCGTCGACATCACCCGTGCGGCGGTGCTGCGCACCCGCAGCCTGGGCGGCGCGGCGCTCTGCCGCTCGATCTTCGACCCGCTGCCCGGCGAGGGCCGCTGGGGCACCGCGCTGCTGGCCGACGGCAACCTCGGCATCGGCGGCGACCCCGCCGCCCTGCTCGCCCGCACCGCCGAACTGCTGGCCCCCGACGGCGTCCTGCTCGCCGAGGTGGAGCCGGCCGCCGTGGACGAACGGCTGACAGTCCGCGTCGAGGACGCCACCGGCTGGTGCGGACCGCCGTTCCGCTGGGCCCGGCTCGACGCCGCGGCCGCCGTCCGCTGCGCGGCCGAGGCGGGACTGACGGAGTGCGAGCGCTGGACCGTGCGCGGGCGCGCCTTCGTGGCACTGCGCCGCTGACAGTCCCCATCCCGGCGCGCGGCGCGGCGCACGATGCCGCACGGTGGAGGGGAGGGCCGTCAGGCTCTCCCGTCACCACCAGCCGTCCCGATCCGGAGGCCGCCATGTCCGAGCACACCTACCGAGTGACCGAGATCGTCGGGACCTCCCACGAGGGCACCGACGCCGCGATCCGCAACGCCCTGGCCCGTGCGTCGCAGACCCTGCGCAACGTCGACTGGTTCGAGGTGGTGGGCACGCGCGGCCACGTCGAGAACGGCGTGATCGGGCACTTTCAGGTGACCGTCAAGGTCGGCTTCCGCCTGGAGGACGCCGGCTCCTGAGCCGTCCCGCTGCTTCCCCTTCTTCCCCGCCCCGCGCGCACCGCCGCGGCCACCAGCACCAGTGCCAGCGCCGCCGCGTAGGCGGGCTGCTGGGCATCGCCGCCGAGCAGGTACTGCACCTGCCCGGCGGCCGGCACACCCAGCCACTCCCACCGGCCGTCCAGCCCGACCAGCGCCACCACCAGCAGCCCGTACCAGGGGTAGCCGGGCGTCAGGGCCAGCAGCGCCGTCCCGGTGACCAGCAGCGCGCCCCGCCACGGCCGGGCCGGATCACCGCAGCGCAGCACGTACAGCACCGCCGCCAGCACCACCGCGGCGGCCCCACCGGCGGCCAGCGAGTCCGGCACCAGCAGCCGGACCAGCGCGAAGCGCTGCACCCGGCCCTGGTCGTACCCCTCCTCGCGCAGGTAGCCGGGCAGGAAACCGAGCACCTTGCTGCCGGACAGCGCCAGGTACGGCAGATAGCTCAGGACGAAGACGCCCAGCGCCACCACCGGCAGCAGCAGCGCCCGGCCCCGGTCGGCGGCGGACCGCCGACCTCGCGCCAGCAGGCCCGACAGCGCGCCGGGCAGGGCAAGGACCGGGATCAGCTTCACCGCCACCGCCGCCCCCAGCAGCGCCCCGCCGGCCGTCCGGCGGCCACGCGCGGCGATCCCCAGGCCGAGCACCATCAGCAGCGCGCCGAGGGTGTCCACGTGCGCGTCGTTCACCGACCACACCGCCACGCCCGGGAACCACCCCCAGAGCGCGGCCCGACGACGGCGCTCCGGCCGCAGCAGCCACAGCAGCGCCCCCGTGGTGGCCACCGCGAGCAGCGCGCCGCCGACCTGCGCGGTGCGCACCCCGTGCCCGTGCCCGACCAGGTCGAGGCCGGCGAACCAGGCCTCGGCCACCGGCGGGTAGATGGTCGGCACACCCGGCCGGTTGACATGGCTGCAGAAACCGGGCGCGGCCCGCCGCAGATCCCAGCCCACACAGTCCCCACCCGACGGGAACAGCGCCGGAGCCTGCGCACGCAGCGCGCCGAGCTGCGGCGCGTCCGGCGGATAGGCGTACGGGGAGATGCCGGCCACCTGCACTTGTCCGTCCCAGAGGTACCGGTAGGCGTCATCACTGGTCCGCGGCGCCACCAGCACCCCGGCCCCCGCCACCGCCACACTCCCCAGCAGCACCACCCCCACCACCCACCGCACCGGCACCCTGCGCAGCGCAAGCAGCGCCAGCACGAACAACCCGAGGTCCACCGGGTACCAGAAATACAGCGGACCGTGCTGCGCCAACGTCCCCCCACTCCCGAACGTCAACCCGAGAGCAGCCGCCAGCGCGGCAAGGACGGCAAGGCAGAACAGGGACGATCGAGTACCGGACATCCCGCCACCCTCCCACCCCCACCACCCCCAAACCCCGCCCCACCACCCGCCGTACGACTTCCGTAAGGGACTCCGCCGGCGTCAGAGCGGGCAGTACATGATGTGCAGCCCCACCAGGCCCTTCTGCGGGTGGCGAAAGCCCTCGGGCAGGGTGCCCAGGATCTCGAAGCCGAGGGAGTGGTAGAGCTGCACGGCGTGCACGTTGGTCTCCACGACGGCGTTGAACTGCATCGCCCGGAAGCCCGCTGCCCGGGCCCACTCCAGCGAGTACGTGCACAGCGCGCGGCCGACGCCGCGGCCCGCGTGGGCCGGGTCGACCATGTAGCTGGCGCCGGCGATGTGGGAGCCGTTGCCCAGGTGGTTGGCGTTCATCTTGGCCGTGCCGAGGACCGTTCCGCTCTCGTCGACGGCGACGACCGAACGGCTGGGGGCCGAGAGCAGCCACCAGTCGCGGCCCTGCTCCTCGGTGAGGTCCGTCGGATAGGTGAAGGTCTCGCCGGCGGCGACGATCTGGTGGAAGAACGGCCAGATGGCGGGCCAGTCGGCGGCGGTGGCTTCTCTGATCAGCATCCGGCCAGGATGCCGCCGCGCCGACCCGGTCCGCCAGCACTTTTCCTCATCCGCCGGACCTGCGCAGCAGGATGCCGACGGCCTCGGGGACGGTGTCCACCGCGTGGTCGGGCGGCGCCTCGGTCGGCGGCCACGCTCGGCCGCGGCGGATCCACACCGTGCCCAGGCCGGCTGCCCGGCCGCCGCCGACGTCCGCGCCGATGCTGTCGCCGACCATCCAGCCGTCGTACGGTCCGTCGACCTTGCAGCGTTCGGCCGCCAGGGCGAAGATCCTGGGATCGGGCTTGCGCAGGCCCTCCGCCTCGGAGATGCACCAGCCGTCCAGCAGCGCGGTCAGGCCGGTGTGCCGCAGGGCGCCGAACTGCGTCTCATGGTTGCCGTTGGTCACCACGCCGACCCGCCATCCCGCTGTCCTCAACTGCCGTACGGCCTGCGGGACTCCTGGTTCGCAGCGCATCAACTCGGCATGGCGGGAGCGGTACTGGGACCAGAGCCGCTCCACCGAGGCGTCCAGTCCGAAGCGTTCACGCACGGCGGTGAAGAACGCGTCCTTGGGACGCAGACCGTCCTGGTCCAGTTCCGTCAACCACCCGACCGCCTCGGGGTCGAGCCGCCACTGGGAGGCGAACTCCCTTGCCCAGCGCCCGAAGGCGGCGCCGCGGTCGGCGAGGGTGTTGTCCAGGTCGAAGAGGGCGAGGCGCTGCATTGGGCCGACTCTAACCGACCGGTACGCCCAGTGCGTCCGGGCGGGTGCGTGCGGCCCAGGCAGCCAGCGGCGGGCCGAGCAGGCCGAGGACCGCGAAGAACACGCCGAGCAGCAGCCAGCCGAGCTGTCCGAGACCGAGGCAGAGCGTGGTGAGGATCGCCGGCGCCAGTGCCTGGCAGGTGTCGAAGCCGAGCCCGACCAGCCCCTGGTACTGGCCCTGGGCGTGCTCGGGCGCCAGGCCGAAGCCGAGCGCGAAGCCGGCCGAGGACTGCCAGACCTCTCCGACGCTGTGCAGGGTGATCCCGACGAGCAGCAGCAGGACCGCGGCCCAGGGCGGCACATCGGCGGTCAGGGCCATCAGCGGACAGCTGACCAGGAAGAGCAGCCCGGCGTGGCGCAGCGCCCGGCCGCCCTCCCGCGGGGTCTCCACCGCCGACCCGATCCTGAGCTGAAGCAGCGCGCACACCCCCGAGTTGACGGCGTAGACGGCGGCGACGGTCCAGCGCGGCGCGTGCGTGTGCGCAGCGATCCAGACCGGCAGCAGCAGCGAGGCCACCGGATACTGCAGGCCCATCGCGCCGTCGAGCAGGGCGAACGCGGCGAACGGCCGGTCGGCGAGGGCCGCCCAGCGGCTCACCCGCCGCGGCCGGGGCAGCGCCTGGTAGTCCGGCACCCGCAGGAGCAGCAGACCGCAGCCGACGTAACTGGCGGCGTTGGCCAGGATCAGCGCCGTGTACGCCGCACGGCTGTCGATCTGCACGGCGAACGCCGCGCCGAGCGTCCCGCACACCACGCCCACGTTGACGAACGTCCGCAGCCGCGCCCGGAACGCGGCCGGCCGGTCTCCGCCGACCCGCGCGATCAGCGCGCCGCGCGCCGCGTTGTTGGCGGACCCCGCCAGCAGGTCCAGCGAGGCGATCAGCGTGAACGCGGCCCAGGCGTGCACGAAGACGAACGCCGTCATCGTCAACGCCTGCACTGCCAACGTCAGTTGCATCACCCCGCGCGGCCCGCGCCGGTCCGCCAGATCCCCTGCGGGAATCCCCGCGAACAGCCCGACCAGCCCGGCGATGGTGAGCCCGAGCCCGACCTGAGCCGCCGACAGGTGCACCACCCGCGTGAAGTAGAGCACCGACGCGGTGTTGAACAGCCCGTTGCCGACCCGGTTCACGAAACTGGACAGCAGCAACGACCGTTGGGGCCCACGCGGCGGCAGCGCGCCGCCTATTCGCGCGGCCGTTCGCACTGTCATTCGCTTGGCGCGTCGGAGTTCGATCATGACCAGCAGGCTAGTTCATCGGATTTCATGGACGAGTCGGTGATCCGGCGCTCAGTGGGAGACCCCCAGGCCATGAGCCGCCAGATCGCCTACATGCTGGAGATGTCCTACCTGCCGAACGTCAACCTGCGGATCGTACCGTTCGGACCGCACCCGGCCGTCGGCCCACAAGGGATGATGGCTTTTCTCGAACTCCCGAATGCCCGACGATGGTTCTACACGGAGAGCCTCGAATACGGAAGTTGCAACAACGACCCGATCGCCGTCGCGAAGCAGTGGCGCAGCTATGATCGCATCCAGGCCCAAGCGTTGTCGGCGCCCGACACCCGTCAGCTGCTCCGGCGCGCGCAGGAGGAGCTGATCGCCATGAACCGTCGTCCCATCGAGCCGTCGTCGGTCTCGTGGTTCAAGGCCAGCTACTCCACTGGCAGCAACGGCGGTTGCGTCGAGATCTCCGCCGACCTCCTCTCCAGCGGCTACGTCCCGATCCGCGACAGCAAGGACCCCGAGGGTCCCAACCCCCTCCTCCCCACCCCCGCCTTCGCCGCCTTCCGCGAAGCCGTCAAGGCAGGCGAGTTCGCCTACGGCGAGCGCTACCTTCGCCCCTGACGCAGCGTCACGGCACGACCGTCACCGGCCAGCGGCCGGCACGGACCAGCCGCACTGCCACCGATCCCACGATGCGGTGTCCGACGTGCTCGGAGACGCCGACGATCACGGCGTCGGCCTTGAGGTCGTCCGCCGTCTTCGCGAGGGCGTGGTACGGGTCGCCCTGGAAGGTGTGGAACTCCCAGCGCAGCGACCGGAGATCGCCCAGTCGCTCGACGGCCTGCCGGATCTCGTTCAGCAGCCCTTCGGCGACCTCCTGCGTGGTCGCCTGCGCCGCGGCGGCCAGCATCGCGTTCGCCGCCAGCACGGGCTGGACGTAGACGAAGGCGACCCGCGCCCCTTGCCGCCGAGCCAGGCCGGCGCCGTAGGCGGCCGCGTGGTAGGAGGACTCGGAGCCGTCGAGTCCGACGACGATGGTCCTCGGTCCGTCCGTGCCCAGCTCGAACCCGGCGGGGGCCCGGCCGCCCGCGTGCCCATCAGTGTTGTGGCTGCTGTCTGTCACCCTTCCGAGGCTAGCGCCCGCGGTCGGCGTCAGGTGGTGGCGGCGCGCTGGGCACTGGCTGGTTGCCGTCGGCGGCGACCGCCTGCCAGATCGCGTGGGCCAGCGGCGGGTGGCAGATGTCGCTGTGCGCGCCGGACGCACCCCCGCCGGACCTGATGACAGCGCTCGCATCCAGGTTGTGCACGGTTCGCGGCTGGAAGTCGTACTGGGCGTCGACCAGCCCGAGGATCTCGTCCGTCGCCCGGTCCCCGAGGCCGCGCACACCGAAGGTCCCGATTCCGCCGTAGGTGGGCAGCGTGCCGGTGCCGACCGCGTAGTCCACCTGCCGCCTCGCCCTGGCACCGAGCGGATAGAAGACGCCGACCGCGCGATCGTGGACGGACGTCGTGGCGAGCAGTGGCCCGCGGACCAGACCGTCCGCCACCAGCCGGTGGAAGTAACCGTGCCGATCGGGTCTCGACGGGATCGAGGGGCAGAACGACCAGAGCGACATCGCCCCCTGCACCAGGACGAGCGTGTCCACTGCGGTCGTGATGGCGGCCGAGACGACGATGCAGCCGAAGCTGTGCCCCATGAGATGGAATCGCGCCGTCGGCGCGGCAGCCCGCAGATCGCCGAGGAGGGTGGCGGCGCCGCGCTCGCCGAACTTCAGGGCCCGCCGCTTCATCTGCCAGAAGGTCAGGACACGCAACGGGGAGAGCACACCCCCGAGCGACGCCCCTCCGAACGAGGCCAACTCCTCCACCTGGCACGCCTGGTAGGTCTCCTCCGCGTCGAAGGGCTCGCGGTCGTCCCCGGGTGCGGCGCCCTCTCCGTCGCTGCCCGCGCCCGCCTCCGCGTCGATCACCTGGTACGCCCGCCTCACCGGGTCGGGAAGGAACGTCGGCACGGCTTCGTGGTGGGCGCTCTCCAGAATGGTGCGCAGTGCCTCACGGGTGCGCGCCGTGTCGGTGAGACGCGCGGCGTAGTAGTCGACGAGCCACTCGGTCCCTCCATCGGGCTCCCCCACGGCCGTTGCGGCCGGCTCGCCCGGAAGTTGCTCGTCGCTCCACGCCTTGCTCGGCCAGTGCAGCCCGACCAGCAGCGGCCGGTAGCCACCGGGTCGAGCCTCCAGCACTGCCCGGTCCTCGGCGCAGGACTCCATGGTCGCTATCCAGCGGCCGTACTGGCTGCGTGCCCCTGCGACGTCGGAGTTCCAGCCGTGACTGAAGACGAACACGTCCGTGGGCCGGGTCGTCGCGGCCTCGCGGAGTAGGAACGGGCTGTACGGGCCGCCGTTCTCGTCGCGCTCCCGGCCGTGGGCGTCGAAGGCGACGAGGTGGTAGCGGATATCGGTCCCCGGAACCGTCTCGGCAGACATGCGGACCTCCTCAGGTGTCCTCGGCTGAGTCTTCCGCCCTGAGACACCGGACGGCGGGGTCGCCGAGCAGGACGTAGTTGCGGGCGTCGTGGTACGCCATCCACAGCCCTGTCAGCTCCCGGTCGTCAACGAGCAGCCCCGCGTTCCGGATCCGGGTTTGCTTTTCGGTGAGCAGGGTGGAGATCTCCGCGGCCCGCGAGTTCAGATACTCCAGCGCGTGTCCGATCCGCCACCTGCCGTGGAGCGCCTCCAGCGCGCTGGTCATCGCGACGATCTGCGGCTTCACGCCGCCCCACAGGAAGGAGCTGCTCCACGCACGGTCCACATGGCCGACGAACGCCAGGGCGCCACCGGCCGGGTTGCCGAGCAGTCGTTGCGGCAGACGGGCGACGAACGGCGAGTCGCCCGCCGGCGCGGGCTCCGGCTCCGACCCCTCGAAGTCGGTCACGGCCGGTGTCCCGGCGCCGTAGCAGCTGAAGGAGAACACGACGCGAGGAACCACCGGACGGTCGCCTGGGATGTCCGCGCCCGCCAGGTAGTGCTCGGCCCTGACGCCGCCCTGGCGCTTCAACGGGCCCGGCCACTCCTGGCAGACCAGCGAGCCCTGCGTCTCCCGTCGACCGTCGACCGCGCCCGAACCGCCGAGCCCGTGCGTGGCGGTGAAGAGCAGCTCGGGCGCCGATCCGCCGACCAGCAGGTCGTACAGGCGCGACTTCGTCGCCCCCTCGCCGACGTCGGCTGTGAGCTCGGTGGCCGGGTCGTCGGTGCCCAGTTCGGCGCCGAGCGGCTCGATCAGCCGTGCGGCGCTGAGAGCAGTCGACGCGTCCCCGGGGTGCCGGGTGCCGAACAGGTGGATCCGAGGCCGCTTCGGCAGCGCCGAGCTTGCGGCCGCGCCCTCGGCGGCGACCACCGTGGCCGCGTAGGACGCGTACTCCTCGGGGGTGTCGAAGTGCACCCGGCCGACCGCATAGCTGACATCGAGCTGGTACTGCAGGGAGAACGGGATCTGCTCCGGGCTGCCGACCAGCAGGAGGTAGTACGGCATGGTCCGCGGATCCGCCGGCCCGGGCGCCAGGCCGAGCCGCCGGTAGAACTCCTCCGCACTCTCGCCGGGCTCCACCGTGAGCTCCCGGTACAGGTCGCCGGCCTGGCTCCGGCGCAGGTTCCGCAGGGGCTCGAGGGCCGCCGGCACCTCCCGATCCGTCCCCTCCGCCGTGAGCAGCGCCCAGCCCACCGATTCCAGATCCTCGGGGTTACGGCCGAACGCCACGGCCCGGTGCGCCAATTCCCTGGTGTGACGAGCGCTGAGCTCCCGCTGCTGCCGGTCGCGCTGCGGACCTTCGCCGCGGATCCGACCCGCCAGCTCGGACAGCGGCATCGGGGCGAAGAGGTAATCGCCGGTGTCCGCGTCGACGCCGTTGAAGACCAGCTGGTCGTCAGGCATCTCGAACAGGTTGAGCGTCTCGGGCATGGCGGCCTCCTGGAGTCACAGGGCGAGCTAGAGCCACAGGGCGAGCAGAATCGCGATCACCACCGTCTCGACCACGACCAGCGCTGTCAGGACGCCGACCACGCTGAGGGCGGTGCTCACCCACCGCCCGCGGCTCGCGTCGTCCTTCGACGCGTCGAGGAACTGGTGCTCCAGGGCAGTCGGCTCGTCGTCCCTGCCCGGCCCGAAGCGCGCGAGGTCGCGTGCGGAGAACAGGCGAGCTCTGGGTCGGCCGCTCCGCTGCCACTCGTGCGCGGCGATCTGCCAGAAGGCCAGGTTCTCCCAACGCCACAGCTCGTTGCTCCTGCGCACCGCCCTGATGAGCCGGTCGTGCTCCAGTTCGTACCAGGTGGTCTGGGCCCGGGTGTCCGCTCGGATGAGGTAGGCGTCCTCCAGCAGTCTCAGGAGCTGGACACCCTCGTCTCCCATAACCGGCCTGGCCACCGTCTGGCTACGAAATCCCTCCGGCGTGATGAGCTGATACTCGAACCAGTCGCGGACGGCCCGCTCGGAGACATGCGTTTCCTTCGCCGCATCAGCCACCGTGTCGGCGTAGAAGCGGCTGAGGGCGCGGTCGATGTCGACGGTCTCGACGTCGGCGCTGTCGATGCTGTCGAACGCGTCGGCCTTCGCCGACCTGACCGTCCTCCACAGCCTGCTGCAGACGACCTGGAGTTGGAAGGGCTCCACGTACGGCGTCTGCTGCCACTCGCACTTGTGGTCCGGGCTGCTGACCATCGTCATGGCCAGCTTCTCGATCAGGGCGTTGGCGGCAGGGTCCGAGAACGTCACGTTCCGATCCTCGGCGGGGCGCTGTATCGCGAGCTGGGCTTCGTCACGTGTCAGGAACTCCAGGCGGTATTTCGCCCGCAGGTGCCCCGGAACGAGCAGACGGTAGCGATGCAGACCCCCCATGTAGTCCTCGCGCATGGCGAGCAGCAACCAGAGCCTGCGATCGGCGAGCTCGCCTCCCAGTTCCTCGAAGAACGCCGTCTTCGCGTCCCAGTCCGTCGGATCGAGGGTCAGGATCTCCTCGAACTGGTCGATCACCAGGACCTGCGCCTCGCGCGGACCGAGCGAGGGCACCGTCTCGGCGGTGACCTGGTCAAGGACCTGCTTGAGCGTGTAGGACTGGAACAACTGCGGGTCGGTGGTCCGCTGCCCCAGCAGGTAGAGCGCAAGGCTGTAGACATAGCGATTGTGGATGTCGAGGTCCTGCGGCGGCGGTTTGTCCACCCGGGCCGGGCCGACGGGCCGGAACCCGTGATCGGCGAGTTCCTCCATCACCGTCGACTGGATGAGGGAGGTCTTGCCGGCGCCCGAGGGGGAGTGCAGGAGCACGACGCGTTCGGCGATGACGAGATTCGCGAGTTCACGGGCCTCGCGCCCACGGTTGGGCAGGTGCTCGCCCATCTGAAAGGCGCGCGGCCCTACATAGGGATTCCGACGAGAGGAGGCGGATTCCGCGGGCTTCGTCGCCAGCCCGGCGCTCATGAGGGGACCTCCATCCTTCGGCGGAACTCGGCGAGAAAATCGCGGGGAGTCGACCAGAAGATCTCCACATCATTGTCGTGGAAGTACGACTGCAGATACTCCTGTGCGGCCTCCGGATCGATCGTCTCGTTCTCGGGCCGAAGCTGGACTCCCACGTGGGTCGCGACGCCCTTCTTGTTGTAGCCGAGGAAGCTCTTGATGCCCTGGAACACCACTCGGAAATCCCAGTCGTCCAGACGGTATCCGAGGAACATCAGAGACGACGCGACCAGGTGGCCTTCCACGATGGCCGGTACGGCGGCACGCTGGGCGACCCAGTTGGTGAGCCACTCGAAATGGTCGTCCTCCGTCAGGACGAGCGAGTTCCACTTGTCGAGCCGCCCGAACAGGTGGTACACCCAGGGCCTTTCCACCGTCGGCTCCTGATCGGTGTCCGCAACCTTCCACGCCACTCGGTCGGTCCACGGAAAACACATGGTCACCGGAGTCTTCTTCGGCTCACAGGCCAGCAGTGCCTCCTGCAGAAGGTCGGTCCACCCGGTCGTCACGTACACCTCCACCGGCAGTTCGGCGAGGACCCGGTACGGATCGTCGGAATTCCGCTCCCGAAGAATCCGCCCTGCCTCGACAATGGTCTTCTCCGGTGAGCCCTCAATGATCGACGATGGAATCGAATCGAACAGGTCGCCCTCCTGGGACTTCTCCTTCCGGTCCCGGAATTCGTCTCTCAGGTAGTTGGCGAGATACATGCTGACCATGTTCTCCGAGTGCCGCACGCGCAGGTACTGGGCGACCTGGGCGAGATTCCCCTGGCTCTGTGCCACGATCGGCAGCTGGCGCCGCCGCACCCACCGGCGGGCGATCTCCTCCCGCGAGCCGAGGATTCCGTCGGCCAGGCCGGGCCCCAGCACCGGGGTCAACTGGTGGTTCGGGACCGTGTCCCGCAGCTCCTGCCAGGTCGCCCCGAAGTCTCCGGTGCGCGTCAGCGAGTGGTAGGCCAGGCCCGAGCGCAGCCGGGAGAACAGCACCGGGACCCACCAGTCCGGCCGTTCCCGGATCGCGTTCCGGGCGGCGGCCATCGCCTGGTCGACGGCTGCGTCCTGGGCGAACCGCTGGAAGAACGCGGGGCTGAAGAGTTCCGCCGAGGCCTCCGTGATGTTGCCCTGCATGGCCACCACCGCCCCGACGCCGGCGCCCGCCAGCCTCGGGCCGAGCGCGGCGAGCACTCCCCCGTCGTCACTGCGGGGCTCGCCGCCGTCCCCGGCCGACTGGCAGGAGATCAGCAGCGCCAGGGTGGGCTTGCGCTCCAGGCTCCGGATGCGTTCGGCGAGCTGGGCCGCGTTGACGATGTCGGCGGTACCTCCCGGCGTTTCGAGGACCAGGATCGGGTCATCATGATCGTCCATCGCACCATGGCAGGCCAGGTAGAGGATGTCGAAACCGCCCTGGAAGTCGTCGATGCTCTGCATGATCGCTTCCAGCGTCGCCCTGCGCCGGCCGAAGAGCTCCACGCACCGGTAGTCGGCGAGTGCCCGCCGGGCGCGCCCGGCCTCCCTGCCGACATCGATCGGTGTGAGAGGCCGGCGCCGGGGCGGTGGTGCGAAGTCCTCCACATTGGTCGGCGAGGCCACCACGATGAGAGCCCGGGTTTCATGAACGGGCCGCGCCCGGAGCGGACGCCAGTTGGCATCGACAAGGTAGCGCGACAGCAGGATATTGCTGATCGTAGCGATCGGCTGGTCCTCGTTCGGGCTACGGAGTAACTCCCAGTGCACGGCATGGAACCTGTCCGGCCCGTCGATATGAATCCGGAAGTGCACCGGACTCTCGCTCGACGCGTCGATCGCCCATCCGAAGAACTTGGCGACCTCTTCACTCGACTCGAACACCATCCGGGTCAGCGTTCGCCCGTACTCGTCCGGATCGTCCTCGAGCTGCCTGAGTTCACTCGTGTCGATCTTCAGTGGCCGCCTGGGATGACTGGGCCGGTCGATCGAGTCGGAATCCGAATATCGCAGGCTCACGTCCAAGGCTTCCTGCGCCTTGTCCCACTCCAGGCCGAATTCGAAGTCAACACTTTCCGCGGACATAACCTCTCCGCCTCATCCTGCGATTCGGAGATGGTGCCTTGCTCTTGGCTGATGTGACGCTGCGTTACAGACGCCCCTTCCGGTACTTTCAGTCTGTTCCTGCCGACGACGTGGGTCAAGGTCGGCATCGCGTCGGCTCCGTAGGACTTCCGTAAGCACGTCACACCACCTCAAAAGCCCTTCCAGGCGGTCTGATGATGGGGTGGACGACGACACCCCCGCCCCCCGACGCAAGCCGTACGACCTCCCGCTGCCGACGCCGCCGGACGTGCTCCGGCGCGGCCCGCTGCGCGAAGGCACCTTCACCTCCGCCCTGCACGAGCCGCGCACCGCCGTGGTGATCGGCCGCTGGCTCGGCGCCGCGCTACTGACCTGCTTCCTCACCGGACTGCTCAGCCACGTGCTCCAGCAGCCGCCCACCTGGCTGCGCGACCACCTGCCCAGCCGCCCGGTGAACGGCTACCGGGTCACCCAGGGGCTGCACGTGATCAGCGGGATCGCCGCGATCCCGCTGCTCGGCGCCAAGCTCTGGACGGTGTATCCCAAGCTCTTCGAATGGCCGCCGGCGCGCAGCGTGCTGCACGCGCTGGAGCGGCTGAGCATCGCGATCCTGGTCGCCGCCATGCTGCTGGAGGTGTTCACGGGGCTGCTCAACACCTTGCAGTGGTACCCGTGGCCGTTCCCGTTCCGCCAGACGCACTTCTGGCTGGGGTGGCTGGCGGTCGGCGGGCTGCTGCTGCACGTCGCGGCCAAGGCGCCGCTGATCGCCAGGCACTGGCGGCGCGTCAGGCCCGGCCTCGCGCAGCGCCGGGCCTTCCTGACCGCCGTCACGGCCTCGGTCGGCGTGGTCACCCTGACCACCGCCGGGCAGACGGTGCCCTGGCTGCGCGCCCTGGACCTGTTCGCCCCGCGCCGCCCCGACCTCGGCCCGCAGGGACTGCCGATCAACCGCACCGCCGTCCAGGCCGGCACCAGCACCGTCCCCGCCGACTGGCAACTGACCGTCGACGGCCCGCGCCCGCTCCGCCTCTCCCTCGCCGAGCTCGCCCAACTCCCGCAGACCACCGCCGAGTTGCCGATCTCCTGCGTGGAGGGCTGGAGCGCCTCCGCGCACTGGACCGGCGTCCGCGTCCGCGACCTCCTCGACCTGGCCGGCGCACCCGCCGACGCCCGCCTGCAGATCACCTCGCTGGAGAAGGACGGCCCGTACCGGGTCGTCGAGATGCCGGCGACCTACGCCCGCGACCCGCTCACGCTGCTCGCACTACGCGTCAACGGCCAAGTGCTGGACCCCGACCACGGCTATCCGGCCCGGATCATCGCGCCCAACCGACCCGGCGTCCTGCAGACCAAGTGGGTCACCCGAATCGAGCTCATCTGATGCGAACAATGCGAACGACCCGCGCGCTGCTCGTCCTGGCCGGCCTCGCCCTCACCGGCTGCGGCCTCTACGGAATCGCCACCGATCCCTACATCGACCTCGCCCAGCACCCGTTCGACATCCTGCGCTGGGCGATCGGCGGGCTCGTCCTGCACGACGGCCTCTGGGTCCCGCTGGCCTGCCTGGCCGGCGTCACCCTCGCCCGCAGCACCCCCGTCCGCACCGGCCTCATCCTCGCCGCCGCCGTCACCGCCGTCGCCCTGCCCGCAGTCCTGCGCGCCGGCCACCACAACGGCAACCCCACCGTCCTGCCGCTGCCCTACCTGCGCAACTGGCTCCTCACCCTCGCCGCCATCGCCCTCCTCACCACCACTTGGGCCCTACTGCACCACCACCGCAAGCGCCGCTGACGGCAGCGGGTCGGCGGTCAGCCGTGGATCCGCGCGGCGAGGACCGCGATGTCGTCCTCGGGTGTGGCCGGCTTCACCGCGGCCAGCACCTGGTCGAGAAGCTCGTCGAGACTCGCGGACGGATTCTGGTGCCCGAGCCGGGTGAGCCTGGCGAGTGAGGTGTCGATGTCCTCGGTACGTCGTTCGACCAGGCCGTCCGTGTAGAGCAGCAGCACCTGCCCGGGGTGCAGGGCATGGACCACCGACGTGTAGGCACCGAGTCCGGTGCCCAGCGGCGGGCCGGTGGGCACGTCGAGCAGTCGGGCCGGTTCGTCGGGTGTGATCAGTGTGGGCGGCAGGTGACCGGCGCTGGCCAGGGTGCAGCGGCCTCGCGCGGGTTCGATCAGGGCGAGCAGGCAGGTGGCGGGGCGGGTGGCGTCACCCTCTGAGGTCAGGTGGTCCAGCTGCCGCAGGATGGCATGGGGTGGCAGGTCGGTCGCGGCGATGTAGCGGAGCATCGTCCGGTAGGAGCTCATGTCGACGGCCGCCTCCACGCCGTGCCCCATGACGTCACCGATGACCAGCAGGGTGCGGCCGAACGAGAGGCGGATGGTCTCGAACCAGTCGCCGCCGACCATGGCGGACGTGCCGCAGGGAAGGTAGCGGGAGGCCAGGTCCAGATTGGCGTGCGGGCTGCCCGGATCGGCCAGCAGCGCGCGCTGCAGGTCGACGGTGAGGTCCTGCGCGAGTGCGAAGCGCCGGGCGCTGTCGATGCTCCTCGCCGCCCGGTCGGCAACGGCCGCGATCAGGGACGTCTCGTCGTCGGGAAATCCCTCGGCCCGGGTCCGGAGCAGGGTCAGGGCGCCGATGAGCTGACCGCGTGCCTGTAGCGGGACCACCAGCCAGGACGGCGCGCCCTGCGCCCGGTCCGCGAGGTTGGCGCCGGCCTCGCAGTCCCACTGCGCCACCGTCCCGGCCTGGCTGCCCTGCGACCGGTCACCGCTCAGAACGCGCCCCGACTCCAGGCTCCTCGACGTCGGGCAGCCCTGCCGATGGCGGACCCACTGGTCGGCAGGGGCGAGGCGTTCGCGGTGCCGACGGAGCGCGGGTACGGCGTCCAGTGCCAGTCGCCGGGTCCGGAGCAGACCGACGTTGTACGTCAGACCCGCGGGGACGGCTTCGGGCGGCAGGATCTCCACGCTCGCGAGGTCCGCGAAGTTGGCGACCGCGAACTGCGCCAGCTCTGCGCAGGTGCCCACCAGGTCCAGGGCGGTGCCCACCCGCTCCGCGGCCTCGTCGAGGAGGGCGAGCCTGGCTCGGTCGGCCAACAACTCGCTCAGGGCACCGGCTTCGTCGAAGCGCACCGCAGCCTCCCGGGGCTCTTCCCCGCCAGGTCCCCAAGCAATCATCGGTCCAGCCGGTCCCATGCGCACCCCAGGATGTGTCTGTGCCGGACGTTATCGCGCGATCCTAGCCCCCACCTACCGGAGCAGTCACCGCTGTCCGCACTCAGCCTGCCGACTCCTCCTCGGCCGGCAGGAGTTCGGCGACGATCTCGATGCCCAGCGCGTACGCCGGCACGCCCGAGGTGATGAGTGCGGTCTCGGCGACGCCGACGAGGTCGGTGAGGCTCGCGCCGGCGTGCAGGGCTCCCTGGGCGTGCAGCCGGGCGGGGGCCGCCCGGCCGAGTGTCAACAGCTGCCCGAAGTGGACGAGTTGCTGCACCCGACCGCCCAGCGGGCTGTCGGTCAGCACGATGTGCCGCAGGGCCGCCAGCGCCTCCTCGGTGGGCAGCCGGCCCAGGACTCCGGCCACCCGCAGACGGTCCTCGACGCCGCCCGGGACGGCTCCGAGCGTCGCGCGATAGCGGTCGCGTACGGTCTCGGTGCGGTCGGGCTGGGCCTCGGCCGTCACGACGCGACCCGCGCGATCGCGGCGCGGACGGCCGCCAGGGCGCCGTCGGGGAAGTCCACGGCCCCGCCGAGTGCCGTCGCGGCGATCTCCGCCTCGGCACTCTCCTCGATCGCCACCACGAGGTGGGCGGTGGCCGCCGCGTCCGGGCCGAAGACCAGCAGGCCGTGGTTGGCCAGCAGGACGGCGGACGTCGTGGGGCGGCGTTCCAGCACCTCGGCGATGCCCCTGACCGACACGTCCGATCCGCGCGGCCCCCAGGGCACCACCGGCACCTCCTCGGGCTGTCCGAAGCGCAGCATCGGCTCGGTGCGGCACGGCAGCGGCCGGTGCGCCAGGGCGAAGGCCGTCGCGGCGGGCGAGTGGGTGTGGATGATCGCGCCCACCTGCGGGCGAGCGCGGAAGACGACGCTGTGCATGGCGATGATCTCGGCGCTGACGGACCGCAGTTCTCCCGCGAGGACCCGCCCGTCGTGACCGACGGTCGCCAACTGCTCGGGCAGCAGCCCGCGGACGAATCCCGGGGTCAGCAGGAAGCGCTCGTCGTCCAACCGCGCGCTCAGGTTGGCGTGCCCGGAGTGCGACATCACCCCTGCGGTGAACAGCTGTTCGGCGGCCTGGACGAGCTGCTGGGCCCGCTCGTTCGTCTCAACTCTGTCTGTCATCTCGTCATCTCCGATGGTGTCTGGTTCTCCCGACACAGGACAGCCTTCAACTTGAACTAAGGTTTAAGTCAAGCGCCGGACCGGAACACGACGGAACGAGAAGAGAGAGGCGCACAGCATGCTCATGACCATCGGCCGACTCGCCGAGCTCACCGGAGTGCCCGCGTCGGCCATCCGGTACTGGGAACGCCACGGCCTGCTCCCGGCGCCCGAACGCCAGGGCGGGCAGCGGCGCTATCCGCCGGACGCGGCGGAGCGGATCGTGCTGCTGCGCAAGTGCCAGCAGGCGGGACTGACGCTGGCCGAGATCAGCGAGTTCCAGCAGGAGCAGCCACGCAGAGAGGCGATGATCCGCACCAAGGTCGCCGAGATCGAGCAGCGCATGATCGACCTCGACCATGCCCACCAGATCCTCAGCCACGCCCTCAAGTGCAGCAGGGCGGATATCGTCGGCTGTCCGAACTTCCAGGCACAGATGGCGACATGGCGCCAGTAACCTGAGGGTCCCCAGCGTCGGGAGGATGCGCCGTGTGTACTGCGTTCGTCAGTGTGGATCCGCACTCCGCCACGCCGGTCCTGCTACTGGCCGCGCGGGACGGCGACACCGCGCGGGGGTGGCTGCCGCCGGGCCGGCACTGGCCCGAGCGGCCCGGGGTCGTCGGCGGGCGGGATCTGCTGGCGGGGGGCACCTGGCTGGCGGTGGGTTCCGTGGACGAGTCCCCGTGGCGGATGGCGTGCCTGCTGAACGCGGTGGGTCCGGCGGCGCCTGCGGAGGTGCACAGGTCGCGCGGGGAGCTACCGCTCCTGGCACTCGGCGAGGAAGGGATCGGCGGGCTGGATCTGGCGCACTACGACCCGTTCCACCTGATCCGTGCGCGGCCCGCCGAGGTGCAACTGCTGAGCTGGAACGGCGGCGAGCTGCGGACTCGCCTCCTCGGCCCGGGTCTGCACGTGGTGGCCAATGACGGACTGGACGGCCAGGCCGACAGCCTCGGACCAGGGGACGACGTTCCGGTGACGGCCGCTCGCGCGGCGCTGCTGCGACCGCGCCTGACGGCCGACGCCCGGCCCGAGCCCGCGCCCGGCGCCGCCCCGACCGCACTGGCCTGGGGCGGCTGGCTGGGGATCGCGGACGACGAAGCGGTGTTCGTCCACCGGCCGCAGTTCAGCGAGGGCCTCTGGTGGGGAACGACGTCGCTCTCGCTGGTCGCGCTCGGCCGCACCGCGATCCGCTACGACTTCAACCCGCGCCCCGGCGACCGGAGTTCCTGGTACCAGGTCGACCTCGGCACCCCGGCAACCCGGCACTAGGGCTACGGCCTGCGCGCCAGCACCAGCCGGCAGCGCGGGCTGCCGTCCTCGCGCCACCCCAGCGGCTCCAGCGGCTCGGTGGTCACAGTGAAGCCCGCCGCCGCCAGCTCCGTGCGCAGCGCCGTCAGCGGGGAGGTGCGGTAGTACATGACGAAAGGGGGCCGCCACAGCGCGTTCCGCACCCGCATCACCGCGTCGAACCCGGCCAGCACCCAGTACCAGGGCGAGCTGATCGGCGGCGGCGCGCCGACCGGAAGCGCGAGGACCCCGCCGGGCCGCAGCGCGCGGTACACCCCGGCGAAGAGCGCGGGCCGCTCGGCGGGCAGGAAGTGCCCGAGGGCCCCGAAACTGACTGCCAGGTCGAAGGCCCCCGCGAAGGGCAGCGCCCGCGCATCCGCCCTGACCCACTCCGCGCCCGGGTAGGCCCGGCCTGCCTCCGCGAGCATGCCCGCACTGGAGTCGACGCCCGTCGACCGGCCTCGGCAGACCGCCTCCAGGACCCGCAGACCGGCGCCCGTCCCGCAGCACACGTCCAGCCCTTCGCCGAACGGCCCGAGCGGGCGCAGCGCGTCGGCGGTCGCGTCGAGGATGCTGTCGGGCGTGCGGAACGGCGTGTGGTCGAACCGGGGAGCGAGCAGGTCGTAGCCGTGCTCGACCGAGGACAGCGCCTGGACGACCAGGTCGCGCAGCGAGGGGCCTTCTGGAGAGAACACCGGCTCAGCGTACGGTCCCTGTGGCCCCTCCGGTTCACAGTCCCGGAGTCAGGTGCCGACGGCCGGCGATCTGCTCGAAGATCAGGTTGGTCCGGGTCTGCGCCACCGCCGGGTGGGTGGTGAGGTGGTCCACCACGAAGTCCCGCAGGGCGTCGGGGTCCGCGAGCGCGACGTGCAGCAGGTAGTCGTCGGATCCGGCCATGTGGAACACCGCCACCACGCCGGGCAGGTCGGGGGCCGTGCTCCGGAAGCTCTCGTTCTGCTCACGGGTGTGGGCCCGGAGCCGGACCGAGATCATCGCCTGCAGCGTCAGTCCGATCGCGGCGGGGGCGATCTCGGCCCGGAACGCGCGGATGACGCCGCGCTCGCGCAGCGCGCGCACCCGGGCCAGACAGGTGGAGGGGGCGATGCCCACCGCCTGCGCGAGCGCGTTGTTCGGTAGGCGGGCGTTGTCGGCGAGGATGCGCAGCAGGGCCCGGTCCACGTCGTCCAGGGGTGCCCGGCGGGCTGGAGGATTGTTCGGCACGCAGCCCAGGATGTCAGCGCGAACGGACGATATGCAAGATCGTATGAGCTGATTCCGAATGTTCTGCCGATTACTTCCCTGGATAGGGCCAGGTGTTCCATTCTGTCTTCCGATCGGATCGGCCATCGCCGCCCCACCGGACCCACCCGGCGGAACGTCCGACCCAGCGAACCGGGAGTGCAGCGCCGTGAGCCCAACCGACACCTTGGCCGTCCAGGTGGACCGCGACGAGCCCACGCTGCCGGGTGCCCGCGTGCCGTTCATGTCGATGGACGCGGCCGAGGAGCCCGACGCCCGCGACTTCGAGCTGCCGGCCGGCGGACTGGACGACGCGCAGCGCCTGCGCAAGCTGGACCGGATCGACGCGTACCTGACGAGCAAGCGCCGCCACCTGCTCGGCTTCCAGGCCGCCCAGGAGATGGGCGGCAGCGCGTTCGACCTCGGCCGCTTCATGCACCACAACATCAACAACCTCGGCGACCCCTTCCAGAGCGGTGGCTACAAGCCGAACACCAAGATCATCGAGCGCGCCGTGCTCGACTACTACGCCGCCCTGTGGAACGCCGAGGCGCCGCACAACCCGGACGACCCCGAGTCCTACTGGGGGTACGTGCTGTCCATGGGCTCGACCGAGGGCAACATGTACGCGCTCTGGAACGCCAGGGACTACCTGAGCGGCAAGGCGCTGATCCAGCCGCCCACCGGCACCTCCGGCGCCGCGCGGTACGTCCAGTCCCCGGCCCAGCCCGACAACCCCAACGCCTTCCGTCCCGTGGCGTTCTACTCCGAGGACACCCACTACTCGTTCGCCAAGGCGGTCCGCGTACTGGGCGTGGAGACCTTCCACTCCGTGGGCACCGAGCTGTACCCGGGCGAGTGTCCGCTGACCGGGCCGACCGGCGAAGCGGGCGAGTGGCCCGTCGAGGCGCCCTCCCGCAGCGGCCCCTCGGACCGCCCGTGGGACGGCACCGGCGAGATCGACATCGACGCCCTGGCGGAGCTGGTGGAGTTCTTCGCCGCCAAGGGACACCCGATCTTCGTCAACCTCAACCTCGGCAGCACCTTCAAGGGCGCCCACGACGACGTCCGGCAGGTCTGCGAGCGCCTGCTGCCGATCTTCGAGCGGCACGGCCTGGTCCAGCGCGCGGTGCGGTACGGCACGGACGCGAGCACCGGCGAGCCGCTCGTCGACCTGCGCCGCGGCTTCTGGATCCACGTGGACGGCGCCCTCGGCGCCGGCTACGCGCCGTTCATGCGGATGGCCGACGAGGACCCGGAGTTCGGCTGGACCCCCGACGCGCACATACCGCAGTTCGACTTCGGCATCGCCCTGCCCACCAGGGAGTTCGGCGACCTCGACATGGTCTCCTCGATCTCCATGAGCGGCCACAAGTGGCCCGGCGCGCCGTGGCCGTGCGGCATCTACATGACGAAGGTCAAGTACCAGATCTCACCGCCCTCGCAGCCGGAGTACACGGGCGCACCCGACACCACGTTCGCCGGGTCGCGCAACGGCTTCTCCCCGCTGGTGCTCTGGGACCACCTGTCCCGGTACTCCTACCAGGACCAGGTGGACCGGATCCGCCGGGCCCAGGAGCTGGCCGCCTACCTGGATCGGCAACTGCGCGTCCTGGAGCAGGAGAAGGACATCGACCTGTGGCCGGCCCGCACCCCGGGCGCCATCACGGTGCGGTTCCGCAAGCCGAGCCCCGAGCTGGTGGCGAAGTGGTCGCTGTCCTCACAGGACGTGCTGACGGTCCCCGGCGACGAGAGCTCGCGCCGCAGCTACGTGCACGTCTTCCTGATGTCCTCGGTCGACCGCGCCAAGCTGGACGCCCTGCTGGTGGACCTCGGCAACGACCCCGCCATCCGCGGCACGGTCCCCGGACTCGCCGCTCTCGCCACGGACTGACGCCCTGACGCCCTGACACCCCGCGGCCCGTTATTTAGGTTAGCCTTACCTTCATGACGTTCGCCCATCTGGCCGCCTCGGCCGGCTACACCATGCCCGCTTTCTGGCGGATCCTCACCAAATCAGGCTATTTCGTCGGCCTGTCCGGGACGATCGGCGCCACGGTGACGTACGCGGCGGCGGTCCGCCCGGCACTGCGCACAGCGGCGGGCGACCGCGGCGACGTCGAGGTACTGCGCAGCCGAACAGCGAAGTACCTCGCCTGGGCCGGGGTCGTCCTACTGGTGACCGGCTACCTCCAACTCGCCGCACGCCTGGCCCGGGCCGGCCACGGCATGCCGTTCGGTGACGCCCTCGCGCCGCGACGGCTCTGGGACTTCCTGCGCGCACCCGCGGCCAAGGGGGCCTGGATCGCCCAGGGAACCATCTACCTGGTGCAGAACACCGTCCTGCTGCTGACCTCGGCCGCGCTGATCGCGCTCCTCCTCCCGCGGGTGCGCCGGCACCTGAACGCCCTCGCGCCCGTCGCCCTGGCCTCCTCCCTCGCGGTGACGCTCGTCGCGGCGATACCCGCCACCGCCCCCAGGACCACCGAGCAGCTGATCGACCTGATCATCGACCAGGTCCACATCATCAGCGGCACGGTCTGGATCGGCGGCCTGGCCCTGCTCGCCGTCCTCGCCGGCACGTGCAGGCAACTCAGCGCCGACGCAGGCGTGTTGTGGGCGGACGTGTGGCGCCGTTTCAGCCTGGTCGCACTGGTCTGCGTCGGCGCCGTGATCGGCTCCGGCCTGTGGATGGGCTGGCGGCACGTCGGCGGCCTCGGACAGCTGTGGACCACGGGCTACGGACTCGCCCTGCTCGTCAAGCTCCTGCTGGTCCTCGGCATGGTCGCGGCCGGCGGCGTCAACCAGTTCTGGCTGATGCCGCGGATCGCCCGGGCCCGCCGCGCCGACGCCACCGCCTCGCTGCTGCACCTGACGCTGCGGCACTTCCCCGCGGTCGTCTGGGCCGAAGTGGCCCTGGGAGCAGCCGTGCTGGCCGTCCTGCCCTTCCTCACCGGCTCGGCCCGCAGCCAGGCCGGCAGCCCGCCGGCCGTCGCGAGCGGGACCGTGTTCGCCGCCGGAGCCGCGCTGGTCCTCACCCTCGCGGCCTCGCTCTGCATCACGGTCCGGATCTCCGACGCCCTCTCCCGGGCACGGGCGTAGGACTCAGGACGGGACGCCCGGCAGGCCCGTGGCGGCGCCGTCCAGGGCGTGCGAGCAGACGCAGTCGCGGGTGGTCGGCAGCTTCTCGACGGCGCCGAAGAGCACGCTGCGCAGCCGGTCGACGTTGCGGGCGAAGACCTCCAGCACCTCCGCGTGGGTGACGCCCTCGCCCGACTCGACGCCCGCGTCGAGGTCGGTGACCAGCGCGAGGGAGCTGTAGCAGATCCCCAACTCACGGGCCAGCACGGCTTCCGGGTGGCCCGTCATGCCGACCACCGACCAGCCGTTGGCGGTGAACCAGCGCGATTCGGCGCGGCTGGAGAAGCGCGGGCCCTCGATCACCACCAGCGTCCCGCCGTCCACCGGCTCCCAGGCCTGCGCGCGGGCGGCGGCCAGGGCGGCGGACCGGCCGTCCGGGCAGTACGGGTCGGCGGCGGAGACGTGCAGGACCGCGGGGACGTGTCCGCCGGGCAGCTCCACGCCGTCGTAGAAGGTCTGTTCGCGACCCGAGGTGCGGTCCACGAACTGGTCGGGGACCACCAGCGTGCCCGGCCCGTACGCCTCCCGCAGACCGCCCACCGCGCAGGGGGCGAGCACCTGGCGCACCCCGAGCGCGTGCAGCGCCCAGAGGTTGGCGCGGTAGTTGATGCGGTGCGGCGGGATGCGGTGGCCGCGACCGTGCCGGGGCAGGAAGGCCACCGAGCGCCCGGCGATGGAACCGACGAAGAGCGAGTCGCTGGGCGGCCCGTACGGCGTGCCGACGGTGACCTCGGTGACCTCGTCCAGCAGCTCGTAGAGGCCAGAGCCTCCGATCACCCCGATCTCGGCAGTAATAGAGGTGCCAGTCATGGCGAAGCCCTTCGCTAGGTGCCCGTGGAGACGGCTGCTGCGCGCTCCACGGGCACCCTACGAGGGCCGGGCGGCGTGCGGACCCCGCACACGCCTTACGGAATACGGACGGTCTCAGTGCCGCACGGTGGGCCGCAGCGCCGTCTTGAAGGCCGGCACGTGCCAGCGGCCCTGGATCGCGGTCTCCTCCTCGTGCGGATCGGTGTGCCGCTGCTGCCAGTACGGATTGTCGTGCGGCAGGTGGCCGCTGACCCTGCCGTACATCCCGAAGGTGGCGATCACCAGCCCGAAGACGAAGCTGAAGAGCACGTTGGCCATCCGGAAGGCCAGGTGGTTCCAGCTGCTGTCGAGCGCCGCCAGGCCGACGAAGCCGGCCACGAAGAAGACCGCTCCCACGATCATGTTGGTCCAGGAAGCGATGTTGCCGCCGATCACCGCGCCGATCACCAGAATGGCGCCGACGATGATGGACAGCACGCCCAGCGCGCCGTTGCTGGAGAGGCCGGCCAGGTTCTTGCCGGAGGTGTCCAGGAAGCCGGCGTCGCCCGCCACGCCGAAGCAGCCCCAGATCAGCAGCAGCAGGCCGCCGAGACCGGCGCCGTACCGGTAGACCTGGGCGAGCCGGTGGTCGACGGGGAGTTCGTTCTGCAGTTTCATTGCGGCCTCCACCAAGCGGTTCAGTGGTCGTGGACCGGCTGTCACATCCGGGTACGGATGCACCTCCAAGCTACGCCTGTCCCCGCGGGCTACGCCTGTCCGCGCCTTAGGCCCTGGCCCGCTTGGCGACCCCGAGCGCCCAGAGCACCAGCGGCACCTGGAGCGGCAGCCGGCCGTAGGCGAGGGCCTTCTCCCGCGAGCCGCGGGTGCGCCAGTCCAGGGCCATCTTGACGTTGGCGGGGAACACGGCGACGAAGAACGCCGCGCCGGCCAGGCCGCCGACCCGGCGGGTGGCGGGGACGGCGACCGCTGCGGCCAGCGCCAGCTCGGCGGCGCCGCTGGCCCGGGTCCAGTCCCGCGCCTGGCCGGGCAGCCACTCGGGGACCGTCTCGTCGAAGAGCGCGGGCTTGCGGAAGTGCGCGACACCGGCGGCCCCGAGCAGGGCGGCCAGTGCGTACGGGGAGAGGCGACGGAGGGACAAGGCGGCCTGCTTCCGGTCGGGTTCGGGGGGCGGACTTAGACCGACCGGCAATTGGGGGGCGGCGTCGCGACGCCGCCCCCCAATTGCCGGTCGGTCTAAGGGCGGAGGGCCAGATTACCCGCCGGTAGCAACCGGTGGGGCTGTTCGAGCCTGAGCGAATTGACGGAACCTCATGCACATGCGGAGTGCGGGGCGTAGCGTGACGATCTGCACACGGATCGAAGCAGCGGACAGCCCTGCTCCCACTCGTCCCGCAGGGCTGCCGCTGCCGCCTGCCCCCGCAGGGGCAGGCCAACCTAGGGAGTCTGCAAGACATGTGCGGGATCACCGGTTGGGTGGCGTTCGACCACGACCTCACGACTCAGCAGCAGGCGCTGGACGCGATGACCGCGACCATGATCTGCCGCGGCCCCGACGCGGGCGGCGCCCACCTCACACCGCGCGCCGCCTTCGGCCACCGGCGCCTGGCGGTGATCGACGTCGAGGGCGGCGTGCAGCCGATGACGGTCGAGGAGGACGGGCGGCTGCTGGCCTCGCTCACCTACAGCGGTGAGGTCTACAACCACCTGGAGTTGAAGGCCGAGCTGGAGAGCCACGGCCACCGCTTCCGCACCCGCAGCGACACCGAGGTGGTGCTGCGCGCCTACCTCCAGTGGGGCAGCGGCTTCGTGGAGCGACTGAACGGCATGTTCGCCTTCGCGATCTGGGACAACCGCAGCGAGGAGCTGCTGCTGATCCGCGACCGGATGGGCGTCAAGCCGCTGTACTACTACCCGACCGCCGATGGTGTGCTCTTCGGCTCGGAGCCCAAGGCGATCCTGGCCCACCCGGCGGTCGACCCGGTGGTCGGCCTGGACGGGCTGCGCGAGATGCTCTCGCTGGTCAAGACGCCGGAGCACGCCGTCTACCAGGGCATGAAGGAGGTCCGTCCCGGGCACTTCGTGCGGGTCCGCCGCCAGGGCCTGACCGTCCACCGCTACTGGGCGCTGGAGGCCCAGGAGCACACCGACGACCTGGACACCACCATCGGCACGGTCCGCGACCTGCTCGACGACATCGTGCGCCGCCAGCTGATATCCGACGTGCCGCTCTGCTCGCTGCTCTCCGGCGGCCTGGACTCCAGCGCGATCACCGCGCTCGCCGCGCGCGGCCTGGCGGCCAACGGCGACGGGCCGGTGCGCTCGTTCTCGGTCGACTTCACCGGGCAGACCGAGAACTTCAAGCCGGACGCGCTGCGCGCCACGCCCGACGGCCCGTTCGCCCACCTGCTGGCCCGGCACGTCGGCGCCGACCACAGCGACATCGTGCTCGACGCCGGCGCACTGGCCGACCTCGGCCACCGCAACGCCGTGCTGCACGCCCGCGACCTGCCGTCCGGCTTCGGCGACATGGACACCTCGCTCTACCTGCTGTTCCGCGAGATCCGCAAGCACTCGACGGTGGCCCTGTCGGGCGAGTCGGCGGACGAGGTCTTCGGCGGCTACCCCTGGTTCCACCAGCCGGCCGCGGTGAACGCCGAGACCTTCCCGTGGCGGGCGGCCGCCGCCCAGCTGGCCGGCCGGGACGTCGCGCCGCGCGAGAGCCTGCTGGACCCGGACCTGCTGGGCCGCCTGGATCTGGAGACCTACATCGCGGACAGCTACCGCACCGCGATCGCCGAGGTCCCCCACCTGCCCGCCGCCGACCCGCTGGAGCGCCGGATGCGGGAGATCTGCTACCTGCACCTCACCCGGTTCGTGAACCTGCTGCTGGACCGCAAGGACCGGATGAGCATGGCCAGCGGCCTGGAGGTCCGGGTGCCGTTCTGCGACCACCGGCTCGTCCAGTACGTCTTCAACACGCCGTGGGCGATGAAGACCTTCGACGGGCGGGAGAAGAGCCTGCTGCGCGCGGCCACCCGCGACGTGCTGCCGGTGGAGATCGCCGAGCGGGTGAAGAGCCCGTACCCGAGCACCCAGGACCCGGGCTACCCGCTCGCCCTGCACGCCGAGCTGACCGCACTGGCCTCCGACCTCAAGGCGCCCTCGCAGGGTCTGATCGACCAGGCCGCGCTGTCGGCGGCGATCGCACCCGGAAGCGACCCGCAGCGGGCGCGCGCCAGCGCCGAGGTGCTGCTCGGCCTCGACGGCTGGCTGCGGGAGTACCCGATCTCGCTGCGGGTCTGACCGCCCGGCCTCGGCGCGGGATCCCGCGCCGAGGCCGGCCCGTCAGCGGTACTCGTCCTCGTCGACCGGGACCTCGCGGCTCTGCTCGACCGCGTCCCCGACGTCCGCCGCGGCGGACAGCGGAAGCTCGTCCAGCGGCGGAACGGTCTCCGCAGCCGGGGCGTCGGCCTCCAGATCCTCCGGGTCCAGCGACTCGGCGACGAATTCCGCGGCGTAGTCGGACATGACCTCACCCCTCACGGCTCGGGGACCTCGGCGGCCCCTGCTGTGCCCAACACTTACCCGACCAGACGCGCCCCACTCAGGACCCTCCCCCGCCCGTCGGCGTGTTGCCCCCGCCCGCGCCGCCGAACCGTCCCACCCGCCACTCGGCGCAGCACCGGTTGCACCCCTGCGCGCGGTCGCCAGGCTGGAGGGAAGGACCGCCGCACGCGAGGAGAGAGCGTTGACCTACGCCCACTGGTCGGTGCGGGTGGTGGCCCACATGATCGACCTCCTGGCCTGCGGCGTGCCGAACGTCCTCGCGGGCGTGTTCGACCCGCGGAACGTCGCCCTCCAGGTCGGCATGGGCGCGGTGTCGCTGACGCTCTTCGGGTACAACCGCTGGTACCTGGGGGGCCGGACGGGCCAGAGCTGGGGCAAGCATCTGATGGACACCCGGATGGTCCGGTTGGACGGCTCCCCCGAGGTCGGCGTGCTGCGGGCCTTCCTGCGCGACGTCGCCCACCTGCTCGACACGCTGCCCTGCTGTGTCGGGTGGTTCTGGCCGATCTGGGACGCGAAACGACAGACCTTCGCCGACAAACTGGCGAGCACCGCGGTGACGACGATCCCCTGAGAAATCCGGCCCGATAAAACGCCCGCGCTATTCCCCCGCTCCTTTCCCTCTCTCATTTCGACCGCTCTGCATATGGGCCGCATATCGGCCGCATACCAGCAGGTCGGCGCCCGGACCGGACCCGGCCCGCCGACCTCGGTAAACGCCCGCGGACACCGTCCCAAACGTCTCCGAGGGGCCTCCGAGAGGGTTGACAGGAACATCCCCCGGCGGCTTTTCTCGACTTCGCCGATTCCGACGAAGTGAGGCCAGCGCCGTGCCCGTGTCCGTGCCGTCACACCGTCGTGACGGACCTGGTCCCGAGCGGGCTACCGCCCGCCGAGTGCAGAGCCGCGTGCAGATCGGCGGTCCTGATCGCCGCGAGCAGCGACTGCACCGCGATCGCGCTGCGGTTGAGCACCGCCGACTGGAGCGAGGCCAGGTTCCGCGAGGGCTCGACGCCCAGCTCCGCCCGCAGCAGCCGGCGGAACTCCTGGTAGGCGGCCAGCGCCTCGGAGAGCTCGCCGCAGCTGTGGTGGGCGGCCATCAGCACCGCCCACGGCCGCTCGCGCAGCGGGTGGTCGGCGATGACCGAGCGCGCCCGCAGCACGGCCTGCGCGCACGGTCCGGCGTACAGGGCGGCCTCGGCGAGATCCTCGCGGCACTGCAACCAGAGCGTGTCGAACGCGGCGAGGTGCCGGCGCAGCCGGGCGGAGCCCGCCGCGTCGACGCCGGCCGGTCCTCGCCAGAGCGCCAGCGCCCGGCCTAACACCCGCTCGCTCTCGACGGAGTAGCCGGTGTCGAGCAGCCGGCGCCCGGTGCGCACCAGCTCGGCGAAGCAGCGGTGGTCCACCTCGCAGTCAGGAGCATCGAGTTGATAGCTGACGCCCAGTCGGCCGGCCCGACGGCCGGAGAGCACTCCGCGGCCCGCCACCAGCAGCTCCTTGCGCAGCCGGCTCACGTACTGGCGCAGGTTGGCGTTGGCGGAGGCCGGCGGCTCGTCCCAGAGCAGCTCCAGCAGGCGGGTCTGCGACATGCCGGTCCCCGGGTCCAGGCTCAGCGCCGTCAGCGCTCCGCGCACCATCACCGACGCCGGGGCCCGCTCGACCCCCGCCGTCTCGATGCACACCGGCCCGAGAATCCGGATCACCGCAGCCCCCTCTGATATGTCCCGAACAGCTCACTCTAGCCCCGTACGAGAGGTGTCGAAGATGACCGGCAGCCAAGAGGCGCAGCAGACCCACCACGTGGCGGTGATCGGCGCCGGAGCCTCCGGAACGCTGACCGCGGCCAGGCTGCTCCAGCACGCCCGCGAGCGCCGACTGCGCCTGGACGTACGGCTGATCGACCCGTCCGACGCCGGGCGCGGCGTCGCCTACGGCACCGACGACCCGCGCCACCTGCTCAACGTGCCGGCCGGCAAGATGAGCGCGTACGGCGAGGACCCCGGGCACTTCCTGCGCTGGGCGACGGAGCAGGAGCCCACCGCGCCCGCGCCCGGCGACTTCCTGCCGCGCCGGCTCTACCGCCGGTACCTGGCCGAGGTGTTGGCGCACCAGGTGGCGCACGGCGGCGGCGTCCGGCTGCACCACCTGCGCGAGCGCGTCCTGGGGCTGACGGCCGGTCCGCGCGAGGTCGCGCTGCGGCTGCCCACCGAGGCCCCGCTGCACGCCGACGCCGCGGTGCTCGCGCTCGGCAACTTCCCGCCCACGCTGGGCTGGGCGCCGCCGGAGCTGCGCGACTCGCCGCACTTCACGGCGGACCCGTGGGCGCCCGGTGCGCTCGCGGCGATCCCCGAGGACGCCGACGTGCTGCTGGTCGGCACCGGCCTAACGATGGTCGACGTCGCGCTCGTGCTGGACCGTCCCGGCCGCGTGGTGCACGCGGTGTCCCGCCACGGCCTGCTGCCGCACCCGCATGCTGCGGGTGAACTGCCCACGCTCGCACCGCCGTTGCCCGATGAGTCGGGCGACCCGCGAGCGACCGCGATCCGTCAGATCGCCACCAGCCTGCACCTGCACGGCGACTGGCGCCCGGGCGTGGACAGCCTGCGACCGGTCACCGCCGCCCTGTGGCAGCGGCTGGACCCGGCCGCACGCGCCCGCTTCCTCGCCGAGGACCTGCGGCACTGGGAGGTGCACCGCCACCGCATCCCGACCCACACGGTGGCCGTCCTGGACCGCGCCCGAGCCGCCGACCGGCTGCGGACCGGGCGGGGCGAGGTGGCCAGGGTGGTCCCGACCGCCGCCGGCCTCAAGGTCGAACTCGTGGACGGCACCGCCCTGGAGGTCGGCGCGGTCGTCAACTGCACCGGCGCGCAGGCCGACTTCCGCAGGCCGGACGACCCGCTGGTGGCCGACCTGATCGCCTCCGGCGCCGCCCGGCCCGGCCCGTGCGGCCTGGGCCTGGACACCGTCGGCGCCGGCCGCCTGGTCCCCGCGCCCGGCGGCCCCGCCGCTCCGCTGTGGACGCTGGGCCCGCTGCGCCGCGGCAACCTGCTGGAGACCACCGCCGTGCCCGAGATCCGCGACCAGGCCGACAGCCTCGCCCGGGCCGTCCTCGACTCGCTACTGGGCTGAGACGTAGCACAAGTCCCGTACGCCCTGCGAGGGTTCTCCGCAAAGACCCCTCACATGGGCGAACTCAGCCCCGACGCGAACGCAACCGGCCCGAGGAGGGCAATCCTGGTGCCTCCCTGAAGGGGTTGCGCCGCATGCGAGACGGCGCAGCCTCACGCCGCCGAAGCCGGCCCCACCCGACTTCCGTACTTTTTGGATCGTTTGAGGATGCTGATGCTTCGTGCTGGATCGTCACCCGGAGGCCGGCGCTCCGATCCCGTTCTCGTGTGGCTCCTGCCCACGGTCCTGACGGCGGTCGTCGCCGTGGTGGCCGCCTCGGCGGCCCCCGGCGGCGCCCGCGCCGGGGTCCTCTGGTGCGGCGCGGTCGGTACCGCGGCCGTGGCCGTGGTGGCCGCCGAGGCGGCGCGCCGGGGGCGTGCGCTGGCGGCCCTGCGCAAGCGGTGCGCCCAGCGGGAGGACGAGCTGCACGGCCGACTGGCCCACCATGAGGCCGAGACGGCCCACTTGGCCAGGGTGACGCTGCCCGAGGCGATCGCCCGGATGCAGCACGGCGAGTTCATCGAGGACCTGCTGCAGTCGTACGAGCCCCCCGACCCCCTGCTGACCACGGGGTTCCCGGCCGTCCGGCACGCCGTGCTGCGCACGGTGCTGGAGGCCGTGGACAACGAGGAGGCCATGCGCGAGTCCACCCAGCGGGCCTTCGTCAACATCGCCCGCCGCGTGCAGGCGATCGTCCACCGGCAGGCCCAGGAACTGCGCGAGATGGAGGACCGGCACGGCAACAACCCGGCCGTCTTCGGCGACCTGCTGCGGGTGGACCACGGCAACGCGCTGATCGGCCGCCTCGCGGACAGCATCGCCGTGCTCGGCGGCGCCCGCCCCGGCCGGCAGTGGAGCAAGGCGGTGCCGCTGTACAGCGTGCTGCGCGGCGCCATGTCGCGGATCCTGGACTACCCCCGGGTGGAACTGCACCCGGTGTCCGACGTCGCCGTGGTCGGCCCCGCCGTCGAGCCGCTCATCCACGCGCTCGCCGAACTGCTGGACAACGCCACCCGCTACTCCCCACCGCAGACCCTGGTGCACCTGACCGCCGTCGAGGTGCAGACCGGCATCGCGATCGAGATCGAGGACGGCGGCCTCAGCCTGAGCGAGGAGGGCCGGGCCCGCGCCGAACAGAAGCTCGCGGAGGCCCAGGCCGGCATCGACCTCAACGACCTCGGCGAGACCCCCCGGCTCGGCCTGGCCGTGGTCGGCCGCCTCGCGCGGGCCTACGGCTTCCAGGTCTCGCTGCGGCCCTCCGCCTACGGCGGTGTGCGGGCCGTGCTGATCGTGCCGCGGGAGGTCATCACCACGGCGCCCGCCACCGGTCGCCCCCTGGGCATCGGCATCGCCTCCGGCCCGCGGCCGGTCGCGGCCGCCGCACGGCCGGTGGGCGGACCCCGGACGTGGGGCGCGCGGACCTCGCCCGCTCCCGCCGCGGGCTCGTTCGCCGCGGCGCGGATCGGAGCCTTCGCGGGCCCGGCCCCGGCCGACGACGAGGCTCCGGTGGTGACCGAGTGGACCGCGAACGGCCTGCCGCAGCGCCGCCGCCACGCCGCGCCCTTCCGGACCGGCGCCGCCGAGCCCGCCAGAGCCCCCGAACCGGCCAAGGAGCCGGTACAGCCCGGTATGTGGCTGGACGCGTTCAACGAGGGGATCAACGGCCACACCCCCTCCGCCGATCCGGCCGGCCACACCACCGACGATTCGGCAGCGAGGGGCGAGCAGTGATTCAGCAGCGGACCAACATGGACTGGATGCTCAAGGAACTGGCGGACACCGTCCCGTTCACCCGCCACATCATCGTGCTCTCCGCCGACGGCCTGCGGATGGCCCAGCACGGCACCGACGCGGACAGCGCCGACCGGCTGGCCGCCGCCTGCGCCGGCCTGCAGAGCCTGGCCGCCGCCGTGGGGCACGAGCTCCCGCACGGCGACGGCCGGATGCGGCTGGTCGTGATCGAGATGAGCGGCGGATACTTCTACCTGATGGCCGCCGGCGCCCGGGCCTACCTCGCGGTGCTGGCCGACGACGGTGTCGACGCCGGACTGATGGGCCAGCGGATGCGGGACCTGGTGGCCCGGATCGGCGAACATCTCAGCACGCCCGCGCGCAACGGCGGGCAGGTGGCATGAGCGCAGCCGACCCCGGCTGGAACGATGCGGAACCCGAACGGCTCTACGTGATCACGCGCGGCCGCAGCGGTCTGGCCGAAACCACGTTCGCCCTGGTCACCCTGATCGTCTCCCGCTCGGAGCCGACGGCCACGATGCAGCCGGAGCACGCCGCCATCCTGCGCATCTGCGGCTCGCCGCTCTCCGCGGCCGAGATCTCCGCCTACCTGAAGCTCCCCATGAGCGTGGTCACCGTGCTGCTGACGGACCTCCTCGGCGAGGAGCGGATCGAGGCCCGCGCCTGCGTCCCGCAGGCGATCCTTCCCGACCGTGCCCTGTTGGAAGCGGTGATTCATGGACTTCAGAAGCTCTGAGACGGTGGTCGGTCCGCACAGTGCGGACCTGCTGCCGGACTCGGCCACCATGGCGGTCAAGGTGGTGATCGTGGGCGGCTTCGGCGTCGGCAAGACGACCCTGGTCGGTTCCGTGAGCGAGATCCGCCCGCTGACCACCGAGGAGACGATGACGCAGGCCGGCGAGGGCGTCGACGACCTCGCCGGGATCGAGCGCAAGACCTCCACCACGGTCGCGATGGACTTCGGCCGGATCAGCATCAGCGACGAAATGGTGCTGTACGTGTTCGGCACCCCCGGGCAGGAGCGGTTCTGGTTCCTCTGGAACGGCCTGTTCGAGGGAGCGCTGGGCGCGGTCGTGCTGGTCGACACCCGCCGGCTGGAGGTCAGCTTCGAGGTGATCGGGCGGCTGGAGGATCGCGGCGTGCCGTTCGTCGTCGCGGCCAACGCCTTTCCGCAGTCGCCGACCTACCCGACCGAGGAGCTGCGGGCCGCCCTGGACCTGCCCCCCGAGGTGCCGATCATCGCGTGCGACGCCCGGACCCGGGAGTCCAGCCGGGACGTCCTGATGGCCCTGATGCGCTACCTGTACGACCTCTCGACCCAAAAACTGACGACCCCACCGCACTTGACGACCCCACCGCACTTGACCACCCCGGAGACGCCGTGACCACCCCGCTGCCCGAGGACACCTCCCTCACCCCGCCCCCCGGCTGCCCGGCCCACGGGCTCGCCGCCCGCGGGCTCGCCGCCGACGGGCTCCGGCGGCTCTACGGCCCGGAGGCCGAGGCCGACCCGATGGGCCTGTACGAGAAACTGCGCGCCGAGCACGGCGAGGTGGCGCCCGTCCTGCTGCACGGCGACCTCCCGGCCTGGCTGGTCCTGGGCCACGCCGCGAACCTCACCGTCATGCGCACGCCCTCCCGGTTCTCCCGGGACTCCCGCCGCTGGACCGCGTTCCAGGAGGGCCTGGTCACCGCCGACTCCCCGCTGATGCCGGTGATCGCCTGGCAGCCGCTGTGCGTCTTCGCGGACGGCGAGGAGCACCGGCGCCTGCGCGGTGCGGTCACCGACGGCCTGAACCGCTTCGACCGGCGCGGCATCCGCCGCTTCGTCACCCGCTTCACCGACCTGCTGGTCCAGGAGTTCGGGCCCACCGGCCGGGCCGAGCTGGTCGCCCAGTTCGCCGAGCACCTGCCGATGCTCGTGATGACCCAGGTGATCGGGATGCCCGAGGAGTACGGACCCCGACTGGTCGCCGCCGCCCGGGACTTGATGAAGGGCACCGAGACGGCCATCGCGAGCAACGACTACGTCGTGGAGACTCTGCGCCGCACGATCGAGCGCAAGCGGGTGACACCGGGCTCCGACTTCGTCTCCTGGCTGATGCAGCACGAGGCCGGACTCACCGACGACGAGGTGCTGGAGCACGTGCGGGTGGTGCTGCTCGCCGCGAACGAGACGACCGTCAACCTGATCGCGGACACGCTGAAGCTCGTCCTCACCGACGTCCGCTTCCGCGCCCACCTGTCCGGCGGCCACATGACCCTGTCCGACGCCCTGGACCAGGTCCTCTGGGACGCCGTGCCGATGTCGCTGGTCGCGGGCCGCTGGGCCACCGGCGACACCGAACTCGGCGGCCAGCAGATCAAGGCCGGCGACATGCTCCTGCTCGGCCTCGCGGCCGGCAACGTCGACCCGGCCATCCGTCCCGACCTGTCGAAGCCGCTCTACGGCAACCGCTCGCACCTGGCCTTCGGCGGCGGCCCGCACGAGTGCCCCGGCCAGGACATCGGCCGGGCCATCGCGGAGAGCGGCATCGACATCCTGCTGACCCGCCTGCCGGACCTCCACCTCGCCGTCCCCGAGGAGGAGTTGTCCTGGAGCTCGGCCTGGCTGTCCCGCCATCTGGTCGATCTGCCGGTGCAGTTCACCCCGCGGGCGGAGCCCGAGGAGGAGCCGGCGGTCGCCGCACCCACCGCCACCCTGCCGCCGGCGCCCCCCGCGCCTCCCGCACCGCCCGCACCGCCCATCGGGGCCACCGCCCCCCGCCACCGCCGCAGTTGGTGGAACGCCCTGCTCGGAAGGTTCCGCCGCTGACTACGGCAGCGACTACCGCAACGACTACGGCAACGGGCGGGCGAACACTTGGCGCCTGACAGGTAAACAGTTCGACCGACGATCCCGATATTCCTGGGGAGCGGTGGTCCGGGGCGCTCCCGGCGCTCCGGCCGTCCGGTTAGGGTGCCCACAGCTCCCCGCCCCCGGAAGATCGGATCCTCCCGTGTCCAGCAGCTGGCCCGCCGGCCCCCGCCGTGTCCTGGTCGTCGGCATCGACGGCGTCCGCCTCGACCTCCTGCCGGAGCTGGACACCCCGCACCTGGACGCGGTCGCCGCCGCGGGCTTCCTCGCCCCGGTCGAGGTGGACGACGCCACCCCGACGATGTCCGGCCCGTGCTGGGCCACCATCGTCACCGGGGTGGGCGTCGCCAAGCACGGCGTCTTCGGCAACCACCTCGGCGGCAACCGGCTCGACGTCTTCCCCGACTTCACCACCCGGCTGGCCGCCGTGCACCGCCGCCGCACCTTCGCCGCCGGCGGCTGGGAGCCGCTCTTCCTGGCCCGCCAGGGCGGCCCGCTGTTCGCCGCGCCCGGCCGGCTCTCCTACATCGCCCCGCTGGAGGACACCCCGCAGGCCTGGGAGGTCTGCGACGAGCGCGTCACGGCCGAGGCCGTGTACGTGCTGGGCAGCGACGACGACCCGCAGGCCTCCTTCGTCTACCTCGGAGCAGTGGACGAGACCGCGCACTTCCTGGGCTGCGGCGAGGAGTACCGCCAGTCGATCCGCACCGCCGACGAGCGGCTCGGCCGCCTGCTGGCCGCCGTCCGCGCGCGCCCGGGCTACGCGGAGGAGGAGTGGACCGTCATCGTCGTCACCGACCACGGCCACCTCGACCAGGGCGGCCACGGCGGGCGCAGCACTCTGGAGCGCACCGCCTGGGTGGCGGCCTTCGGTCCGGGCATCGAGCCCGGCGCACCCGTACTGACCGTCCGCCACCCGGACGTCGCCGCGCACGTCTACGCCGCGCTCGGCATCACCCCGGACCCGCACTGGACGCTGGACGGCCGCCCCTTCACCCCGGCGCTGGCCCGAGTCTGACCGCTCGTCAGCCGGACACCCCCTAACGTGAGCATGTCCGAGCAGGATCAGGCACGGCGTGCGAGGTGTGGACCGATGGTTCGTAGGTTGGCGACGACGGTGGCGGTGTGCTGCACGGCCGGCTCCCTGCTGGGTGCGGCACCCGCCGCGCAGCGGGCGGACGCGGCGGACCTGAAGGTGGTGCAGATGAACCCCGCGCCGGCCGCCGTGGGCCAGAAGACGCTGGTGCGCGGGTTCGTCACCAACGCCGGGCGAGCGGCTGCGCCCGCTTTCACGGTGGCGGTGCTGCTGCCCGCGGGCGTCACGCCCGAGGGTCCGTACTTTCCGACGAACTGCGCCGCGGCAGAGGCGACCCGGACGGTCACCTGTACGTTCAGGGCCGGCCTGCGGGCACAGGAGTCGGCCACCGCCCAGGTGCCGGTCCGCATCGACCCGGGCGCCTCGGGTGTGCTGACCGGCGGCACGGTGACCGTCAGCAGTCCCGGTGACCCGAACGCCTCGACCGACACGCAGCCGTTCGAGATCCGGGTCACCGACTAGAGGGCCTGCTCAAAGGGCCTTGACCAGCGTCTCGAAGGCCAGGTCGGGCCGCTTGGGGACACCGAAGCGCTCCTCGCCGTACGGGAACGGCGAGAGCACGCCGGTGCGCCGGAACCCGCGCCGCTCGTACCAGGCGATCAGCTCGCTGCGCTGGACGATCACCGTCATCTCCAGCTCGGCCGCCTGCCACTCCTCGCGGGCGAAGCGCTCGGCCTCGGCCAGCACGGCCCGGCCCAGACCGCCGCCCTGGCGGTCCGGCCGCACCGAGAACATCCCGAAGTACGCCCGCTCCCCGCGCCGCTCCAGCTGGCAGCAGGCCAGCAGCTCCCCCGCCCGCTCGGCCAGCAGCACCCGGCTGTGCGGGCGCGCGAGCAGCTCGCTGACGGCCTCCGGGTCGGTGCGCTGCCCGTCCAGCAGGTGCGCCTCGGTGGTCCAACCGACCTTGCTCGCCTCCCCGCGATAGGCGGACTCGACGAGCGCGACGAGCGCCTCGGTGTCGCTCCCGGTCGCGGGGCGGAAACTCAGGACGGCGGCGGACGGTTCCATGCGGTACTCCAAACAGGCGAACGAAGCTCTCCCATGCATGCTGCCACAGCCGGGCCACGCCCCCGGATGGCCCACGAAATGGCCGGTTTCCGAACCCCGCACGCCAGGATGAGGGGATGCCCGTCCACTTCGCCCACCGGGGGATCCGACCGTCATGCACCCGCGCGCCTTCGCGATTCTCACCGCGTTCCTGCTCGGGGCTCTGGGCCTCGGCGCGGTGGCCGTCACCCAGTGGGTCCCGGCGCCCGCCGTCACGGCCGGCGCCGGCGGCAGGACCGTCCAGGGCGCGGCGGCGGCCGGCTCGCCCTCGCCCACCGGGGACCCGGCGGTGTGGACCCGCAGTACGCTGCGCAACAAGCTGATGGCCGAGATGGCCGCCACCGACCCCGGGGTCGCGCTGGCCGACCTGGACCGGATCACCAAGAAGGACCCGTACACCGTCCGCTTCTGCCACCCCGTGGCGCACGAGCTGGGCCACGCCGCCGTCAAGCGCTACGACCGCGACTTCGCCAAGGTGATCTCCTTCCCGCACGACACCTGTGCGGCCGGCTACCTGCACGGCGCGGTCGAGGAGATGCTGGCCACCTCCACCGACCCCGGCACCGACCTGCTCAAGCTCTGCGCTCCCGAGCTGCGCGGCCCGTGCGTCCACGGAGTGGGCCACGGCACGATGTTCGTCGCCAAGCAGGACGTGCCGACGGCGCGCGGGCTGTGCAACAGCTTCAGCAGCGACCACCTGCGGATCACCTGCTCCGAGGGCCTGTTCATGCAGCTCTTCGGCCCCGACGAGGAGGACGAGAACGCCAAGGCGCAGCTGCCCGCCGACAAGCTCGCCCAGGAGCCGCTCTACCCCTGCCCGGAGCAGCCGGCGCTCTTCCAGTCCGCCTGCTACTTCTACGCCCCGACCTTCTTCCTCAGCTCGCACGACTACCCCGACCACCCCGAGGTCTACGCCCAGGCGCTGAAGTGGTGCCTGGCCGGGCAGGCGACCGGCGGTGCCAACGACTGCAGCCGGGGCGTCGGCTCGCGGACCATGAAGTACAACCTGGACCGCGAGGACTGGGTGGGCCAGCAGTGCGCCACGGCCGCCGACGGCTGGCAGCGCAAGGCCTGCGCCGAGGGCATGGTCAGCTACTACACGGTCAACTACACCGACAGCGGCGCGGCCGGCCGGCTCTGCGCCAAGCTGACCAACGCCGAGATCGCCCGCGACTGCCGCTCCGCCGCCGGGCTCTCCGCCTCGCTCGACTAGCGCCGGCATCCGATGATGGAGAGAAGCCATTTCGGGCCACCCGGGGGGGAGGAATCGAGGTGAGGACAGATGCCGACCTTCATGGATGTCCACCGCAACATGACCGGCATCACGGCGGAGCAGCTCAAGGCCGCGCACCAGGCTGATCTCGACATCGAGTCGGCCGAGCGCGTGCACTTCGAGCACGCCTGGGCGGATCCGGCCTCCGGGTCGGTGTTCTGCCTGTCGAACGGCCCCTCGCGCGAGGCCGTGCAGCGCGTGCACGAGCAGGCCGGGCACCCGGCCGACGAGATCTACGAGGTCGGCTTCGAGATCTAGGTGTACTGACACACACGTACGATCTCCCCCATGTCCGAGCACTTCCGCGAAGCCGCCCACGCCACCGCCGACCTGGTCGCCGACTACCTCCAGGGGGTACCCGGGGGCCCGGTCTGGCAGCCGATGGACCCGGCCGCCCGCCGGGCCCTGCTGGACGCGCCGCTGCCCGCCGAGGGACGCGGGCTGGCGGAGCTGCTGGAGGTGATCGGCGGGCAGGTGATGCCGGCGCCGATGGGCAACGGGCATCCGCGGTTCTTCGGCTGGGTCAACTCGGCGCCGGCACCCGCCGGGGTGCTCGCCACGCTGGCCGCCGCCGCGATGAATCCCAGCTCGGCGGGTGGCGACCACGCCGACGTGCACCTGGAACGGGCGGTGGTGCGCTGGATCGCCGAGCTGGTGGGCTTCCCGCACCTGGCCGGCGGCGGGCTGCTGACCTCGGGCACCTCGATGGCCACCATCGTCTGCCTGGCCGCCGCCCGCGGTCGGGCCGCCGCCCGGATCGGCCACGACGTGCGGGCCGACGGCCTGGCGGGCCTGCCCCCGCTGGTCGGCTACGTCACCGGCGAGACGCACTCCTGCGTGCGCAAGGCCGCCGAGCTGCTGGGGCTGGGCAGCCGGCAGCTGCGCACGGTCGCCACCGACTCCGAGGGCCGGCTCGACCCGGCCGCGCTGCGCGCCGCGGTCGCCGCCGACCGGGCGGCCGGGCTGCTGCCGTTCCTGGTGGTGGCCTCGGCCGGGACGGTGAACACCGGCGCGGTGGACCGCTTCGAGCCGATCGCCGACCTCTGCGCCGAGCAGGAGCTGTGGCTGCACGTCGACGGCGCGTACGGCGCCTTCGGCGTGCTGGACCCCGCCATCGCGCACCGCTACGCGGGCCTGGAGCGCGCCGACTCGCTCGCGCTGGACCCGCACAAGTGGCTGGGCGTGCCGGTGGACTGCGGCTGTGCGCTGGTGCGCGACGCCGAGCAGCTGCGCGCCACCTTCAGCCTGGTCCCCTCGTACCTGCGCGACGAGGAGGCCGGCGGCCTCGGCTGGTTCTCCGAGTACGGCACCGAGCAGACCCGCCCGTTCCGCTCGCTCAAGGTCTGGGCCACCATCGCGCACCGCGGCCGGGACGGCATCGCCGCCGACATCGCGCACTGCACCCGGCTGGCCCGCCGGCTCGGCGAGCTGGTCGAGGCCGATCCGCAACTGGAGCTGCTGGCCCCGGTGGAGACCTCGATCGTCGCGTTCCGGGCCCGCCCGGCCGGGCTGGACGAGGACGCCCTCAACGCGCTCAACCAGGCGCTGCCACTGGCCGTCCAGCGGCGCGGGCAGACGTTCGTCACCGGGACGGTGCTGGCGGGCCGCGAGGCCGTCCGGGCCTGCCTGCTGAACGCCACCACCACCGAGGCGGACCTCGCCGTCCTGCTCGCGGAGGTGCGGTCGGCCGCCGACGAACTAACAGCTGAACTGAGTACCCGTCAGTAGTCCATCGCACAACAACGAAGACATTAACCGGCCGGTCACAAGGCATTCGTGATCGTGAAACACCCGTCGGGCATCGTGAAGACATGACTGAGCTTCCTGTGCCCTTCCAGCCCAACCAGCATCCCTCGCGGGCCCAGCGCCGCAGCAGAGCAGACCGGTGGCGGCGCGACGCCGTCGAGATCGCCGCGGTCTTCCTGGCGGTGGCCGCCACCGACCTGGTGTCCGACGTGGTGGTGCACGGCCACGACGGTCGGATGGTGCTGGCCGCCTCGGCCCTCGCCCTGGTCGCCACAGCGGTGTTCCACTCCTGGTGGGAACACCGCCATCCGCACGGGCCACCGGGCCCGGAGCCGGCCGCACCCGAGTCCGCGGAGTCGGGTGCGGCGCTGCCGCCCGCCGACACCACGCTCTGGCGGCTGCGCGCCACCGTTTCGGACGCCCCCGGCAGCCTGGCCACGGTCTGCGTCGCGCTCGCCGAGCTGCGGGTCAGCATCATCTCGCTGCAGACCCACCCGCTGCCCGAAGCCACTGTCGACGAGTTCCTGCTGCGCGCCCCGCGTGCGCTCCCGCGCGCCGCGCTGGCCGGCGCGGTGGCCCGGGCCGGTGGGCGGGAGATCTGGACCGACCCGGCCGACGCCCACGACCTGGTGGACCTGCCCGCCCACGTGCTGGCACTGGCCACCCGGACCGCGCTGGACGCCGCCGAACTGCCGGTCGCCCTGCGCAAGCTCTTCGGCCAGTGCACGATCCGCCAGTTCCCGGCCGCCGCAGGGCAGGCGGACGCGCCGAGCCTGGACGGCCACCTGATGCGGCTGCCGATGCCCTCCGGCGAGCTCGTCGAGCTCTCCCGGCCCCATCTGCCGTTCACCCCGACCGAGTTCGCCCGCGCCAAGGCGCTGGTCGAGCTGGACGCGGTGCTCGGCCCGCGGGTCCCGCAGGTCGCCACCCGGCTGAGCCTGCCGGCCGGCACCGACCTCACCGTGCGGCGCGCCGACCCGTCCGACAAGGCCGAGGCGCTGGCCATGCACCGGCGCTGCTCCAGCAGCACGCTGCGCCAGCGCTACCACGGCCCGGTGGCCGACGCGGACCGCTACCTGGACCACCTGCTCGACGCCCGGCACGGCCAGACGCTGGCCGTGCAGAGCGCCGACGGGCGGATCGTCGCGCTGGCCCACCTGATGTGGGACAGCGACAGCGCGGAGCTGGCCGTCCTGGTCGAGGACGGCTGGCAGCGCCGGGGCCTGGGCCTGGACCTGTTGCGCCGGATGGCGGCGCTGGCGGCCGAGGCGGGCGTCGGCACCGTCTACGCGGTCACCCAGGCCGCCAACACCGCGCTGATCGGGGCGATGCGCCGGCTGGCCATCCCGCTGGACTACCAGGTGGAGGACGGCACCCTGGTGATCACCGCCCACCTGGCGGGCGCCGTCGAGCAGTTGCCGAGCCCCTGGCCCGCGGTCCCCGGTCGTTAGGGCGTGTCCCGACGGTCCCCGGGCAGCCGAAGCCGGTTGTCCAGGGGCCGTCAGGGCGTTGACCGCGTACGACAGCATGGGGGCGTGGCTCGGCCTGCTCCGGACAAGCCGTTAGGCTGACCCCGTCCCCGCCGCCCAGCGGCCCGACCAGGCCAAGGGGGGTCGTCAGCAACAGGAGGAACCCCTGAGCATGCCAGGCACCGGATCGGAGGCCGCAGCGCCCGGCGCGCGCGACTCCTCACTTCCCGCTCGCAGCAAGCTCGCCGTCACCGCGGGCAAGGTGGCCGCTGCCGCCTCCCGGTCGGTCGGCCGCGGCAGTGGCTCGGTGATCGGCGGCAAGGTCGCCCTCAAGCTGGACCCCGACCTGCTCGCCCGGCTCGCCGACCACCTGGACGTCGTCCTGGTCAGCGCGACCAACGGCAAGACCACCACCACCCGCCTGATCGCCGAGGCGCTGCGCGCCGCCGGTCCCGTGGTCTCCAACGCGCTCGGCGCCAACATGCCGGCCGGCATCACCGCCGCCCTGGCCGGCGGCAGCGACGCCCGCTACGGCGTGATCGAGGTGGACGAGAAGTACCTGGCCGGCGTGGCACGCGACACCAGCCCCAAGGCCATAGCGCTGCTCAACCTCTCGCGCGACCAGCTGGACCGGGCCGCCGAGACCCGGATGATGGCCGAGAAGTGGCGCGAGGGCCTTCAGGACACCGACGCCGTGATCATCGCCAACGCGGACGACCCGCTGGTGACCTGGGCCGCGTCCTCCTGCCGCCGGGTGGTCTGGGTGGCCGCCGGGCAGGCCTGGAAGGAGGACGCCTGGTCGTGCCCGTCCTGCGGCGGCGTGATGCAGCGCCCCGGCGACGACTGGTACTGCCAGGAGTGCGGCTTCCGCCGTCCGCAGCCGCACTGGGCCCTGCAGGGCGCCCACGTGGTGGACCCGAACGGCGCCGCGTGGCCGATCCAGCTCCAGCTGCCCGGCCGCGCCAACCTGGCCAACGCGACCAGCTCGGCCGCCGTGGCCGCGGTCTTCGGCGTCCCGCCGCAGGTCGCCCTGGAGCGCATGCAGTCGGTGTCCGCCGTGGCGGGCCGCTACGACGTGGTCTCCTACCAGGGCCGCGACGTGCGGCTGCTGCTGGCCAAGAACCCGGCCGGCTGGCTGGAGACCTTCTCGCTGATCGACGGACCGCCGGCGCCGGTGATCCTCTCGGTGAACGCGATGGACGCCGACGGCACCGACACCTCCTGGCTCTGGGACGTCGACTACGAGCGACTCGCCGGGCACCCGGTCTTCGTGATGGGCCAGCGCAAGCTGGACCTGGCGGTCCGTCTGGAGGTGGCCGGCCTGCAGTTCCACGTGGTCGACTCGCTGGCCGACGCCGTCCGGATGGCCCCGCCCGGCCGTATCGAGGCGATCGCCAACTACACCGCCTTCCAGCAGCTGCGCAAGGTGGTGGCTGGCTGATGACGATGCCCCCGCCGCCCGGCTACAACCCGCAGCAGCAGCAACAGCTGCAACAACAACAGCAGTACCAGCAGCACCAGCAGCAGCAATACGGAAGGCCCTCTCGGATGAGCGACAGCAGCCTGCGGCTGGTCTGGATCTACCCGGACCTGCTGAGCACCTACGGCGACCGCGGCAACGCCCTGGTCCTGGAGCGCCGGGCGCGCCAGCGCGGCCTGGCCGTGTCGCGGATCGACGTCCGCTCCGACCAGCCGGTGCCGACCAGCGGCGACATCTACCTGATCGGCGGCGGCGAGGACCGGCCGCAGCGCCTGGCCGCCGAGCGGCTGCGCCAGGACTCGGGCCTGGCCCGGGCCGTGGACAACGGCGCGATCGTCTTCTCGGTCTGCGCCGGCTACCAGATCCTGGGCCACGAGTTCATCAACGACCTCGGCCAGCGCGAGCCGGGCCTGGGCCTGCTCGACGTCTGGAGCACCCGCGGCGAGGGCGCCCGCAGTGTCGGCGACGTGCTCGCCGAGCCGGACCCGCGCCTGGGCCTGCCCACGCTGACCGGCTTCGAGAACCACCAGGGCGTCACGCACCTGGGCCAGGGCGTCTCCCCGCTGGCCACCGTCACCGCCGGCGGCCCGCACGGCGGCGGCAACGGCGACGGCAACGGGACGGAGGGCGCCTGGCGGGACACCGTCTTCGGCACCTACCTGCACGGCCCGGTGCTGGCCCGCAACCCCGCGGTCGCCGACCTGCTGATCAAGCTGGCGCTGGACGTCAACGCGCTCCCGCCGGCCGACACCACCTGGTACGACGCGCTGCGCGCCGAGCGGATCGCGGCCACCGGCCAGCCGGCCTGACCGTCCGAGCAGTCCCTGGTCCCCGCCCCGGATGTCCACCATCTGGCGGCGGGGACATCTGCACCGCGAAACATAAGACAATAAGACGTGTCGGCTGCACACCCTCCCTCGGCAGCCGGCAGCACACCGCGCGGAGCGTCGACGACGCCGCCTCCACGCCTGCTCCCACCTGGCCGGAGGCGGGGGCCGCTATGATCCGGTTCGGGCTGGATGTCCGATTCGGATCACCCTGAACACCTCGGGTTCCAAGGTGGTAGTCCGGCCGTCCGGTTCTCCTCGGGAGTTGCGAACAACGATGCGTATTGGTGTGCTGACCAGCGGCGGCGACTGCCCCGGCCTGAACGCCGTGATCCGCTCCGTGGTCCACCGGGGGGTGGTCGACCACGGCGACGAGATCATCGGCTTCCAGGACGGCTGGCGAGGCCTCCTCGAAGGCGTCCACCGTCCGCTGACCCTCGACTCGGTCAGCGGCATCCTGGCCCAGGGCGGGACGATCCTGGGTTCCTCCCGGGTCCAGCCCAGCCACCTGCGGGACGGGGTGGAACGGGCCAAGAAGTACTGCGAGGACCTCGGGATCGACGCCGTCATCCCGATCGGCGGCGAGGGCACCCTCAAGGCCGCCAAGCTGATGAGCGACGGCGGCCTGCCGGTGGTCGGGGTCCCCAAGACCATCGACAACGACATCGCCTGCACCGACGTCACCTTCGGCTTCGACACCGCCGTCTCGGTGGCCACCGACGCGCTGGACCGGCTGAAGACCACGGCCGAATCCCACCAGCGGGTCATGGTCGTCGAGTTGATGGGCCGCCACACCGGCTGGATCGCCCTGCACGCCGGAATGGCCGCCGGCGCGCACGCGATCGTCGTGCCGGAGCGGCCGTTCCACATCGACAAGCTCACCGAGGTCGTCCGCGAGCGCTTCGACCGCAACAAGAAGTTCGCGATCGTGGTCTGCGCCGAGGGGGCCAAGCCCGAACCCGGGACCATGCACTGGGAGGAGGGCGTCAAGGACATCTACGGCCACGAGCGCTTCACCGGTGTCGCCAACCAGCTCTCCCGCGAGCTGGAGCACCGCCTGGGCAAGGAGGCCAAGCCGGTCATCCTCGGCCACACCCAGCGCGGCGGCACCCCCACCGCGTACGACAGGGTGCTCGCCACCCGGTTCGGCTGGCACGCGGTGGAGGCCGTCCACAAGGGCGCCTTCGGGCAGATCACCGCCCTGCAGGGCACCCAGATCGTCCTGGTACCGCTGGCCGAAGCGGTCGCGGACCTGAAGACCGTCCCGCCGGAGCGCTACGTCGAGGCCGAGATGGTCATCTGACCACCGCTTTCCCGGGAGCCCCGCCGTTCGACGGCGGGGCTTTCGGCTTGCGGTGCTCCGAGAGTGGGGTCGCGCGCAGCGGGCCGACCGGGCGCCCGTAGGGTGGGACCGACGAATGGGACGAACCGGACCTCGCGGGGCCCGGCCGTCCGCGACCGAACAGATCAGGGAAGCGGGGCCGCCGATGGATGGCATGTCAGGGATGCACCACCACGGCGGAGGCGCGCTCGGACCGTTCTCGCTCTCGTCGGTGCTCACCTGGTCGCCCGACTGGGTGTTCCTGCTGGGCTGCCTGCTGATGCTGGCGCTGTACGCCGCCGGTGTGGTCCGGCTGGCGCGCCGCGGGGACGGCTGGCCGATCGGCCGCACGGTGGCCTGGGTCACCGGCGTGCTGACCATGGTCTTCGTGACCTGCTCGGGCCTGAACGACTACGGCATGGTGCTGTTCAGCGCGCACATGATGCAGCACATGGCGCTCAGCATGCTGGTCCCGATCCTGCTGCTGCTCGGCGCGCCGATCACGCTGGCCCTGCGCTCGCTGCGCCCGGCCGGCAAGGGCCGCCCGCGCGGGCCGCGCGAGCTGCTGGTGGCGCTGCTGCACAGCCGCTACGTCAAGGTGATCTCGCACCCGGCCTTCACCATCCCGCTGTTCATCGCCAGCCTCTACGGCCTGTACTTCACCCCGCTCTTCGACTTCCTGATGCAGTCGCGGATCGGGCACATCGCGATGATGGTGCACTTCCTGATGGCCGGGCTGCTCTTCTTCTGGCCGATCATGGGCGTGGACCCGGGCCCGCACCGCCCCGGCCATGTGATGCGGATCATCGAGCTCTTCATGGGGATGCCGTTCCACGCCTTCTTCGGCGTCGCGGTGATGATGGCGACCAGTCAGCTGGTGACCACCTTCACGGCGGCCGGCGCCCCGCTCGGGACCGACCTGATGGCCGACCAGAAGATGGCCGGCGGGATCACCTGGGCGTTCGGCGAGATCCCGACGGCGGTGGTGCTGATCGCGCTGGTGTTCCAGTGGGCCAAGTCCGAGGAGCGTACGGCGCGCCGCGGCGACCGGGCCGCCGAGCGTGACGGCGACGCCGAACTGAACGCCTACAACGCCTACCTGGCCTCGTTGGAGAAGCGCGGCTCGCGGCCGGCCCAGACCGGCTGAGCACCCCTGCGGTCGGGAGCCGCCAGGCGGGTGGATCGGCGGCGGGCGGTCGCGCGGGCCGGGGGGCTGCAGCAAGATCGCGGAGCATGGTTATCCTGACATCCACCCATTGCCCCGGTCCGGCCCGCTCGGCACCGTGACTCCCTGTCGAGGAATCCATGACGCATGCCAGCAGCCCCGCGACGACCGCTGCGGCAACGGTTTGAGCCCCCGACAGGTATGGGCGGCCCTGTGCCGCCCGGTGGTCGCCGCCACCCTGCTGGCCCTGGTCCTGCACGTGGTGTGGGCGCTGTTCCTGGCGCGGAACGCCGGTGACCTGGCCGCCCAGTACGCGTGGACCGACTTCATCCGGAAGAACCCCGACTCCAGCTACAACCTGTCCTGGTACGGCGGGATGTACACGGTCTCGTACAGCGTCCTGTCCCCGTACGTGATGAGCCTGATCGGGGTCCGCACCACCGGGGTCCTCGCGGGCACCGTGGCCGCCGCCCTGGCCGCCCACCTGCTGGAGCGCTCGCGACTGGCCCGGCCGCTGACACCCGCGCTCTGGACGGCGTTCGCGTTCTGGTGCAACGCCGCCTCCGGCCGGGTCACCTTCGCGCTCGGCTGCGCCTTCGGCCTGGCCGCCACCGCGCTGCTCTTCCCCGAGGCGCCGCGCCGGGCCGCGCGGACCGCCGCGGTCGCCGTGCTCGCCACACTGGCCACCCTGAGCAGCCCGGTGGCCGGGCTCTTCCTGGGGGTGGCCGCGGCCGCGCTCTTCCTGACGGGCCGCCGGCGGGACGCGTACGCGGTGGTCGCCGGGCCCGCGGCGGTGATCGCCGGCACCTCGCTGCTCTTCCCGTTCTACGGGGTGCAGCCCTTCGACTGGTACGTCGCGCTGCCGGTCGCCGTCGGGACCGGTCTGCTGGCGCTGCTGGTGCCGCGTCAGTGGCGGGCACTGCGGCTGGGGGCGGCGGTGTACGCGGTGGGCGTGGTGCTCACCTGGCTGGTGCCCTCGCCGATCGGCAGCAACGTCGAGCGGCTGCTGCTGCTCTTCGGGGCCACCACGCTGCTCGCCGCCGCGCTCGACGGGACGGCGGCCGCTCAGCCACAGGCGGGCGCTGCTGCCACGGTCGGCGGCTGGCGGCGGATCGGTCTCGGCGCGGCGTTCCTCGCTATCGCCACCTGGCAGATCGCCACGCCCGTCGGCGACCTGATGAGCACCGTGCCCTCCCCCACCACGGCCCTGCCGGCCGCGCCGATCATCGACGAGCTGCACCAGGTCGGCGCCGACCGGGGCCGGATCGAGGTCGTCCCGCTGCGCAGCCACTGGGAGTCCTCCGCGCTGGCGCCCTACGTCGACCTCGCGCGCGGCTGGAACCGGCAGGCCGACGTCAGCCGCAACCCGCTCTTCTACCAGGACGGCCTGACCCCCGCGGCGTACCACGCATGGCTCCAGCACTGGGGGGTCGGCTTCGTGCTGCTCCCCCCGGACACGCCCGACGACGCCGCCGTGGACGAGGCCCGCATCGTCGCGGCCGGCTACCCCTGGCTGAACCTCATCTGGCACGACGACAAGTGGCGCCTCTACCGCGTCACCGACGCCACCTCGATGGCCGCGGCGCCCGCCACCGTCACCCAGGCCACCCCGGCCGCGCTGACCCTGGAGGTCCCGTACGCCGGACCGGTGCTGCTGCGCATCCCGTGGTCGCCGTGGCTCGGCGTCCAGGGCGCCTCCGACAGCGCGGCGCGCGGCTGCCTGGCCGAGTCCGGCGGCTGGACGATGCTCTACGCCCCCGAGCCCGGCACCTACCGCGTCGCCGGCCGCTACTCGCTCAACCCGAGCAGCCCCTGCGACCACGCCTGACACTCAGCCGAACAAGGAGAGCCATGCGATTCCCGACCACGACCCGCGTGCTGATCGCGGGTGGCGGGCCGGTCGGCCTGACCCTGTCCGTCTTACTCTCCGCGTACGGCGTGGACCATCTACTGGTGGAGGCCCGGCCGGACACCGCCCGGCACCCCAAGGCGCGCGGCCTGTCGACCCGCTCGATGGAGGTCTTCCGGCGCTGCGGTCTCGAGGACGTGATCCGCGCGGCCGGTCTCCCCGCCGACCATGTCTTCTTCTACCGCGGGCGCAGCCTGGTCGATCCGGACTTCGTCCGCACCGGGATCGGTGCGCCGCCGCAGGACGGCGCGGAGCACTCCCCCTCGCCCGGCCTCATCTGCTCCCAGGACGTGCTGGAGCCGCTGCTGCTGCGCCGGGCCCGCGAGGCGGCCGCGGACCGGATCCGGTTCGGGACCCGGCTGCGCTCGTTCACCCAGGACGGCGACGGAGTGCACGCCGTGCTGGCGGACCCCGCCACCGGCGAGCAGCAGACCGTGTGCGCCGACTGGCTGGTCGGCTGCGACGGCGCCGCCAGCGGCGTCCGGTCCGGCGCGGGCCTCGCGTTGGCCGGACCGACCGGGCTCGGACACTTCCTCAGCGTCCGGTTCGATGCGCCGCTCGGGGCGGTGGTGGCCGACCGGGCCAGCGCGGCGTACTTTCTCACCGGGCCCGGCGGGGGCGGGTTCCTGGCGGTCGACAACGACCGCCAGTGGATCTACCAGCGCCCCTTCGACCCCGCCCAGCCCGACGAGCGCCTCACCGACCCGTCCCACCTCGCCGACCTGGTCCGCGGCGCGGCCGGCCTCCCGGAGCTTCCGGTGACCGTCCGCGACACCACGACCTGGCGGATGGACGCCCAGGTGGCCGACGCCTACCGCAGCGGCCGGGTGCTGCTGGCCGGCGACGCCGCCCACGTGGTCCCGCCGACCGGCGGGCACGGCATGAACACCGGGATCGGGGACGCGGACAACCTCGCCTGGAAGCTCGCCGCCGTCGCGTCCGGGCGCGCCGGTACGGACCTGCTGGACAGCTACCAGGCCGAACGCCGCCCGGTGGCCCGGCAGATCATCGACCGATCCACCGACAACTCCCGCGCCCGCACCAGCTACCGGATAGACGACGAGTTGCTGCTCTCGGCGGTCTACCGCTCCGGCGCCGTCGCCTGCGAGGACGCCGCCGGCCCACCGCAGGCCCTCTCCGGCTACCGTCCGAGCGGCTCCCCCGGTGCCCGTGCACCGCATGTGCGGCTCACCGGACGCCCGGGCATCGCGTCCACCCTGGACCTGGTCGGGCCCGGCTTCACGCTCCTCACCCCGGCGCGCGACGCCTCCTGGCAGCAGCAGGCCGACGCCGTCGGCGCGGCCGGGCTGAGCGTCACCGTCCACCCGCTGGACGACGGGCAGCTGCGCGAGGAGCACCCGGGGCGCTGGGCGCGGATCTGCGCGGTCCCGCCCGGCGGCGCGCTGCTGGTGCGCCCCGACGGCCACATCGCCTGGCGCACCGAGCGTCCGGGTACTGCGGGCGAGCTGGGCCGGGTGCTGCGGCGGGTGCTGGCACTGGCCTCATAACGGGCCCGTCAGCAGGCGGCGCAGGGCCAGGCCGTCGGGGGCGACGGCCACCAGCAGGTGGGCGTCCGTGCCGGGGAGGGCGAGGAGGGCGGCGCATTCCTCCGACGGAGCTGTGCACGGCAGGCCGACGGTGAGGAGTTGCCCCGCCGCGCGGTGGCCGGCCAGCACCGCCGGGCCGTCCCAGCCGGGGGCGCCCGGGCCGAGATCGGTCTGCTGGTCGAGGATCAGCCGCCCGGCCTGGCGGACGGTCAGGCGGGAGGTCAGCCGGCCCGGCACGCCGTGCACGGTCCAGTCGTGGCGCCGGCCCAGGATCTGCTCCTCCCGGTAGCGCAGCCGGGCTCCGGCGTCCAGGGTGATCCGGGTGGTGAGCAGCAGGTGGCTGCCGGCCGCGGCGACGACCGGCTCGGGCAGCCACTCCAGCACCGCGCCGGCGGCCACCGCCAGCTCGACGTCGTACCAGGCCGGGCCGGGCTGCGGCCCCGGCAGGCTGACGGTGGCCGCGACACTGGTCACCCGCAGGCGCGCGCCGGCCTCGACCCGGACCGACACGGCGATCCGGTCGCCGCCGAGCGGAGCCGCCATCGCGCCGACCAACGCGACCTCGGCGGGCCCGGTCCGCTGCCCCGCGCGCAGCCGCCGCAGGGCCAGCGGACCGGCGCCGCTGAGCACGGGCAGCACCGTGATCTGGTCCTCCCGTCCGTCGAGCGCCGCGACGATCCGCGCGGCGGGCGCCGCGGGCGGCGCGGGGACGGTCAGTGCGCCCGCCATCGGGCCAGCCGTTCCCTGACCCAGCCGGCGATCGGCGCGACGCCGTCCGGGTCCACCAACGAGCAGAACAGCGTGGGCAGTTCACCGCGCTGCGCCTTGGCGTCACGGGCCATCACCGCCAGGTCCGCGCCGACCAGCGGCGCCAGGTCGGTCTTGTTGATGACCAGCAGGTCCGAACCGGAGACCCCGGGCCCGCCCTTGCGCGGGATCTTGTCGCCGCCCGCCACGTCGATGACGAAGATCTGCGCGTCCACCAGCCCCCGGCTGAAGGTCGCGGTCAGGTTGTCGCCGCCGGACTCCAGCAGCACCAGGTCCAGCGGGCCGACCGCGGCCTCCAGATCCTCGACGGCCTCGAGGTTGGCCGAGATGTCGTCCCGGATCGCGGTGTGCGGGCAGCAGCCGGTCTCCACGGCGGTGATCCGCTCGGGCGGCAACACCGCGTGGCGCAGCAGGAATTCGGCGTCCTCGGTGGTGTAGATGTCGTTGGTCACCACGGCCAGTGACAGCTCGGCGCGCAGCGCCCGGCAGAGCGCGGCGACGGTCGCCGTCTTGCCCGAGCCGACCGGTCCGCCGAGGCCGATCCGCAGGGCGCGGCGCCGACCGCTGGAGAGAACGGTCACCCGGGGAGTGCCGAACTCGTCGGTGGGATGGTCACGATGCAAAGAGTCTCACCTTCCATGCGTTGTGCCGCTCGGCGAACAGGTCGAGGAGCGGGGCGGACGCGGCCGGCAGCGGCTGCGCGTCCTGTCGGCGGACCGCCTCGGCGGCGGCCCGGGTGGCGGCCTCCGCCACCAGGTCGAGTTCGGGGGCGAGTCGCGCGAGGACGGCGACCACCTGGTACGGGTCCAGGCCCAGCAGCCTGGTGCAGGCCGTGGCCGGGCCGTTGACGCTCTCGTGTGCGGCAGCCAGAGCCGCGTCGGCGGGTGCGAGAGCGGCCGCGCGGGCCGCCAGGCCCAGGACGACGCTCTGGTGCGCGCCGCCCGGGTACGCGGCCGCCAGCCCGTCCAGCACCGGGTCCGGCCAGCAGACCCTGGCCGCCCGCAGGAGTTGGCGTCCCAGCCGGCGGCTGGTGGCGCGCAGCGCAGGCGAGGGCGTGCGGGCGTCGGCGGCCTCGTCGAGTCCGGCCGGGTCGAAGCCGCCGGCCGCCGCGGCCGCCAGGCCGGCCGCGGTCAGGCCGGTGGTGTGCAGCCGTCCGGTCAGGAACGCGGCCAGGCCGTCCGCGTCGTGGACGAGTCCGGCCTTGACCGCCGCCTCGGCGCCGCCCGAGTGGGCGTGGCCGCCGGCCGGGAACCGTCCGTCGGCGAGCAGCAGCAGGGCGCCGCTCAAAAGAGGAAGTACCGCTGGGCGAGCGGCAGTTCGATGGCGGGGGCGGCGGTGACCGGTTCGCCGTCGATGGTCACGGTGAAGCTGTCCGGATCCACCCGGACGTCGGGGCGCGCGGAGTTGTTGACCATGTCGTCCTTGGTGACCGCGCGGGTGCTGCGTACTGCCGTGAACGCCTTGTCCAGGCCCAGGCGTTCGGGCAGCCCGGCGTCGAGGGCCTGCTGCGCCGTGAAGTTGACCGAGTTGGCCGCCGGAGCCCGCCCCTTGGCGCCGAACATCGGCCTGGGGAAGCGGGGTTGCGGCGTCGGGATGGAGGCGTTCGCGTCGCCCATCTGGGCCCAGGCGATCTGGCCGCCCTTGATCACCAGGTCGGGCTTCACACCGAAGAAGGCCGGGGTCCAGAGCACCAGGTCGGCGAGCTTGCCCGGTTCGACCGAGCCGATCTCGTGGTCCATGCCCTGGGCCACGGCCGGGTTGATGGTGTACTTGGCGACGTAGCGGCGGGCCCGGTGGTTGTCGGCCCGGCCGTCGCCCGGCAACGCGCCACGCCGGGCCTTGAGGCAGTGCGCGGTCTGCCAGGTGCGGCTGATGACCTCGCCGATCCGGCCCATCGCCTGCGAGTCGGAGCTGATGATCGAGATCGCGCCGAGGTCGTGCAGGATGTCCTCGGCGGCGATCGTGCTGGGCCGGATCCGGGACTCGGCGAAGGCCAGGTCCTCGGGGACCGAGGGACTCAGGTGGTGGCAGACCATCAGCATGTCGAGGTGCTCGTCGACCGTGTTGACGGTGTGCGGCCGGGTCGGATTGGTCGAGCTGGGAAGGATGTTGAGCTCGGAGACCACGCTGATGATGTCGGGCGCGTGACCGCCGCCGGCCCCCTCGGTGTGGTAGGCGTGCACACCGCGTCCGGCGATCGCGGCGAGCGTGTCGGCGACGAAGCCGGCCTCGTTCAGGGTATCGGTGTGCAGCGCGAGCTGCGCGCCGGTCTGCTCGCAGACCCGAAGGCAGGCGTCGATCGCCGCGGGCGTCGCTCCCCAGTCCTCGTGGATCTTGAAGCCGACCGCACCGGCCGCCAACTGGGCATGCAGGGCAGCACTGTTGACGGTGTTGCCCTTGCCGGTCAGCCCGATGTTGAGCGGGGTGCCGTCCAGCGCGGCGAACATCCTGGCCAGGTGCCAGCCGCCGGGCGTGATGGTGGTCGCCTTGCTGCCCTCGGCCGGCCCGGTGCCGCCGCCGACCAGCGTGGTGATACCCGAGGAGAGTGCCTCGTCGGCGAGTTGCGGCGCGATGAAGTGGACATGGGCGTCGATACCGCCGGCCGTCAGGATCCTCCCGTTGCCCGCGATCACCTCGGTCTCCGGGCCGATCACCAGCGCGGGATGGACGCCGTCCATGGTCTCGGGGTTGCCGGCCTTGCCGAGGGCGCTGATCCGGCCGTCCCGGATGCCGATGTCGGCCTTGACGATCCCCCAGTGGTCGAGCACGACGGCGCCGGTGATCACGGTGTCGGGCGCGCCGTCGGCCCGGCTTGCACGCCCCTGCCCCATCGACTCGCGGATCATCTTGCCGCCGCCGAAGACCGCCTCGTCGCCGCCCGCGGCCCGGTCCTCCTCGATCTCGATCAGCAGGTTGGTGTCGGCGAGCCTGATCCGGTCACCGACGGTGGGGCCGTAGAGATCGCCGTAGCGCTCTCGGGTGACGACCAATCCTGTTGGTGTGCTTGGGGTCTGACGCTCAGCCATCGAGTGCTCCGGCCGTCTCGCCGCGCAGGCCGAACACCTCGCGCCGACCGCCGATCGGCACCAGCGCGACCTCCATCGGGATGCCCGGCTCGAAGCGCACCGCGGTGCCCGCCGGGATGTTCAGCCGCCGGCCGTGCGCGGCCGCGCGGTCGAACTCCAGCCCTGGGTTGGCCTCCGCGAAGTGGTAGTGCGAGCCGACCTGGATCGGCCGGTCGGCGCCGTTCAGCACCACCAGCGCGGTGACCGGCCGCCCGGCGTTGAGCGTGATGTCGCCCTCGCCGTACAGGATTTCGCCGGGCACGGGAGCACGGTCCACCGGCGCGCGGCCCGCCTGAGCGCGGCTCACTGGATCGGCCCGTGGACGGTGACCAGCTTGGTGCCGTCGGGGAAGGTCGCCTCGACCTGGACGTCCGGGATCATCTCGGGGATGCCGTCCATGACGTCCGTCCGAGCGAGCACCCGGCGCCCGGACTCCATCAGTTCGGCCACCGTCCGGCCGTCCCGGGCGCCCTCCAGCAGGTGCGAGGTGATCAGGGCGACCGCCTCGGGGTGGTTGAGCCGCAGTCCGCGGGCCCGTCGGGAGCGGGCCACGTCAGCGGCGACGTGGATCAGCAGGCGTTCCTGCTCGTGGGGAGTGAGCCTCATCTGCGCGCACCTCGCGGCGAGTTCTGCGGCCCGGGGGGACTCCGGGCGCTGAGAGGCGGACACAGCGCTGTGCCGCGTGGGGCCTCCCGGCGGGGACGTGGCGGCAGCACCGAGGGACGCGGCTTCCGCCCCGCACGCGGGAGGTTCGGATCTCGTGGCCGTTACGGTAGCGGAACCGGCGCCCGCTGGGGAGGGCCCCGCCGACGTGTCGGGCGGTCACCGCGAGGCCGCGGCCCGCTGCACCCGGTGATCGCCCGAGGAGAACACCGGGCGCGCCGGGGCGGACCTGCGCCTGCGGTGGCAGGCTGGAGAGCGTGGCAGGCGGTGAGAGCGATGACGGTGTTCAGTAGCCGGGCGGTGTTCCGCGACCGCAGGGAAGCCGGGCGGCAGCTCGGCGCGCGGGTCGCCGACTGGGGGGCCGACGACCCGGTGGTGATCGGCCTGCCGCGCGGCGGCGTCCCGGTGGCGTACGAGGTGGCCCAGGCGCTCGGCGCGCCGCTGGACATCCTGGTGGTCCGCAAGATCGGCGCCCCCGGGCAGCCGGAGTTGGCGCTGGGCGCGGTCGGCGAGGGCGGCATCCGGCTCTACAACCACGACATCGTCGCCGCCCTCGGCATCTCCGCCCATCAGCTGGAGCTGCTGACCGACGAGGTGAGCGCCGAGGTGGTCGCCCGCACCTCGCTGCTGCGCGGTCCGCTGCCGCCGCTGGAGCTCGCCGGCCGGGCGGTGGTGCTGGTGGACGACGGCATCGCCACCGGCGCCACGGTGCGCGCCGCGATGGCGGTGCTGCGGCGGCGGGAGGTGAGTGAGCTGCTGCTCGCGACCCCGGTGACCGCGCCCGAGGCGCTGCGGATCCTGGGCCCACTCGCGGACGACCTGGTCTGCCTGGGCGCGCCGGCCCTGTTCCAGGCGGTCGGGCAGTACTACCAGGACTTCGACCAGACCAGCGACGAGGAGGTCCGCCGACTGCTGAGCGCTTCAAGCGACGGGAACAGCGAGTAGCGGGCTGCGGCGCAGCGGTTGTGGGACCCGTCGGCCGGTGATTCAGTCGTATACGGCTCGGTGTCCACTCGTCGGCACGTCCGAACCGCAAGGAGGCCTTTCCCATGTCCGAATCAGCGGTCCCGCACACCACCAACAACGCAGGCGTCCCGGTCGAGAGCGATTCCGACTCGCTCACTGCGGGTCCGGTCGGCCCGATCCTGCTGCACGACCACTACCTGATCGAGAAGATGGCCCAGTTCAACCGCGAACGGGTCCCCGAGCGGGTGGTGCACGCCAAGGGCGGCGGCGCGTACGGCGTCTTCCAGGTCACCAACGACGTCAGCCAGTACACCAGGGCGGACCTCTTCCAGCCCGGCAAGAAGACCGAGATGCTGGCCCGCTTCTCCACCGTGGCCGGCGAGCTCGGCACCCCCGACAGCTGGCGCGACCCGCGCGGCTTCGCGCTGAAGTTCTACACCGAGCAGGGCAACTACGACCTGGTCGGCAACAACACGCCGATCTTCTTCGTCCGCGACCCGATCAAGTTCCAGGACTTCATCCGCTCGCAGAAGCGCCGCCCCGACACCCACCTGCGCGACCACGACATGCAGTGGGACTTCTGGACGCTCTCCCCCGAGTCGGCCCACATGGTGACCTGGCTGATGGGCGACCGCGGCATCCCCAGGACCTGGCGCAACATGAACGGCTACGGCTCGCACACCTTCCTGTGGGCGAACGCGGGCGGCGAGAAGTTCTGGATCAAGTACCACTTCAAGACCGACCAGGGCATCGACTTCCTCACCCAGGCGGACGCCGACGCGCTGGCCGGCCAGGACCCGGACGCCCACCTGCGCGACCTGTACGACTCGATCGAGCGCGGCGATCACCCCTCCTGGACCCTGTTCGTCCAGGTGATGCCGTTCGATGCCGCGTGGGGCTACCGGTTCAACCCGTTCGACCTGACCAAGGTGTGGCCGCACGGCGACTACCCGCTGATCGAGGTCGGCCGGATGACGCTGAACCGCAATCCGGACAACTACCACGTGCACATCGAGCAGGCCGCGTTCGAGCCGTCGAACCTGGTGCCGGGCATCGGCGTCTCGCCGGACAAGATGCTGCTGGGACGGATCTTCTCCTACCCCGACACCCACCGGTACCGGATCGGACCGAACTACGCGCAGCTCCCGCCCAACCGCGCGCACGTGCCCGTCCACTCGTACGCCAAGGACGGCCCAATGCGGTTCGACGCCTCGCGCGCGACCACGCCGTACGCGCCGAACTCGTACGGCGGCCCGGCCGCGGACAGTGCGCGCTTCGGCGATCCGCTGGGGTGGGAGGTAGCCGGGCAGATGGTCCGCGAGGGCTACCCGCTGCACCGCGAGGACGACGACTGGGGCCAGGCCGGCACGATGGTGCGCCAGGTGCTGGACGACGCGGCGCGCGACCGCCTGGTGTCGAACGTCGCCGGCCACCTGTCGGACGGCGTCTCGGCGCCGGTGCTGGAGCGGTCCTTCCAGTACTGGCGGAACATCGACAAGGCGCTCGGCGACCGGATCGCGGCGGCGGTGAAGAAGTAGGCAGTGCGAAAAAGTAGGCAGTGCGAAGAGGCCGCCCCGGTTCCTCCGGGGCGGCCATCGCGTCAACTGCCGTGCAGGGCCTGGCTGATGGCGTCCTGCCCGGAGACCAGTTCGAGGGTGCGGCCGACCGCCGGGGCCGGCTCGGCCAGCAGTGCGGCCAGCACGGCGGCGACGTCCGCGCGCGGGATCGCCCCGCGGCCCGTCGCGTCGGCCAGCCGGACCAGGCCGGTGCCCGGCTCGTCCGTCAGCGCGCCCGGGCGCAGCACCGTCCAGTCCAGCGAGCGGCGGGCCCGGATGTCGTCGTCGGCCGCGCCCTTGGCGCGCAGGTAGGCGCCGAAGACCGGGTCTGCGCCGTCGGGGGCCTGGGCGTCGGCGCCCATCGAGGAGAGCAGGACGTAGCGCCGCACACCCACGTGTTCGGCGGCGTCCGCGAGCAGCACGGCGGCCGCCCGGTCCACGCTGTCCTTGCGCCCGGCCCCGCTGCCCGCGCCCGCACCGGCCGCGAAGACCACCGCGTCCGCCCGGGAGACGACGGCAGCCACCTCGTCCGGGCCGGCCGACTCCAGGTCCAGTACCACCGGTTCGGCCCCGACATCGCGCAGCGCCGCCTGCTGCTCGGCCCGCCGGATCAGCCCCACCGGCCGGTCCCCGCGCTCGGCCAGCAGCCGTTCCAGTTTCAGCCCGATCTGCCCGTGTCCACCCGCGATGACGATACGCATGCCGCCCACGCTAGCCCCGCGGCGGCCCCGCGCCCGGGATCACCGCGCCCGACGCGCTCCTGCACCACCGGCGCGAGGCGGCCTCAGACGGGCGGTAGCCGGAAGCCGGCCAGGATCCGCTCGGCGGCCAGGGTCGCGGTGAGGGTGCCCTCGCGGACCTGCTGTTCCAGGTCGGGCGCGATGCGGCGCACCTCGGGGTGGGCGCGCAGCTGGGAGAGCAGCTGGTCGTGGACCATCGCCCAGGTCCAGTCGACCTGCTGGTCGCGGCGCTTGGCGGCGAGTGCGCCGGTCGCCTCGAGGATCTGGCGGTGCTGCTCCAGGCGCTCCCACAGGACGTCCAGGTCGGTGCCGTCGCGGCCGCTGCAGGTGAGCACCGGGGGTGTCCAGGCGGCGTCCAGGGCGTGCATCAGCCGCAGGGCGCCGGCCAGTTCGCGCGCGGCGGCGCGGGCCTCCGGCTCGTGCGGGCCGTCCGCCTTGTTGACGGCGACCAGGTCGGCGAGTTCGAGGACGCCCTTCTTGATGCCCTGCAACTGGTCGCCGGTGCGGGCCAGGGTGAGCAGCAGGAAGGAGTCGACCATGCCCGCGACGGTGGTCTCGGACTGCCCGACGCCGACCGTCTCGACGAGCACCACGTCGTAGCCGGCCGCCTCCATCACCACCATGCTCTCCCGGGTGGCGCGGGCCACCCCGCCGAGCGTGCCGGAGGTGGGCGAGGGCCGCACGAACGCGGCCGGATCCACCGCCAGCCGCTCCATCCGGGTCTTGTCGCCCAGGATGGAGCCGCCGGTGAGGCTGGAGGACGGGTCGACGGCGAGCACCGCGACCCGGTGGCCGCGGCCGGTGAGCATGGTGCCGAGCGCGTCGATGAAGGTGGACTTGCCCACCCCCGGGACGCCGGTGATGCCCACCCGGACGGCCCTGCCCGAGTGCGGCAGCAGCTGGATCAGCAGCTGCTGGGCCAGCTCCCGGTGATCGGCGCGGGTGGACTCCACCAGCGTGATCGCCCGCGCGATGTGGGCACGGGAGCCGTCGAGCACGCCCTTGACGTAGCTGTCGAGGTCGATCGTCCTGGCCATCGGCTCACAACTCGTGGCCGAGGGACGCGGCGAGCGCCTTCAGCAGGTCGTAGGCGGCGTCCGGGATGACCGTGCCCGGGGGGAACACGGCGGCGGCGCCGGCCTCGTGGAGCGCCTCGAAGTCCTGCGGGGGGATCACCCCGCCGACCACGATGGTGATGTCCTCGCGTCCGGCCGCGGCCAGTTCGGCGCGCAGCGCCGGGACCAGCGTGAGGTGGCCGGCCGCCAGCGAGGAGACGCCGACGATGTGCACGTCGGCCTCCACCGCCTGCATGGCCACCTCGTGCGGGGTCTGGAAGAGCGCGCCCACGTCGACGGTGAAGCCGAGGTCGGCGAAGGCGGTGGCGATCACCTTCTGGCCGCGGTCGTGGCCGTCCTGGCCCATCTTGGCCACCAGGATGCGCGGGCGGCGGCCCTCGGCCTCCTCGAAGGCCTCGACCAGGTCGCGGGTCTTCTGCACGGCGGTGGAGGCTCCTGCTTCGTCGCGGTACACACCGGAGATGGTACGGATCTGGCCGGAGTGGCGCCCGTAGACCTTCTCCAGGGCGTCGGAGATCTCACCGACCGTCGCCTTGGCCCGGGCCGCGTCCACGGCCAGCGCCAGCAGGTTGCCCTCCAGGGTGCCGCCCGGCTGCGCGCCGGCCTCGGCGGAGGCGGTCAGCGCACGCAGCGCCGCCTGGCAGGCGTCCTCGTCGCGCTCGGCGCGCAGCCGGCGCAGCTTCTCGACCTGCTGGGCGCGCACCGAGGAGTTGTCGACCGCGCGGACCTCGATCTGCTCGTCGGTGGCGACCCGGTACTTGTTGACGCCGATCACCGGCTGGCGGCCGGAGTCGATCCGGGCCTGGGTGCGGGCCGCGGCCTCCTCGATGCGCAGCTTGGGGATGCCCGCGTCGATGGCCTTGGCCATGCCGCCGGCCGCCTCGACCTCCTGGATGTGCTGCCAGGCGCGCGCGGCCAGGTCCTGGGTGAGCTTCTCGACGTAGGCGCTGCCACCCCAGGGGTCGATCACCCGGCAGGTGCCCGACTCCTGCTGGAGCAGCAGCTGGGTGTTGCGGGCGATCCGGGCGGAGAAGTCGGTGGGCAGCGCGAGCGCCTCGTCCAGCGCGTTGGTGTGCAGCGACTGGGTGTGGCCCTGGGTTGCGGCCATCGCCTCCACGCAGGTACGCGCGACGTTGTTGAAGACGTCCTGAGCGGTCAGCGACCAGCCGGAGGTCTGCGAATGGGTGCGCAGCGACAGCGACTTGGCGTTCTTCGGCTCGAACTCCTTGACCAGCTTGGCCCAGAGCAGCCGGGCCGCCCGCAACTTGGCGATCTCCATGAAGTAGTTCATGCCGATCGCCCAGAAGAACGAGAGCCGCGGCGCGAAGGCGTCCACGTCCATTCCGGCCGCCAGGCCCGCGCGCAGGTACTCCACGCCGTCGGCCAGCGTGTAGGCGAGCTCCAGGTCGGCGGTGGCTCCGGCCTCCTGGATGTGGTAGCCGGAGATGGAGATCGAGTTGTAGCGCGGCATCTTCTGCGAGGTGTACGCGAAGATGTCGGAGATGATCCGCATCGAGGGCTGCGGCGGGTAGATGTAGGTGTTGCGGACCATGAACTCCTTGAGGATGTCGTTCTGGATGGTCCCGGCCAACTTCTCGGGCGGCACCCCCTGTTCCTCGGCCGCCACGATGTAGAGGGCCAGCACCGGCAGCACGGCGCCGTTCATGGTCATCGACACCGACATCTTGTCCAGCGGGATGCCGTCGAAGAGTTGGCGCATGTCGTAGATCGAGTCGATCGCCACGCCCGCCATGCCGACGTCGCCGGTGACCCGGGGGTGGTCGCTGTCGTAGCCGCGGTGGGTCGGCAGGTCGAAGGCGACCGAGAGGCCCTTCTGGCCGGCCGCCAGGTTGCGGCGGTAGAAGGCGTTGGACTCCTCGGCGGTGGAGAAGCCGGCGTACTGGCGGACCGTCCAGGGCTGGTTGACGTACATCGTCGGGTACGGGCCGCGCAGGTACGGCGCGACGCCCGGGTAGGTCCCCAGGAAGTCGACGCCGACCAGGTCCTCGGCGGTGTAGAGCGGCTTGACGGCGATGCCCTCGGGCGTCTCCCAGAGCTGCTCGTCGACGTCCTTGCCGGTGGCCTGCTGCCAGTCGGCCCGCCACTGCTCGGCGGTGGCGGTGCCGTCCGTACCGTCGAGCCCGATCTCGGTGAAGTCGGGGATCATCACAGCGTTCCGATCTCGTCGAGGACCGAGGTGAGGACGGCGACGGCGTCGCAGCCCGCGAAGACGAACCCGTCCACCCCTGCCTGCTGGTAATTCTCGCGCTGCTCGCCGCCGGGTCGGCCGGCGAGCAGCACCCGGCGGGCTCCGGCGGCCTTCAGCGCGGCGGCGGCGGCCTCGGCGTGCTCGGCGTACAGCTTGTCGCTGGAGCACAGGCAGGCCACGGTCGCGCCGCTGGCCGCGAAGGCCTCGGCGAGCGCCTTCGCATCGTCCGCCTGGCCGAGGACGGTCTCGATGCCGCCGGCCTGGAAGAGGTTGGCGGCGAAGGAGGACCGCCCGGTGTGCACGGCGGCCGGGCCCAGCGCGGCCAGGAAGAGCCGCGGCCGCTCCCCCGCCTCGGTCAGGTGGGCGTCCGAGCGGGTGCGCAGCGCCTCGAACGCCTGCGAGCGGCGCACGCGCGGCAGGCCGCCGGTGAGCGGTGCCGGGGCCGGGTCGCGGACCACGGGCAGCTCGGCCAGGTTCGGGAACTCGCTGACGCCGGTGATCGGCTCGCGCCGGTGCGCGAGGTCCTGCGAGCGCTGCGCCCAGGTGGCGGCGATCCGCTCGCCGACCAGGCCGGAGCCCAGTGCGGCCTGCTGGCCGCCGGCCCGCTCGATCTCCTGGAACCAGGCCCAGGCGGCCTGCGCGAGCTCGTCGGTGAGCTGCTCGACGTACCAGGAACCGCCGGCCGGGTCGATCACCCGGGCCAGGTGCGACTCCTCCAGCAGGATCGCCTGGGTGTTGCGGGCGACCCGCCGGGCGAAGGCGTCCGGGAGTCCGAAGGCGGCGTCGAACGGGAGCACGGTGACCGCGTCCGCGCCGCCGAGGCCGGCCGCCAGGCAGGCGACCGTGGTGCGCAGCATGTTCACCCACGGGTCGCGCTCGGTCATCATCACCGAGGAGGTGACCGCGTGCTGGCGCTGCGCCGCGGCGCCCGGTGCCACGCCGCTGACCTGGGCCACCCGGGCCCAGAGCCGGCGGGCGGCGCGCAGCTTGGCGATGGTGAGGAACTGGTCGGCGGTGGCCGCGTAGCGGAACTCCAGCTGGCCGGCGGCCGCGTCCACGTTCAGGCCGGCCGCGGTCAGTTCACGCAGGTAGGCGACGCCGGTGGCCAGCGAGCAGCCGAGCTCCTGGGCGGTCGAGGCGCCGGCGTCGTGGTACGGGAGGGCGTCCACGGTCAGCGCGCGCACCGCGGGGAACTCGCGGTGGCAGCGGGCGGCCAGCGCGGCCGCGTCGGCGAGCTGCGCGGCGGTGTCGGACTCCCGGCCGGTGCGGGCCAGCAGGCCCAGCGGGTCGGCGCCGAGGTTGCCGGCGGCGGCCTCGGCCGGCACCTGGCGCTCTGCGTAGACGGCGAACAACTGCTCGGCCGCGGCGGTGAACTCGGGCCCGGCGTCCAGCACGACGGGGGCCAGGTCGAGGTAGACCCCGCGCAGCACCTGCGGCAGCGCGGCGATCGGCAGTCCGGCCTCGCCGACGGTCAGCCAGAGCGAGCTGACGCCGTTCTCCAGGTCGGCGAGCACCGCCTCGGCAGCGCGCTCGGGATCCGGCACGCCGTGCAGCTGGCGCACGTCCCAGCCGGCGACCGCGGAGCCCTGCGGGCGGCCGCCGCGCACGAACGGCGGGAAGCCGGGGTAGCCGGGATCGGCGGCCGAGTCCTCGGCGGTGTACAGCGGGCGGACACGCAGTCCGTCCTCGACATCGGTGGAGAGCGCCTCCTCGGCCAGTGCACCTTCGACGTTCTGCGTCAGACCTGACTTGTGCAGAACGCCTTCGACAAGCCGCTGCCATTGCTCACGGGTCGCATCCGGGAACTCGGCGGCCAGGGGGAGCCCTTCGGGCGGGACCGTCATGAGGGAAGGTTAGAGGTGACAGGCCGTCGACAGCAGATCAAACCGGTGTGACCTTTCCCTCTCTGCACTCCGGGGTGCGTGGAGTGCAGCAAGGGCCACCCGTACGGCGCAGCGCGCGACGGCGCTCAGCGGACCTCGGCCAGCTCCTCGCGGATGCCCGCCAGCACGTCCGGAGCCGCGGCGTTGGTCAGGAAGAAGTGCCCGCCGGGGAACATCCGCAGCGAGCTGTCCGCCCGAGTGGTGTCGGCCCAGCGCGCCAGGCTCTCCTGCGACATGGTGTCCTCGGTCCCGCCGAAGACCGCGACCGGGCAGTCGAGCTGCTCGTCCTGCGGGTGGCTGAAGGTGGCGCAGATCCGGTAGTCGGCCCGCAGGGTGGGCAGCACCATCTCGACCAGCTCGGGTATCGCGAGCACCTCGGGCGAGGTGCCGCCCATCGCGCGCAGCTCCTGGACCAGGCGGGCGTCGTCCCACTCCAGGCGCTCGGGCCGCCGGCGGATGTGGGCGGGCGCCGCACAGCCGCTGACGAGCAGCCGACTGGGCGCGCGCCGCCCCTCGCGCTGGGCGGCCAGCGCGACGCCGTAGGAGATCATCGCGCCCATGCTGTGGCCGAACAGTGCGTAGGGCCGGTCCAGGAAGGGCATGATCGCGGCGTGGGCCTGCTCCACGGCGTCCTGGTAGGTCGTCAGGTGCGGCTCGGCGATCCGGCTCTCACGCCCCGGCAGCTGGATCGCCAGCAGCTCGACGTCCGCGGGCAGGCTCTGCGGCCAGGTCCGGTACATCGTCGGGCCGCCGCCGGCGGGGTGGAAGCAGATCAGACGCAGCCGGGCCTGCGGCCTGGGCTCCGGGCAGCGGACCCAGGGGGTGGCGGGCGCGTCGAGGTACTGAGGAGACATTCGGGCAGCCTAACGCGAGCCGCCGCTGCCGCACCTGGAGATTGTCCAGGGTGCGGCAGCGGCGGCTCGGATGGCTGTCGGGTCAGCTGCTGAGGGCGACCTGGACGAGCTTGATGACGACCAGGATCATCGCGACCAGCAGGTAGCTGCGCAGGGCGCCCATGCCGATCTTGTAGCCGGTGGAGACCTTCGGCCTGGTGAGCGTCTCCAGCGGCGGCATCCGCCACTCGTCGCGGCCCGTGCGGTCGATCGGATCCTCCTTCGTCGCCGTGCGGCGGCGGGTGAAGGCGAAGCCTGCTGCCAGGACTCCGGCGACGCCGCAGCCGGCCATGATGTCGAGGATCGCGCCGGAGCTGATGGTCGGGAAGAGCACCGAGGCGGTCAGGATGACGGAGAGGGTGACCAGCACGCCGACGACGGCGGCGGTGAAGGCGTTGGTCTTGGGTCCGTTGACCCAGGGGCCCAGGACGTCCTTGTCGTTGCAGAGCAGCAGCAGGAAGACCGACGCGGAGGGCAGCAGCACCCCGGCCAGGACCTGGACGCCCTGGGTGAGCAGGCCCAGCGGGGAGCCGGGGATCAGCACGATGGCGGCGGCCGCGGCGACCAGGCCGGCGTAGACGGCGTAGAAGCCCTTGGCGTTGCCGACCCCGCGGTGCAGCGAGTGCTTCATGCCGAAGACGTCGCCGATGGCGTAGGCGGTGGAGAGCGAGACGGCGAAGGCTCCGATGATCGAGGCGTCCAGCAGGGCGATCGCGAACAGCACGCCCACCAGCTTCCCCGCGTGCAGCTCCAGGCCCTTGGCGACCCCGGCGGCGTCCGTGAACTGGCCGACCTGGTCGGTGCCCGCGAACGCTGCGGCGGCGAAGCCCATCATGGCGGCGGCGCCGATGATGACGATGGCGATGCCGATCCAGAGGTCGACCTTCTCGTACTTCATGAAGCGCGGGGTGATGCGCTTGTCGATGACGTACGACTGCTGGAAGAAGAGCTGCCAGGGGGCGACTGTGGTGCCGACGATGCTGATGATCAGCAGCATCACGGTGGCCAGCTGGCCGGTGCCGCCGGGCATGTTCGGGACGACGAAGTCGTGCGCCATCTGCGAGGTCTTCGGGTGCACGAGGAAGTAGATCGGGATCAGCAGCAGCGAGCCGGCGCAGAGCGCGATGGCGACGCGCTCGAAGCGCTGGAAGGAGCCGGTGAAGGCGGAGGCGATGATGATCGCGGCGGCCAGGATCACCGAGGCGACCTTGGGCAGGCCGAGGTAGCCGGCCGCGAGCGTGATCCCGATGAACTCGGTGACCAGGGTCAGCGCGTTCAGCAGGAACAGGTCGATCACGCTGAAGGCGCCCCAGAACTTGCCGAAGCGCTCCAGGATCAGACGGGCGTGGCCGACGCCGGTGACGGCGCCCAGGCGCAGAACCATCTCCTGGTTGACGTACAGCACCGGGATCAGCAGGAGCAGCGTCCACAGCAGGCTGGTGCCGTAGTTCTGGCCGGCGTTGCCGTAGGTGGAGAACGCGCCGGCGTCGTTGTCGCCGACCATCACGATCAGGCCGGGGCCGACGATCGCGAGCAGGGTCTTGAGCTTGGCGGACAGCCCGCGGCGCTCGCCGTGGTCGCCGAGCTTGATGGTGCCCAGCGCGCCCTTGATGTCGCCGATGTGGGCGTCGTCGAGGACGGCGGCATTGGTGATGGTGCTGTTCGTCGCGGTGGTCATCGTGTCGGTCATGATGTGCCTCCCATCGCCCCACCTAGGGGGCGGTCGGGGGCACGCGGCAGCCGTCCCCCCTGCGGGCGCGCAGCCCGTCGCGCCACGGCGGCAGCAGGGCCGCGTGGGGCTGACGGTGCGTCAGAAGCGTGCGCAGGGAAGGTGGTTACCGCGTGCCGAAGGAAAACGAAGACAGGCGGGTGGGGGGCCGTTTATGGCCCGGACTACTGCAACTCGCATCCATGTCTCTCGCCTCCTTCCGGCCGGGACGCACAGCTGTGCGCCGAATCGACACGGCAAGGAGCGGACCGACCCATCACGGCCGGTACACCCCAACTCGTCAGAGCTTTGGCACTCCACGGCGTGATCCCCTCGCCGCGCCAATGCGATCGAGTGGGAAGCCACTTGGGATCAACCCTTAGGTCGGGAAGATCTGTCCTGATCCGGAGCGTCTCTCGACGGGTGGGATCAGTGGCCTGTGTCCGTGAAGACGCCTCACCGAACGAGGTGCCTTTCTAAACCTCCACAAGCTTAGACCCTTCGGAGCGGCACGCTTGCCATATTTACAGAACCTTGACCTGCTGGCGCATCATCAGTTGAGGACCTGTTCGGCGCACCTGGGTCGGTCAGTGCGGTTCGGGGCACTCGAAGAGCAGCTCGCGGCCGTCCACCTCGTCCCACTGCTCACCGACCTCGACGAAGCCGAAGCCCGAAATCGTGGCCAGCGACGCGGTGTTGTCGGGTCTGATCGACGCTCGCACGGTCCGCACCCCGGACTCGGCGCCCGCCCAGCGCAGCAGCTCGGCCAGGATCGCACGGGCATGTCCGCGGCGGCGCCGGTCGGGGGCGACGGAGTAGCCGACCTCCACCATGCCCGCGGCGTCCGGCGGCCCGTGGAAGCCGGCGTACCCGACCACCTCGCCCTCCGGCTCGGCCACCGCCGCCCGCGCGACCCAGCGCGCACTGCCGGGGTCGGCAGCGATCTGGTCGAGCCGCAGCCGCCAGAGCCAGAGCGCCTCTTCGGCCAGGAAGAAGTCGGTGAGTGCGACGCCGGCCCGGGCGCTGGCGCCCGCGAGGTCGCCGTCCAGCAGCGCGGCCAGCACGGCGGGCGAGAGCTGGACGAGGCGTACCGACGCACGGCCGGCCGCCGAGGGGATCCGGTGCTTGATCGGTTCAGTCACCCTCCGGATGCTCCTGGAGCCGCTGGGCGCTGTCCAACGATTTCCATCGGCGCGAGAGCGGCGCGAGAGCGGCGCTCGGCCGGTGCGAGAGGCTGTCACCGGTGTGTGGCAGGCTGCGGGACGAAGCCTGGCGCGCACCTGCAGCCCGGCCTGCACCCCAGGAAGGCACCGCCACCATGAACGCATCGCCGCAGGCAGAGCGCCCGGCCGAGCGCATCGACCACCGCCTGGCCATCGCGGAGGAGACCGACCGGTTCGCCGATCTGCTGAAGGGCGCCGACCTCACCACCGTGGTCCCCAGCTGCCCCGGCTGGACGCTCACCGACCTGGTCCGGCACACCGGCAGCGTGCACCGCTGGTTCACCGTCCTGCTGCGCCAGCGCGTCCAGACGCCGCCGACCAGCCGCGACGTTGAGCTGCGCCTGCCCGCCGACGCCGCCGGCTACCCCGACTGGCTGATCGAGAGCGCCGCCGAGGCCGAGCAGACCTTCGCCGGCCTCGACCTGGACGCGCCGATGTGGGCGTGGGGCGTGGATCAGCACGCCAGGTTCTGGGTGCGCCGGATGCTGTTCGAGACCCTGGTGCACCGCACCGACGCGGAGACCGCGCTGGGCATGCGCCCGGGCATCGACCGCGCGCTCGCGGTCGACGGCGTGGACGAGTTCCTGACCAACCTGCCGCACGCGGTGCGCTTCGCCCCGAAGGTGGCGAACCTGCGCGGCGCGGACGAGACCATCCGGTTCCGCTGCACCGACGGCGCGGGCGACTGGGTGGTGCGGCTGCAGGCCGACAGCTTCGGCCTGGTCGCGGACCCGGCGGCGGTCGCCACCGCCGACGCCACCGTCCAGGGCACCGCGGCGGAGCTGCTGCTGCTCGCGTACGGCCGCCTGGAGCGCACCGCGGGCTCGCTGCAGAGCTCCGGCGACCAGGAGCTGCTGGCCCGCTGGTTCGCCAACTCGGAGTTCTGAGCCGGCGGGTATCTCAGCCTGTTTCAGGCGATCCAGGCGCTGGTGAGGGCCTGGACGGCGGTGCCGTCCAGGTCGGCGAGCTTGGCGGCGACGAAGCCGCGGGCCGCCGGCGAGGTCTGCAGTCGGAAGGCCGGCCGCTCGGCGGTCAGGGCCTCGATGATGGTCTCGGCGGCCTCGGCCGACGTCTGGGCCGCCGAGGCGAACATCGCCTGGGTCCGCTCCAGGTACGCCCCCAGCGCCGGCGCGTACGCTCCGGCGCCGGCCACCGCCGTCTCGCGGTCCACGCCGACGTTGGCCACGAACTCACTGGCCACCGCGCCCGGTTCCACCACGCTGACACTCACGCCGGTCGAGGCCGCCACCGGCGCCAGGCTCTCCATGAAGCCCTCGACCGCGAACTTGGCCGCGCAGTAGGCCTCGTTGAACGGCTGCCCGATCACCCCGCCGACGCTGGTGACCGTCACCAGCCGCCCGCCGGTGGCCCGCAGGTGCGGCAGCGCGGCCTTGGCGACCTGGACGACGCCGAAGAAGTTGACCTCCATCACCTCGCGGACCTTGTCCACGCTCTCGTTCTCCAGCGTCCCGACGTGTCCTGCGCCGGCGTTGTTGACCACCGCGTCGAGCCGGCCGTGGTCGGCGAGGATCCCGGCGACGCAGTCGGCGACCGAGGCGGCGTCGGTGACGTCCAGCGGGCGGATGTCGAGCTCCACGCCGGCCTGCTCGGCCGCCTTGCGCAGCGCGTCGGCGCGCCGCGGGTCGCGCAGGGTGGCGACGGTGGTGAAGCCCGCGCGGGCCGCGGCCACGGCGGCGGCGAGACCGATGCCGGACGAGGTACCGGTGATCAGGACGACCTTGGAGGACATGGCGAGGCCTTTCGGGGAGATGGCGCAGAGATGGTTATCGGACCAGGTAGTTATGGAGGATAACTACCTGGCTCGACAACTATGGGATGGAATGTTTGCCATTGTCAAGCACCTCGGTAGAGTGTCCCCATGTCCTCTCCCTCAGACATGTCCACTCCCCCGGACGACCTCTCGGCCCGCGTGGTCGGCCTCTTCGTGGCGATCAACCGCCGCTACGCCGGGGAGTCCGAGGCCGCGGCCGCCGCACAGGACCTGACCCCGCTCCAGGCCAAGGCCCTGCTGGCGGCGGCGGAGCCGGTGCCGATGCGCGCCGTCGCGGACAAGCTGCACGCCGAGCCCTCGAACATCACCGCGGTGGTCGACCGCCTGGAGGACCGCGGCCTGGTCGAGCGCCGGGCGGCGCCGGGCGACCGCCGGGTCAAGCTGGTCGCGGCCACCGATGCCGGGCAGAGCGCGATCGCCGAGCTGCGGGCGGCGATGCCGTTCGCCACCGACCCGCTCGCCGCGCTCGCGACCGAGCAGCGCGAGACGCTGCGCGAACTGCTCGAACTGGTCGCCGGCCCGCAGCAGCCCGCCTGACGGGCGGGCGGGCGCTGCGGGGCTGGTAGTAGCGGAAGAGGATCAGCGGCGGCGGCGCCGGTACCAGAGGGTCAGCGGCACCGCGCCGGCCAGCCCGCCCAGCGCGCCGGGGGCGGCCGGGAGCGCCGCACTGGCGGAGAGCCCCTTCTGACCGAAGGTCGACGGCACCGACAGCACCGACCAGCGGTCCAGCGGCCACGCCACCACGAACGCCCGCCCGACCACGTCGCTCACCGGGACGAAGCCGCCGCCGTTGCCCATCAGCCGCTGGTGGCGGGAGTCCCAGGAGTCGTTGCGGTGGTCGCCCATCACCCAGAGCTTGCCCTTGGGCACCGTCACCGTGCCGACCGTATCGTCGTCGCAGGGAGTCGCCCCGGGGTAGAGGTAGGGCTCGTTCAGCGCGACGCCGTTCACCTTGACCGGCGCGCCCGCGTCGCACTGCACGGTGTCGCCACCGACCGCGATGACCCGCTTGATCAGGTCCTTCTCGTTGGCGGACGGCATCAGCCCGACCGTGCTCAGCGCCGACTGCAGATCGCGCAGCAGCGGGTTGCTGGTAGTGGGCGGGGTGTCCGCCGCGGTCAGCCAGCCGCCCGGGTCGTGGAAGACCACCACCTCGCCGCGCTCCGGCGTGCTCCCGAACCAGGGCGTCAGCTTGTCGACCAGGACGCGGTCACCCTGCTGCAATGTGTTCTGCATGGAGTCCGAGGGGATGGAGAACGCCTGCACGAGGAAGGTCTTGATCAGCAGCGCCAGCACCAGCGCGATCACGACCAGGACCGGGATCTCCTTCCAGAGCGAGCGCCGCGGCGCCGGCCCGGCCTCCGGTTCGGCGACCGGGTCCCCCTCGGGTTCCGTCCGCTCCCGTGCCGCACCCTCTGCCGGGCTCTCCATCGCGTTTCTCCCTCTCGACACCGACCGAACCACCACCCCCAACGAACGGGAGTTCCCAACCGTGCGGAGACTACGACCTATCAAGTCTCCGAAGCCCGAAGGAACAAGGTACGCACATGATCTCCCGGATCGCCACGATGCTCGTACCCGCCCTCGGCGGACTGACGATCAGCACTGACCCCGACGCCGAGTTGACCCCCGGCAGCATCATCGCCGCCAACCACACCTCGCTGCTGGACCCGGCGATCGTGGTCGCGGCCCTGCACCGGCTCGGCGTGCAGCCCGTCATCATGGCCACCGCCGGCCTGTGGCGGATCCCGGTGCTCGGCGGTGCGCTGGAGCGCGAGGGCCACATCGCCGTCCACCGCGGCACCGAGCGGGCGGCCGGCGCGCTGGACGGCGCCGCGACCGCGCTCGCCGCCGGACGGCTCGTCCTGATCTACGGCGAGGGCGGGCTCCCCCGGCGCCGAGATGCCGGCGAGGCGGCTCCCGGGGCGTTCCGCAGCGGGCTGTCCCGGCTCGCGCGGGAGACCGGTGCGCCCGTGGTGCCGCTGGGCCAGGCCGGTGCCCGGCGGTTGAGCTCCGGCAGCGCGGGCAAGCAGCTCGCGGGGTTCCTCACCGCGCCGCTGCGCCGTCCCGGGTTCCACGTGCACGTCGGCGCGCCGGTCCACCCGACCGGCGAGGCGGCGGACGCCACCGCGCAGGCCCACCGGGCGGTCAGCGCCGCGTGGGAGGTCGCGGTCCAGCGCCTGGGCGAGCGGACGCGGGCGGAACACGGGGAAGGCTGATCGGAGAAATTTCGCGATCCGGTGTGACCGATCCACCGGGTCGACCCGTTCATAGCGGTGAGCGGCCGTGCCGCCGACGCAGCCGCCCCCCGTCGGCGGCGTCGGCGGCGCGGACCGCAGGTCAGCCGTTGGTCAGCACGACCGTCTGCGGCTGATCCGCAAGGAAAGTGATGTTCGGGATGAGCGAGGAGCCGGGGGCCAGGTGGACCATGGTCGCCCGCACCTGGGCCGGGCCGGCCGCCACCGGCTGGTAGGGCCGGCCGCTGGTGGTCCAGGGGTGTTCGAGGCCGTCGCAGACGGCCGGCACGCCGTTGCCGATGTTGCTGGTGACCGAGCCGGTGGAGAGGGAGGTGTCGACAACGGTGCCGTGCGCCGCGGACGGTGAACAGTGGTACGTGCCGGACAGGGTGACCGTCCCGTCGGCGGCGATCACCCCGGTGGGCGCGACGGTCACGGCGTTGGCGCCGTCCGTCGCGCCGAACGCCGGTCCGGCGACCGAGACGGCCAGGGCACCGATGACCCCGACAACTGCAAGACGACCCCGCATGATTACCTCCGATGGACGCTGTACGCGGGATACAACTACCGTGCCCCGGGCGACGCGTCCGGCATCCTCACCCGTCCGGTGGCGAGTCGGCCGCCAGGGCGTGTGGGCAGCACCGGGGCCGTGCCCCGATTTTCATGATCGTAAGCTGGCGCCGTGCGGAACAGCGCACACCGGCAAGGAACTAGGAGCCATTCCCATGACGCACCGGAACACCACCCCGATCTCCCGCCTGCGGGCTGCGGGCATCGCCGCGGGTATCGCCGCGGCGCTGGCCACCGGCGTCGTCGCGGCCCTCGCGGGCAGCGCGACTGCGGCGCAGCAGAGCAGCGCGTACACCCGCCCGCCGGAGACGACGGTCGGCTGGAACAACACCGGCGCGTAAGACCGACCGGTCTAAGGCAGCCGGGCGGCCGGACCGAACCGACGGTCCGGCCGCCCGTCGCACGGGGGCGGCGCTGTCAGCCGTTCTCCTCGCGGCAGATGACGAAGTCGGCGAACGCGTGGCGCCCGGTCCGGTCCCCGACCTCCTCGATCGCCCGGCGCAGGTCGTGCAGCTGGCCGACCGTCATCTCCAGCGGCGGTTCGTCCGGCTGGTAGCTGGTGAGTATCGGGTAGTCCACCCCCGGCTCGCGGGTCATCTCGATGTGGCAGCCCAGGACATGGCTGACCGGGTGCGCGGCCGCGAAGGCGATCAGGCGGTCGACGGTGCGCCCGAAGGCCGGCCAGTCCTCCACGTAGAGCCGGCCCGGGTAGACCGTGTCGCCGGTGAACAGGAGTCCGGTGGAGCGGTCGTAAAAGGTGACGGCCGCCGCGTGGTGGCCCGGGGTGGCCAGGCACTGCACCACCCGGCCGCCGAGGTCGACCTCGGCGATCCGCTCGGCGTCCGCGTCGAACCCGAAGTATGCCCAGGCGGTGGGCAGATCGGCGCCGACCACGGTGGTGTCCGGACGGTCGGCGAACTGCGCGTCGCCCGCGACGTGGTCCCCGTGCGCGTGGGTGTGCAGCACGAGCAGCGGGCAACCGCGCCGCGCGGAGGCGGGATCGGCGCGCAGCCGGGCTTCGATCAGCTCGTCGACGACCCGGCGCAGCGGGAAGAACGCGGCGGACGCGGTCGCCCCGGTGTCCAGCAGCAGCGCGCGGTCCTCACCGAAGAGCAGGAAGAGGAACGGCGCCTCGTAGTCGACCGCCATGTTCTGCCGCAGGATGTAGGTGTCCCCGTCGTAGGCGTGCACCTGGATGTCGGGGTCGGTGTTGTGCTTGGCCGACGGCGAACCGTGGATCCAGTCGACGCCGAGCGGCTGCGTGCGTGAGTCCATGCGCGGGGACCCTAGCAGCTTGCTTCAGAGTCCCGCTTCGGGGTCGAAGCCGCCGAAGGCGCCGTCGTGGTGCACCAGCGGCGCGCCGCCCTCCCCCGCACCGGCGTCGGCCACCTCGCCGACCACCAGCAGGTGGTCGCCGATCTCCTGGATCAGCACCGGACGGGCCGTCAGCCAGGCCGCCGCGCCGTGCAGGATGGGCAGGCCGTGCTCGTCGGGCGTCCAGGCGGTGCCCTCGAAGCGGTCGATGCCGCTGCGCGCGAAGCGGGCCGCCAGCTGCTCCTGCCGGCGGTGCAGCAGGTGCACGGCGAAGAGGTCGGCGGCCCGGACCGCCGGGGCGGCCGAGGCGGTGGCCGACACGTAGAAGGAGACCAGGGCCGGCTGGAGGCTGACCGAGGTGAACGAGGTCGCGGTGAAGCCGGCCGGGCCGGGGACCGTGATCACGGTGACGCCGGCGGCGTGGCGGCGCAGCGTGCGGCGCAGCAGGTCGGCCGACGGGGCGAGGGGCGGGAGGTCCTGGAGGGTCGTCACGGACGGCTTCCTTCCAACAGGGCGAGCGGGGACGGAAGGGCTGGACGCAGATCAGGGCACGCGGAGAAAAGCGGCGCGGCTCGGCGGCGTCGGAAGGCGGGAAACGGCCCGGCGGTGCGGACGGTCGGACTCGCCAGTGGGAACCGGGGCTGCGGCGGGCGGCGCTCGGAACTTCAGAGCGCGGCGGGCCGGCGGGCGCTGGTCAGCGACAGAGACAGCTGCTGGTGCGCCGGAGGTCCACGAAGCGGCACACCACGGCGGGGTGCGTCGTAAGCATGCGTTCATCCTGATAGCGGCGGGCGGCCCGTGTCAATGCACATCAGGTGACGGCCGCCCGGGCCGGCGAGCGGGTCACAGCTCCGCCGGCATGCCCAGGCGGGTGAAGATCCGGCGGGCCTCGCCGCGGCAGAGCTCGGCCCGGTCGCGCTCGCCGAGCTCGGCCAGCGCCTCCCCCAGGGCACGGGTCGCCACGGCCAGACTGAGGTTGTCGGCCGTCTCCCGGCAGCGGCGCTGCGCCTCCTCCGCGCAGGAGACCGCACGGGCCGCGTCGCCGATCCCGAGGTGGTCCTCGGCGAGCCGCGCCAGACTCGCTCCCTCCCAGCGCACGTAGCCCCGCGACCTGGCCAGCTCCAAGGCATCCTGATGTTCCGTCAATGCCTCGCTGTATCGGCCCAGTTGGTTGAGTGCCACGCCTCTGACGTAGGTCGCCCACATCTGCCAGCGCGGTGTCTGCAACCGTACGGCGAGGTCCCGCGCGCGCGTCGCGGACTCCAGCGACTCCGCCGAGCGCTGCTGTTGCAGGCAGCCGCGGGCCAGACCGACCAGCATCACCACCTCCAGCACGGGGTCCTGGAGGTACTCCGCGTTGATCTCCAGGCCGAGTTGGTGGCAGCGGGCGGCCTCCGCGTGCTGACCCGCCCAGCTCAACCGCATGCCCAGCACTGTGCGGGTGATCGCCGTGGTGTAGTGGTCGCGGTGCGCGGTGCTCAGTTCGACGGCGCTGCGCAGCAGTTGCTCGGCCTCGTCGAACTTGAAGCGGTCCAGCAGGACGTTGCCGAGCGCGGACCTGATCCGGCCCCGGGCCCAGTCGTCACCGGCGCTGTCGGCGGCGGCAGACAGCGCGCGGCCGACCGCCTCCGGCAGGGCCGGGTAGTGGACGTCGGCGTCGGGGCTGTAGCGGACGGCGAGGAAGTACAGGTCGGCGGCGGGCCGCAGCGGCACGTCCGGGAGCGCCGCCAGCATCCGCAGCACGCTGAACAGCCCGACCCGCTCGACCTCCACCCAGACCCGGGCCGCCGCGGCGTCCGGCCAGTTCAGGCCCTGCGCGTGCGTCCTGGCCAGGGTCCGGTGCAGGCCGGCGGCCGGGTCGGTGAGCCGGTTGGCGTTCTTCAGCGACGCCAACTGGAAGTCGACCAACCGGCAGAGTGCCGCGGTCCGTTCGCGCGCGGGGTCCTCGCGCTCCGCGCAGCCGCGGGCAAACAGCCGCCACAGGTCGTGGTATCCGTAGCGGCCGGGCGCCCGGGTGTCCAGCAGGCTCAGGTCGACCAGGCCCTCCAGCAGCTCCTCGGCCCGCGCCTCGTCGATGTCCAGCAGCGCGGCCGCCGCGGCCAGCGAGATGTCCGGCATGTCGTGCAGCGCGAGCAGCCGGAACGCCCGGGCCCGCTGGGCGTCCAACTGGCCGTAGCTGAGCTCGAAGACGGCCGCGACCGCCGGGTCGGCGGCCGCCAGCTCGGCCAGCCGGCGCTTCTCGTCCAGCAGCCGCTGCGCCAGGTGCGCGACGGTCCAGGCCGGCCGGACCGCCAGGCGCGCTCCGGCGGCCCGGACGGCGAGCGGCAACAGTCCGCAGGCGCGCACGAGTTGGGCGGACGCCGACGGATCGGCGGCGACCCGGTCGGCGCCGGCCAGCCCCGCCAGCAGCTCCAGCGCCTCGGCCGGATCGAGCACCTCCAGGGGAACGCACTCGCCCTCGGGCAGGTGCAGCGCACTGCGGGCGGTGACCAGCACGGCGCAGCCCGGTCCGGCGGGCAGCAGGGGTGCGAGCTGGGCGGCATCCCGCGCGTTGTCCAGCACCACGAGCAGCCGTAGACCGGCCGCCGCCGACCGGAAGAGCGTGGCGCGCTCGGCGGTGTCCTCGGGAATCGAGGTGTCGGCCACGCCCAGCGCGCCCAGGAATCCGGCCAGCACCGCCCCCGGCTCGGCCGGATGCTCGCTCGCCCCGGCCAGGTTGGCGTGCAGCTGCCCGTCGGGGAAGAGCCCGCGCAGCAGGTGCCCGAGGTGGATCGCGAGGGTGGTCTTGCCGACGCCGCCGCGCCCGGTGATCAGCGAGACGGTGAGTCTGCCCTCCGCCGCGCCGCGCACCACCCGGCCGAGCAGCTCCTGCAGCAGCTCCCCGCGTCCGGCGAACCGGGCGACATCGGGCGGGAGTTGACCTGGGACAGGCCGGTTGGGGGACGGCTCGGGCGACGCGGCCGCTGCCGCAGCGGCGGCAGGCGCGGCGGCGGCAGGCGCGGCGGCGGCAGGCGCGGCGGCGGCAGGCGCGGCGGCGGCAGGCGCGGCGGCGCCACCCAGCAGCACGGCGTGCAGCTCCCGCATCCGCGGGCTCGGGGCGATCCCCAGGTCGGCCGCGAGGCGTTCGGTGAACCGCCGGTAGACGTCCAGCGCGTCGCCGCGGCGACCGCCGTGGTGCAGCGCGCGGACCAGGTTCTCGACGAAGAGGTCGTGCAGCGGATCCTGGACGACCTGCGCCCGCAGTTCGTCGATCACCTCGCGGTCCCGCCCCAACTGCCGTTCCAGCCCGAGCCACTGCTCCAGCGCGTGCAGGCGTCCGGCCTCCAGTGCCGCCGTTCCCGACGGCCGCTCCAGCAGGTTGGCCGGCTGCCCGACGTCCGCCGGCAGCGACCCGCGCCACATTGCCAGCGCCGACCGCAGCAGGCGCACCGCGCTCTGCACGTCGCTGCGCTCGACCGCCAGGAAGGCCTCCTCGACCCGCGCCGTGAAGGCCAGCGCGTCGACCACCTGCTCGTCGGCCACCAGGCGGTAGCCCGGGCCGAGCGTGAGGATCCGGGGCGCCGGGCCCGGGCCGCCCGGCTCGGTCAGCCTGCGGCCGAGTGCCTGCGCGATGCCGCGCACCTGGCTGGTGGCCGTCTCGGGCGGGCGGCCGTCCCAGAGCGCCTCGACCAGGTGGGGCAGCGGGACCGTCCGGTTGGCGTGCAGGGCCAGCGAGGCGAGCAGGCGTTCCTCGTGGGGCCCGGCCAGCGGCACGCGCCGATCCCGGTGCCAGACCTCCAGCGGTCCCAGGATCCTGATCTCCACGGCTCTCCCCTGTTCACCTCTTCGCTGGTGACCCGCCCGCACCGCGTCCCGCCACCGTACGCAGTGCTGAGGACCCGTTCCAAGGGGTGCCGGGGCAGTGCGGATTCGGTCCGATCAGGAGGAGAAGACGACGCCCTCGTTGGACGGCTGGAGCGAGCCCTCGATGAAGCCCGCCGAGGAGACCAGCAGCTGCGGCAGCATGGCGCCGTCCAGGCCGAGCACGTTGGCGGTGAGCTGGGTGGTCTCGTCCGGCGGGGTCACCACGACGCCGGCCAGCACCTTGCAGCTCACGTCGCCCTTGTCACACGTGGACCACTTCAGGCCGGAGAAGGCGGTCGTGCCGGGCTTGAGCGTGATCAGCGAGGGCGGCCCGGGGTACGGCGAGCGGGTGGTGGGGACGGTGACCCGGCTGTTGTCGGCGAGCAGTCCGCCGTAGCCGAGGTAGCCGTCGACCGTGCAGGTCCGCGCGCTCTTGTTCACCAGCATGACCATCGCCGAGCCCGTCCCGCCCAGCTGGAGCTGGATGTCGGCCCGCAGGTCACCGGTGTGGCAGCGGTCCGAGGCCCTGGCCGTTCCGGCAGCGGTGGGTTTGGCGGGAGCACTGGCGCGGGCGGCGGCGCTCGAAGCGGCAGTGGCCGTGGCCGTGGCCGTGACTGTGGCTGTGGCTGTGGCCGTCGGGGAGGAGGTCGACGTCACATCGTCGTTGCAAGCCACCGCTCCGAGGGCGAGGCCCGCACCGGTGATCGCCACCGCCAGGTTTCGGGTCAGCCTGGACGCACGCGGGTTCATGAGCTCTCCTGGGGTACCGGGCAGCGGTCCACCAGGGTCCGTCCGCCGCACGTGATCTTCGAGCGCTATCACGCGTCCGCCCGGGCGGTCAGTTCCACCCGCGCACGGCGAAATCAGGACAGGTCTACGTATGAGGGAGGTCCCGGAGACGTCACGGGACGAGGCTGCGGGGCAGCCTTCGGGTCGGCGCCGTACGGACGGCGGCGCGCGACAGGCGTCCGCCGGGGTCGGCGGACGGGACCGGTCGGCAGGGGGTGGCCCGCTGACCGGCATCGGGCGGCGGGGGGTGGGCTCGTCACCGCCCACACCACACACCCGCCCGAGACCACCACAGCCCGAACCAGCTTTCACCGGGCCGGAGTTGGCGGCAGTCTCAGGGCTTGGAAAAAGTCCTGCTCAGAGCTTGAAGAGCTTGGCGAACGGCTTCGTGATCCGCACCTGGCGCGAGCCGAAGTCGACGAGCACCGCGATCTCACCGTCACCCTCAACGGCGATGGTGCGACCGAGGCCGTACTGGTCGTGCGAAACCCGGTCACCCACGGCGAACACCTTGATGGGTGGCGGGACTGGAGCAGCGAAGGGGCTGGTGGGCAGAGGACGCCGGACCGCGGCTGATTTCGTCATCACCACCAGTATGCGCCCCGCAGGGGGTGATCGGACCATCCCGGCAGGCATCGAAATGGTGTAGCTCGTCGTTGCACCCCTGGCCGCACCATCCCCGCACCCCCGGCCGGGCAGCTCTCCGACGGGCTCCGCGGCCGCGCGCGTCGGCCGGAACGGTGCAGCCGTCCGAGGGAGCGGCCGGACCACGGGATCGGCAATTCCCCCGTTTCGGTCCGCACCCTGCTACAGTCGAAGAAGTTGCAGTTGTGGTTCCCATGAACTTTTGTGTGCGCCTGCTGATTGTGATGATCAACAGGCGCATTTTTGTTTCCCCGGATTTTTCGGGCGGGCCTCATCGCGGCGACGCGGAACTCGTGAATCGCGAGTTCCGGACAGCCCCCTTAAGGAGATATCTCTATGGCTACTGGCACCGTGAAGTGGTTCAACGCGGAAAAGGGCTTCGGCTTCATCGAGCAGGACGGTGGCGGCGCTGACGTCTTCGCCCACTACTCGAACATCCAGGCCAACGGCTTCCGTGAGCTGCTCGAGGGCCAGAAGGTCGAGTTCGACGTCACGCAGGGCCAGAAGGGCCCGCAGGCGGAGAACATTCGCCCGCTCTGATAAGTCACAAGCTCGGCTTTTCGCCTTGCTGAGCCGGAGGGCCGGTACCGTGCATTCGCACGGTACCGGCCCTCCGGTCGTTTCCGGGTGCGGCCGGCTCGAAAATCCCGATGCCCGGCGCGACAGCCCCGGATAGGTTGGGCCGGTCCACCGGAACGCCTGCAGAAACGAGAGCTCAGATGGCCCACCACGCCGAGGAGTTGCTCCCCACCACCAGCCGCGCCCTGCTGCATCGGTTGGCCGTCGCCCAGGCGGAGGGACGCACGCCCTCGCTGGTCGGAGCCGTGGTCCGAGGCGGGCGGACGGTGTGGACCGGCTCCCGCAGCATGATCGACGACCACGCGCCGACCGACGACGTGCAGTACCGGATCGGCTCGATCTCCAAGACCTTCGCCGCCGTGCTGGTGCTGCGGCTGCGCGACGAGGGCCTGCTCGACCTGTCGGACCCGCTGGAGCGCCACCTGCCCGGCACCTCGGCCGGTGATCTGACCATCCATCAACTGCTCACCCACACCTCGGGGCTTGCCTCCGAGACGCCCGAGCCCTGGTGGGAGCGGACGGTCGGCACGCTGCGGCCCGAACTCGCCGACGTGCTCGGCGAGCAGCCGGTGCGCCACCCGGCCGGCCGGCGCCACCACTACTCCAACCCCGGCTACGCCCTGCTCGGCGCGCTGGTGGAGCAGCTGCGCGGCGAGCCGTGGGGGCAGGTGCTCCAGCGCGAGGTGCTGGATCCGCTGGGCATGACCAGGACGTCGCTGCTGCCGCAGATGCCGCACGCCGGCGGTTTCGCCGTGCACCCGTGGGCGGACGTCATGCTGCCCGAACCGCTCACCGACACCGCCGTGATGGCACCGGCGGGACAGCTCTGGTCCACCGCGGCCGACCTGTGCCGCTGGGCCGCCTTCCTCTCCGCCGGTGACGAGAAGGTGCTCTCCCCCGCGACCGTCGCCGAGATGCGCCGGCCGACCACCGAACCGGACGGCGAGGAGTGGACCTCCTCGTACGGGCTCGGTCTGCAGGTGATCCGGCGCGACGGCCGGGTGCTGTACGGGCACAGCGGCTCGATGCCCGGGTTCCTCGCCTGGCTCTGGGTGAGCGAGGCGGACGACGTCGCGGCGGTCGTGCTCACCAACACGACCTCCGGCTCGGGGGTCGCCACCGTCGCCGGCGACCTGATCCGGATCGTCGCCGAGCACGAGCCGCGGATCCCCGAGCCGTGGCGCCCGATGGCCGAGGCCGATCCGGAGCTGCTGGCACTGACCGGCCCCTGGTACTGGGGACCGACCGCACTGGCACTGCGGCTGGGGGCCGACCGCCGGCTCGAGCTGATCCCACTGGGCGGCCCGGCCCGCGCCTCGCGCTTCCGCCCCGAGGCGGACGGCAGCTGGACCGGACTGGACGGCTACTACGCGGGCGAGACGCTGCGGGTGGTGCGGGCGGCGGACGGCACGGTCAGCCACCTGGACATCGGCAGCTTCGTGCTGACCCGCGCGCCGTACGGCCCGGGCGAGGTCATCCCCGGCGGCGTCGACCCGCAGGGCTGGCAGGCCTTCTGACGGCTGAGCGGCAGGCCGGCCGACGGCCACCCGGTCGGCCTGCGATCCGGCAGGCGCGTTACGGTTCCGTCCTGGTTCGGGCCCCGCCGTCAGGTCTGCTGGGCAAGGCTGGATCTTCGGCTTAGGGTGCCTTGTCGGACCTCGTCGGGGGCCCAGGAGAGGATTGGGTGGACGCATGACGGAGTCGTGGAGCGGAGCCGGGCTACCCCCGGTCGCCGCGGCGCGGATCGCCGAGGTGCGGGAGAGCGGTACGTGGTCGTCCGCGCTGACGACCGGTGAGTTCGCCGCCATCAGGTCGGTCGGATTCGAGCCGGTCGGCCAGGTGATGGGGTCGGCGGTCTACCACGTCGGTCGCAGCGGCCGGTACTGGGGCTACCACGCCTGCCTCTACGCGGGGGCCGGCCTGGGCATCGGCTTCGGCAGCGGCGCCGGCTTCGGCCCCGCCGGGATCGCCCTGTCCGGCAACGGCGCACCGTCCGCCGCGCTGGTCAAGGTGATGGACTCGGCGCGGCGCACCGCGCTGGGACGGATGACGGCCGAGTGCGCGGCGCTCGGCGGCGACGGCGTGGTGGCGGCGCAGCTGACCATGGCCCCCTTCGTCGCCGCGCCCGGCTGCCTGGAGTTCAAGGTGATCGGGACGGCGGTGCGGGCGGCCGGGTCGGTGCGCCCGCGGCGCCCGTTCACCTCGCACCTGGACGGCCAGGGCTTCGCCAAGCTGATCACGGCGGGCTGGGTGCCGGTGGACCTGCTGGTCGGGATGTCGATCGGGGTCCGCCACGACGACTACACCACCCGGCGCCAGACCTTCTCCTACCGCAACCAGGAGATGGATGGTTGGAGCGCGCTGGTGCACCACGTCCGCTCCGACGCCCGCACGCAGCTCGCCCGCCAGGGCGCCCAACAGGGCGGCGACGGCGTGGTGCTGGCCGACGGGAACCTGCGGATCTGGGAGGAGCCCTGCATCCAGAGCGGCGGCAACTCCGAGCAGAAGGACCACGTCGCGGAGTCGACGCTGGTGGGCACCGCGATCGCCCGGTTCGCCAGCGCCCCCGCCAAGCCCTCGACGATGACCGTCGTCCCGCTCAACAACAGCGGCGACCGCCTGCGCCGCCGGCTCGCCCAGGCGAGCCGCACCGGCCGCGCGTCCACCCGCCCGTACACCGCACAGTCATAGGGGAGAGCGACACCATGAGCACCTTCGATCCGACCGCCCAGGGCGTCCCCGCCGACGCGATGCGACGCCTTGCCGAGCTGCAGCCCGGCAAGCCTGGCTCGATCTTCACCAGTGACCTGTCGGTCAACGAGTTCCTGCTGGTCCGGGAAGCCGGGTTCAAGCCGATCGGGCTGGTGCTGGGCAGCTCGATCTACCACGTCGGGATCCAGCTGGGCCGCTGGGGCAAGAACCAGGAGCTCGAAACGCTCAGCCAGGCCATGTACCACGCACGCGAGTTGGCGATGACCCGGATGGAGGCCGAGGCAGCCCAGCTGGGCGCGGACGGCATCGTGGGCGTCCGACTGACCGTCGAGGCACGGGAGTTCGGCTCGGACATCGCCGAGTTCATCGCGATCGGCACCGCCGTGAAGGCGGACCACCCCGCGCCCGGCGGCACCAGCTGGCGCAACAACAAGGGCCAGCCGTTCACCTCCGACCTGTCCGGGCAGGACTTCTGGACGCTGATCCGGGCCGGCTACGCCCCACTGGGGATGACCATGGGGACCTGCGTCTACCACATCGCGCACCAGAAGATGGGCTCGGTCTTCAACAACATCGGCAAGAACGTCGAGATCGAGAGCTACACCCAGGCGCTTTACGACGCACGGGAGTTGGCGATGGCCCGGATGCAGGCGGAGGCCGAGGAGCTGCACGCGGAGGGCATCGTCGGCGTGCAGCTGAACGCCCACAACCACCGCTGGGGCGGCCACACCACCGAGTTCTTCGCGATCGGCACGGCGGTCCGCCCGCTGCGGGCCGACCACGAGATCGAGCGGCCGACCATGGTGCTGAGCCTGGACGGCTGAGCGGGCCCCGGCAGCGCCGTAGGCTCTGCCCGCAGTGACATCTGATGAACCGACCGGTCGTCGACCGACCGCAGCAAGGAGCGCCATGACCGACCACGGGCAGATCGAGCCGGCCCCCGAGGAGCCCGCCGACTCGATCGACCTGATCGCCGCCGCTCTGCGCCGCGACGCCTCCGACCTGGAGGTGTACGCGCAGGTGCTGACCGGATCGCTGGCGGAGGCACTGCCGACCGACGCCGTGGCGGTCGAGCGCAAGCGCAGCATGGCCGACCGGGTGTCCGGTCGGCCGGGCCGGATCGAGAAGCTCGAAGTCGACATGGACGAGCGGCGGTTGATCCTGAGCCTGACCCACGGCCGACCGGTCTGCGAGATCTGCACGGTGGTGCGCGGCGTCGTGCTCTCCCGCAAGTCGATCCCGCTCGACGAGTGGACCCGCGAGCTCGCGGCCGCCGTGACGGCCCGCGCCAAGTCCGACGCCAAGGCGCGGGCCGCGCTGGAACGGCTGATGCTCGGGGGCTGAGGGCGGCAGCAGGGGTGACCGCCGGGGCGAAACGGGTGCCCGCCGGGGCGAAACATGAGACACCTCACATCGCCTTGTGATTGCGGCATCCGTCTGCGTACGGTGCATCTCGTTCGTCTTCACACGAACCCCGCTCTCCGGAACGCCGAATCCTGCCACCGGACCGAGCGGGCACGCGCTCAACACGCACCACGGCAGGAGCGGGGGACCCACAGGTAAGTCGCCCCACCCGGACTCGGTCCGGGCGGGGCTTGGGGTGAAGCCGCGCTCAGCGCGGCCGGGCAACTCCAGCCCGAACCCGACAGCTCACCTCGTAGGCGTAGGAGAGGACCAAACTTCATGATGTCTGCGAACGGCTTCAGCCTGCCCAGCCGCACCACCGTCCAGCGCGCCATCGCCGCCACCGTCGTGGCCGGCGTCGGCGCCGGCCTGTCCCTGGCCGCCGCCGGTGGCGCCAGCGCCCAGCCGCTGCACCACGGCCACTACGCCGGCAAGCCGGCCGCGATCTCCATCGCCGCCGTCAAGTCCGCGCCGCAGGCCGCGCACACCGCCCAGACCGCCCAGACCGCCGAGGCCGCGCCGGCCGGCTACACCGTGGTCAGCGGCGACTGGCTGTCCAGGATCGCCACCACGCACAACGTCCAGGGCGGCTGGCAGAAGCTGTACGACCTGAACAAGTCCGTGCTGCACAACGGCCCGGACTCGATCTACCCCGGCCAGCACCTCACGCTGTCCGGCTCCGCCGCGGCCGCCGCGCCGCAGCAGAGCGCCCCCGCCCAGCAGGCGCCGGCCCCCGCCGCGCCCGCCGCCCCGGCGCCCAAGGCCGCCACCGCCGCCCCGGCCGCTGTCGCCGCCCCGGCGGACAACAGCGTCGCCTCGCTCCAGGCCCTGGCCGCCTCGATCGTCCCGGCCGACCAGCTGGCCTCGTTCGACCAGATCATCACGCACGAGAGCGGCTGGAACGTCAGCGCGACCAACCCGTCCTCCGGTGCCTACGGCCTGCCGCAGGCGCTGCCGGGCAACAAGATGGCCTCGGCCGGCTCCGACTGGCAGACCAACCCCGCCACCCAGATCAAGTGGGCGCTCTCGTACATGAACGCGACCTACGGCAGCCCGAACCAGGCGTGGGCCTTCTGGCAGACCCACAGCGCCTACTGATCGCCCTCGACGGCGGCCCCCGGGCCGACCGGCGGATCTGATCAGGGGTTGTGTGATGGCTGCCCACTGATCAGCTGATCAGCCGTGCAGGGCCCGGTTCGCAGCAGCGGACCGGGCCCTGCGGCATGCCCGGCAAGGGCTTTTGACGGTCCGTCAGAGCAGCGTCGCCGGGCGGGCGCCCTCCAGGCCCAGCAGGTACTCCTTGCGCTCCAGACCACCCGCGTAGCCGGTCAGCGCACCGGTCGAGCCCACCACCCGGTGGCAGGGGCGCAGGATCAGCAGCGGATTGGCGCCGATCGCGGAACCGACCGCGCGCACTGCGGCGCGCGGCACGCCGATCTGCTCGGCGAGCCGGCCGTAACTGGTGGTGGCGCCGTACGGGATGGTGTCAATCGCGTGCCAGACCCGCTCCTGGAAGTCGGAGCCGTGGGTGCTGAACTGCACGTCGAAGTCCTTCGAATCCCCCGCGAAGTACGCCGCCAGCTGCCGGGCGATCCCGTCGAACGCCGCCGGGGCGTGCCGCCAGCCGTCCAGGATCCGCGCCGCACCCTTCTGGCCCGTCATCGAGAGCGAGGCCAGCCGGAGCCCGTCGGGGCTCTGCGGCGACTCCTCGCCGACCAGCAGCAGCTCGCCCAGCGGGCTGTCGATCGTGGTGTGGACGGTCATCGCTGTTCCCTCTCCTTCACGCTGTCGTACACCTCCACTGTGCCGTGTCCGCGCGGTCGGCACTGGCGGATTTCGGACGTCACGGCCACCGGCAAAGCCACGAAAGCGCCTTGACGCGCGCTCCGCGCGGCGCCCATGCTGATCTCCTCTCGTCTGGAGGCTCCCGGTGACGACTCCTGTTCCCCCGCGGCGCTCCCGCCGCCGGCTGCTGGCCCTGCTCGCCGTGCCCGTCCTCGCGCTGGCGGCCTTCGGGTACCACGAGGCCACCTCCAGCACCGGCGCGGCCGCGCCCGTGGCCATCGATCCCACGCCCGCGCTGCCGACCAGCCTGGACGACTTCTACGGAACCTGCGCCGAACAGGTGACGACCGGGTACCACGGCGTCACCGCACTCAGCGCGGCACCCCCGCACCCGATCGCGTTCTACGAGTCGATCGGGGGCCCCTCCCCCGTCAGCGGCCTCGTCCCGCAGGAGGCGGACTCCCCCGCCGCGGTCCAACTCATCGGCTGCCTCGACTTCAGTGGCACCGCCACCACGTCACTCAAGGACTGCTCCTTCAACGGCAACGCCGCGGCCGAGATAGCCGGCACCGCCCCGGTGGGCGGGGCGCTGGTGGACCGCGTCATGGCACAGTCCTACCAGCTGACCGTGTACGAGGCCGCGACCGGCCGGAAGATCGGTACCGTCCAGCTCGGCCTCGGCACCGAGACGTACTGCCCCAATTCGATCATCACGACCAACGGCATCCCCGAGAGGCTGTACTCCACCCCCACCAGTGCCCAAGTGAACGCCGCACTCACGCCGTTCACCGGCTGAGCCGTCACGTTCTACGGCGCGAAGTAGGCGTCGACCTCGGCCAGGTAGCGGGCGCGGGTGGGCTCGTCCAGGAAAGCGGCCTCGAAGGAGTTGCGGGCCAGCGTGCGGAGATGACGGTCCGTCAGCTCCAGGGCCTCGGCGACGGCGGTCAGGTTCTCGTGGACGTGGCCGCCGAAGTACGCCGGATCGTCGGAGTTGACGGTGGCAACCAGGCCCGCGTCCAGCATGTCGCGCAGCGGGTGGTCGGCCAGCGTGTCGACGCAGCGCAGCCGGACGTTGGAGAACGGGCAGACCGTCAGCGGGATGCGCTCCTCGACCAGGCGGGCGACCAGCGCGGGGTCCTCCAGCGAGCGGATGCCGTGGTCGATCCGCTCCACCCGCAGCAGGTCCAGCGCCTCCCAGACGTAGGAGGGCGGCCCCTCCTCCCCCGCGTGGGCCACCGCGCGCAGGCCCAGCTCGCGCGCCCGCTCGAAGACGGCGGTGAACTTGGCCGGCGGGTGGCCGACTTCGGCGGAGTCCAGCCCGACGGCGGTGATCCGGTCCAGGTAGGGCCGGGCCGACTCCAGGGTGGCGAGCGCGGACTCGGCGGACTCGTCGCGCAGGAAGCAGAGGATCAACCGGCTCGTCATGCCGAAGCGCTCCTCGGCCCGCGCCAGCGAGGCGCTCAGCCCCTCGACGACCGTGCCGATCGGCACGCCGCGGGCGGTGTGCGCCTGCGGGTCGAAGAAGATCTCGGCGTGCCGTACGCCCTGTTCGCGGGCCCGCGCGAGGTAGGCGTCGGCCAGTTCGGTGAAGTCCGCTTCGGTGCGCAGGACGTCCATCAGCCGGTAGTAGAGGGTGAGGAAGGACTGCAGATCCTCGAAGCGGTAGGCGGAGCGCAGCGCCTCCACACTCTCGAAGGGGAGCGCGACGGCGTTGCGCTCAGCCAGGGCGAACGCGAGCTCAGGCTCCAGCGTCCCTTCGATGTGCAGGTGCAGCTCAGCCTTGGGAATGGACATCGCTCCATGATACCGGACTGGACCACTGAATCATCGGATTCACTGGCAGATCATCCGCAGTCGACCATTCTCGCCGCATGCACCGAATCCACCCGGCGGCCCGACTGGGCGCCTGGTGGGAGGATCCTGTGAAAACCCGGGGAATGCGCGACTACGGGTAACCCGACTGGAAGGATCCATTCCCGGGGGATCCGCAAGGTCAACGCCCGGGGGTCGAGCACGGCTCGACACTGCCCGAGCGCGGGGGGTGCGGAAATCGACGGAACAGGCCGGGGCGACAGCGAAACCGGCAGCACACCGACCATCAGCAGCCGACGGCTCAAGGCCGACGGAATGCGCACGAAATGTCGCGTGGAGGAACGAACCGTGGACCCGTTCTTACCCTGCCGCGTCGTGGGGAGATCGACTCGGCACCTGGCGGGAGCGCCGGCTGTGAGCTGCGCCTGTGGACTGCCGGTTCGCTGCGGACGAAGACACGCTCGATCATGACCGTTCCGTCGGCTGCGGAACAGTAATTACCTTCATCGCCGGCATCGCGCCGCGCCCTGCCGACGCGCGCCCGAATGCCGTTGTTTCGGCCTGCCCCGATTCGGGTTACCGGCCTCTTCTCTGTTCGGTCCACTTCAGTTCGCCGAGGGGCTGATCGGTCATTTCTCGGCGAGCTCGCGAATACCCCTGCCCGGTCGCCGGTCGTGCGGTCGATCCGGCGCGGAAATCAGCAGCACGCACTGCACATCGCCGCACCACGTGAAAGGACGGTGAAGGCCCTCATGAAGCCGATGCACGTAGCCGAGGCACACCGGGCGGGAGCACTGGCGGGACCAGAGGTGGGACGCCCGTTTTCCGGCGAGGAACCGGTGAAGCTCTCGATCCTGATGCCGGTCTACAACGAGGAGCGGACGGTCGCCTCGGTGGCCCGGGCGCTGCTCGCCTGCGACTACCCGTGCGAGATCGAGCTGATCATCGTCGACGACGGAAGCTCCGACCGCACGCCGCTGCTGATCGCCCAACTCTGCGACGAGCGGGTGAAGTCCTACCGGCACCCGCGCAACTTCGGCAAGGGCAGCGCCCTGCTCACCGCCGCGCAGCTCGCCACCGGCACCCACATCCTGCCGTTCGACGCCGACCTCGAGTACGTGGCGAGCGACATCCCGCGACTGCTGGCGCCCGTCCTGGAAGGGCGCTGCGACGTGGTCTACGGCTCACGGCTGTTCGGCGTGAACACCGTCTACCAGTCCTACCGGTACGCGATGGGGAACAAGCTCACCACCCTGGCGGCCAACCTGCTCTTCGACGCCCACCTCTCCGACCTGCACACCTGCCTCAAGCTGGTCCCGCTCGGGCTGTTCCACTCGCTGCGGCTGCGCTCGGCCGGCTTCGGCCTGGACACCGAGATGACGGCCGGCCTGCTGCGGCTCGGCATCCGGCCGTTCGAGGTGCCGGTGACCTATCACAGCCGCTCGCACGCCGAGGGCAAGAAGCTCACCTGGCACGACGGCGTGGGCTGCCTGGCGATCCTGGGCCGGGTGCGGTTCGCCCGGGTGCCCCGGACGACCGGCGAGCCCGCCGCCGAACCCGCCGCCGGGGCAGCCGCCCTGCGCGAGGCCAGGAGCGTCGCACTGGGCGGCCACCCTGGTGAGCCGGCCTCCACCGGAGCCGCCTGATGCGTATCGGTCCCGGCAGCGTCGACCTGGGCATCGCGGGCCCCGACCGCGCTGTCCCCGCTCTCCCCGGCTTACCGGGCGAGTTGACGATCCGTCGGGTCACCACCTTCGACGCGCTGGAGGAACTGCTGATCCCCTGGAGGGAGCTGTACGAGCGCTCCGGCTCGCGCAACCCCTACGCCGCGCCGGAGTGGCTGCTGACCTGGGCCCGACACTTCGTCGCAGAACGGGAGTTGGACGTGCTGGCGGTCTTCCGCCGCCGGCATCTGGTGGGCGTCGCACCCGGCTACCGGCGCCGACTCGGCGCCGGGCTGCGGACCGTCCAGCTGCTGGGCGCGGGCCGGCACGACGAGTTGACCGAGCTGCCCGGCGTGCTCGCCGAACCGGCCGACAGCCGGGCGGTGTTGCGGGCGGTGGTCGGCGACTGGTGTGCTCGGCAGTCCGGTTGGGACTGGCTGGACCTGCCGCTCTCCGCCGATCAGGGCTGGTTCGAGCCGGAGTGGCTCACCGGGGAGGTCGCCCGCGCGGGGCTGGTGCGGCACAAGACCACCCGCCCCTCGGTGGTGCTGGCGCTGCCCTCCGAGGCCCGGGATCTGCGGCACTCACTCAAGCGGAACGTGCGGGAGAGCCTGCGCAGCGCGCGCAGCCGACTGGACCGCAGTGGCCGCCGCTGGGCCGTCACCGCCCACCAGGGCGAGCCACAGCTACGGGCGGCCCTACCGGAGTTGGCCCGGTTGCACGCAGCCCGCGCGGCGCTGCCGGGTCGCCGCCGGCACACCGACGTGCTCGCCTCGGCGGCCCACCGGGCGTTCCTCGCCGAGGTGCTGCCCCTGATGGCCCGGGCCGGCCGCGCCGCGATCCTCACCCTGGATGTCGAGGACCGGCCGGTGGCCGCGCAGTTGGTGCTCAGCGCACCGCGGGCCGACTACCTGGGCATCAGCGGCGTCGATCCCGCCTGGTGGCACGCCAGCCCGGTGACCCTGCTGCACCTGGCGGCCGCCGAGCGCGCTGCCGAGCACGGCCGGGGCGAGCTCAACCTCTCGCTCGGCCCGGACGTGGCGAAACTGCGCTGGAGCGAACAGGTGGTCCAGCAGCCGGAGTTCACCGTCTGCGGGCCGCGCCTGCGGTCCCGCGGCGGCTACACCGCGTACGCGGCCGCCGCGGCCGTGGCCGGGGTGCGCCGGGAGGCCGTCCGGCACCGGATCCGCAAGGACGCGACGGGAGGCGGTACGCCGTGAGCGAGTTCGAGACGACCGGGCCCGAGAGGGCCGGGCCCGAGCGCCGCCCGCGGGTCTGCGTGGTCGGTTCCGGCTGGCGGTTCACCGGCGGGCTCAGCCACTACACCTGCCGGCTCGCCGGCGCGCTGGCCGACCGCTCCGAGGTCTCGGCCCTGCTGATGCGCCGGCTGCTGCCGCGCGCCCTCTACCCCGGCCGCGCCCGGGTGGGGGTGAAGACGGCCGCCCTGGACTACGACGAGCGGGTGGACGTCTTCGACGGGGTCGACTGGTACTGGCTGCCCAGCCTGTTCGGCGCGCTGCGCCGGCTGCGCCGCAACCGCCCGGACACCGTGGTCTTCCAGTGGTGGACCGGCACCGTCGCGCACACCTACCTGGTGCTGGCCGCGGCGGCCCGCGCGCGGGGGGCCCGGGTGGTGGTCGAGTTCCACGAGGTCCAGGACACCGGCGAGATCCGGATCCCGTTCGTCGCCGCCTACACCCGGCGCGTGCTGGGCGCGCTGCTGCGCCGCTCGGACGCCTTCCTGGTGCACTCGGAGCACGACCGGCAGCTGCTCGGCGACCTGTTCGACCTGTCCGGCCGACCCGTCACGGTCGTGCCGCACGGGCCCTTCGACCATTACGCAGTCACCCACCGCCCGTCCCCGGACGGCGTGTTCAGGCTGCTCTTCTTCGGCCTGATCCGGCCGTACAAGGGGTTGGACGTGCTGATCGACGCTTTCCACCGACTCGCTCCCGAGGAGGTGTCCTCGTTCCACCTCACCGTGGTGGGCGAGACCTGGGAGGGGTGCACCGAACCGATCGAGAAGATCGAGGCGTCGCCCTACCGGGACAGGATCACCCTGGTCAACCGGTACGTGAGCGACGAGGAGGCCAAGGCGCACTTCGCCGAGGCCGACGCGCTGGTGCTGCCCTACCGGCGCTCCTCCGCCAGCGGACCGCTGCACATCGCCATGAGCAACGGGCTGCCGGTGGTGCTCAGCGCGGTCGGCGGCCTGGTGGAGGCCGTCGGCGAGTACGCCGGGGCGGTGCTGGTGGAACCCGAGGACGTGCCGGGCCTGGCCGACGGACTGCGCAAGGCGCGGGCCGCGGCCGGCACCCGCTACCCCGATCCGCACACCTGGCAGCGGAACGTCGAGGCGATCCTCGGCCGCTCCGCGGCGGCGGCGGAAGGCGGGACCCGGTGAGGCTCGCCCTGGTCAGTCCCGGCTACCCGCCCACGCCCGGCGGGGTGGAGACCGTCGTCGCGCAGACCGCCCGGGCGCTGGTGCGGGCCGGCGTCGCGGTCGAGGTGCTCGCCCAGCAGCGCCGCCCGCTGCGGCCCGAACTCAGCTGGGACGAAGGCGTGCTGGTGCGCCGGTTCCGCTGCAACCGCGCGGAGAACTACCGCTTGGCGCCCGGCCTCTACCGCTATCTCACCCGCCACGCGGACGCCTTCGACGTGGTGCACGGGCACAGCTACCACGCGCTCACCGGGGTCGGCGCCGCGCTGGCCCTGCGGCTGCGCGGACGTACCGTCCCGTACGTGCTGACCCCGCACTACCACGGCACCGGCCACACCCCGGCCCGGGCGCTGCTGCACCGCGCGTTCGTCCCGGCCGGGCGGGCGGCGGCCGACGCGGCGCACGCGGTGCTCTGCGTCTCGCGGCCCGAGGCCCAGCTGTTCGCGGCCGACTTCCCGACCGCGGCCGGCAAGGTCACCGTGGTGCCCAACGCCGTGGACCGGACCGCGCTGCGGGCCGCCACCGCCTTCACCGACCAGCCGCCGACCGTGCTGAGCGTGGGCCGGCTGGAACGCTACAAGCGCGTCGACCGGCTGATCGAGGCCTTCGCGCGGCTCGACAGCGCGGGCGGCGGCACGGACAGCGGCACGGACGGCGGCACGGGCGACGCCGCGAGGGGCGGCACGAGCGGCGGCGCACAGCTGGTGGTGATCGGCACCGGCCCGGACCGCGAACGGCTGCAGGCGGTGGCCGAGCGCTGCGGCGCGGCGCGGCGCGTCCGGTTCCTGGGCCGGGTGGGCGACCACGAGCTGCGGCGCTGGCTGCGCACCGCCGCCGTGCTGGGCAGCCTCTCCGAGCACGAGGCGTACGGTCTGGCGCCCGCCGAGGCGCTGGCCGCCGGCGCCTGGGCGCTGCTCTCCGACATCCCCGCGCACGCCGACCTGCCCGCCCCGCAGGCCGTCCGCCTGGTGCCCGCGCACGCGAGCGCCGGCGCCGTCGCCCAGGCGCTGGCCCGCTGCCTGGACGCCGGCGGGCGCCCCGGGCCCGAGCAGATCCCGGACTGGGACTGGGTCGCGGCCCGGCTGATCGACGTCTACCGCGCCGCGCAGGCCGCGCCCTCGTCCTCGGGAGGTGCCCGATGACCACCTTCGCCACCGGCCGCGGCCCGGTCACCTCCTGGGGCGTCCCCAGGCCGCCGGCCCAGGACGGCCGCGGCGCCCCGCGGTTCGGCTCGCCGGCCGCCTGGGCGGTGCTGTGGCTGACCGCGGCGGCGGGCGCGCTGCTGATCGCGTACGCCTTCTCGCTGGCCGCCACCGACGGCACGGACGTCGTGCACTACGCCGTCTTCTGGGCCGGCATGCTGGTCTTCTTCTGCCCGGCCGTCGTGGTCCTGACGGCCCGCCGGGTGGACGAGCGGGTCCGGCTCGGCTGGCTGCTCGGCTACGGGCTCTTCAGCTACCTGCCCAAGCTGCTGCGCAACCCCGGCCAGCCGCTGTTCCACGACGAGATCGCGCACTGGCGCCAGACCACCGACCTGGCGGCGAGCGGTCAGCTGTTCCAACCCAACTACCTGATCGGAATCGTGGCCCGGTTCCCCGGGCTGCACATCGTCACCGCCTCGATCACCGACGCCACCGGGCTGACGGTCTGGCAGAGCGCGCTGGTGGTCCTGGTGGCCGCGCACCTGCTGGCGCTGTTCGGCGCCTGCCTGCTCGGCGAGGCGCTCTTCGGCTCGCTGCGGGCGGGCGTGCTGGTCGCGCTGCTCTACAGCCTCAACTCCAGCTTCGTCTACTTCGACACCGAGTTCGCCTACGAGTCGCTGGCGATGCCGCTGTTCCTGTGGTGCCTGGCCTGCCTGGCCCGCGCGCACCGGGCGGACGGCGCCAACGAGCGGCGGCAGCGGGCCGGTTGGGCACTCGGCGCGGTGGCGGCCGGCGCGGGAGCGGCGGCCACCCACCACCTGACCACGGTGGTGCTGACCGCGCTGCTGGTCATCCTCGCCGTGGTGACGGTCGCGAGCGCCGTGCGCGGCGCGGTGCCCCGGGCCACGGCCACGCTCACCGCGTTGGTGGCGCTGGCGGTGGGCGGCTGCGGCGCGGCCTGGCTGATCCTGGTCGCGCCCGCCACCTTCGCCTACCTCTCACCCTATCTGGGCGGCGGCGCAGGGCAGTTGCTGCACATGTTCAGCGGGACCGGCGGCACCCGCTCGCTCTTCCAGGCGAGCACCGAGCCGGTCTACGAGCGCTACGCGGCGTTCACCGTCCCGCTGATGTCGGCCGCGCTCGCTCTGGTCGCACTGCTGCGCCGGCGCCGGAGCCCGGCCGCCGAGCGGAGGGGCGAGCCGCTGGTGCGGGGCCTGGGACTGTTCGGGCTGCTGTACTTCCCCTCGCTGCCGTTCATCCTGGTGGAGTTCGGTGCCGAAGGCGCCCGGCGCAGTTGGGGGTTCAGCTACCTCGGGCTCGCCGTGCTGGTCACCCCCGTGCTGCTGGCCGGCCTGGACAGGATCGCCGCCCTGCGCGGGCGCAGCTGGGCGGCGGGCGGGCTGGTCGCCGTGCTGATCGCGAGCGACGCCCTGGTCGGCAACGTGGCAGCCGGTCTCGACGAGGAGTACCGGTTCCCCGGACCGTTCGTCTTCGGCTCGGACACCCGCTCGGTCAGCGCCGAACTGGTCGCCACCTCGGCCTGGTTCAAGGACCACCTGGGCACCCGGCTGCACGTCGTCTCGGACCGCTACACCGGGCTGATCCTGGTCCGCGACGCGGCTGCGGAGCCCGCCGCGCCGAGCGCCGGATTCGCCACCTACGACCTGTACTTCGACAGCGCGCCGCCCTCGGCGTTCCTGGTCCGCGAGTTGGACACCTCCGACTACCGCTACCTGGTCGTCGACAAGCGGATGGCCACCCAACTGCCGGAGGTCGGCGTCTTCTTCGAGCCCGACGAGCCGTTCGCCTTCGGCAGCACGAACCCGATCACGCCGGGCAACCTGACCCGCTACGACACGCTGCCGTGGACCACCAAGGTCTACGAGAGCGACTCCTACGCGATCTACCGCTTCGACTTCAGCGCGATCCACAGCACCGTCCCCGGGGAGGCACCGTGACCGCCGCCATCGACCGGCGCTCCACGCGCACCGCCGCACTCGCGCCACCGGCTCTGCTGACCGCAGTGGCCGTGGCCGGGCACCTGGCCGCGCCGGCCGGACCGGCGCGGGCTGTCCTGGTGCTGCCCGCAGTGCTCTGGGTGCCCGGGCAGAGCCTGCTCAGCGGCCTCGGACTGGCCGGCGCCGCAGGGCGGTTCAGGCTCGCGCTGGCCGGCGTGCTGAGCGTCGTCGCGCTGATCGCCGCCGGGCTGCTGGCCTACGCGGTGAGCGGTCACGTGCCGCTGGCCGTGCTGCCGCTCTGGGTGTGCGCCGCGCTGCTGCCGCTCAACCTGGCCAGTCGTGAAGAGGCGGCGCCGCAGCTCCTTGAGCGCGCCCGCTTCGGGACGCTCTACTGCGCGGGCGTGCTCGCCGCCGGCGCGCTGCTGTGGGGGGTGGCGGCCCAGCTGCCGACCACGCCGCAGCAGCCCTACCTGTCGTTCTCGCTCGGCGCGCCCTACACCCGGGTGCAGGGCGTGCTGCCGGTGCAGGCCGGGCAGCGGCTCACCGTGCCAGCTGCCGTCCAGGCCTCGCAGGCCGGGGAGTTGACCGGGCTGACGGTCGGCGTCCTGGTGGACGGCAGCGCGCCGGCCGGGCAACCGCCGGCCGCCGTCCAGGCCGGCGCGGACGCGGCCTCGGGCACGGCCCAGCTCCAGCTCACCGTGCCGTCGTCCGGCTGCCTGCACCGGGTGGAACTGGTGCTGCAACGCGCCGGCACCCCGATCCGCTCGGTGGACCTGTACCTGCGCCCGGCGGGAGGCCCGGCCTGTGCCGGCGGCTGACGCGCCTCCTACTGCCCCCGCCCCGGCCCGGGCGGGGGACGCGGTCCGCTCGCTGACCGTCAACAGCCTGGGCATCATGGCCACCACCGTGGTCAACGCGGGCCTCGGGTACGGCTACTGGACGTTGGCCGCGCGGATCATGCCGGCCTCGCAGGTCGGGCTCGGCTCGGCGGCCACCTCCGCGCTGGTGGTCGTCTCGCTGGTGGTGCACCTGGGTTCGGGCACCGGCCTGATCGCCCGGCTGCCGCTGCGCACCACGCCCGCGCAGTGGCGGCTGACCGTCACCGCCACGCTGCTCGCCACCACGGCCGCAACGCTGCTGGTGGCGGCGGCCGTTGTCCTGCCGCTCGGCCATCTGGTGACGCCGCTGCGGGTGCTGACAGCCGATCCGGTCTTCGCTCTCTGGTTCGTGCTCGGCGCGGTCGGCTGGACCGGGTCGGGAGTGCTGGACTACGTCTTCATCGCCGAGCGGCGCACCTCGCTGATGCTGCTGCGCAACACCGCGACGGCCGTCGTCAAGCTCGTCGGCCTGGTCCTTGCGGCGCTGCTCCAGCCGAGCTCCGGCGCGGGCACCGTCGTGACCACCTGGGCGCTCAGCGGCCTGCTGGGCACCGTCGCCGGGCTGGCGCTGTGCCGGCGCTTCCTGGCCGGCGTGGGGCGGGTGCCGCTGCGCGCGGCCGGGCGTGAACTGGCGCTGCTGGCCCGGCCGTCGGTCGGGCACCACGCGGTGAGCGTGGCCGGCCTGGTGCCCACCTACCTGCTGCCGGTGGTGGTCACCGCGCGGCTCGGCGCGCGCGCCAACGCGACGTTCTTCATCACCTGGATGATCGGCAGCGCGATCTTCATGATCAGCCCGGCGGTCTCCTCGGCCCTGTTCGCCGAGGGCAGCCATCAGCGCGCGGGCCTGCGCCGGATCTCGCTGCGCTCGCTGGCCGTGACGGTCGCCGCCGTCGCGGCGCCGGCCGCCGCGCTCTGCGCGGTCGGCGCAGCGGTGCTCTCGCTGTTCGGCGCGGGCTACCGGGCCGGCTACCCGCTGCTGGTCGCCCTGGTGCTCTCCGCCTTCCCCGACGCGGTCAGCAACGTGGCCGTGGCCACCCTGCGGGTGCGCGGTCTGCTGGCCCGGGCCGCCGCGCTGAACACCGCCATCGCGGTGGCCGCCGTCGCGGGTGCCTGGCTCACCACCCCGCGGCTGGGGATCCTGGGGGCCGGGCTGTCCTGGCTGGGTGCCCAACTGCTGGGCGCACTCGCCGTCCTGGTGCTTCGCAGACGTCTGCTGCCGCCTCCCGACCAGCCGACTCCCCCGTCCTGAAAGGTTGTTGCCCGTGCGGATCGTCCAGCTGACCGACTTCTACCGCCCCACCATCGGGGGGCTGGAACGCCATGTCGACTCGCTGTCCCAGGAGTTCGTGCGGCTCGGGCACGAGACCACCGTGCTGACCCTGCAGATCGGCGACCGGCCCGCCGTCGAGACGGTCGAGGGGGTGCGGATCGAACGGATCCAGGGCTGGAGCGGTCGGCTGCCGCAGCTCTACGCCGACCCCGAGCGCCCGTTCCACCCCACCGTCCCCGACCCCGGCGCGCTGACGGCGCTGCGTGCGGCGGTCCGCCGGCTTCGCCCCGACATCGTGCACAGCCACAGCTGGCTGCAGTACTCCTACTTCCCGCTGCACCGCATGCGCCGCCCCTCACCGGACGCCCCCGGACACGTGGTCACGCTGCACGACTACGGTCTGGGCTGCGCCAAGAAGACCAACGAGCACGCCGGCGGCCCGTGCAGCGGCCCCGCCCCGGCCAAGTGCCTGCGCTGCGCCTCGGGCGAGTACGGCGCGCTGAAGGGCGCCGCGCTGGCCGGCGGGTTGCTCGCCTCCCGGCCGCTGCACCGCCGGGCCGACGCCTACCTGGCGATCAGCGGCAGCGTCGCGCACGCGGCCCGCAAGGTGCTGCCGCCGGAGATGGACCTGCGCATCGTCCCCAGCATGGTCCCGCGCGGCATCGCCGACCTCGCCCGCACCGAGCCGCGCCCCGGCTTCCTGCCCGCCGAGGACGGCTACCTGCTGTTCGTCGGCGCGCTGGGCCCGCACAAGGGCGTGGACGTGCTGCTGGAGGCGCACCGGCGGATGCGCCACCGGGTGCGACTGGTGCTGATCGGCACCCCTCGCCCCGACACGCCCGAGGTGCGGGACCCCTCGGTCACCGTCGTCCACGACGTGCCCTCGGCCCAGGTGATGGCCGCCTGGCAGCGGGCCTCGGTGGCCGTGGTGCCCTCGGTCTGGCAGGAGCCGCTGGGCCAGGTCGCGGTGGAGGCGATGCTGGCCGGGCGCCCGGTGGTGGCCTCCGACGTGGGCGGGCTGCGGGACGTCGTCGAGGACGGCGTCACCGGCCTGCGGGTGCCGCCCGGCGACCCGGGCGCGCTGGCGCAGGCGCTCGACCGGCTGCTCGGCGACCCGGCGCTGCGCCGGCAGATGGGCCTGCTGGGCCGCGAGCGCGCGGCCCGGTACACCGTGGAGGTGGTGGCGCCGCAGGTCGTCGAGGTCTTCGACCGGGTCCTGAAGCGCCGGCGCTGATCCCGGTGACCCGTGGACGGCGGTGGACGGCCGCACTGGCGGCGCTGCTGGCGGTGGCGGCCGCGCTGACGCTGCACGGCGGCGGCGGCCGGTCGACCCGGGCTGCTGCCTGCGATCCCTGGTCGGTGACGGTCCATCAGACCTCCATCCAGGGAAGGCTGATGAAGTTGCACCTGCTCAACTACTATCCGTCGGCGGCGCCGTGGACCGCCCTGTGGACCGACTGGGACCCGGACCGGATCGGCGCGGACTTCGCGGCCATTGCCGGCCTGGGCGCCAACGCCGTACGCATCGTCCTGCAGCCCGAGGTGTTCGGCTACCCGACGCCCTCCGCCGACCGGCTCGCGCAGCTGCGCCGCAGTGTCGAACTCGCCGCGCAGCACGGGCTGTCGGTGCAGCTGACGCTCTTCGACTGGTGGGACGGCTACCCGGACACCGCCGGCAGCGACCGGTGGGCCCGGGCCGTCCTGGCGCCCTATCGCGACGATCCGCGGATCGCCTTCGTGGAGCTCAAGAACGAGGTCGACCCGGCGGACCGGCCCACCGCGGCCTGGCTGCGGCACGAACTGCCGGTGGTGCGGCAGGCCGCCGGCGGCACCCCCGTGACGGTGTCGGTGACCGGCCCCGATCCGGTGGCCCGGCTGCGGACCCTGCGCACGGTGCTGGCCGGCGACCCGCCCGACTTCTACGACCTGCACTACTACGGCGCCGCGGGTGCCGCGCGCGCCACCTTCGAGGCGGCCGAGGCCGCCGTCGCACCGGCCGCGCTCTTCGTCGGCGAGACCGGCGCCGCCACCGGCCCGCCGCTCTCCGAGGCCGCCCAGGACCTCTACCTGCGCAGCGTGGAGTGGGCGGCCACCTCGGCGGGCCTACCGGACGCGGCGCCGTGGATCTTCCAGGACCTCATCGCCGCCGACGTCCCCGCCGGCGCCGAGCGGGGTGCGTCCGCGCTCTCGTTCGGGCTGCTGCGCACCGACGGGACGGCGAAACCCGCGGCCGCCGCCGTCCGCGCGCTCTTCCAGGGGCGCAGCGTCGACCCCGCCTTCAACGGGGACTTCGGCCAGGGCTTGGGCCGCTCCCCCGCCGACTGGTCGCCGAACGCCGTCGGCGGGGCCGAAGCCGACTGGGACCAGGGCTCCGCCGTACTCGCCAGGACCGCCGACAGCAGCACCTTCACCGTCACCCCCGTGCTCCAGCCGACCGCCGCGGGCGAACCGGTGCGGATGACCGCCTGGGCCCGCGGCGAGCGCTCCACCGGCCAGAACCGGATCGCGATCACCTGGTACGACCGCCTCGGCCGCTACCTCGGCGAGGACGACTCGCCCGTGCTGCCCGCCGGCACCACGCCCTGGCGCCTGCTCACCGTCGACTCCGCCGCCCCGCGCTGCGCGGCCTTCGCGGCGCTGGCCCTGAAGTCCCAGCACGACACGGGCCAGGCCCGCTTCGACGACGTGACGTTCAGGCTTCAGGAACTGACCGGGTGGGCCAGGCCCGCCACCTCGACGTACGCCTCGCCCTCGGGCCAGGGCCGGTCGGTGTAGGCGACCAGCGGGGACGGCAGCCGCTCGGTGTCCTGAGCCAGCAGCTCCACCCGGTGGTCGCTGCCTCGGAAGTGGCAGCGCTGGACCAGGGCGCGCACCCTCCCCGGCCCCGGGACCGAGCTGAGCCGCAGCTGGCGCGGCCTCAGCAGCACCGGGCCCGGCCGCGCCGCGCCGGCGTCGCCGGTCAGCGCCAGGCTGCCGAAGGCGGTGTCGGCGCGCCGGCCCGCGAGTTCGGCCGGCACGATGTTGGCCTCGCCGAGGAAGCGGGCGACCGCCGCGTCGGCCGGCTCGCCGTAGAGCACCTGCGGCGCCGCCTGCTGGACGATCCGGCCGCCGCGCATGACGGCGATGGTGTCCGCGAAGGAGAGCGCCTCGTCCTGGTCGTGCGTGACCAGCACTGCGGTGGCCCCGGCCGCGCGCAGGGTCTGCGCGACCTCGGCCCGCAGCTCGGTCCGCAGCGCCGCGTCGAGGGCGGCGAACGGCTCGTCCAGCAGCAGGAGTTCGGGGCGCGGCGCGAGCGCGCGGGCGAGCGCGACGCGTTGCTGCTGGCCGCCGGAGAGCTGGTGGGGGTGGCGCTCGCCGAGGCCGGGCAGGCCGATCAGGTCGAGGAGTTCGGCCACCCGGTCGCGCCGCTGCGCGCGGGGCAGGCCGAAGCCGATGTTGGCCGCGACGCTCAGGTGCGGGAAGAGCGCGCCGTCCTGCGGGACGTAGCCGATCCGGCGCCGTTCGGCGGGCAGCCGGCGCCGGCCGTCGTCGAGCACGGTCCCGCCGAGCGCGACCTCGCCGCGCTGGGCCGGGTGGAAGCCGGCGATGACCCGCAGCAGGGTGCTCTTGCCGCAGCCCGAGGGGCCCAGCACGCAGGCGAGCGCGCCGTCGGGGACGGCGAGGTCGACGCCGTCGAGGATCGGCGTGCGGCCGTGGGCGGCGTACAGGTCGGTGATCGCGAGGCCGGTCATCGGTCAGTCTCCGGAGTGGGGGTCGGGTCGAGCGATCGGCGGGTCAGCAGGAGGACCGGGGGAACGGAGAGCAGCACCATCAGCGCCGCGTAGGGCGCGGCCGCGCCGTACGCCAGGCCGCTGGTGTAGACCCAGAACTGGGTGGCCAGGGTCTGCGTGCCGGTCGGGCGCAGCAGCAGGGTGGCGGTCAGTTCGGTGCTGGCGGTGAGCGTCACCATCGCGGCCCCGGCGCCCAGTCCGGGCAGCACCAGCGGAAGGGTGACCCGGGCCAGGACGGCGAGCGGCCGGGTGCCGAGCGAGCGGGCGGCCTCCTCGACCCCCGGCGGCACCTGGGCCAGCGCGGCCCGGACGGCCGTCAGGGCCAGCGGGAAGAAGAGGATCACGTAGCCGGTGACCAGCATCGGGGGCTGCTGGTAGAGCGGCTGGGCGTAGCGGATGGCGAAGAAGACCACCGCGAGTGCGACGGCGATGCCGGGCAGCGCGCGGGTGAGGTAGGCGGCGCGTTCGGCGGCCCGGGCCAACCGCGAGTCGCGCCGCCAGGCGTACAGCGCGACCGGCACGGCGGCGAGCGTGGAGACCAGCGCCGCGCTCGCGGCGTAGCCCAGGGTGGTCAGCGCCGAGCCGAGCACGGAGGCCGACGGCAGCGTGGTCGAACTGCCCTTCAGCAGCCAGTAGGCCAGCGCGTAGACGGGGACACCGAGCGAGACGGCCACGACCGCGGCCAGGGCCAGTGCGGCGGGCAGCTTCCAGCGGCCCAGCTGCGCCCGCGTCGCGCGGTGTCCCACGCCCGTACGGACGACCCGGCCGCGGCGCCCCGCCCGGGCGTCCAGGCCGACCAGCAGCAGGGCGAGCACGACCAGCACCAGGGTGAGCAGGGAGGCCGAGGCCGCGTCGAAGCCGAGCTTGTACTCGGTGAAGATGGCGGTGGCGAAGGTGGTGTAGCGCAGCATCGCGAACGCGCCGTACTCGCCGAGCAGGTAGAGCGAGACGAGCAGCGCGCCGCCGGCCAGCGCGGGCCGGGTCAGCGGCAGGGTGACCCGCCACAGCGTGGCCCACGGGCCGTGGCCCAGACTGCGGGCGACCTCCTCGGCGCCGGTGTCGCTGCGGCGCAGGGTGGCCGCCACGGGGAGCAGCACGAGCGGGTAGAGCGAGCAGGTCATCACCAGCACCGCGCCCCAGTAGCCGTGCACCGAGGGGTAGAGCGAGACCCAGGAGTAGCCGCGGACGAACTCGGGGACGGCCAGCGGCAGGGCGAGCAGCACGGTCCAGCTGCGGCGGCCCGGCAGGTCGGTGCGCTCCAGCAGGTAGGCGGCGGTGAAGCCGATCACGGCGGTGGCCAGCGTCACGGCGGCCGCCAGCGTGACGGTGTTCCAGATCAGGGTGGCGATCACCGGCCTGCCGAGCAGCCGGCTCGCCTGGTCCCAGCCGGCCTGCAGCGCCTGCATCACGACGAAGACCAGCGGCGAGGCCACCAGCGCGACGACGGCGAAGGCCAGCAGCGGAAGCGGGGAGAGCAGGGCGCCGGCCCGCCACCGCGGCAGCGATGACGGGCGGTCGGCTTTGAGCAGGGAGGTCACTGGAGGAGGCCGGTGTCCTGGAGGAGCTGCAGGGCGTCCTTGCCGTCACCGAGGTCGGCGACCGGCGCGAGGGTGCCCACCGAGTCGAGCGGCGCGAGTTCGGCCTTGCCGGGCACGCCCGCCAGCAGCGGGTACTCGTAGCTCTGCGAGCTGGCGATCAGCTGCTGGGCGTCCTTGCCGTCGAGGTAGGCCAGGAACGCCTGGGCGGCGGCCTGGTGCTTGCTGGTGCGCAGGATGCCGGCGCCGGAGACGTCGACGAGCGCACCCGGGTCGCCCTTGGCGAAGTAGTGCAGCTTGCTGTGGGTGCCGGCGGCGGTCTTCTCGTCGCGCAGCCGGTACCAGTAGTAGTGGTCCACCACGCCGCCCTGCACCTCGCCGCTGTTGACGGCGGCGCTCAGGTCCTCGTTGCTGTCGTAGACCTTGGCGTTGGCCTTCAGGCCCTGCAACCACTTCTTCGCGGCGTCGACCCCGTCGGTCTTGATCATGCGGGTGACGATCGGAGAGAAGTCGGTCTCGCTCGGGGCTATGCCGAGCCGGCCCTTCCACTGCGGCGAAGCCAGGTCGCGCACCGAGGCGGGCGGGGAGCTGTCGGCCGGCGTCCCGGTGGCGGCCACGAACGCGGCGGTGCGGGCGGAGACGCCGAGCCAGTCACCCTTGGGCGAACTGTCGTCCGCGGGGACGGACTTGAGGGTCTCCGGTGCAACCGGCGCGAGCAGGTTCTTCTCCTCCAGGACGGTCAGCGCCGGCGGGTTCTCGGCGTAGAACACGTCGGCCGGGGAGGCCGGACCCTCCTGGAGGATCTGGTTGGCCAGTTCGGCCTCGTCGCCCGAGCGCAGCTGGACCTTGATGCCGGTCCTCTTCTCGAAGTCGGCGGTCAGCGCCTTGACCGTCTGCTCGTGCTGCCCGCTGTAGACGGTGATGGTCTGACCGGCCGTCGACGTGCCGTCGGCGCCGGTGCTCGCGGTCGAGCTGCCGCAGCCCGACAGTGCGAGAAGTGAGACGGCCACGGCCGACAGGGCGAGGGCAGACTGCACGGGTCTGGGCACGGTGGGGTCCTAAGCGTCAGGGCTGGGGAGCGGCTATTAGCTTAGCCATACCTTAGTAGGAGGTCGAGCCCCGGGTCTACAAGGACGTAGACGACCGTTTCGCTGACCGGTTGTCAGTGCTGATTGTCAGTGCGGACTCGTACCGTTCCTCAGGTGTCCACCACTCCCGTTCTCGCGCTCGCGCTCCCCGACGACCTGATCGCGCTCCAGCGCGCCGTGCTCACCGCCGACCGCGCGCTGGGCGACTACGCACTCGCCGTACGGGACCGCCGACAGGCCGCGTTCCCGCACCCCGAGCAGGCCGTCGAGCGCTGCACCTGGGCGGCGGGCGAGCAGGCCGAGTTCGACCGCCGCTGGGAGGCGTACGTCCGGGCGGCCGAGGCCGTGCGCGAGCACCCGGTGCTGGTCCGGGCCCGGATCCTGCGGGTCGAGCCCTCGGTGCTGCGCGCCCTGCGCGAGGCGGGCGCGCGCTAGTTCGTCGGGCGGACGGCGCGGCCCAGGGCGCGGGTCACGGTGATCTCGATCACCACGCGCTCGGGGTTCGGGCGCGGGGTGCGGTAGCGCACGGCGTACCTGGCCTCGGCGTCGGCGACCTGGTCCGCGGCGCGCCGAACGACGGCGACGCCCTCCAGCGTCGACCAGCGGCCGCCGTCCACCTGGCAGAGCGCCACCACCGCGCCGGCCTCCCCCGCCGCCTCGACGTTGCGGGCCTTGCGGCTGCCGGCCGAGGTGATCACCCGGGCGATGCCGGTCGCCGGGTCGTAGGTGGCACCGACCGGGACGACGTGCGGCGTGCCGTCGGGGCGCAGCGTGGTGAGGGTGCAGAGATGGCGCTCGGTCCAGAAGGCGAGCGTGGGTTCGTCCAGGACGGGCGCGGCGGTGGTGGCGGTCATCCGGCCAGCGTACGGGCCGCTGCCGGCGGCACGGGCTCCGGGACGTCGTCCGCTGACAGCGGTACGGGCGCCGGGACGTCGTCCGCTGCCCGGCCCATCATGCGCCACTCCGGCCGCAGTCCGGTCAGGTTGGTGATGACGAAGTAGCACGCCCCGCCCGCCAGCAGCACCGGCACCAGCCCGAACGACGCCACCGCCAGCCCCGCGAGCAGGCCGCCGACGGGGATTCCGGCCCAGGCCAGCGCGTCGCCCAGCGCCCCGACCCGGCCGAGCAGCCGGCGCGGTATGCGCTCGTAGACGACCGCCCCGATGATCGGGTTGAGGAATCCGCCGCCGAAGCCGCTGGCGAGGAAGACCGCGAGCACCGCCCAGAGCGGCGCGTGCAGCGCCAGCGCCAGGAACCGCGGCGCGCCGGCCAGTAGGAAGCCGACGAAGAACACCGGGCGCCGGCGCAGCCGGTGGGCCACCGCCGCCGCTATCAGGCTCCCGCAGACCGCCGAGATCCCGCCCACGCTGCCCAACAGCCCGATCAGCGCCGGGCCGTGGCCGTGACTGCGCACCCAGAACGGCAGCAGCACCGAACTGAACGCCGCGTCCAGCAGGTTGGTGGCGCCGACCATCACCGTGATTGCCAGCAGCAGCGGTTCACCGCGCAGGAAGCCGAACCCCTCGCCAAAGCTGCGCCAGTAGCCCTGCCCGGGCGCTCCGTCCGTCTCCGGCGCTGCCGCTCGTCCCATGCCGCGCGGCAGCGCCACCGCGATGATCACCGAACCCAGCGCGAACGACACCGCGTTGACGACCAGTCCGGCCATCGGGCCGGTCAGCGCCACCAGCGATCCGCCGGCCAGCGGACCGACCGTCGAGGCAAGCCGCTCGGTCACCCCGGCCAGTCCGGTGGCCCGCTCCAGCGGCACACCGCTGCGCTCGGCCGCCTCCGGAACCATCACGTGCTTGGCCAGGTCGCCTGGCCCGCGCACCGCGCCCACCACCGCCACCAGGACCAGCAGCGACCAGAACGCGAGCAGGTGCATGGCGTACAGCAGCGGCACCAGACCGGCGGCGACAGCGCTGACCGAGTCCGTGGCCCAGGAGATCACCCGCGGCCCGATGCGGTCGACGAGCGGTCCGGTGAACGCCTTGACCACCACATAGGGGGCCATCTCGCAGAAGGCCACCACCCCGGTCTGGGTGGCGCTCCCGGTGGTGACCAGGACGAACCAGGGCAGCGCGACGGCCGACACCCTGGTCCCGGTCAGCGACACCGCCTCGGCCGCGAGAACGCCGACCAGCGGCCGCCTGCCGAGCGCCCCGCTCACTGCTCGGTCTCCGGCTGTTCCGTCTGCGGCTCGGGCAGCAGGTGGGCGATCAGCGAGACCCGCTCGGCGCCGGCCGGCGCCTGGGCCGCCCCCTCGGCGCTGTCCCGGCGGTAGCGGGAGACCAGCGCATGCAGCTCCTCCCCCAGACTGCGGGCCTCCTGCGGCGTCAGCAGCAGCGACCAGTCGGTGATGTCGAGAACCTCCTGCCACGGACGCGGCATGGTCTGGAACTCACCGAGCGCCCGCTGCGTGCGCATGGTGTAGACGGCGGTCACCGACTGCATATAGGCCAGCGCCGCCTCCGGCTCCCGCTCGACCAGGTCGATGTCGTCGAGCGAGGTGATCTCGTGCACCGCCCGCCACCACCGCTCCCGCGCGTTCCCGCGCTCGGTGTCCTCCGCCACGAACCCGGCCGCACCGAGCTGGCGCAGGTGGTAGCTGGTCGCCCCGGAGGTCAGCCCCATCCGCTCGGCCAGCAGCGTCGCGGTCGAAGGCCCGTGCCGCCGCAGCAGCCCGACCAGTTGGACCCGCACGGGATGCGCCATGGCCCGCAGGCCCTTGGCGTCCAGGACGACCGCGTCGGGTTCGGAGGTGGTGGGGTCGGTGGCGTCGGTGGCGTCGGTGGGGTCGGGATCGGTGTCTGCCATACCGAGAACCGTAGACCGCAAAGAGTTCTTTGCGAAAGACCCTTTGCAAAGAAACCTTTGCGGTTTCACTCCAGCGCGCGTGCAAGTTGGCGCAAGTTCGGAGAGCCCTGGGGGCCGGACAGGCGGACGGCGGCGGGCTGGTCCTCGTGTTGCGGATCCGATGCGGGGTCGCAGGATTGGTCCTGGAACTCGGGTCGGCGGCCCGTCGAGTCCCCCAGCCCCTGGGTTCCGAGGCCATCGCGACCCACCAGGCCCAGTGCGTTGGCCCAGATCTCAACGAGAGTGGAAGGGAACCACGACATGCCGGAAGCCACATCAGCGCTGCGGTACGAGACGTTGTGCATGCGCCGGTCGGGTCTGACCCGCGACCTGCCGCCCGGCACTCCGGAAGAGCTCCAGTGGGTGGTCAACACTGCGAACTTGATCTTCGGTGAGCGTGACGCCGTGCTGGTCGACACGTTCCTCACCGTCGAACAGAACCAACAGCTCGTCGACTGGGTGAAGGCACACGACCGCAACCTGGCCTACGTCTACATCACGCACGGCCATGGCGACCACGGCTTCGGCGTGAAGCAGCTCCTTGAGGCATTTCCCGGGGCCAAGGCGGTCTCGACCGCCGCAGCCGTGGCCAAGGCGAGGTTCGAGGGCACGCCGCCCTACGTCGACACCTTCTGGACCTCGCGCTTTCCGGGGCAGGTCCCGCTGCCGCAGGTCTTCCCGGAGGTCCTGGACGGCGACACGTTCACCCTCGAAGGGCACCAGCTGCGGGCGGTGGAGACCGGCTTCACCGACTGCGAGGGCAGCACCGCGCTGTGGGTGCCGGACCTGAGGCTGGTCGTGGCCGGCGATGTCGCCTACAACGGCATCCACCAGTACCTGGGCGAGACCACCACCGCGTCGCGCGAGGAGTGGATGCGCGCCACCGACACGCTCGCCGCACTCGACCCCGCCTTCGTCGTCGCCGGCCACAAGAACCCCGACCTGCCCGACGACCCGAAGATCCTGGCCGAGACCAAGAAGTACCTGGCGGACTTCAACCGGCTCGACGCCGAGACTCAAACCGCGGCCCAACTGTACGAGGCGATGCTCGCGCTGTACCCGAACCGAGCCAACCCGGGCTCGCTCTGGGGCGGGGCGAAGCGGGCCAAGGCGTCAGCACGGTGACGTGCAGGACAGCCCCGAGGCATCCATCGCCTTCATGAAGCATCTGCTCGGCGAATACCCCGGCCTGCGCCCGGACATCAAGCGCGTCATCGCCGAACGCGAACTGGGCGTGACCCGCATGTAGTTGGGAGCATGGCCGCCTGCGACGGTTGAGTCCGCAGCTGGGCCGGCCGTCCGCTACGAGGCGACGGTACCGGTCATGGTCTCCGAGCCTTCACTCGCCACCGCACCCCGGAGCCAACCCTGTCCCGCCCCCGATGCCGGTCCGGACACGGCCGTGCCAAGGCGGGACGCCAGGGTGGCAACCGCATCCCGAAGCTCCGTCCCGCCCACGACATGGATCGTGAGCAGGCACGTGGATCCAGCGTGAACGGTAGGTGGCACCAGCACGCGATCAGATTCGAGCTACCAAGAGGCCCCTGCCGCATACGCGGTGCCCGCCGCAATCACCCGACTGAGATTCCCGTTCGATGCACACGCATCAAGATCGCAACAGCAACGGTCACTCAGCGCCAGAGATCGAGATCGGTGAGGAGGCGCTGGCGGGTCTCGCGTTGCAGGAAGACAGAGCCTCTCGTGCAGCTCGGGGTTGTCGAGGACCATCGCGCAGACCAGGAATCCCTGTTGCCGACGCGCGATCGGGCCGCCCTGATCCAGGCTGAGGCCGGACCAGGGCGGCCCGAGGCAGCCGGTCGTGCTACACGTATTCGAGCAGCCAGCTGACCGGTGAGTTGTCGTTCATGTCGCCGGCGCTCTGCTTCACCCGCCCGATGCTGACCTTCTGTGTCCCTGCCGGGAGTTGCTCGGCGAGGCGGCCGGCTGCGGCCTTGATGTCCCAGTTCTTGACGCTGGTCCAGGTCGTGCCGTTGTGGAGGGCCACCCTGAGCCGCACGTCCGCCCAGTCGGAGCCGAAGCTGAGAAAGCCGTCGCCCCAGATGGCGCTGTTGCTCTGGTTGGGAATCGGGACGGCCAAGACGATGCCGTACCTGTGGTGGATGAGGCCGCCGGCCTCGTTGATCAGGAAGCCGTGGGGGATCTCGCCAGTCTGGAAGTGGGACTGGGTGGGCACCTGTACTCCTTGTCTCTCCGGTTCCTGGCAGCACTGGGACCGTGACACCGGACACCGGAGGGTCGGCGGTACGCCGTTGGGTCGGCGCACAGCTCAATATTCGAGCGGCATGTGCCTCAACGGAACCCTTTTCTTCCTTTCGGGCAATGATGTGGCGCATATGCATGCATAGGTTTGCACACGATTTAATGCCGCTGGACCAGTATTGATTTGACAATATGCTAATCCGACCCTCCTTGGCCGGGTTGAGATTGAGACTCCAGGAATATGCCCAGCACCGAGGCGGCCCCGCCCGACCTGGCAGCCATGAGCCCGGCTCGTCGAGCGGACCGGAGGAGGTTCCTGCGACGTGCAGAGCGGCGCGGAAGACTGTGGGCCCGCCAACCCGCCCGCCGGCTGGGCGGGTTGGCGGGAGTAGGCGCCGACCGGTGGACATCGTTCGGGTGACTGATTCGGCCTGGGCGGCGACGGATCAGCCGAGCTGCGGGCGGACCTGAGAGGCGATCAGCTCCAGGTGGTCCAGGTCGTCCAGGTCGAGGATCTGGAGGTAGATCCGCGAGCTGCCCGCCTCCTGGTAGCGGCCGATCCGGTCGGCGACCTCGGCCGGGGTGCCGGCCAGGCCGTTCGCCTTCAGTTCGGAAACCTCGCGGCCGATCGCCGCCGCGCGGCGCGCGACCTCGGCGTCGTCCCGTCCCACGCAGGCGACCAGGGCGTTGGAGTACACCAGGTCGTCACCCGGTCGGCCGCGCTCCTCGGCGGCGGCCCGGACCCGGCCGATCTGCTCCCGGGTCTGCTCGACGGAGACGAACGGCAGGTTGAACTCGGCCGCGTAGCGGGCCGCGAGGGCGGGCGTGCGCTTGGCGCCCATGCCGCCGATCAGCACCGGGATCCGCTGCTGGACGGGCTTGGGCAGCGCCGGGCAGTCCGTCAACTGGTAGTGCTCGCCGGCGAAGTCGAAGGTCTCGCCGAGCTTGGTCTCCCACAGTCCGGTGATGACGGCGAGCTGCTCCTCCAGCCGGTCGATCCGCCGGTCGGGGAACGGGATGCCGTAGGCGCTGTGCTCCTCCTTGAACCAGCCTGCGCCGAGGCCCAGTTCGACCCGGCCGCCGCTCATGGCGTCGACCTGGGCGACCTGGATGGCCAGCACGCCGGGCAGCCGGAAGGTCCCGGCGGTCATCAGCGTGCCGAGCCGGATCCGCTCGGTCTCGCGCGCCAGGCCGGCGAGTGTGATCCAGGCGTCGGTGGGACCGGGCAGGCCGTCGCCGTCGCCCATCTTCAGGTAGTGGTCGGAGCGGAAGAAGCCGCTGTAGTCCAGCTGTTCCGCGGTGCGGGCGACGCGCAGCAGGGTCTCGTAGGAGGCGCCCTGCTGGGGTTCGGTGAAAATGCGAAGATCCATACCGCCCATCATGCCGAACCGGGGTGGGGACGGGCTTCAGATCCCGAACAGGCGAGCCGCGTTCCCGTGGCAGACCGCCCGCAGCCAGTCGCCGCCGAGGTCCAGGCGGGCCAGCGACTCCAGCGCGTGGACGTACGGGTAGGGGATGTTGGGGAAGTCGGTGCCGAGCAGGATCCGGTCCTGGAGCTCGGCCAGCCGCGGGCGCAGCTCGCGCGGGAACGGCGCGGTCTGCTCGGTGAAGTCGGTGAAGGCCATCGTGGTGTCCAGCTGGACGTACGGGTACCGGGCGGCCAGGTCGAGGAAGTCCGCGTACTCCGGCAGTCCCAGATGCGCGACGATCAGCCGCAGGTTCGGGTGCCGGGCGAGCACCTCCCGGATCGGCCCGGGCCCGGTGTGCTTGCCCGGCACCGGACCGGACCCGCAGTGCGTGACCACCGGGACCCCGCTCTCGGCGAGCAGGCCCCAAACACCGTCGAGCAGCGGGTCGTTGGGGTCGTAGCCGCCCACCTGGAGGTGCGCCTTGAAGACCCGCGCACCGCCCTCGACGGCCCGCGCCACGTACTGCTCGGCGGCGGGCTCCGGGAAGAAGGTGGCGGTGTGCAGGCAGTCCGGCGTGCGGTCGGCGAAGGCGGCCGCCCAGTCGTTCAGCCAGGCAGCCATGCCGGGCTTGTGCGGGTAGAGCATCGCGGTGAACGCCCGGACACCGAACTCCCGCAGGGTGGCCAGCCGTTCGGCCTCGTCGTCGCGGTAGGTGATGGCCCACTCGCGACCGGTCAGCGGACCTGCGGCGTCGAAGTAGGCCCAGACCTTGGCGAGGACGTTCTCCGGCATGAAGTGGGTGTGCACGTCGATCAGTCCGGGCAGCCCGAGAGCGCGCCAGAAAGCCGTGACCTGCTCGGACCCCGCTCGTACGTTCGACATCGGCCCAGCCTACCGGGCGTGCCGCGGTCGGCTGTCGGGTTGAGCTGATCCGGTGTCGGGCGCCGAGCCGTGCGGTGAGGGTGCTCGCGGACGGGGGCGGCGCGTGCGCATAGTGGGCCATGGAGCACGAACGGCCGCAGGGTGCGCGGCAGATCGGGAACGGTGTCGACCGGCGCGGTGCGCTGGCGGGCGCGCTCGGACTGGTGCTGGTGGCGGGGTGCGGTGGAGGGGGAGGCGGTGCCAAGGCGGCCAACCCCACCGACCCCACCGCAAGCGCGCCGCCCTCCCCCACACCGTCCGCATCCGCGTCCCCGGCGCCCGCGTCCCCGGCATCCGCGTCCCCGGCGCGCGCGTTGCCGGCCACCTCGCCGTGGCTGCCCGGTCCCGGCGAGATCCAGCCGGATGTGAAGCTGCGCGCCGTCCAGCTCGTCGAGGCGCTCGGCAGCTGGCCCGAGGGCGGCCAGGGCGCGGCCGCCGCACGGTCGCGGGTCACGCCGCTGGGCCTGGATCCCGCGCTGGCCGATCAGGCCGGCCCGTTGCTGCCCGCTGCGGACCGGGCCGCGCTGCAGGTGATCGACGCCCAGTACGGCGGCATCCTCACCGACTCGGCCAGCGTGCTGGTGGTCTGCGACCAGTGGACCCAGAGCGGCGGCAGCGCGGTGGCCGCGGGCGGCACCACGGTGGACGTCCGGCTCACCGCCGCCACCCCGCGCTGGACCGTCACCGCCCTGCACCCGGCCGACCCCGGCCCCGCCGCGGCCGCCCTCGCCCCCGACGCCGCGCGGATCCTCGCCGACAACCGGATCCAGCTGCCCCCGGCCGCGGCGGCCGACCTGCGCAGCGGGTCCGTCCACCCGAGCGTGCTGACCGCGATGCTGACGTTGGCGCAGACCTACACGTTTCGCGTGAGCGTGGTCCGCTCCGGCCATCCGCTGGACGTCTTCGGCACCACCCGCCCCAGCGACCACCCGCTCGGCCGGGCCTTCGACGTCTGGGAGATCAACGGCCGCACGGTGGTCGACCCGACCACCCCGCCCGACCTGGTGGACGGCTTCATGCGCGCGGCGGCAGCCGCCGGCTCGTACAACGTCGGCGGACCGCGCCAGCTCTCCGGCGGCTCGACGCCCGATCAGTTCTTCACCGACGCCACCCACCACGACCACGTCCATGTCGGCTTCGACAGCTGAAACTCCACTGCCGCGCCCCATCGCGGCGGTAGGTTCGTACAAATGCTCCATGTACATGCCCGGTGACGGAAGGTAGTGTCAGTCTCTGTCAAACCAGGAGGGGTACCCATGGACCAACACCCGACGATCATCGCCGGGACGGACACGTTCGTCACCGATCCGGACGACGAGCCCGACTGCACCCAGCCGTGCTGCCGCAACACGGCAACGGAGACGCCGACCCACTGGGGGCAGTGGCTCCGCCCGAGCTGACGGCACCACACGACACAGCGCTGACACCCCGCTATTCCAGGCGGGGTGTCAGTTTTCGTCAGCTGTCACTTGTCAGCTGTCAGTTCGTCAGCTCCTCGGCCAGCAGGTCCATCAGCAGCGCGTCATGCCAGCTGCCGTCCTCCGCGCGCTCGTAGCGGCGCATCACGCCGACCGGGCGGAAGCCCACCTTGCGATAGCAGCGGATGGCCGGCTCGTTGTCGGCTGCCGGGTCGATCACCAGGCGGTGGTGGCCCCGATCGGTGATCAGATACCGGGCCAGCGTGCGGACCGCGTCCGCGCCCAGGCCGTTCCCGTGCAGCGCCGGGTCGAGGTAGATGTCGATGTTCGCGTGCCGGTAGTCGGGCTCGGTCTCCTCGGCCCACTGGATCGCGCCGACCACCCGGTCGGCGTACTCGATCGCCAGCGTCCGGCTGCCCGGCTCCGCCAGGTCCTCGGCGACCGCGGCCGCCATGTCCGTACCGCCGCGCCAGCGTTCGCGGACCTCGGGGGTCGCACGGACGGCTGCCAGCGCGGGGATGTCGTGCGGCGTGGCCGGGCGCAGCAGTACGTGGGCGCCGCGCAGCGTCGTCGGTTCGGTCACGGTGTCGGTCGCCTTCGCTCGTGGGATCTCCTCCTGTCCCGAACATAGAGCGAGCAGGCCGGATCGGCGCGGGAGGCACCACCCGGCGCGCAGCCGCGGCCGCACGCCGGGTGGTGCCTCCTGTGCTCCCGGCGCACCGTCAGCGCACGTATACGTACCGAGCCCACCGGGCAGCCACCTGGCAAGGCACAGGAGGCAACCCATGGCACAGGTGACGCAGGACGCCCTGACCCCCACCTACTCGGCATCCGGCACGGAGGTCTCGGTCACGCTGACGGTCCACTCCGACGCCGCCTTCGTCGCGGACGTCCTGACGGTGGCCGTGCGCGACGCCGGCGGAGCCGTCCTGGACTTCCCCGGGGTGTACGACATCGCCATCCCGCCCTCGGGCTACACGCTCACCACCGCGCCGAAGAGCTTCCCGGCCGGCAGCTACACGATCTTCGGCGCGTACGCGGTGGACGGCGGCTGGTACGACCTGCCGTCCACCGCGATGGTGGTCGGGGCGACCGACCCGACGGGCAGCGGTGTGCCGACAGGCCCCGGCGCCCCGGTCGGCGCCCCGGGTTCGCCCGTGCCGGTCGGCAGCGTCTCGAGCGCGGCCGTCGGTCCCACCGCCGGCCGGACGCTCACCTGGGCCGAGGAGTTCACCGCCCCGATCTCCACCGAGCGCTGGAACAGCTCGACCACCAGCGCCTACCAGTACGGGTCGCACAACCCGGCCGGCGACAAGCTGGACTGGCTCCGGCCCGCCAACGTCACGGTGGCGGGCGGCCTGGCGACGTTCACCGCCCGCCCCGGGTCCGAGCTGCTGACCAGCGGCCAACGGGCCTGGGACACCGGCCTGTTGACGACCGAGGGCACCCCGGAGGCGTTCCAGGTCCAGGTCGGCGACTACCTGGAGACGGCCGTCCGGCTACCGTCCGGCCTCGGCGCCTGGCCGGGGCTGTGGACGTGGCGGGACGGCGACAACGAGATCGACACCTTCGAGTACCACCCGGACTACCCGTCCCGGCTGGAGTTCACCAACCAGATCCGGCAGCGCCAGCACTCCTACACCAACCCGGCGGTCGTCGCACCGCTCGGGTGGGTCACCGTCGGCACGGCGTACGGCCTGCACTCGGTCAACTGGTACGTCAACGGCAGCCTGGTGTTCGCCGACCGCAGCGGCGTCCCGGCGGGCTGGACGGCGTACCCGATCCTCAACCTGTCGGTGAACGCCGGGCGGTACCACCCGGCTCCGCAGTCGCCCGACCCGCTGACCTTCTCCGCCGACTACCTGCGGGTGTGGCACTGAAAGGGTGTGGCACTGAAACTGCGTGTGCGGCGCACACTAACCTGGGGGCATGGAGAACGGGACCACACCCGACGGGATCGGGCACGACATCGCCGACGCCCTGGGCACGCTGCTCAAACGCAGCGTCCGGGCGACCCTCTACCAGGAGCTGACCGAGCACCTCGGCGAGGCCGTGGACGAGGTCAGCTACCCGGTGCTCAGCGGCCTGGCCAGGACGGGACCGTGCAGCGCGGCCGACCTGGCCGGTGAGGTGGGCCTGGACCGGTCCGGCGTCAGCCGCCGCGCCTCGCGCCTGGAGGCGGCCGGGCTGATCCGGCGCGAGCCCGACCCCACCGACGGACGTTCGGTCCTGCTGACGCTCACCGAGCGCGGCACCGAGACCGTCGCCGTGATGCGCCGGCGCCTGGCCGCCCGGATCACCGCCTCACTGGACTCCTGGCCCCCGGACGAGGCCCGCGCCTTCGCCCGCAGCCTGCGCCGCTTCACCGAGGAGGGCCCGTTCGGCGAGCCGTAGAGCGCCTCACGGGAACGGGCGCGGGTGCGGGTTGAGGTCGGCGATCCAGCGCCGCGCCGCGCTCGGGAGCGTCAGTTCAGCGACTTGAGCAGCGCCGCGGCCAGCGGAGCCGAGGAGGCCGGGTTCTGGCCGGTGAACAGGTTGCGGTCGACCACGACGAGCGGGGCCCACGCCGGACCCTCCTGGTAGTCGGCGCCGAGCTCGACCAGCCGGTCCTGGAGCAGCCACTTGGCCTTGTCAGCGAAGCCGGCCTGGGTCTCCTCGACGTTGCTGAAGCCGGTCAGCCGGTACCCGGCGAACGGCCAGCTGCCGTCGGCGCGGCGGGCCGCGAGGAGGGCGGCGGGGGCGTGGCAGACCACACCGAGCGGCCGGCCCGAGTCGAGGGCGTCGGTGAGCAGCCGACCGGAGTCGGCGTCGACCGCCAGGTCCTCCATCGGACCGTGCCCGCCGGGGTAGAAGACCGCGGCGTAGTCGTCGAGCCGGACGTCGGTCAGCTTGATCGGCCGCTTCAGCGCACCGATGCCGGCCAGCTCCTCGGCGATCTCGTCCGCGGCCTGCTGCCCGCCGTTGACCTCCGCCGCCAGGCTCGCCTTGTCCACCGTGGGCACCACGCCGCCCGGCGTCGCCACCGTGATCTCGTGGCCTGCGGCGGTGAACGCCCGGAAGGGGGCGACAAGTTCCTCGGCCCAGAAGCCGGTGGGGTGCTCGGTGCCGTCGGCGAGCTTCCAGTGGTCGGCGCCGGTCAGCACTACGAGGATGTTCGCCATCGGGGGTCTCCATGATCGTCGGTCGGTCGCTCAGTCGGTCGGGACTCGACCATAGGACGGCGGCAGGCATCGGATCCAATAGGCTCTCCCGCATGTCCCATAGAAAATCCGATGGGTCGGCCCAGCCGCTGGACCTCACGCTGCTGCGCACCTTCCTGGCCGTGCACCGGTCCGGCTCGTTCACCGCAGGCGCCCGGCTGCTGGGGCTCTCCCAGCCGACCGTCACGGCCCAGATCCGTTCCCTGGAACAGCAGTTGGGACGCCCGCTGTTCGAGCGGCTGCCGCGCGGGGTGGCCGCCACCGCCGTCGCGGACGAGCTGGCGGCGGAGGTCGCCGGGCCGCTGGACGCGCTGGAGGCGGTCGCCGAGCGCGGCCGACCGGGCGGCGCCGCGCCCGCCGAGCCCGTCCACCTGGCCGGCCCGGCCGAACTGCTCTGCATGCGCGTGCTGCCGGCCCTGGCACCGCTGACCGCCCGCGGCGTCCGCCTGCGGATCAGCCCCGGGCTCACCGACGACCTGCTCGACGGGCTGCGCGCGGGCCGCTACGACCTGGCGATCGCCACCGCCCGGCCGCGCGGGCGGAGCCTGGTGGCCGAGCCGCTGGCGGACGAGGAGTTCGTCCTGGTCGCCGCTCCCGGCCTGGCGGCGCAGCTGGGTCCGGGCGCCGTCGCCGAGCACGGACCCGCCGCACTGCACGGGGTCCCACTCGTCTCGTACGCCGAGGACCTGCCGATCGCCCGCCGCTACTGGCGGCACGTCTTCGGCACCCGCCTGAACGGCCCGGCCGCCGTCGTCGTCCCGGATCTGCGCGGGGTGCTGGCGGCGGTGGTCGCGGGCGCCGGGTACAGCGTGCTGCCGCGATACCTGTGTCTGGACGAGCTCGCCTCGGGCGCCGTGGTCCCACTGTTCGAGCCGGACGATCCGCCGATCAACACCGGCTACCTGGTCCGTCGCCCGGGCACCGAGGCCGGCCCGCACGTCGCCCTGGTCCGCACGCAGCTGCTGCGGGCGGCGCGCAGCTGGTGATCGCCCTGGGCTCAGGCGTGCACGTGGTGGTGGGCCAGGACGACGTGCGGGTCGGGCTCGCCGGTCCGGGTGGCGGGGTCGGCGTGCACGAGGGCGGCGGTCAGCCGCGGGACGGCGTGCAGCAGAGTGTGCTCGGCCCGCACCGCGACGGCGTGCGCCTCGCGCACGCTCAGGTCGCCGTCCACCACGATGGCGACCTCGGCCCGCAGCTGGTGACCGATCCAGCGCAGCCGCAGCTCGCCGACCCCGACCACGCCCTCGACCTCGCGCAGGGCGGACTCGGCGGTGTCGACCAGCCCGGGATCGACGGCGTCCATCAGCCGCCGGAAGACCTCGCGGACGGCGTCCTTGAGGACGAGCAGGATCGCGGCGGTGATCAGCAGGCCGACGACCGGGTCGGCGAACCGCCAACCCAGCGCCGCACCCCCGGCGCCGAGCAGCACCGCGAGCGAGGTGAAGCCGTCGGTGCGGGCGTGCATGCCGTCCGCGACGAGCGCGGCCGAGCCGATCCGGCGGCCGGTGCGGATCCGGTAGCGGGCCACCCACTCGTTGCCGAGGAATCCGATGACCGCAGCGGCCGCGACGGCGGGCAGGTAGGAGAGCGCGCGCGGGTTCAGCAGCCGGTCGACGGCCATCCAGCCGGCCAGCGCGGAGGAGGCGGCGATGGTCAGCACGATGGCGATGCCGGCCAGATCCTCCGCCCGTCCGAAGCCGTAGGTGAAGCGGCGGGTGGCGGCGCGGCGGCCGAGCAGGAAGGCGACGCCCAGCGGGACGGCGGTCAGCGCGTCGGCGGCGTTGTGGACGGTGTCGCCGAGCAGCGAGACCGAGCCGGACAGCACCACGACGACGGCCTGCAGGGCGGCGGTGAGCGCCAGCACGCCGAGCGAGATCCACAGCGTGCGGATGCCGTCGGCGGAGGCCTCCAGCTCGGGGTCCACCTTGTCGGCCGCCTCGTGGCTGTGCGGCTTGAGCAGGTGCGCGAGGCGGTGCCGCCAGGCATGCGGCCGGTGCTCATGGTGCTCGTGCTCGTGGTGCTCGTGGTGGTGCTGGTGGTCGCTCACGGCGGCTCGCTCCTCCGGGTCAGGGGTCGACAGAACGGGCCGGATGGACTTCCGACCGTGCACTCCTCCATTATGTGCGTATGAGTGCACGCATGCACCTATCAGGTGCACACCCCTCGCAGGAGCGAGACGAGGGCGCGCGGCTGGCCATGGCCGCGGAGATCCTCGGTCTGCTCGCCGACCGCACCCGGCTGGGCCTGCTGCGCCGGCTGGCCGAGGGCGAGGCCGACGTCACGACGCTCACCGAGGCCTCCGGCGTGGCCCGCCCCTCGGTCAGCCAGCACCTGGCCCGGCTGCGGCTGGCCGGCCTGGTCACCACCCGAAAGGAGGGCCGCCGAGTGGTCTACGCCCTGCGGCACGGGCACCTGCGGCGCCTGGTGGACGAGGCACTGAACGTCGCCGACCACCAGCTGCGCCATCTGCCGCCGCACGACTGAGGGCGCAACCGCCGGGTCCGTCAGGTGAAGTCCAGGCCGGCGATGTTGCCGGACAGGGTCTGGGCGTGTCCCTGGACGGTGTCGGCGTGCTGGAGGAAGACCGCTGCGTGGGCGCGCAGTTCGTCCGGGTGGATCCGGAAGCCGCTGCCGGGACCGCCGCCCGCCGCGTCCAGGGTGTCCTCCAGGGCCGCGTAGCTCAGGCCCGCGACCGCCTTCTCGATCACTCCCAGCAGCGGGGTCAGCGCGGCCTCCACCACCTGGCCGATGATGTACTGGACCAGCTGCTGCTCCAGCACCTCGACCAGCTTCTCGGCGCCCTCGATGATCAGCGGGACGGCGGCCTCGGAGAGCCCGAAGGTGAACACCGCGGCGGCCTGGTCGGCGACGAACGCGGCCGCCATCGCGACCAGTTCACCGATCGTCTCCACCTTCAGGCCCACGATGAAGTCGGCCGCCGCGTCCAGCGCGGTGGCCAGCGCGTGGCAGGTGGTCAGCAGGTCGGTCATGTGGCTCTGCGACAGATGGGCCCACTTGGAGACCAGCAGCTCGTAGGAGTTGGCCTGGTAGGAGTCGCCCATCGCCTTGATGGTGCTGGACGCCTGCTGATGGGTGTCGTCGATGTTGTTGGCGAAGTCCCGTACGTGCGAGGCGAACTCCCGCACCTTGTCCTCGTTCACCTGCGGCCAGTTGACGCCGATGGCCATGAGGAAGTCGACCACCGGGCCCGGCAGTTCGATCGCCATGCGCTACCCCCTTGTATCCTTCTCGTCCACCCCCCGTGGAAAAAGTCGGGCGCCCGGCCCTCAGGTGAGCGCGGCCTGCGCGAAGCGCAGCAGTGCGTCGCGGTCCAGCTCGCGTCGCCCGCCGTCGCCGCTCAGCACGAGACCGTCGGCCCACTCGGCCCGCCACACCTGGTGGCGGTAGTTCTCGAACTCCACGAACGCACCCTGCACCCCGTCCAGCAGGGACAGTTCACGCAGCAGCACGTCCGGTGTGGTCAACCCGCGGGCCGGCCCGATGCTTCCCGCCTTGGTGCGCGGGTTGTCGAAGCGCATCTTCAGGAACGGCAGGGGCACCCGGTCAAGGCTGGTCGCCCGCAGGCCCTGCGGGTGCGAGACCTGGGACAGCGCCTCCTCGTCGGTCTCGGTGCCGGAGAACTCGTAGTGCCAGCCCGGGAAGACGCCGTACGTGAGCGCGTGCAACTCGGCGTTGTCGCGGGCGTGGTAGGTGTGCGCGCGGGGCGCGGCCACCGCGGCGGTGTCGAAGTCGTAGCCGGCCGCGGCGAAGCCGGACAGCGCGATCAGCGGGCGCGGGTCGCCGAGCACCTGGTCGGTGCGGTCCCGGGCGTACGCCAGCAGGCCGGCCACCAACTCCGCGTCGTAGGGCCCGTTCGTGGTCACCTGGAAGGCGTGCTTGCCGTCCGCCGCCAGCGCCGCGACGAAGTGGAAGCGCGGGGTCGGCGACCAGTGCCAGGCCTCGGGCAGGCCGGGGAAGGGCGCGGCGCCGGGCAGGCCGGACAGGGTGGCGATCAGGTCCATGGGTGCGGGCTCCAGGTGGTACGGCGGCGCGGCAGGGGTCTTACAGCAGGTCAGGTCCGACTGTAGTTCGGGCCGGTGTCCTGGCGGTAGCGCTGGGTCATCCGGCCACCGCCGGCCGAGTTCTGACCCCCGTCCATCACTTCCAGATTAGCGGTGTTGTTGTAGTAGTCGTTGCGCGCCGCACGGTCGGTGTTGTAGCCGGTGGTGTTCCAGTGGTTGACCACCGGGTTCACATGCTCGTACGTGACGTTGTTGTAGGGCACGACCTGGCCGTTGGCGTCGCGCCAGGTCAGCTGGCTCTCGGGGATCGGGACGCCGTTGGCGTCCACCGGGTGCGCGGTGTTCTGGGCGACGCCCTCGTCCGTCCAGTGCTGGATCATGTGGTTGTGGGTCGGCACCCGGTAGCCGCTCGGGTACTCGCTCCTGCGGTTGTGGGCGGGCGGCACCGCGTTCGGGTTGGCCATGAACTGCCCCTGCGCGTTGCGCAGCATCAGGCCGAGCGGGTCGCAGGCCAGCAGCGGGTTGCCGGCGTAGCCGTAGGCGTCCGGCGAGGGGGAAAGGCCCAGCGGGTCGACCGTCAGGTAGCGGGCGGCGGCCGGGTCGTAGTAGCGGTGCACGTTGTAGTGCAGGCGGGACTCGGGGTCGTAGTACTGGCCGGGGAAGCGCAGCGGGGTGTCGGTGGCCTGCCGCCCGGCGGCGATCGGCACGCCCCAGATGGTGGCGCGCTGCTCCCAGGCCGTCGAGCCGTCCGGGGCGAGCAGTTGGACGGGGGTGCCGACCAGGTCGGTGACGATGGCGAAGAAGCGCTCGTCCACCTCCTGCTGGTCGTCGGCTCCCGTGGCCAGCCGCTCGCGCTGCGCGATCGGGTGCAGGCCCTGGTACTCCCAGCTCAGCGTGTACGGCCCCGGCAGCTGCGGGCTGTGCGCGGTCTGCTCGATCAGGGTCTGCTCGTGCCAACTGAAAGAGGTCCACTGAAGGACCGTCAGTTCGCCGTCCACCTCGATCAGTTGCTGCTTGGCGATGCGGCGGCCCAGCGGGTCGTAGCGGTAGTGCCAGTGCGCGCCGTCGGGCGTGACGACGTCGGTCAGACGGTCCTCGGCGTCCCAGCTGTAGCGCCAGGTCCTGGTCTGCCCGGACAGGGTGCGCTGGCGGCGGCCGATGACCCGGCCCTCGGCGTCGTACCGGTAGTCGATCCGGCCGGCCCGGTGCAGGCGGGCGCCCTGGTAGGCGCGCTCGCCCTGGGCCGCCGTCTCGCGCTGCCCGGGCCAGGCGGCGTCGGCGAGGTGGCCGGCGGCGTCGTAGGCGTAGCTTTCGGTCCAGTCGGCCGCCCGCACGGCGGTCACCCGGCCGGCCCGGTCCAGCTCGATGCCGGTGTGCTCGGTCGAGCCGTCCGCCGCCCGGTCGGTGATGCCGGTCAGGCCGCCGTCGCCGGCGTAGCTGTAGGCGCGGTGCAGCAGGTCGGCGCCGCCGACCGTGGTGGTCCGGCCGGTCTGGCGGCCGGCGGCGTCCCAGCCGAAGCCCAGGGCCAGGTCCGGTCCGAAGCTGCGGCCGGTCTCGCGGCCCAGCGCGTCGTGCTCGAACCCGATCAGGTGGTCGTCGGCGGTGAGCGACTGCGGGTTGCCGACCGCGTCGTACGTCCAGCGGCTCACGCTGCCGGACGGTGTGCGGCGGCTGACCCGGCGGCCCAGCTCGTCGTAGCCGATGCTGACGGTGCGTCCGTCGACGGTCTCGGCGAGCAGGCGGCCCACCGGGTCGTAGCGGCGGGTCAGTTCGCAGTCCGCGGTGCGGGCGGCGACCAGGCGGTTCGCCGGGTCGTACGCGTAGTCGGTGGTCGCGCCGCCGACGGTCTTGCTCGCCAGCCGTCCGAGCGGGTCGTACGTGAAGTCGACCCGCTGGCCGGCGCCGTTCTCCCGCTGGAGGACCTGGTTCGCGTCGCTGTAGCGGTAGTTGACGGTGCGGCCGTCGAAGTCCTGCTCCGAGGCCAGTCGGCCGGCCTCGTCGTAGCGGTAACTCCAGCTCAGGCCCTGCGGGTTGGTGACCTCGGCGAGTTGGAGCAGGCGGTCGTGGCGGAAGCGGTAGTGCGCGCCGTCCGGGTCGGTGCGGGCGGTGAGCAGGTGGAAGTGGGTGTACTCCAGGGTGGTGACGCCGCCCTCGGCGTCGGTGTGGGTGAGGTTGTTGCCCTCGGCGTCGTAGGTCCACCACTCGGTGCCGCCGCCGGTCAGCGTGCGGGAGAGCGGATATCCCTCCACCGTCCAGCCGAACCGGACGGTGGTGCCCAGCGGGTCGGTGGCGGCGGCCGGCCGGCCGAAGGCGTCGCGTTGCAGGACGCTGCGGGCGCCGAGCGCGTCCACGCTCTCGATCGGCAGTCCGGCCGGGTCGCAGGTGATCCGGGTGGTGTGGCCGAGCGCGTCGGTCACCCCGGTCAGCCGGCCCGCCTCGTCGTAGCCGAAGCGGGTGGTGACGCCGGCCCGGTCGGTCACCTCGGTGCGGTTGCCGCGCTCGTCGTACGCCTGCCGCCAGCTCAGGCCCTCGGGCGTCTGGATCTCGACCGGCCGGCGCAGCGCGTTGTAGCCGATCAGCAGGCTGCTGCCGTCCGGGCGGTCCACCCGCACCACGTCGCCGAGTTCGTTGCGGGTCAGCCGGGTGCTGTGGCCGAGCTGGTCGGTGTAGCGCAGCAGCCGGTTGTAGCGGTCGTGCTGGACCCGGACGCTGTGGCCGAGCGGGTCGGTGATCCGGCTGAGGTGCTGGTGCTCGTCGTAGTGGTACTCGGTGCGGCCGCCGTGGCTGTCGGTGACCGTGTTGACCCGGCGCTCCGGGTCGTAGGCGATGGTGACGGAGAGCGCGCCGGACGGGCCGTGGCCGCGCACCACCCGGCCCACGGCGTCGTACTCGTAGGAGTAGCGGTGGCCGGTGCGGTCGGTCCAGGAGGTGATCCGGTCCTGGCCGTCGTAGGCGTAGACCAGTGGCAGGCCCGAGGAGTTGACGTGGTCGGTGAGCCGGCCGCGGGCGTCGTAGGCGAAGGTGACGACGGTGGTGCCGAGCCCGCCGGCGCTGCCGTCCAGCAGGCGCAGGCCCTCGATCCGCGGGCCCGCGGCGGTGCGCACGAGGTCGATCGCCACCCGCCGGCCGCTGCTGTGCCGCAGCTCGACGGGCAGCCGGTCGTCGTCGCGGACGAAGTCCAGCCGGTGGCCGTTGCGTTCGGTCAGCGCGGTGAGCGGGCGCACGGTGCGGCCGGCGCGCCTGGCGGCAGGGGTGTCGTCCGGGGTGCCGGTGGCGGCGAAGTGGCGGGTCCAGCCGGTCTCCGGGTCGTGGATCCGGATGACGTCGTCGGTGTGGTCCCAGGTCAGCGGCCAGCGGGCGCCCTCCTGGGGCAGCACCTGTTGGCCCGGCTGGGCGGGCACCGGGTAGTGCAGCAGCTGGCCGTCGTCGCCCGCGAAGTGGATGCCCTCCAGGTCCACCTGGACCCGCTGGGTGAGGGTGCCCGACCAGCCCGGCCCGAACAGGGTGCCCCCCTGGTAGCCGGACGCGTAGGCGCGGCGCAGCAGGATCGGCAGCAGTCCGGCGATGTCGAGGTCGGTCGCCGAGGTGATCACCTGGCCGGAGACCAGGTCGACCGGGTCGGTGCCGCCGGTCTCGGTGCCCTCGTTGCCGTCCGAGCGCTGCCCGCCGCGCGGGCCGCCCCCACTGAGGTCGGGCTCGAAGTCGTCCCGGACGGCGTTGGTGGGGCCGCCGGGGGGAGTGTCCGGGTTGCCGGCGGGCGGGTGCTCGTCGGGGTGCGGGTCGGGCACCGAGCCCTTGCCCGGCTCGCCCTTGCCGGTCCCGTTGAGGTGGTCGACGACCCCGGACTCGTGCTCGGCCGTGCGGTCGGCGACGCTGGTGGCCTTGCCGTGGGTGTCCTTGAGGATCTTCTGGTAGGAGCCCCCGAAGTCCTCGGCCAGGCCCTGCCCGGCCTTGGTCGCGACGTGCTCCAGCGCCTCGGTTATCTGACGACCCATCGAACGCTCCCCTTGAATCCCCAGGCCGCTCAGTTGCTTTGACGGCCTGACGGGACACGCTAGCAAGCTCTTGCGCAAGGACAGAAGGGGGTACACCGGTCAGGCGCCGCCAAATCCCCCATCAGATGAGGTCTAGACCTGAATGGTCCAGACCCTTGACGGTCCAACCGGGGGCTGTCACCTTACGGGTGTTCGCTCGTTCGCTCGCGACCGAAGGGGATCGATCCACCATGCAACCGCACTCCACCAGACGGGGATTGGGCGCCGGACTCGCCACCGTCCTGCTGCTCGCCGGTGTCGCCGCCTTCGCCGGCGGCAGCACGGCCGTCGCCGACCCGAACACGACCACCGCGGTCAGCGCCGGGCCCGCCGGCTACACCCAGGCGGTACCCACTGGGCAGCCGTCGCAGTACGACCTCCCGCTGGAGCGCTGCGCCAACGGGGTCAACTACCCGATCAGCGGCGCCAACCCGGTCCTCAGCGAGCCGCTGACCACCCAGTTCGCCAGCAACGTCGGGCTGTCGGAGTACGTCACCTTCAGCGGCAACCAGTACTACGGCGACTGGCAGTTCGTCTTCACCAACACCTCCTCCGAAGTGCTGTCCACGGACTGCGCGGTGCTGGTCTTCCGTGCACCCTCCGGCTCCGACAACCACGGCTACACCAGCACCCAGCAGTACGGCCACCCCCAGCAGGACTACCTGGAGGTGCCGCGCGGCGACGGGACGTCCTTCTACATCGCCCGGCTCGACTTCCACGACGTGCCGCTGGCGCAGCGCCAGATCGTACCCGGACAGTCCTTCAGCTACTCGCTCGGGGGCATCCCGAACCCCGCGATCACGCTCACCCAGATCCGTGACTCGCTGAAGTTCACCGCCGACCTCGACCTGACGGCCAACCAGGCACTGGTCGAGCACTACGGCACCAACCGGCTGACCAACTAGGAACGGAGTGGGCCGTTGCGCCGCGAACCGAACCGGCGGGCCGCCGCCGTCCTGATGCTCGCGCTCCTCACGGCGGCCACCGGGTGCTCCGGTGCGCCGCGGCCCAGCGGTCCCACCCCACCGCCGCCACCCCAGTCGCTGCAGGCCGACTCGGTCGCCTCCGAGGAGTTCGGGCTGCTGGCCGGCGGCGGTTGGGCCCAGGCCTGGACGCTGTGGACCGACCAGGCGCAACAGGCCATCGCCCAGGCCGACTTCGTCCGCCTCAACACCGAGTGCCGACCGCTGATCGGCGTCCCCTATGTGATCGACCGCACCACGGGCCTCGATCCGAGCACCGTCCGGATCGACTGGCACCACGGCGCCACCACGGGCAGCAACACCCTGGTCCACCAGGGCGGACGGTGGCGGTTCACCCCCGACCCCGGCGCGCTGGCCGACTACCGGCTCGGCGTCGAGCCGCTGGTCCAGAAGAGACGGGCCGCCGGCGCATGCCACTGACCTCGACGCCCGCGCCGCTGCGCCGCCTCGCCACCGCCTGCGCCCTGACGCTCGGCGCGCTGCTGACCCTGCTCGCCCTGGCCGGCCCGGCCGCGGCGCACGCGGACCTGCTCTCCTCCTCACCGGCGAACGGCGCCGTCGTCCCCGCGGAGCCGCCGCAGGTCACGCTCGTCTTCTCCGAGGAGGTGACGCTGCGGCTGAGTTCCGTCAAGGTGATCGGACCCGACGGCCGCCGGGTCGACGGCGGAACGCTGCGGGCGGCGGGATCCGAGGGCGACGGCATCGCCGTCGAGCTCGCCGGCCGCCCCCAGCACGGCACCTTCGTCCTCGACTGGCTGGCCACCGCGGCCGACGACGGGCACGCCACCTCCGGCACGCTCACCTTCTCGGTGGGCGCGCCCAGCCGGACGGCGGCGTCCGGCCACTTCGGCGCGCCCGACCGGGTGACCGACGCGGTCCTCGACCTGGCCGTCTGGCTGGGCCTGGCCGGGCTCGCCCTGCTGGTCGGCTGCACGGCCGTCCGCCTGCACTGCCTCCCGTCCACCGCCGGCCCGGAGTGGGCGGCCGACCTGCACCGGCCCGTCGTGCTCGGCTGGACGGCGGTGCTCGGCGGGGCGCTGGTCCAGCTCTTCGTCCAGGGACCCGCCACCCAGGGCGACTCCCTCGCGCACACCGCCGACCGGTCGCTGCTGGCCGCCACCCTCTCCACCCACGCAGGACACGCGCTGGCCGCCCGGATCGTCCTGCTGGCCCTGGTCGCGGCAGTCGGCGAACCGCTCCTTCGCCGGTCCGCCGGCACCGCCGCGGCGGTGCTGCTGACCCTCGCCCTCGCCGCCACCTGGGCCGAGACCAGCCACGCGTCGAGCGGGACGCTGGTGCCGCTCGCGCTGGTGGCCACGACGCTGCACGTCAGCGCGATGGCCGTGTGGGGCGGCGGGCTGGTCGCCGTCGTCGTCCTTCGGGGCCACCGGAGCGTCGTGGCGCGCTTCTCCCGCCTGGCGCTGGGCTCGGTGCTGGTGCTGGCCGCCACCGGGCTGTACCAGGCGTTCCGCGAGGTGGGCAGCGTGGGCGCGCTGACCGGCACGCCGTACGGCAGGCTCCTGCTGATCAAGACGGCCGTGTTCGCCCTGGTCCTCGCCGTCGCCGCCGCCGCGCACACCCGGTTGGCGCTTCGGCGCGGCGTCCTGCTGGAACTCGCCGGAGTCAGCGTCGTCCTGCTCGTCACCGTCCTGCTGATCGGCACGGCCCCGGCGCACGGGTGAGAGGTTCAGGCCGGCCGCTCGCGTAGGGCGATGTGCGCGATCAGGTCGCGGACGGCTCCCGCGGGCGGCCGGCTGGGGCCCCGCCAGATCGCGCGCAGCTCGCGGTGCAGGTCCAGGCCGTCCAGCGGAACGCGGCGCAGCCGGTGGCCGGCGATGTCGTCGGCCACCGCGAGCTCGCTCAGTACGGCCGGACCGGCGCCGGCCAGCACGGCGGCGCGCACCGCCGTGGTGGTGGACAGCGCCATCGCCGGGGGCGTCAGGACGGCGCCGGGGCCCAGCGCGGCGCGCAGGGCCGCGACCAGCGCGTCGCGGGTTCCGGACCCCGGCTCACGGCTGACCAGCGCGGTGGCCGCCAGCTCCTGGGCCGCGACCGGTCGACGGCGCCGGGTCCAGGGGTGGTCGTGGCGCACCACCAGGGTCAGCGCGTCCCGGCCCACGACGCGGCTGCGCAGGTCACGCGGGGCCTGCGGGCCTTCGACGAACCCGACGTCGGCCTGGTCCCGGCGGACCTGCTCGATCACCGTGTCGCTGTTGGCCGCCGTCAGGACCACCTCGGGGCCCGCCTGCGCGCGCTGCCGGGCGGCGGCCTGCAGCGACACCAGCCAGCCCGGCAGCAGGTGCTCGGCGATGGTCAGGCTCGCGCTGACCCGCAGCCGCGTGCGCCGGTCCTGACGCAGCGCGGCCAGGCCCGCGTCCAGCTCCCCCGCGACGTCGAGCAGGCGCGAGGCCCACTCCACCACGACCACGCCCGCCGGTGTCAGGGCCGAGCCCCGGGCCGAACGGGTGACCAGCGGCACGCCGGTCTGCGCCTCCATCGAGGAGATCCGCGCCGAGACGGCCTGCTGACTGACGCCGACCTCGCGGGCGGCGGCGTTCAGGCTGCCCCCGCGGGCGACCGCCAGCAGGACCTCCAGCGCGCCCAGCTCGGGCATCCGTGCACTCAGTGGCATCCGGCCAGGCTACCCGGCCGGTCACAAGGTCGCCTTGTACCCCTGCAAGGCGCGCCCGGCTACTGCCGGGAGGGGCGGGACAGCATCGTGGTGGACATGAAGGCGAACAGGAAGAACGTGCCGTCCCACGCGCTGGCGCGCTGGGGGCTGCTGCCCGATCTGGACGACCCGCGCCAGGTGCTGGCGAACATCACCCCCAACTGGTACGCCTCCGTCATGGGAACGGGCATCGTCGCCGTCGCGGCGGCCTCGCTGCCCTTGCAGTTCCCGGGCCTGCGTACGGCGGCGACCGCGGTGTGGGCGTTCGCGGCGTTCCTGCTGATCGCCCTCAGCATCACCACCGCCCTGCACTGGCTGCGCCACCGCACCCGGGCCAGGGGCCACGCGCGCAACCCGGTGATGGCCCAGTTCTACGGCGCGCCGCCGATGGCGATGCTCACCGTGGGCGCCGGAACGCTGCTGCTCGGACGCGACGTCATCGGCCTGCGGGCGGCGGTCGACATCGACTGGGCCCTGTGGTTCGCCGGGACGGCCGGCGGCCTGCTCTGCGCGGTCGCCGTGCCGTACCTGATGTTCACCCGCCACGAAGTACGCCCCGACAGCGCCTTCGGCGGCTGGCTGATGCCCGTCGTCCCGCCGATGGTCTCCGCCTCCACCGGCGCGCTGCTGCTCCCGTACGCCGCGCCGGGCCAGGCCCAACTGACCTTGCTGCTCTGCTGCTACGCGATGTTCGGACTCAGCCTGCTGGCCTCGATCGTCGTGATCACCCTGATCTGGTACCGCCTGGCGCTGCACAAGATCGGCCCCGCTCCCATGGTGCCCACGCTGTGGATCGTCCTCGGCCCGCTGGGGCAGTCCATCGCCGCGGCCAACCTGCTGGGCGGCGTCGCGCACCTGGCCGTGCCCGCGCCCTACGCCGGCGCCATGCAGGCCTTCGGCGTCCTGTACGGCGTCCCGGCCTGGGGCTTCGCCCTGCTGTGGGTCGCCCTGGCCGGCGCGATCACCGTGCGCACCGCCCGCTCCGGCCTGCCGTTCTCGTTGACCTGGTGGTCGTTCACCTTCCCCGTCGGCACGATGGTGATGGGTACCAGCGGCATCGCCCTGCACACCGGCGCGCAGCTGTTCCGGGTCGCCGCCGCCGTGTTCTACGCCGCCCTGGTGCTGGCCTGGCTGCTCGTCGCCGCCCGCACCGCGCGCGGCAGCCTGCGCGGACGGCTCTTCCTGCCCGCCGCCCAGCCCGCCCCCGCGCGCTGAAGCGCAGGGGCGGGCAGGAGCGCCGCTATCGGGCCAGCGCCTGCGGCACCCGGGCGTACCCGGTGGCCCGGGTGGTGAAGGTGCCGCGGCCCTGGGTACGGCTGCGCAGCCGGGTCGCGTAGCCGAACAGCTCGGCCAGCGGCACGGTGGCCGTGATCAGCGCCGTCGCGCCGCGGGCGGCCGTCGAGCCCGTGACGCGGCCGCGCCGGGCGGCCAGGTCGCCGAGCACGCCGCCCACCGCGTCGTCGGGCACGGTGGCGGTGACCTCGACCACCGGTTCCAGCAGCGCCATCGCGGCGATCCGCAGCGCCTCGCGCAGCGCGTTCCGGGCGGCCGTACGGAACGCCAACTCCGAGGAGTCGACGGCATGGGTGGCCCCGTCGGTCAGGGTCACCCGCACCCCGGTCACCGGGTGGCCGCCGAGCGGGCCCTGCGCGAGCGCGTCCCGGCAGCCGGCCTCCACCGCCTGGACGTACTCCTTGGGCACCCGCCCGCCGACCACCGTCGAGCGGAACTCGAAGCCCTCCGCAGCCTCCGTCGCAGTTGCCTCCAGCGGCTCCACGTCGAGTACCAGGTGCGCGAACTGGCCCGCGCCGCCGTCCTGTTTGACGTGCCGGTGGACCAGCCCCGACACCCCGGTGACGAGCGTCTCGCGGTAGGCCACCTGCGGCCGGCCGACGCCGACCTCCAGGTTTTGGGCGCGGCGGATCTTCTCCACCGCGACCTCCAGGTGCAGCTCGCCCAGGCCCGACAGCAGGGTCTGGCCGGTCTCGGGATCGGTCCGCACCGACAGCGAGGGGTCCTCCTCGACCAGCCGGGCCAGCGCCGCCGTCAACCGCTCGGTGTCGGTGCGCCGGCGGGCCTCCACCGCCACCGAGACCACCGGATCCGCCACGGTCGGCGGCTCCAGCACCAGGGGTGCGGCGGGTGCGCACAGGGTGGCACCGGCGCGGGCCGCCTTCAGCCCGACCACCGCGACGATGTCCCCGGCCACCGCCCGGTCCACCTCCGCGTGCCGGTCGGCCTGCACGCGCAGGATCCGGCCGATCCGCTCGCTGCGTCCCGCGCCCGCATCCAGCACCACGTCCCCCTTCCGAATCGTTCCCGCGTACACCCGCAGGTAGGTCAGCCGCCCGGTGGCGGTCGCGTTCACCTTGAACACCAGCGCCGCGAACGGCGCCGCCGGATCGGCGGCCCGCTCCTGGACCGCGCCGTCCAGGGTGCCGCTGCCGCGCACCGCCGGTACGTCCAGCGGCGACGGCAGGTAGGCCACGACCGCCTCCAGCAGCGGTTCGATCCCGCGGTTGCGGTAGGCCGAGCCGCAGAGCACCACCACGGCCTCACCCGTGCGGGTCAGGTCGCGCAGCGCCGCAGCCAGGGTCGCCGCGCCGATCGCCGACCGTGCGCAGAACTCCTCCAGCGCCGCCGGATGGAGCTCGGCCACCGCCTCCTCCAGCTGCCGGCGCCGCGCCTGCGCCTCTTCCCGCAGGTCCTCGGGCACCGGGCCCTCGTCGAAGGTGTCGCGGCCGTCGGCCCACACCAGCGACCGCATCCGCAGCAGGTCCACCACGCCGGTGAACCCGTCCTCCCGTCCGATCGGCAACTGCACCGCCAACGGGACCGGATGCAGCCGCTCCCGGATCGAGGCGACCGCGCTGTCGAGGTCCGCACCGGCCCGGTCCAGCTTGTTGACGAACGCGATCCGCGGCACCCCGTGCCGGTCGGCCTGCCGCCACACCGACTCGCTCTGCGGCTCGACCCCCGCGACGGCGTCGAACACCGCGACCGCGCCGTCGAGCACGCGCAGCGAGCGTTCCACCTCGTCGGCGAAGTCCACATGGCCCGGGGTGTCGATCAGGTTGATCCGGTGGCCGTCCCAGGCGCAACTCACCGCGGCGGCGAAGATGGTGATGCCGCGGTCGCGCTCCTGGGAGTCGAAGTCGGTGACGGTCGTGCCGTCGTGGACCTCGCCGCGCTTGTGGCTGGCGCCGGTGAGGAACAGGATCCGTTCGGTGACGGTGGTCTTGCCGGCGTCGACGTGGGCGAGGATGCCCAGGTTGCGGATGGTGTCGAGGTTGAGGTTGGTGTGCACGGCCTGTGGCCTTTCAGGGCGATCCCTACAGGGGCGTGCGCGATTCCCCTGGCGGACCCCGACCCTGACGCAGGGTCAGCAGCCCACCACGGGCATCCGGTACCGGCCGCGCAGCCGGAACCGGGAGGACGAGGACACCAGGATCACCTCGTACCGCGAACGGGGAACGACGACAGCGATGCGGTCACGCACGGCCGGTCTCCCCTCACTCGTCAGCGGTCCGCGCTGCTCTGCAAGGTGGCGGCAGCGCGCGGTACTTGGCGAGTGTAGGGAAGACGGCGGCAGCACGGCACCGGATTATTCGCGAGTGTCCGGATGGCTCAGTGGCTCCCCGGGGGGAGCTGGGCGGTCAGGAAGCCGGAGAGGGCGGCCAGTACGGCTGCGGAGCGACCGGCGTCCAGCAGGGTGCCGATCCGGGATCCCTTCAGCAGGAACAGGGCGAAGGTGGCCTGGCAGGAGGCCACGACGTTCTGCGCCCACGGGTCGCAGGCGATCCACTGCTCGTCGACGATCCGCTGCGCCGGGTCCACAACGTAGCCGCGCAGGGTGTAGTTGACGTCGGTGAAGTTCTGGTCCCCGGGCCTGGTCGAGCTGCTGACGGTGAGGATCACGTCGGGGTTGCCGGTATCCAGGGTCAGCCGGCCTCCTGCCGCCGTCGCGCCGGCGGGCGGGCAGGGCGCGAGTCCGAGCCGCTGGACGACGGAGGCCTGCACCGCCGGGTCCTGGATGCCGCACACGGCGTCAGCGGTCCGCTCGCTGCTGGGTGGCCCGGCGAGGTCGGCGACGACCACGCTCTGAACATCGTTGCCGGACGGATCCCCGATGCCCACCACGGTGTCTCCGGTGTGGATGACGGCGCTGCCCGTCCCGCTGACCTCGGTCACGCAGCGGGCCGGGGGGCCCGCCAGGTACACCACGCCGGGTCCGGCACCCCGGTTCGCGGCGGCCTGCACACTGACGCCGTACACCTGCCACGAGGGTGGGAGCGTGACGCCCTTCGGGAGGGTGAGGTCCTGCGGCACCGGGACGTTCGGCGCGCCGCTCGACGGTTGCTGTGCCGGGGAGCAGGCCGCGACGGGGGCTACGCCCGGGGCTGCGGTGGGCACTGTCGCCGGATCCCCCTCGCTCGTTGTTCCGATGAGGACGTTGCTTCCGTAGGCGGGGCCGACGGCCGCCGGTGGCGCGGGGAAGGAGCCGCTGGCGATCCGGTCGAGCGCCTTCACCGCCATGCTCTTGGCATCGTCCTCCGAGTCGGTCTCGGTGGTAGAGCCGTCGTTGGGAGCATGGAAGTCCTTCTCCACACGGAAGCCGAACATCATGCCGCCGCGCAGCAGGAAGAGCCCGTCCCTCTGGCACCACAGCGCGTCCTGAGCCCCCGCCAGAACGTCGACGGAGCTGCATCCGCCACTGGCGAGTTCGCTCTGCTTCCCGTGGTTCCAGGCTTCGGCCGTGACGTACCCGTACTGCCACTCCGCCTCCCACTGGGTGTCCTGGTACGTCGGCGGCGGCTTGGCGGCGGTCTCGGACGTCGACTGGTCGAACTGGCAGGAGGTCGGATCGGTCTGGTACTTGATGTCGATGTTGCCGAACCCGTAGGACGTCAACGAGTCGGGCCGGGTGACGATGGGGAGCTTGCGGTAGTACGAGTCGGCGGGGATTTCCGTGACGAGGTTGAGCTCGTCGACGGTCAGCACCTGGCAGGGGTCCGCCGGTAACGCCCAGGTGTCGCGGCTCGGCGTCGGCCCCGCGTGCTGGATCGAGTGCCAGACGATGGCGGCGGCCACGCTCAGGGCGAGGGCCAGGAGTCCGGCGATGATCTTCGTGTCGCGGCGCATCAGGGATTCAGCCTCACCGCAAGGCTGTTGAAGTCCGCCCTGGTGGTGCCCGCCGTGACCCAGGCCGTTCCCGCAGGGCCTACGGGCAGGGTGTAGGCGCCGGCCAGGTGATCGGCGATGCCGGACACCGCGAACGGCTTGCCGCCCGTGTCCGTGAGCTCGGTATGTTGCAGCTTGCCGTCGACCGTGTACGAGACGACCAGGACGAAGCGGACCAGGCTGCGCTGCGCGAAGGCGGTGACGGTGACCGGCGTCGTCTCCCGGTAGGCGAGGCTGAAGCCGTTGGCGTCGAAGTAGAAGCCCCCCAGCGTGCGGCTGTCGTCGCCGCTGTACGTCCGGGCGCGGGGCTGGTCCTCGTCCAGATCGAGGCCGACCCTCAGGGCCGGGGCGTTACCGCCGGGCTCTGCCATGTAGGCGGTTCCGGCCAGCGGCGCCTGGCGATCGATCACCCGGGCGCCGATGTCGGTGAGCATCACGCCGCTGTGCCGGTTGCCCTGCAGCGTGAACCTGATCGTCTGCTCGGCCATCGGTGCCCCCTCGTGCGCCGCCGCCAGCACAGCGATCGTCGTGTCGGCGGCGGGGGCCGGTTGCGGGTCCTTCAGGACCCACCAGCTGTTCGGGTCGCCCGGTCGGCCGGTGCCGGTGAGGGTGGCGTTGATGCCGGAGCCCCCGGTGAGTCCGTCCGCCACCGAGTCCTGGTGGGAGCTCCACACCAGCGCACCCGCGACGATGAGCACGGCCGCGAGGACGCCGGCCAGGATCCGGCGGACCGACACCTGCCGCTGCGGCGGTACGGGCTCCGGATAGCTTGTGCCGCTCAGCAGCGGAATCCGGACGTCACGACCCACCCCCAGCAGCGACCGGAACGCCTCGCGCTTCTCCGGCTCCAACCGCTCGATGGCCGACAACGGCTCCAGGGTGAGCGCGCTGGCACCGTCCCTGCGCCGGTGCGCCACCACCACGCCGATCGCTAACTCGCCACCGGAGCGGTCGCCCGCGAAGACCACCGTGCCCGAGATGCTGCTCCAGATCGAGTCGGCCTGGCCGTTCGCGTCGTCGCGCGGTGCCGCCTCCACATGCAGAGTCAGGCGGCCACCGGCCGTCCCCTCCGCCGTGGGCACGAATCCGACGAGTTGGGCGCGACCGCGCGGCCGCGGCCCTCCGGAGGCGTTCTCGTCCTCCTTCCACCAGGGATAGCCCACGCCTTGGCAGTCCAGGCGCGTGGCCTGGCCGGTATCGACGTGGGCGATGCGCACCTCCGGCGCCTCAGGGGCTCCCGGCCCGTCCAGCGCCAGGATCGCCAGGTCGACCTGCTCGCCGCCGTGCACCAGGACCCTGGCGGGAACCTCCTGGCTGCCGCCGAACCGCACCGAGACCGCTCCCGGCCCGACCGCGTGACCAGCCGTCAGGACGTGGCCGGCGCCGATGCAGTACCCCGACGACACCCTCCAGTTGGCTACGGAATCCGGTCCCGAGTTCCACAGGACCTCCACTGCGTACTGAGTCTGCGGCATTCCCGTCAGGGCTTCTCGGAGCTGGGCCGTGACGTGACCTGAACCGTCTGGCCGTCGCGGCGCACGGGCGCCCCGAGTTGCAGGGTGACGGTCTGGATGTGCTCCCTGCTGTACCCGGTGTCCGTGCCGAGTTCCAGCACCCAGAACCTGGCCTTCCCACCGGCTTTCGCATCCAGGGTGACGGCCACCTGGAACTCCACGGTGGCCCCCTCCACCGGGAAGCGCACCTCATGGTCCTCAGCGGCCCGTGCCGCGACTGCGAGTTCCTCCTGAAGTGCCCCGAGGACCTCGGCCAGTCCGAGCTTGTTGCTCATACGCGTGTTCCCCCAAGGGTCAGTTGCGGCTGATCCTAGGCATCCCACGCGACGGTGACAGGCGTTTCGACCGAAACGTCTGTGACCTGTGGGTTGTCGGGGCCGGGTCGGTTCAGCGCAGGCCGGCGAAGAGGTCGTCCTCGTGGTCCGGGACGGGGACGGTGCTGAACTGCCGGACGAAGGACTCCTGGCCGAACACCCGCTGCTGGCCCTCCTCGGGCAGCCGCAGCATGAAGATGCCGTCGCTCTGACTCTCGTGGGCCTGCAGCGCTCTGCGCTTCTGGTCGACGTGGGGGGACACGTCCACCACGGTCGTGATCAGCTCGTCCGGGGTCCCGAAGTCGTCGGGCAGCTCAAAGTCGCCGATGTCCACGCCGTTCGCACGCAGCGACGCGAACAGCTCCGCCGTCCGGCTGCGCGGGATGGCCGTGTAGTAGAACTTCGCCGGAACGCCGCTCTTCCTGATCGCCTCCACCGTGATCAGATGCGCCCGGATGTGGTCGGGGTGGCCGTAGGCGCCGATCTCGTCGTAGGTGACCACGACATCCGGCCGGTAGCGCTCCATCAGCTCGGCGAGCCGCCCCGCGGACTGCTCCAACGGGACGTTGGCGAACGCCTCCGGACGCCCGTTGGCCTCCCAGCCCACCATGCCGGAGTCGGGGTAGCCGAGCAGTTCCACGTCGGAGATGCCCAGCACCTCCACCGACTCCTTCAACTCCCGCAGCCGGAGCTCGCGGACCTGCGCCTCGTCGTGACCGGGCTCGCCGGGCTTGACCCCACCAGGCCCGTCGCCCTGCTCCCCGTTGGTGCAGGTCACCAGGACGGTACGGATGCCCTCCGCCGCGGCAGCCGCCAGGACGCCGCCGGTGGACAGCACCTCGTCGTCGGGGTGGGCGTGTACGGCCATCAGGGTCAGTTGACGGTCCATCGGTTGCAGTCCTCCGAGAGAGAGTCCGGGAGTGGATTCCGGGGAGTAGATGGTGTTCGAATCGCTCCGCACCACCGTAGTCGCTCCGGCCGGACGTCAGGCAACGCCCCGGATGCGGTGGACCAGCAGGCCGGCGAGGAGCGTGACCACGGCGGTGGCGGTGTAGAGGCCGGCGTAGCCGCCGAGGTGGGCGACGATGGGCGCGGCCAGCGCCGGGGCGAGCACCTGCGGGCCGGAGTTGGCGATGTTGATCACGCCGAGGTCCTTGGCGCGGTCGGCGGCGGCGGGCAGCACCTGGGTGACCAGGGCCTGGTCGACGGCGAGGTAGATGCCATAGCCCGCGCCGAGCACCGCGGCGGCCAGCACGGTGGCCGGCCAGCTGTGGACGGCGGCCAGCAGCAGCGCGGCCAGCGCCATCACCGCGCAGGAGGCGACAACCAACGGCTTTCGACGTCCGGTCCGGTCGGAGAGCACGCCGCTGGGGATCGCGGTGAGCAGGGCGGCGAGGGTGTAGACGGCGGTGAGGATCAGCACGCCGGCGTCCGGAGACCGGTAGTGCACGGCGTCGGTGAGGTAGTAGAGCAGGTAGAGGGTGCCGATCGCGTTGCCGAGGTTGATCAGGAAACGGGTGAGCCAGGCCCAGCCGAAGTCGGGGTGCCGGCGCGGGCTGACCCAGTAGCCGGCCAGCAGGGCGCGCGGGCGCAGCGAGGCGCGCGAGCGTGCCGGGAGCACGGCGTCGGGGAAGAACAGCACGAACGGCAGCGCCAGCGCGAGGGTGACCGCCGCCGTCAGCGCGTAGCCGGACAGCACCCCGCTCACCACCACCGTCACCAGCAGCGCCCCGACCACCAGCCCCAGCGACTGGCTGATCCCGGTCCACCCCGACACCACCGCCCGCTGCCCGAGCGGCACTTGGTCCGCCACCGGTGCGGTCACCCCGGCGAGCATCACGTTCAGACCGGCCTGCGCCAGCGCCCAGCCGGCGATGATGCCCGCCAGGCCGTGCTGGTGCGACGTGCAGAGCAGGCCGGCGGCGCCGAGCAGAGCGCCGGCCAGGATCCACGGGCGACGGCGTCCGAACCGGCTGGTCGTCCGGTCCGAGAGCGCACCGGCCAGCGGGTTGACCAGCATCGCGACCAGGGCGCCCACGCCCGTCACCCAGGAGAGCAGGCTCGCCTTGTGGGCGGCGTCCAGATGTTCGAGCTGGAGCGGCAGCAGGATCTGGATCGGGGTGAAGAACCCCAGGAAGACGGCCAGGTTCGCCAGACTGAGCGAAGCCGTCCACCAGCCGCTCACCCGACTCTGCGGCTCGGCCAGCGCGACCGGCGGCGGCAGCGGAGCGCCGGTGATGTGAGGGGTGCTCACCTCAGCCGTGCCGTCGCTCGTCCGTCCTGCATGGCAGCCTCCTCAACCAAGATGAGTCGACCTCATGTTAGTGACTCGCCAGCAGAACACCAGATGCGTGACAGTCATCCCGTCGCCCGCACTGTCCGATCAGCCAGTCACGGGCGCCTCGCCCTGTACCCCGCACCAGTAGTCCGCGCGCCCGGGCTGCGGCTTCAATCGGGTCCGACCTTGATCAGCCCGACCCGGAGGATGCGGCATGAAGTTTCACACCAAGGCACTGGCCATCGGCGCCCTGCTGGTCCTGGCGGCGCCGGGCGCCGCGTACGCCAACACCGTGAGCGTCACGGTGCGGACCCCCGGGGCCACCCTCGGCCCCAGCGCCGTCGACTCCTCCGTCTCGACCAGCGCCCACTGCACCAGCGGGCTCGTCTCCGGCGGCGGGATCGACCAGGCCATCGGGACGGGCACGGGGGTGAACGGCAACCACGTGCTGGGCACCGAGCCCAGCTCCGACGGCAGCACCGAGTACACCGGCACGACCGGGGTCGTCGGCACCGACGTGGCGTACTGGATCGCCAAGGGCGGCAGCGGCGGCCAGCTCAACTCCTCGTTCTCCACCACCCCTTACGCGATGTGCCTGACCAGCAACCTGATCAACCACACCCAGGTCGTCATGAACAAGGTCAACGCCCCCACCACCGCGACGACGGTGGGCCTGGTGACGGCGACCTGCCCGGCCAACACCGCCCTGCTCGGCGGCGGCGCCCTCGTCACACCCGGCAACACCGGCAACTTCAAGGCGATCGCCAGCTTCCCCACCTTCAACAACTCCGCCCACGACTACGGCCAGAAGGCCGCGGCCGACGGGGAGACCAACCCCGACTCCTGGAGCGCCGTGGGCTGGGACAACAGCACCAACGCCAGTAACGAGACCTATGCCTACGCGATCTGCAGCGGCAACGGCATCAACGTCAGCGGCGTCACCGTGAAGGTCCGCTTCGGCGAGGCGAGCGGCCCCAGCACCGGGAGCACCGGCCAGAACACCACCGCCAGTTGTGGAAGCGGCGACGGGAACCTGGTCAGCGGGGGCGCCGCCGTCAGTGGCGGCAACGTGACCACCACCGACTTCACCGGACCGGGCTCGGCCGGTGACCACCTCAACGGGAGCTTCCCCAGCGACTCCAGCGGCAACCCCGTCGGCAACGGGACCACCACGGCGGCGTCCTGGACGGCCTTCGCGCACAGCGGCGGAACGGGCTCGACGAGCACCCACTCCGACGTCTGGGCGCTCTGCGCCAACGACGGCGTCTGACACCCCGACCGCCATCACCACCACCACCGAGCCAGTAGAAAGGCAGCAGTCGATGACGAAGAGGTTCCTTCCGGCCGCCACCCTGGGCAGGGCGCTCGTGCCGGGCGCCCTGCTCGTCCTGGCGGTGCCGTCGCTCGCGTACGCCCACACCGCGACCGTCACCGTCACGTCCCCCGGAGCCACCATGGGCCCGGCAACCCCCTTCACCGGCGTCTCGTCCCACGCGGACTGCGCGCACGGGCTCGTCTCCGGCGGCGGGATCGACCAGGCCGAGGGCGACGACCGGTCGGGGAACGGCAACCACGTGATGGGCGTCGCGCCCAGCGCGGACGGCGTCACCGAGTTCACCGGCGCTCCCGGGGTCGTCGGACACGACGTCACGCACTGGCTCGCGTTCGGCGGCAGCGGGAGCAACTCCAGCCTCACCTTCTCCTCCACGCCCTACGCCCTGTGCCTCTCCAGCCACCAGGTCAGGCACACCCAGGTCGTCATGAACAAGGCCACCGGCCCCTCCGCCTCGCAGACGGCGAAACTCGTCGTGGCGACCTGCCCCAAGGGGACGCGCCTGATCGGCGGCGGCGCCCGCACCACCCCGGCCAGCGTCGGAAGCCTCAAGCCGATCGCCAGCTTCCCCACCTTCAACGACGCCGCCCACGACTTCGGCCAGAAGGCGGCGGCCGACGGCGAGACCAACCCCGACTCCTGGACCGCCGTCGGGGGCATCGGCGGCGGACGCGACAGCGGAAACACCACCTACGCCTACGCGATCTGCACCGGCGACCACGTCAACGCCAAGGACCTCACCACGAAGGTCGGTTTCAGCGAGGTGAGCGGCCCGACCACGGCCGGCACACGCCTGACGGCCACGGTCGGCTGCGCCTCGCCCGCCGGGGACCGCCGCCACGGGAACGGGCGCGACGCCTGGCAACTGGTCAGCGGGGGCGCCGCCACCAGCGGCGGCGACGTGACGACGACCGACTTCAGCAAGGCCGGGTCCGGCGGTACCCACCTCGCCGGCAGCTACCCCAGCGACTCCGCCGGCACGCCGGTCGCTGACGGAACCACCGCGCCCGCCTCCTGGGCGGCGTCCGTCCACGTCGGGGGGTCGCCCTCCCCGAACACCTACACCGACGTCTGGGCACTCTGCCTGAACACCCAGCACGGGAACGGGGAGCGGTAGCCAAGACTGCGTGGCGGTCGCCGGAGCGTGAGCCCGATTACGTCACGCCGGGTGCCTACTACGTTCCGGTGTAGGTACGGCCACTGTGCTCGGAGTGCGGACAGGCCCCGGTCGGCGGGGTCCACCTACTACCCGGTGTCGTACTCGGGGACCTTCGCCGCTGTTCGGGCGCTGCTAAGAATGGCGGTTCCCGAACCCACGGAAGAAGGTGCCCAGATGTCCGGACCAGCCCGCGTCATGGCCTTCCTGGACTACTTCGCCGGGGTCTTCACCCTGCTCGCGCTGACCGCGGCGGTGGTCTGCGGGCTGGCCGCCACCGACCGCCTGGTCCTGACGCCCCGGTTGCGGGTGGCTGTCCAGTCGGTGCATCGGGCAACCGCCGTCGCGGCGCTCGGGTTCCTGGCCGTCCACATCGCGGTCAAGATCGCCGAGGGCCACGCCGACCCGCAGAGCACGGTCCTGCCCTTCACCGGCGACACCGCCCTCGCGGTGAGCCTGGGGACCATCGCAGCCGACCTGCTGGTCCTGGTCACGGCGACGGGCGCGATTCGCGGGCGATTCGCAGGGAGTCGGCACGCCTGGCTCTGGCGCGTGATGCACGCGGGCGCGTACGCCTGCTGGCCGATCGCGCTGGCCCACGGTCTGACCGCCGGACGCGCGGCGCACGCCTGGGTCCTGTGGGGCTACGGGCTGTGTGCTGCGCTGGTCGCCCTCGCTCTGTTGGTGCGAGGTCTCTCCTGGCTGGGACGCCACCGGACCGCCACCCGTCAGCTGCGCCGCTCCAAGGCCCGCGATGCCGGCGCACCGCGCCCGGCCACCGCGCCGCGCCGACCGCGGCACGCCGCGCCACCCGTACCCGGGCCCCTGGCGCCGGCCCAGCCCGGCGGTGGCCTGTGAGCGCCCGGATCGACCTGCCACCGGTGCGCCACCTGGGGCCGCCCCGGCTGACGACCGGGCTGGACCGCTTCCAGCGGCTCGACCTCGCCGCGCACACCCGCCTCCACCCGCCGCTACCCCGGCTCACCCAGGGCACCCTGCTGGACCTGGCCGAGCGCGTCGATCTGCGCGGACGCGGCGGCGCGGGGTTCCCCTTCGCCCGCAAGGCCCGGGCCGCGGTGGCCGCCGCCGACCGCACCGGGACACGCCCGGTCGTCGTGGTGAACGGCGCGGAGGGCGAGCCCCCGAGCGCCAAGGACAGGATGCTGCTCGCCCGAGCTCCGCACCTGGTGCTCGACGGCGCCTGCCTCGCCGCAGCCGCCTTCGGGGCCGAGGAGATCGTGATCGGCGTCGCCGCCGGCAGCCCCGGCGAGGTCTCGATCCCCGCCGCCATCGCCGAGCGCGACCTGCCCTGCCCGGCCCGGACCGTATGCCTTCCCGAGCGCTTCGTCTCCGGCGAGTCCGGCGCACTGATCCGCGGGGTCAACGGGCTTCCGGTCCTGCCCGCCGCGGTGAAGGCCCGCGCGGCCGAGGGCGGAACGGGAGGCGTTCGACGACGCCCCACGCTGCTGTCCAACGCCGAGACCTGGGCGCAGCTCGCCGTGGCCGCCCGACTCGGCCCCGAAGCGTACGCCGCCGTCGGCACCGACTCCGAGCCCGGCACGGTCCTGCTGACGGTGAACCGTCCGGGGGCGGAGCCTCTGGTGGTCGAGGCCCCCTTCGGCACCAGGCTGGGCGACGTACTGGACACGGGTGGGCTGCGGCCGGGCGACGGCGTGCTGGTAGGCGGCTATCACGGCGGCTGGCTGGACCCGGTGGACGCCGTCAGCGCGTCGCTCTCCCGCGCGGGTCTGGCCGAGCTCGGCGGTACCCTCGGCGCCGGTGCGATCGTCGCGCTCCCGGCCGCCACCTGCCCGCTCGGCGAGATCGCCCGGGTTGCGGCCTGGCTGGCCGGCCAGTCGGCCGGACAGTGCGGGCCGTGCAAACGCGGGCTGCCCGACGCCGCCGAATCACTCGCCGCGCTGGCCACGGGCGCCGGCGGGCCGGCGGAACTGGAGGACGTACAGCGCGCCCTTGGCGGCGCGCAGGGTGGTGGCGCCTGCTCGCACCCCGACGGCACGGCCCGCTTCGTGCTGAGCGCGCTCGACGTGTTCGCCGGGGACGTCGAGGCCCACGTCGCCGGCACCGGCTGCGGGAGGCCGGTCCTCGGCGTGCTGCCGCTCCCCCGCGACGAAGGCCCACACCTGGAGGTGGACTGGTCCCGCTGCGCCGGGCACGGGCTGTGCGGCGTCCTGGCTCCCGGCCTCGTCCGGCTCGGCCCGCACGGCTATCCCGCATCGACCACCGTCCCCGTCGCCCCCTGGCAGGAACACGGCGCCCACCGCGCCGTGAACCAGTGCCCGGCACTCGCCCTGCGCATGCGCCGCCCGGAGAGAAAGTAGCTCCCCTCCCCGGGGCTCGTGGATCACTGCTTCGCCCCGTTCGCGTCCCATGCCGCCCGGTGTTGCTTGCCCTCAGGCGTTCCCGGCCTGGTTGGCGCTGTCAGTGCGCTGGGCGGGGACGCCCCGGTCGTTCTGGAGTTCCCACAGCTCACGGAACAAGCCGGGTTCGGCGACCAGCTCGGGGAAGGTCCCGGTCTGGATCACGCGTCCGTGGTCGAGGACGACGATGCGGTCCGCCATGGCGATGTTCGCGAGCCGGTGGCTGACCAGCACGACCGCCCGGTCCCGCGCCATTTCACGCAGACCCGCGAAGATCCGGTGCTCGGCACGGGGATCGAGGGCACTCGTGGGCTCGTCCATCACCAGCAGTCCGGCGCGCCGGTAGAACGCGCGGGCGATGGCGATGCGCTGCCACTGACCGCCGGAGAGTTCCTGGCCGCCCCACATCTCCCGCGCGAGGAGGGTGTCCAGGCCGGAGCGCAGATCGTCCAGGACGTCGCTGGCCCCGGAGGAGACAGCGGCGGCGTGGATGGCTTCGTCGTTGCTGTGGGGCTGCCCCAGTGTGATGTTCTCGCGGGCGGTCACCGGGAAGTGGGCGTAATTCTGCGGGACGACGCCGGTCTGCTGCCAGAGGGCATGGGGGTCGAGGTCTCGGGTGTCGACGCCGTCCCAGGTGACGGCGCCTTCGGTGGGGAGGTAGAGCCCGGCGAGGATCTTGGACAGGGTGGTCTTGCCGCTGCCGTTCTCGCCCACCAGGGCGACGACTTCACCGCGGCGGACTTCCAGGGTGACCTTCTCCAGGGACGGGGTGTCGGAGGAGGGGTAGGTGTATGTGAGGTTCTCGGCCCGGACGGACAGCGGGGCGCCGGGGGCCCTGTCGCCGCGGTCGATCCGGTGGGCGCCGGCCTCGTCCAGGAACGTCGACCAGTCGTCGAGGTAGAGCCCGGTGCGATAGAGGTCGGCGCCGTAGCCGACGATGCCGCGCAGCCCGGACGACGCGGCGCCGAGCGCGAAGAACGCGGTGCCTGCCGCCGCCAACGACATGTGGCCGGTCGCGAGCAGCACGATGACGGCACCCCAGACGAGGCCGGTGGCCACGCCGGTTGCGAGGGCGCCGAGCACGTACACCTTGGCGCTGCGCCAGGCGGCGTTGTTGGTGGCGGCGGTGACGCGGTCGCCTGCCGCTCGGTACTTCTCCAGCAGGAACGGCGCCATGGTGCCCGAGCGGATCTGGTCGGCCGGTTCCTTGTCGACCAGGTACCAGCGCAGCAGGCTCAGTACCCGGCGGTCCCGGTGGGTACCGACCATCGTGACGTAGCCGATCCGAGCGGAGCGGACGGAGGCGATGCCCTGTGGGAGGGCTGCGAGGACCAGGAGCGGCAGCAGCGCAGGGTGAAGGACGGTCAGGACCCCGGCGGCTGCGATGAGTGAGGCGCCGGAGGAGATCAGGTTCTGGGTCTCGCCGATGAGATCGCGGGAGACCTCCACCCCGCGGTCGGCCGCGCTGAACCGGTCGTAGTAGCCGGGGCGGTCGTAGGCGGTCAGCTCGGAGGCGGTGGCCGCGTCGAGCATCATCAGCTCGGCCTCGCGGGCGATCTTCGGGGCGATCCGGGATGAGAGGGCGGTGACGGTGATCCCCAGCAGCGACCGCAGGCCGGCCGCCCCGGCGATGACCGCGATGGAGGGGATGGCCTGGTGGAGACGGTCGATGATGTGGCCGGAGGCGATCAGGGCCCTGATGGTGCCGGTGGTGGCCAGCAGTCCGAAGGCGCCGAGCAGCCCGGAGACGGCCTGGCAGAGCAGCAGGACGGTGATGGCGGCGCGGTCGACGCGCCACGCCAGATCGAGGGTGCGGCGCATCAGGCGGGGCAGGCGCCGGGCCATGTTCCGGGCGGTCATGGAGTCGGCGATCTCGGGGTTGTCGCCGCCGGGGTGCTGGAACTTCAGCTCCTCGGATGGGGCATCATCCTGGTGGGTGGTCGTCGCCGTGTCCGTCACATGGGCCTCCCAGGACCAGTGTTGAGGGTGGACAGTCTCGCGCCCGCGGTCGGCGTGGCGGGAGGTGTGTCCCTCGAACGGGCGACGGCCTCGAACTGCAGCCCGAGGCCGTCGCGGTACGCCGGCGGTGCTCGGTCAGATCACCCAGGATTCGGCCGGATCGTCGAGCCATGCGCGGTGGGTGCCGTCGGTTGTGACGGTCAATCCGAACCGCTCGGGCCCCGGGCGGTCGTTCTTCACCCACCACTCGAAGGCCGCTTCGACCTCGTCCCACAGTCGGCGCGGTCCGGATTGTGCCACGGCGTGGTTGCCGTCCGGATCGGCCCACCGGCAGTGCGCGTACGAGATGGAATCCCAGATCTCCGTACGCCCGGTGCCGAACCTGGCGTGGTCCGCCCACACGTCCATGGTGCGCAGCCCCGGCAGGCGCAGGCCGAGGGCGAACTGTGCGGGATGGGTGTCGAATTCTCCCGGGCCGGCTACCGCAGGGCGGTAGTCGAAGGTGTCGTCGACATCGAATGGCTCGGAGGGCTGACGCTGGCCGCGCACCCACATGAAGGCGGCATTGCCGCCGAAGTGGCCAGCTGCGGCACCCTCACCGACTACCAGACGAACCAGTGAACCGTTGCAGAACGTGGTGCCGAACGGGGTAAGGATGACGCCCGCTGTCGTCGGCCGGGGTCACGTCGGAGAGCATGGAGGCCACCAACGACGGCATCGACAGGGACGACGTGGGGATGCCGTCGCCGTCTTCCTGACCGTCGTCCAGCTGGGTCACCAAGGGCACATCGGAGTTGACCAGCTCCAGCCAGCGAGCGGGCTGCTCGGTCCGGTCGATCCACTCTTCGCCGTCGTGGAAACGGTCCGGAGTGAAGGAACTGCGCGGGTGCGCCAGGAACGACGGCTCCCACTCCTTCGTCAGCGCGCCGGATGCGCGCATCTCGGCGACCAGCGACTGCCAGCTGCTCACTTCCCCTTCTCCTTCGCGGTCGGCGGCGTGACGGGCTTGTTCCACTGCCCATCGTTGGTCTTCGGAGAGCCGTTCTTGTCGCCGCCGCTGCCGCCCTTGCCGTCTCCGTGCTTGCCCATGGTCGTCTCCCTCTACTCGGCGCTGGTGGTGGTCGTAGTGGTCGCGCTGCCGTCCGGCGGCATCGGGCCGGGCGGCCGCTCCGGGCTCGGCGACGGTGGCCGCCCGGAGCAGCGGACTTGGCTTCCCGTCAGCTCAGGTGGCGACATCAACGACGATAGGGAGTAACCATCCGGCCACTCAACGCGATTGCAATTTATTGCGGGCTTTCAGCCCAAGGCAGTGATCGCCGCGCTGACCAGTGCCCGCGCGTCGTCTCCATGCACGGCCATCTTCGACAGCCCGGCGAACGCTTGCGCGTAGTCGGCAATTTCGCGGGGTTGGGTCACGTCGATCGCTGCCGTCAGGGTCTCCACCCGGGCGTGAACATCGTCGAAGAGGTAGAACGCCTCCAGCGGCCACACCGTGCGCGGCACGCTGGAGGGAATGATCCCAATGGACACCGAGGGCAACGGCATGACGGTGAGCAGGTGGCGGAGCTGGCCGGCCATCGTCTCGGCGTCGCCGATCCGGTACTTCAGCACGGTCTCTTCCATGACCACCGCGAACCGGTGGCCTCCCTCGTACAGGAATCGGCTGCGCGCCACCCTGGCCGCCACCGCGTCGGCCACGTCGTCGGGGTAGCCCTTGAAGCGCCTGATCGAGCGCATCAGCGCTGTGGCGTAGGCCGGGGTCTGGAAGAAGCCGGGCATCACGTTCGAGACGTACACCCGCATCATCGCGGTGCGCTCGTACAGGTCGTAGGTCTTCTCCTGGGTGCGGCGCATCCCGTTGCGCTGAATCCGGCGCCACTCCATGTACATCGACTCCACCGCCCGCGCGGTGGCGATGAGGTCGGCGGCCTGGTCTTCGGCACCGCACGCCGTGCACCAGGCCCGGATGTCGCCGTCGGTGGGCGCTGCCTTGGCGTTGAGTATCCGGCTGGTCTTCGCGGGGTGCCAGCCGCACCTGGCAGCCAGCTCCTGCCCTGGGAGTCCGGCGTCCAGCATCAGTTCCCGAAGGCGGGCGGCGACGGCCACGCGGGCCGCCTGGGCGCTGGAGGAGGGCGAGGAGGGCATGAGCCGGCTATCCGGTGGGTCAGACGGTGAACTGCTCGTGCGGGATGGCGCGTTCCCAGGCCGCTTCGAAGGCGGACCCGGCGAGCTTCACCGCGGCGGCCTCGTCGGTGTAGGTGCGCGCGGGGTCGGCCCAGGCTCCCTCACCGGTGAAGTGGTTGAACAGCACGGTCTCCCCGTCGAACAGCCAGAAGTCCACGCCGGGGAGCGCGATGTCCATCGTCCGGTGCCGGGGCAGCCAGCGGACCTGTTCGCCGGCTGCCGTGTTCGTGAAGGTCCCCGAGTGCAGCCAGCGGGTGTATTCGCTGACCGGCTCGGAGACGATCCGGCACCGGCGGATCACGACGCCGCGTTCCACGGTCTCCGAGATCAGGTCGAGCCAGGGGCGCCACCACGACGCGCGGTCGTCCGGGTCGAGCCGGTGGCCGGCCTTCCAGGCGGCGATCTTCTCCTTCTCGCTGCCGACGCCGTACGTGTCGCGCATTTCCAGGTGCACAGCGGAGTGCTTGGCGCCCTTCAGCAGGTCAGAGAAGTCCGGCACGCTCAGCTTCATCACAAGCCTTCCTCAAGATCGGGATCATCCGGGCCGGGAGGCACGCCAGCACTTCGTGGTCGGGGATGCCGATGGCGTGCCCCGGCACCCACTCCGTTCCGCTGACCTCGTCGGTCAGTTGGGCGTCAGCCTTCAGAGCCTGGAACACCAGTTGCTTCTTCTCCCGGTCAACCCACACCGTCGGTGGCGGACCGTCAAGGGGCGCATCGACTCACTGTGACGAAGCGTCAGTCAGTTGACGTTGCCGGTCGGCCTCAATGGCCCATCCCCGCTCCGCCGTCCACGGGTAGTACGGCACCGGTGACGAAGGACGCCTCGGGCGAGGCCAGGAAGTGGACTGCTGCGGCGACTTCCTCGGGTTGAGCGAGGCGGCGGAGCGGGGTCTCGGCGATGATCTTCGCCTTCTGTTCCGGGGTCAGGCCGGCGATCATGCCCGTGTCGGTGAGGCCGGGTGAAACGATGTTCACTGTGACGGCCCGGGGGCCGAGCTCCCGTGCCAGCGAGCGGGAGAAGCCGATCAGGCCCGCTTTGGACGCGGCGTAGTTGGCCTGGCCGATCTCGCCGCGCAGTGCGACCGTGGAGGAGATGATCACGATTCGTCCGCTGCGTGAGCGGACCATCCCCCGGGCAGCCCTCTTCACGACGCGGAAGACGCCCGTGAGGTTCGTGTCGAGGACGGTGGTGAAGTCCTCCTCGGTCATCCGCAGCAGCAGCTGATCACGTGTCACCCCTGCGTTGGCGACCAGGACTTCGACCGGACCGTGCGCCTGCTCGACCTCCACGAAGGCCTTCTCGACCTGGGCAGGGTCGGCGACGTCGCATCGCACCGACAGGAGCCCTTCGGGTGGATCGCTGCGATAGGTGACCGCGACCCTGTCGCCCGCCTCCGCGAAGCCTCGTGCGATCGCAAGTCCTATCCCTCTGCTGCCGCCTGTGACCAGAACGGATCGTGACATGCTCTGACCCTCTTTCGGCTGGGATTTCTCCGCGCATACTCCGGGAGGAAGGCGTCCGGGACGGGTACCCCGAGGGTCTTTCAGTGGGCGTCGAAGTGAGCGTCATCCTCAACTGCGGGGCTACGAAGGCGATGACGACGCCAAGGGCGGCTGAAGGCCGGACCTCGGCCCCTACCGTCGGGTAGGATAATCGCCGATGTGTCGTCGGCGACGCGATGGCCCGCGTTGAGGTTTGGAGTCGGGTTGCTCGACCAGCCTGCGTTCGGACGTCGCCTTCGGCACCTGCGCCGTCTACGCGAGATGTCCCAGTCGGAACTGGCCGGTGGTGACGTGTCACCGAGCTACATTTCGCTGATCGAGTCCGGCCGCCGCATGCCCAGCGAGGAGATCGCGAAAGCCATCGCCGCGCGCCTGGGCTTCTCCCTCCACGAGTTCGGCGTCGTGGCGAGGCCGAACCCCGATGATCGTGCGGACCTGGTTCGCCGGCTGGTGGTCGCCCGCGGCGCCCGTGCCGAGGGCGGGTGCGAGTTCGCCGCCGATGAGCTGGTGGCCCTGGTCGACGAGGCCGACACGCTGGGCGAGGACGACGTCGCCTGGGAGGCCTCCTGGGAGCTGGCCGAGATCTACGGCGACCTCGAGCGGCCGGTGGACCGGGACGCGGTGCTCCGGCGCCTGCTCGACGATCCGCTGACCAACAGCTCGACCCGGCTGCGGGCGCGGGTGGCGGCGGCGATCGCGGAGCTGGCGCAGTGCCGAGGCCGGCTGGCCGAAGCGGTGCGCGCAGGTGAGCAGGCTGTCGCCGCGGCAGCGGAGCTCGATGTCAGCGCGCTCGAATGGTGCCGGGCCCGGCTGGCCCTGATCGCCGCCTACACCGCTCGGGACGACCTCGACCGAGCAGCCGAAGCGCTGCTCGACATCATGGACCGCCTCGACGAACTGCCCACCGACCGGCTGCGCGGGCTGGCCTGCTGGGCCGCCGCCAACGTGCACGTCGCGACCGGCCGACCCGCCGACGCCGTCCCGCTGCTGGAACGCGCCGCCGGCCTGTTGCCGCCGCGGACCGATCTGCGGCAGTCGGCCCGGCTGGCGCTGACCACCGTGCGGGTCTGGCTGCTCACCGATCGGGCGATGGACGCCGTCGACGAACTGCTCGGGTGGACGCGGCAGGCGTTCTCGCTGATCGGTACCGAGGCTGACCGCGTCCAGCTGGCCTCGGTCGAGGCGTTGGTCCTGGCCCGCAAGGGGCAGTTCGACGAAGCGCTGGCCCGTGCCGCCGAGGTCCGCCCGGTGCCGGGTCTGCCGCCGCACGAGCTGGCCGAGAGTCTGGTCGCCGCCGCGGATGTCCAGGTGGCGGGCGGGCGGATGGCGGATGGTCAGAAGTCCTGCCGGCAGGCCGCCGAGCTGTTCGACGAGACCGGCGCACACCGCAGGGCCGCGCGGGCCTGGCGGACGCTGGTCGACGTGTTCGCGGACCCTCGGACGCTCTGAGGCCGGTGCCGTGACCGGCGGGACCGTTCGTGGTCAGCCGCCGGCCTTGAGATCCGGGTGAGCAGCCGGTCCGCGATCGGGCAGCCGGTGGCCCGGCCGGTGTTGCGGTGCGAGACACGGGTGGCCAGCTCCTGGAAGGAGACGTAGGCCAGGTCGCGCACGGCCGAGCCGCCACTGCCGGCGAAGACGGCCGCCGGATGACGATCGGGATTGGTCTCGACCACTGATTCCAATGAGTGCAGGAGTTCAAGGTCACGCATTCGGACATGCGCCATGGCCATCTGTCCTCCAGGTAACGGAGAGCGCTGCCGGTCGGTGAACGCGCGCAGCGCAGACCATCTAATCGACTCGATCGCATGTCCGGGGCGGCGATATCCGATCTTGCCTCGCTGTTCATAATTCGTTCGCCCGGACGTCATCATGGTGCAGGGTAGCGTTGAGCATCAAAGCCACGGGCATGGCGAAAGAGGACAGGCCACGGAGGCTTGCCTGATGCTGGATCAAGCTGCTAGCTTCACAGCCGACTTGGGATTGGCGCGCGATCTGGGGATCGCACGGGAACTGCCCGGTAACTTGCGGGCGAGTCGCGTTACACACTGGTGATTGCCGATCCACGAACGTTGGGCACGTTCTCCCCGCGAGGCATTTCATGCCAATTCACTGCGCGTTCCCCTCGATGATTCAGAGGCAGTCGAACATCGGAACCGGTCGGCCCCTTCCGGGGGGAAATCTGATTCCGAATTCGTGCGCACTGACGGTAGGTCGCGACGGCGGGATGGCCGACAACAATGATCCGTACACGATGGTGATGATCGTCCCCGTCGACAGTGGTATGGAAATGGAGTTTTCATGGGCATCCTGGCCGGCAAGCGAATCCTGGTCACGGGCGTGTTGACCGGCGACTCGATCGCCTTCCATGTGGCTCGGCTCGCGCAGGAGGAAGGCGCGGAGGTGGTGCTCACGGGCTTCGGGCGACTGAGCCTGGTCGAGCGGATCGCCAAGCGGCTGCCCACGCCGGCGCCGGTGCTTGAGTTGGACGTGACCGACCAGGGACACCTCGACTCGCTGGCCGATCGGGTACGCGAGCACGTGGACGGGCTCGACGGCGTGGTGCACGCGATCGGTTTCGCCCCGATCGAGGCACTGGGCGGCAACTTCCTGAACACCGAGTGGAAGGACGTCTCGACCGCCGTGCAGGTGTCCGCCTTCTCGCTCAAGGCGCTGGCGATGGCGACCCTGCCACTGATGCACGAGGGCGGTTCCATCGTCGGCCTGGACTTCGACGCCACGGTCGCCTGGTCGTCCTACGACTGGATGGGCGTCGCCAAGGCCGGGCTGGAGTCCTGCTCGCGCTACCTGGCCCGGCACCTCGGCCCGAAGGGGATCCGGGTGAACCTGGTCGCGGCCGGTCCGCTTCGGACGATCGCGGCCAAGGGCATCCCGGGCTTCGCGGACTTCGAGGCCACCTGGGACGCGCGATCGCCGCTGGGCTGGAAGGCCGACGACATCGAGCCGGCCGCCCGCGCGACCGTCGGCCTGCTCTCCGACTGGTTCCCCGCGACGACGGGCGAGATCGTGCACGCCGACGGCGGCTTCCACGCGATGGGCGACTGACGGCTCGGGGAGCAACAGGGCTGCGACTGCGGCCCGTTGCTCCCCCACCCGCAAGGCCGAGCCGGGTGCCGCCCGGTCGGCGAAGCCTGACCGCGACACGAAGCAGACGTGTGGCCGAACCCGCCGCCGACGACGGCTGCCCGCGGGCAACTCGCCCTGCCTCCTTCTCGCCCCGACCCGTGTTCGCGCGGGGCCCGCACACGAGTCAAGGGCAGTCACAGAACTTGACAACCCAGCAGCGACCTCCAGCCAACAGCGGCTGACCAACGTCTGTCTTCTCGACCAACTCCCGCTTGTAACAAGGGGATTGTCCTTGACGCTGGAGATGTCACAGATGTTGACTCGCTACTCGAACACATGACAGCCTTCGCTGCGGCCGGCCATCAATCCGACCCCGCACACCGGCGACAGATCACGAGACATCAACCAAAGCTGACATCGACGGCGAGGTATCTGGTGCGCGACATCGCGATCGTAGGAATGAGCTGCCGCTTCCCCGGGGCTCGGAACCTGCAGGAGTACTGGCGCCTACTGCTGAGCGGGCGCAGGCAGTTCCAGTCGGTCCCCACCGACCGCTGGGACCACGCCGAGTACTTCGACCCGGACGACAAGCGCGGCACGAAGGGCTCCTACACCGACCAGATCGCGGTGATCGACGGAGTCGACCAGTTCGACGCCGCGCACTTCCGGATGTCGCCGCGCCGGGTGCAGAACATGGATCCGCAGCACCGGCTGCTGCTGCAGGTGTCCCGCGAGGCCCTGCAGGACGCCGGATGGGAGCGCCGCGCGTTCGATCGGGCGTCAACGGGTGTGTTCTTCGGGCTGAGCAGCTCGGAGTACGCCGAATACAGCCCCGACGTCAAGCAGATCCAGCCGTTCACCGTCCCCGGCGTGCTGCTGAACATGGCCGCCGCCACCGTCAGCCAGTACTACGACCTCGGCGGGCCGAGCTTCACCGTCGACGCCGCCTGCTCGTCGAGCCTGGTCGCACTGTACGAGGCGGTCACCCACCTGCGCGCCGGGCACTGCCGGGAGGCCGTCGTCGGCGGTGCCTACCTGGCGCTGGCACCCAACGGGCTGGTCGGGTTCGCGAAGGTCGGCGCGCTCTCGCAGGCCGGGGTGTGCCGGCCGTTCGACCGCCGTGCGGACGGGTTCGTCCTGGGTGAGGGCATCGGTGCCGTGGTGCTCAGGCCGCTGGACGAGGCCCTCGCCGCCGGCGACCGGGTCTACGCCGTGGTTCGCGGGATCGGCTGCTCCAACGACGGAACAGCCGACGGTCCGATGACCCCGCGTCAGGAGGGCCAGGAGGTCGCGTTGCGGCGGGCGTACCGCGACGCGGGCTGCACGATGGACTCGGTCGGGTTCATCGAGGCCCACGGCACCGCGACCGTCGTCGGCGACCGGACCGAGCTGGACGCCATCAAGGCGGTGCGGACCGCCGACCGCCAGGGCGGGCCGGACGGCGGTGCGTACCTGTCCTCCGTCAAGAGCCTGATCGGGCACGGCCTCAGCGCGGCGGGGATGGCCAGCCTGATCAAGTCCGCGCTGGTACTGCACCACGCAACCGTCGTGCCGCAACCGGAGACCGAGGTGGACCCGGCGGTCGGACTGGCCGAGGCGGGCCTTCGGATCACCGACGAGCCGGTGCCCTGGCCTCCTTGCGAATCGCCGCGGCGGGTCGGGGTGAACGGGTTCGGTTTCGGCGGGACCAACGTCCATGTCGTGTTGCAGGACGCACCGACCGCTCCGGCCACCGCGAGTACCGCGGCCGAGGCCGCGCGGCCCGAGCTCTTCCTGCTGTCGGCGGGGACACCGGCCCTGCTGGCCGCCCACATCGGACAACTGCTCGACGAGCTCGCCGATCAGCCGGAAGCCACCGCACGGGAGCTGGCCTACACCCTGGCGCAGCGGGCCCACCTGCCGGCCCGGCTGGCCGTGGTCGCGGCCGATCTCGGCGAGCTGCGGCAGAAGTTGACGCAGGCCAAGGAGATGCTGGCCGCCGGCCAGCTAGGCGCGCTGGGCACGGCCGGGTTCGCGGGCAAGTCCCCGCTGCCGGCGAAGAAGCGCTCGGTGGCCTTCCTCTTCCCCGGCCAGGGCAGTCAGCGGCCGGGCATGCTCGGCGATCTGCTCGACCGGTTCGCGCCGATGCGCGGGCGTGCCGAGGCGCTGGACTCCGTGCTGCGCGAGCAGGTCGGATTCTCCGCGATCGACGCGGTGTACGGTCCACGGGCGGCGAGCGAGGAGGGCCGCGCCCTGCTCACCGGCACCGACGTCTGCCAGCCCGCGCTGGGTCTGCTCGGGCTGTCCGTGGCCCGCCTGGTCGCGGACTGCGGGCTGCGGCCGGACATCACGCTCGGGCACAGCGTGGGCGAGTTCCCGGCCGCCGCGGTCGCCGGAGCGATGGACGACGAGGACGCGATCGGTCTGCTCGCCACCCGGGGCCGCCGCATGCGGGCCGCCGAGTCCGAGGCACGCGGGGGGATGCTCGCGGTCCAGGCCGGCGCCGACCGCGCCGAGGACCTGGTGCGCGACATCGACGAAGCCTGGCCGAGCTGCTACAACCACCCCGGCCAGACCGTGGTGAGCGGGACCGAGTCCGGGCTCGCCGCGACCGAGCGGCGGATGGCCGCCGAGGGGATCGGCACACGGCGACTCGAGGTCTCCAACGCGTTCCACTCACCACTGCTGGCCGCTACTCGCGAGGGCATCACCCAGGACCTCGCCGTCGCACGGCTCCTGGCGCCGGAGCTCACCTTCGTGTCCTCGGTGAGCGGTGCGCAGTGCGCCGACCCCGAGCAGCTCCGGGAACTGTGGGCGGAGCACGCGCTGGCCCCGGTGCGCTTCACCGCCGCCGCAGGTGCCGCCCACGAAGCGGGTGCGCGGATCTTCGTCCAACTCGCCGGCGGCAGCGCGCTGCTGTCCGCCGTCCGGCACAACCTCCGTGAGCAGGAGGGACTGCACTACGTCGCGCTGTCCACCGAAGAGCCGGACGACACCCGCACGTTCCTCGCCGGGCTCGGTCAACTGGCCGTCCTCGGCGTCCCCGTCGACCTGACGCCGCTCTTCGAGGGGACGCCGCGGTTGCTCTCGCTGCCGCCGTCCCCGCTGCGCACCCGCCGCTACTGGGTCGATGCGCAGAAGCCGCGAGCGACGTCCGCCTTCCTTGCGACGCAGCCTGTTCCGGCTGCCGTCCACCCCGCCGTGCTGCCCCAACCCCCCGTGAAGGAGCATCCCGTGAACGAGGTCGTGACCCTGCTGCGCGAACAACTCGCGGTCCTGAAGGGATTCGGCATCGACGCCGAGTCCGCCCCGGCCGCGACGGTGGCGCCGGCGGTGGTGCCGGTGGTGGCGCCGACGGTGGCGCCGGCGGCGGTTCGGACACCGGCGCCGCAGCAGGTTCCGCTGCCCGCCCCGGCCGCCGCAGCCGAGCGGCTCGCCGTCCGCAGCACGGTCTTCGAGCACATCTCCCGGATCAGCGCGTTCCCGGCCGACCAGTTGCACGAGGACAGCCTGGTGGTCCAGGAACTCGGCTTCGACTCGTTGATGCTGACCGACCTGGTGGGCTCGGTGCGGAAGACCTGGCCGCAGCTCGCCGAAAAGCTCACCGGCGGGGCCATCGCAGCCCGGCCGACCGTCCGCGAGATCGTCGACACCCTCGCCGAGCTGCTGGGCATCGACCTCGCGACCGTCCCGGCGCAGGTCGCCGCGCCGCAGCCGGCCGACCCGGCTGCCGCAGTGCCGCAACAACGGCGCATCCAGGACTTCCCCGAGGCGAAGGCCCTCGAAGCGCAGCTGGACGAGCCCGGCACGCGCAACCCGTACTTCCTCCTGCACGAGGGCACGGCGACCGCCAGTACCCGGATCGAGGGCCGCGAACTGGTCTGCTTCTCCAGCTACAACTATCTCGGGCTGTCCGGTCACCCGGCGATCAGGCAGGCGATCGACGACGCCGTCGGGAAGTACGGCAGCTCGGTGTCGGCCAGCCGCTTCCTGTCCGGTGACCGGCCGCTGCACAGGGAGCTGGAGGCCGAGCTCTCCGCACTGCTCGGCACCGAGGACGCCATCGTGATGGTCAGCGGGCACGCGACCAACGTGTCGGTGATCGGGCACCTGCTCGGCCCGGACGACCTCGTCGTGCACGACGAGCTGGCGCACGACAGCATCCTGCAGGGCTGCAAGCTGTCCGGGGCGCGGCGGCTCCCCTTCCCGCACAACGACATGGCGGCCCTCGACGAGCTGCTCACCCGGGCCCGTCCCCAGTACCGCCGCGCCATGATCGTCGTCGAGGGCGTGTACAGCATGGACGGCGACCTGGTCGACCTGCCGAAGCTGATCGAGGTCAAGGAGAAGCACGGCGCCATCGTGCTGGTCGACGAGGCGCACAGCGCGGGCGTGGTCGGCAAGAACGGCGGCGGCGTCGGCGAGCACTTCGGAGTGGACCGGTCCAGGATCGACCTCTGGGTCGGAACACTCTCGAAGTCGCTGTCCAGCTGCGGCGGTTACGTCGGCGGTTCGGCGGACGTGGTGCGCTACCTGAAGTACAGCGTGCCGGGATTCGTCTACAGCGTCGGCATGACGCCCTCGAACACCGCGGCCGCGCTGGCCGCGATCCGCACCATGCGCGACGAGCCCGAGCGGCTGGAACGCCTGCGCGGCAACGCGGAGCTCTTCCTCGCCGAGGCCCGCAAGGCCGGGCTGGACACCGGGCCGAGCTCCGACTCCCCCGTGGTGCCGTGCATCGTCGGTGACTCCGCGATGACGCTGAAGCTGGCCGAGGTGCTGTTCGACCGTGGCATCAGCGTCAACCCGATCATGTACCCCGGGGTGCCGGAGACCGAGGCGCGGCTGCGGTTCTTCATCACCTCCGAGCACACCGGCGAGCAGATCCGCGCCTCGGTCCGGGTCGTGGCCGAAGAGCTCCAGCGGTTGCGCGCCGCCGCGGCCACCAGCGCCTGACGCCTCGTCATCCTCCGTCCGCTCGACCGATCAGGAGCTGGTTTCCGTGTCCTCAGTGCCCACGCCACCGGTCACCGCCCAGGCGCGCCCAGGCCCCGGCACGCCAACGAGCGCCCGCCGGCTGCCGGTTGCGCTGCGCAGACCACGCTGGGTCCTCTGGTTCAGCCTGGTGTTCCTGGTGCTGACCGGGGTGCTGGCGGGTGGGGCCTCCGCCGCGATGAAGAACGGCGGGTTCGACGACCCGTCCTCGGACTCGGCGCAGGCGGCGCAGCTGCTCGCGGCGAAGTTCCCGGCCGGCCAGGCGAATCTGGTGCTGCTGGTGCAGGACGAGACCGACGGTGTGGACGCGCCGCAGGTGGCCCGGACCGGCACGAGCCTGCTGGCCACACTGGCCGCGGAGCCCGGAGTGCACGTCGTCGACAGCTACTTCACGACCGGTGACCCCGGGCTCCGATCGCGGGACGGACACAGCGCACTGACCACCGCGAACGTGAGCGGCGACGAGGACGCCGTGGCGAGGACCACCACCAGGCTGCACGGCCTCCTGGCGCGGACGACCGGGCCGATCACCGTCCGGTTCGGCGGCGTCGCACAGGTGACCAACGACCTCACCGACCAGACCAACAGCGATCTCGCGCTGTCCGAGAGCATCGCGCTCCCGCTGACGCTGGTCCTGCTGTTCTTCGTCTTCCGGGGTGTGGTGGCCGCCCTGCTGCCGCTGTGCGTCGGGCTGCTGTCGATCTCCGGCTCGCTGGCCCTCCTCTACGGGCTCGGGCAGGTGACCTCGGTCTCGGTGTTCGCGGTCAACCTGACCACCGCGCTGGGCCTCGGCCTCTCCGTCGACTACAGCCTGCTGATCGTCTCGCGCTACCGGGAGGAACGGGCGGGCGGCCTGGCCGGGCCACAGGCGCTGGCGGTCACCCTGCGGACGGCCGGCCGCACGGTGATCTTCAGCGGTGCGATCGTCGCGGCGGTGCTCAGCACACTCCTGGTGTTCAAGCAGTACTTCCTGAGCTCGTTCGCCTACGCCGGGGTGGCCGTCGTGGGGATCACGGTGCTGTGCGCGCTGCTCCCGCTGCCCGCGGCGCTGTTGCTGGTCGGCGACCGGATCGACAGCTGGGCCTTGGGCGGGCGGCCGCGGTCCGGCGACCCGCAGGAGCCCAAGGCAGCGGAGGACCGGCTGTGGGGCCGGATCGCCGGCGCCACCATGCGCCGACCGTGGCTGGCCGGCGCCCTGGTGGTCGCGCTGCTCGCGGTGATGGCCTGGCCGCTCACCGGAGCCCAGTTCGGCGTGCCGGACGAGCGAGCGCTGCCGAAGGGCGAGGAGAGCCGTGTGGTGGCCGACATCGCGCGTGCCCAGTTCCCGGGCGACGACGCGGGCGCCCTCTCACTGATCAGTGAGAACTGGCCGGGCGCCACCACCGGCGGTGAGCTGTCCGACTACGCCGCGCGGCTGTCCGCCCTCCCGCACGTGACCTCGGTGACGAGCGCGGCCGGACGGTTCCAGCACGGCCGGCTGGTCGGAACGCCGGGACCGCTGCCCGGTTTCACCGTGGACGCGGCGACTCTGCTCCAGGTCGACAACGACGTGGTGCCCTACTCCCCGGGCGGCGAGCAGGTGGTGCGCAGCGTGCGCGCGGTCGCCGTGCCCGGCGGTCACCGGGTCTACGTCGGCGGGTTGGCCGCACAGTACCTCGATGTGACGGCCTCGATCGGCGACCGGCTCCCGCTCGGCATCGGGTTGGCCGCACTGCTCACCCTGGTGCTGCTCAGCCTGGCGACGGGCAGCATCCTGCTCCCGGTCAAGGCTGTGCTGTTCAACGCGCTCGGTCTCGGCGCCGTACTCGGCGCGATGGTCTGGGTGTTCCAGTACGGCCACCTGGCGGGCCTGATCGGTGTCACCCCGGCGCCGATCGCCGTGACCATGCCGGTGCTGCTGCTGTGCATCGCCTACGCGCTGTCCATGGACTACGAGATGTTCGTGCTGTCCCGGATCAAGGAACGCTACACCGAGACCGGTGACCCGTACCGCTCGGTCCGTGAAGGGCTCGGCGGCAGCGGACCGATCATCACCGCTGCGGCGGCGATCCTCGCGGTGTCCTTCTTCTCCACCGCGATCTCCGGGGTGTCGCTGGCGAAACTGTTCGGCATCGGCACCGGGCTCGCGGTGGTCCTCGACGCGGTGCTCGTCCGCGGCGTGCTCGTGCCGGTCTTCCTCCAGGTGTTCGGGACCGCCGCTTGGTGGGCGCCGGCACCGCTGAAACGCTTCACCAGGCGGATATCCGGCGCGGTGGGCGAGCACTGACGCGACGTCGGAACAACGCGGCAAGGAACAACGCGGCATCAGAACGACGCACTCAGAACGACGCCCTCAGAACGACGACCGAGGAGAGATCGTGGAACTTCCCCAGGCGACCCTGGTCACCGGGTCCGGTGTGCGGACGGCGAAGGAGCTGACCCGAGACGCGCTGAAACTCGCGGCGGTGCTGCGCCGTCAAGGCGTGACAGCGGGCGAGCGCGTGCTGCTCAAGGCCGACAACTCGCCGGCCATGGTGACCGCCCTGCTCGCACTGATGCATCTCGACGTGTCCATCGTGCTCCTGGACGATCGGCAGACCAGCCAGGAATGCACCCGGGCGGCCACGCTGACCAAGGCGCCGTGGGCCGTCTCGCACCGGCCGGAGGACATCGCCCCGCACGTGCGGACCATCCCGCTCGACGTCGTCGACGACGAGCCGGAGGACTGCGCCGTGGATGCCGCGCTGGACTTCTCCGCGTGGGAACGGCGGACGGACGCGCTGATCACCTGGTCCTCGGGATCGACCGGGCTGCCCAAGGGAATCGTCCGCTCCGGCCGGGCGCTGCTGGACGACATCGAGCGCTCCCGGGAGCGGATGGGCTATCAGGAGAGCGACGTCCTGCTGCCGTTGGTGCCGTTCTCGCACTTCTACGGCCTGACCCTGGTCCTGACCTGGTGGCGGCTGGGCTGCACGCTGATCGTGACGCCGACCAACCGGCTCGACCAGGCGCTCAAGGTGGGCTCGGAAGCGGGCGCGACCGTGGTGGACGCCACCCCGTCGACTCTGCACAGCATCCTCAACCTCACCGAGCGCCGTCCTGGGCTCCTGGTGGAGCTGGCCACGGTACGCATGTGGTGCGTCGGCGGCGCGCCGATGAGCAGCACCGTCGCCGGCCGGTTCGGCGCCACCTTCGGCCTGCCCCTGCTCGACGGCTACGGCAGCAACGAGGCCGGCAACGTCGCACTGGCGAGCCTGGACAACCCCGACGGCTGCGGCCGCCCACTGGACGGCGTCGAGGTCACGATCGTCGGCGCGGAGGGCCGCCCGGTGCCGATCGGCAGCACCGGTGAGATCATCGTGCGCAGCCCGTCGATGATGGTCGGCTACCTGGCCGAGGACGGCAGCGTCGCTCCTCCTGAGTCCGAGGCGTACCACACCCAGGACCTCGGTTACTGGGACACCAAGGGGAACCTGCACGTCGTCGGCCGCAAGTACGCGGTGCACCGCCTGGGTCATACCCTCTACCCGGAGTCGATCGAGCGGCGCGCGGAGGCCTGCGGCCGCCCCGTGAAGATCGTCGCGCTGGACGACGAGCGCCGCGGTTGCCAGCTGGTGTTCGTGGTGGCCGACCCGGACGGAGGCGACGCCCAGCTGTGGCGGCGGGAGATCGACGCGCTGCTGCCGTCGTACGAGCAGCCGAACCGGGTCCTCGTGGTCGACCAGTTCCCGCTGAACGCCAACGGGAAGCCGGACATGGTGGAGCTGCGGCGGCTGGCCGGCGACGCGATCGGCGACCGGGCGGCCCGGCCGGTGGTGCCGGTGTCGACGCTGGTGTCGGCCGACGTTCCGCTGCCCGACCGGCTGCACGCCGTCCACGACCTGGTCGCCTTCCTGCGCGAGCAGCCCGAGGCGGTGGCCGGCATCCTCACCGAGATCTCCGTCCGGAAGGCGGTCGACGAGGAGATCGAGGCGTCGATCGCCACCCTCGAAGGGGTCGTCGACGAGATACAGCGGTACCGTCCGAAGCGGGTCCCCCAGCTCGCCGGCTTCATGTCCTCCAATGTGCTGCTGTACTCCTACGTGCTGCACGCGGTGGTGCCCTCGCTGTTCGTCGAGCGGATCTCGCTGCGGCCGTCCAGGCAGGTGGCCGCGCAGACACACCGGTTGCACGAGTTGTTCGCTCCGGTGCACGGCCTGCCGATCGAGATGTCCGCGCTGAACCAGCGTCAGTTCGTCGACGGTCCGGCCGCCGAAGCGAACGTCGTCCTGTTCACCGGCGCGTACAACAACGCCGAGGACCTGCGCGGCAAGCTGCGCCGCGACCAGCTGATGCTCTTCTTCGGCCAGGGCATCAACCCCTTCGTGGTGGGCCCGGACGCCGACGGCGACCGCGCGATCGAGGACGCCATCCGGATCCGGCTGCACAACTCCGGGCAGGACTGCTTCGGCCCGGACGTGTTCTTCGTCCACTCCTCGGCCTCGGACCGCTTCATCGGCGGCCTGACCAAGCGGCTCGCCGAGCAGCGTTACGGAGCGTACGGCGACCCGGACGCCGACTACGGCGCCGTCTACTACGACACCGCGATCCGGTCCACCACCGAGTTCCTGCTGCGCAACCGGGAGTACGTGGTGCACGGCGGCGACGTCGACTTCCGGACCGGCCTGGTCCGCCCGACGGTGCTGGTGCGCGACATTGACGACCCGATGGACATCAGCGAGTTCTTCTCACCGCTGTTCAACGTCGTCGTCTACGAGGACGCCGAACAGCTGGAGAAGGTGCTGTTCTCGCCCTACTTCGCCGAGCGGTCGATGGGCGCGATGGTCTACGGAACCGAGGGCGCGCTCGTCGAGAAGCTGCGGGACCGGCACACCGTCGGCGTCAACCGGACGCTGCTGGACGTCGACAACGGCAACCACCCGTTCGGCGGCCGCGGCGTCATGGCGAACTACGCCGCCTACAACGGAAAGCGCACCGCCGAGCCGCTGCTGGTGTCGAAGTCCGTTGCCCAGTACGGAATCGGAGTCTGAGAAGCCTGATGGTACCGACCACTTACCCCAGCCCGTGGCACGCCGTGGTGGATGCGCTGGTCCACCGCGGGGTCCGCACGGTGTTCGGCCTGCCCGGTGACGACCTCGGTGCGCTGCACGCGCTCGAGAACGCCCCGGTGCGGATGCTGCTCTGCCGCGACCAGCGCAGCGCCCTGTTCATGGCCACCGGATACGCCATGCAGGCCGGCCGCACCGGCGTGTGCGTCATCGGCAAGGGCCCGGCCGTGGCCAACGCGGTCACCGGACTGCTGGAGGCGCACACCTCCGGAGTGCCGCTGGTCGTGCTGGCCGGTGGCACCGCGGCGAAGCGCCGGGACTCCGGCGCCTTCCAGGAACTCGACCAACTGTCACTGGTCCGCCCGCTGGTGAAGTGGGCGGCCAGAGTGGACCACCCGGACCGGTTGGTTCCCGTGCTGGACAAGGCATTCCTGCTCGCGGGGTCGGGTGCGCCCGGTCCGGTGTACGTGGAGCTGCCGGACGACCTGCTCGACCTGGAGGTGGTCCGCACCCGGCCGTGGCCCGACCCCCCGGAGATCGCCGCCGCGGCGGCGGACGGTGCGACCACCCGGGCGCTGGAGCTGATCGGCGGCGCGAAGCGGGCGATCATCCTGGTGGGCGGCGGAATGCGCGGCCACGACGCGGGTCGCCGCATCGAGGCCCTGGCCGAGCGGATCGGCGCGGCGATCTTCGCCACCGCGTCGGGGCGCGGCGTGGTCGACGAGCGGCACGCGAGCTTCGGCGGTCTGTCAGGGCTGTACTCCCCGGCCGAGATGGCGCCGGTGTGGGCCGACGCCGACCTGCTGATCACGCTGGGCAGCAGGTTGGAGGAGACGGCGACGTACAACGCTTTCGTCGCAGACGGCGTACCGGTGCTCCAGGTCAACATCGACGCCGGCGGGCTGTCGACGGAGTTCCCCGGCCTGAGCGTGCTGGGGGACGGCCCAGCGGTGCTCACGCACTGGCTGCGCGCGCTCGGCCCGGGCCGGCCGGAGGCCGGATCCGAGTGGCTGACCACCATCGCCGCCTGCCGCGCCGGCGCCCATGCCGCCGTCGACGCCCGGCTCGCCGAGATGGCCGCGTCCGACACGCTGCACGTCGCGGAAGTCCTCGCCGCCTTGGACCGGGTCGCGCCGGCGGACCGAATCCTGGTGCAGGAGAACGGTCTGCAGGACATGTGGTCCTACTTCTTCCCGCACTGGACCTGCGGGGCCGAGGCCGACTCCGTGGTCCCCTCGGAACAGACCACGCTGGGCTTCGGCACCGCCGCCGCGGGCGGCGTGAAGCTTGCCGCCGGAGACCGGCCGGTGATCGCCTTCGTCGGAGACGGCGCGTTCGCGATGGTGGCCAACGACGTCGCGACGCTGGCCAGGGAAGGTGTCGGCGTCACCTACGTGGTGCTGCGCAACCGGGGCTACGGCTGGCTTCAGTGCCAGCTCGACCAGCACGGCGCCGAGGCGAGCCGGTTCACCTTCCTGAGCGAAAGGGGCCTCGGCGAGGAGGCGGAACAGACCGTCCTGGTCCACCCCGCGATGTGGCACTCGGTGGTGCGGGACAAGTCCACGCTGGCCGACCTCCTCGGCGAAGCGCTGCTGCACAGCGCCAAGGGGCACGTCGCCGTCCTCGAAGTCCCGGTGACCATCGCCGACGCCCCACCGGGGATCACCGAGCTGGAAGGCGACTTCCCCGGTGCCGCGCAGGAGGCCAAGACCACCGACCCGACGGAATCCATGCCTGTCACGAAGAACGAAGAACGGACTCCCACTGATGAGAGCTGAGCACGCACCGCGACGCCGGGTGGTCATCACCGGCAGCGGGGTCATATCGCCGATCGGCCTGAGCACTGCGGCATTCTGGGACTCGCTGCTGGCCGGCCGCAGCGGCATCCGCCGGATCGAGTCCTTCGACGTCTCCGACCTGCCCACCCAGATCGCGGCCCAGGTCAGGGACTTCGACCCGGAGCAGTACATGCCGCGCAAGGTGTGGCGGCGGATCGACCCGTTCGCGCGGTACGCCCTCGCCGCGGCGGTCGAGGCGGTCGAGGCGGCGAAGATCGAGTTCGACGAGGAGCTGGCCCCACGGGTCGGTGTGCAGATCGGCTCCGGCTACGGCCCCAGCACGGTGCAGTCGCAGGTCACCCTGGGGCTGCTGGAGCACGGACCGCGCCGCGTCGGCCCGTTCACCTCGGCCGCGTCGGCGATCGACAGTGCGGCCGGCGAGATAGCGCTCCGGTTCGGCGCCAAGGGTCCGTCCGGAGCGATCAGCACCGCGTGCGCGAGCGGCACCTCGGCGATCGGCGAGGCCATGCGGTGGATCCAGTACGGCGCCTGCGACGTGGTGCTCGCCGGTGGAGCCGACGACTCGGTGACCCGCTCGGACATCGCCTCGGCCTGCTCGGCGCGCGCGCTGTCCCGCCGCAACGACGACCCCGAGAACGCCTGCCGGCCGTTCGACAAGGAGCGGGACGGCTTCATCATGGCGTCCGGCGCGGGAGTGCTGGTCCTGGAAGAGGCGGAGCGGGCGATGCGGCGCGGCGCACCGATCCTCGCCGAGCTGGTCGGATACGGCGCGAGCACCGACGCGTACCACCCGACCGCGCCGCACCCGGAGGGCGCCGGTGCCCAGCAGGCGCTGCGCGCCGCTCTCGCCGACGCCCGGATCGACCCGTCCGAGGTGGACTACATCAACGCGCACGGCACCAGCACCACACTCAACGACCGCATCGAGACCCTGGCCATCCGCAAGGTCTTCGGCGACCACGCGACCCGGGTGCCGATCAGCTCCACCAAGTCGATGACCGGTCACATGATCGGGGCGGCCGGCGCGGTCGAGGCCATCGCGGCCGTTCACGCCATCCGCGACGGTGTGGTGCCGCCGACCGTCAACTGCTTCGACCCGGAGGACACCGAGCTCAACTACGTGCCGCACACGGCGCAGCAGCACAAGGTCGAGATCGCGATGAGCAACTCCTTCGGCTTCGCCGGCCACAACGCCGTCGCCATCGTCCGGGCCTGGAAGCCGTAACCCGGTCCGGGCCCTCCACTCCAACAGCTACCGCCACTCCACCGCAAACGGATGCACAGACGAAAGGCAGAACAATGACCACCGAAGAGATCCACGAGGGCCTGGCCGCCATCCTCCAGGAGGTCGCCGGCAACGATCCGGCGGAGATTCAGCTGGACAAGTCCTTTGCCAACGACCTGGACGTCGACTCGCTGCTGCTGGTCGAGGTCGTCGTCGCCGCCGAGGAGAGATTCGGCGTCAGCATCTCCGAGGACGACCTGAAGGAAGGCAGCACGGTCGGCGACCTCGTCCGGAGCATCCAGGGCGTTCTCGCCGCGGTGTGACCACGACGGTCGGGGGTGCAGCGGCCAACCGGCCGCGGTGCCCCCGACCGCTTCAGAGGCCCTCATGCCCGTCCTACGCGACAGCCGTAAGGAAGCCCGGTAGTGAACGCAGCAGCGCACAACCCCTTCGCGCCCGCCTCGGACGAGGTCGCGCGCTCCTATCACGGATATCTCGACGACCGTCTCGTCAAGCTGTCGCCGGAGGTGTCGCCGGCGGACCCGCAGGCGGTGCTCGCGCACGAGTCGTTCCGGGACATGGTGATGGGCGACCCCTATCCCTGCGTGGTCGGCAGAGGACTACTGCGCCGAGGTGACTACCGGTTCGGCTGCTACCCCGCGCTGGGTACGGTGGAAAGCGCCCGCGCGGTGGCCGCCGACCTGTGGCAGTTCGTCCAGGACTTCCCGATCCGGCAGGAGAACCTCGCCTCCTTCGTGGCCAGTTACGACGGGCCGGCCTGTGCGACCGAGGAGCAGTTCGAGGAAGTCCTGTGGCGACAACTCCAGTTGCTGCACGACCTCGACCGCGAGCACCACGGCTGGAGCCCGATCGTCGGCTCCGATCCCAACACCAAGGGCTTCTCCTTCAGCTTCGCCGGGCGGCCCTTCTTCATCGTCGGAATGCATCCGGCCTCGTCCCGGATCGCGCGGCGGCCGGGACGGCCGACCATGGTGTTCAACGCGCACGAGCAGTTCGACCTGCTGCGCGAGTCCGGACTGATGTCGCGGATCACCCAGACCATCCGGACCCGGGACCACAAGCTGCAGGGGACGGTGAACCCGGCTCTGGTCCTCTTCGACGGGGACCACCCGGAAACCGTGATGTACTCCGGCCGGGTCCCCGACGAGGGCTGGAAATGCCCGGTGCACATAGCTGCCCGGCCTGCGGCGGCCCCAGCCGTGACACAGCCGGCGGACGTGCCGGACTTGCCGGACTTGCCGGACTCGGCGGTGCGGGACCGATGACGGAACCGGCGATTCTGAACGCGGTGGGCAGGACCTACCCGCAGACCCGGCCGTACGAGGTCGGCCGCGAACACATCCGCAGCTTCGCACGGGCGATCGGCGACGACTCGCTGACATACCGGGACGTCGAAGCGGCCCGGGCGCTGGGTCACCCGGATGTTCTCGCGCCGCCGACGTTTCCGGTCGTGTTCACCCAGGAAGCCGCCGAGCAGGTCACCGGCGATCCGGAACTGGGCATCGACTTCTCCCGGGTGGTGCACGGCGGGCAGCGCTTCGTCTACCAGCGGCCGATTCGGGCGGGCGACCGGCTGACCTGTGTGGTGGTCATCGAGGAGGCCAAGACCCTGGCGGGCAACCTGTCGCTCACGTTGCGCACCGAGGTGTGCGACGCCGACGGTGACAGGGTGCTGACGGAATGGTCCACGCTGGTGGTCCGCGCGGCCGGGACGTGAGCCTCGTGGGAGGCGCGGCGGCAGCGCCCGAAGCACCGGCGGAGTCGATGGGATCCGCGATGGGCGAGCAACCCGTCGCAGCGGTCCGCCGGTGGGCGACGCTGGGGATCTCGTGCCTGGCCGCGCTGCTGCTGGCAGTTGACGCCACGGTGCTCACGCTGGCCGTCCCGGCCCTGACACGGAGCCTGCGCCCGTCGGCGAACCAGATCCTGTGGATCGCCGACGTCTACGGCTTCGTACTCGGCGGACTGCTCATCACGATGGGCAACCTCGGAGACCGGATCGGCCGCAAGCGGCTGCTGCTGCTCGGCACGACGGTGTTCGCGATCGCCTCCGCCTCGGCGGCGTTCGCGCCGAGCCCGGAGCTGCTGATAGCGGCGCGGGCGGTGCTCGGCGTCGCCGGGGCCACGATCATGCCGTCCACGCTGTCGATCCTGCGCAGTGTGTTCACCGATCCGGCCGAGCGCACCGCCGCGATCGGCATCTGGAGCAGCAGTTCGGTGGCGGGCTTCGCGCTCGGCCCGATCGTCGGTGGCCTGCTGCTCGCGCACTTCTGGTGGGGCTCCGTCTTCCTGATCAACGTTCCGGTGTGCGCGCTGGTGCTTGTCGCCGGTCTGCTCGTGCTGCCCGAATCCCGTGATCCGCGGCCGGGACGGCTGGACGTGGCGAGCGTCGCGCTGTCCGTGGTCGGCATGGTGGCGGCGATCTACGCCGTCAAGGAGGCCGTCCGCAGTGGACTCCCGCACACCAGGGTCGTGGTCGCCGCAGTGCTCGGGATCGGCGGGCTGGGCCTGTTCGCCCGGCGGCAGACACGGCTGGCAGAGCCGCTGATCGACCTTCGACTGTTCCGCCGCCGCGAGTACGCCGTCTCGCTCTCCGCGGCGCTGGTCGCCATGTTCGTCACGGCCGCGCTGTCCCTGCTGTTCGCGCAGTACTTCCAACTCGTGCTGGGCTGGTCGCAGTTGCGCTCCGGGCTGGCCGGGCTGCCCGGAGCGGTGGCGGCGGTGCTCGGCGGGGCGACGGCGGCCCCCGCGCTCGCGAGGTGGGGACACGGCCGGGTCGTCCCCGTAGCTCTCGGGTCGACGGGTCTCGGCTGCGTGCTCTACCTGCCGGTGGGCACGACGGCGAACTACCCGGTGGTGCTCCTGGCGATGGTCGTCCTCGGGACGGGCGTCGGCATGAGCGTCGCCGTCACCAATCACACCGTGGTCGGGGCGATTACGGCGGGTCGCGCGGGTGCGGCCGCGGCGGTCTCCGAGACGGCCTTCGAGGTCGGCGGTGCGCTGGGCATCGCGCTGGTCGGCAGCGTGCTGAACGCCGTCTACCGGGCGCGACTCGTCCTTCCCCCCGACCTGACCGGAGAACAGGCCGGCCGGCTGCGCGAGTCGATCGGCGCGGCGCTGGCCGACGCCCCGTCGTTGCCGACGAAATCCGCCGCCCAGGCCGTCGCCGCCGCCCGGCACGCGTTCGTCGACGGCATCCACGTCGCCACGCTGACCTGCGCCGCGGTGGCCGTACTGCCGGCCGTGGTCACGTTCTTCGCCATGCGCGCCCGCACCGTTGCGGAACAAGCCAGGAGGTCATGACAAGTGATGCACGGAGATGTGGGCGTCGAACTGGGGCGACGAGTGGCCGCGGCGGTGCAGGCGGCACTGGATCTGGACCTCACCCCAGAGCAGGCGGTGGTCCGGCCCTCGAAGCGGGACGGCATCGACTACCAGAGCAATGTGGCGATGAGTCTGGCCAGGACCTCGGGCCGCGACGCGCGGGACATCGCGGCGGACATCGTGGCGCACCTGGACGCAGCGGACCTCGTCGAGCCGCCGGAGATCAGCGGTAGCGGATTCGTCAACCTGGTGCTGACTCCCGAATGGCTCGCCGCCCGGGCCAGCGCCCTGCTGGACGACGAGCGGCTCAGCGTCCCGCTGGTCGAGCGCCCGCGCCGGATCGCGATCGACTACTCAAGTCCCAACGTGGCAAAGGAAATGCACGTCGGCCACCTGCGCTCGACGGTGCTCGGTGACGCGATCAGCAGGCTGCTGCGGTTCGCCGGGCACGAGGTGACCCCGCACAATCACACAGGTGACTGGGGAACGCCGTTCGGCATGCTCATCGAGCACATGGTGGACGAGGGCTGGACCGGCTCGGCCGATCTCCCCTCGGCCGATCTCCCCTCGATCGGCGACCTCAACGGCTTCTACCAGGAAGCCCGCAAGAAGTTCGACGCCGAAACGGACTTCGCGGGCCGCGCGCGCCGCCGCGTCGTGCTGCTCCAGGGCGGTCACCAGGAGACGCTGGCCTTGTGGCGGCGACTCGTCGCCGAGTCGGCCAAGCACTTCGAGCAGGTCTACCAGGTTCTGGGCATCCAGCTCACCCCGGACGATGTCTACGGCGAGAGCTTCTACAACCCGTTCCTGGCAGACCTCGTCAAGCAGCTCAGCGCCAAACGACTCGTCAAGGTCAGCGGCGGCGCCATCGTTGCCTTCCCCGAGGGTTTCACGAACCGCGACGGCGGCCCGCAGGCCGTCATCGTTCGCAAGCGGGGCGGCGGTTACGGCTACGCCTCAACGGATCTGGCCACCGCGCGGTACTGGATCGAGGAGCGCGGTGCCACCGACCTGCTGTACGTGGTCGGCAGCCCGCAGGCGCAGCATTTCGCGATGGTGTTCGCCGTGCTGCGGGAGGCCGGCTGGCTCACCGGTGACCACCACGCCGAGCACATCGGTTTCGGTTCGGTTCTCGGCGAGGACGGTCGGACCATCCGGACCCGCGCAGGTGGTTCGGTGAAGCTCATGTCCGTGCTCGCCGAGGCGATGGACCGGGCCGCGGAGATCGCTGATCGGGGCGGGCCGGCGGAGGAGCAACGAGCGGCGGAGCAACGGACGGAGGAGCAACGGACGGAGGAGCAACGGGCGGCGGAGCAACGGGCAGCGGTGGCCCGCGCGGTGGGCATCGGCGCGGTCAAGTACGCCGACCTGTCCAACGACCGTCGCAAGGACTACGTCTTCGACCTGGACCGCATGCTCGCCATGCACGGCAACACCGCCGTCTACCTCCAGTACGCCAACAGCCGGATGCGCTCAGTGCTGCGCAAGGCGGGAGCCGAGCCGGCTGGCGGGACTCCGGTGGTGATCTCCGACCCGCGCGAGCGGGACCTGCTGCTGCAGATTCTGAGGTTCCCTCAGGCGTGCGCGGCGGCGACGCGGGAGTACGCCCCGCACAAGCTCTGTACGTACCTGTACGAGACGGCGAGCACGATGTCCTCCTTCTACGCCAACTGCCCGATCCTGGCCACCGACGCACCGGACGTACGCGACTCCCGACTGGTACTGGCCACCCTCACCTCGAGGGTGCTGACTCTCGGCCTGTCGCTGCTCGGGATCGAGGCCCCGGAACGGATCTAGGGCAACTACTCAACGCACCCCGCCCGTTGGGCTGCGGTCAGGTGGGCAGGACACTGCCGTAGAGCCCGGGCTCCTCGGCGGCTGGTCAGCGGGCGAGTATGTGGCCGTCGTGGGGACGGTGGTCGCGGGAGCGGCGCAGGTCGGTGGTGACGTAGGTACGTTGCAGCCAGCGGTCTGCACCGTCGTAGCGGGGGTGGAAGGCGGTGCGGCCGTGGACGGTGACGCGGTTGTCGATGACCACCAGGTCGCCGGGAGTCAGGCGCAGGGTCCGGGCGGTCGCCTCGCAGGCGCGGCCGAATTCGGCCAGCGCCGCAGTCGCCCGAGGGGTGAGCGGCGTGGTGACGAGCTGGGCCATGCGTATGTCGGGGTCCTCGGCCGCGCCGGACAGCACCGGCCGGGGCTCGACGTCGGGCTCACCGGCGGCCGCGTCGGCACCGAAGGAAGGCGGGGGTGTCGTGATGAACTCCGGTGCGAACAGGGCCTGTCGGCCGACCGTGGTGAGGAGCGGCAGTGCTCGGCGGATGCCGGCGGTCCGCATGCCGGCGGCCTGGTCGTGGTCGGCGCGCAGGCAGAGGAAGACCACATAGTCGGGCGGGTGGGGGTGGAAGCCGTTCTCGGTGTGGAAGGACAGCGGCACCGATCCGGCGTTGCCGTGGAAGGTCTCCTGCCCAGGCACAGGTACGACGTCCTGCACGAGGGCGCCGGACTTCTCGGCCAGGTAGGCGAGCGGCTCGCCGAGCCCGCAGGCCACCATGGTGAGCATCGCGGCCGGGACGGTGGCCCGGCGCTGGACCGAGCCGAGTACGGCCGGTGTCGCGGGCAGGGCCGCCTGATCGACGGGCAGGCCGCCGATCACCAGTGTGCCGTGCGGGCCGGAGTGCCTGCGGAACCGGCGCACCGCGCGGCGCAGCGGCAGCGGTAGCTCCTCCCAGGCATCCCGGGCCCGCGCCACCCACTCGGCGCTGTCGACCTGCTGGTGCGCGCCGGTACACAGGGTGCGGGCCAGCCGCTCGCACGCGCCGGCATCTGCCGGAGCCAGTTCCCAGTCGGCGGCGGCTGTGCTCTGAGTGGTGTCGGGCGTCGTCTCGGGCATCAGTTCTCCTACCGGGGCTGCGGGCAGCACACGCGCGCGGTCACGAGTGGCGCAGGCCGGCCACGGCGTCGGCGATGTAGTGGTCCCCGAATCGGATCAGGGAGGCGTACTGGGCCGCGCGGCGATGGCGCATGAACCGTAGTTCGGCGACGGCGTTGTCGGGGCCTTCCGGCCGCTGAGCGATCGAGCGACGGAGATGCACCATCGAGTACGCGAGGGTGACGTGCCGTTCGCCGTCCACGATGTCGGCTTCCAGGAGAGCGCTGCGCGCCTCGGCCAACTCCGGGGCGCGGGCCGCCAGGTGCTCGAAGGAGTCGGGCAGTACCGACAGCAGGTCCCTCATCGCCGCCCGGAACAGCTGGTATCCACGATGCTGGCGCCCGCTCAACGGGACGTCCACCGACGGAGGAGCCATGGTGTGGCGTATCGCCGCCATGTAGTGATCGGCCGGGATCGTACTGGCGTGGGTCATGGCCGCCGGGAAGCCGCGCACGTACACCGTCGCGTCGGCCAGCCGCAGCAGAGCGGCCTCGCCGTCGCCGTGCCGCAGATGCCGGGTGGCGTCGGCCACGGCGACCGCGGCGCAGATGTTGAACAGGACATGGACCTGGTGACCGATGAGCCACCGAGCGCTCCACACACTCTCGGGCGACTCCCCTGCACCGGGCTCAGGGACGATCACCGGCGGGACGGAGTCAGGGTCGGCGCCCGGCGACGCGCCGGTGATGTCCAGCACCGACTGACGCATCCCGGCCAGCTCCAGCGCCAGGTCGGCGCCCGACAGCGGAGCATCACACAGATCGTCCAGGCCGCGCTGGATCACCAGGACACCGTGCAGGGCAGCCTGCTGATCCGACAGCTCCACCTCCCGGACCCGGAAGTACGACTGACTGATCGATACCGCCGGCACCTCCTCACCGACCACGGCCGGAGCCAGCGCCGACAGCGCGGCCACCAACTCACCGGCGACCGCGGCGGCCTGCCGCAGCCCGACGGTCCGCTCGACAGGCCCGGAATGGGTCGCCACCGCCGCCAGCACGCGCGCGGTCCGCTTCGCCTCGGCCTCGACCCACGAGCCCAGCACCGGGAGCGGCCGCCCACCTCGGGGCTCACGGAAGACAGCGACAGCAGGATGGCCGGCAAGCGGAAGTAAGCCCATGGTTAAGGTACTTCGCCAGGAACACGCCATACGAAACCCTGATCCGCACGACGATTCCTGAACCGCCGCCACCGCCGGTCACGGTCAGCGCCCGTTCTCCGCCATGGCGTTGACGATCACTGTGCGTGCATCGTCCAGATATCTCGTCAACTCGAGTTCGGCGTCGTCGATCTCACCGGACTCCAGCAACCCGGCGAGCACCTGGTTCCGGCGCAGGAACGGTTCGTGGAAGCCGTGCGCCGAGGGAACCGCCGCGAACGCCAGACGCAGCTCCGCGGCCAGCCTGGCCATACACTCGTCGATCCGCTCGCTGTCGGCGAGTCCGGCGACGGCCTGGTGGAAGTGCAGGTCGGCGGTGCCGACGGCACCCCAGTCGCCCTGCGTCTCGGCGGCTTCCGCCCGTGCGAGCGCGGCACGGACCGCGGCCAGGCGCTCCGGGGCCGCGCACCGCAGGGCACGGACGCCGGCCATCTCCAGTGCAAGGCGCAGGGTGTAGATGTCGGCAACGTCCCTCGGGCTCAGGGTCTTGACGAACACTCCGCGATTCAACTCGTGCACGACCAGGCGCTGGTCGGCCAGCAGCCGGAACGCCTCCCGCAGTGTGTTGCGCGAGACTGCAAGCGCCTCGCCGAGCGCCTCCTCCGACAACCGCGTTCCGGGGGCGAGCCGTCCCTCGATGATGTGGTCGCGCAGGACCTCGGCCACCCGCTGCGCGGCACTGCTGCGTGCCAGCCGGCTTCGATCGGCCGCGAGTGCGTCGAAATTCCCCGTCATGCCCTACCTCCCGTCTTGTCGGATTGTTCCACAATCCTCTAGCCTCACGACCACCCCTGCAAGTTCCCGGTCCACAAGACCGGGACGGCACCTGCTCGTTGGCGTGAAGATCACAACCACCGCGCAGGGATTCCGATCCGAAAGGCGGCCCTTGACGTGATCGTTCTTCTCGGCATCCTCGTGGTGGTGGCGGGATTCGCCACCAGGCGCAATCCCCTCCTCATCGTCGGCGCCGCCGGCGTCCTCACCGGCCTCCTGGGCGGGCTCACCCCGACGCAGGTCCTGGAGGCGTTCGGCACGGGCTTCGCCTCCAGCCGCTCGGTGACGCTCTTCGCCGTCACCCTGCCCGTCATCGGCCTGTTGGAGCGCCACGGTCTGCAGGAGCAGGCCCGTGCACTGATGGGCAGGCTCGCCAGGGTCAGCGCGGGCCGCCTGCTCGCGATCTACCTGATGATCCGTCAGCTTGGCGCGGCCCTGGGACTCACCGCGCTCGGCGGACCCGCTCAGGCGGTACGGCCGATGATCGCGCCGATGGCGGAAGCCGCCGCCGAGCGCCGCCACGGCCCCCTGACGGAGCAGGCCCGGGAGAGGTTGCGCTCGTTCGCCGCCAGCGCCGACACCGTGGGCCTGTTCTTCGGCGAGGACTGCTTCCTCGCGGTCGGCTCGATCCTGCTGGTCACCGGCTTCGTCAACGCGACGTACCACACTCGGCTCGAGCCGATCCAGCTCGCGCTCTGGGCCATCCCCACCGCGATCTGCGCCACCCTCGTCCACGGTGCGCGGCTGCTGCGCCTGGACCGCTCCCTCAGCCGGGAACTGCCCGCTGCGGGCGGCTCCGACAGCCGCGTCGCGGAGGAGACCAAGTGATCAGGATCGAGTGGTTGTACTGGCTGGTCGGTGCCATCTTCCTGGCGATGGCCGTGCAGATGGCGACCGACCGCAGCAACTCGAAGCGATTCGGCAGCGCCGCCTTCTGGGGGCTGCTCGGAGCGAGTTTCGGCTACGGCACCTGGGTCGTCCAGAAGACCGCGCCCGCCGCCCCTCTCGGCGCCGCGGTCCTCGTGATGATCTGTCTGGCCGGCTTCGGCCTCACCGGACGCGGCACACCCGCGACCACCAGCCCCGAGCAGCGGGCCGTCTCCGCCGCCCGCCTCGGCAACCGGCTGTTCATCCCCGCGATCACCGTCCCGCTGGTCGCACTGGTCTGCGCCACCCTCCTCAAGGGCAGGCATCTCGCCGGCAAGCCGCTCTTCCAGGCCGGCAGCGAGACGCTTCTCGGCCTCGGACTCGGAGCACTCGTCGCCCTGATCCTCGGCCTCTTCCTCACCCGTGAGCGCAACCCTGCCAACGCGCTGCACGCCGGCCGCAGCCTGCTGGAATCCATGGGCTGGTCACTCCTGCTCCCCCAACTCCTGGCCGTGCTCGGCTCGATCTTCCAGACCGCCGGCGTCGGAACCCAGGTCGGCAAGCTCACCATCCACCTCCTGCCCGACGGCAGCAAGTACGCCGCGGTGGCGCTCTACTGTCTCGGCATGGCCCTGTTCACCATTGTCATGGGCAACGCCTTCGCCGCCTTCCCCGTCATGACCGCAGCCGTCGGCTGGCCCGTCCTGATCACCCACCTGCACGGCCACCCGCCCGTCGTCCTGGCCGTGGGCATGCTGGCCGGCTTCTGCGGCACCCTGGTCACCCCGATGGCCGCCAACTTCAACCTGGTACCGGCCGCGCTGCTCGAACTCAAGGACCAGTACGGACCGATCAAGGCCCAGCTCCCCACCGCAGGCGTGCTGCTGGTCTGCAACATCGCCATCATGTCGCTCTTCGCGTTCTGACCCGCCGCCGCCAGCGCTCTGCGGAGCATCACCGACCATGAAAGGCCCCACCGCCGATGACCCGGGTCCTGCTCACCGGCTTCGAACCCTTCGACAACGCCACCCTCAACCCCTCGTGGGAGGCCGCTCGCCTCCTCGCCGACAGTCCACCCGAGGGACTGAAGGTCACACCCGCCCGGCTGAGCTGCGTCTTCGGCCGGGCGGCCGAGGAACTGCGCGCCGCGGTCCAGGACACGGACCCGGACCTGGTGGTCTGCCTGGGCCAGGCAACCGGCCGCCCCGACATCAGCATCGAGCGCATCGCCGTCAACATCGACGACGCACGCATCCCCGACAACGCGGGCCGGCAGCCCATCGACCGACCGGTCGTCCGCGGCGGCCCCGCAGCCTACTTCGCCACCCTGCCGGTCAAGGCATGCGTGGCCGCCGTCCGGGAGGCGGGCCTGCCCGCCTCCCTGTCCCACACCGCCGGGACCTTCGTCTGCAACCACGTCTTCTACACCCTCATGCATCTCCTCACCACCGAACGACCCACCGGCCGCGGTGGGTTCGTCCACGTACCCGCCCTGCCCGAGCAGGTCCTCGACCAGGCCATGCCCTCCCTCCCCGCCCGCACCGTCGCCCGCGGCCTGCGCGCCCTGCTCACCGCCTCGACCCGCGGCACAGACCTCCACACCCCGGAGGGAATCACCCACTGATACCGGACGCACCTCCTCATGGGCAGGCGGGGGTGATCCGGGCCGGCAGGAATCCGCCGCCAGGCGCAGTGACCTGCCACAATGCCCCAACAGGCGGCCGCAGCAACGGCGCTGAGCCCTTTTTTGCCATCCCGTGACTGAGCGAACGCGACGGCTGGGCCTATCTTTCCATCCGGCGCCCGCTCGCCCCCTGCGGAGACCCCGAGGACGGTTCGGCCGGGCTCCAGCCCGTCGGCGCGCCTCGAACCCCTGATCCGCGCCATCCGCATCCGGCCTCGGAAGGCCTCATGACATTTGACTTCGCACGGGTCGACTCCGGTTCGACCGCCTGGGTACTGGTCAGCGCAGCACTCGTCCTCTTCATGACGCCGGGCGTCGCGTTCTTCTACGGCGGCATGGTCCGCGCGAAGCACGTCATGAGCATGTTGATGCAGAACTTCATGGCCATCGCGCTGGTGAGCGTGGCGTGGGTGCTGGTCGGCTACACCCTCGCCTTCGGAAAGGGCGACGGATTCATCGGCGATCTGCATTTCGCCGGTCTCGCCCATCTGGACCAGGTGGTTCCCGGCTTCACCGGGAGCAGTGCGATGGCCATTCCGCCGCTGGTCTTCGTCGTCTACCAGATGATGTTCGCCGTGATCACCCCGTCGCTCATCACCGGGGCCACGGCGGACCGCTGGCGGTTCAGCACGTTCGTGCCGTTCGTCGTCCTGTGGTCGCTGCTGGTCTACAGCCCGGTCGCCCACTGGATATTCTCACCGACCGGATGGGCCGCCAGACTCGGCGTGCTCGACTTCGCCGGAGGGATCGTCGTGCACACCACTGCGGGCGCCGCCGCGCTCGTCATGGCGGTCGTCCTGGGTAAGCGCAACGGCTGGCCGAACCGGCAGATGCCGCAGAGCAACCTGCCCCTGATGCTGGTCGGCGCGGGGATCCTGTGGTTCGGCTGGTTCGGCTTCAACGGCGGCTCCGCCCTCGGCGCCAACGAGTTGGCCGCCAGCGCGTTCCTCAACACGAACACCGCGGGCGCCGCGGCACTGCTCGGCTGGCTGGCCGTGGAGCGGCTCCGGCACGGCAGGACCAGCACGGTCGGCGCGGCCGGGGGTGCCGTCGCCGGCCTGGCCGCGATCACGCCGTGCGCCGGATTCGTCAGCCCGCTCGGCTCGCTCGCGATCGGGGCGGCGGCCGGCGTGCTCTGCGAGTTCGCCGTCGACTGGAAGCACCGCCTGGGCTACGACGACGCCTTGGACGTGGTGGGCGTGCACCTGGTGGGCGGCGTGTTCGGCGCCCTCGCGGTCGGCCTGTTCGCCACCAGGTCGATCAACCCGGCAGGAGCGAACGGCCTGTTCTACGGCGGCGGCCTGACACAGCTGGGCAGGCAGGCGATCGGCGTCGGCGCGGCCTTCGGCTACACCGTGGCGGTGACGCTCGCCATCGCCCTGGTTCTCAAGAGGCTGATCGGCGACCGGGTCTCCGAGGAGGAGGAAGAGCGCGGCCTCGACCTCAGCCACCACGGTGAGACCGCGTACGTACTGACCGAGCCATGACGCCTCGGCCCCAGCACCACAGCCGTAGGCACTTCAGCCACGCCGCCCGTCAGTCTGGAGGGGCCCGGGGTCTACCCCGGGCCCAACACGGCGTCCAGCAGCACACAGACCGCGGCGCCGAGTCCAACTACCCTCCGTGCCGTACCCGTTGGGTGGCGATCAGGTCGCGGTACCAGCCGTACGACGTCTTCGGCGTGCGGCGCTGCGTCTCGAAGTCGACGTGGACCAGGCCGAATCGCTGCTGGTAGCCCTCGGCCCGTCGAACACCCTGTCATCTTATTCACCTGCCAGACTCAGGCCGCCCGGGCGGGCCGCAGCAAGCCACCAACCTCGGTTCGGCAGGACTTGTTCGGACCTGGGTTCTCGTCAGACGAAGAAGGCGTTCATGCCAGGGACGTCGGACAGGTAGGTCTCGATGTCGGCGATCCTGCCGTTGCGCAGGCTACAGACGGTGGTCAGGTACTCGTCGAGGATCGCGTCCGGGCGCTGGGCGGTGTTGTGCAGTGACAGGGCCATGTTCTCGCGGCTGACCAGGACGTGCAGCAGCTCGAAGGAGAGGCCGTAGGAGGCGATCTTCTGGGCGCGGTCGACCACGGCGTCCGCGCCGACGACGGTGCCGCTGATGGTGTTGTCGCCCGGCAGGGTCCAGGTGGCGTCGTCGTGGAGCATGGACCGGATGGCCGGCCAGTCACCAGTGATGAGTGCGGCGTGGAAGCGCTGGCCGAGGTCGCGGGCAGTGGTGGTCATGGCAGTCCCCTTCGGAGTGCTGGCGATAGCTCATCTAAAGCAAGTTGATTTGCTTTAGTGAAGCTAGCGCTCCTCGGCCACTAAAAGCAATCCGACCTGCGTTAATCTGGGAAGCATGAATGCCGAACCCCCCGCCAAGCGTCCCGGTGGCCGCAGCGCCCGCGTCAAGGCGGCGGTCCACCAGGCCCTCACCGACCTGGCCGGCGAGCGCGACGCGACCCAGCTGACGATTCCCGCGGTGGCCGAGCGCGCCGGGGTCAACCCCACCACCGTCTACCGGCGCTGGGGCACGGTGCAGGCCCTGCTGGCCGAGGTGGCAGCCCTGCACGGGACCGACGTCCCGCCTTCCTCCAGCGGCGATCTCCGCACGGACCTGGAGGCCTACGCGATCCGGACACTGGCCGATCTGACCCGGCCCGGCGGTATCGCGTTCTTCCGGGCAGAGGTCTCCCCCGACGTCGACGAGCGCCGCAGCGGCCTCCGGGAATGCCTGCAACGCGCCACCGCCGGCCTCGACGTGGTCCTCGAAGCCTCCCGCGGCCGGGGCGAAAGGCCGCCTCCACCCGAACGACTGCTCGACCGGATCGTCGCCCCGCTCTACTTCCGCGTCGTCTTCTCCGTGCCAGACACCGGCGAAGCCTACGCCCGCACCCTGGTGGCCGACCTGTTCAGCGATCCCTCCTGACCGCAGTGCTGAGCGTCTGCCGACGCCCACCACGCGAAGCTGTTCGGCCACACCGAGCCACGCACCGGCACTGATTGGCAATCAGGTCGCGGTACCAGCCGTAGGAGGCCCTCGGCGCGCTCTGCTGCGTCGCGAAGGCGGCGTGGACCAGCCCGAAGCGCCGGGTGAACCCGTTGACGCACCGGGAACGGCCACAACCAGCTCACGCCGCTCGACGACGCGAGCGTCATCCCCCTGCCCACAGTTCGGCTCGAACGCAGACGAGCTGCCGCTGGGCTGATCAACGAGTACCGCCCCGCAGGCTGACCATTCGACGAAGCCCAGCTCATTGCCGGTGCAGCCGTTGTGAAGCCCTACTGCCCGGCCCGCCGTGGTCGGCCGCTCAGCTCGTGGTGTCCGAGCCCGTCGGCAGGAGGCGGTGGAAGTCGCCCTGCCCGCTGTCACGGTGACCTGCCATCAGCTGCAGTGCTTCGTCGACGTTTGATCAACGACCCCGAGAAGGTCGCCGTCATCATGGACCACGCGGTCCCCGCCCCCTCGGTAGGCGACGCCCTCGGCGGCACCCACGCCCGCGCGTTCGCCCGCGACTTCGCCATCACGAGGTTCTACGACGTCGGGCGGCACGGCATCTGCCACCAGGTCATCGCCGAGAACGGCTTCACCGTCGTCGACGTCGGCTGGGCCGACGCACCCCGCGCCATCCTCCGGACCGTCGCCGAACTGGGCCGCAAGCCGTCCGACATGAAGCGCGTCGTGATCACGCACGCCCACCCCGACCACGTCCAAGGCGCCTACCGCCTACGGGAGCTGACCGGGGCATCGTTCCTCATCCACGAGGCCGAACGCGCCTGGTTGGAGAACGGCCGGGTGCCCGGCGCCGGGCGTTCCGGCCCCGCCGGACGGCTCCTCGACTGTCTGCCCAAACTGCACTGGCGCCCTCTCGCTGCCGACCAGAGCCTCGTCGACGGCGACCTCGTGGAGGCGAGCGGCCTGCGCGTCATCCATACCCTCGGCCACTCCCCCGGCCACGTCGTCCTTCTGCACGAACCCAGCAGGACACTCCTCACCGGCGACGCCGTGTTCCACCGCGGCGAACTCGGCCGGAATTCGGTCGATTTGGTGGGCGCGCGGTCGTCTGGCAATGGACGACGCGACGGGGCCGGCGGTTCCGTGATCGCGAGCCTGGCTTCCGTCAAAGTGGCGCATCGGCGGAGACGGGTGCAGGCGCGTGCCAGCGGAACAGCCAGGACATGGGGGCGAGAGCCACACCCTCCGGCACCGCGCGGGTACCGACGTCGCGCACGGTCGCGCGCCACCGGGAATTGGGCATGTTGTTGTGGGTCATCTGGCGCGATATCCACGACACCGCCCGCACCCGTCGCCGCCGCGCCTTCGAATAGGCTCGCAGGTCGGGCGCGTAGGCCGCGAGTGTCACCGCGTCCTCGATGGCCATGGCGGCACCCTGTCCGAGTTCCGGGCGCATCGCGTGCGCCGAGTCGCCCACCAACGCGACCTTCCCGAGAGCAAGCATTCTCGGCACCGGAACTTCGAGAAACTCGTCGCGCAGAATCCGTGCCGGATCGGCCGCCGCGAGGACCTCGGGCACCGGCGAAGCCCACTCGGTGAAATGGTCGAGGCTGTCGAAGCCGGGGTGGGCGGCCGCGAAGAAGTAGGTGCGCCCGCCCTGCATCGGGAGCACGCCGAATTCCGCATGCACCCCGACGACGCCACCGGCGAACTTGGGCACAGGGGTGTCGAGCACGCCGCGCCAGGCGGTGATCCCGGTGCGACGCACGGCGGTGTCGCCCGGCCACAGGCGCTGCCGGATCGCGCTGTGCACTCCGTCGGCACCCACGATCAGGTCGTGGCGCACCGACTCGCCGCCGACCCGCAGGGTGCCGTCGAGGGTGACCTCGTCGACAGAACTGCCCGGCCGCAGGCAGTCGCTCGGAAGTGCTTGTGCGAGAAGGGAGATCAGGTCCGCGCGGTGCAGCACCGTGAATCCGCCCGCGAGCGGTTTCGCCCAGCGTGTGAACAGGACCCGCCCGGCAGCGTTGCGGACCTCACCGGGAGCCTCGCCGACCCCTGCGGCTTGAACAGCGGTACCCACGCCGAGCGCGTCCAACGCAGTGATCGCGTTGGGGAACAGGGAGATTCCCGCGCCCACTTCGGTGAATTCCGGCGCCCGCTCGTAGACGGTCACCTGCCATCCGGCCTTGCGCAGCGCGATCGCGGAAGCGAGGCCGCCGATCCCGCCGCCCACGATCCCGGCACTGCGTCCCTGCGACATGGAATGCGACATGTAAGCCCCCATCCGCATCTCGGCTTACCCGAGCCGTTGTTACTCGACAGTAACAACGGCTCGTTGGGGTTGTCCAGAGCCCGGCATCGGCCGCTGGGCAAGGGAGGCATCTCGGGCAGCAGGTCACGGCGGCGATGAGTCGCAGCCACCTCACGGACACCTTCCTACCGGCAACCACGAGCGTCGGTTTGCATCAAGCCCTACCGGTGATATGTCGTGCAGAACCATGGGCCGGGAGACCCGCTTCGCGTCACCGCACCATGGTGGGCACCATTCCCGCCACGGTGCTGTCGACATTGTCGAAGGACAGCGGCACCAGGCACAGTGCGCCGCCCGGCGAGGCACTGGCCACCCAGATGTCGAGACCACCACCAGCATGGCCGGGCCTATGCGGGCCGGCCGGGGGGTGGTGTGCTGGATCCGTGGTCAGCGGGTGATCGAAATCGCGAAGGGGACGAATCCGCTGGAGCGGATCACGTGGGGTACGAACAGGATCGCGGCCTCCGTGGCGCGGGCGGTCCGGATCCCGCCGAGGTCGGTGATCCACTCCGTGCGCCAGCCGAGGTCGGTGAGCAGTTCGCGGACGGTCTGCTTGGCCCTGGGGTCCTCGCCGGAGACGAACACCGTGGGCGTCCGGGTGAGCGTGGCCGGCGCGGTCATCACCGGGAAGAGCATGGTGTTGAGGGTCTTGACGACGCGCGTTTCGGGGAGTGCTTCCTGGAGTTGCTCGGCGAGGCTCGAGCCGGGGTAGATCAGGTCGGCGGGCAGTCCGTCCGGTCCGTCGATGGTGGCGTTGGAGACGTCGACGAGGATCTTGTCGCTCAGTTCGTCGTGCAGGGCGGTGAGCCGGTCCAGGGAGCCGGCTCCCGGGGTGGCGTTGATGACGATCCGGGCTGCCCGGGCGGCGTCGGCGGCGGCGCCCGGCGCGCGGTCCGCCACGGTCACCTCATGTCCGGCCCGGGTGAGGGCGGTGGCCAGGTTGCCGCCGACGCGGCCGTTTCCGAGAACGGCGATCGTGGTCATGATGATCTGGTTCCTTCCGTGCGTGCGGGTTGTGGTGCGGAGTCAGCGTGAAAGCGTGGCGACGGCCTGGGCGTGGACGCCGGGCGCGGCGGCCAGGAAGCTTTCGCTCTGCGGGGTCCAGGGGCGGCCCTTGGCGTCGGAGATCCGTCCGCCGGCCTCGGTGACGAGCAGCGCGCCGGGCAGCAGGTCCGCGCGGGCGCCGGCGAACTGCCAGAAGGCGTCGAGCCGGCCGGCGGCCACGTTCAGCAGGTGCAGGGTCGCGGGTACGGCGACGCGGACGACGAGCGCGTCGAAGAGCATCGCGGTGATCGAGGAGCCGACGCGCCGGACGACGTTCTCGTCCTCGTCCGGCCGGGCCTGGCTGGTGGCCACGATGCTCAGGCCGAGGTCCCCGGTCCGGGAGACGTTCAGCGGCCGGCCGTCGAGGTGGGCGCCCGCGCCGGTGAGCGCGGTGTAGGTCTCGCCGGTCAACGGCAGGTGGACCACGGTGAGCACCGGCTGGTTGTCGCGCACGAGGGTGGCGGTCACCGCCCACTCCGGCAGGGCGTGCAGGTGGTTGACGTTGCCTTCGGCCGGATCCACGACCCACCACTCGCCGGGCGGCAGCGCCCCGCCGTCCAACTCGTGCTCCACCCAGCCGGCGTCCGGGCGCAGGCTCGTGAGGCGGGGACGCAGGATGCCGAGGGCCGTGTCGTCGTTGGCGGCGAGCGCGCTCATCAGCTCTTCGCGGGTCCGGTAGGGGACCACCTCGCCGTACCGCTCGCGCAGTGCCGAACCGGCCTCACGCACGGCGGCCGCGGTCCGGTCGAGCAGGCCGGCGTCGGAGCCGGTGACGTCAGTGGTCCGAAGCGTTTCGGACATGGTGGAACTCCCGTCTGAGAAAGGGGCGTTGAAGAGGTTCGGGCCAGGACGCGCGTTCCGTCCTGCCCCGTGGTGACGACGCTATCCACCCCCTCCATTAACATCAAATGCATGTCAAGCACGGCTGGGATTACTCCCATGCAATTGGATTTGAATCTGCTCACCGCGCTCGACGCGCTGCTGGAGGAGGGCAGCGTGGCCGGGGCGGCCGCACGACTGCACGTCACCGCCCCCGCGATGAGCCGGAGTCTGGGCCGGATCCGGCGCGCGACCGGGGACCAGATCCTGGTGCGCACCGGCCGCACCATGACCCCGACGCCCTATGCGATCACCGTCCGGGAGCAGGTGCACGAGCTGCTGCACCAGGTCCGGGGCGTGCTGGCGCCGAGCCGTGAACTCGATCCGGCCACGCTGGAACGCACCTTCACGCTCCGCTGGCACGATTCCCTGGTCGCCGTGAGTGGCCCCGCGCTGCTCGCGGCCGTACGCGGACAGGCGCCGGGCGTGCGATTGCGCTTCGTCGCGGAATCGAGCGTCGACACCCCCGAGTTGCGGCGTGGTGAGGTCGATCTGGAGGCGAACGCCAACCGTCCGAGCGCACCCGACATCCGCGCCGAGAAGGTGGGCGAGACCCGCCTCGTCGCCGTCGTGAGGCAGGGGCACCCCCTCACCCGCGCCCGAACCGTCACCACAGAGCGGTACGCCGCCGCCGAACACGTCACCGTCTCGCGACGTGGAAACCTCAGCAACGCCGTCGACGACGCCCTCGCTCGGCTCGGCCTCACCCGCCGGGTGGTGGCGGCCGCGCCCACGGAAGCGGCCGCGCTGGAGTTCGCGCGCGGCTCCGATCTCCTGATCAGCGTCCCCGAAATCACCACACGCACCGCGGCCGCCGGCCTCGGTCTGGTCGTGCTCCCCCTGCCGCTCGAACTCCCCTCGGCGCCGGTGTACCTGTCGTGGCATCAGCGCTACGACACCGACCACGCCCACACCTGGCTGCGCGCACTGGCACGAACCGCACTGGCCACCTGCGGAGCGAGGACAGACTGCCTTGGCAGCGAAGCCGACTGCGACCCCGATGTCGAACGCAAGGCAGCCCGTCCACACGCAATCGGCTGGCGATTGAACCGCTGGTGATGGGCTGCGGACTTGTCGAACACGCTGTCTTCTACGCAGTCTCTGGGGCGCGGATGCTGCGGGCCGCGCCATCGAGATGGCCTCCCAGCCGTCGCCAATGGCCACACATCCCGCACCCGACAGAAGCCAACTACCGCAGATGGTAGTTCTGGTGACTTGCAATCAGATCGCGGTACCAGGCATAGGAGGCCTTCGGCGTGCGCACCTGGGTTTCGAAGTCGACGTGGACCAGGCCGAATCGCTGCTGGTAGCCCTCCGCCCATTCGAAGTTGTCGAGCAGGGACCAGGTGAAGTAGCCGCGAACGTCCACGCCTTGGGCGATCGCGGCGGCGAGGGCGTCGAGGTGGCCGGCCATGAAGTCGATGCGCGGCTGGTCGTTGACCGTGCCGTCGGGGGCGGGCTCGTCGGCGACGGAGCAGCCGTTCTCGGTGATGGTGATCGGCGGGAGGGCGGCGCCGTAGCGCTCGCGCAGGTCGAGGAGGAGTTCGCGCAGGGCGTCGGGAACGACCGGCCAGCCGAAGGCGGTTCGGGGGACGTCCGCGATCTCGGCCTCCGCGAACGGGAGTCCGTCGGACTCGGTGGGGGCGGCGATCCGGGTGGGGTTGTAGAAGTTGAGGCCGAGCCCGTCCAGCCCGGGAGCGGAGATGAGCTTCAGGTCGCCGGGGCGGACGCTGCCGCCGAGGTCCTCGCCGACGCCGTACGCGCTCAGGTCCGGGTAACTCCCCAGCAGCAGAGGGTCGGTGAACAGCCGGTTGTGCAGCGCGTCGTACGCGGCGGCGGCCGCCACGTCCGCCGGCGCCTGGCTCGCGGGCCACACGGGCGTCAGGTTGTTGGAGATCATCACCTCGTGGCCGCGCTCGCGCAGCACCGCCGCCGCCAACCCGTGGCCGAGCAGTTGGTGATGCGCGACCGGCAGCGCGTCCAGCATCAGGGTCCGACCAGGCGCGTGCACGCCGAGCGCGTAGCCGTACACCATGTGCACGAAAGGCTCGTTGAGCGTGATCCAGGCCGGGACACGGTCGCCGAGCCGGTCCGCGACGATCTCGGCGTACTCCGCGAAGCGGTACGCGGTGTCCCGAGCGAGCCAGCCGCCACCGTCCTCCAGGGCCTGTGGCAGGTCCCAGTGGAACAGCGTCGGCAGCGGGGTGATCCCGTCGGCGAGCAGCGCGTCCACCAGCCGGTCGTAGAAGTCGAGCCCGCCGACGTTCACCGCACCTGCCCCGGCGGGCAGCACCCGCGACCACGAGATCGAGAACCGGTACCCGTCCAGCCCCAACCCCCGCATCAACGCGATGTCCTCGGCGTACCGGTGGTAGTGGTCACAGGCCACCCGCCCACTGGACCCGTCCCGGACGGCGCCGCGCCGGGCGGTGAACACGTCCCACACCGAGGGCCCGCGCCCGTCCTCCTCCACCGCCCCCTCGATCTGGTACGCGGCGGTCGCGGCACCCCAGCGGAAGCCCGCGGGCAGGTCGAGACGGTTCACCATGTCACTGGTCCCTTCCAAAACACGAGGAGACCTCATGTTAATGGACGGGTGCCCAAACACCAGACACAGCACGGTGTTTCAGAGACACATCGCAATGGATCCTCAGCCTGGACGCCTACTTCACCCGTTCCCACCACGACGACGCCGTCAAAACCGTCATCGACACCGTCGTGCGCCACCTGCGGGCCGAGCGCTCCCCGCGACTGCGCTCTCTTTGCTGCTGATCGTTCACTCACTGCGGGTAGGGTCGCAGCGCGGTTCGGTCGACGAGGAGAGCACGACGTGGCAGCAGAGGAGGACCGGGCCGGTGGTGGCCGGGTGGGGCTGGGGACGGTAGCCCTGGAGTGGGGCCGGATCGGCTGCATCGGGTTCGGCGGTCCGCCAACGCATATCGCGCTGCTGCGCAAGCTCTGCGTGGAACGGCGGCAGTGGATCTCCGCCGCCGAGTTCGAGGACGGGATCGCGGCGACGAACCTGCTGCCGGGCCCGGCGTCGACTCAGTTGGCGATCTTCACCGCGTGGCGGTTGCGCGGGCTGGCCGGCGCGCTGGTCGGCGGGCTTTGCTTTGTCGTGCCGGGGCTGGTGCTGATCCTGGCGCTGGCCGCGCTCTTCCTGGCCGGGCATCCGCCGCTGTGGGTGCGGGGCGCCGCAGCCGGCGCCGGGGCGGCCGTGGCCGCGGTCGCCGTCCAGGCAGCCGTCTCCCTGGTACCTGCGAGCTGGAAGCGAGCCGGCGACGGGCGGGCCGGGCGGGGCCGATGGATCGGCTACGGCCTGACGGGCGGGGCCGCGGCCGCGCTGGTGGGGCCGTGGCTGGTCCTGGTGCTGGTGGCCGCCGGCCTGGTGGAGGTCGCAGTGCGGGCCGGTGCTGCGCGGGAGCGGAACCGGTGGGGCTCGTGGCCGGTGTTGGCCGCCGCCCCGGCGGTGGGCGCCGGGGGCCTGCTGGCGCTGGCGTGGGTGGCGTTCAAGGTCGGTGCGCTGTCTTACGGCGGCGGGTTCGTGATCATCCCGCTGATGCAGGCCGACGCCGTGCACCACTACCACTGGATGAGCGACGGCCAGTTCCTCAACGCGGTGGCGCTGGGGCAGATCACGCCGGGTCCCGTGGTGCAGACCGTCGCGGTGGTCGGCTATGCCGCAGCCGGCGTGTGGGGCGGACTGCTGGCCGCCGCAGTGGCCTTCACGCCGTCGTTCCTGTTCGTGATCTTCGGCGGGCCCCGGTTCGACCGGCTGCGGGCCGACCAGCGGGTGCAGGCGTTCCTGACCGGCGCCGGGCCCGCCGTGATCGGCGCCATCGCAGGCTCCTCGATCCCCCTTGCTCTTGCCCTTCAGCACGCCTGGCAGCTCGGTGTGCTGGCCGCGGCGGCCGTGTGGCTGCTCGCGGCCCGCCGAGGTGTGGTCAGCGCCCTGCTCGGGGCGGGACTGCTGGGCGCCGTCGCCGCCCTGGCCGGATGGCCGGTGGCCTGACCGCTCTGGGCAGGGGCGCTGCAGCGGTCGGCGCCGGCCTGCTCGCGGAGCTGATCCATCCGGCGTGCTGACCGGTCGCCCGCCCTCCGCACCCGACCTCGTCGACGCGACGCACGGCGGTCACCGGTGGGCCGCGTCGAGGGCGGCCTGGAGCGACTGCGCGTACCCGTTGGACGTGTAGGTCGCGCCGGAGACGACGTCGATGTTGGCGCTCTGCGCCGCCAGCGCCTCGGACTTGAGCTGGGGCAGGGCGTAGGAGTCGATCTGCGAGCTGTGACCGCCGGTGGTCTGCTGCAGCACGGTGACGTCGGTGATCTTGCCGCCGGTCAGGACGGCCTGGACCTGCACCGGGCCGTAGCGGGTGTCGACCACGCTGCCGGTGAACCGCCCGCTGGCCGACGCCCCGGCGGAGCCCGACGGCGCGGCGGCGGTGGGCGCGCCGGGGTTCGTGGAGCCGCCGGCCGGTGACTGCGCGCCCGGGGGGCCCGAGGTCGCGACGAGCGCGGAGTGCGGCGAGCTGGCGGACTCGACCTTGGCCCCGATGACCAGGGCGAGGCCGGCACTGGTGGCGAGCAGCGCCATCGTGGTCTTGCGCATGGGTCTTCCCCTCCTAGAACTCGAACGCTTCGCTGTGGATCCGCCGTGCGGGGACCCCCAGGTGGCGCAGCTGGCGCTCGGCGGCCTGCGCCATGCCGGCCGGCCCGCAGACGTAGACGTCGCGGTGGGCGACGTCGGGCACGCTCTGGCGCAGGCGCGCAGCGGACAGCGGGTCGCCCTGGGGTCCGTCGCGCGGGCCGACCAGCGGGTAGAGGCCGAAGCCGCGCCGGTGGGCGATCTCCTGCAACTCCTGGTAGAGGACGAGGTCCTCGGCGCGGGAGGCGCGGTAGAGCAGGATGACGTCGTCGCCGGTGCCGGGCAGGCTCTCGTAGAGGGCGCGGATCGGGGTGATGCCGGCGCCGCCCGCGATCAGCAGGACCTTGCGGGCGGGGTTGCGGCGCTGTTCGGTGAAGGCGCCGTAGGGTCCTTCGAACCAGACCCGGGTGCCGGGGCGCAGGCGGCCCAGGGCGGTGCTGGAGTCGCCTAGGTTCTTCACGGTGATCCGCCACTGGCCGCGCTCGGGTGCGGCGGACAGCGAGTAGGGGTGGGACTGCCACCACAGGCCGCGGGCCAGGAAGCGCCAGCGCAGGAACTGGCCGGCGCGGGCGTCCAGTGCGTCCAGGTCGTGCCCGGTCAGGTGGATCGAGACGACGCCCGGTCCCTCGGGGACGACGCGGGTCACGCGCACCTGGTGGCGCAGGGAGCGGCGCAGCGGCAGCCCGACGCGGAAGACGAGGACGGCCGCGGCCACGGCGATGTGGGCGCCGGACCACAGCAGCCGGTTGCGCGCCGAGGAGGAGAAGTCCGCGCCGACGGAGAACTCGTGGGCGAAGGCGAGCGCGATGGCGACGTAGACCAGCAGGTGGATGTGGTACCAGGTCTCGTAGCGCAGCTTGCGGCGCACCGCGCGGGCCGAGACGACCCCCACCAGGACCAGCAGGGCCAGGGCGATGGCAGCCAGCAGCACGTCCGGGTAGTCGAACAGGACGGTGACCGTCTCGGAGGCGGGGTTGGTACCGGACTGCCATGAGTAGCCGAGGATGATCAGGACGGCGTGCGCGACTGCCAGGGCGACGGTGTATTCGCCCAGCGTCCGGTGGTAGCGCGTCACCACGTCGGAGCCGACCCGGTTCTCCAGCCAGGGGATGCGCGCCATCAGCGCGACCAGGACCAGCAGCAGGTAGGCGGCCAGCAGGCCGGACAGCCGCCCGGCCGAGGTCACGTAGTCCCCGAAACCGCGCAGCGAGCCTGGGATGGTGTTCTGCCACCAGAGCGCCAGGACGGCCGGCACACCGGCCCAGATGACCAGCAGCAGGGCCCGTGACCAGAGGTGGCCCACCGGCGGCAGGCCGGAGGGCTGCGGGGGCGGGCCGGCCCGGTGGCGGGCATGACGTGCGGAGTGCGCGCTGACGCTGGACACCGGCGGCTCCCATCACTGAGCGGGATCTTCCAGTTCCACACTTCCCCGCACCCCATAACACTCCGGTAACAGCCCGACCGGGGATGGACCTGTGCCACCGACGCACCTGGTCGGCTGCGCGTCATACACCCGCGGTGTGCGCGAGCTGGCCGACAGCAGCAGTGACGGCCATCGCGAGGGCACCGCCGACGACGACGCGCAGCGTCGGGCGCAGCAGGGCGGTGCCGGCCGCGCGGGCCGCCAGGAGCCCGGCGAGCGCCAGGCCGCAGAGGGTGACGGCGACGATCAGCCACAGGCGGGCGGTGGCGCCGGTCGCGAGGAGACCCAGGAACGGCACGAGCCCTCCGGTGAGGAAGCTCGTGGCAGAGGCGAGAGCCGCCTGCACCGGCCGGGCGGCGCTCTGCTCGCTCTGCCCGAGCTCGTCGCGCAGGTGCGCCTGCAGGGGGTCGGCTTCGTGCAGGGCCGTCGCCACCTGCAGTGCCAGCGGGCGCGGGACACCACGGGACTCGTAGATGGCGGTGAGTTCGGCCAGTTCGGCCTCCGGGTCCTCCGCCAGCTCCCGGGACTCCTTGGCGCGGTCCGCCAGCTCGACGTCGACCTGGGAGCTGACCGAGACGTACTCCCCGGCCGCCATCGCCATGGCCCCTGCGGACAACGCCGCCAGACCGCCGGTGACGACCGTCGAGGTGCTCGTCCCGGCCGCCGCCAGGCCCACCATCAGGCTCGCGACGGAGACCAGTCCGTCGTTCGAGCCGAGCACCGCTGCACGCAGCCAGCCCGCCCGGCCCGCACTGTGGCCCTCCGGATGCGGACTCAGCTGATCGAGGAAGGACATGGCACAGATGCTCCTCTACGGGGTACGGGGATTGTCACAGCCATCGTCCACCGCCCGCGGCCCTCCTGGCGCGGTGGCCCCACGGCTGCGGCCCCTCCCGGCGAAGACGTCGTATGCCTCCTGCATCTCGTCGAGGCCGAACCGGTGGGTGACCATGCGGTGGCCCGCCCTGCCGCACAGCGACCACCGACATAGCCTGAACCGACAGCACCGACAGGAACCCGGCGGGGACAAGGCCGTCCGCGGCGAGCGAAGGGAGCGACGATGGGCAAGCCAGTCATCGTGGGTATGGACTCATCAGAAGCCAGCAGGCACGCGCTCGACTGGGCAGCCGACGAGGCGAACCTGCGAACCGAGCCACTGAGCGTCCGGCACATCTGGGTCGAGGAGACCACGAAGACGCCCGACGGCCAGGAGTCACCACCCAGCAGAGAGGCCGGCGAGGCGCTGCTCGACGTGGCCCTCGCCCGGACCCTGCGGCAGCACCCGGACCTGGAGGTCTCGATCGAGCTGCTGGACGGCCGGCTGCGCGACGCGATGACCGAGGCAGCACACGGCGCCGACCTGCTGGTGCTGGGGGCACGCGGGTCGGGCGGGTTCCCCGGGCTGCTGGCGGGCTCCACCAGCCTCTTCGTCGCCGCGCGCGCGACCTGCCCGGTGGTGGTCGTCCGGCCCACCGGCACCGAGCCCGGCAGAGGCGGGGTGGTCGCGGGCATCCGCGGCGACCACGGGGACGCGGAGGTCCTGGCGTTCGCCTTCGACTTCGCCCAGCGGCGGCAGCTGCCGCTGCTCGCCTTGCACGCCTGGTCCTACCCGCTGATCACCATGCCCGGCCACGCCAGTCCGCCGGTCTTCGAGGAGGCCCACATCGGCGCGGAGCAGGGCCGGCTGGTCGCCGAGGTCCTGGCCGGCTGGCGTGAACGGTTCCCGCAGGTCGATGTCACCGAGTCGGCGGTGCGGGCCCATCCGGCCGGGGAGTTGGTCGCGCGCTCGCGCGAGCACCAGTTGGTCGTGGTGGGCCGCCACGGCGAGCCGCACGGCCCGCTCGGCCGCCTGGGCTCGACGAGCCAGGCCACCGTCCTGCACGCCGGCTGCCCGGTCGCCGTCGTGCCCACCTGACCTCCACGACCGCAGGAGGCCACCGCGTCCACGCGTTCCGACCACCAGGGCCAAGGCGTGCTCGAACGCCTCGGACCGGACGGCCTCCGGGCGCCCGACGGCAGCAGGACCGGATTGCTGTCAGTCCAGCGGCTTGCCGCACTCGGGGCAGACCGCCGACGGCTCGGCTTCGCCGCCGGCGACGGGGCCGAGGTCGATCCGTTCCGTCGCGAGACGAGCCCGCCGGCCCTGGGCTGCCAGGACGGCCGCGGCCGTGTGCGGCCCGCGCAGGATCCAGGCGAGCGGGACGGCGAGCACCGCACCCACCAGCGGCCCGACCAGGTAGATCCACACCTGGCCGGCGCTGCCGCTGACGACGGCGGGGCCGAGACTGCGCGCGGGGTTCATCGATCCGCCGCTGGCGGGACCGGCCCAGAGCCCGGCCAGGGCGACGTAGCCGCCGACCGCGATGGCGGCGTTGTGACCGATGTTGCGGGCCCCGGACGCCGTCCCCAGGATCACCGTCACCAGACCCATGGTCAGCACGACCTCCAGGACCAGTGCGGCGCCGTCCCCCACCCCCGGACCGGGCACGGTCGCCCCCAACCGGCCCACCGTGCCGAACAGCGCGCGCAGCAGGCTCGCCGCTGCGAACGCCCCGGCCAGCTGCGCGAGGACGTATCCCGGCACCCTGCGCCAGGGGAAGTCCCCACGGGCCGCGAAGGCCACCGACACCGCAGGGTTGAGGTGGGCTCCCGACGTCTCCCCCAGCGCGTAGATCAGCGCGAGCACCATGGCACCCGGCGCGACGGCCTGAGCGGCCGGACTCACCTCCCCCCTGGACACCGCGGCAACCACACCCGCTCCAGCCGCCACCAGGACCAGGAAGAACGTGCCGACGGCCTCGGCGGTCAGCCGCTCCCACTCCGGCCAGCCGCCCTTGACCGCCTCGGCTGCCGCCGCCCGGCGAGCCCGCACCTGTCGAATCCTGGAGACCACTTCGGGCGCCGCACGCGCACCGTCGTCACTCATCGTTCTCACCCCGCCCTTCAGCAGTTGCCCGTTCCATTCTCGGCAGCGGCCGACCGGCCGCACAGGGCCGAAAGGGGTACAGCCGCCAACTGGCAACAGGCTGAACGGCGTTCGGCGGACAGAACCCGGTGCGTGGTGTAGGCCCGCTTCCTTCTGCTACGCCGACGGTGCCCGCTTCGCTACCGCTGCCCGCGGTAGTGGTCCCGCCAGATCAGCCGGTACACCTTCGTCCAGCGGGGGACGGACCGGACGCCGGGGATGAACGGCACCAGGACCAGACCGAGGCTGAGCACCGCCATGAGCGCCCAGATCAGGGCGTCCGCGTTGGTCGAGCTCTTGAACGGGTCGATCTGGTACCAGAAGGTGTACAGCCACAACCAGGCCTGCCCCGGGTAGTTCCCGGTCTCGTTCATCATGCCCCACTGGTCGCCGGACAGGTGCTGGCCGTCGGCCAGGCCCGCCAGGTAGGTGCCGTCGGCCAGGAAGAGCACCGGCTTGGTGTAGTCGGTCTGGTAGAAGTGGCCCTGAGCCAGCAACTGTCCGTCCAGACCACCGGCCTGGGCGAGCGTCAGCAGGCGCCCGGCCAGTGCCGGGACGGGTCCGTAGTCGCCCGGGGCAACCTGGGTGGGGTCACCGTTCGGGGCCTTGCCGAGCGCGTCGGCGTAGGCCGCGGTCCAGGTCTGCTGCCGGTCCGTCGAGGCTGCGCTCCAGGCGGCGAGCGCGGCGGTGACCTCGGCCGGTTCGGGGGCCTGGCGCAGCGGGCGCAGCACGAAGTCCTCGGCCGTGTCGACCGGGATCCGCACGCCTGCGGCCCGTTGCAGGCCGAGGGGACCGATCTTCTGGCCCGCGCCGGGGGTGTCGTTGTACGGCGGGCCGTACTGCGCCGTCATGCTGGTGGCGCCGAGTTCGGCGACGGCCGTCGCGGTGAAGTCGCCCGGGGCAGCGGCGGACCAGGCCGCCAGGGTGACCGGCTTGTCGTCCGGGGAGGAGAACAGTGCGGCCAGGCCTGCGGTCAGCAGCGCCACCACCACCAGCGCGATGGTGAACTCCTTGAGCAGGTCGTACGGGCGGGTGGGGAACGCGGCGGACTCGGGCTCCGCCGTACGGCGGGAGAGCGGTTTCACAGCCGGCCCTCGACAGCGCCCGGCGTCGGGACCGTGGCGTCGATCGGCGGTACAATCCCACGGCGGCGGACCAGCAGGACGTGCAGGCCCGTCAGCCCGCCCAGGGCGAGGGGCAGCAGCACGATGTGCCACATCAGCATCTGCCCGAAGTCCAGGACGTTGAACCAGGCGCCGATGCCGACCGCGTTGAGGCCGTCCTTGGCCTGCCCGGAGATCCACTGCGAGTCGAAGTTCTGCTGCGTGAGGTAGCCGGTGAAGGCGGCGCCGACCGAGGCGAGGAAGCAGACCGCCCCGGTCATCCACGTCATCGCCCGCCGACCGCGCCACGCGGCCATGAAGAACTTGCCCCACAGGTGGATCACCATGAAGAACATGAACAGCTCCACACTCCACAGGTGCAGGCTGTTGACGTACTTCCCGACGCTGGAGACGTGCCACCAGCCGGGGCCCTCCAACGCGAGCAGGCATCCGGTGGCGACCACCACGACCAGCGCAGAAACGGTGAGCACGCCGAAGACGTAGATCCAGGAGGCCATGTACGCGGGCTGGGTGTCGGGCAGCAGCTTCTCCGGCGGGAGGGTGCGCACGGCGTACCGGCGTACCGCCCCGGTCCACCCGCCGGAGCGGACCTCCCTTGACGTCGCTGGGTCGCTCACCTGCGGCCCCGCCCCTTCGGGAACGGCAGCAGCACCGCCGCGACGAAGACCAGCACCATCAGGCCGACGACGACCAGGTTCGCCACCGAGATCTGCACCACGCCCCAATGGACGTAGTGCCCGGTGTGGTTGAGATCCACTGGCGCTGCGAGCACTCGCTCCGCAGACGCCGCTGCCATCGCCATGGTCGGCCCCTTTCCTGGGCAGGTACGGCGTCAGTCTCGCCCGGCATGAGGGGAACGGCATGCCTGTGCGGAGCCGAACGGCCGAGCCGCGCCCCACCGACGGCGCCGCCTCCAGCACCTCTGCGAACCCGCCGTGACCGCGGTTGCCCACGGACTAGGAGGTCGCCGCTCGGGGGCGGGTCCAGGGTCGCCGCGGCGACCCGACACCTTCTCGCCATGGCCGCCACCGCGGAGACCGCGCGCCGTAGGACGGCGCCGGAGGGACCATGGACTGACGAGAGCACCGACTGTGGGACGGGCTGCGCCGACCTCGGGACCTTCGGGCCCGGACGAGAGCACCGACCGGCCCTTCGCGAACGTCCCCGTTGCGAGGAGCGTCGAAGGTGAGCAACTCCAGCACCGGCCAGTGCACGGCCCAGGTCACCCTGCGCGGCACGGTCCCGGAACCCTCCCCGCTCGGCGTCCTCGACCTGCTGGCCCGATCGGTGCCCGGCGTCGTGGACGTACAGACCCTCATCAGCATCGGACCGACCCCGGAGGCCGACCGCGCTCCGCACGACTGACGTCACGCGGGCAAGGAACGAGCGACCATGACCATGCAAGCCCTCACCCCCGACGAACTGCGCCTGCTGGCCGAGGCCGGCGGAGCGGCGCCATCTCTGCACAACAGTCAGCCGTGGGTCTTCCGACCGACCCCTGACGCGCGGGGCCTGCGCCTGTCCGCCGATCCGCAGCGGGCCGTACCCCTCACCGACCCCGACGGCCGGGCCCTGCACATCTCGCTGGGCGCGGCCCTGTTCAACCTGCGTCTCGCCGCCCTCCACCTCGGACGGGAGCCGTCGGTACGACTGCTCCCCGACGGAGACGACCCGCACCTGGTCGCCGTGCTGGACCTCTCCCAGCCCGCCGCCGACCCACAGCCCTACGGCCGGGACCTCTATCCGGCGATCACACAGCGCCACTCCAGCCGTCAGCCGTTCGCCAACCGCGACGTCCCCGACGCGGTGCTCGGCGAACTGATGGCGGCGGCGCTCGACGAAGGAGTGGCGCTGTCCCCGCTGGAGGAGGACGGAGTGCGCCGGGTCCTGTCGCTGACCGCCCAGGCCGAACGGCGAACGGACGCCGACCTGGCCCGGATGGCCGAGACCCGCAGCTGGCTGCGGCTGGAACAGCCCGCGACGGACGGCATCCCGCAGGCCGCGCTCGGCCCGCAGGACCACGAGGCCCACGTGCCCATGCGCAGCTACACCGGCCGCCCATCGAGGGACACAGCACAGTCCCAGCGCTTCGAGGCACTGCCCCAGCTGGCCACCCTCACCACCCATGCCGACCTGCCGGCCGACTGGCTTCGCGCCGGCCAGGCGATGGAGCGCGTGTGGCTGTTGGCCACGGTCGAAGGTGTCCGCGTCTCGGTGCTGCACCAGGCCGTCGAGTGGCCCGACACCCGCTGGGGACTGCGCGACCCGGCCGAGGGCCCCGGCCACGTCCAGCTCGTCCTGCGCCTGGGCTACGGGCCGCCCGGATCCACCACACCCCGACGCCCGGTCGCGCAGACGCTGGACCTGAGCACCCTCCGGAACATGACGGAGCAAGCTGAACCATGAGCCATCACAGGGGCCAAACGCGGCGCCCTCCGCTGTTCCGACTCGATCCCTAGGCAGGTACAGAGATGACCACTCCCTTCGAATCCGTGACCACCCCGCCGCCGGACCTTCCGGCTCGGGTCTCGCTGACACCCGCCGGCGCCTCCCCGGGAAGGCTGGACGGGGCATGGTGGCCGCGCTCGCACGACCTCGTCCACGAACTCCCGACGCTCGCAGCGGAGATGGACCCCAGGTGGGGACGGATCATCCGCGTCACCGTGAACCCGACGCACTGGCCGGTCATCCCCCGCGAGGTCCCGGTCACCGGCCACGTCATCCAACTCGGCTGGTTCGAACAGGAGCAGGACGCGGACGAGGTGATGGTCTGCTCCTTCGTCCCACGGCGCCTGGAACTGCTGGTGATTCCCCCCGAGACCGAGGCATCCGTCGCCGAGCACCTGATGGCGGCCGCAGCGGACCCGGCCAACACCCGCACCGGCACCGCCCTGCTGGCGGCCTACGGCGCGCCCACGGCTGGGAGGCCGACTGTTCGGGAGTGACACCCGCCGTAGGGCGTGCAGAGGGAAGGTGCGGGTGGGCAGTTGACCACAGAGGGCTACAGGCGACGCCGTCGGCAACGGCGGCGGCCCGCACAGCGAGCTATCGAGGGAGAGCCCGATGAGACACCCGGTCATCGTGGGAATCGACGGTACGGACGCCAGCCACGACGCGGTCGGCTGGGCCGCTGAGGAAGCCCGTCTGCGCGGGGTCCCCCTGCACGTCGTGCACGCCTGGCTCGGCGAGACACTGCACGCGTCGGCCGGGCAGGTGACCCAGCAGACCCGCGACGCCGGTGAGGAGGCCCTCGGAGCGGCACGCGAGCAGGCCCGGATGTACTGCCCGGGTCTGGCGGTCACCACCGAGCTGGTGGACGGCTACGCCCGCGAAGCCCTGCTCGCCGCGTCGGAGCAGGCGGACCTGCTGGTCCTCGGGGCCCGAGGCTCCGGCGGGTTCTCGCGCCTGCTGGTCGGCTCGACGAGCCTGCACCTGTCCGCGCACGCGCTGTGCCCGGTCGTCGTGGTCCACCCGCGAGACGCCCGGTCGACTCCCGGCGGCGTCCTGGTGGGCGTGGACGGCGAGCGGGGCGGCGAGGACGTGCTCGACTTCGCCTTCGAGGCCGCCAGCAGGGGGAACCTGCCGCTGCAAGCCGTGCACGCCTGGAACTATCCCCTGGTCAGCGGGCCGGGCCACGCCTTGCCCGCGGTGTACGAGGAGGAGCACGTCGCCGCCGAGCGCGATCGGCTGCTCGCCGAGGCACTCGCCGGGACACGGGAGAAGTACCCCGACGTGCAGGTGGCGGCGATCGCCGTGCGCTCCGGCGCGGCGAAGCTCCTGGTGACGCTCTCCGAAGCCCATCAGCTGGTGGTGGTCGGCCGCCACGGGGCGGTACGCGGGCCCCTGCGCCGTCTGGGCTCGGTGAGCCAGGCAGTCGTCCAGCACGTGCAGTGCCCGATCGCCGTGGTGCCGGTGGGCTGAGCGACCCCGACGGCCCTGACGCGCTCAGGCCGGGCGGATGATCCGGCCGGTCACGCGGGTCGGGTTGATCCGCACCCAGAGGTCACGCCTGCCACCCGCCCAGGGCTCCACCGCGGACTGCTCCATCAGGCTCTGGACGGCTGCGGGCTCGGTGACGTGCTCGATCGTCCCGACGACCACGACGCTCCACCCCTGACTGCGAGCCTCATCGATCTGGTCCACCTCGAAGGCCACCTCACCGCCCGGCACGGCCGCCGTCACGGTGCCGGGGGCCGTGCGGTAGACGACCGTTCCGCCGAGGACGGTGTAGTTGACCGGGACGATCGCGGGCCCGTCGGGCGTGCAAAGCGCCAGGCGGCCGACCCCGTGCGTGCCGAGCCGATCGCGGGACTCCTCGGGACTCAGCCTCCACAGCGCCTGCCCGGACACCGCGTCGCCCTGCCCGGGCGGGCCGTCACCGCTGTCGTCCAGTAGTTCGCGTGGCGTCGTCTCCAGGGCTACCGCCAGTCGGTGCAGGCCGACGCTGTCGAAGTCGCCGCCGAGTTCCTCCAGGAGCTGGAGGTAGCGCGGCGCCATATCGGCCCGGGTCGCCAGCTGCTCGTGGGTGAGTCCGAGCTGCCGGCGGCGCTGAGCCACCCGCAGCGCGAACCCGCCCTGGCGGCCTGGTGTCGAGCCGCTGGGCCCGTCGGACGGCGTGGTGTTCTCACTCACGACCGATCACCTCCTCCCGTCGAGCATGACACCGGCGGCGCGGAGAGGCTGTGCGGGCCGCACCGGTCGCAGAGGGTTCGGCATCCTGGCCGCCGCCCGTCCACAAGGGCCAGCACGACCCGCGCGTCCCGGTGCACGCCATCCAGACCATGCACCGCCGGTAATCCCGCGACCCGCCCCTGTGCCCGAATCCGTGCGGTTCGCTTCACGAACCGGCGCGAAGAGAGGAACCTCGGCGTCATGACAGCAGCAATCTCGGTCTCCGGACTGGTGAAGTCCTTCGGCCGCACCCGCGCCCTCGACGGCCTGGACCTGACCGTCGCCCAGGGCGAGGTGCACGGCTTCCTCGGGCCCAACGGCTCGGGGAAGTCCACCACCATCCGGGTCCTGCTGGGCCTGCTGCGCCGCGACGCGGGCACCGCACGGCTGCTGGGCGGCGACCCCTGGCACGACGCCGTCACGCTGCACCGCCGACTGGCGTACGTGCCCGGCGACGTCACGCTGTGGCGCAACCTGTCCGGCGGCGAGGCGATCGACCTGCTCGGGCGGCTGCGCGGCGGCCTGGACGCGGGCCGCCGCGCCGAGCTGCTGGAGCGCTTCGAGCTGGACCCGACGAAGAAGGGCCGCGCCTACTCCAAGGGCAACCGGCAGAAGGTCGCCCTGGTCGCCGCGCTGGCCTCCGACGCCGAACTGCTGATCCTGGACGAACCGACCTCCGGACTCGACCCGCTGATGGAGAAGGTCTTCCGCCGCTGCGTCAGCGAGGAGCGCGACCGCGGCCGCACCGTTCTGCTCTCCAGCCACATCCTGTCCGAGGTCGAGGCGCTGTGCGACCGGGTCAGCATCATCCGGGCCGGGCGCACCGTCGAGACCGGCTCACTCACCGAACTGCGCCACCTCACCCGGACCGCCGTCAGCGCCGAACTCGCCGCCGATCCCACCGGATTGGAGAACCTGCCCGGCGTCCACGACCTGGTGGTCGACGGCAACCGGGTGCGCTGCCAGGTGGACGCCGAGCACCTGGACGCGCTGCTGCGCGCGTTCGGCCGCAGCGGCGTGCGCAGCCTCACCAGCCGCCCGCCGACGCTGGAGGAGCTCTTCCTGCGCCACTACGCGACCGAGGTGACGGCGTGACGGCCCTGACCGGCACCGGCCCGCTGCTGCGGCTCGCCCTGCGCCGCGACCGGATCACGCTGCCGGTCTGGGTCTACCTGCTCACCGCGTCGGTCGCCTCCACCACGTACTCGTTCAAGAAGCTCTACGGCACGGCTGCTTCGCGCGGTCAACTCGCCGCGAGCCTGGCGGGCAACGGCTCGCTGCGGGCGCTGTACGGTCCGCTCGGCGACAGCGGCATCGGCGGGATCACGGTGTGGCGGATCGGCGTCACCGGTGCCGCGCTCGCCGCGGCCATGAGCATCCTGCTGGTCGTGCGGCACACCCGGGCCCAGGAGGAGGACGGCCGGCTGGAGCTGATCGGCGCGGGCGCCGTCGCCCGGCCCGCACCGCTGACCGCCGCGCTGGCCGCCGCCGCCCTCGCGAACGGGCTTCTCGCCCTGCTGACGACGGCCTCACTGGTCGCCCTCGGGCAGCCGCTCGCCGGGTCGCTCGCCTTCGGCTGCTCGCTGGCGGCCTGCGGCCTGGTCTTCGCCGGCGTCGCGTCCGTTACCGCGCAACTGGCCGAGACCGGGCGGGCGGCGAACAGTCTGGCCGGCGCCGCCCTCGGACTGGCGTACGTGCTGCGCGCGGCCTCCGACGCGTCCACCGTCCACGGGCCGGGCGCGTTCGACTGGCTCTCCCCGATCGGCTGGAGCGAGCAGGTCCAGCCGTACGGCGCCGACCGGTGGTGGGTGCTGCTGCTCTCGCTCGCCGTGGCAGGGCTGCTGGCCGGCGTGGCCTACACACTGGTCGGCCGGCGGGACCTGGGGTCGGGGCTGCTGCCGCAACGGCCCGGCCCGGCCACCGCGGCACGCACGCTGCGCACGCCGTTCGCGCTGGCCGTGCGGCTGCAGCGCGGCACGCTGGCCGGGTGGTGCGCGGCCTTCGCGGTGGCCGGTGGCGTGTTCGGCGCCATCGCCAAGGGGATCGTGGACCTGGTCGGCGGCAACCGCCCGGTGGCGGACGTGCTGCGGCGGATGGGCGGTCAGCACGGCGTCGCCGACGCGTACCTGTCCAGCATCATGGGCATCCTCGGGATGCTCGCGGCCGTCTACGCCGTGCAGTGCGTGCTGCGGCTGCGTGCCGAGGAGACCGAAGGCCGCGCGGAACCGGTGCTGGCCGGCCCGGTGTCCCGACTCGGGTGGGCGACCGGGCACCTGCTCTTCCCCCTGCTCGGCAGCGCGGCCCTGCTGACGTGCGGCGGGCTCGCGGCCGGTGCGGCTGAGCACGCGACGCTCGGCGACCGGGCCGGATCGGTCGCCGAGCTGCTCGGTGGTGCGCTGGTCCAGCTGCCGGCCGTCTGGCTGACGGCCGCCGCCGCCGTCCTGCTCCTCGGCCTGGCGCCCCGGTGGACCTCGGCGGGCTGGGGCGTCCTCACCGCCTTCGTGCTGATCGGCTGGCTCGGCCCCGCCCTGCAGGCGGACCAGTGGGTGCTCGACCTCTCCCCCTTCACCCACACCCCGCACCTGCCTGGTGGCACCTTCGCCGCCCAACCCCTGCTCTGGCTCACCCTGCTGACCGCCGCCCTCACCGCAGCGGGGCTCACCGGGCTGCGCCACCGCGATCTGGGCTGACCATCGAGCCCCAGAGCGGATCCACGCCCGAGACCTCTGAGCGGGCGGGATTCCAGCTGTCCCTGCCGACGCGCCGACGAAGATCCAGGAACCCTCGACAACCCCGCCGAACCCGCCCCGGCGACACCTACGTCATGTCCGCCATCGGCGCAGGCTTCCACTGGGGCACCCTGTGCCTGCGCCACAACTGAACGGGCCTGCCGACAAGCCCGAGGTTCACAGGTCCGAGCAGGTCGCGCCGCCCCTGCTGCTCCGAACCGATCGGCCCCCGTCCAGGGACCTTCGGCACCTGCTGCTGCCGGCGCAGCAGCGGGAGAGTGACGGTGCATCAGCTCACCTTCCCGGCAGCTGAATCCGCGAGAGGCAGGCACTCACCATGACCGTTCACCACGCACCCGCACACCCGCTCCGGGCCCGGTTCACCGCACGGCTGCGGCAGACCACCGGCGAACTTCCCCGGGAGGCGGCGGCGACCACGTCGGTCCTGACCGCCACCGCGGCGCGGGCTCTGGCGGTGGCCCGGGCGGGGCTCGGGTTCGTGTTCCTCTGGGCGTTCTTCGACAAGGCGTTCGAGTGGGGCTACGCCACCCCGAGCAGCGGTGCGTGGGTCAACGGCGGCTCACCCACCAAGGCGGGCCGCACCTGGGGGCTTGGGAGTCGCCGGGCCGCGCTGCCGATCGTGCGCGACCACGCCAACTAGCCACCACCGAAGGGGAGTCCACCATGACCATCGACCTGCACCAGCGCCACTACCTGCGCGAGCTCGACTTCACCGCCGCCGAGATCCACCACCTCCTCAACCTCACCGCCGAGTTGAAGGCCGCCAAGAAGGCCGGAACCGAGACCCCGCGCCTGGCCGGCCGCCACCTCGCGCTGATCTTCGAGAAGACCTCCACCCGCACCCGCTGTGCCTTCGAGACCGCCGCCGCGGACCAGGGCGCCACCACCAGCTACCTCGGCCCCGACAGCTCCCACCTGGGCCACAGGGAGAGCGTCGCCGACACCGCCCGCGTGCTGGGCCGGATGTACGACGGCATCGAGTACCGCGGCTTCGCGCAGGAGACCGTCGCCGAGCTCGCCCGGCACGCCGGCGTCCCCGTCTACAACGGGCTCACCGACGCCTGCCACCCCACCCAGAGCCTGTGCGACGTCTTCACCATGCACGAGCACAGCGGCAGGCCACTGGAGGAAGTCTCCTTCTGCTACCTCGGCGACGCCCGCAACAACACCGCCAACTCGCTGATCACCATGGGCAGTCTGCTCGGCATGGACGTGCGCGTCGCCGCCCCACGCGCCCTGTGGCCGAGCCCCGAACGCGTCGCCGAGTGCCTGCTGCTGGGCCAGCAGAGCGGCGCCCGGTTCACCCTCACCGAGGACGTCCAGGAGGCGGTGGCCGGCGCCGACTACCTCTACACCGACGTCTGGGTCTCGATGGGCGAGCCCGCCGACAGCTGGCGGGACCGGATCGCCCAGCTGCTGGCGTACCAGGTCAACGGAAAGGCCATGCTCGCCACCGGCAACCCCGACACCGCGTTCCTGCACTGCCTGCCCGCCCTGCACAACCGCGCCACCCAACTGGGCGAGGACCTCTTCCGGCAGTACGGCCTCGACGGCCTGGAAGTCACCGACAAGGTCTTCGAGTCCCCCGCCTCGCTGGTCTTCGACCAGGCCGAGAACCGCCTGCACACCATCAAGGCCGTCCTCGTCGCCACCCTGGGAGTCTGAACCATGCGCATCGTCGTCGCACTCGGCGGAAACGCCCTCCTCCAGCGGGGCGAGCACCCCGACGCCGCCGTCCAACAGGCCCACATCCACCAGGCCGCCCGATCGCTCTCGGCCCACTGGACGACGCCCTCGGCATCCTGCTCGGCACCACCGGCACCGCCGTCCGCCCCACCGCCCAGGGCGGGCGGTGAAGCGAACGCCCCAACAGCCACGAGAGGCGCGAGGGAGGCGTCAGCCGGTGTACGTGTACTGGTCCCCGCTCACCACCGGGGTGATCCCGCCCGCCGTGAGCACCCGGACGTCGACCGTGCCGGTGCCGGCCGGAGCCGTCGCACTGCACAGGGTGTAGCCGCAGGAGGAGTCGGGTGCCGGCTTGCCGCCGACGAGAACCTGGCCGCCCTCCAGGTTGTTGCCCGCCAGGTAGATCGCGTTGCCACCGGCTGCCGGTCCGCTCTTGGTGTACGCGCTGGTCAGCGAGGGGGCCGGGGGCGCGGGCGGCGGCGGGCCCGTGTAGAGGAAGGCCGACGGGGTGTACGCGCTACCGCCGGGCGTGACCACCTCGACCGGGACGAAGCCCCGGCCGCCGGGCGCGGTCGCGGTGCAACTGGTGTCGGTGCAGGAGACGTTGGTGGCCGGGGTGTCGCCGAAGAGCACCATGCCGTTCGCCAGCGCCTTGCCGCTGATCGTCACCACGGAGCCGCCGATCCCGGGGCCGGTGCTGATGTCCGTGTGGAGGGCGTGCGGCTTGGCGGGGATCACCGGAGCCGGGGCGGTCTCGCCGCCGATGCCCGTGCTGGCCACGTTGTTGGCCGGATTGCGGTCGCCGCGGTTGGACACGGTCGCGGTGATCACGCCGGGCGGGATGGTGAGGGCCGAGGAGATGCGCGCCTGCAGGATCTCGGTCTGGCCCGGCTTCTGGGTGCCGGTGTACAGGGCGGTGAGCTGGTGGCCGTCGGGCGAGATGGTGTAGCTGAAGGTGTAGGTCGGCTCGTCGATCATCATGAGGCTGCCGAAGGTCATCCAGGACGGCAGGTCAATGGTGATCTGCGTGGTCCCCGTGGTGTCGGCGGTGCCCGCCGCCGTCCAGTTGACGGACATGGTGCCGAAGCGCGGTATGACCTCGGCGGAGACCGAGACGGCCTCGTCGACCCCCCGGACGGGCGCGGCGGCCACGGCCGGCGCGGTGGTCGCCAACGCCCCGGCCACGGCGAGCGCCGAACAGGCCAGGGCAAGTCTGATCTTCATCGGGTTCCCCCTCGAAACTTTTTCGGAACCTCCTTATATCGCTCCTGGACGTCATCGCGATGACCTACAAGGAACTTGACAGATCATCAGACTATTTTTCGGCCGTCTTCTCTGTTCTCCCGGCCCGGTCGCGGTGGTCCCGCAGAGCTCCTGACCACCCGCCGACACCCCCAGCCCCACCCCTCCCAGGTCGCCACCGCTCGCGCCCGTTCGGCCGCAGTAGGGGGCCGTTCGGCCCACCGCCCGCACGGCCGCCGACCCCGACCGGCCCTGTCCCCGACCCTCGCCGCAGAGGACGGTATAGGACAGGGCGGAACCGCCGTACACACCCCGCACCGCGCCGCCCGCCGGACCCGAGGAGACCGTTCCCATGCGCGAGACCGCCCCTTCGACCACCGCCCCGCTACCCGACCAGGAGCTGCGGGAGCTGGACGCCCACTGGCGGGCCGCCAACTACCTGGCGGTCGGCCAGATCTACCTGCTCGACAACGCACTGCTGCGCGAGCCGCTGCTCCCCGACCACATCAAGCCCCGCCTGCTCGGCCACTGGGGCACCTCCCCCGGGCTGAACCTGGTGCACACCCACGTCAACCGCGTGGTCAAGCAGCGCGGCCTGGACGCGATCTGCGTCTGGGGCCCGGGCCACGGCGGCCCGGCCGTCCTCGCCAACTCCTGGCTGGAGGGCAGCTACACCGACACCTACCCGGACATCACCCGCGACGCCGACGGCATGGCCCGGCTGTTCAAGCAGTTCTCCTTCCCTGGCGGAGTGCCCAGCCACGTCGCCCCCGAGACGCCCGGCTCGATCCACGAGGGCGGGGAGCTGGGCTACTCGCTCGCCCACGCCTACGGCGCAGCGCTCGACAACCCCGGCCTGCTGGTCGCCTGCGTGGTCGGTGACGGCGAGGCCGAGACCGGGCCGCTGGCCACCGCCTGGCACAGCAACAAGTTCCTCGACCCGGTCCACGACGGCGCCGTGCTGCCGATCCTGCACCTCAACGGCTACAAGATCGCCAACCCGACCATCCTCGCCCGGCTGCCCGAGGAGGAACTGGACGCCCTGCTGCGCGGCTACGGCCACGACCCGATCCACGTCACGGGCCACGACCCGCTGACGGTCCACCAGCTGATGGCCGACGCGATGGACACCGCCGTCGACCGGATCACCGCCCTCCAGCAGGCCGCCCGCGTGCAGAGCGACACCAGCCGCCCGCACTGGCCGATGATCGTCCTGCGCACCCCCAAGGGCTGGACCGGCCCGGCCGAAGTGGACGGCCTGCCGGTGGAGGGCACCTGGCGCGCCCACCAGGTGCCGCTGGACCAGGTCCGCGAGAACCCCGAGCACCTGGCCCAACTCGCCGCCTGGCTGCGCTCCTACCGCCCCGAGGAACTCTTCGACGCACACGGCCGCCCGACCCCGCAGGTCCTCGCCTGCGTCCCCGGCGGGCCGCGCCGGATCGGCTCCAATCCGCACGCCAACGGCGGCCTGCTGCTGCGCGAACTCCCGGTCCCGCCGCTGGAGCACTACGCCGTCCCCGTCGACAAGCCCGGCTCCACCCTGCACGAGCCCACCCGGGTCCTGGGCGACCTGCTGGCGCAGATCATGGCCGACAGCGCCGAGCGCCGCGACTTCCGGATCGTCGGCCCCGACGAGACCGCCTCCAACCGCCTCCAGGCCGTCTACTCCGCCACCGGCAAGGCCTGGCAGGCCGAGGTGCTGGCGACCGACGAACACCTCGCCCACGACGGCCGGGTGATGGAGATCCTCTCCGAACACACCTGCCAGGGCTGGCTGGAGGGCTACCTGCTGACCGGCCGGCACGGCCTCTTCTCCTGCTACGAGGCGTTCGTCCACATCGTCGACTCGATGGTCAGCCAGCACATCAAGTGGCTGCGCACCACCCGGAAGATCCCCTGGCGCGCACCGATCGCCTCCCTCAACTACCTGCTCACCTCGCACGTCTGGCGCCAGGACCACAACGGCTTCTCCCACCAGGACCCCGGCTTCGTGGACCACGTGCTCAACAAGAGCCCCGAAGCCGTCCGGGTCTACTTCCCGCCGGACACCAACACCCTGCTCGCCGTCGCCGACCACGTCCTGCGCAGCCGGGACTACGTCAACGTGGTGGTGGCCGGCAAGCAGCCCTGCTTCGACTGGCTCACCCTGGAGAAGGCCCGCGCGCACTGCTCGCGCGGCGCCGGCATCTGGCCCTGGGCCGGCACCGACGACGGCAGCCGCGAGCCGGACGTCGTCCTCGCGTGCGCCGGGGACGTCCCTACCCAGGAGGTGCTGGCCGCCTGCGACCTGCTGCGCGAGCACCTGCCGGAGCTGGCCGTCCGGATGGTCAACGTCGTCGACATCGCCCGCCTGATGCCCGCCGAGGAGCACCCGCACGGCATGCCCGACGCGGAGTTCGACGCGATCTTCACCCGCGACAGGCCGGTGATCTTCGCCTACCACGGCTACCCCTGGCTGATCCACCGCCTCGCCTACCGCCGCACCGTCCACCCGCACCTGCACGTGCGCGGCTACAAGGAGTCCGGCACCACCACCACGCCCTTCGACATGGTGGTGCGCAACGACCTCGACCGCTACCGCCTGGTGATGGACGTCATCGACCGGGTCCCCGGCCTGTCGGTGCGGGCCGCCGGCGTCCGCCAGCAGATGGCCGACGCCCGGATCCGCCACGCGGCCTGGATCCGCGAGCACGGCACCGACCTGCCCGAGGTCACCGACTGGACCTGGCAGGGCTGACCGCGTCACCGCCGCCGGGTTCGCCCGAACCCGACGGCCCCCTTCCCCCACTCCAAGGAGGCCGACCACCATGTACTTACCAGTCGTCGTCGGAGTCGACGGCTCACCGGACGGCCTGGCAGCCGCCGCCTGGGCCGCTCGCGAAGCGGTGGCCCGCGACCGCCCGCTGCGCATCGTGCACGCCGCGGCCCTGATGCCGCACCTGCTGCCCAGCTCTCCGCGGCCCCTGCCTCGGGAGGGCGCCGACGTCCTGCACGAGGTCCTGCACGAGTTGGCGGTCCAGCACCCCGACGCGCAGGCGCACGCCGTGGAGATCCACGATCTCGCGACCGCGGCCCTGGTAGCGGCGGCCGAGGACGCCGAACTCCTGGTACTCGGAGCACGCGGCGCCGGCGGGTTCGAGGGCCTGCGGGTCGGCTCGGTCGCCCTGCACGTCGCAACGAGAGCCGGCTGCCCGACCGTGCTGCTGCCCGCCTACGGCACCGCCGCCGGCCCGAAGGAGCAGATCGTGGTGGGCGTCGACGCCAGGGACCCCGCCGAGGCGGCACTCGACTTCGCCTTCTCCGCGGCTCAGCGCGACCACCTGCCGCTGCGCGTGGTCCATGCCTGGGCTCCACCGCCCGGCCTGCGGGACCCAGCCGCGACGCAGCGCGAGCGCGCACCCTGGCTGGCCCGGGAGCAGTGCCTGCTGGCTCGCGCACTGGCCGACTGGCAGTCCCGGTACCCCGGAGTCCAGGTCCTGCAGGACGCCGAAGCAGGCAGCGCCGGCCGCGCCCTGGTCGAGGCGTCGACCAAGGCCCGCCTGCTGGTCCTCGGCCGACGCGCAGGCCCATCCGCCGGCCGCCTCGGCCCCGTCGCCCACGCGGTCCTGCACCACGCCTCGTGTCCGGTCGCCGTCGTGCCCGGGCAGGCCGAGCGAGCCACCTGAGCACTGACCAACTTGTCCGAAACCGTCTTGCGGCGGCAGCCGTTGCCTGCGCCGGTACGCACGACGAAGCTCCGATGGACCGGGGTGACCTTCCCAAGTCGCCTCGCACCACCGGGGCTTCGTTGTGTCGTCAGTCTGCCGCTGCCCGCTGCACTCCCCCGGGTGGTTGGTGCCGAGCCGACCATTGCGCTCTGCGAAGACCTGCGACTGCGCCCAGCAGCGACGTAGGGTGACCGTTGTAGAGCAGAGGAGAGCGCTCGTGGGTGGGGACCAAGTACCGTCGCGGATGCCGCAGTTGCGTTTGGACGAGCTGCTGGAGGAGCTCCAGGCGCGCATCGACGCAGCCCGGGGCACTCGTGACCGGGTCCACAGCCTGCTGGAGGCCGTGCTGTCGGTCGGCCGGGAGCTCGACCTCGCGCAGGCGCTGCGGCGTATCGTGGAGGCGGCCGCCGTGCTGGTCGACGCCCGCTACGCGGCGCTGGGCGTGATCGGTCCCGACGGGCAGACTCTGTCGCAGTTCCTGACGGTGGGGCTCGCGGAGGAGGAGATCGCCGAGATCGGCCCGCTGCCCTCGGGCAAGGGCATCCTCGGGGAACTGATCCACCATCCGCAGCCGCTCCAGTTGAGTGACCTGTCCGCCCACCCGGCCTCCTACGGCTTCCCCGCCAACCACCCGCCGATGCACACCTTCCTGGGCGTCCCGGTGCGGGTGCGCGAGGAGGTGTTCGGCAACCTCTACCTGACCGACAAGCGCGGCGGGCAGGACTTCGACGCCGACGACGAGACGGTGATCTCCACCCTCGCGGTGGCCGCCGGCGTGGCGATCGACAACGCGCGCCTGTACGAGCAGGCGCAGCGCCAGCAGCGCTGGCTGCGGGCGAGTGCGGAGATCACCCGCGCCCTGCTGTCGGGCAGTTCGCGGCTGGCGGTGCTGGAGCTGATCGCGCAGCGCAGCCGGGAGATCACCGGATCGGAGCTGGCGGATGTCTGCATGCCGGGAGCGGATCCGGAACATCTGGTGGTCGAGCTGGCCCTCGGCGCGAACACCACCGACCGGCTGGGGGCGTCGGTGCCGATGACCGGGACACTGTCCGGAGCCGCGTTCGCCGCCGGGTCTCCGGTGACCAGCCCGAACCTGGACGGTGACCCGCGCTTCACCGCCGGGCCGCGCCGTCTGGCGGGTCCGGCGGTCGCGGTACCGCTGGGCAAGGCCTCCGGTACGGTCGGCGGTGTCCTGGTACTGGCGCGGCCCGGCGGCCGGCCGGAGTTCACCACGGAGGAGATCACACCACTGCTCGGGTTCGCCGACCAGGCGGCGCTGGCGCTCGAACTGGCCGAGCGGCGGCGCGACGCCGAGCAGCTCACCCTGCTGGAGGACCGCGACCGGATCGCGCGCGACCTGCACGACCTCGCCATCCAGCGGCTCTTCGCCACCGGGATGACGCTCCAGAGCGCAGCCCGCCTGGTCGAGCACCCGGGCGCCGCGGACCGGATCGTGCGGGCGGTGGCGGACCTGGACGAGACCATCAAGATCATCCGCTCGACGATCTTCGGTCTCCAGGCCCGGGAGGACACCACCCAGGGTCTGCGCGCGAACGCCAGCCGGGCCGTCGGCGAGGCGCAGGCCGCGCTCGGCTTCGCGCCGCGCCTCAGCATGGAGGGCCTGCTCGACACGGATGTGCCGACGGGGGTGGCCGAGCACGTGATGGCGGTGCTCGGCGAGGCACTGAGCAACGCGGCACGCCACGCGCACGCCTCCCGGGTGGAGGTCACCCTCCAGGCCACGGCCACCCACGTCGTGCTGGCGGTGGGTGACGACGGTGTCGGGGTGCCGCCCGAGGGGCGGCGCAGCGGGCTGCGCAACCTCGCCTCGCGGGCCGAGCAACTCAACGGGACGTTCGAGGTGCAGAGCCCCGCGGAGGGCGGCACCAGGCTGCTGTGGACCGCGCCGCTGACGCGACCGTAGGGTCGGGCTGCCCCGGTCTCAGCCGGCCGGCTCCGCATCGAGCATCCGGCCGGTCACCATCCCCGGGCGGATCCTGATGCGCACGCGGTCGGACGGTTCGGCAACGCCGCCTTCGCCGCCGGGCGGGTCGGTGACCGGACTCGCCCGGCCGAGCACGGTGACGGTCCATCCCCGCCCGTCCGTGCGGTCGACCTCACCGGCCTCGAAGGCGATGACCGCACCGTCCACGGCCCGCAGGAGTCCGGAGTCGGCGGGGGCGGTCAGCAGCACGCTGCCGTCTGCGTCGAGTCGGAACCGTACGGGGAAGACAGCCGGCAGCGCTGCGACGGTGTAGACGACGCGCCCGATGTCAGCGCTCGCCAGGAGCTGGAGGCACTGCCGCTCGTCCAGCGACTTCCGATCGACTTTCATGACCTGATCCTCGTCCGGAGTGGGTTGTCGCGGCGAGGGCCGATGGTCCCCGGCCGCGGTCCGACCGACCCGGACACCTCCCGGCACGCGGCCTCAGGGACGCAGGCGTCCCATGCCGTGGGCCGAGTGCGGACCGGCCGACTGCTGGGCGGACGACGTCTGGGTGGCGATGACCGCGGCCTGCACACGGCGCTCCACGCCGAGCTTGGCGAGCAGCCGGGAGATGTGGTTCTTGACCGTCTTCTCCGCGAGGAAGAGCCGCTGGCCGATCTCCCGGTTGGTCAGGCCCTCGCCGATCAGCTCCAGGATCTCGCGCTCACGGTCGGTCAGACCCGCCAGCGCCTGCGGCTGCTGCTTCTCCTGGCCCGTGTCGCCGCGAAGTCGGGCCATCAGGCGGGTGGTGGCACCGGGGTCGAGCATCGACTGGCCCGACGCCACCGTGCGCACGGCCGAGACCAGGTCGGTGCCGCTGATCTGCTTGAGGACGTAGCCGGACGCCCCGGCCATGATCGCGTCCAGCAGCGCGTCCTCGTCGTCGAAGGAGGTGAGCATCAGGCAGGCGAGTTCGGGCATCCGCGAGCGCAGCTCGCGGCACACGCTCACGCCGTCACCGTCCGGCAGGCGGACGTCCAGAACCGCGACGTCGGGGCGCAGCGCCGGCACCCGGATGAGCGCCTGCTCGACGGTGCCGGCCTCGCCGACCACCTCGAAGTCGGGTTCCGCGTCGAGCAGGTCGTGCACGCCGCGCCGGACCACCTCGTGGTCGTCCAGCAGGAAGACCCGGACGGGAGGCTTGGGGCCGGCTTCGGCAGTGCTGTCCGACATGACACAACTCCGTGTTCGCGGCTCGGCCCGCTGCGGCGGGACAGCTGAATACTGCCCCCTCCCGGGACCAGGGGACAGGGCCGGTCGGCCCTATTCCCCCACCTGCCACGCCCGCGGGCCGCGACCGGACCAGGTTGGCTCCACATGCTCCCACGACAGCCGCCACCCGTTCTGTGCGCGGCCCTGGAGGGTGTGACGGCGCGCTGAGAACAGTCCGCCGGTGATCATCGCCAGGCCCGCCAGAACGGACAGACCGAGGCAGACCGCGTCCGCCACCAGGTCGACCTCGGTGGCCGGTCCGTGCTCGGCGGGCCGACCGCCGGCGTCGAGCCAGAGCACCGTGCCGGATCCGGCCGCGGCGGGCCCGGAGACGTCCACGTCCGCGGTCCGCCGCTGTCCGGGCGGATAGTTCCAGGTCACCCTGGCCTGATAGCCGCTCGTGCCGGCACCGAGGGCCGGCGAAGTCTTCGGCTGGGCCCTGGTGAGGAGGACGGAATCGACGGGGTGCAACCGGGCGGCCTGCTCGGCGGCCTGCCGCTGCGTGGCGGCCAGGCCTCCCACCGCGGCACCGGCTCCGAGCCCGAGCGAGAGGGCGAGCCCGGCCGCCGCGAGGACAATCGCGCGGCTGCGGGCGCGGTCGACCGGACGGCACAACGGGTTGTGGTCGACACCCACCGCTCGGCACAGGTGCTGTAGCCAGGAGGGCCTGCGGCCGACGGAACGCGCTGGGCGAGAGGTACTGGACACGGTCTGTCTCCTTGGTTCGCCGGCCGGTTGTCGTGCCGTCAACTCTCCCGTCCACCCGCACACGGGGACAGGGACCCAGGGCCTCGCCGCAGGGCCGGTGGTCCCCACTCCACGGGCGACGCCAGGCTGCGCAGGCGTCCGGACCACGACCGCGGCCGCTGCGGGGGAAGTTGAGGCCGAGACCGTCGAGTCCGGGAGCGGAGATCAGCTTCAGGTCCCCGGGGCGGACGGACCCGCAGAGATCCTCGCCGACGCCGTACGCACTCAGGTCCGGATAACTCCCCAGCAGCAGCGGGTCGGTGAACAGCCACGTCCCACACCGAGGGCCCGCGCCCGTCCTCCTCCACCGCCCCTCGACCTGGTAGGCAGCGGTCGCGGCACCCCAGCGGAAACCCGCAGGCAGGTCGAGACGGTTCACCATCAGCTGATCCCTTCCAAAGGATCCGCGCCGAGGGAATCCGTCGCCTTTACCGGATCGGATTCCTGCGGCGAGCTGGCGATGGTGACCGGTTGCGGCGCCAGAATGATTTGTGCCGGACTCTCGCTGCCGAGGTTCTCGTAACGCGTCTGCAGAGCCTCGTGCCGCTCCTGCAGGGCGGTCAGGGATTCTTCGACCTGCTGGACCGTGGTCCCCGCAGGCAGCTCCCACACCTGAGGGAGATTGGCTGCCAACGGGTCGATGCGCTGAATGGAACGCAAGAGCGACAGTTGCCCGGAAGTAATGGGGCTCTGGCAACGTCATTTTCGTGCAGTTGAAATGACCCAACCGTGCCGTCGGCACACGTGAGGGGTATTCGATGGTCGAAAGACTGGCCTCGTTGCCGCAATCGTCAGGCGGACTTCAGCGGTCTCATAAATCGACGTTCAGGCACTTCCCCCGAATCACCCCTACTTGAACCCCGCGTCGGTGCCTCAACCTAGCCATCCTGATCGGGCACACGCAATAGGAGTCGATCGAAATCCCTGAATGTCCGTATTGCTGGCAACATCCCTAAGACCCCAGAGGGGGTGAATGTACCGAAGGTCCCGTCTACACAGGTCCCCCACTCACGGCAATTACCACGCGTCATCGCACGATGACCGAATGTACTACTGCGCCTCACCAACCCGCCGTGGCCAACGCCGGCGCCAACTCCCGCAGGACGCCCCACAACCACGGCCCCGCACTATCGCCTCCGCCCTCACCAGCTGATCCTTAACTGGGTACGTCTCTTCTTGGGCAACCTTCTTCCCAGGGTGGGGAGTGCCATGAATTAGGCCGAATCCCCCCAACAGGGACACTTGGTGAATGTGAAGATAGTCAGCTGACGCTGGCGCGTCAGCGAGGGCTTATGAGACGATCTTCCGGTTGACCGCCCAGCGAGGGGAGGGCCTGTCCGCGTAGTCCGCGCCGCCGTCGTGCAAATGCATCGCTCTATTGGCATGTCTCGATAGAGGCGAAATGAGAATCGCTGCATCTGGGTTGCAGCGAGACCTCTTGGCTGCGAATTCATTTACTTATTCTCGCCTGATTCCCGGCGACGATATAGAGAATGGGTATCTCACGTCGGGATCCTTGGAAAATTGGGATGCTTCCATGCAATCAAAAGAATACCTGCTCCTGCTCGGGGCTGATCAGTATCTTCGCGAACGGGCCTTCTCGGGGGCGAAACAGGCCATCGACCTCCCCGTTTGGGCAGCCACGGAAGATCCCGTACGCAAGCTGAACCGCACGTTTGACAACATGCTTTCAGCCGACCCCAAGGACTCGGAATCCCTGCTGGCGGCCATCCGCGTCCACTCCGCCCAGGGCTGGCACCCCAGAATCGTCGTTCCACTCAACGACTGGGCGGTGGATTCGGCGAACACCGTAAACCGCACACTGGGACTGGGCGGACTGGCCGCTACGACGGTGACCAACGCCCGGAACAAGTACGCCATGAAGCAGGCTCTCCTGGACGCCGGCGTTCAGACCCCTCGCTCCCAACTGGTCGAGTCCGAGCAGGAGTTGCTCGATGCCATCGACGCCATCGGACTGCCCGTGGTCATCAAGCCGTACGACTTCGGCGGCAGCGGCGGCGTCGTCCTGGCCACCACGCGTGCGGAGGCGGTAGCCGGTCTCGCGGAGTCGAAGGCCGTCATCGCGCAGTACGGATCGTCGTTCAACATCCTCGGCGACAAGTACCTTGTCGAGCAGTTCGTCGACTCCGATGACGAGGTGTCCGTCGAGGTCCTCTGCGGTGCCGACCGCGCACAGGTCCTCGCCGTGACCGAGAAGTACCTGTCCCCCCGCCCCTGGTTTGCCGAGGTCGCGCACCTGGTGCCGAGCCATCGCACCGGCGACCGAGTTCTGACCGACCTCGCCGTACGGGCCTGTACCGCGCTGGGCATCGACCGGGGTCTCGCCCATGTGGAGATCAAGTTCGCCGCGGACGGGACGGCCTGGGTGATCGAGGTGGCCGCCCGGCCGGGCGGCGACGGGATCATGGATCAGGTCGAGCGGGCCTACTCGCTCAACCCCTACCGGTTGCACGTCGGCTCGTATCTCGGCCACGACCTCCTTGACATCGTCGCCGACGCGGTACCCACCAAGACCTCGGCGATCGCGTTTCTCAAGGCCTCGCCCGGACGGATCCAGGACATACGCGACGAGAAGCCGCTACCGCCCGAGGTACGGAGCATCAACATCAGCGCCAAGCGCGGTGACCTCTCCCAGCACGCCAAGAACTGGAGCGCCAGGGAGGGCCTCATCGAACTCGAATGGGACGAGCTGTTCAGCGAGAAGACCTGGCTGCCGGTGACCGTGGCGCAGGAGCTGTCCGCGCAGATCTTCGTGAGCGGTGAGCAGGCCGGCGAGTGAAGCGGTACACGCTCTACTCCGGGCTCTACCGATTCCTCAACGGATTAGTGCTGCTGCTCCTGAACTGGCACATCGCCTCCGCGCAAGGGGGAGGTTATGACGCACTCGCCATCTCGACCACGCTCTCCTTCGTCCCCGCCGTCTTCGTTCCGCTGCTGATCCGCTTCAGTCCGATCACCGGTGGGCCCAGGATGACCGCCGCGGGGCTCGCAGGGGTCGCCCTGACTCTGATCCTCATCGCGGCCGGCTACGACCATGTGCCGGCACTGGTCGCCCTGAACTTTGTTCTGTGGATCTTCTTTTTCTTCCTGGAGTCGACCTGGGAAGCGTGGTTCAACGACGAGGCGTCCGGGCTCGACAACGTCACCCTGCGCAAGAGCAGCTCGACGACCATGACCGTCAACCAGGTCGCGCTCATGGTGGGCCCGCTGTTCGCACCGCTGTTCACGCGCGTGATCCCGGCCAAATGGGTGCTGGTCGCCTGTGCCGTCCTGTTCGCCGTCGTCGCAGTCATGAGCCTGGGATCGCACAGCACCACGTCCTCCACGGAGCTGGCACAGAAGGAGGCCGGGCCGAAGACCACGGGGCACCTCAGCGTCCTGTATGTCCTCGCCTTCTTGCTCGTCTGGCCCATCCTGGGAACGTTCAACTTCATGTTGCCGTTGCAGGCTATCGCCCATGGCGGAAGCATGTTCACCGTCGGAATCCTGGACATGCTGCTCGGCATCGGGATGGCCGTCGCGGGAATTCTCCTGCATCGCTTCACAGAAGTCCTGGAAGTGCGTTGGGTATTGGCGGGAGCCGCCATCGCCGTGGCCGCGGTGATAGCGATCTGGCTCTTTGTCCCGGCATTCGGAGCGCCGCAGATGGTCGCCATCTTCACCCTCGGATGCGCCTTCGGCTCCCTACGGGTAATTCTTCGCGCGGAAGCGGCATCAAGCTTCTCCCCGCGACAGGTCGGCGCGATCGTGGCGAACGCAAATGCCTTTTCACTCGTGTTGCTGACCGCGGTCCTGGCGGGCGGATGGTTGTTCTCCTCCCAGATCTGGCTGGCCCCGTTCGTCCTCACACTGCTGCTTGTCCTCGCATTCCACAGAATTCACAAGGCCCAGGGCAGTCGACCCGAACCCCAACCAATCGAGGTGTCTGCGTGACAGTTCTCGCCGATTCCCGAGGCATTCCGCATCTTGTCGAGCGACCGTCGGACATGGAGTTTGTCGAGAGCGCGATCGTCCAACTGGTCTCCATGAAACTGGACCACGAGCGATGTCGTCGGTCCGCTCAGTCCACAGCGCCCGTGGCACTCCAACTCATACTCGCCGTAGACCTGCTGTGCTCCATGGAACGTCCAGTGGTCATGGAGGCCGCGAGGATCTGCGCCTCCATCACGGAGACCGGACCGGCCGAGGCGCGGACCAGGGCGATGCTCTCTGCCATCGACTCCTGGGCCACTGGGGATCTGGTCGCCGCCCGAAACGGCTTCCAGGCCATCGTCGACGCGTATCCAGGGGATGCCGTGTCGGTCTTCGCCGTGCACACGCTGGATTTCTACACCGGCGACGCGCCGCACATGCTGTCGTCGATAGCGGGCGCCATCGAGTTCTTCGCGGCTGGCGACCCGGTCATCGGCTATCTGCACGGCCTGTACGGGTTCTCACTCGAGGAGAACGGCCTGATCGAGACGGCGATCGAACGCTGCCAGGTCGCACTGGAACTGAACCCCGACGACGTCTACGCGATGCACGCGATGGTGCACTGCCTGTACGAGACGGGTCGCCACGAGGAGGGTGCCCGCTACATCCAGGAGTACATGCGCTGCAGAGCCGGCTCGACTCCCATGCGAATCCATATCTGGTGGCACTACGCGTTGTTCGAGCTCTACGCGGAGAACATCCAGGAAGTCCTGGCCTGCTACCGCATCGGCATCCGCAGGAAGACGTCACTGCGATCGGCCGAGGACCTGGACGCCGTCACGCTGCTCTGGCGTCTCGCCCTGATCAAGCCGTCGCTCGACCTCTCCGCCTACTGGCAGTCGCTCTTCCTGGACTGGGAGCCCTACCTGGAGGAGAGCTGGTACCTCTTCAACGACTTCCACGCGTACATCGCCTACTGCCAGGTCGGGGAGTACGCCCGAGCCGACTCCCTGCTGGAAGCGGCCCAGGAACGCGGCAAGGAAGTATCCGAGGAAATGGTCGACATCTTCCTCGGCTTCCGGTCCTTCACGACCGGCGACTACGCCGATGCCTCGGCCCGACTGGCCCGGTCCTTCCATCGTTCGTTTCCCATGGGCGGCAGCAACGCTCAGCGCGACGTCATCGAACTCACCGGGATCGAGGCCGCCATTCGCTCCCAGAACTATGAACTCGCGCAGCAGATCCGCGAATCCGGCAGAATCTTCCGGCATCAGAGTCCCGTACTCCAAGAGTACGAGAACCGCCTGGCAGCTCTGCGCACATCCGACACTCACGCATAGGGGTACTGAAGTGAGCCTTTACCAAGCGATTCTCGACGAAACCGCGCCCGACGGGATGCGACTGACCACGACCAAACTCGTCGACCGGAACACCGTGTGGCAGCTGGAGAGCTCGTCCGGCTTCGCCGCAAAGGTGACCCAGGGACGAGCGGCGATCTTTACATGCAAGAAAGCCGCCGCATTGACACTGGACGCACTAAGCGAGTGTTGCGCGCCCTTCGGAGTCGGCGAAGCAGTCGAGTGCGACGAGTCGCAGTACATTCTGGCGATCGGGCTTCTCGATGACGCCGAGCTCATGGTTCTGGCCACGGAGGCGGGCGCAGACGTCGTAGCCTCGCCGGTGGAGTTCTCGCCCACCAGCGACGACGTACGGAGCATCGTCGGCACGCTCGACGACTACTACTTCGGCTACGAGGACCGCTACCGGACCGTGTACGAGAACGGCGCCCACCTGTGGGAGTCGGAGGAGCCGAACGCCTCTCTCCTCCAGATGATGCAGGAGCGCCCGGACGTCTTCTCCGGCCACATCATCGACCTGGGCTGCGGCGAAGGTCGCGACTCCCTGTACCTGTTGTCGCAGGGGCACACTGTCGTCTCGGTCGATGTGTCGCACTCGGCTCTGGATCGCGCGCGTGAGCGGGCCACTGCCGCGAACCTGGATGCCTCCGGGTTCATGGAACGCGACATCATCTACCTTCGCGGCTTCGATGAGAACAGCTTTGATCTCGCCATGAACATGGGCTGCCTCCACATGCTCGTCGACGAGGACCAGCGAGCCCGCCACATCTCCCGCGTCTACGACATCGTTCGCCCGGGCGGATACTTCATCGTGGACCACTGCGCGAGCGAATGGGGCAAGGGCTTCTTCTCCATCCCGGACTACGAGGAGGTCGCCACCGGCCTCGTACCGGGCCGAGTGATCCCCAGGAAGATTCGGGTCGCGGACGGCGAGAAGAACATCGACCTGGAGGTGCTCCCCTTCTCGGAACGGTCCGGTGACGCCCTGGCCGAAGAGATCAGCCGGTACGGCTTCAGCCTGGTGAACAGCACATATACCAACACCGAGGCGTTTGGATCTTCGACGATGCTCCTGTTCCAGAAGCCGGCAAGTGGGAAGCAGACTTCCTGATCCGACGTCAGTTGCCTGCGGCGGTCCACCGGTTCCCTGCGAGGGACCGCCGCTTCGGCCTCGACCGACAGGGCTCCGGTCTCGGCTCGCACACCGCCAGCTGAGATCCTTCTCCTCATGAGCACACCACCAGAGGGATTGCCTGTCTACCGAGTCTTGACCGGCCCGGACGACGCCGCGTTCTGCCAACGTGTGAGCGAAGCGATCGAGCTTGGCTACCAACTGCACGAAGGCCCTGCCGTCACCTTCAATGGTGAGAACGTCATCGTCGTCCAGGCATTGATCTGGCGAGCACTGCCGTAGCTGCCTTCGGAGCAGCGGCGGTCGTGACCGGCCCGTGACGCGAGAAGGGCCGCACGGCTTGGGTGAGTTGTGAGGCTCACCTGGGCCTGTGCGGCCTGCTGGAATCCTTCCTTCGCCTGCTCGGCGTTCAGGACGGTCAGAACTCCGTCGCGGCGTCCCAGTCCTGGGGCCAGCTGCTGGTGTCCACCGTCTCGGTCACGCTCGCGTCCTGGAAGTCCAGGCCGGCGGGGAAGTTCGAGCCCGCGAAGCTGACGGTGCCGTCGAAGTCGGCGCGCCGGAAGAGGGCGCCACCAGCGAAGGAGCAGTCGCGGAAGTAGGTCGCCCCGGTGAACGCCGCCTCGTTGAATTGTGAAACGCCGTGGAAGTACGAGCCCGCGAACGTGGTGGTGCCGTCGACGGCGGTGCCCTGGAAGTCGGCAGCGCCGGCGAAGGAGCAGTCCCGGAAGGAGGTGTTTCTGTTGAACGCCGCCTGGTTGAAGTGCGCATCACTGTGGAATGAGCAGTCGTCGAACATGGTGGTGCCTCTGAAGGTGACCTGCTCGAACCAGGCGGCGTCATGGAACTCGCAGTCCTGGAAGTTGGTGTCGTCCAGGAACAGCGCCCGACTGAAGGTCGCCTTCCAGCCAAAGAACGCCCTGCCGAAGTCGGCGGGCCCGGCGAAGGCCGAGTGGACGAACGGACTGGTGCCCTCGAAGCGCGCTTCCGTGAACGTGGCCTTCCCGAATCGGGCCGCACCGGCTGTCGGATCCACCAGAGCGCCGACCAGTTCGGCCAGCAGCGGTTCGGTGAACGTCGTGCCGGAGGCGTCGACGTCGGCCCCGGGACTGAGGGTGGCCAGGTGGACAGCCCGGTCGACCGCCGAGAGGTGGGCCAGGCAGTAGGCGAAGCCGGGGACCTTGATGCCACGGCAGCCGATGCGATCGGTCGCGGAGCGCTCGACCGCGCAGTAGGGCCACCTCGGGGCCGGTGGCGTCGGGACGGGCTCGGCCGTAGCGGCGAGGGCGTCCAGCAGGGCCGTCGGCTCGCCCGGGTAGAAGTAGCCGAGGGTGCGACCGTGCTCTTCGGCGGGTGGGCGGGAAATCGGTGTCAGGGAGATGGTCTTGTCCAACCCGGGAACCTGTGCGAGCCGGTCGACGGTGGTCGGGGAGAAGACGAGGCCTGCCAGAGCCTCGGGGGCTCGGGCCCGGGCCGCTCTGGTCAGGCTGTCCTGCACCTCGTCCGAAGCCAGCAGGACGTCCGGCAGGTCCGGGGGTTGGACGACGGCCGCCGCCAGGTGCATGGGTGGACGGTCCGGGGCACTGTAGTTCCGCCAGGCGAAGGCGTGCGAGAGCTCGGTGAGAGCCCGTCCGGCATCCAGGATGTCGGTACTGGGCAGGGTGAGGGTCAGCAGGTAGTCGGCGTCAGGCACAGGCCGGCGCGGATGGACGGCCCCTCGCAGACCTGTGTACCCCATGACGTTGCCGATCAGCTCCTGGATCTCCAGCTCCACCTCGCTCACGCGGAGGGGGCCGGGTTTCACGCCAAGCCCGTCACCGAGCCTGATCCGGAGGCCGAGTCGGAGCAGATCGGCGGCCGCCTCCTGCGGCTCCTCCGAACGGGGCGGGAGCTGCTCCAACTCCGGTGCGTTGAACAGGTAGTCGCTGATCGGCCCGCTGAGTTCCGACTGCCGCAGCATCGCGCTGATCGTCGTGGCAGCCATGGCGGTCGGCCCGGCCCGGCCGGTGACCAGGCCCAGCACGCGGCCCTCGTACACCACCGGCCCGCCCTCGAAGCCGAACGGCTCGCGCGGGTCCGGCGGCACCGAGGACCAGAGCAGAAGCTCTTCCCGGATGCTCTCCCGGTTCGGTTGCGCCGTACCGACCCAGGTCACCAGGCTGGGAGCGGGACCGGGGAACGCGTGGACGTAGGTGGGCTCCAGGGGCGGCCCGGTCGCCTCCCCGAATCGTAGCGGCACCAAGTCCGCCTCGTTCAGGACGGGCTCCTCGGTCACCAGCAGCAGAGCGCCATAAGGGTGCGGGCCCCCCGTCGGGAGAGGGCTGCAGGCGATTCTGCGGCCGTCCGCCGCGACGACGACCACCGTCCGGCCGATGCGGTGAGCGCAGGTCAGAATCAGCCCTGATGCCAGGAGTAGTCCGGTGCGGACCAGGTGGCCGTCGGGGTCGTCGGCGAGAAGCTGCACCACCCGCTGCTGGATACCCGCAGTGCCACGCCCGATCTCCGGCTCCTGCCCGAACGCCAGCTTCCCGCCAGGTACCTCCTGCTCCCCACCCTGCCTTCCCACCAGGATCGCGCCGAACTCCGGGCTGGTCCGCGGTCGGCGGCTGAGGAAGCGCCACACGTGGCGGCGGACCAGCTCGTGCACCTCCGCGACCTCCTCCCGCAGTTGGGAGCCGAGCAGTGCCTCGCGCACGTCGGGGAGGAACTCGAACTCCAGCTCATCTGCTCCGGCTGCCGTCCACTCCTGCTCCCAGGGTTCGAGAAGGCCGCCGAGCAGCACCTCCGCGAGGTGGCCGTGCTGCGAGTCGGGCAGCATCGCACGGCGGACCAGGGTCATCACCGGGAGGGTGAGCGGCACGGCGGAGAGGAAGCCGGCCAGCGCCTGCGCGGTCGGTGAGGCGCCCTCCCGGAAGCGGGCCAGCGCCACGGCCGCCGAGACCCGTTCGGTGGGCGACGCGGACGGCGTGACGGCGGCAGTTCCGGCAACCGTTCCGGCCGTTCCGACGGCCCCGCTCGGCTGCGTCCCGCCCAGCCGCAGGCAGGCCAGCCGCTGCCACTGCCCATGGCCGGCCACCACCCGGGCCAGCGTGGCGACTGCCTGCGGGGTCGCCTCCACCACCGGCACCACCGTTCCGTCGGCCCCCCGGCGCGACCGCCGGCGGCGGCCCTCGGGGAGCGACACCCGCCAGGAGCGGTTCGGCGCGGCCGGCCGCGCCGGCCGGACCAGCAGCAGTGTCGGCCGCACCGCGCCCCGAGTCCACAGCCGTTCGGGCAGCACGTTCAGCACGGCTACCGCGTTGTGGGCGCTCCAGTGCCGCAGCACACTGTCCAGCTCGGCGCCGGCCCAACCGCACGCGACGATGTCGCTCAGCACCAGGATCAGCCGCCGCCCGGCCGGATCGGCGACCTCGCGCGGGTCGCGGTCCATCCCGTCCGCACCGCGCGCCACCGAGACGGGACCACCCGCCGTGCCGCGCAGGAACCAGAACCGGACGTCACGGAAGACCCCGCTCTGGGTGATCACCCGACGCAGTTCGGCGACCAGGTCCGCCCAGAGCAGCATCGAGTGGCTGGCGTCCAGCACCAGCGCCAGGTCGAGCCAGCGACCCTCGGCCTGGCGCAGGACCGGGGAGAGCAGCAACTGCTCGATGCTGCGCAGCACGGTGAGCTCCTCGTCGAGCTCGGTACCGATCCTGCCGAGCGCACGGCGGCCGATCGGGCGCAGGGCCCGCATCATCGCGAGCGGATCGGCCAGCGTGGCCGCGCGGGCCACCGAGACCCGGGTGCCGCGCAGCCCCGCTCCCCCGCCGGTGCCGGTGCCGGTGCCGGTGCCGGTGCCGGTGCCGGCGACGTCACCTAGCCCACCCTGGCCGGCCGTGGTGAACAGCCGCGAGCCGCCCGACCCGGCCGGCGGGACCGCCGGGAGGGCGGCGCCGGGTTCGGTCGGTTGGGTCCCTTCGGCGTTCGGCTCACCGCTGCTCGGCGCGAGCCGCCGGGCGGGGTCCGGATCGATCCTGGCGGCCAGCCAGAGGATGTCCGCCAGCTCGTCCGAGCCGATGTCCGCACCGGACTCGGCGACCGCCTGGAGCAGTTCCTCGATCATGGGCGAGACCGGTCTCAGGCCGTCGGGCCGGTCAGGCGCTGCAGGACCGTGTCCAGGAAGGCCGCGTGGTCCTCCGGGTCCGACCAGGCGTTGGCCAAGCGCAGCTGGATGGCGTTGAGCAGCTGATCGGTCGCCAGATCGCCGTCGGCGCGCCGGTCGAGGAACTCCTGGAGCAACTTCTGATGCTGGTCCGACTCCCGCTCGTCGAGGCCCAGCCGGGAACGCACGATCCGCGCCAGCCGCTCCGGACCGGGGGGGTCCAGGTGAAGCCGGATGCATCGGCGTAGGAAGGGCGGTGGGAAGTCCCGCTCGCCGTTACTGGTGAGGACCACGATCGGGAACACGCTGCTCTGTACCCGACCGCACTCGATGTGGACCACCGGATCGGGGGTGTCGGCCGTGCCGATCCGCACCCGGGGTTGCTCACCGGCGAGCCTGGCCAGCTCGGGGATCTCGAAGGCGCTCTCCTCGAAGAGCGTGAGCAGGTCGCCGGGCAGATCGATGTCGCTCTTGTCGATCTCGTCAATCAGCAGCACCCGGGGCCGGCGCTGCGGCAGCAGTGCCGTGCCGAGCGGGCCGAGCCGCAGGTAGCGCGCGATCGCCGAGTCGGGCGGCTGGTCGGCATCCTCGACTCGGAGCGCATTCGGGCCGTCGGTGAGGTCGTGGGGCTGCTTGGCAGCCAGGCGCAGCTGGCGCAGGTTGGCGTCCTGCAGTCTGCCGATCGCGTCGTACAGGTAGAGGCCGTCGCGCCGCGTGGTCCGGCTGGTGATCGGCCAGTACAGCACCGGTCCCAGACCCAGGTCGACGGCGATACTGTGCGCGATGGTGGACTTGCCGACGCCCGGCTTCCCGGTGACCAGCAGCGGCCGACGCAGGTGCAGGGCAGCGTTGACGGCCTTCACCTCGGTGTCGTCCGGCAGGTATCCGGCGCCGCGCTTCCTGGTCTGCTCCCAGGCTGGGCCCTCGGTCGTGGGCGGCTGGTACTCCGGGTCAGGCGTGCCGGGGAACTCGCGCCAGGGCGGCGGTTTCAGCGTGGCGAGCCGACCGAGTCGCTCCGCCGGACTGCCCTCACCGTGGTAGATCCACCAGTCGTTCATGGTGACCCTCCTGCCGGGTGACAAGCTCGGATACATGCTCTCAGGACAGCGGCGGAGGACTCGGCCTGCAGGTCGGGTTGTCCCACAGCAGGGCCAGCGGATAGTGCCAGCTCTCCGCGCGGCCGGGAGCCGGGCCATGCTGTGTCCGCAGTTCGCGCAGCCGCTTGGGCAGTGCGTGCAGGTCGAAGTCCGGGGCGCCGGGCGGCGGGTCGAGCGCGAGCCGGAGGCCCTCGCCCGCGGCGGCGGCCTTGGGCGGGCCGCCCCGGCGCCAGACGGCGATCGGCAGCCCCGCTTCGACGACTGCGTCCAGGAGGGCGGCAGAGTCCGAGACCTCCGCCAGCACGCAGGCCGGCGGATCCTCCAGGAACAGCTGCATCGCCAGCTCGTCCGTCAGGTCGGCATCGCCGAGCAGACGGACGGCCTCCGGGCGCTGACCGCCGCCCTGGGCCTCGAACCAGTGCCATTTCCGGTTCAACCGGGCGGTCTCCTCGGGCCCGCGGCCCTCGGGGATGCAGCGCATCACCACCTCGTAGAGCTGGCCGAGTTGGCGTGACTTTCCCTGCCCGCGGGACGGGACGGACCAGCGCTCGAAGTCGGCGTTCCCGGCCGGTCCGGCGTCCAGCAGCGCGTAGGGGACGTGGAACTCGATCCGGGTCGGAGGTTTGGCCGGCGGGCTGTTCAACCGCTCTACCAGGAGCCTCAGTCGAGTGATCAGCTGCTCGCGAATCGACGGGAGGTCGAGCGCCTTCTCAGCCTGCCAGATCGACTCGAAGGCATCCTGGTGGAACCACATCTCAGCCAAGAACCGGTCCTTGGCCTCGGCCGACTCGGTCAGCCGCACATGCAGTGTGCCGGGGCCGGTCGGTTCCGGTGGCTGGCGCAGCGCGGGGATGGACATCCGGTCTCGGGTCCTCTTGACCCACTGGGCGAGCGCCTTGCTGCGCTTCGGGTCGGATGTGTGGACCCGGACCGCCAGGTACTGGACGAACGGCACCACCAGCGGGACGCCCGACCGCGCTCCCTGACGGTCGTCCAGGTCCCGCAGCACCTCGAACACGTCATCGGCCAGCAGGGTGAGCGAACTCGGCGGCGCGCAACGAGTGCACTCGAACGCCCAGCGGTACGCATCCCAGGAGTGCGGGGGCAACCCGCGGCTGCGGAACAACCGTTCCAACTCGGCCCAGCCGCGGTCGTCCAGCTTGGGTGCGAGCGGCGTCTCCGGCCAGTCGTTGATGCGGACCGAGCCGTCCCAGCCCTGATACCGCGTGATCACCACCGGGTGCTGCCAGGCCAGCTTCTGCTCGCGCAGGACGGCGAACCTCTTCTGCACCAAGCCGGCGATGGAGTCGAGTTCGCGGACGACCTGGTCCAGCGGTCGGTCGTCCAGCAGGTCAAGCAGGACCTCGGTCAGCTGCCCGGTCTGGCTGGCGGCCTGGTTCTTGGCGGCCTCGCCGAGGCTGGCAGCGTACAGCTGGAACTGCTGGCGCCCCTCCACCGTGGTGCTGCCGTCGGGGTCGTAGGTGGTGGTGGGGAAGGACAGCAATTTCCCTGACGGTGCGTCGACCCGACAGGTGTCCACCAGCACCGCCTGCCTCGTGAACCGGTTGGCCGGCACTCGACTGGATCGCCAATAGCGCAGGGCGGAGTCGAGGTTGAGATTCAGGACCTGTCCGGCGGTGGCGTCGGTGTACGGAAGCTGAAGCTCCTCGGTGGATTTGTTCAGGAAGCCGTGGCCGGCCCAGAAGATCCAGAGCAGCTCCCCGTCGCATTTCGGCAGGTCGGTGAGGAGTGCCTTCTTGATCGCCGACTCGGTGGCCAGCTCGCACTGGTCCCGCAGCTGGGTGAGCGACCCGGTCCAGTCGAGGTCGGCGCTCTGCAGGGGTGAGAGGAACAGCCGCAGATTGGCCGGGGGCACCGCCGCCGGTCCGGTCAGCCAGCCGGCGAACCGGAGCGCGTCCCGGGCTGCACCGGGGAGGTCCCATACCGTGTCGACCCCGTACGTCTCGACCCCGACGACCAGGGCGTAGGTGCGCTCCGGGGAGACCATCGGAAGGGAGGTGTCGGTCACGCGATCGCCTCGGCCTCCCCGATCGCCTTGGCGATCCGCTGGTAGACGCCCGGCAGCTTCCAGTAGGCGCTGTGGCAGGTCGGGAACGGCTGGCCGCTGCTGACCTCGTGGTCGGCGACGTGCTGGTGGCCCGGGAAGACCGGTGCGGCCAGATAGGCCAGCAGGTCCTGGCGGTCGTAGATGTTCAGCCAGAGAGGAAAGGCACTCGGCAGGGGTCGGCCGGGCTCCAGGCCCACCGAGGCGCCCAGCTCGTACAGCAACGGGGCTTGGGAGCCCACGGTGACCAGCAGTTCCACGCCCGCCAGCGGCTCGCCCTGGGCGCAGCGCAGAGCCAGCAGGTCGACCAGAGCGACGCCGCCCAGGCTGTGCCCTAGCAGTACCGTCGGTCCCGGCGCCGAGGCGATCCGCCGGTGCAGGAACTCACGCAACGGGCCGCCCCTGGCCTGGTAGCGCAGGATGTCGCCGAGGGCGGGTGTGGAGTTGCGGGTGATCGATCCGCGCCAGTGGTTGAGCGCCGGCTGGGTGCTCACCCGCAGGGCCAGTCTGCCGAGGAAGGCGGCGACCCGGGCACCGGGAAGCCGGGCGCTACCGCCCAGTCCCTCTGTCATCAGGTTCACCAGCTCGTTCCGCTCGGCGCCGGTGCACAGCGCCTCGGTGCCTGCGGCCGAGAGCAGAGTGGCAACCAGCGCGCGGGCGGTGGCGGTGGTGAGCTCGGCGGCGGCGTCCGACGCGGTTGCGGCCGCCGCGGCCTGCGTGAACTCCTCGGAGGTGCGCAGCGATTCGAGGGCCGGGGAGAAATAGTCGGTGAGGCCGGTGTTCCGCAGTAACTCGGCCAGCTTCCCGTCCGCCGGCGGACTTGACGGGTACGCGTCCAGCTGCTCGGCGATGGCAGCCCCGGCGGCTTGCACCCCAGGGCGGCCAATACCCCCGTCGGTATCGCCGAGCTCCGCCAGCACCCGCAGTTCGCAGAGCGGGTCGGTGAGCAGCAGCAGCCAGTCGGCGGCCGCCTGGTCCAGTGGGCCGACCGCCGCCTCGCCGCCCACCCCGCGCGTACCGCTGAGCTTCGGGATCGAGGCGCCGTCGGCCCCGAGGGTAGCGCCGAACTCGTCGCCCCAGTAGCAGGGCTCGACCTGGTAGCCGGACCCCGCCCCGGCCTCGGGCAGCTTGGCCAGGCCGTCCCGGATGGTGCCGAACAGCGCGTCGTGCTGCTCTCGCCGTACCCCGGTGCCGTGCACGAAAAGGATCCGCATGCTGCCCAGCCCCTCTCAGCCAGCTGCCTCGAACCTCGACTCCAGCGTAGTTCCGGCTCCCCCATCGGGCCGGGCGGGCGTCGTACGGCCCGGGTGCTCGGCGGAATGCGGACTGCGGACTGCGGCGCTCAGGTCCCCGGGTGCATGGCGTGGTCGAGTTCGTCCAGGCCCTGGAGGCCGGCCTGGGTCGCGGTGTCCAGGCCGTGTTGGCGGCCGAGGTCGACGGCGTGGTCGAAGCAGTCGCGTGCGTCGGACCACTGGGCGAAGTGGAGGTGGGCGCGGCCGGTGAGCACGAGGCAGTCGGCCGTGCCGTGGAAATCGCCCAGCTGTCGGCGGATCTCGAGCGACTCCCCGAGTGCGGCAAAGGCCTCCTCGCGCCGGTCGAGTGCGCGCAGGGTCTCGCCGAGGCTGGCCAGGGCGACACCGACGCTGCGGGGGTTGCCGTAGCTGCGCCAGAGCGCGAGTGCCCGGCGGAAGTGCCGCTCCGACGCCGGGAGGTCCCCGGTCAGCCGCAGCGCTCTGGCCAGGGCGTCCTCACGCGCGGCTTCGCCCTCGCCGTCGCCGCCGGTCCGCTGCTGGATCCGCAGGGCCAACCGCGCGTAGGCCAGGGCCCGGTCGGGGTCCTCGTGGGCCAGGGAGAGGTTCCCCGCGACGGCGGCCTGGCTGTGGGCGTCAGCGAGTTCTTCGAAGAGGGCGAGTGAGGCCTCGAGCGCCTCGACGGCCTGCTCGGTCCGGTCGGCCATGCCGTGGGACGTACCGATCCGCCGCAGCATCCAGGCCTGGCCGAGCAGGTCGCCGTGGTCCTCGGCGATCCGAAGGGCCAGACTCAGGCAGTCGTCCCACTCACCGGTCCAGGCGTAGCTCTTCGCGTAGCCGAAGAGCCAGCCGGCGAGCCGCCAGGCGAGGTCGGGGCGGGGGCAGTCGGCGGCCAGCCGGATCGCCTCCTTGATGTTGGGCAACTGCTGCACGCACCACTGGAGTGCCTGCTCGGCGTCGTCGAACACGGGCAGCGGCGCCGCGGGAGTCTCGCCCAGGGTCGGCGGAGCCTGGACGCCCAGGTTCATGGCGGCGGACGCCGCCTCCAGGGCGGCGACGAGCCAGATCATCAGCCGCAGGCGGGCGTCCTCGCGTGCTCCGGCCGGCTCCTCCTCGTCGGCCCGCTCGGCCGCGTACTCGCCCAGCAGGTCGTGGAAGCGGTAGCGATGCGGGGCGGGGGTCTGCAGGAGGTGGCTGTCGGCCAGCAGTTCGAGCAGGTCGCCGACGCGCGGTGCGGGACGGTCCAGCAGCGCGGCGGCGGACTCGACGGCGAACAACTGGCCCGGCCACAGGCCCAGCAGCCGGAACGCGCGCGCCGCCTCGCGCTCCACGGCGTTGTCGCCGTCGCGTATCGCGAGATAGCTGGCGGCGAAGGTGGCGTGGACGGCCAGGTGTCCCACCGTCAGGGCCTGCAGGCGTCCCCGGCCGTCGTCCAGGCGCTCGGCGAGGGTGGTCAGGGACCAGGCCGGGCGGGCCGAGAGGCGGGCGCCGCTGATCCGCAGGGCCAGCGGCAGACCCGCGCAGGCGGCGAGGATTCGCAGCGCGCCGTCGGGGTCCTGCTGGATCCGGCCGGGACCGCAGAGCGCGGAGAGCAGGGCGCGCTGGTCCTCGATGTCGAGGGGCCCCAGGGGCAGTTGGGTAGCTGTCGGGAGATCGGCGAGCGTGTTGCGGCTGGTGACGATCACCGCGCTGCGGCTGTTGCCGGGCAGCAGCGGCAGGACGTGGGAGGCGTCGCGGGCGTTGTCTAGCACGAGGAGCACGCGGCGGTTGGCGAGGACGGTGCGCAGCTGTGCGGCGCGGTCGTCGGTGTGCTCGGGGATCCAGCGGGCTCCGCGACCGGAGCCGGACGCGCGGTCCAGGTCGGTCAGGAGGACGGCGAGCAGGTCGTGCGCGTCGCGGGCCTGGCCGATGCCGAACCCGCGCAGGTTCACGTACAGCTGTCCGTCGGGGAACAGATGGCTCAGCCGCTGGGCGACGTGGACGGCCAGCGTGGTCTTGCCGACGCCGCCCATGCCCGAGATGGCCACCACCCGCGAGCCGCCGTCGACGGCGGCGGCCCTGCGCAGCAGCTCGGTCAGCGTCTGCAGCTCGGTCGCGCGTCCGGTGAAGTCAGGTGTGTCTGCGGGGAGTTGAGCGGGGACGGAGTCCCGAGCGAGGTGGGGGTCACGGTGGGGAGAGGGGCGGGGAGCGGGACGATACGGCTCGGCGCACAGGATCTGCTGGTGGACTTCCCTGATCGCGGGCCCGGGTTCGATGCCCAGCTCCTCCACCAGCGCGCGGCGCAGCCGCTGGTACAGCGCCAAAGCCTCGGCACACTGGCCGAGTTGATTGAGCGTCAGCATCAGTTGGGCATGGAAGGCCTCGTGCAGCGGATGCTCCGCCACCAGCCGGGTCAGCTCGGGAACGAGGCCGGAGGACCGCCCGAGGCGGAGCTGCGCCTGGATGCGCCACTCGAGCGCCTGCAACCGGGCCTCCTGCCACTGCTGGCGCGGGGCCTGCGCCGGCGCCAGGTCCGGCAGCTCGGCCAGCGGGACGCCGCGCCACAGGTCGAGTGCGGCGCCGGCCTCCTGCTGGACGGACTCCCAGTCACTGCCCAGCAGCGCGCTGCGGGCCCGGCGCAGGCGACTCTCGAAGAGCCGCGAGTCCAGCTCGTCCTCGGCGACGTGCAGCAGGTAGCCGAGCGGTGTCGAGCGGAGCCGGGATCCCTCCTCGTCGTCGATCAGTCGACGCAGCCGGGCCACCATGTTGTGGATCGAGGCGCTCGCGGAGGCCGGGGGCCGCTCGCCCCAGAGCGCCGCCTTCAGCCGGTCGAGCTGCACCGGCTGGTCTGCCTCCAGCAGCAGCATCGCCAGCAGGATGCGCTGCTTGAGGCCGCTCACGGTGCGCTCCTCGGCGCCGTGGTGTACTGACAGCGGGCCGAGCAGGCCGAAGCGCACGGTGAGTCCCCAGGATCCAGAAGAGGGTGCTACTCACCCGGCGGCATGATCACAGCCACTCTAGCCTCAATACCAGTGACTTAGTAGTCCCAGGATCGCCTGAGCGTGACGGGTGGGTTGATCGGGGCGGTCTTGTGGTGCGGCGCGATGGTGACTGCTTCG
>NZ_JARZAI010000005.1 GCF_029893355.1 Kitasatospora sp. MAA4
GCCGATGATCGAGTCAGCCGGGCCGCCGACCTGGCGCCAGCTCTGGCCTCCGGTCCACTCCATGACAGCGTTCTTGCCAGAGGTCAGACCGAAGACGTCGCCGTAGCCGTCCTCGGCGAACTGCGCACCGGGCCCGCCGATCTGGGTCCAACCGCTGCCCCCGGTGAACATCATGACGTTACCGGTCCCGGGGGTGGTGGCGAGCAGCCCCGCCGAGCCGCCGATGATCGAGTCAGCCGGGCCGCCGACCTGGCGCCAGCTCTGGCCTCCGGTCCACTCCATGACAGCGTTCTTGCCAGAGGTCAGACCGAAGATGTCGCCCTGGCCGTCGATGGCGAACTGCGCGCCGGGCCCGCCGATCTGGGTCCAGCTGCTGCCCCCGGTGAACATCATGACGTTGCCGACCCCGGGGGTGGTGGCGAGCAGCCCTCCGGCGCCCGCGTAGAGCGTGCCCGCCGGGCCGCCGATCTGGGTCCAGTTCTGCCCCCCGGTCCAGCGGTAGACGCCGCTCCCGTTGGGCGACAGCGCGACGAGGGACTGCACGGTCGACGCCCCCGACGACAGAGTCGCGGGTACGATCTTCGCTTCGGATGCCGGCTGGCCGGCCGCGTCGGCCGGCGCAGCCAGCAGAGCGCCACCGAGTACGAGCGTCACAGTGCTGAAGAGGATCTTGTGGAGCCTGGTGCGCAGGTTCATTTCGTCCTTCTCTCGTCTGATGCCGATGTGCAGGGCGATCTGCGCCGCTCGCAGGTGACGGTACGAACCCGAGCGGCCTCGACTCGCGGCCCTGGCGCAGGGACCAGGGAGTTGCGGTCTCCTGTTCGGTTGCAGTCGAGCCAAGGGCCTTGGTCGTGCGCTGCCCTCTCCTGCTGGTTCGACGTGTCCCGGAGCATCGCAGAGCCGAGTAAACGTCGGCTCAACGAGGGGCGCGCGGGAAACTGACACACGTGGCCGCCCAACCACACGGCATCGGCGTCAGTAGTGCCCGATCGTCCCCGCCGAGTGGCTGACGGCGACGGTGTGGGTGAGGCAGCCGGTGTCGGTCAGCAGGTGGAGCAGGAAGCCCGTCGGTTCGCCGACGTAGCCCAGCGGGCGGTCCTCGCGCATGGTCAGGTCGCTCTGCCGGTAGGTGCTGGGCGCGACCGCCAGGGTGCTGCCGGCGAAGTCGGCGGTGATCGGGCGGTGCACGTGGCCGGCCAGCACCCTGACGACCTGCGGGTGGCGGGCGATCACCTCGGCCAGCGCGTCGCCGTCCTCCAGCCGCATCGCGTCCAGGAACGGGATGCCGATCGGCACCGGCGGGTGGTGCAGGCAGACGAACGCGGGCAGCTCCGGGCGGCGGGCCAGCGTCTCGTCCAGCCAGGCGAGTTGCTCGGCGCCGAGCCGGCCGCCGGGCGAGCCGGGCAGGTGGGAGTCGAGCACCACGACGGTCGCCGCGGGGTAGTCGACGGTGTAGCGGGTCTGCGGCAGGGCGGCCGGGTCGTCGTGGTTGCCCGCCAGCAGGTGGACCGGCAGCGGGAAGCCGTCGAGGATCTCGCGCAGGGCGGCGTACTCGTCGGGACGGCCGTGGTTGACCAGATCACCGGTGATCACCACGCAGTCCGGCTGCGGGTCCAGCGCCAGGGCCCGGCTGAGCGCCCGGTGCAGGCCGGCCGCGGGCTCGCCGGCCAGCACGCCGGTGGTGATGTGCGGGTCGCTGAGGTGCGCGAGGGAGAAGGTCATCCCCGTACCGTACGGGCTGGTCCCCCAGGTCGGGGAAGGGCCCGGTAGGCTGCCGGTGCCCCTGCCCGGACCTGCGAGGAGACCCTGTTGACCAGCCCAGCAACCACCCCGCCGGTGACGGTCGTGGGCATCGGCGCGGACGGTTGGGCCGGACTCGCGCCGGGCTCGCGGGCGGCGCTGGAGGAGGCCGAGGTGGTGATCGGCGGGCCCCGGCAGCTGGAGCTGCTGCCCGCCGGCGTGCCGGCTGCCCGGGTGGCCTGGCCCTCGCCGCTGCGGCCCGCCGTTCCCGGGCTGCTGGCGGAGCACGCCGGGCGGCGGGTGGCGGTGCTGGCCAGCGGCGACCCGATGTTCTTCGGGATCGGCCGCACGCTGACCGAGCTGCTGGGCGCCGAGCGCCTGCGGGTGCTGCCGCACCCGTCCTCGGTCAGTTACGCCTGCGCCCGGCTGGGCTGGGCGCTGGAGGAGACCGAGACGGTCAGCCTGGTCGGGCGTCCCCTCGCCACGCTGGCCGGGGCGCTGTACGACGGGCGCCGGCTGCTGGTGCTGAGCGCCGATGCGGCCACCCCGGCGGCGGTGGCCGGTCTGCTGAGTGAACTCGGGTACGGGTCCAGCGGGTTGCGGGTCCTGGAGCAGCTGGGCGGGCCGGCCGAACGCGAACTGGACGGGCTCGCGCGGGACTGGGCGCACCCGGCCGGCGACCCGCTGAACATCGTCGCGCTGCACTGCCGGGCCGATCCCGACGCCCTGCCGTCCTCACTGGTCCCCGGCCTGCGGGACGAACTCTTCGAGAGCGACGGCCAGCTGACGAAGCGTCATGTCCGTGCGGCGACGCTGGCCACGCTCGCGCCGCGCCCCGGCGAGCTGCTCTGGGACGTCGGCGGCGGTTCCGGCAGCATCGCGATCGAGTGGCTGCGCGCGCACCGCAGCTGCCGGGCCGTCAGCGTGGAGCGCGACCCCGTGCGGGCCGGGCGGATCAGCCGCAACGCCGACGCACTGGGCGTGCCGAGGCTGCGCGTGGTGACCGGCGCCGCGCCCGCCGCCCTGGCCGGACTCCCCACCCCGGACGCGGTGTTCATCGGCGGCGGACTGACCGCTCCGGGCCTGCTGGAGGCCTGCTGGGCGGCGCTGCCGCCGGGTGGGCGGCTGGTCGCCAACACCGTGACGCTGGAGTCCGAGGCGCTGCTCACCGAGTGGTACCGCCGCGTGGGCGGCGAGTTGCTGCGGCTCGCCGTCGCCCATGCCGTCCCGGTCGGCGGCTTCACCGGGTGGCGGCAGGCGATGCCGGTCACCCAGTGGTCGGTAACCAAATCTGGCGTCAAGTCCCCTGTAGGAGAAGCATCGTGACTGTCTACTTCATCGGCGCGGGCCCCGGCGCCGCCGACCTGATCACGCTGCGCGGCGCCCGGCTGCTGGCCCGCTGCGAGGTCTGCCTGTACGCGGGCAGCCTGGTGCCCGCCGAACTGCTGGCCGAATGCCCGCCGGGGGCCAGGCTGGTGGACACCGCGCGGCTGGATCTGAACGAGATCACCGCCGAGCTGGTCCGGGCCCACCAGGCCGGCCAGGACGTCGCGCGGCTGCACTCCGGCGACCCGTCGGTGTTCAGCGCGGTCGCCGAGCAGATGCGCCGGCTGGACGCGGCCGGGGTGCCGTACGAGATCGTCCCGGGCGTGCCCGCGTTCGCCGCCGCCGCGGCGGCGCTGGGGCGCGAGCTGACCGTCCCGACGGTGGGCCAGACGGTGATCCTGACCCGGATCGCCCAGCAGGCCACCCCGATGCCCGCGGGCGAGGATCTGGCCACGCTCGGGCGCAGCGGCGCGCTGCTGGTGCTGCACCTGGCCGCCCGGTACGTCGACCGCGTGGTGACCGAGCTGCTGCCGAACTACGGCCCGGACTGCCCGGCGGCCGTGGTCGCGATGGCCAGCCGCCCCGACGAGCTGGTGCTGCGCGGGACGCTGGCCGACATCGCCGAGCAGGTGAAGGCGGCCGGCGTGGTGCGGACCGCCGTCATCATGGTCGGCCGGACGCTGGCGGCCGAGCAGTTCCCCGACAGCCACCTCTACTCCTGCGACCGCGACCGGTCCTGCCAGCCCTAGGGCCGGTTGGCCAGCGGCTCGGCGCGGCCCACGATGGTGCCGGCCCGGTCGATGCAGATCACGTCGACCGCGACCGGCGCCTCGCGCAGCACGCCGAGCGCCGTCGCGCGGGCGCCGCGGGCCACCAGGTCGCCGAGCGGCACCCCCGCCGCCGTGCAGAGCTGGACGGCCTCCAGGCCGGTGTTGGCCGCCGCCACCGCGGCCACCAGCTCGGGCCCGGCGCCGCCCTCGCGGGCGAGTCCGGCCAGGAACCCCTTGTCCACCTGGGAGCGTGCGGAGTGCAGGTCGAGATGGCCGGCCGCCAGCTTGGAGAGCTTGGCGAACCCGCCGGCGATGGTCAGCCGGTCCACCGGGTGGCGGCGCAGGTACTTGAGCACGGCGCCGGCGAAGTCGCCCATGTCGAGCAGGGCGTCCTCGGGCAGCCCGTGCTCGGCCACCGCGACCCGCTCCGAGGTCGAGCCGGTGCAGCCCGCGACGTGCGTACGGCCGGCGGCGCGCGCCACGTCCACGCCGCGCCGGATGCTGTCGATCCAGGCCGAGCAGGAGTACGGCACCACGATGCCGGTGGTGCCCAGCACCGAGAGGCCGCCGAGGATGCCCAGGCGCGGGTTCCAGGTGCTGCGGGCGATCTCGGCGCCGTTGTCGATCGAGATCTCGATCACGACGTCGCCGGTGCCGCCGTGCCGGGCGGCCACCGCGGCCACCGCGTCGCGCATCATCTGGCGCGGCACCGGGTTGATCGCGGGCTCGCCGACGGCCAGCGGCAGGCCGGCCTTGGTCACCGTGCCGACGCCGCTGCCGGCCAGGAACCGCACGCCGCTGCCGGCCGGCCCCAGGCGCACCGTCGCGCGGATCACGGCGCCGTGCGTCACGTCCGGGTCGTCGCCGGCGTCCTTCACGACGGCCGCCATCGCAACCTGATCTGCCTGACGTTCCGTCAACTCCTCGCCGGCCAGGGCGAAGGCGGGCTGCTGGCCCTTCGGCAGCGTGATCGCCACCGGGTCGGGGAACTCGCCGGTGAGCAGCGCGGTGTAGGCCGCGGTGGTGGCGGCGGTGGCGCAGGCGCCGGTCGTCCAGCCGGGCCGCAGACCGCTGCTGCGCAGCTGCTCCTCGCGACCACCGGTCACGTCAGACATGCCACCACCCCAGGGAAGGACCAACCGTGCGGCACATCCTGATCCTCGGCGGTACCACCGAGGGCCGCCGCCTGGCAGCCGAGCTGGCCGCCGACCCGAACGTACGGGTGACCAGCTCGCTGGCCGGCCGGGTCGCCGAACCGCGGCTGCCGGCCGGGGAGGTCCGGGTGGGCGGCTTCGGCGGCGCCGAGGGCCTCGCCGACTGGCTGCGGTCGCAGCACGTGCACACCCTCATCGACGCCACGCATCCCTTCGCCCAGACCATCAGCCGCAACGCGGCCGAGGCGGCCGCCGCCGTCCATACTCCCCTGCTCGCCCTGCGCCGGCCCAGCTGGGTCCCGGAGCCGGCCGACCGCTGGCATCCGGTCGGCTCGCTGGAGCAGGCCGCCGCCGTCCTGCCGGGCCTTGGACGGCGGGCGCTGCTGACCACCGGGCGCCTCGGCATGGCGGCCTTCGCCGGGGTCCGCGGGGTGCACATCGTCGCCCGGTCGGTGGAGCGGCCGGACCCGCCGCTGCCGGCCGACCTGCTGGTGCTGCTCGACCGGGGGCCGTTCCACCTGGACGGCGAGCGCGAGGTGTTCCGCGAGCACCGGATCGACGTCCTGGTGACCAAGGACAGCGGGGGCGCGGCGACCGCGCCGAAGCTGGCCGTGGCGCGCGAACTCGGCCTGCCGGTGGTGATCGTGGAGCGGCCCGCGGCGCCTGCCGGGGTGCCGGTGGTGGCGGATGTGCAGGGTGCACTGGACTGGCTGCGCGCGCACTGGGATACCGTCGACTGAATGCCGTCGAGAGGAGCCCGTCGTGGCCCGTAGGCCCCAGGACATCGCCATCCCCGACCAGAGCGGCCGACTGGCCGTGGTGACCGGGTCGAACAGTGGAATCGGCTTCGAGACCGCACGGCGACTGGCGCTGGCCGGCGCCGAAGTGGTGCTCGCCGTCCGGGACAGCGCCAAGGGCGAGGCCGCGGCCGAGCGGATCCGCCAGGACGCCCCGGACGCCGCGGTGTCGGTGGCGGCGCTGGACCTCTCCAGCCTGGACTCGGTGGCCGGCTTCGCCGCCACGCTGGCCGAGCGCGGCACGCCCGTCGACCTGCTGGTGAACAACGCCGGGGTGATGGCCGTACCCACCCGGCACTCCACCGCGGACGGCTTCGAGCTCCAGTTCGGCACCAACTACCTCGGGCACTTCGCCCTCACCGCCCGCCTGCTGCCGCTGCTGCGCGCCGCCAAGGCACCCCGGGTGGTCACGGTGAGCAGCCTGGCCGCGCACCCGGGCCGGATCGACTTCCGCAACCTCAACGCCGAGCGCCGCTACAGCGCGTGGGACGCCTACTCCCGCTCCAAGCTGGCCGACCTGATGTTCGCCCTGGAACTGGACCGGCGCAGCGCCCGGCACGGCTGGGGCATCCTGAGCAACGCCGCGCACCCGGGCTTCACCCGCACCAACCTGACGCGCAGCGGCCCCACCCTGGGCCGGGCCCCCGGCTCGTTCAACCTGAACGAGTGGTCCACCAGGGTGCCCGGGATCTTCCAGGACCCTGCGCTCGGCGCGCTGCCGAGCCTGGTGGCCGCCACCAGCGCCCGTGCGGTGGGCGGCGGTTACTACGGTCCGGACGGGCTCGGCGGCCTCACCGGTCTGCCGACGACGGCCCGGATCCCCTTCCAGGCCCGCAACGCGACGACGGCGGCCCGGCTCTGGGCGGTCTCCGAGCAGCTCACGGCGGTGTCGTTCACCTCCTGAACACCCTTCCCCGCTACGGCCCGTCGCGCCCGCTCCGGCGCGACGGGCCGTTGTCAGTGCCGGCCGATAGGTTGATGACATCAGCCGGGGGAACAAGCCCCCGGCCCGGCCCGTCGGCGGACGGGCCGGCAGCAGGAAATCCAGTACCGCCGACGCCGGTACAGCCAGTACCGTCAAGCACGTCAAGCCGGAACCGTCGGCTGCCACACAGGGGATGGCAGCCGCGACACGGCCAAACACCTCAGCTGGACCCCTCCGCGCACACGGGTGTCGTCGCCATGCCGTCATCCGGGCGCCGAAGGGTCACCATCACCGCAGTATCGAGAAAGAGGGGACAGTCATGTCGGTTTTCGGGGGAGTCTTTCAGGTCGTGTCCGCCCAGTTCCAGAGCAACGGCTCCGGGGAGGACACGAGTTGGACCTAGAGAGGAACTGACTCCACATCAAAGTGCTGATGATCGGCACTGATTGACGAAACGACACCGGCCCGGCCGCGGAGCGATCCGCGACCGGGCCGCGGGTGTCATACGGTCATCGCGACGGCCTCCAGGCGCAGCGACTGCCCGGTCGTGCCGACCAGCGCGGTCTGCATGGCGTCCGCGCACTGCCACTGCTGCCAACCGGTGTTCTGCACGTACCCGTCCACGCAGACACCGCCGCTCGCGACGCTGACCGCGAGCGCCTCCATGCGCAGCGACTGGCCGGTGGTGCCGACGACGACGTCGGTTGCGTCGTCGCCGCAGCGCCAGCCCTGCCAGCCGCTGTACTGCTCGTAGGCGTCCGCGCAGACGCCGCCGATGCCGGTGACCAGGATGTCCAGCGCCTCAAGTCGCAGGCTCTGCCCCTGCGTTCCGGCGACTCGCCCGTCGCAGACCGGCGGCTGCCAGCCGATGTTCTGCACATGTGCCGCGTAACAGATGTGCCGGACCTGGGAGTTGGGGTTCTCGGCCTGTGCCCGCTGCGCGGCGGCCACCAGTGCGGCGTGGGTGGCCGGGTCGGCGGCGACCGTGACCGGGGGCACCCGCCCGCCGTCCGGGTCCGCGGCCGGCGCCGGTGCGGCTCCCATGGTGAGGCCCGCCATCAGCAGGGTGGCGGCGAGCACTCCGGCCGGGGTTCGACGGTTTCGCTTCATCGCGCGGGGTCCTTTCGCGTGCGCACGGCCCGTCGGTGACAGGCCTTTCGGGGACAGCCACTGCGGAAACTAGTGCCCGCACGGCGATGGCCCGCGCGCCCGACGCGAAGACTCGGGAAACTCTCGCCCGGTTGGCCGCGCAGCTGACTGCGCGGCCAACCCCACGTCTCAGTCCTCCGGGTAGCGGCGCGGGGTCCAGACGACCTCGGTGCCGTCGCCGCGGCGGACCGCCTGGGTCTGCGAGGAGCCGATCAGCAGGATGGTGCGCATGTCGACCTCGGCCGGGTCGAGGTCGGCGAGCCGGACCGTGCGGACCCGCTCGGTGGGGCCGCCGACATCCCGGGCCAGCACCACGGGGGTGTCCGGCGCGCGGTGTTCGAGCAGCAGGTCGCGGGCCAGGCCGACCTGCGTGGTGCGGCTGCGCGAGCCGGGGTTGTAGAGGGCCAGCACCAGGTCGGCCGAGGCCGCCGCGCGCAGCCGGGTCGCCACCGCCGACCACGGCTTGAGCCGGTCGGAGAGCGAGACCACCGCGTAGTCGTGGCCGAGCGGGGCGCCCGCGCGGGAGGCCGCGGCGTGCGCGGCCGTCATCCCGGGGACGATCCGGACCGGCACCTCGCGGTACGGGTCGGCGCAGGCGGCCTCCAGGACGGCGGTGGCCATCGCGAAGACGCCCGGGTCGCCGGAGGAGACCACCGCGACCCGGCGGCCGCGCCGGGCCAGGTCCAGGGCGAACTCGGCGCGCTCGGCCTCGACCTTGTTGTCCGAGCCGTGCCGCTGCTGCCCGGGGCGCACCGGGACCCGGTCCAGGTAGGTGGTGTAGCCCACCAGGTCGTCGGCGGCGGCGAGTTCACCGCGCGCCTCGGGGGTCAGCCAGAGCGGTCCGGCCGGGCCGAGGCCGACCACGACCACCTGGCCCTCCTTCGAAGAGGGAGCTTCGTCCGTCGGCAGCCCGATCCGGCTCGGCAGGATCGCGACCGAGAAGTACGGCACGGACTCCGGGTCCACCTCGGCGAGCGGCGCCATCCGCTCCCCCGCCATGGTGGCCCGCTCGACGAACTGCGCGTCCGCCAGCCGCCCCGAGCGCTCCAGCGCCCGGCGCACGGTGGGGAAGGTCCGGCCGAGCTTGAGGATCGCGGCCGAGTCGGTGGCGGCCAGCCGGGCCGTCAGCTCCTCCTCCGGCAGCGTGCCCGGCAGGATGGTCAGCACCTCCTCCGCCTCGACCAGCGGTCGTCCCAGCCGGGCGGCCGCGGCGCTCACCGAGGTCACCCCGGGGACCACCTCGGTCGGGTAGCGGTGCGCGAGCCGCTTGTGCATGTGCATGTACGAGCCGTAGAACATCGGGTCGCCCTCGGCGAGCACCACCACGTCGCGGCCGGCGTCCAGGTGGACCGCGAGACGGGCTGCGGCCTCCTCGTAGAACTCGTCCAACGCCCCCCGGTAGCCGCCGGGGTGGTCGGTGGTCTCGGTGGTGACCGGGTAGACCAGCGGCTCCTCGATCTGGCCCTCGCGCAGGTAGCGGGCCGCGATCGAGCGGGCGATCGAACGGCCGTGCCGGGCGCTGTGGTACGCCACCACGTCGGCCTTGCCGATCAGCGCGGCGGCGCGCACGGTCATCAGGTCCGGGTCGCCCGGACCGAGGCCGACGCCGTACAGCCGACCGGTCCCAGCTGCTATCTGACGGTCCGTCATTCGATCTCACTCGCAATCGCGTTCAGGGCCGCCGCCGCGATGGCGCTGCCGCCGCGCCGCCCGCGCACCACCAGGTGCTCCAGGCCCGCGGGGTGGTCGGCCAGCGCCTGCTTGGACTCGGCCGCGCCGATGAAGCCGACCGGGACGCCGATCACGGCGGCCGGGCGGGGGGCGCCCGCCTCGATCATCTCCAGCAGCCGGAAGAGCGAGGTCGGCGCGTTGCCGACGGCGACCACCGAGCCCTCCAGGCGGTCGCGCCACAGCTCCATGGCCGCCGCGCTGCGGGTGGTGCCGAGCTCGGCCGCGAGCGCGGGCACCGAGGGGTCGGAGAGCGTGCAGATCACCTCGTTGTCGGCGGGCAGCCGCTTGCGGGTGACCCCGCTGGCCACCATCGAGACGTCGCACAGGATCGGCGCACCGGCCCGCAGCGCGGCCCGCGCGGCGGAGACCACGCCGGGGGTCCAGAGCAGGTCGGAGACCAGGTCGGTCATCCCGCAGGCGTGGATCATCCGCACCGCGACCTGGGAGACGTCGGCGGGCAGACCGGCGAGGTCGGCCTCGGCGCGGATGGTGGCAAAGGACTCGCGGTAGATCGCCGCGCCGTCCTTCTCGTACTCGATCACGTGGTCCTCCGGGCCGCAGCGACCGCTGCCGCCATCTGTTGGTTCGTCACTTCGGTGGCACTGCCGGGCAGTTGGGAGATGCGGTAGCCGTCGCCGGTGGCCAGCACGTCGACCCACTCGCCGACCGGGTGCCCGCAGCGGCGCTCGCAGCCCGACCAGTGCACGGGCAGCAGGGGCGGCACGGGCAGGCCGGCGAGACCGGCGGTGGCGTCCAGCGCGGCCGCGGCCTCGGTCCGGACGTCGGCCAGCGACTTGGCGCAGCCGGGCGAGCCGGTGCAGGCGGTGGCCCGCTCCCAGGGCGAGTGGGGGTCGGTGCGCAGTCCGGCGGCGGCCAGCTCGGGCAGCCGGGCGGGGTCGGCCCCGGGCAGCACCACGCCGCGCCAGGGGGTCACCCGCAGCTCGTCCACCGTCGCCGCCAGCAGGCGCCACTGCTCCGCGCTCGCCCGGCCGAAGCGCAGGCCGACGCAGAGCGCTCCGTCATGCTCACCGACCACGGGACGGGTCCCGGGCAGAGCGGGCAGCGGGCGCGGGTCCAGGCCGAGCGCGGCCGCCAGCAGCGTGCCGTCCGGATCGGCCTCGCGCACCCGCCAGGATCCGCTGTCCAGCCGGACGAACGCCTCGGCGGCGGCCAGCGCCGCCCGCACGGGATCGGCCACCGGCGCGGCCGTCGCCGCCCGGCCGAGCCGCAGCAGGGCGGTCCCGGCGGGCTGTGCGATCAAGGTCACATCGGCGTCCAGCGCCGCGACGTCGCCGGTCCCGTCGTCCAGCGCGAAGAGGAACCGGCCGGAGAGCGCCCGGGCACTCTCGCTCCCCTGCAGCAGTTCGTCGAGCTGCCGCACCCAGCCGCGCAGGTCCGCCCCAGCACCGGGCAGCCCGGCCAGCGGCGAGGCGACGATGTTGCGCACCCGGTCGTGGGTGTCCGAGGGCAGCAGTCCGGCCGACCGCAGCCGGGCGCCCAGCTCCGCACCGGCATCGGCGGCCAGGCCGCGCAGTTGGACGTTCCCGCGCGAGGTGCTCTCCAGCCGGCCGTCGCCCAGCGCGGTCGCGGCGTCCGCCAGCACCCGCACCTGATCGGACGACAGCAGCCCGCCCGGCACCCGGACCCGCGCCAACGCCCCGTCGTCCGCCGCATGCAGCCGCAGCGCGCCCGGACAGGCGTCGTCGCGCCCACGAACAGCCCGGACGGGGGCAGGCTCGAAGGGGGAGGGTGAGGGTGACATGGCCGCGAGCATACCGATGATCCGACCGCCCGTAAGCCCCGCATCAGGCAGTACGTCAGTCCGAGGCGAAGACCTCGATGTCACACTTCGCTGCGCCACTGCGCCCGATCCGCGCGTCACTCGTGATCAGCGGCGCACCGAGAGCCTCGGCAAGGGCGACGTACTGGGCGTCGTAGGCGCTGATGTTGTGGTTCAGCTCCCGCACGCGCCGCCACAGCGCCAGGGTCTCGTGGCGGGTGACGGCCAGTGCCTGGTAGTCGGCCACGGCCTTCGCCGCCTCGCGCTCCGCCAGTTTTCCGCCGCGGACCATCCCGAACACGGCCGAGACGATCTCGTAGTCCAGCAGACCGGGGGCCGCAAGGGCGGTGGCGGCGCTCAGACGCTTGCGGACCGCGGAGCCGGCCGGGCCGTGATCGGTGAGCGCATGGACGAGCGCCGAGCAGTCGACGACGATCACCGGCGCTCCCGGCCGCCCTCGATGGCGGCCAGGACGTCGGCCGTGCTGATATCCGTACGCGCCTCCCGCTCCAGGCGTTCCATCATCTCGGCGAGGCTGGGCTTGGACGTCTCGCGAGCGAGCAGGTCCAGCGCGTACGCCTGAAGGGACTGACCGGCCTGCGCGGCGCGGGTCTTCAGGGTCTGCAGCATGTCGTCCGGGACGTCCCGAATGGTGAGTGCCGTCATGCCTGCATTTTAGCAGCAGTGGCAGCATTTTGCCTGCACTGGCACCCGGGACGGCCCGTTACTATGACGCCGGGTGGGCCCATCAGTCCGCCCACGCCAGCGACGGCGCAAAGGGGAGGAAGCCGGTGCGAAACCGGTGCGGTCCCGCCACTGTGACCACGGCTCACCCGCCGTGGGAGCCAGGAACTCCCAGCCGTCCTCATCTGCCCGCGGCCACCGGCCACGGGCACCCCCACGGGGCGCGGACCCCGAGGAAGGCACGCCGTATGCGCACCGTCATGCCCGTCCCCGCCGACCACCGCGGGAGGGCCGCCGCGTGATCCTGCTCCTGTCGACCTCCGACACCGACCTGCTCTCCGCCCGCGCCGCCACCGGCCCGGTCCCCTACCGGCTGGGCAACCCGGCCCGGCTGACCGCCGAGGACCTGCCCGCCCTGGTCGAGGGCACCGACCTGGTGGTGGTCCGCCTGCTCGGCGGCCGCCGCGCCTGGGAGGAGGGCCTGGACGCGCTGCTGGCCGGACCGCGCCCGGTGATCGTGCTGAGCGGCGAACAGGCCCCGGACGCCCAGCTGATGGAGCTCTCCACCGTCCCGGCCGGCCTGGCCGCCGAGGCGCACGCCTACCTCGCGCACGGCGGCCCTGCCAACCTCGGCGAGCTCGCCGCGTTCCTGTCCGACACCGTGCTGCTCACCGGCCACGGCTTCGCCGCCCCCGCCTCGGCGCCCGACTGGGGTCCGCTGGAGCGCACGCCCCGGCGCACCGAGGGCCCGCTGGTCGCGGTGCTCTACTACCGCGCCCACCACATGAGCGGCAACACCGCCTTCGTCGACACCCTGTGCGCCGCGATCGAGGACGCCGGCGGCCGGGCGCTGCCGCTGTACTGCTCCTCGCTGCGCGGCGCGAGCGCCGAACTGCTGGCCGAACTCGGCCGCGCCGACGCCATCGTGACCACCGTGCTGGCCGCCGGCGGCACCCGCCCGGCCGACGCCTCGGCCGGCGGCGACGAGGAGGCCTGGGACGCGGGCGCGCTCGCCGCGCTCGACCGCCCGATCCTCCAGGCGCTCTGCCTGACCTGGTCGCGCGCGGTCTGGGAGTCCAGCGACGAGGGCCTCTCCCCGCTGGACACCGCCACCCAGGTCGCCGTGCCGGAGTTCGACGGGCGGCTGATCACCGTGCCGTTCTCCTTCAAGGAGCTGGACGAGGACGGCCTGACGGTCTACGTCGCCGACCCCGAGCGCTCGGCCCGGGTCGCCGGGATCGCCGTGCGGCACGCCCGGCTGCGGCACATCCCGGCCGCCGAGCGGCGCCTGGCGCTGGTGCTGTCCGCGTACCCGACCAAGCACGCCCGGGTCGGCAACGCGGTCGGCCTGGACACCCCGGCCAGCGCCGCCCGGCTGCTGCGCCGACTGCACGGCGAGGGCTGGGACATCGGCCCGCTGGAGGGTCCGGACGCGCTGCCCGGGCTGGCCGACGTCGAGGGGCAGCACGAGGGCGACGCGCTGATCCGCGCGCTGATCGACGCCGGCGGCTACGACCAGGACTGGCTCACCGAGGACCAGTTGGCCCGCAACCCGGTCCGGATCCCGGCCGCCGACTACCGGCGCTGGTACGCGGGCCTGCCCGAGGGTCTGCGCAGCAAGGTCGAGCAGCACTGGGGTCCGGCGCCCGGCGAGCTGTACGTGGACCGCAGCCAGAACCCGGACGGCGACATCGTGCTGGCCGGCCTGCGGGCCGGCAACCTGCTGGTGCTCGTCCAGCCGCCGCGCGGCTTCGGCGCCAACCCGGTGGCGATCTACCACGACCCCGACCTGCCGCCCTCGCACCACTACCTGGCCGCCTACCGCTGGATCGCGGCCGCCCAGGACGACAACGGCTTCGGCGCCGACGCCGTGGTGCACCTGGGCAAGCACGGCAACCTGGAGTGGCTGCCCGGCAAGACCGCCGCGCTCTCCGCCGACTGCGGGCCGGACGCCGCGCTCGGCGACCTGCCGCTGATCTACCCCTTCCTGGTCAACGACCCGGGCGAGGGCACCCAGGCCAAGCGCCGCGCGCACGCCACCCTGGTGGACCACCTGGTCCCGCCGATGGCCCGCGCCGAGAGCTACGGCGACATCGCCCGCCTGGAGCAACTCCTGGACGAGCACGCCAACATCGCCGCGATGGACCCGGCCAAGCTGCCGGCCGTCCGGGCGCAGATCTGGACGCTGATCCAGGCCGCCCGGCTCGACCACGACCTCGGTCTGGAGGACCGCCCCGAGGACGACGGCTTCGACGACTTCCTGCTGCACGTCGACGGCTGGCTCTGCGAGATCAAGGACGCCCAGATCCGCGACGGCCTGCACGTGCTGGGCCAGGCGCCGGCCGGCACCGACCGGGTCAACCTGGTGCTGGCGATCCTGCGGGCCCGGCAGATCTGGGGCGGCGTGCGCGCGCTGCCCGGGCTGCGCGAGGCGCTCGGCCTGGACGAGGCGGCGCTGACGCTGGGCAGCGTCGACGCCGTCGAGGCGCAGGCGCGCGCGCTGGTCGAGGCGATGGAGGCCGCCGACTGGGCCCCCGAGGCCGTCGAGAAGGTCGCCGCCGGGCTGCCGACCGCGGTGGCCGAGGTGCTGGACTTCGCCGTCCACCAGGTCGTCCCCCGACTGGCCGGTACGGTCAACGAGTTGGACGCCGTGGTGCACGCGCTGCGCGGCGGCTTCGTGCCCGCCGGGCCGTCCGGTTCGCCGCTGCGCGGGCTGGTCAACGTGCTGCCGACCGGCCGCAACTTCTACTCGGTGGACCCCAAGGCGGTGCCCAGCCGGCTGGCCTGGGAGACCGGGCAGGCGCTGGCCGAGTCGCTGGTCGACCGCTACCGGGCCGACAACGACGGCGCCGTGCCGCCGTCGGTGGGCCTCTCGCTCTGGGGCACCAGCGCGATGCGCACGGCCGGCGACGACATCGCCGAGGCGTTCGCGCTGCTCGGCATCCGGCCGATCTGGGACGACGCCTCGCGCCGGGTCACCGGCCTGGAGCCCATCCCGCTGGCCGAACTCGGCCGTCCGCGGGTGGATGTGACGCTGCGGATCTCCGGCTTCTTCCGCGACGCCTTCCCGCACGTGGTCGCCCTGCTGGACGACGCGGTGCGCCTGGCGGCGGCTCAGGAGGAGTCGGCCGAGGAGAACTTCGTGCGCGCCCACGTGCAGGCCGACCTGGCCGAGCACGGGGACGAACGCCGGGCCACCGTCCGGGTGTTCGGCTCCCGCCCGGGGACGTACGGGGCCGGCCTGCTGCAGCTGATCGACAGCCGCGACTGGCGCACCGACGCCGACCTCGCCGAGGTCTACACGGCCTGGGGCGGCTACGCCTACGGTCGCGGCCTGGACGGGCGCCCGGCGCGCGAGGAGATGGAGACCGCCTACAAGCGGATCACCGTCGCAGCCAAGAACACCGACACCCGCGAGCACGACATCGCCGACTCGGACGACTACTTCCAGTACCACGGCGGCATGGTGGCCACCGTGCGGGCGCTGACCGGCTCCTCCCCCGCCGCGTACATCGGCGACTCCACCCGGCCCGAGACGGTCCGCACCCGCACGCTGACCGAGGAGGCGGCCCGGGTCTTCCGCGCCCGGGTGGTCAACCCGCGCTGGCTGGAGGCGATGCGCCGGCACGGCTACAAGGGCGCCTTCGAGATGGCCGCCACGGTCGACTACCTGTTCGGCTACGACGCCACCACCGGCGTGGTCGCGGACTGGATGTACGAGCGGCTGACCCAGGAGTACGTGCTGGACCCGGTCAACCGGGAGTTCCTCACCGACGCCAACCCCTGGGCGCTGCACGGCATCAGCGAGCGCCTGCTGGAGGCCGCCGAGCGCGGCCTGTGGGCCGAGCCCGATCCCGCGCTGCTGGACGAGCTGCGCGCGGCCTTCCTGGAGGCCGAGGGCGATCTGGAGGACGGCGCCGCAGGGAGCTGATCGCCGCAGGGCCCGTCCTCGCGACGGGCCCTGCGCATGGCGCGATCTGGGTGCAGGCCTCCGGGGATTTGGCAAGGGGCGCCCACGAAACGTCCGGTAGTCGTCGCTTGGACAGGATGAATTTGACCGATCATCAGGTCGGCCAGGGAGACTGAAACCAGCCTCATCTGATGATCATCCGCCCTGGCAAGGAGAACTACCGTGCGCGTCCTCTTCACCGGCCCGGCTTCGGCCGGACACCTGTTCCCGATGGTCCCCACCGCCCAGGCACTGCGGTCCGCCGGACACGACGTGCTGTTCGCCATGGCCTCGCCGATGGACCCGATCCTCAACTCCGGCATCCCGGTCACCGAGATCGGCGACGGCACCACCATCAAGCAGCTCGTCGCCGAAGCCACCCAGCAGGGCGAATCCCTCAGCTACCTCTCCCGCCGGAGCCAGGACGAGATCCTCGACGGCGCGGCCGTGCTCTTCGCCAAGCTCTCCCGCGCCACGGTCGACGGCCTGCTGGACACCGCGACCGCCTGGGGCGCGGACGTCCTGGTCTACGACTCCTTCCAGCCCGCCGCCCCCCTGGTCGCCGCGAAGCTCGGCATCCCCTCGGTGGTGCACAACTTCGGCGTCGCCTCGGGCCACGCCATGATCGCCCGGCTGGCCCGCAACTTCACCGAGGCCTACGAGACCTACCAGGTGGAGGGCCCGGCCCGGCCGATCGCGCTGGACGTGCTGCCCGCCTCGCTCGGCGGTGACGGCGACGGCTGGCGGGTGCGCTACGTCCCGTACAACGGCGGCGGCGCGGTGCCGTCCGACCTGCGGCACCGCGGCGAGCGGCCGCGCATCGCGGTCACCCTGGGCACCGTGCTGACCCAGGTGGACGGCGTGAACGCGATCGTCCAGCTGGCCGAGGCCGCCGCCGGGGTGGACGCCGACTTCCTGCTCGCGGTGGGCGGCACCGACCTCAGCCCGCTCGGCGAACTCCCGCCCAACGTCAAGCCGCTGCCCTGGGTCCCGCTGGCCGAGCTGCTGCGCGTCTCGGACGCGCTGGTGCACCACGGCGGCTCGGGCACCATGATGACGGCGGTGGTCGCGGGCGTGCCGCAGCTGATACTGCCGCAGGGCGCGGACCACTTCGGCAACGCGGACGCCGCCGTGAAGTCCGGGTTCGCGCTGAGCGCCGGCTCGGCGGACGTGGACGCCAAGCTGCTCGGCCAGCTGCTCACCGACCCCGCCCTGGCCGCCGGCGCGCAGCAAATTCAGGCCGAGAACGCCGCGATGCCCAGCCCGGCCGACCTGGTGGCGAACTTCGAGCAGCTGGTCTGACGCAGCTGGTCCGACTCAGCCGCCGGCCGGGATGCTCACCAGGATCTGGTGGGTGGCGAGGTCCTGGACCTCGAAGTGGCTGATGTCGGCCGGGTGGAAGCCCGCGCCGCCGGTGGTCTGCAACTCCTTGCCGGCCTGCGGCTGGGACGGGGCCTGCGGGCTGTAGCCGGTGGGCGCGATGTGCCAGCTGGTGACGGTCTGCTGCTGGCCGCTGGTGGAGACGGCGACCAGGTCGCAGTCACGCGGCCCGCTCACGCCGTTCAGCGTGAGGGTGACGGCGCTGCCCCAGCCCTTGGCGGCCACTCCGACGGTCGCGCTGATCGTGCCGGTGGGGTCGGTGGCGGTGTGCAGCACGCCCGCCTGCACGGTGGAGTGGCCGCCGGCGTCCAGCACCGCGGCGGTCACCGCAGGTCCGCCCAGCACCAGCACCGCCGCCGCGGCCACCAGGACCAGCCTCCTGGTCCGGCTGCGGCGGCGTACCGAGCGGACCTCGCCGAGCAGGCCTTCCAGCAGCCGCGGACCGGGCTCGGGCAGCGACTCTCTCACCCCCGTGTCGGCCAACTCGGCAAGCAGCGGCTCCAGTTCACTGAGCTCGGCGACCTCCGCGGCGCACTGCGCGCAGTGCGCGAGATGGGCCTGGAACGCGATGCGGTCCGCCTCGTCGAGCACGCCGAGGACGTACGCGCCGGCATCGAGGTGCCGGTCCTGCCCCTGGGGGACCTCGCGGTCCTGGCCGTTCACGACGTCACTCCTCGTTCCTCGAGCGCGAGCTTCAGCGAGCGCAGCGCGTAGAAGACCCGGGACTTCACCGTACCGGCCGGAATGCCCAGTTCCTCCGCGGCCTCCCCGACCGTCCGGCCCTTCAGGTAGGTCTCCACGATGACCTCCCGGTGCGCCTGGCTGAGCGCCCCGAGCGCGTCGGTGATCGTCATCAGCCGCAGCGCCCGGTCCAGTTCGTCCTCGGCCGGCAGCAGCTCCAGCGGCGCCGCGTCGGTCTCCGGCGGGCGGGCCGCGCCGCGCCGGTGGTTGTCGATGACGATCCGCCGGGCCACCGTGACCAGCCAGGGCCGGACCGACCCCGCCGCCACGTCGAGCCGGTCGGCGTTGCGCCAGGCCCGGACCAGGGTCTCCTGGACCACGTCCTCGGCGCGCTGCCGGTCGCCGCCCACCAGGTGCAGCACGAACCCGAAGAGCGGCCCGGCGTGCTCGTGGTAGAGCGCCCGCATCAGCTCCTCGTCCGTGGCGGCGCCGCGGCCGGCCCGGGAATCATCGGTCACCACGCCATCTTGGCGCACCCCTAACCTCCAGGTCGAGCGAACGACTCGTCAGTAGCCGTAACCGCCACCGGACGGGCTGCTGGGCTTGGCGGGCGTGCTGGGCGCAGCCGGGGCCTGCGCCATGGCCTTGCCGCCGGTCGGCGTACTGGCGAACCAGAGGCCCATGACCCCCTGGCCGTTGGTGTCGCCGGGTGCCGTGTCGGGGCTGTAGCGGTAGAGCGGCCAGCCGTTCAGGGTGAGCTGCTTGGTGCCGTCGGCGCGGGTCAGCGTGCCGACCAGGCTCGCGTTGACGCCGTTCGCGGTGACCGCTCCGCTGGGCGCCATGGCCGGCGGCCAGAGGGTGGCACAGGAGCCGGTGCAGTTGGACATCGAGGGGTTCGCGGAGTCCTTGTCGAAGCGGTAGAGCGTGTGGCCGGCGCCGTCCGTGACGATCTGGCCCAGCTTGGCGTTGGTGGTCACCTGGAGGTCGGCCAGGGTGTGGCTGGGCGAGGACGAAGGCGAGGACGAGGCCGCCGGCGGCATGCTCGCCGCGGGCGACGGGGACGAGGACTTGCCGCTGGACCCACTCGACCCGCAGGCCGTCGCCAGGGCGAGCACCGCGGCCGCCGAGGCCGTCAGCAGTCCGGCACGCTTAGTCATGTACATGGCATACACCCCAGCAGTCTGATGAACGGACCGAGCGGCACGGTCGCCGCTCCACCGGGGAGTACGCAACCCGCCGCCCGGTCGTTCAACCGCGGGGGGATTTTCTTCCGCGTGACGGAGGGGAGTTGCCGCGTCCGACAGGCGGGTGTCTGCTGGAAGGCGGAGCGGCACAGGGAGTGGTCCCCATGGATGATGCCAGGACGTGCCCCAGCTGCGGTTTCTCCATACCGTCGGCTGCTCGGTTCTGCGGCGGCTGCGGTCGTCCCCTGAACGGCCAGGCGTTACCGGCCGAGCCGCCGGGTCCGGTGCGCCCGGGCGGCGGCGGCTGGAACCCGCAGCCTCCGGCACAGCCCCCGGCGGCAAGCCGTCCGGCGCCCGACAGACCGAGGGCCGAGCACCAGGCCCCCGTCCAGCAGTCGGGCGGGGCGGCGTTCGAGGGCGAGGTACGCAGCCTGCAGGTGCGGACCGAGCAGCTGGCGAACAAGCAGACGGAGGAGATCTGGACGTTCCGGGTCGAACGGTTCGACGACGCGGGCAAGCGGGTGGCCCTGATGCCGGTCGAGATGCGCGGCGAGACGTTCCACGGCTCGATCAGCGAGGGCGAGCGGGTCCGGGTCGTCGGGAGGATGCGGGCCGGGACGTTGTACGCGACGGGGCTGGAGAACCTCTCGACCGGCGCCGGGGTGCGCGTCAAGAAGGCACCCGTGCTCCCCAAGGTCATCTTCGCGATCATCTTCCTGGCGGTTCTGGGCTGGATCGCCTATGCCGCCTACATGGCCACCACCTCCGGCAACGGCAGCTCGAACGGACTGCTCCTCCCACCGATCGGCGGCCTGTGAGCCATGGCGGTCGAAGATCTCATGGCGGAGGCGCTGGACTACCTCCAGCGGGTCGGATTCGAACCTCCCCTCGTCCGCGTCGGGGCCGCGGTGACCCAGTCGCCGCCGGACCTGCGGACTCTGGTGCGGGTCGCCGGCATCGGCTGCCTGGACAAGGCCCCGAGCCGGTCCGACGCCGAGCGGGCCGACCCCCTCATGCAGGACCTTCTGGTCGGCCTCTACCACTACAAGGTGCCGCTGGCGTTCCGGGTCGGCGGGGGTCCGGGACGGGTGTCCGTCAGCATCGGCACCTGGCTCCCGGTCGGCTCCCCGCCGCAGTCGGTCCAGGGAAACGGACGACTGCTCGAAACCGCCCTGCGCTCGCTCTACCCGGCCGTCGACCTCCAGGCGGAGGAGCCGGCGACCGGCTTCTGGCCGGTGGGCGGGCTGGTCACCGGGATCCCCACCCTCAAGTCCCCGGACGAGACCGACGGGGCCCGCCAGTTGGACCGGCTCTTCCGGGCGCTGAGCCGGTCGCCCTGGGCCGCACTGGTCCTGGCGCAACCGGTGGACGAGAGTCCGGTCCACGCCCTCAGACTCAGCCTCATCAACGAGATGCGGGCCGTGCAGAGCGCGGCCAAGGCGGGCAGTTCCTCAGCTCCCCTGGCAGAGCACTACACCGCGCTTCTCACCCGCCAACTCGACCACTTCACCGACGCCCAGGGCATCGGGGCCTGGCGCACCTCCGTCTACCTGCTCGGCGACGCGGAGGGCTATCCCGAGGCCGCCAGTCTGTGGCGCGCGGTCTTCTCGGGGGCGCACTCCGTCCCGGAGCCCGTCCGCGTCTGGGACCGGGAGGAGGTACCGGAGCTCGCCGCCGCCTGGGCCATGGCCGATCCGCTCGCCGAAGCCACCGCGCCCCCCGGGCTCTACCGGCAGCCGTTCCAGCACCAGACCCTGCTCACCTCGCGCCAACTCGCCGCCTATGTGCACTTCCCCGCCGAGGAGACGAACGGATTCGCCGTCACCGTGGTCCCCGACTTCGACGCGGTCCCGCCACCCGCCGACAGCCGGACCGCGGTCCTCGGCACGATCGTCGAGCACCAGCGCGTCACCGGCGTCGAGTACGGGATCGACCCCGACAAGCTCACCCGCCACGCCTTCGTCACCGGTGTCACCGGCTCCGGCAAGACCAACACCGTCTTCCACCTGCTGCGCGAGATCTCCGGCCGCGGCATCCCGTTCCTCGTCCTCGAACCGGCGAAGACCGAGTACCGGTCGCTGCTGCGCGACCAGGCGCTCGGCGCGCAGCTCCAGGTCTTCACGCTCGGCGACGAGACGACCTCGCCGTTCCGGTTGAACCCCTTCGAAGTCCCTCCGGGCATCCCGGTCGCGGTCCACCTCGACCTGCTGCGATCCGTCTTCCACGCGAGCTTCGGGATGTGGACGCCACTGCCGCAGGTGCTGGAGATCAGCCTGCACGAGGTCTACGCCGACTGCGGCTGGGACGTGACCAGCAACACCAACCGGCGGCTGAACGGATCCGACGGCGCCGAGGACCGCTCGGTGGCCTTCCCCACCCTCGGCGACCTCCTGCGCAAGGTGGAGGAGGTGGTCCCCCGGCTCGGCTACGAGGAGAAGGTCACCGGCGATCTGCGGGCCGCGCTGTCCACCCGCCTGAACAGTCTGCGCGCCGGCGGCAAGGGGCGGATGCTCGACGTTCAGCGCTCGCTGCCGATCGACCTGCTGCTCGCGGGCCCGAGCGTGCTCGAACTGGAGAACCTCGGCGACGATGACGACAAGGCCTTCCTGATGGGCCTGTTGATCATCCGACTCGCGGAGTTCCGGCGCACCCAGGGCGAGAGCGACGGCCTGAGACACCTGCTCGTCGTCGAGGAGGCCCACCGGCTGCTCACCAACGCGGCCCGCCCGAGCGGCGGCGAGGGAGCGGAGGCCGATGTCCGCGGCAAGGCGGTCGAGACCTTCACCGGACTGCTGTCCGAGATCCGCGCCTACGGACAGGGAGTCCTGATCGTCGACCAGGTCCCCACCAAGCTCGCCTCCGACGTCCTGAAGAACACCAACCTCAAGGTGGCCCACCGCCTGGTCTCCGGCGAGGACCGCGGTGTCCTGGGTGACGCCATGGTGATGACCTCCCGTCAGGACACCGCGCTGGCCACGCTGCCGACCGGTCGGGCCGCCGTCTTCACCGAGGGCGAGGACGCACCGCTCCTGCTCCAGGTGCCCCCGTCCAAGGCACCCGCAGGACGGACGCCCTCCGACAGCGAGGTGCGCGAGCACATGCTGCGCAGCGGGCTGGGCACGAGCGCGGACCTCGCGCAGCTGCTGCTGCCGTCGCGGGGCTGCGACCGGCGGTGCCTGGAGGTGCCCGCCGCCTGCGAGAGAGCCCGCGCCCTCGTGCTGGAGCCGACGGTGGCGCGTTCCTTCGCGCGACTCGTGCTGTCCGCCGTACAGAGTCCCGGCGGCCTGGAGCGGACCTGGCCCGACCTCGCCGCCACGGTGGATCCGCTGCGCCCGCCGTGGCTGGACCGCACGGCGCTGCTGGACCGCGTCGCCCGCCATGCCGTTCAGCAGTTCGCCGACTCCCGTGGTGCCAGGGCGGGTTGGAGTTACCAGCAGACCGCCGAGGTCGCCGAGCTGCTCGACCGGGTGCTGACCGCCCAGTTCCAGGGCCACCCGACCGGCGAGGAGGTCGCACGACTGCGGAGCAGGCTGCTGGTGCTCCGCGGCGAACGCTACGGTCCGTTCCAGGGCTGCGCCCGGATCTGGCAGGAGCGCCCGAACCCCTGCCTGTGCGCCGACCCGGTGGCCGAACTCGTGGCGGCAGGCGGCTTCGCAGGCGTGTGGGCCCAGGCCCGCGAGAGCGATCGCGCGCCGGACGTGGACGGGCGACCCGCCGTGTGGGACGTCTGCAGGGACGCCGCCTACCACCTCGTCGAGTACCCGGCCCAGGACCAGGATCCCGAACTCGCCACCCGGTTGCGGGACATCGCCGACTGCACGGCCCTGTGCTTCGCCCAGCAGATGTTCGCCGCCGAGGACTGGTCCCACCCGGCCACCGGCCGCCGCGCACTGACCGACCTGCTCACCATGGCAGACCGGGACGAGGATTCGCCGCTGGAAGGAGAAGAGGATGCGTGAACGCACCGACCGCCTGTCGGAGGCGGGCGAATCACGACGCTACCTGGCCCGGGCCGGCGCCGGAGACCGAGGCGACGCCAAAACGGCCCAAGAACGCAAGGGCGCGGGAGCAGAACGGCAAACGGAACGCACCACCCATCGGCAGTACACGACCTCGGATGGTCACAAGGGCGCGAGCGAGGACACCAAGATCACCTACAACAAGGACAGCCGGACAGAGACAAGGCGCACCGACTACACGGGAGCGGACGGTAAACCCAGCGGCGGCAAACAGACAGAGACCTACATGACCCCGGACAACAAGGAACACATCTGGACGCAGAACTGGGATGCGAAGAACAAACTGACCGGAACCGAGCAGGGAGAGCGGCACCAGGGGAAGGACGGAAAGACCTATACCCACACGGAATACTTGGATGCGAACAACAAGAAAACCATGAGCAAGGACGACGTGACCTACAAGGACAAGGACGGGACTCATACCCACACGCAGATCACCGATCAGAACGGCAAATCGCTCAGCAGTTCGGACAGTCTGACCCAAACCAGGGACGGGAAGACAACCACCACCACGGAGTATCGGGATCCGAACGAGAAACTGATGGGCAGTAGAGAAGTGGTGCAAAGCAAGGGCCGTGACGGGCAAGAGCACGGATCGATCAAAATTCAGGACGCGGACAAAAACACAAAAGTCAATGTCACCTATTAGACGCCCCACTCCGAACCACGACCGGGGCGCCACCCGTCCGCCAGGCAGCGCCCCAAGCACCGTCGTCAGATCAGCGTGCTCCAGTACGACCAGAACCGGTTGAGCACCAGCAGCAGGATCACCGCGTACCAGAGCACCGGCACCACCCAGTGGTAGCGGTTGAGCTCCCGCACCACCGGGCGCAGCTTCGGTGGCACCGGGATCACCCCGGTGCGCAGGTTGTGCAGGGTGGTGTACCAGAAGAGCGTGATGGTCGACGCCCAGACCAGCATGCAGTAGGGGCAGACCGCGCCGATCGAGTAGAGGGTCTGCCCGATCAGCCAGTGGATCAGCATCAGGCCGAAGACCGTCCCGGCCTGGAGGCCGAGCCAGTACCAGCGGCGGTAGCGGGCACCGGCCAGCACACCGACGCCGGTCGCCACCACCACGGCGAATCCGATCAGCCCCAGCAGCGAGTTGGGGAACCCGAACACCGAGGCCTGCTCGGTGCGCATCACCGAGCCGCAGCTGATGATCGGGTTGATGTTGCAGCTCGGAACGTAGTTCGGGTTCTGCAGCAGCTTGATCTTGTCCGTGGTGAGCACGAACGCGGCGGCCAGGCCCAGCACCCCGGCCACGCAGAGCAGCAGGGCGTAACCGCGGGACGGTGCGGGAGCGTCGACGTGCTCGCTCGTGTTCTCGGTGGCGACATCGGCTCTCATCGTCAGCCGCCGATCTGGGACTTGACCAGGGCGGTGTACTGGTCCGGGCTGATCGGACCGGAGTTGCCGAGGACGGTCAGCGTCTTGCCGTCCAGCTTGAGGGTCGGCGTGCCCTGGACCCCGCTGGTGTTGAACTGCTCGGCGACCTTCTTGGCCCACGGCAGGTAGGTGCCGTTCTTGACCGCCGCGGTGAAGGCGTCGGTCTTCAGGCCGGGGACCTTGCCGGCCAGGTCGAGCAGGGTGTTGACGTTGCCGAAGCCGTCGGTCTGCTCGTCGGGCTGGTTGGCGTAGAGCACGTCGTGGAACTTCTTGAAGTCGTCCACGCTCTGGTTCAGCGCGGCGCCGGCGGCGGCCAGCGCGTCGATCGAGCCGGTGCCGCCGTTGTTGTCGTCCAGGAAGGCGGCGATGTGGTAGTCGATCTTGTACGTGCCGTTGTCGGCGAGCGTCTGCGCCGCCTGGCCGTCGGTGGCCTCGAAGGCCCGGCAGATCGGGCAGCGGAAGTCCTCGTACACGGTGAGGGTGTGCGCGGCGTCGGCCTTGCCGTAGGTGATCACCGTGCCGTCGCCGGTGGTGTTGGCCGGGGTCACCAGCGGGCCACTGGCGGCTGCGCTGCCGCTGCTCGACTTGCTGCTGCCGGCGCTGTTGACGGCGATCGCCACACCGCCCGCCAGGGCGACCACGACGGCGGTGGAGACGCCGATCACGATCCGGCGCCGCAGGGTGTCCGCGCGCTGCTCGCGCCGGCGGGCCTCGTGCAGCCGCTGGCGGCGGGCGTCCTGCTGGTCGCCGGAGTTGCCGGGCTTCGGGGTGCGGTTGTTCGGGTTGTTCGGGTTCTTGCCCATGGGGAACGTCGGTCCTGTCCGCGAAGGGGGTGATGTGGGGCCGGCGGCGCACGCCGCGAGCAGCCCCCTCGTCGCGGGGACGGGCTCAGCAGGCGAGCGCGAAGGCGGCCGGCGGACCCCGGCGGCGGGACGGGCCGAGCGGCAGGTCCTCGGTGGGCGCGTGCTCGGGGCGGGGTTCGGGCAGGGGTACGCCCGGGGCCGGTCGAGCCGACAGCGGGGCGAGGGCGAGCCGCAGCAGGGCGAGCAGCGTGCCCGGGGTCAGCCGGGCCAGCTCGCCGACCAGCCGGGGCAACCGCACCAGCGCGGCCTCCGCCAGGCGCAGCCAGAGCGCGGCCAGCAGGGTGGCCACCACGTGGACGACCAGCAGCAGCAGCTCCACGAGCGCCGGGGCGAGTGTGAGCGGGGTGCCGCCGCCGTTGCCGACCGTGCCGCCGCCGCAGACCATCAGGTCCAGGCCGTGCGTGCGGGTGGGGCTGGGGCAGGCGTCCTGGCCGAGGTTGAAGGTGGTGTTGAGCAGCAGCTCGACCGGCAGGAAGATCGCCGCGATCTGCAGGAACCCGCGCTCGGCGCCGGACAGTACGACGGCCAGCAGGAAGACCACGGCCCCGGCGGCGATCACCAGGTCCAGCGGCAGCGGGCGTCCGGTGACCAGCACGTGCCCGAGAGCGGACAGCGGCACGGCAAGCGCCGCGAACACCGTCGCGCGCAGGGCTCGTGTCACGCTGCTGCCAGTCACGATTCGGAGTATGCCATGCGGCTCCGGGCGAACACGAGGGTGCGTGAGGCACCTCATGCGGTCTTCATTCACCTCTCATCCACCGGAGTTCGCCGGAGTTCGCCGGACCCGTACCGGGTGATCGTGGGAGCATGCAGCGTGACAACGGGGATATCCGAGATTCAGGAGACAGGCCGGACGGACCAGGCGGACCAGGCGGACCAGGCGGACCCGGCGGACCCGGCGGACCGGACGAGGCGGCGGATCAGGCCGGGCGTGCTGATCACCGTCGTGGGGGCGGTGGTCTTCGGCTGCCTGCTGTACGCACAGGGGACGCGGGCGGACGTCGATCCGGTCCGGCTGGTGCGGGAGGCGGATCCGGGGTGGGTGCTGCTCTCCGTCCTGGCGGCGGCGGCCAGCTATCCGGCGGCCGCGATGGGCTTCCTGGGCTTCGTGCCCGAGCGCCTGTGCTTCGGACGGGCGGTGCTGGCGCAGCTGGCCGGCGCGTTCGTGAAGCTGGTCGCACCCGGCGGCCTGGGCGGGATCGCGCTGAACACCCGCTTCCTCCAGCGCGCGGGGATCACGCCGGGCCGCGCGGTGTCCAGCGTCGGCGCCGGGCAGCTGATCGGGCTGGGGCTGCACCTGCTGCAACTGGCCTTCTTCCTCTCGCTGATCAACGTCGACCAGGTGCCGCAGGAGCCCTCGCACGGGACGGCGACGCTCGTCGCGGCGGGGCTGGCCGCCGCGCTGGCGGGCGGCGCGCTCGCGGTGCCGTGCGTCCGGCGCTGGCTGCTGGCCCGGCTGCGCCCGCTCGCCGAGGGCTCGCTGACCCGGCTGCGCGACCTGCTGCGGCACCCGGGACGGCTGGCAGTCGGCGTCGTCGGCCAGCTGCTGGTGTCGATGACCCTGGCGACCAGCCTCTACTGCGCGGTGCGGGCCGAGGGCAGCCACCCGCGGTTCGCGGCCGTGGCGGTGGCCTTCCTGATCGGCAACGCGGTGGGCTCGGCCGTCCCCACCCCCGCCGGCCTGATCGGCATCGAGACGGCGACCGCCGCCGTCCTGTCCGCCACGACCGGCCTGGGCGCCGCGACCGGGGCCCTCCACGCGGTGGTGCTGTTCCGGCTGGTCACCGTCGTCCTGCCGGTCCTGCCGGGCTGGCTGGCGCTCAGCACACTGCAACGACACAAGGCGATCTAGCTCACACCGCGGCCCCCGGTGGCCCAGGATGGTGCGGACAGCCGTCCCGGCAGCGACCCCGAGGAGCGCCCGTGAGCACCCAAGTTGAGTCCTACGACGTCGTGGTGCTGGGCGGCGGCCCGACCGGCGAGAACCTCGCCGACCGCACCCGGGCCGCCGGGCTCAGCACCGCCGTGGTGGAGAGCGAACTGCTCGGCGGCGAGTGCTCGTACTGGGCCTGCATGCCGAGCAAGGCGCTGCTGCGCCCGGGCGCCGCGCTGGCGGCCGCGCAGGCCGTCGCCGGCTCGCGCGAGGCGGTGACCGGCCCGCTGGACGCCGCCGCCGTGCTGGCCCGGCGCGACAGCTTCGCCTCGCACTGGAAGGACGACGGCCAGGTCTCCTGGCTGGAGGCGACCGGCGCGGTGCTGGTCCGCGGCGAAGGGCGGCTGGACGGCCCGCGCCGGGTGGTGGTCCGCACGCCGGACGGCGGCGAGCGGGTGCTCACCGCCCGGCACGCCGTCGCCGTGTGCACGGGCAGCCGCGCGCTGCTGCCGTCCGACGTCCCAGGGCTGGCCGAGGCCGCGCCGTGGACCAGCCGCGAGGCGACCAGCTCGCCGGTCGTGCCGCGCCGCCTGGTGGTGGTCGGCGGCGGCGTGGTCGGCGTGGAGATGGCGGCGGCCTGGCAGGCGCTGGGCTCGCGGGTCACCCTGCTGGTGCGCGGCGGCGGGCTGCTGCCGCGGATGGAGCCGTTCGCCGGGGAGCTGGTCGCCGCCGGGCTGACCGAGGCCGGTGTGATCATCCGCACGGGAGTGTCGGTGAGCTCGGTGGACCGCGAGGACGGCCTGGTGACGCTGCGCCTGGACAGCGGCGAGGGCCTGGAGGCCGAGGAGCTGCTCTACGCCACCGGACGCGCACCGCGCACCGCCGGTCTCGGCCTGGCCACGGTCGGCCTGCGCGACGGGAGCTGGCTGGAGGTGGACGACAGCTGCCGGGTGCGCGGCGTCGAGGGCGACTGGCTGTACGCGGCCGGGGACGTCAACCACCGCGCGCTCCTCACCCACCAGGGCAAGTACCAGGCGCGGATCGCCGGCGCCGCGATCGGCGCGCTCGCGCACGGCCGTCCGCTGGACACCGCGCCCTGGGGCGCCCATGTGGCCACCGCCGACGCGGCGGCCGTCCCGCAGGTGGTCTTCACCGAGCCGGAGGCCGCCTCGGTCGGGTTGACGGCGGCCGCCGCCGAGCGGGCCGGGCTGCGGTTCCGGGTGGTCGACTACGACCTCGCGAAGGTGGCGGGGGCCTCGTTGCTTGCCGACGACTACCGCGGCCGGGCCCGGATGATCGTGGACGAGGAGCGCGGCTGCCTGGCGGGCGCCACCTTCGTCGGGCCGGGCGCGGGCGAGCTGCTGCACGCCGCGACCGTCGCGGTGGCCGGCCAGGTTCCGCTGGCCCGGCTGTGGCACGCGGTGCCCTCGTACCCGACGGTCTCCGAGATCTGGCTGCGGCTGCTGGAGACCTACCGGGACTCGGAATAGAGCACAGGACGCCTGCTGTTGACGGCTGCATGACTACCGTCGAGCTCACCAAGGACAACTTCAACGACGTCGTGTCCGAGGACTCCTTCGTCCTGATCGACTTCTGGGCGTCCTGGTGCGGTCCCTGCCGCAACTTCGCCCCGGTCTACGACAAGGCCGCCGAGAACCACCCCGACCTGGTCTTCGGCAAGGTGGACACCGAGGCGCAGCAGGAGCTGGCCGCCACGTTCGAGATCACCTCGATCCCGACGCTGATGATCGTGCGCGAGGGCGTGGTGCTCTTCTCGCAGCCCGGCGCGCTCCCGGCGCCGGCGCTGGAGCAGCTGATCCAGCAGGCGAAGGCGCTCGACATGGACGAGGTGCGCAGCTCGGTGGAGTCGCAGAAGTCCTGACACCCTCGTTTTTTGGCGCACCCGCGCGGATAATCCTGGAGCATGCATGCCACGTGCCGACCGCCACCGCGGTTCGTCTAACCTGGTTGACGTGATTGTTCTTGTCAGCCGCCGCCACGTGGACCTGCTCCGCGTCACGAGCATGTCCTGTCGACGCTCCCGCTGACCCCTCACTCTCACCTTTCAGGACCCCGGCCCCGGGGGCGCGGCCCACTTCCGCCGCTCCCCCGGTGCTCCCGGCCACCGCCGGGACCGACCGGGCCTCACCCAGCGGATGTCACCCTCATGTCGCAGCAGCACACCCCCACCCCGGCCGACGCTCTCCCGGTGAACGATCTCTCCGACGATCTCCCGGTGATCGACCTCTCCGCCGCCTCCGGCAGCCCCGAGCAGCGTGCGGCGCTGCACGCGGACCTGCTCCACGCGGCCACCGAGGTCGGCTTCTTCCACCTCACCGGTCACGGCATCACCGCCACCGAGACCGCCGACCTGACCAGCGCGATGCACGCCTTCTTCGCCCTCCCCGAGGCCGACCGGATGGCGATCAGCAACCTCAACTCACCGCACTTCCGCGGCTACACCCGGATCGGTGACGAGCGCACCCAGGGCCGCAGCGACTGGCGCGACCAGATCGACATAGGCGCCGAACGCCCCGCCCACCGCCCCGCGCCCGGCGAGCCCGCGTACTGGTGGCTGGAGGGCCCCAACCAGTGGCCGGCCGGCCACCCCGAACTGCGCGCGGCGGCACTGAACTGGATCGAGCGGCTCAGCACGGTCGCCGAACGCCTGCTGCACGAACTGCTGACCGCCATCGGCGCCCGTCCCGACTTCTACGACGACGCCTTCGCCGGCCACCCGCACCTGCGCCTCAAGCTGGTCCGCTACCCCGGCAGCGGACCGGACGGGACCGGCCAGGGCGTCGGCGCGCACAAGGACTACGGGTTCCTGACCCTGCTGCTCACCGACGGCGTCCCGGGCCTCCAGGTCGAGCGGGCCGACGGCAGCTTCCTGGACGTGCCGTCCCGCCCCGGCGCCTTCGTGGTCAACCTCGGCGAGCTGCTCGAAGTCGCCACCGACGGCTACCTCAAGGCCACCAACCACCGGGTGGTCAGCCCGCCCGGGGGCCGCGAGCGCTACTCCGTCCCGTTCTTCTACAACCCGCGCCTGGACGCCCACATCGAGCCGCTGGACTTCCCGCACGCCCACCACGCCCCGGGCGCCACCGAGGACCCGGACAACCCGCTCTTCGCCGAGTTCGGCCGCAACGAGCTCAAGGGATACCTCCGTGCGCATCCCGCGGTCGCCCGCCGCCACCACGCGGACCTGCTGGTCAGCTGACCTGCTTCTGCGCTGATCGCCTCCTGGCGGGACAGTCACACTGCTAGTGTCACAGCAGGACTGTCCCACCAGGAGGCGAACCCATGTCCACACCCCTTCGCCTCACCGTCGACGAACTCGCCGCCCGCGCCGGGGTCACCGTGCGGACGCTGCGCTTCTACAGCGGCAAGGGCCTGCTCCCGCCGCCCGAACTCGGCCCGCGCCGGGTCGGCCTGTACGGCACCGAGCACCTGGACCGGCTCGAACTGATCGAGGAACTCCAGCGGTTGGGCCTGACCCTCGCCGCCATCGAACGCTACCTGGACCAACTCCCGGCCGACATCAGCTCGCTGGACCTGGCCATCCACCGCGCCCTGATCGCCGTCTGGGCCCCGGAGACCGCCGAGCAGGCCACCGTCGAGCAACTCTCCCGCCGCACCGGGCGCGAGCTGTCACCGGCCGACCTGGAACAGCTGGTGGCCATGGGCGCCCTGCAACGAACCGACCAGGACACGGTGTTCACCCTCGACCCCGGCCTCCTCCCGCTCGGCGCCCGGGTGTTGGACCTGCCGATCCCGCTGGAGACCATCGTCACCGCCCGCGCCGTCGTCCGCCTCCACAGCCGCGCCGCCGCCCGGGAGTTGAACCGCCTCTTCCGCGAAACGGTCTGGAAGCCGTTCCGCGAGAGCGCCCCCGCCGAAGCCGAGGTCGAGCGGATGCGCGAACTCTCCGAGCAGATCGAACCCCTGCTCACCCAGGCCCTGGTCACCGCCTTCCACCGCTCCCTGGCCGAGCAGTTGGCCGAGAACAGCTGACGGGGCGCAGGTCGGCCACGTCGAGCAGGGGAGGACCGTACGGTTCCCGGTGGCAGCCGGCACCCACACGGTTCGGTTCACCGCGAAGGACCGCACCCGCTCCAACACGGTCACCGTGGAGGTGGTCGAGGGCCGGGAGTTCCTGGTCACGTCGCGCGGCACCGGACTGGCGGCCGCCCTTCTGACGCCGTTCCTGGCTGACATAGCGGTCCCGGCGATCTATGCGGTCGGGTGCGTCCTGCTGACCGGCGCGCTGTTCTACGCCATCCCCGGCGTGCTCTTCCGGGTCCGCGCCGACGGCACCCCGGCCGGCGAGCAGGGGGACGGCGGGGGCGGCCTGTGGTGGGAGTCGGACCCGGCTCTCGCCGAGCGGTACCGCGCGGGCGCCATCTCCTGACACCGCCGGTGCCGGTCAGCCTCCGGCGGTTCCGTCCGTCCGAGGCAGCCGCAGGGTGAAGACCGCGCCCTCACCGGGCCGGCTGGTCGCGGTCACCGTTCCGCCGTGGGCCTGCGCGAGCTGGCGGACGATGGCCAGCCCCAGGCCGCTGCCGCCGGTCTGCCGGCTGCGGGACTTCTCGGCCCGCCAGAACCGGTCGAAGACGTACGGGAGTTCATCCGGACCGATACCCGTGCCGGTGTCCGTCACCTCGATCACCAGGTGGTCGCCGACCGGGCCGGCCCCGACGGTGACGCTTCCGCAGGCCGGCGTGTGCCGTACGGCGTTGTCCACCAGGTTCCCGACCGCCTGGCGCAGCCGCACCGGGTCGGCCACCATCTCGGCGTCCCGGTCCGCGGGCAGCACGCTCAGCCGCACCCCGGCGGCCCCGGCGCGGGCCCGGTGGGCCGCGGCGACCTGGTCGAGCAGCTCGGCGATCCGGACCGGCTCGCGGTGCAGGCGGAAGCTGTCCGCGTCGGCCGCGGCCAGGTCCCGCAGGTCGTCGATGATGTGCTGGAGCAGTACCGCCTCCTCCAGCAGCGACGCAAGGAACGCCTGGTCAGGGGTGGCCACGCCGTCCTGGGCGGCCTCCAACCAGCCCCGGATGTTGCTGAGCGGCGTGCGCAGTTCGTGCGCGACGTCGCTGACCATCGCCTTGCGCTGCTCCTCGATCCGCTCGCGGCGTTCGGAGAGGTCGTTGAACGCGGCGGCCAGGTAGCCGATCTCGTCGTGGCCGGTCACCGGGACGCGGGCGTGCGGCTCGGTGGGGTGCTGGGCGGCGTCGGTCAGCACGCGTAGCGGCCGGACCAGCCTGGTGGCGAGCAGGACCGAGAGCGCCACGGTGAGGGCCAGGACCAGGCCGGTGACGCCGGCGATGCGCAGGGTTCCGGCTCGGGTCAGGTGGAAGGCGGGGGCGGTGGTTCCGTTCCGGTCGCTGATGAACAGCAGTGCGGCGGGGGCGACATAGGGAGCGAGCTGCTGGCGGCGGCTGGAGTCCACGCAGCTCGCCACGGCCTGGTCGGCGCTGTCGGCACTCGGGTTGGGCACCGGACCGGGTGTGGCCGAAGGGGAGGGCCTGACGGCGGGAGTCGGGACGGACGACCCGGGGGCCTGCACCCGGGGGATGACCACCTGAGGGCTGGGCACCACCCCGCCGGGTCCGATTCCGAGCTTGACCGGCCCCAGCCCCTGGGGCGACAGGCAGGCGTCGACCAGCTCGCCGAGCCTGCTCAGCGCCGTCTGCTCGGTCGGGGTGGGAGCGGACAGTTGGGGGAGGCCGCAGGCGGTGGCGGTGCCGTCGTCGGGGGCCGGCCCGGCGACGGTCACGTTCGGTCGGCCGCCGGGGTCGGTGCCGGTCTCGGCGGCGAATCCGCGGGTGCGCAGACAGCCGGCGGTCCGGCCGGCCTCCGCCCGCAGCTGGGCGCGTTCGTCGGGGGTGAGGGCGAACGGACCGACGGCGCGCGGGTCGATGCGGGTGGTGGTGCCGCCGGGTGCCAGCGTCTGGTCCACGTCGAGCGGGTCGATCACCGCCGACGCGTTGGACGGGACCGGCGACGCGTGCGGGGCGGCGGAACCGCCGACGGGTTGGCGGCTCTGGTTGGTCAGGGCGATATGACGGCCCGTCTGCTTCGTCAGGCCCGCCAGCACGGCGGCGGCGCCGTCCCAGTTCTGGTGGGTCGCGGCGTAGCCGAGCAGGGTCTCGTAGATGCCGGCGTCACCGGAGAGGGTCTGGACCTGCTCCTGCTGGATCTCCTGCGAGGTGGTGTTCACCGCGAGCCAGGCGGTGGCGGCGACCGAGCAGACGGCGACCAGGATCGAGGCGGCCAGCAGCCGGATCAGCAGGCTCTTGCGCAGCGGTACCCTACGGCGCACTGCGGCGTCCGCCGGTGCCGTCGGTGAGCTTGTAGCCGACTCCGAAGACGGTCACCAGGCGCACCGGGTGCCGGGGGTCGGGCTCGACCTTGCGGCGCAGGTTCATGATGTGCACGTCGATCGTGCGCTCGGATATGTAGTGGCCGAACCCGCCGGTGTCACCCCGCAGTTGGGCCCGGCTGAAGACCTGCTCGGGATGCCCGGCCAGGGTGCGGAGAATGTCGAACTCCCCCGGTGTGCACGGCACCGGGGTTCCGGCGACGCGGACCTCGTGGCGGTCGGGGTCCACCGTGAGCTCGCCGACCCGCAGCACCGGGTCGGCCGGGCCCTTCCCCTGCGTCCGCTGCGCGCGCCGGAGCAGGACGCGTACCCGGGCCATCAGCTCACGAGGGCTGAAGGGTTTGGTCATGTAGTCGTCGGCGCCCAGGTCGAGCCCGAGCAGCAGGTCGTCCTCGGCGGACCGGGCGGTCAGCACCAGGATCGGGAGTTCGGACTCACGGCGCAGGATCCGGCACACGTCGAGGCCGTCCACCCGGGGCATCATCACGTCGACGATGAGCAGGTCCGGCTCACGCCGCCGGACCTCGTCGATCGCCGCGCGTCCGTCGTGGACGACGGCGGCGCTGTGGCCCTCGCGCTCCAGATAACGGCGGATCAGCTCGGCCTGCTTCGGGTCGTCCTCGGCCACCAGGACATATGCGCTCACGTTTTCGATCATAGGTGAGCCACTGCGGGGGACGGACCGGGCGGACGGACTCGGCGTCAGAATCGAAAGAGTTCCTGACAGGTTCCACATATCCGTTGGCGATCATCGCAGCCATGCCGAAGTCAACTGATGACCGTTCCCCGCGCCCGGACCGCCGGTTGCTGCGGACCGCGGTGCTGTCCGCTGCTCTGCTGGTCCCGCTGGCCGCGCTGACGGCGTGCGGTGCCGGCCCGGGGGCGAAGAGCAGCGCGCAGGGCTCCGCCGTGGCCTCGCTGCCGAGCGCCGCAGCGCCGAGCCCGTCCGCCGCAGGCTCCTCCGCCGCCTCCCCCACGTCCCCCGCGTCCCCCGGCTCCCCGGCTTCCACCGCCGACCGCCCCCAGGAGCGGCTGGACGACACCTCCGCGCACGACGCGCAGCTCTGGGGCGGCTACTACGCCTGCCTGGGCGACAACGGGGTCCCGCTGACCGGCGGGATCTCCTACCCCGGACAGCCCATGCAGAAGCAACCGGCGCCCGGCGCCTCCATCCCGCAGGCCGCGCTCACCGCCTGCCTGCCCAGGATGCCGCTGATGCCGCCGCAGACGGATCCGAAGCTCAACCCGAACTTCAACGCCGATTTCAGCGCCTGGGTCAACTGCATCAACGGCAAGGGGCTGAAGATCAAGGCCTATGGCACCGCGGGCAGCGGGGACAGCGGGTGGACCTTCGACGGACAGCCCACGATGCCCAAGGCCCAACAGGACCAGGTGATTTCGGCCTGCAAGGTGGAGGCGTTCAGTGGCAGCGGGCACTGACGCCGCGAGCGCCGAGATCGACGGCGGCCCTCTCGACGATGCACCCCCGCCGCGAAGGCGCAAGCGGCGCGTGGCCATGGTCGTCGCCCTTGCCGTGACCGTCGGCGTCGGCGGAGCGGGCGCGCTGGAGTTGGGCGGCCGGGGAAAGCCCTCCGCGGTTGCGAGCAGCGCCGCGCAGGCGCAGACGGTCGCCGTGGTCAAGACGGACCTGTCGAACACGCAGACCCTGAGCGGCACCCTGGGTTTCGGCACGCCGCAGACGGTGACGGGCGCCAAGCAGGGCATCATCACCGCGCTGCCCGCCAGCGGAACCACCGTGACCAGGGGGCAGGAGCTGTACCGGGTGAACGACCAGCCGGTGCCGCTCTTCTACGGCGGGACCCCGCTGTTCCGCGCCCTCGACAGGCCCGGCCTGGTGGGTCGGGACGTCCAGGTGGTCGCGAGCAACCTGAAGGCCCTCGGCTACGACATCGGCCCGCAGCCGAAAGTCGGAACCGTGATCACCCAGGCCGCGCCCGACCAGGCCTCCGCCCCCGCCGGCACCGGACCGTCCGGTGGGGCTTCCGCGGCTCCGACTTCTGCTGCGCCCGCGGCGCCGACCCACACCACGGTGGAGTCGGGCGACGGGGTTCTCACCAAGTCCCTGATCGAGGCGGTCAAGCGCTGGCAGAAGGCCGCCGGCCTGCCGGCGACGGGAACTCTCGGGATCGGCGACGTGGTGGTTCTGCCGGGCGAGATCCGGGTCGCCTCCCTGCAGACGCAGCTCGGCCAGCAGGGAGCCGAGGCGCTGATGGCGGTCACGCCGACCGGCAAGGTGGTGACCGTGCCGGTGGATCCGGCCAATGTCGGCTCGATCAAGCAGGGCGACAAGGTCACCATCACCCTGCCCGACAACACGACGACCCCGGGAACGGTCGGCGGCGTCGGCACCGCCGTTCAGGGGAGCCCCGCAAGCGGCTCCGGTGGCGGGGCGGCGGCCGGGCCCAACAGCCCGCCCACGGTCAATGTGACCGTGGCCATCGACGACCCCTCGGCGGTGAAGAACTTCGACTCGGCCACCGTCCAGGTCGCCTTCGTGTCGGGGACCGCGACCGGAGTGCTGGCCATCCCGGTCGCCGCGCTCCTCGCGCTCAGTGGCGGCGGCTACGCCGTACAGCTGCGCGGCGGCGGGCTGGTGGCGGTGCAGACCGGCATGTTCGCGATGGGCCTGGTGGCGATCACCGGCAACGGCATCGCGGCGGGCACCCAGGTGGTGACCGCCTCATGACCCCGGTGCTGGTGGTGCGCGGGGCCGGGATGGCCTATCCGGGCGGAGTCCACGCCCTGACCGACGTCTCGCTCTCGATCGACGAGGGCGAACTGCTGGCCATCCTCGGACCGTCCGGCTCGGGAAAGTCCACCCTGCTCAACATCATGGGCACCCTGGACCGGCCGACCAGCGGCACGGTGGAGATCGGCGGCCACGACATCGCCCAGCTCTCCGACCGCCGGCTGTCCGCGCTGCGCGGACGCTGGCTGGGCTTCGTGTTCCAGCAGTTCCACCTGACGGACGGACTCAGCGCCGCGGAGAACGTGGCCACCGGGTTGCTCTACGCCGGAGTACCGCGCCGCCGACGGGGTCGGCTGGCGCTGGAGGCGCTGGGCCGGGTCGGTCTGGCCCACCGGGTCGGGCACCTGCCGCACCAGCTCTCCGGCGGCGAGCGGCAGCGGGTGGCGATCGCCCGAGCGCTGGTCAACGAGCCTGCCCTGGTGCTCGCGGACGAGCCCACCGGCGCCCTGGACACCGCCAACGGCAGAGCGGTGCTGGCTCTGCTGACCAAGCTGAACGACGAGGGAACCACCATCGCGATCATCACCCATGACCGAGGCATAGCCGAACTGATGCCACGTCAGATAGCCATCCTGGACGGGCGCCTGGTGTCCGACACCCGCACCGGGGTCGGGGTCGGCGCATGAGCGACGGCGACACGCACGCGAACCGGACCAAGCCGGTGCGGTTGGCCCCGGCCGACATCCTCGGCCTCGGACTGCTGGGCATCCGCACCCGCAAGGCACGTGCGGCCCTGTCGGCGCTGGGCATCTCCATCGGCATCGCCACGATGATCATCGTGATGGGCATCCCGGCGTCCAGCCAGAAGGCCCTGCTGGAGCGGCTGTCGGCGCTCGGCACCAACATGCTCCAGGCCACGGCCAACCCCGGCCAGAATCCGCCGGTGGTCTTCCCGCCCGAATCGCCGGACATGGTCGCCCGGATCGGCCCGGTGACCATCGCCAGCGCGGTCGCCAACACCAACAGCGTCGTCGCGCGCTCCGACAAGGTCGACCCCGACAACGACACCGGCCTCGCCGTGCTGGCCGGCAAACTGAACCTGCTCCAGGCGATCAACGGCCACGTCCAGTCGGGGCGCTTCCTCGACGCGGCCACCGAGCGGTTCCCCACCACGGTGCTGGGTTCCGCGGCCGCCTCCCGACTCGGCATCACCACACTGCCGCCCGGTCGGCCCGGCCCGCAGGTCTACATCGGCAACCACTGGTTCACCGTCATCGGGATCCTCGCCCCGGTTCCGCTCGCCGGGGACATCGACCACGCGGTCCTGGTCGGCTGGGACGCCGCCAAGGCCCAGCTGGGCTTCAACGGCAACCCCACCGTGATCTACGTCCAGTCCCAGGAGTCGCAGATCGAAGCGGTCCGCGCGGTGATGCCCGCCACCATCGATCCGCAGCAGCCGGACCTGGTGCAGGTCAGCCGGCCCTCCGACGCGCTGGCCGCGAAACGCGACACCCAGACCACCTTCTCCGCACTGTTCCTCGGGCTCGCGGGCGTGGCCCTGCTGGTCGGGGGCATCGGCGTGGCCAACACCATGGTCATCTCGGTGCTGGAGCGGCGCAGGGAGATCGGCCTGCGCCGGGCACTGGGCGCCAACCGAGGGCAGATCCGCGGCCAGTTCCTCACCGAGTCCGTAGCGCTGTCCGGGCTCGGCGGCATCGCCGGCACGGCCATCGGCGCCGCGGTGACCTTCGGCTACGCCACCTCGCAGGGCTGGCCGCTGGTCATCCCGCTCCAGGCGCTGCTCGGCGGCATCGGCGGGGCGGTCGTGATCGGCGTGGTGGCGGGCGTCTACCCGTCGATCCGCGCCTCACGACTCACCCCCACCGAGGCCCTGGCCTCGACCTGAACCGAACTAGCGGACCAGTGCGGTGTCAGCGGCGGCGAGGATGTTGCTGAAGGTGCGGGTGATGATCGGGCGCGCGAAGTGCCGGGTGAGGAAGGTGCCGACCAGCGGGACGGGGATCTCGGCGCGTGTGGTCCACACGACCCGGGTGCCGCCCGCGACCTCGGTGAACGTCATGCGGCCGATTTCGTGCCGTGCGGGCGGCAGACTGCGCTCGACGACGTACTCGGTGGCGTACGGCGGTTCGTAGCTGGTGATGCGCTCCCGGAACCAGCCGATCAGCCAGAGGTGGTCGCGCACCGCGCCGACTCCGTACGGCGCGCCGGCGCCCTGCCGGGTCAGGCGGCAGCGCAGGATCAGCGGCGACTTCGTGTAGTTGGTGGTCGCGGTGAGCCAGGCGAACACGTCCTGGATCGGGGCGTCGATGACACGTTCGACGGTCATGGTTTCCACGGCTGGTGCCTCCTCGGTCGAGTGCGAGCTACCCATCCAGACACGCGGCGGCGGCGAAGTGTGACAGTCGATTCTCGGCCATCCTTGCGGGAGTGGCGCGAGGTCTATACCACTCCTCGGAAACGTAGATCTTTGCCGAGAGTTCGCAAGCGGAATGCAGCAGCTCAGATGCGCAGAGATGGTCGAGCTTGCCACCTGCCTCCATTTGAGTTTATGTCAGATGCCTTGACGTGCCATGTTCACAGGGGGAGGTTGGGCCCCGCTCGGCCGCCGGCCGGGCTGCCATCGAAACTGGGAGTCCCCATGAAGTCGACCGTCGCGATGAAGAAGGCCACCAAGAAGATCACCGTTCGCCGCACCGGCGACGTGCGCCTCACCTCGGCCATGTGCCAGTGCCCGTACAGCGCCAACGCGTAACGGTAGCGCGCTGATTCACTGCCCGGGTGTGCCGAGTACCGGCGCACCCGGGCAGTGCCGGACGCCAACCGAAGCCGGCCAACCGACGCTTGGGAGCGCTGTGAGCGGATACACCCTTGCCGTACACGAGTTGAGTTTTGTCCCCGAGGGTGACGGGGTCGTGGTCGGCCGGTTGGACACCGGTTCCTACGCGGTCTTCCCGTCCGACGGCGCGGAGTTGCTCAAGCGGCTGACCGAGGGCATGGCGCTGGACGAGGCCGCCGCCTGGTACGAGGAGACCTTCAGCGAACCGGTCGACGTCGAGGACTTCGTGTCCACGCTCCACGAGTTGGGCTTCGTCCGCGAGGCCGGCGGCGCGCCGCTCGCACCCGCCGCGCCGGTCCGGTTCCAGCGGCTGGGGCGAGCGGCCTTCTCCCCGGTGGCCTGGGTCTGCTACCTGGCGGTCCTGGCGGCCTGGGTGGTGACCGTCACGGCGCACCGCGAACTGCTCCCCGCCCCCTCGCAGATCTTCTTCGTCAAGTCACTGCTGGTGGTCCAGCTGGTGATCACCTTCGGTCAGGTCCCGCTGCTGCTGGCCCACGAGGGCTTCCACATCCTGGCCGGGCGGCGACTGGGCCTGCCGACCAAGCTGCGGCTGAGCAACCGGCTGACCTACATCGTGGCCGAGACGCAGACCAACGGCCTGATGAGCGTGGACCGCCGCAGGCGCTACCTGCCCTTCCTCGCGGGGATGGTCTGCGACGGCGTGGTGCTGGCGACCCTCGGGCTGATCGCCGAGGCCGGCCGGCACGGCGGCGGCGGCTTCTCGCTGACCGGCCGGCTCTGCCTGGCGCTGGCGTTCACCGTGGTGATGCGGATCGTCTGGCAGTTCCAGCTGTACCTGCGCACCGACCTCTACTACGTCTTCGCCACCGCTCTGAGGTGCTACGACCTGCACGACGCGAGCAAGGCGCTGCTGAGGAACCGGTTCTGGCGCCTGCTGCGCCGCCCGGAGCGACAGGTCGACGAAGGGCAGTGGACCGACCAGGACCGCAAGGTCGGCACCATCTACGGGCCCTTCGTCCTGCTCGGCTTCTGCGTCCTGGCCGCGATCACGGTCTTCGCGAGCATCCCGGTCACCGTGAGCTACTTCCGGCTGGCCGGCCATGCCATCGGATCCGGCCGCATCGACTCGCACTTCTGGGACTCGCTGCTGTCGCTCGTCCTGAACGCCGCCCAGACCACGGCGCTGATCGTGCTCTCCCGCCGCAAGCGCCGCGAGCAGCGAAGCGCAGCTCCAACCTCCTTGAACGAAGGGTGAACTGACATGGCCGGTCATCGCACGATCGTGGGCGCGAGCCCGGCAGCCCGGCTGGCCGCGGCCGATGCCGGCAGCAGTCTCGCGGTGGTGGCCCGCTGCCATCGGCGGCTGCGCGGCCCCTACACCGGCGTCGACACCGTGCTGCGGGCCGTACTGCCCGAGGCGGCCCGCCGGTGGCCGGCCCTGGTCGAGCACCACCGGATGGAACTCCTCTACGGGATCCCGGAGTTGGCCGAGCTGGTCGGTCCCGCGCCGCGGACTCTGGCCGGCGAGTCCTCGTTCCGGGAGCGCACCCGCTTCTTCGGTTCCGGCATGATCCGCTGCATGAGCCAGGGCATCGTCTCCTTCCTGCTCGACTACGCCCGCCGGGTGCGGTCCTGCGGCGAGGTGGCGCCGTACCTGGTCCTCGACGAGGTGGACCAGGCGGATCCGACCACCCAGGAGTTGATCGCCCTGCTGGTGCGCCGGGCCGATCCCGCCCACCTGCGGGTGGTGGTCTGCGTCGCGCCGGGCGAGCTGCCCGAGGAGCTGGACCAGGTGCTGGCCCGCCACACCGAGCGGATCGACGCCGAGGACGGCCCGCACGCGGACGGACTGCCGCGCAGTGCGGCCGAGTTGGTCGAAGCGTACGTCCTCGGCGACGGCACCGGCAGCGACCCCGCCGAGCTGCTCGCCTACCAGCAGGCCGACCCCGCGCTGCGGGCTCGGCTGCACGACCGGCGCGCCGACCAGCTGGAGCAGGCCTCCCCCAGCCGGGGCGTGCGGGTCGGCGCCCTCGCCTACCACCGCGAGCACGGCAGCGACCCCGCGGGCGCCGGCCGCCTCGCCCTGCTGGCGGCCCAGCGCTACTGCGTGGAGGTCGGCTTCTCGGCGGCGGTGGTCGACCTGGGTCTACGCGGTCGGGCTGTCACGGATCCGAACGTTGACCAGCACGACTTCTGGGAGTTCACCCATCAGGCCGCGGCCGCCTGCATCCCGCTCAACCGCAACAGCCAGTCGATGGAGCTCTACCTCGACGCCATCCAGCGCTTCACGGACCCCAAGGTCCACATGATGACCAGCTACTCGATCGCGATGCTGCACACCCGCTTCCTCCAGCCGCGCGACCACGACCTGGCGCTGCGCTGGCAGAACAACGCCGTGGCCATCGCGAGCATCCTGCCCGATCCGGCCGAGCGGCTCACCTTCAGCGTCTTCCACGACAACGGCCTCGCCCTGGTGGAGATGCACCGGGGCAACCTGGCCCGCTCGCTGGAGCTGGTCACCTCCTGCCTGGCCCGCCTGGACGCGGAACTGACCGACGAGCAGTGGCGACTGCACCGCTCGCAGCTGCTCTACAACCGCGCCCGACTGCTGACGGCCACCGGTCGGCTCGACGAGGCGCGCGCCGACTACTCGACGCTGATCGACCTCGACCCCTACTACACCGACTACCTCTCCGAGCGGGCCCGGATCCACCGCAGCCAGGGCGACTTCGCGGCCGCCCTCGCCGACTACGACCGCGCGGTGGAACTGGCCCCGCCGTTCCCCGAGCTCTACTACAACCGCGGGACGGCCCGACTGGAGACCGGCGACACCGAGGGCGCGCTGGCGGACTACGGCTACGTCCTGGAGATGGAACCCGACGACTCCGACACCCGGCTCGCCCGCGCCGAACTGCTGCTCGACAGCGAGGAGTTCGACGCCGCCGAGGCCGACGTCGCAGCCGGCCTGGCGCTGCGGCCCGACGAGCCCCGACTGCTCTGCATGCGCGGCACCATCGCGCTCCAGCGCGGCGCGCTCACCGAGGCGTTCCAGGCGCTCAGTTCGGCCCTCGCCCTCGACCCGGGCTACCCCGCCGCCCTGCTGAACCGCGCGGTCGTCCACTACGAGCAGAGCCGCTACCGGGCCGCCGTCCAGGACCTCACCGCCACCCTGGAGTTGGTCGGCGACGACCCCGACGTCCTGCTCAACCGCGGCATCGCCTACCAGGCGGAGGGCCAACTCGACCTGGCCCTCGCCGACTTCGACCACGCCCTCACCCTGCCGGGCGCCGACGTCGCCGAGTTGGAGGAACAGCGCGAACGCTGCCGCGTCTAGCCGACCGGACTACCCCCCGGTGCGCAGGGCCTTCATCAGCGTCCTGCAGCACTGGTAGATGTGGTGGAACCGGTCCCAGTCCTGGCTCCTGTGGGTGTACCGCAGGACCAGGACCGCGGCCAGGACGGACACCGCGATCGCGATCAACAAGGTCCGCGCCTCCCTGCTCGGCCTGTTCATCAGCCGCTCCCTCTCTCGACGTGGCAGAGCACGATCCTGCGGTCCGGGCGCAGGGGCGCACATCGCGGGAAGGCGGGAGGAAACGCTCCCCCGATCGGGGGAGGCCGCCGCTGAGCTGCCCGGTCATACTGTCGATCATGATCAGGGGAATCCGGCCGCTGCTGCGCGGCTCCACGTACTCGGGTGCACTGTTCGCCTACTGCGGCGCGCTGGTGAGCTTTCCGCTGCTGCCCTTCGCCATGCTGCCTGCGCTGCTTCTGCGACAGGCTCCCTACGCGGTCCAGGCTGTGCTGGCGCTGCTGGTCTGGGCGGCACTGGTCGCCGCGGTCGGGTTCGCCCGCACCACGCGGCGGGTGCTGATCACCTGCGCCCGTCGACTGCTGAAGGTGCCGCTGCCGGACCCTGCCGCGCCGTCGCCCGCCCTGCCGTCCGCTGCCGGCCGCTGGCGGACGCCGCTGTGGCTGCTGCTGCACGTGGCACTGGGGTGGACGGGCGGCCTGGCGAGCATGGTGCTGCTCGGCGCGGCCGTTGCCCTGCCGGGCGGGTGGACCTCCGGCGACGCGGGGCTGACGCTGTTCGGCTGGTCGGTGCAGGTGGAAGGCGGCTGGAGCTGGGTGGCGGCGCTCGGCTGCCTGCTGCTGGCGGTGGCCGTGTGCGTGCTGATAGCGAACGCGCTGCGCTGGCTGGCGCCCAGGCTGCTGGGGCCGTCGTCGGCCGAACAGCTCGCGCTGGCGGCCGAGCGGGAGCTGCTTCTGGCCGGACGCAACCGGCTGGCCCAGGAGTTGCACGACTCGATCGGACACACGCTGACGGCGGCCACGATCCAGGCGGCGGTGGCGGGCGAGGTGCTCTCCGCCGACCCGGTGGCGGCACGGGCCGCCCTGCGCAGCATCGAGGAGTCGACCCGGGCCGCGCTGGAGGATCTGGACTACGTGCTGGGCGTGCTGCGCGAGGAGCAGGCGGGGACGGCACCGACCCGGACCCTGGCCGACCTGCCCGAGCTGCTGGACCGCCTGCGGCACGCCGGGGCAGTGGTGGAGCCCGAGCTGTCGGGCGACTTGGCGCAGGTGCAGGGGACGCTCTCCCGGGCGGCGTACCGGATCGTCCAGGAGGGGCTGACGAACGCGCTGCGGCACGGCGCCGGCGGTCCGATCGAGGTCCGGGTGGCGGTCGCGCCGGACGGCCTGGAGCTCAGCGTGGTCAACCGGACGGGAGGTGCGGGCCCGGGCGCGGGCGCCTTCCCGACGTCCGGGCACGGCCTGCCCGGACTGGCCGAGCGCGTGCGGCTGCTGCACGGCGAGATCCAGGCCGGCCCGCACGGACCGCAGCACTGGCGGCTGGCAGTCCGGCTGCCGGTACGGTTGTCGGCGTGACCGGCCCCGACACCTCCGCAGCCGTCACCCTCCTGATCGCGGACGACGACGAGGTGACCCGCAGCGGTCTGCGCACGCTTCTCGCGGCGCAGCCGGGGATCACGGTGATCGGGGAGGCAGCCGACGGCGTCGAGGCGGTCGAGCAGGCGCGGCAGCTGCGGCCCGACGTGGTCCTGATGGACGTCCGGATGCCGCGTCGCAACGGGATCGAGGCCACCCGGCACCTGCTGGCCGAGGCGACCGGGCCGGCCGACGCGCCGAAGGTCATCGTCATCACCACCTTCGAGAACGACGACTACGTCACCGCCGCGCTCAGCGCCGGGGCCAGCGGGTTCGTCCTCAAGCGGCTCCCGGTCCGGCAGATCGCGGAGGCGGTGCGGGTGGTGGCGGCGGGAGAGGCGATCCTCTTCCCGGCCGCCCTGCGCCGCATGGTCGCCGCCCGCCCGCTGACCACCGCCGAGGCGCTCCCGAGGGCGGCGCTGACCGGGCGGGAGGAGGAGGTACTGCGGTCGATGGCCACCGGCCTGTCCAACCCGGAGATCGCGGAGTCCCTCAGGGTGAGCCTGGAGACGGTGAAGACGCACGTCGGCAACGTCCTGACCAAACTCGGCGCGCAGAACCGGACCCACGCAGTGGTGATCGCCTACGAGTCCGGCCTGGTCGTACCGGGCTTCGCCGGCTGACAGGCGAGATCAGCCGCCGCACAGGTCCGATCCCGCGAACATGCCCGCGTTCATGCGGTGCATGTAGCTGACGTCCGCCCAGCCGGGTGCGACGCCGCCGACCATGGCGACGACCCACAGCAGCACGGCTGCCGGCACTGCTCCGCGGCGCGGTCGTACGGCGCGCCACGGGCGGCGCGCGGCGATCCAGAGCAGCGGCAGCAGGCCGGCCAGCACCCAGGCGGTCGCGAGCCAGGTGTACGTCGTGAGACCTTGCGGGAGCGCGATCGGGGTGCAGTGGATGTTCCGTGCGTAGTCCGGCCGGTGTGCTTCGTAGGTGAAATGCGCGAGCAGCCCGATGCCCAGGCCGGCCAGGCTGAGCCCCGCCGAGGTGAGGACGGCCGACGCGGCGTGGCGTGACGTGGGAATCGACATGGTCTCTACTTCTTCTCTACTTCACCAGTTGGGTTGGACGCGGACGACGACGACGTTCTGCTGACCCTCCTCCTGGAGCTCCGACGGCAGGCGCGTGTTGAGGCTGGCGTTGAGGTAGCTGTTGGTGTGCTGGGTGTAGTGGATGTCGCCGTCAGGGGTGATCGACGTGATGATGCACGCGTGGTGGATGTCCCCGACGGCGGCGTTGGGGCCCGGACCTGCCTGCTGAAGGAAGATGATGTCACCCGGGCGGGCCTGGGAGATCGGCACGGTGGTGCTGCCGTTGTTGAGCAGGAAGTCGTGCAGGCCCCCCGCGAGCGCCCAGCTCCTGGTGTGGCTCTTGTCGTGCGCGTCGATCCAGTTGGTGACCGGACCTCCCCAGCTGCCGAGTTGGGCGCCCTTGAACCAGTTGTTGTCGCCGAACGAGCCGTCGCCGTCGTTCTTGTAGGCGAGCCCGGCCGCGTGCAGCGCGTCGGAGGTGAAGTTGGTGCAGTTGTTGTCGAAGGTGTCGAGGCCGGTGTTGTCCCAGTTGTCCATCGCCCACTGGATGAACTTCGAGCGGTCGAACTTGCCGTCCGTGCCGATGAGCTGCTGCTGGACGCTGGTGGGGATGCCGTCGAGGTGGGCGAGCGAGGCCGGGACGGCGAGTTGGAGCTGCTGCTGCTGGTCCGGGGTGAGGCTGTTCCACCAGGCGGCGACGAGGGTGGGGTCGGTGCCGGCCGGGGGGACGGTGCCTGCGATCAGGCTCACTTCGAGCGGTGACGCGTCCTTCTGGACGTTGTCGAGGGCGGTGCTCGGATCCGTGACGTTGACCTGGCCGGCCAGCCGGTTCAGGGCCGCGGCCGCCGTGGTGTCCGCCTTGTTCGCGTCGGCGAGGGCCTGCTGGATCAGCCAGGAGGTCTGGCTGACCTGCTGGTTGATCTGCTGGCGGTCGCTGGGGTCCAGCAGGTTGTGGGCGTGCGGCATCGTCAGCGTCGTACTGGTGACCGTGCCGTCCGCCGCGACGGCCATGCCGTTCTGGTCGGCGTAGGACAGCGCCGAGCCGAGCGAGCGCTGGGCGAGTTCGAAGGCCTCGGCCGCGCCGTCCAGCACCGCGACCACGCCGCGCATCTCGTCGTACGCCGCCTCCAGCGCGTCCGCCTGGGCCGTCATCTTCGCCTGGGCGAGGTTGCCGGCGTTGCTGGACCAGACGGGGGCGATCTTCTGGGTGGCCTGGTGGCGCAGCTCGGTGGAGGCCTCCCAGCAGTGCTTGGCCATTGCGGCCCAGTCGTTGGCGGCGGTGGACCAGAGGCCGGGCTGGGCGTTCTTGAGTTGGTCGAGCGTGATTGCCATGTCAGTTCGCCCCCTGTCCCTGTCCCGGTCCCTGTCCCTGTCCCTGTCCCTGTCCCTGCAGGAGCTGGTTCGCGTCGTGGTGGAAGTTGCCGGCGAGCGCGGCTTCCGTCTGGACGTAGTTGTCCGCCGTCTGGCCGAGCGCGTCGGCGGTGGCGTTCAGCCCGCCGGCGAGCTGCTGGAGGTGCGTCTGCCAGGCAGTCGCGCAGGCGTTGAGCGCGCCGCCGGTGGCGAAGCCCGGGTTGCCGGTGGCGGCGGCGGCACTGGACTGCATGCCGCTCTGCGCCTTCTGGTTGACGCCGTCCGCAGTCGAACCGACCTGCGTGGCAGCCTGACTGAGCGTCGGCGGATGGACGGATATCGACATGCTTCCCCCTGAAGTCAGTCGGCCAGCAAAAGCAAACGATCATCGTAGTGGACGAGGGATCAAACCGCCTGGTTCCGCTGACCCTTGGACAGCGCTGCGCCGCGATGCCTGAGGTTGACGGCCGAAGCCCTGGCCAGTGCCACGGGGTTCAGGAAGCGCAGCGGACCGATCAGGCGGGATGCGAACAGATGCATGTGCCGCGCCACCGACTCGTCGCGCGCCGCCGCCGAGAACATCAGCCGCTCCACGGGATTGAACGGACGGGCCTTCGCGAAGTCGGCGCCCAGGTACTGGTGACCGCTCAACTCGCGCCGGTGCCTGCGTGCGTAGACCGCGAGCGACCGGTCAAGGTCACCCTGGCCGGTCGCGCTCGAGCCGACCGCCTCTGCCAACCACCGCGCGGACTGCAGAGCCCACCCGCAGCCCACTCCCCACAGCGGGTCGCCGGTCAGGGCGGCGTCGCCGATGAACGCGACGCCGGGTGCGGTCGGCCTGCGGCTGTGCAGCGGGTAGTTGACCGTGCCGGTGATCTTCGAGACGCGCTCGGCGGAGTCGATGGGCGGTGCCTCGGGCAGAGCACGCACGAAGTCGAGGAAGCTGCCCTCCAGATCCTCCCGGAAGGCCGGCAGCCGCTTCTTGTCCGGGAGCACCGCGAGGACCGTCACCCCGCCGTCGTTGGGGAACGCGTACGCCATGTCGGGCTCCAGGAACCAGGTCTGACCGACCCCGCCGGACAGCGGAAGGTTGCGGAACTGCGCGAGATAGCCGAACCGTGCGTTCTCGTACAGCCGAGCAGGCACCCCGGCGAACTTCGCCACCGCCGAGTCCTTGCCATCGGCTCCGACCACCAGGCGGGCCCGGATCTCACGCTCGCCCTGTGCCGTCGACACGCGTACCCCCGTGGTTCGCCCGGCCTCCCGGACCAGCCCGATCACCGGGTGCCCGAGGAGCAGATCGACGCCGGGGGTCTGCGCCGCACGGGACCTGATCAACGGGTCGAGGGTGCTGCGCCGGACGTTGTACGCGTACGGCAGCTCAGGGCCCCCCGGCGCCGCCCTCGGCTCTATCCATCCCCAGCGGGTGTACCAGCGGGCCTCGCTGCGGACGGCTCCCGCCTTCTCCAGCGCGGGGACGAGGCCGAGTTCGTCCAGCACCGGGTAGGCGCTGGCCTGGAGGGAGTGGGTGCAGAGCGCCTTGTACGCCTCGGGGTCCGAGCGTCGTTCCAGCAGTGCGACGCGGACACCGCGTCGAGCGAGCAGGATCGCCGCGGCGCTGCCGGCGAGGCCGGCTCCGCTGATGACGACGTCGTAGTCGTAGTCGTATCCCGCGCTCTCGGACTCGGTCATGCGCTGATCGCTCCGTTCGTGGGAGTGGTGCTCTTGCACAACTGGTCCCAGGAACATGAGCAGTTGTCAAGAGTTCTGGACCCGCTCACCTCCTCGACGCCAGTGCTAACGGCTCTCGTGCCGGTCCGCCGAGGACGGCGGCGGCGGTCGGCGAATCGCAACCCGCCCGGACTCGAGGTCGATCCGGCGATCGAGCGTCGCGCCCACCCCCTCGTCGTCGCGCAGCACCAGTCGACGCTCCTTCTCCTCCGCCACGTGCCGTTGGGCCGGGGAGAGAAGGGTCTGAATCTCGTTGATCACGCTGATCATCGACGCCGCGCCGGTTTCGGACTCACGTTTGCGCCAGTAGATCCAGCCGCGCCGCTCCATCCACAGCAGGGACCGATCGGCGAGGAACAACGTCGGCACGGCTGCGGCCGCTACGAGGAATATGTTCATCTACTTGGCAACGCGACACCCGGCACCAGCGTGCCCAGCTACCGGCCGAACCAGCGACCCCGAACCTGCGACCCCGGACCACCGCCGGGGACGCCCGGCCACCGCTAGCCGTTGGAGCGGAAGATCGGCCAGCCGACCTCGGTGACCCAGTCGTGCTCGTCGGCCGCGTCGAGGGGGCTGCGCAGGTAGAACTCGCGCAGCGGGCCGTCGACGCCGATCTCGTGGCGTGCGGCGTAGGTGCCCAGGTCACCGTAGGTGAGGTCGATGGTCTGCAGGGGTCCGCGGTGGACCGCGACCGCGAGTTCGGCGCCGGGCACGAGCACCGCGCCGATCCGGCCGACCGGTCGCGCATCGCCGTCGACCGGGACGAACACCAGCGCCTCACCGCGCTCGTCCGTGAGCAGCTCGCTCGCGAACAGACCGCCCATCGGCCCGGCGCGGCGCAGTCCCCGGGCCGCGACGAAGCCGTGCAGCTCGCCGAGGGCGCCCTGCCACCAGCTCACGACGTCCTGCCGGTCGACGACCTCGCGGATGCCGATCGCCGGCTGCTCGCGGACCGTGCGGTACTCGATGGTCGACCCCTGCGCCGGCCGGGACAGTAGCTCGCGCAGCGACTCGACGGCGCTCTGGGCCTGCGCGAGCCGGTCCTCCAGCCGCGCGAGATGCGCGCTGATCAGCTCGTTGCGGGTGCTCACGTCCTCTGCGGCGAGCACGGCCCTCACGTCCGGGACGGGCATGTCCAGGTTGCGCAGGCGCAGGATCACCTGGGCGGTGGGCACCTGGTCCAGGGAGTAGTACCGGTAGCCCGTGACCGGATCGACGTCGGCCGGCGCGAGCAGTCCGACGTCGTGGTAGTGCCTCAACGTCTTGACGCTCAGATGGGTCACGCGGGAGAACCCGCCGACCGTCAGGCCTGTGTGCATGGCGCCAGTATCAACCCTCCCCCTGCCGGAGGGTCCAGCGCACAACCCCTGGTTGACCCTCCCGTGGTGGGAGCGCCCAACGTGTCCGGTACGCACCACACCGGAAGGAACTCCCCTCATGAACACCACCGACCCGGCCCACCCGGCCCACCCGGCCCACCCGGCCGACGCACTGGCCGAGGTCGTCGGCGCCTACGTCGCGGCGGTCAACGCCTTCGACCTGGATGCCATCATGGCGACCTTCTCCGACGACGCCCTGGTCAACGACGTGCGACGCGAGTTCGTCGGCACCGCCTCGATCCGCGCCTGGGCGAGCCGCGAGATCGTCGGCGACAAGGTCACCATGGACGTGACGGAGATCGTGCGCCGCGACGCCCTGACGATCCTGCGGGCGCGCTACGACGGCGAGTACGACAAGACGAACCTGCCCGACGAGCTGGTGCTCACCAACTACCTCACGGTCGCCGACGGCAGGATCACCTCCCTGATCATCATCCACAACGCCCCGGCTCCCTACTGAACCCGAGGCCAAGGAGGCACCCCGTGAGCACGCTGGTCATCACCGAACTCCTCTCCCAACCCGGCCGCGGCGACGACGTCGCGAACCTGCTGCTGGACATCCTGGGCGAGAGCCTCGAACACGAGGGCTGCGAGGAGGTCCGCATCCTGCGCGACCAGGGCGACCCCGACCACGTCGCGGGCCTGACCCAGTGGACCGAGGCGCACCACTACACCGACTACCTCGCCTGGCGCACCACCCACGGCTTCACCGCCACCTTCGAAGCCATGCTCACCCGCCCCCTGGTGATCCACTACTACGACGAGATCTACCGGGGCCAGGGCAACGCAGCACGCACAGCTCGCCGATAGCCTCTCGGACGTGTGGGCCGTCGGCGAGCTCCTACACTGATGTGCCGTCAGCACGCACTTACAGCAGTCGGGCCCGCGCAGCCTCGCATTCGGGATCTCAGCACGTCGACCTCACAGCCGGGCGCGAAGGGGTCGAATCCGTGCTCGATCAGCCAGCGAACTGCCAGCAGGCTTCGCAACGACCACCACGCGTGGATCACATCGAGGTCGACGTCGGTGCCATAGCCGGCGATGACGTCGTCGAGGTGCTCCTCGTGTCCGAGCGTGAAGGTGGCGAGGTCGTACAGGGCGTCACCCTGGCCCGCCTCGGACCAGTCGATGATGCCGGTGACCTCGCCGCCGTCGACGAAGACGTGCGCGATCTGCAGGTCGCCGTGCGTGAACGCCGGAGTCCACGGGCGGAGTGCGGCCTCGGCGACCTGGCGGTTGCGGGTGACCAGGTCAGCGGGCAGGACACCATTCGTCACGAGCAACTCGCACTCGTCGTCGAGTTCCGCCGCAAGCGCGACGATGCTCCGGCCGGCCCGGCCGGGCCGGGGCGGTAGCGGCGCGTCGTGCAGCTTCCGGATGGCGGCGCCCGCCGCGGCCCACGCCGCCGGCAACCCGGTCGACGGCCCGCCGAGGCGCCCAAGCGTCGTCCCCGGGAGCGCGGCGAGCGCGAGCACGGGCGGCTTGCGCCACAGGACCTCCGGCGTCGGGACCGGCGCGAGGGACATCGCCTCGACCTCGACGTCGATGCGCGCCTGATCGGCGTCCACCTTCAGGAACACATCGCCGACGCGCAGGGTCGCACGCTCGGAATGGGCGACGACGACTTTGACCTCATCCATGGGCGACCAGTATGAGCTGTAGGCGTACGGCTCCCGCGCGAACCGCGTCTACCTGCGCAGACGAGGTATCGGCTGCATGATCCCGGAGAAACGCGACCAGATCGCGAACCGCAAGAAGCGCGGTTCCCACGGGGGCCGGCCACCGAAGTTCGACAAGGACGACTACAAGGAGCGCCCCAGGTATGACAACTTGACCGTTCGCTATGAGGCAACCGTGCTGGTCGCAGCCATAAACGAGTGGCTATGAACGTCATCCGCTGCGATCATGCGGCAGTGAACGCAGGCCTTCCCGACGGGTGGACGATCGAGCGGGTGCGCTCCGCATCAGGGGACCCCGAAGCGGCCCTGCTCTCCCCTGAACGACTCGTCGTCGTTGAAGAGTACGGCCGTGCCGACTACACCCCTCTCCAGCCCGACGTCATCCTCTCCTTCCATGACCTGTGCCTCGTGAGAGCCGGCGACGACTGGCTTATGGGGCAGCTCGGCACCGACGGCTCAGTCATCTGCTGGGCCTCCTACGGCCCTGACCTTGGCGAAGCCATCCGAGGGCTGTGAGTTGTCAGGCAGCTGTCCTGATCGCTTTTGAAACAGGCCCTGGTTTGTCGTTTATGGTCCGAATGGCCGCTGGACGGGCTGGCTGACGCCGGCTTCGGGTGTTCCTGCCGGTGCTGGAGTCATCGTTGCGCCCCAGGCGCCCAGCGCGCGAATCGCGGGCTCGAGGCTGAGGCCTGTGTCGGTCAGTGTGTACTCCACGCGTGGGGGGACCTCCGCGTAGATGACGCGCAGGACCAGCCCGTGCTCCTCCAGGGAGCGCAACCGGTCGGTGAGGGTCTTGGGGCTGATGCCGACGAGCGAGGTCCGCAGCTCTGTGAAGCGCTTGGTGCCGCCGAGCAGGTCACGGATCACGAGCATCGTCCACCTGCCGTCGAGGATCTGCACGGCCCGGGCCACCGGGCAGCCGTCGTCGGCGCATTCCTCATCCATGACATCTCCCTGCTCGGACCCAATAGTTCAGTTACGGATACTAGTTCACTCTTTGACAATCGACCCTGGTGCTCGCCTACCGTCACGGCATCGTCCACCTGCTGAACGGAGCATCACCCGTGCGAGCACTACGCATCACCCTTGTCACCGTCGGAGTCTTCCAGCTGGTCCTGGGGGCACTGTTCCTGCTGGCACCCGTGGCAGGCGCCGGGGCGCTGGGCCTGCGCCCGGCAGCACCCTCGTGGGCGAACTGGCTGTTCGCGATGATGGCCGGCCGCTTCCTCGGCTATGCCTACGGCATGTTCACCGCGGCGCGGGCACCGCGCCTGCGCGTCGGCTGGATCGACACGATGATCGTCATCCAGGCCATCGACTGGATCGCCACGCTCGCCTACCTGGCCGGCGGAGACCTGAGCCTGAGCCAGGTCAGCACCGCCGCGTTCGCGCCGGCGCTCTTCATCGGCGCGCTCCTGTGGTTCCACCCGCGCCGACTGCCGGCCAACCGCTGACCGCCGACCACAGCCGAGGAGTCCCCCATGCGCCGCACCTACCGCACGCTCTACCGGCTGGGCATCGTTCCCTGGGACCAGCCAGGGGCGCCGGCCCCTCTAGTCGACATCGTCGAGGGCCCGACAGCGCTGCCACCCGCCCAGGCCCTCGACCTCGGATGCGGTACCGGCCGCCAGGCCCACTACCTCGCCGCGCACGGCTGGTCGGTCACGGCCGTCGACTACGCGCCCGAGGCCATCGCCACTGCCCGCCGCAGCCATTCGCAGGGCCACGTCGTCTGGCGTGTCGCGGACGTGACCGAGCCCGGTGCGGTCGACCCCGACGGCCGACTCGCCGGTGCCACCTCACTCCTGCTCGACAACGGCTGCCTGCACGGGGTCCCGGTGGGACGCAGGACGGGTTGGGCCACCACGGTCAGCACCCTTGCCGCACCAGGGGCCGTCCTCCTGGTGCGCGCCGCGCCGCGCCGACGCCGCGGTATCGGACCCCGCGGGATCGACGAGAGCGAGATCACCGCGCTCCTCGCCCGCCGTTGGCGACCGCTCGTAGCACTCGAGTCGACCTGGTTCTCCTACGCTCTGCTGCCAGCAAGTCCCCTGCCGAGCCAGGACACAGTGGGCGATCCCACGGCCCCTGCCGTCGAGGCAGCTGACCGGGGCGACCCAGGAGACCTGGTCGATCCGGGGGTGAGCTCGTTCGAGGGCAGGGGCCGCTCCCACAGCGGCTTCGGATCCCCGCCGCTCGGCAGGTGGTCGACCTGAAGGCGGATGACGGTTCCGGCGATGATCGGCAGGTCGCCCTCGTAGTCCTCCCACGCGGCGCGGCGGGTCAGGCGCGGGTGCAGCTTGTCCCACGCCTTCGCCTCGGCGGTGCCGTAGCGGGTGGTCACCGTTGTGGTGGTGGCGATGGTGCCGCCCCACGTGGCAGGGTTCTTGAAGACGAACTCGCCGCCGTGCTTCGGGGGCCGCCCATTGATGCCGTGCCACCGCGGCGGTGCCGGGCGGCGCATCACACGGTCCGAGCGCAGGCGCCCGAGCACCTCCACGGGCAGGTCCCGCAGTAAGTGGGCCAGGCGCTGGGCGTCCAGGATCGCGGTCCACGAGGTCCGCCCGGTCTCCAGGGCGGCGATCACGGAGTAGGGCCAGAAGTGGCCGCTGGAGAAGAGATGGACCCGCCAGACGCCTGTCAGTAGGTTGATCAGATGCGTCTGACCAAGTACGGCCATGCCTGCGTGCGCCTTGAAGCCGGCGATCGAGTACTCGTGATCGATCCGGGCACTTTGTCCGAGATGGAGTCGCTTTCCGACGCCGATGCCTTGCTCATCACTCATGAGCACGACGACCACATCGACGTCGACAAGCTGAGAGCAGCCCGCGCCGGCAACCCTGCACTGACCGTCCACACGTATGCCTCGCTGGCCGCGGTCCTCGGCGACGGGGTGACGGCGGTCGCACCGGGTGACACGTTCAGCGCGGCCGGGTTCACGGTGCGCGCGGTCGGCGGTGAGCATGCCGAGATCATCGATGGCCTGCCGGGCTGTCCCAACCTCGGCTTCATCGTGGACGGCGTCTACCATCCCGGGGATTCGCTGTTCGTCCCCGACCAAGCGGTCGACACACTGTTGGTCCCGGCGTCGGGTCCGTGGCTCAAGCTCGCCGAGGCCATCGAGTTCGTCCGGGCAGTCAGCCCGGCTCGGGCATTCCCCATCCACGACGCCAATCTCAGCGAGGTGGGCCGGGACAACTTCGACGGGTGGCTGGAGGAGAAGGGACGGACCGACTACGCACGCATCCCGTTGGGCGGATCCGTCAATCTCTGCTAGCACCTTCCGCCCGCAGTGCGCAGCCGCGTCGCCCTCGCTTCGAGTTCGGCGATGTCGAGTAGGCCCTGCGGGAGGCTCTCCGCACCGGAACCGGGCGGTCCGGGGTGTCCAGCCATACCGTCTGGCCGGTAGGGGTCACCGTCAGGCCGAACCGCTCGAATCCCGGGCGGCCCTGGTCCTCCCACCAGCGCCACGCGGCGCCGACTTCGTCCCAGAGTCGGCGCGGGCCGGACTGGACGGTCTCGTACTCCGTCCGGTCGGGTTCCCAGTCTGCCGTGGCCCAGGACGTGACGGCCGTGTCGTGGATCCACAGGGTGTAGGTCCCGTCGTCGTACCGCTCGACCAGCGGGAACACTCCGGGCACCTGCACCCCGATCGCGAACATCACCGACCACGGGCCCAGCGCCTCCGGTGAGAGGGCGCTTGCCCCCCGCTCGCCGTCCGCCGGCCAAGGCGCGGACAGATACGCCGAGCTGTCCGGACGCACGGCACGCTGCTGACGCAGCCGCATGAACGCCGAGGACGACAGGAACGGGCCACTCGCCGTCCCGTCCGCCGCGACCGTGAGCCTGACCAGCGCCTCCCCGCCGTAGTCCGGCCCCCACGGCGCGAGGATCACCCCTCCGACCGTCGACTGCTCGACCCAGGCGTGTGGCACATCGCCGACGGAGCACGTTGCCATGACGACGTCGTACGGCGCGCCCTGCGGGTAGCCCTCAGCGCCGTCGCCGACGACGGTCAGCGGGGCGTAACCGACCCGCGCGAGCCGTCGCTGTGCCCCTGCTGCGCTCTCCTCGTCCACCTCGATGGTGACGACATTGGCCGCCCCGACGCGTTCGCAGAGGAGGGCAGAGGTCCAGCCCGTACCGGTGCCGATCTCGGCCACCCGGGCACCCGGGGTCAGCGGCACCGCCCCGAGCATCGAAAACACCATCGTGGGCATGCTGTTGGACGTACTGGGCATGACGCCGGGCTCGTCGCCCTGGTGCTTGCCGTTGTCCCACTGGGTCGTCAGCGGAACGTCGGAGTAGACGGCACCCCACCAGGCAGCAGGATCCGTCCGCCGGTCGACGGCCCGCCCCTGCCGCACCCCGTCAGCGTGTCCTGGCCAGATGCGGTCAGGTACGAACAGGTGGCGCGGCACGTTGGTGTACGCCGGCAGCCACTGCGAGGACAGCGAGCCGTTGGCGATGAGCGCGGAGGCCAGCCGCGTACGACCCGCCTCCGCCATGTTCTCGGCATCCATCAACTACTTGCCGTCCGCCGGGCCCTGGCCGTCGGAGGTGTTGCCACCCTCCGAACTCCCCCCACCGCCATGCTTGTTGCCCGAGTTGCTGTCGTCCTGCTGACTGCCCCCGCTCCCGGAGCCGGTGCCCCCGCCGTGCTTGCCACCGTCGGCGTACAGCATCCATGCGCGCATGGTCTTCCCTTCGCAGTCGGTCGGTCGGTCCAAGGATGCTTCCTCGCACCGTTGTTCTCGACTCCATCGCCTTCGACGAGGATCAGGTGGCCTGCTCATGACTCAGCATCATGAGCGCCACTCTCGCGCCGCCGGAGCGAGCGCCGCGCGAGCAGCCGTCCATACTCGCCAGCCTCCGGCGCAAGTTCCTCGTAGCGGTCGATCGCGTCGCCCGCGCGGACGGTGTCCGATGCACAACCCACGCACCAGTTCCGGCCGGTGTCCAGGTCGCGCAGGGCGGCGACCACTGTCTTGCACCAGGAGCAGCGCTCTGCCAGGACGACTGCGCGCAGACAGGGTTCGCACCAGTTCTGACGGGTCTCGTGGTCGTGGAAGCGCGGGTCGGCGGCGTGACAACCGTGGCACGTCCGGCGGTGCCTGCCCCAGGTGACCGACGAGCCGCCGCCGGCCCTCAGCGGGTTACTCCGACGACTGCCAGCTGCTGGCTGGTATGGATCTGCGCGCCGGCCCGGACCGGGTCGAGCGCCCCGAGCCACGACAGCAGGGTGGTCGCCGTGTCCGCGACGATGTCCTCGACCCGCTGCGCGCTGAGGTTCGGGGGAAGGGCCGCGCGGAGCGCCGGGTGTTCGGCGGCCTGGTCGGCGAGCTGCTGGAGGATCCAGTGTCGGGTCAAGAGCTGGACGCCGAAAGTCATGTGCAACGACGCTGCGGTCTCCGTATGCCCGTAGTGAATCCAGCCCCGGGGAATGAACAGCACCTGCCCGGCCTCCAGACCGACCGTCATTGCGTCCCGCTCGACCCGCGCAAGCTGCTCGTCTGTGAACCCCACCCGAGTCCAGCGGTGACGGTCCAGCGGATCGGTGACGATTGGCGGATGCAGACGCCACACCTTCGCACCCTCGACCTGCGCGAGCAGGACGTGGTGGGTGTCCCAGTGCGGCCCGTAGCCGCGCGATTCGGCTGGAGTGCGATAGACGTTCGCCGTCACCGGATGACCGAGTTCGGAAGCCAACTGCCTTGCGAACGCAGTCAGCGGCGGCCAGGTCAGGTGCAGCCCGTTGAGGACCAGCGTGTACGTGGCGTGGTCCGCGTCGGGGGCGATCGCCGCAGTCGCGCCTTGATGCACCATGCCCACCTCGATCGAGCGCAGCGCGGGGTCGGCGATGATCCGTCTAGCGTCGTCCTGGGTGAACAGGGCGGCTAACGGGGGGACGCCTCGCTGATAGACCGTGGGCCGGTCGGGCCACCCGGTGAGGAACACACGCGGGTCGTCAACAAGCCATTCGAGAGCGGACATTCACGGCTCCGAATCAGAAGGGACGGGGCTCCTCACCGCCGGCACGACACGCGAGGAACCCGGTTCGGGGTGGTCAGATCAGGTGGTCGAACTCGCCGGCTCGCGCACCGTCGATGAACGCGCGCAGCTTGGCCCTGCTCGCGATCAGCGGAGCCTGCGACGGGTCGGTGGTGATGCCGATCGCGATCCGGCCCCCGGCGGTGAGGGCGAGCCCGATCGAGTCGTCGAGGTGGTTGACGTTGGACTTGCTGGACTTGATCCAGGTCAGGCCCGGCAGTGCAGGAGGGTTGTAGCCGGGGACTGTGACGGCGGTACTCATGTGAGTCTCCGTTCTGGAGCCGAGCGGCCACGCCAGATGACGGGCCGGAGCCTGCCGGGGTACACCAGAGGCGCCCCGAAGAGAGCAGCATGGCCGACAACGGTTATACGCATGTGCCAAGTTCTGCCATGACCAGCACGGTACTGAGCGGCGCCTACCGGGCTCTACCAACGTGTGCGGACTTGCGCGGGATCACCCGAGAGAGGTAATCGCCGATGTGATCAACGCACGTGCCGAGGCCCCATGGACTGCAAGCTCAGCAAGCGTCGCGAACGCCTCGGCATACAGCGCGATCTCGTGAGGTTGAGTGATCGTCAACCACGCGGACACGAGTTCCACGTTGACCTGTGCGTCGTCGAAGATCCAGAAATCCTCTACCGGATGCATGCCAGTCCGGTCAGCGGACTCTGGGATAATTCCAAGGCTGACGCTCGGCAGAGTGCTCACTGCCACAAGATGTCCAAGCTGGCCAGCCATCACGTCAGTTCCACCGATCAGCTTTCGAAGCGCGGACTCCTCGATCAGCGCAGCGAAGCGTCGGGAACCCTCGTAGAGCACCCGCTGCCGCCTGACGCGAACCGCAACAGCTTCTTCTACGTCCTCCGACAGCCTCCGTCGACGTGCCGTGCCCAGCAGAACCGCTCTCGTATACGCAGCAGTCTGGAAGGGGCCGGGAACCAGCCAAGAGGAGTACGAACGAAACCACCGCGTACGCTCGAACAACGGGGTGGCCGACTCCTGTGCACGCTTCAGACCAGCTCGCTCGAGTCGCCGCCACTCGACGTACGTCCCCTCGATTCCGCGGGCGGTGGCGATGAGGTCCGCGACCTGTTCCTCAGCTCCGCAGAACACTGTCCACAAACGGATGTCGGCGTCTGAGGGCGGCGTGCGGCCGTGCTCAATCCTTGAGCACTTCGACTCGTGCCAGCCCGCAAGAGCGGCCAACGCCCGCGCGGTGAGTCCGGAGTCCTTCCGAATCTCGCGCAGACGCTGGCCGAGGTCCCGCCGGGCCTGCTGAACTGTGGAGTACTGCGCAGCCATGAACGTCAGACCGGCCTGTACTCCTCGTGCGGTACCGCCCGACCCCAGACCGCCTCGAAGGCAGTCGAGCAGAGCTGGACGACAGCCTTGTCATCCGTCAGTTCCGGCGCCGTCGGCTCGCCGCTTCCGTCGAAGTGGTTGACGAGGAGCAGACGGTCATCGAACAGCCAGAAGTCGTTTCCAGGAAGCGCCAGATCGGTTGCCCGACGCCGAGACAGCCAACGGACATCCTCGCCTGCAGCGATGTTCAGACCGCTGGTGATCTCGTGCTCGAAGCGAACGTAGTCACTGATCGGCTCAGAGACGATCCGAGCCCGACGGAACACGACCCCACGGCTGATGGCCTCCGCCAGCAGTCCGGGCCACTCGGGAAAACGGACATCGGGATCGATGTGGCGACCAGCAGCCCAGTCGACGAACGCGGGGTCAGAGCGCATGTACCCGTCCCGCATCTCAAGGTGAACAGCCGACTGCGAACAATGCCGCAGCAGATCGTCAAACCTGTTCGGGTCCAGCGTCACTGCTCACCTCCGGGAAGAACTGCATCATGCGCTTCGGCCACTCGACCACGGTCTCGTGGTCCGGGATGTCCAGCTCGGCGAGACGCTGGGGATCCGTGACTTTCCAAGACTGCACCAGGTAAGTGTCGGTCTCATCGTCGTAGTAGAGCGTCGGCGAGTTGTTGACCGGCGACTCCGGGTCCTTGCCCAGCTTGTGCAGCGCCATGATGACCTCCGGCTCGACTGTGGACCATCGCTGGACTCATGCTTGCGCAACTCCGCGTCGGATCACCACCGATGTGCGCGAACTTGCACAGCCCAACAGTGTTCAGGGCCTCGTCCGCCGTGGACTTGTCCAGCAAGCTTCAGCGAGCCGCCCCGCGATCAGCAACCTGAGTGAACGGGGGCGGGGAAAGGGCGGGTACCGCCCCCGGCCGATGTGGGCTAGACGAGGAGGTGGTCTGCCCGGCCGGCCTTGATGTCGAGGATGAGAGCGCGGAGGGCATCGATCGAGTCGGTGAGGGGGTGCTCCTCCAGGCCATTGACGGCGATGTAGCCGTTGCCAGCGGCGTCAGTGCCCAAGCGGAAGCAGTTGCCAGAGTCCTGGCAGTAGGGACCTTCCCAAGTGATGTGAGCCATCAGCACTCCTGAGGACGGCAGAGGGTCAAACCGGGGCAACGGAGATCCGCTGCCCCGGCCGCCACGAACTACAGCAGATGGTCCGCCTTGCCCGCCTTGATGTCCAGGATCATCGTGCGCAACGCCTCTGCTGAGTCGGTGAGGTAGTGCTCCTCTTGACCCTTGACGGCGATGTAGGCGTTGCCTGTCTCGTCGGTACCCAGGCGGAAGCACGAGTTGCCTTCAGCGCAGAAGGGATCTTCCCAAGTGATGGTGGACATAGAGCTTCTCCTCAAAGTTGACGGGCGATCTCGCGGATGAAGTCACGGGACCGCTCCGGGCTCAGCGACAGCTCTTCCAACCGATCCAGCTGGGCCCGGTATTTCGAGAGCTGCCCCTCCGCATCCAGAAATTCGGGACCGTGTGCCCTGTCCACCTGCACAGTATCGAGCTGCGGCACGGGACCCTCGGCATAAAGGACGGTCTGACCTGCGCCGGGGAAGGCACCGCGCTCGAAGAGGACAACACGCACGGTGATGTTCTCCCGTTCGGACATGCCAAGCAGGTGCTCCAACTGCGCACGGGTGACCTGCCGACCTCCGAACTGCATCCGCAGGGCAGCCTCGTGCACAACAGCGACATAGCCCGGCAGCGCTTCGCGGGCGATCACCTGTTGACGCTCCGCGCGGTGGGCGAGTCGAAGCCCGACCTCGTGTTCGGGCAATGCTGGGACGGCGGCACGGAAGAGCGCCAATGCGTGGTCCGAGGTCTGCAACAGGCCAGGAACGTGCACGGTGTTGGCGGTACGCAGTCGCGTCGCCCGGGCTTCGAGTTCGGCGATGTCGAGCAGACCCTGAGGGAGACTGCCGCGATAGCGCTCCCACCAGCCCTTCTCGCCCGGCTGTGCCATCTCGACCAGCGCGTCGACGTATGCCTGGTCCGTGCAGTGGCAGTTGTAGGCCAGCGTGCGCAGGCGCTCAGGAGTGATCGGGCGCAGGCCTGACTCCATGTTGGAGATCTTGCCGCGATCCACACCGAGTAGACCCGCCGCGTACTCGGCGCTCATGCCCGCCGAGGTCCGGATCTTCCGCACCTCACTCCCCAAACGCTTCTGACGTTCAGTGAGAGCCGTTCTGGGAGTCATGCCGTTCCTTCCGTGCGACGTGGGACAAGTCTGCCTCGCCATGACACGAACCCACATCACCGGGACAAGTTGGCAGGAACGCGTGGCAAATTTACCCCGCCGCAGGCTACTCTCAGTATGGCAAGGATCACAGAAGGCGATGTCCTGAAGTGCACCGCGCGAGCATGCCCACCTGCCCCGGGAGCATCCGCGCCGGCTCAACTACCCCATCCCCGCGAGGAGTCAGCCATGCCTGGAATCCCGCTCCCGTCCATCCCCACCATCCCCGCCGTGCCGTCCTACTGGCGGTTCCCTGCCGAGCTGGCCTCCGTGCCGCGGGCCCGGCGGGTCGTCGGGGAGGCGCTTCCCAGGCCGGCCGATCCGCAAGTCTCCTATGAGCTGCGGCTCCTGACCTCGGAGCTGGTCACCAATGCGGTCCGACACGGTGCCCGCAGCAACGACGAGGAGATGATCGAACTCGTCTTCTGGACCGCTGACGGGCACTACTGGCTGGCGGTCTCCGATCCTGGATCGGGGCGGCCAGCGGTAGGTTCACCCGACTCCGAGGCTTGCGGCGGGCGCGGGCTCCTGCTGGTCGAGGCGCTCAGCGATGTCTGGGGTGTCGTTCCGCGACCGACGTGTGGGAAGTCCGTGGTAGCGGGGAAGCGGCTGCCCTGACCGGAGGGGGCAGGGCAGCCGCTCAGTGAATGGCTAGTCAGTCCTTGAACGTGCCGCCCTCTGCCGCCACCCGCTCCAGCAGTGCCGGCGGCGTGAACCGCTCGCCGTAGGCGGCGGCCAACTCCCGGGCCCGCGCGAGGAATCCGGCGACGCCCCCCTCGTACCCGTTGATGTACTGGAGCACCCCGCCCGTCCAGGCCGGGAAGCCGATGCCGAGGATCGAGCCGACGTTGGCGTCCGCCACGGACGTCAGCACGCCCTCCTCCAGGCAGCGGACCGAGTCCAGCGCCTCTGCGAAGAGCATCCGCTCCTTGAGGTCGAGGAAAGGCACCTCCGAAGCGCCGGGACGCGAGAAGTGCTCGCGCAGCCCCGGCCACAGCCGCACGCGCCGCCCGTCCCCGTCGTACTCGTAGAAGCCCGCGCCGCCGCTGCGCCCCGGGCGGCCGAACTCCTCGACCATCCGGTCCATCACCACATCGGCCGGGTGCTCGACCCAGGCCTCGCCCGCCTCCTCGGCGGCCCGTCGGGCCTCGCCGCGGATCCGGCGCGGGAGGGTCAGCGTCAGTTCGTCCAGCAGCGAGAGCACCTTCGCGGGGTAGCCCGCCTGGGCTGCGGCCTGCTCGATGCTGGCCGGCTCGACGCCCTCGCCGACCATCGCGACGCCCTCGTTGATGAACTGGCCGATCACGCGCGAGGTGAAGAAGCCGCGCGAGTCGTTGACGACGATCGGGGTCTTGCCGATCTGGCGGACCAGGTCGAACGCGCGCGCCACCGCCTCGTCCCCGGTCCGCTCGCCCTTGATGATCTCCACCAGCGGCATCTTGTCAACCGGCGAGAAGAAGTGCAGCCCGATGAAGTCGGAGGACCGCTCAACTCCCTCCGCCAGCAGGCTGATCGGCAGCGTGGAGGTGTTGGAGCAGAGCAGCGCGTCGGCCGCCAGCACCCCCTCCACCTCCTGGAAGACCTTGTGCTTGAGCGCGACGTCCTCGAAGACGGCCTCGATCACCGCGTCGCAGCCCGCCAGATCTGCCGGGTCGGCGCTCGGGGTGATCCGCGCCAGCAGCTCGGAGCGCTGCTCGGCGGTGCTGCGCCCGCGCGCGACCGCCTTGTCCAACAGCCCGGCGGAGTAGGCCTTTCCGCGCTCGGCGGCGTCCAGACTGACGTCCTTGAGGACGACCTCCATGCCCGCCTTGGCGCAGGAGTACGCGATGCCCGCGCCCATCATCCCGGCGCCGAGCACCGCGACCCGGCGCACCGTGCGCTTCTCGACCCCCGACGGGCGCCCGGCACCGGAGTTGACCGCCTGGGTGTCGAAGAAGAGGCCCTGGATCATGTTCTTGGCGGTCTGCCCGCAGACCAGCTCGGTGAAGTAGCGCGCCTCGATGACCATCGCGGTGTCCACGTCGACCTGGGAGCTCTCGACCGCCGCCGCGAGCACGTTGCGCGGCGCGGGGTAGGGGGCACCGGCCAGCTGCTTGCGCAGGTTGGCGGGGAACGCGGGCAGGTTGGCGGCCAGCGCCGGGGTGGCCGGGGTCCCGCCGGGGATCTTGTAGCCCTTGACGTCCCAGGGCTGCCGGGCGGTCTCGTTGGCCTCGATCCAGGCCTTCGCCTTCTCCAGCAACTCCTCCTGAGTGGAGGCGAGTTCGTGCACCAGGCCGACTTCGAGAGCCGCCGCAGGGCGGTACTGGCGACCGGTCAGCAGCACCTTCAGCAGCGCGTCCGCCAACCCGAGCATCCGGACGGTGCGGACGACGCCGCCACCGCCGGGCAGCAGGCCCAGCGTCACCTCGGGCAGGCCGATCTTGCTGCCCGGCGCGGTCAGCGCGATCCGGTGGTGGCAGGCGAGCGCGAGCTCCAGCCCGCCGCCCAGCGCGCTGCCGTTGATCGCCGCGACGACCGGCAGGCCGAGCGTCTCCAGGGTGCGCAGTGCGCGCTTGATCCGCAGCGAGGACTCGAAGACCTGCTCGGCCTGGTCGGGTCCGGCCGAGGAGAGCAGGCGCAGGTCGCCGCCGGCGAAGAAGGTCTTCTTGCCGGAGGTGACGATCACACCCCGCAGACCCTGCGCCTCCGAAAGGCGCGCCACCACGGCGTCGAACGCCTCGCTGAAGGCCGCGTTCATGGTGTTGACGGACTGCGTGGGGTCGTCCAGGACCAGCGTGACGATGCCGTCCTCGCCCTGCTCCCAGCGGATGATGGTGTCAGTCATGACAGAGTTCTCCAGAGAAGTGGGGAGGATCAGGCGAGGCGCTCGACGACGGTGGCGACGCCCATGCCGCCGCCGACGCACAGGGTGACCAGTCCGTAGCGCAGGTCGCGCCGCTCCAGCTCGTCGATCAGGGTGCCCAGGATCATCGCGCCGGTGGCGCCCAGCGGGTGGCCGAGCGCGATCGCGCCGCCGTTGACGTTCACCTGGTCGTGCCGGAAGCCGAGTTCGCGCATGAAGCGCAGCACGACCGAGGCGAAGGCCTCGTTGATCTCGACCAGGTCGATGTCGGCCGCGGTCAGGCCCGCCTTGGCCAGCGCCTTGCGGGCCGCGGGGGCCGGGCCGGTGAGCATGATGGTGGGCTCGGAGCCGGAGACCGCCGCCGAGACGATCCGGGCGCGCGGGCGCAGCCCGTAGCGCTCGCCGACCTCGCGCGAGCCGATCGCCACCAGCGCGGCGCCGTCCACGATGCCGGAGGAGTTGCCGGCCGTGTGGACGTGGTCGATGCTCTCCACCCAGTGGTACTTCTGCAGCGCGACGGCGTCGAACCCGCCCGCCTCGCCGATCCCGGCGAAGGCGGGCTTGAGGCCGCCCAGGGTCTCCACCGTGGTGCCGGGGCGCAGGTACTCGTCGCGGTCCAGCACGACCAGGCCGTTGCGGTCCCTGACCGGGACCACCGAGCGGTCGAAGAGGCCGTCCGCCTGGGCCTTGCCGGCGCGCGCCTGCGACACGGCGGCGAAGGCGTCCACGTCGGCGCGGGAGAGGCCCTCGATGGTGGCGATCAGGTCCGCGCCGATGCCCTGCGGGACGAAGCCGGACTCGTAGTTGGTCATCGGGTCCATCGCCCAGGCGCCGCCGTCCGAGCCCATCGGCACCCGGGACATCGACTCCACGCCGCCGGCCAGCACCAGATCCTCCCAGCCCGAACGGACCTTGGCCGCAGCCAGGTTGACGGACTCCAGGCCGGAGGCGCAGAACCGGTTCAGCTGCACGCCGGCCACCGTGTCGGGCAGGCCGGCGGCGACGGCCGCGATCCGGGCGATGTCGGAGCCCTGGTCGCCGAGCGGGCTGACCACGCCGAGCACCACGTCGTCGATCGCGGAGGGATCCAACTCAGGCATCCGGCTGCGGAGTTCGTGGATCAGGCCGACCACGAGGTCGACCGGCTTGGTGCCGTGCAGGGAACCGTTCCTGCCACGGCCGCGCGGCGTGCGGATCGCCTCGTAGACGTACGCTTCGGTGCTCACGATGACTGCCTCTCCGGGGAGTTGGTCGTACGGTCGAGGTTGGTCGTACGGTCGAGTTCTGGCAGACCCCAGTCGCGGGCCACCTCGGCGGTGTCCGCGCCGGGGCGTGCGGGTGGCAGGCGCAGCGCGCCGGGGGTGGCCGAGAAGCGCGGGGCCGGCGCGGGCTGGGTGACGCCGTCCACCCGGGGGTAGGTTCCGCGGGCCACCAGGTGCGAGTGGGCGGCGGCTTGACGCAGCGTCAGGACGGGTGCCACGCAGGCGTCAGTGCCGGCGAACACGGCGGTCCACTCGGCCGTGCTGCGGGTGGCGAAGCGCAGCGCGATCCGGGCCCGCAACTCGGGCCAGCGGGCCGTCTCGTACTGGCCGGGGGCGTCGTCGCCGAGCTCCAGCAGCCGGGCGAACTCCGCGTAGAACTGCGGTTCCAGCGCGCCGACCGCGAAGTGGCCGCCGTCCGAGGCCTGGTAGACGGCGTAGCAGGGCGCGCCGCCGTCCAGCAGGTTGACGCCCCGGCGGTCCTGCCAACTGCCCTGCGCCAGCAGGCCCCAGAACAGCGTGCCGAGGTGGGCGGCGCCGTCCACGATCGCGGCGTCCACCACCTGGCCGGCACCGGTGGTCCGGGCGTGCTGAAGGGCGGCGAGCAGGCCGACGGCGAGGTAGAGCGAGCCGCCCGCGTAGTCGCCGAGCAGGTTGACGGGTATCGCCGGCGGGCCGTCGGCCGGGCCGACCATACCGAGCAGCCCGCTCAGCGCGGTGTAGTCGATGTCGTGGCCGGCGCTGGCGGCCAGCGGGCCGTCCTGCCCCCAGCCGGTCATCCGGCCGTAGACCAGCGCGGGGTTTCGGGCCAGGCAGGCGTCCGGGCCGACGCCCAGGCGCTCGGCGACGCCCGGCCGGTACCCCTCGATCAGCAGGTCGGCCCGCTCGGCCAGCGCGAGCACCAGCTCCGGCCCGTCCGGCGCCTTGAGGTCGACCAGGACGGAGCGTTTGTTGCGGTTGGTGAGGTCGAGCGCCGGATCCCCGGCGAGCGGGGACGGACCGGGCCGGTCGACCCGGACCACGTCCGCCCCGAGGTCGCCGAGCAGCATGGCCGCGAACGGGCCCGGCCCGATCCCGGCCAGCTCCAGCACTCTCACTCCGGCCAGCGGGCCGGTCGGCGGTACCACCTGAGTCGTCTCCTCCAGAGCGTGACAGTGGAGCTGTAACACTCGCGATGGTATGCCGGTGACCCGCCGGTAACAAGGGCGTCCCGCCGGGCACTCGAAGGAGAGCGGAACGACCGACTCCACTCCCTGGCTACCCGCGGGTAGAGTGCAGCATTCGACCCGTACGACGAACTGGTGAGCACATGGCAGTCTGGACCCGACCCGCCCTCTGGTGGCGGCTGGCCATCGTCCTCTCCTCCGGGCTCGGACTGATCACCGGCACCGGTTCGCTGGTGTACTTCACGGTCGAGAGCAACGTCATCGTGCTCGGCTACTTCGCCGCGGCGGTCTACTGGATGACCAAGCGGGCCACCGTGGACGCCCCGGCGCCCCGGCTGCGCGGCGCGGCCACGCTGTACATCCTGATCACCGGCCTGGTCGCACACATCCTGCTCAACCACGGCGCCAACCCGCTGCCGGGTCTGGTCTCGGGGCCGGACCGGCTGCAGAACTGGTCCTCGTTCTTCCTGCACTACGTCTCGCCGGTGATGGTGGTGCTGGACTGGATCGTCCTGCGGCCGCGCAACGCCTCGCGCTGGAAGGACCTGCCGCTCTGGCTCTCCTTCCCGCTCGGCTACGCCCTGGTGACCGAGCTGCGGGCCGCGCTCTTCCCCCAGTTCCCGAACAAGTACCCGTACTTCTTCCTCGACCCGAGCCGGAACGGCTACGGCTGGGTGTGGCTGCAGATTGCGCAGCTCACCGTCGAGTTCGTCGTGCTCGCCTCGGTCGTGGTGGGCCTGGACCGGCTCGGTACCGCCGTCCGGACCAGGCTCCTGAAGCCTGCGGAAGCCTAGATCCGCCAGGAACGGATCCGGTCGGCCGCCGCGAAGACGTCCGCCTTGGTGTCCGCCACGTCGCGGGCCAGCTCGACCAGGGCGCCGTACGGCGGGTCGATGCCCTCCTTGGCGGCGTGCATGTACGCGGCGGTCGCCATACAGGCGTAGAGGTTGTTGCGGACCGGCAGCGGCCGCAGCAGCACGATGGTGTGCATCAGCGCGGCCGCGCACCACGCCGGGTCGGCGTCATGGCCGAGCTGCGCGGTGTTCACCCGGTGCCGGGCGACGGCGGCCTGAAGGGCCGAGTAGTCGCGGACGCTGAGGTCCTCCGGCGAGGCCTGCTCCTGGACGTCCAGGAGCCAGCGGATGTCGACGTGCAGGATCATCAGGCCGCACTGCGCTTCGCGGCAGGGGCGTCCTCCGGGAAGGCCGCGTCGAACTCCTCCAGGTGCGCGTTCCAGAACGCCACCGCGTGGTTGACGAACGTCCGGCGCTGCTGCTCGCGCACGCTGAGGTCGTGCACATAGGCCTTGACGCTCTTGCCGTCGGCCGCCGCCGCCTCGCGGATCGCGGCCAGTTCGGTCTCCGTGTACTCGATGTTGAGAGCTGGCATGCCGCCAGGGTACCGGACAGGTACCGCCTCCGGGAGGCCGCTCGGGAAGCACTCGAACAGATCCCGAAATCCACCTGCAACAGCACCTGCAACAGCACCTGCAACAGCACCGACCACTCACGGCGTTACTCGGACATGGAACACACCGCGACCACCGACTCGGCGCCACCAGGCCCGCTGGACTTCCTGGATTTCGCCGCCGCACGCGGGGGCCAACTGTTCAAGACCGCCTACCTGCTGACCGGCGGTGACAGCCACCTCGCGGAGGACCTGGTGCAGGAGGCGCTCAGCCGGATGTACGTCCGCTGGCGCCGGCTCTCGCGGCTGGAGAACCCGGCCGGCTACGCGCAGACCGTCCTGGTCAACACGTTCTTGTCCTGGCGGCGCAGGCGCAGCAGCACCGAGCGGGTGACCTACGAGTTCCCCGACATCGCCATCAACGACACCGACCCCACTCTGCGCCTCGCTCTCCTCCAGGCCCTGGCCGACGTCTCGCCGCAGGACCGCGCGGTTCTGGTGCTGCGCTTCTGGGAGGACCGCAGCGTCGAGGAGACCGCGGTCGCCCTGCGCCTGACCGCCACCGCGGTGCGCTCGCGCAGCCATCGGGCGCTGGCCCGGATGCGCGCCCTGCTCGGCGACAGCCTTGCCGAACCCGAACCCGAACGCACCGCGCGCTGATCCGCAGCTCGGCGCCCCTGCACAGCCGCAACCACCAAGGAAACGGTGCTCTGCCATGCCCATTGACGAGTCTTCGGACGACCCCTTCGAGAACGCCTTCGCCCTGGCCCTGCGCACGGCGGCCGACGTCTCCCCCGCGCGCGGCACCGAGGCCCTGGCGCTCGGCGCGGCCCGGCGCGGACAGCGCCGCAAGCGGCGCCGCAACGCCCTCGCCGGGGCCGGTGCCCTGGTCGTGCTGGTCGCCGGCGCCGGCGCGCTGACCGGCTGGGCCGATCCGGGCGGCGCGACCCGGGTGACCAGCCCGGCCACCACCTCCAGCCCGCCGCCCGCCGCGACGACCCCCACGGCCACCCTGCCCGCCGCACCCATCAGTGACGCGCAGCTGCTGACCCTCTTCAAGGCGCAGCTGCCAGCCACCTGGTCCCTCAGCGAGGCGACGAGCCACGGCACCGAGCCCGATCCGCAGCACACCGCGGTGGGCACCCTCGCCTCCGCCACGGTCGACGACGGCCACGGGAAGTCCTATGTCCAGATCGATTTCCAGCGTCTCTCCACCCCCGTGAACATGAACGCGGACTGGACTCAGTGCCCGGACAGGACGGATGAGCCGTTCACCGTGTGCAGCCGCACGACCCGCCCGGACGGCTCCACGCTGCTCGTCCTCCAGCGCTACGACCGCCCCGACCGCCGGGACGGCATCAAGCGCTGGTCCGCCCAGCTGCTGCGCCCGGACGGGACCGGGCTGACCCTCGTCGAGTCCAACACGCCGACCAACTCCAGCTACCAGGTCACCCGCGCGGATCCGCCGCTGACCGCGGACCGACTCGCCGCGATCGCCACCGACCCGAGCTGGAACCAGGTGATGGCCGCGATGCCCGCGCCGTACGTTCCGCCGTCGGGCCTCTACACCGGCAGCGACCCGATGCGGCAGAACTTCAACTGGCCCCCGACCGACAAGATCCTCGCCACCGCTGCCCCCCTGCTGCCCGCCGGCCTGACCGAGGCGGACACCGCCGGCAGTACCGACACGGCCCACTTCACGGTGGACGACGGCCACGGAAAGAGCCTGGTCGAGGTCACCGTCCAGGACTGGAGCATCTTCAAGGCGGGTGTCAGCAGCGGCGCCGACATCCCCGTCAACTTCCAGGGCGCCACCGTGCTGCCGGACGGCACCCAGGTGCTGCGCACCAGCGAGAAGGACTACGGCGGTGAGCCGGGCCTGGTCCGCAACACCGTGGACATCCTGCGCACCGACCACCTGCGGATCCTCGTGCAGGCGTTCAACGCCACCTCGCAGGCCCTCGCGCCGACCCGGGCGCTGCCCACCCTGACGCTCGACCAGCTCCAGGCGCTGGCCACCAGCGCGAGTTGGGAGAACGCCAAGAGCTGAGGCCTGGCCCGGGCCTCCCGCACAGGGGAGGGGAGGCCCGGGCCGCCTCCTACCGTGGAGCTACTGCGGATCCACCGGGTGCAGCCCGTCCTCGTCCAGGCTGAGCCAGCGGGTGATGCCGAGGCCGCGCAGGAACGGCAGGTCGTGGCTGGCCACGACCAGCGCGCCCTGGTACGACTCCAGTGCCTGGGTGAGCTGGCGGGTGCTCGCGAGGTCGAGGCTGTTGGTCGGCTCGTCGAGCAGCAGCAGCTGCGGCGCCGGGTCGGCCAGCAGCAGAGCCGCCAGGGTGGCCCGGAACCGCTCGCCGCCCGAGAGCGTGCCGGCCGGCTGGTCGGCCCGGGCGCCGCGGAACAGGAAGCGGGCCAGCCGCGCCCGCACCAGGTTGTCGCCGTGCGCGGGCGCGAACGCCTTGACGTTGTCGACCACGCTCAGCGCGTCGTCCAGCAGGTCGAGGCGCTGCGGCAGGTGGCGCAGCGCCACCGGGGTGGTGAGTTCGCCCTCCAGCGCCGGGAGTTCACCCGCGATGGTGCGCAGCAGGGTGGACTTGCCGGCGCCGTTGCGCCCGATCAGCGCGACCCGCTCCGGGCCGCGCAGCTGGAGCTTGACGCTCGGCCCGTACGCCGGGCGGACCCGGTCCAGGATCAACACCGTGCGCCCGGCCGGGACTTCGGTGCGCGGAAGGTCGATCCGGATCTCCGCGTCGTCGCGCACCGCCTCCTCGGCCGCCGTCAGTCGCCCGCGGGCGTCCTCCAGCCGCTCGGTGTGCATGCCGCGCACCCGCCCGGCGGTCTCCTCGCCCTGCCGCTTGAGCTTGCCCGAGATGATCTTCGGGTCGTTCCGCTGGTCGGAGCGCTTCTTGCCGTAGCGCGCGCTGCGCTCCAGCTTGATCCTGGCGTCCGCCAAGTCCCGTTTCTGGCGCTCGACATCGGCCTCGGCGTTGCGCAGGGCGCGCTCGGCCGTCTCCTGCTCGGCCGCCAACACCCGTTCGTAGGCAGCGTAGTTGCCGCCGTACCAGGTGACGCCGCCGTCCCGCAGGTCGGCGATCTGGTCGACGTGGGCCAGGAGTTCGCGGTCGTGGCTGACCACCACCAGCACGCCGGTGAAGCTCCGCACGGCCTCGTAGAGGCGGGCGCGAGCGGACAGGTCCAGGCTGTTGGTCGGCTCGTCCAGCAGCAGGATGTCCGGGCGCTCCAGCAGCAGCGCCGCCAGGCGCAGCAACACCACCTCACCGCCGGAGAGTTGACCGGTGGTCCGGTCGAGCTCGAGGGCGTCCAGGCCGAGCCGGTCCAGGGTCGCGCGGGCCCGTTCCTCGACGTCCCAGTCGTCCCCGAGGACGGTGAAGTGCCGCTCGTCGGCGTCGCCGGACTCGATCGCGTGCAGCGCCCGCCGCCGCTCGCGGATCCCGAGCGCCTCGTCGACCCTCAGTGTGGTGTCGAGCGCGATGTCCTGCGGCAGGTAGCCGACCTGGCCGGCCACCCGGACGGTGCCGAAGGTGGGCGTCAGCTCGCCCGAGAGCAGGCGCAGCAGCGTCGACTTGCCGGCGCCGTTGAGCCCGATCAGGCCGGTGCGGCCGGGGCCGACCGCGAGGTGGAAGCGGTCCAGGACGGTCCTGCCGTCGGGCCACTCGAAGCTCAGGTCGGTGCAGAGGACGGAGGTGGTGGTAGCCGATGCCATGGATGGCCTCCTGCGTGGTTGCTCGGAAAGGGCGGACGGCAACAACGGGAGAACACCGCGGGAGGACGTGCGGATGTGACGGGAAGGGTCCAGCGGACGGGCGTCACACCGAGGTCGAACAGCACGCTCCATAACCACCGCGCGGGGACTCAGCGCGGCGAGCGGTGTCTCGTGACCTCAGTAGAGCAACGGCCTTCTCCTGTTCCGGTGAACCAACGGGCACCACGGTAGGGCGGCCTCGCGGGACCGCGCAAAGTATTTTCCGGGCCGGGAGCCAACTAGGATCGAGCCATCATGAGTGCCACTCTCGTAACCAAGGATCTGAGCGCCGGCCACGGCGACCGCACCCTCTTCACCGGCCTTGACCTGGTCGTCGCCCCCGGCGAGGTGACCGGTCTGGTCGGCGTGAACGGCGCGGGAAAGTCGACGCTGCTGCGCCTGCTGGCCGGTCTCGACCAGCCCGAGGGCGGCTCGATCGCGCTCAGTCCGCCGTCCGCCACGGTCGGCCACCTGCCGCAGGAGCCGGACCGCCGTCCGGGTGAGTCGGTCCGGGAGTTCCTGGCCCGGCGCACCGGCGTGGCGGCCGCCCAGGCGGCCCTGGACGAGGCGACCGCGGGCCTGGTGGAGGGCCGTCCGGGCGCCGACGACGCGTACGCCGACAGCCTGGACCGCTGGCTCAACCTGGGCGGAGCGGACCTGGAGGAGCGGGCCGAGGAGGTCGCCGACTCGCTCGGCCTCAAGGTGAGCCTGGACCTGCCGATGACCGCGCTCTCCGGTGGCCAGGCCGCCCGCGCGGGCCTGGCCTCGCTGCTGCTCTCGCGCTACGACGTCTTCCTGCTCGACGAGCCGACCAACGACCTGGACCTGGACGGCCTGGCCCGCCTGGAGTCCTTCGTCACCGGGCTGCGCGCCGGCACCGTGGTGATCAGCCACGACCGCGAGTTCCTGGCCCGGACGGTCACCCGGGTCCTGGAGCTGGACCTCGCCCAGCAGCAGATCCGGCTGTACGGCGGCGGCTACGAGTCCTACCTCGCCGAGCGTGAGCGCGCCCGCACGCACGCCCGCGAGGAGTACGAGGAGTACGCCGACACCAAGGCGAGCCTGGAGGCCCGCTCCCGGATGCAGAAGGGCTGGGCGGACAAGGGCGTGCGCAACGCGCTCAAGAAGAGCCCGGACAACGACAAGAACCGCAAGGCCGCGGCCCTCTCCTCCTCCGAGAAGCAGGCCGCCAAGGCCAAGCAGACCCAGCGCATGATCGAGCGCCTGGACGTGGTGGAGGAGCCGCGCAAGGAGTGGGAGCTGCGGATGGAGATCGCCGCCGCCCCGCGCTCCGGCTCGGTGGTCGCCACGCTGCGACAGGCCGTCGTGCGACTCGGCGACTTCGTCTTCGGTCCGGTGGACCTGCAGATCGACTGGGCCGACCGGGTGGCCATCACCGGCGCCAACGGCTCGGGCAAGTCCACGCTGCTGGCCGCTCTCCTCGGGCGGCTCGAACTCGACTCCGGCCAGGCCTCGTTGGGATCCGGCGTGGTGGTCGGCGAGGTGGACCAGGCACGCGGCCTGTTCCTCGGCGGCGAGCCGCTGATGGAGGCCTTCGGCGCGGCCGTACCCGAGCTGAACGAGGCCGATCTGCGCACCCTGCTGGCCAAGTTCGGGCTCAAGGCGGCGCACGTGCTGCGGCCCGCGGCCACCCTGTCGCCCGGTGAGCGGACCCGGGCGGCGCTCGCTCTGCTCCAGGCCCGCGGGGTCAACCTGCTGGTCCTGGACGAGCCGACGAACCACCTGGACCTGGCCGCCATCGAGCAGCTGGAGTCGGCGCTGGCCGGCTACACCGGGACGCTGCTGCTGGTCACCCACGACCGGCGGATGCTGGAGGCGGTCTCGGTGAACCGCCGGATCGCGGTCGAGGGCGGCCGGGTCACCGAACTGTAGTTCCCAGTGGTCTGAACCACCCTCTTCCCTGCCGCGCGGTCATGTGCTGTGCTGTCGACCATGGTTGACAGCACAGCGGCCGCGACGGACCACCCGACCGTCCCGCTCCGCCCGATGACGGTGCCCGCCCACGAGGCCGAGGCCCGCAGCAGGACCTTCCACCAGGTGATGGCCCAGCGCCGGACCGTCCGCGACTACTCGACCCGCCCGATCCCGGACGGGGTGATCGACTGGGCCGTCCGGACCGCCGCCACCGCGCCGAGCGGGGCACACGTCCAGCCCTGGCGCTTCGTGGTGATCACCGACCCCGAGCGCAAGCGCGCGCTGCGCGAGGCCGCCGAGGCGGAGGAGCGCGAGTTCTACGCCCACCGCGCCTCCGAGGAGTGGCTGGCGGCGCTGGCCCCGATCGGCACCGACTGGCGCAAGCCGTTCCTTGAGGACGCGCCGGCCGTGATCGTGGTCTTCGAGGTGCACAAGGGCCCGCAGTCGCCGCGGCCGTACTACACCAAGGAGTCGGTGGGCATCGCCGTCGGTCTGCTGCTGGCGAGCCTGCACCAGGCGGGCCTGGCCACCCTCACCCACACGCCGAGCCCGATGCGCTTCCTCAACGAGGTCTGCGAACGCCCCGCCGAGGAGCGGGCCTCGTACGTCATCCCGGTCGGCTACCCGGCCGAGGACGCCCGGGTTCCCGACCTGCACCGCAAGGGGCTGGAGGAGGTCCTGATACGCCTGTGACACCCGAGGAATCCCCTGGTCAGCGGCCTGACCGGGTGCCATCATGCTTGTCATGAACCGCACTCTGGACGAGACCGTCCCACCCCTGCCCGCCGGCGTACGCCCTCCGGAGCGGCTCGACCTGCCGGGCGGCGTCTCGCTGCACCGGCGCGCCCCCGCCCACGCCGGCCCGATGAACGCCGCGGTGACCCGCAACCTGGAGCACCTGCGGCCGTGGATGCCCTGGGCGGGGTCGGCGCCGACGATGGAGGAGAGCCGGGAGATCGCGCAGAGCGGATGGCAGGCCTGGGCGGACGGCACCGACTTCCTGTACGTCGCCGGGCTGGAGGGCGAACCGGACGTCATCGTCGGCGCGTTCGGGCTGCACGGCCGGATCGGCCCGGGCGCCCTGGAGATCGGCTACTGGGTGGACTTCGACCACACCGGCCGCGGCATCGCCACCCAGGCGGCGGCGGCGCTCACCACCGCCGCCCTGGAGCTGCCCGGCATCCACCGCGTCGAGATCCGCTGCGACGAGTCGAACGCGGCCAGCGCCGCCGTCCCGCGCAGGCTCGACTACCGCCTCGACCGGATCCAGCAGGACGCCCCGATCACCGCCCCCTCCGAGACCGGCCGCAAGCTGATCTGGGTCAAGGAGGCGTAGGGCCGTAGGGAGCTACGCCAGGAACTCGCCGACCAGCGCGGCGAACTCCTCGGGCGTCAGCACCTGGATCCCCAGCTGCTCCGCCTTGGCCCGCTTCGAGCCGGCCTTCTCCCCCGCCACCAGCATCGCCGTCCGCGCGGAGACCGAGGAGGAGGCCGTGCCGCCGGCGCGCTCGACCAGCTCGTTCACCGCCGTGCGGGAGAGCTGGGCGAGTGCGCCGGTCATCGTGCCGGTGACCACCACCGCCTGGCCCGCCAGCGGGCCCGGCTGCTCCACCACCGCTACCTCGGGAGCAGCACCACCGGTCACCCCGGCGGCCGCCAACTTGTCTAGTACCTCGGAGAGTTCGGTGAGTTCCTCGACCACCAGCGCGGCCTTCTCGGCGCCGATCCCGGCCACCTGCGCGTACTGCTCGGCGTCCGCCGCCCGGATCGCCGCCATCGTGCCGAAGTGCCGCGCGATCCGCCGCGACATCGAGCGGCCCGTCCCGCGCACCCCCAGCGCGCAGAACACCTTGCCCAGCGGCTGCCGCCTGGCCTGCTCGATCGCGACCAGCAGGTTGTCGGCGCTGACCTCGCCCATCCGGTCCAGGCTCAGCAACTGCTCGCGGGTGAGGGTGAAGAGGTCGGCGAAGTCCGCCACCAGCCCTGCCTCGACGAGCTGGACCGCCCTGGTGCCGCCGAGGCCGGCGATGTCCAGCTGGTCGCGCCCGACCGCGTAGCGCACCGAGGCGACCGCCTGGCAGCTGCGGCCGCGCACGCACCGCCAGCGCTGCTGGGTGGTGTCGACGGCGTCCCCGCAGCACGGGCAGACGGCCGGGAACTCGATCGGCTGCTCCTCGCCGGTCCGCAGGTGGACGAGCGGCGCCTCGACCCGCGGGATCACGTCGCCCGCGCGGTAGAGCGAGACCTGGTCGCCCAGCATCAGGCCGCGCCGCGCGATGTCGGCGGGGTTGTGCAGGGTCGCATAGCGGACCGTCGCGCCGTCCACCACCACCGGCTCCAGCACCGCGCGCGGCGCGATCACGCCCGTCCGTCCGACGTTCCACTCCACCGCGAGCAGCCGGGTGATCCGGTGCGCGGCGGGCAGCTTGTACGCGACCGCCCAGCGCGGTGCGCGGGAGCCGGACCCGGCCGCCTCCTGGTCCGCGGCGGCGTCCGCCTTCACCACGATCCCGTCGATGCCGTACGGGAGTTCGGGGCGGGCGGCGGCGATCTCGGCGATCCGCTGCTGCACCTCCTCGACGCCTGCGCAGTGCCGCACCGCCGCCGTGGCCGCGCCCAGTTCGGCGATCCGGGCGATCACCTCGTGGTGCGGTCCGGCCAGGCCGGGCGCCGCGTACCCGAAGAAGCTCAGCTCCACCCGGTAGGGGCGGTCCTTGGCGCGCAGGGTGCCCGCCGCGCCGTTGCGCGGGTTGGCGAACGGGGTCGCGCCGTGCTCCGCGCGGGTGGCGTTGGCGCGCTCGAACTGCTCGTCGGTCAGCAGGACTTCACCGCGCAGCTCGATGTCGATCGGCTCGCCGAGCAGCGCGGGCAGGCCGAGCACGCTGCCCGCGGCGTGCGTGATGTCCTCGCCCGCCAGACCGTCCCCGCGGGTGACCAGCTGGACCAGGTGCCCGCCCCGGTAGTGGGCGGCCACCGCCAGACCGTCCAACTTCGGCTCCACCGACCAGCCGCCGGCCACCGGGCGGCCGAGCCGGCGCTCCAGCGAGGCCACCCAGGCCGCCAGCTCCTCGGGCGAGAAGACGTTGTCCAGGCTGAGCATCGGCACGCTGTGCGGCACGTCGCCGGAGACCGTGCCGCCCGCCACCCGCCCGGTCGGCGAGAGCGGCAGCACGGCCTCCGGGTGCGCCGCCTCGAAGGCGGCGATGGCCCGCACGAGCGCGTCGTACTCGTCGTCGTCCAACGCGGTCGCGCCGTCGGTGTAGTACGCCTTCGCCGCCTGGGCGGCGTCGGCGACGGCCTGGGCGTAGGCAGCAGGGGACAGCGAAAGGGTGGCTTCTGAGGTCATGTCGAACATTCTCGCGACCCCCACTGACAGTCAGGCCCGGTTCGGAACCATCTGCGCCCGGGACAGGATCGCCTCGGTGTCGACGCCCGAGGGCAGGGTGCCGAACGCGCCGCCGTGGTCGCCGGCGAGCCGCGAGGCGCAGAACGCGTCGGCCACCGCCGGGTCACCGTGGCGCACCAGCAGGGAGCCCTGCAGGGCCAGCGCCATCGACTCCACCAGCCGCCGGGTGCGGTACTCGACGTCCGCCAGGTCGCCCAGCTGCTTGCGCAGTTCGGCCACCGACGCGTCCAGCCGGCGGTCCGCGCCGGCGGCCGCGTCGACCTCGGCGAAGTAGGCGTCCAGCGACTGCGGGCTGCGCGCCATCGCCCGCAGCGCGTCCAGCGCGGCGACGTTGCCCGAGCCCTCCCAGATCGAGACCAGCGGCGCCTCGCGGTAGAGCCGCGGCATCCCCGACTCCTCGACGTAGCCGTTGCCGCCCAGGCACTCCAGCGCCTCGGCCGCGTGCGCCGGACCGCGCTTGCAGACCCAGTACTTGGAGACCGCGAGCCCGAGCCGCTTGAAGAGCGCCTCGCCCTCCTCGCCCGCCACCGCCCGGTCGGTCGCCTCGGCCAGCCGCAGCGCCACCGTGGTGGCCGCCTCGGACTCCACCACCAGGTCGGCCAGCACGTTGCGCATCAGCGGCTGGTCGATCAGTGCGGCGCCGAACGCCCGCCGGTGGGTGGCGTGCTGGACGGCCCGCAGGGCGCCGAGCCGCATCCCGGAGGCGGCCCCCAGGGTGCAGTCCAGCCGGGTCATGTTGACCATCTCGATGATGGTCGGCACCCCGCGCCCCTCCTCGCCGACCAGCCAGCCCACCGCGCCGTCGTACTCCAGCTCGGCGGAGGCGTTGGAGCGGTTGCCCAGCTTGTCCTTGAGCCGCTGGACGTACAGCGCGTTGCGCGAGCCGTCCGGCAGCACCCGGGGCAGCAGGAAGCAGCTCAGGCCGCCGGGCGCCTGGGCGAGGGTGAGGAAGACGTCCGACATCGGGGCCGAGGTGAACCACTTGTGGCCGGTGAGCCGGTAGGTGCCGTCGGCGGCCGGGACGGCGGTGGTGGTGTTGGCCCGGACGTCCGAGCCGCCCTGCTTCTCGGTCATCGACATGCCGGCGATCAGCCCGCGCTTGCCGTGCGGCTCGCGCAGCCCGAAGTCGTACTGCGTGGAGGCCAGCAACGGCTCCAGCCACTGCGCGAGTTCGGGCGTCGCGCGGAGCGCCGGGACGGAGGCGTAGGTCATCGAGATCGGGCAGCTGTGCCCGGCCTCGACCTGGCCCCACAGGTAGAACTTGGCCGCGCGGGCGGTGTGCGCGCCGGGGCGCGGGTCCTGCCAGGGCGCGGCGTGCATGCCGTGGCCGACCGCGACGCCCATCAGCTCGTGCCAGGCGGGGTGGAACTCCACCTCGTCGATCCGGTTCCCGAAGCGGTCGTGGGTGTGCAGCACCGGCTCGTTCTCGTTGGCCAACCGGCCCCACTCGGCGGCCTGTTCGCTGCCGGCCAGCGCGCCGAGCTCACGCAGCTCGGGCTCCACCCAGTCCGCGCCGGCCCGGCGCAGGGCGGCGAGCAGCGCCGGATCCTCGGCGGTGTTGTGGCCGTAGGGCAGCGGGACCTGGTTGGTGACCTCGTGCGTGCGTGCCATGACTGTCTCCCTACTCGCGGGTAATGTACCCGCCCAGCCTGCCGCATGGGTCCGCGGAATGGGAGGGGGCTCAACCTGTCCAGGGCCTAGGATCATGCGATGACGGAAACCACCGACCTCACGCAGCACGCCAGTGGCCGTTACCCGCTCCTCTTCGCGCCGCAGCGATGGGAGTGGGGCGGCATGGACGCCCAGTTCTCGGACCGACTGCCGCCGGACGAACTCATCACCAACATCCACCTGGTGGGGTTCGCCGACGAGTTGGTGGTGCTCTGCCGGGACGCCCGCGACCACTGGTTCCTGCCGGGCGGGACGCGCGAGCCGGCCGAGGGCATCGAGTCCTGCCTGACCCGCGAGCTGCGCGAGGAGGCCGGCGCGCGGATGCTGACCGCACCGGCCTGGATCGGCGCGCACCGCTGTGTGACGGACCGTCCGACGCCCTACCGGCCGTGGCAGCCGCACCCCGAGAAGGCCTGGCTCTGGGGCTGGGCGGAGGTGGTGGTGGACTCCGCGCCGACCAACCCGGACGACGGCGAGGAGGTCGTGGAGGTCCGCGCGGTGCCGCTCGCCGAGGCCTGCGAGCTGCTCACCCGCGGGCGCGAGCCGTGGTGGGCCGAGCTGGTGACCTTCGCGGCCGAGCAGCGGGCCGCTCACTGACCCGGCGGCGGGGGCGTGGAAAGTCGACAGAGCCGACTTTCCACGCCGTCACAGCTGCTACTTCGTCAGCCCCGCACGCCGCAGCGCGTCGGCCATCGCACTGTTGCCTGCTGCGGGGGCCTGCGCGGCTCCGCCACCGCCACCACGCCGGTCCTGCCGCGGCGGACGCGCGGTGCGGTCGGCACGCTCCGAGCGCTCCGGGCGAGGCGCCCGCTCGACCTCGTCGTCCAGCCGCAGCGTCAGCCCGATCCGCTTGCGCGCCACGTCCACCGAGACGACCCGCACCTTGACCACGTCGCCCGACTTGACCACCTCGCGCGGGTCCTTGACGAAGTTCTTCGACAGCGCGGACACGTGCACCAGGCCGTCCTGGTGCACGCCGACGTCGACGAACGCGCCAAAGGCGGCGACGTTGGTCACCACACCCTCCAGCACCATGCCGGCCTCCAGGTCGCCGATCTTGTCGACGCCCTCCTTGAAGGTCGCGGTCTTGAACGCCGGACGCGGGTCGCGCCCCGGCTTGTCCAGCTCGCCGAGGATGTCGGTGACGGTCGGGATACCGAAGGTCTCGTCCGCGAACTCGGACGGACGCAGCGCCCGCAGCGCAGCGCCGTTGCCGATCAGGTCCTTGACCGAGCCGCCGGTCGAGGCCAGGATCCGGCGCACCACGGGGTACGCCTCCGGGTGCACGCTGGAGGCGTCCAGCGGGTCGTCGCCGCCGGGGATCCGCAGGAAGCCCGCGCACTGCTCGAACGCCTTCGGGCCCAGCCGCGCCACGTCCTTGAGCGCCCGCCGGGTGCGGAACGGGCCGTTGGCGTCGCGGTGCGCCACGATGTTGTCGGCGAGCGTGGCGGTGACGCCGGAGACCCGGGTGAGCAGCGGCGCGGAGGCGGTGTTGACGTCCACGCCCACCGCGTTGACGCAGTCCTCGACCACCGCGTCCAGCGACCGCGAGAGCTTCAACTCGCTGAGGTCGTGCTGGTACTGGCCGACGCCGATGGACTTGGGGTCGATCTTCACCAGCTCGGCCAGCGGGTCCTGGAGCCGCCGCGCGATCGAGACCGCGCCGCGGATCGAGACGTTGAGCTCCGGCAGCTCCTGCGAGGCGAAGGCGGAGGCCGAGTAGACCGAGGCACCGGCCTCCGAGACGATCGCCTTGGTGAGCTTCAGCTCCGGGTGGCGCTTGATCAGGTCCTCGGCCAGCTTGTCGGTCTCGCGCGAGGCGGTGCCGTTGCCGATCGAGATCAGGTCCACCCGGTGCTTGGCCGCCAGCGCCGCCAGGGTGGCGAGCGAGGCGTCCCACTTGTTGGCGGGCTGGTGCGGGTAGATCGTGTCGTGCGCGACCACCTTGCCGGTGTCGTCCACGATCGCGACCTTGACGCCGGTGCGGAAGCCCGGGTCCAGGCCCATCGTGGCGCGGGTGCCGGCCGGGGCGGCGAGCAGCAGGTCGCGCAGGTTGGCGGCGAAGACCTTGACCGCCTCGTCCTCGGCCTCCTGGCGAAGCCGGGTGCGCAGGTCGATGCCGAGCCGCACCAGGATCCGGGTGCGCCAGGCCCACCGCACGCTGTCGCCGAGCCACTTGTCGGCCGGGCGGCCGCGGTCGGCGATGCCGAAGCGCGCGGCGATCCGCTGCTCGTAGTCGCTCTCGCCGGGCAGGTCGGCCTCCTGTGCGCCGTCGAACGGCGACAGGTCGAGGTCGAGCACCTCCTCCTTCTCGCCGCGCAGCATCGCCAGGATGCGGTGCGAGGGGAGCTTGGTGAACGGCTCGGCGAAGTCGAAGTAGTCGGCGAACTTGGCGCCCTCCTGCTCCTTGCCGGCCCGCACGGTGGCGACCACCCGCCCGCGCGTCCACATCCGCTCGCGCAGCGTGCCGATCAGGTCGGCGTCCTCGGCGAACCGTTCCACCAGGATGGACCGGGCGCCCTCCAGCGCGGCGGCGGCGTCGGCCACCTGCTCGTTCAGGAAGGTCGCGGCCAGCGCGGCCGGGTCCTGCGAAGGGTCCGTCAGCAGCTGCTCGGCGAGCGGCTCCAGGCCGGCCTCGCGGGCGATCATCGCCTTGGTGCGCCGCTTGGGCTTGAACGGGAGGTAGATGTCCTCCAGCCGGGCCTTGGAGTCGGCGGCCAGGATCTGCGCGCGCAGCGCGTCGTCCAGCTTGCCCTGGCCCGCGATGGACTCCAGGACGGCGCTGCGCCGCTCCTCCAACTCGCGCAGGTAGCGCAGCCGCTCCTCCAGGGTGCGCAGCTGGGTGTCGTCGAGTTCGCCGGTCGCCTCCTTGCGGTAGCGGGCGATGAACGGCACCGTCGCGCCGCCGTCCAGCAGCTCGACGGCTGCCTTCACCTGACCTTCCCGGACGCCGAGTTCCTCGGCGATCTTCTGCCCGACTGCCCGTTCGGCTGCCTGTGCTGCTTGTGCTGCCTGTTCGGCTGGCGTGCTCACGAAGCCGGTCACCTTCTCCAGAGTTGCTCTCCGCGTACGTTCTGCATTCTGGCAGCTATGTCGGCGCTCCGGGACGGGCACGAGCGCGTACAGTCCGGTCATGGACGAAGCGCTGCTGGACCGGCTGGGTCGCGACAAGTACCTGCTGGTCACCTCCTTCCGCAAGGACGGCTCGCCGGTGGCGACCCCGGTGTGGGTGCTGCGCGACGGCGACGCGCTCGGGGTGTGGACGGCCACCGACTCCTGGAAGGTCAAGCGGATCCGCCGCCGCGCGGACGTCCTGGTCGGCCCGTGCGACATGCGCGGCAGGCCGACCGGCCCGTCGGTGCCGGCCACCGCCGAGGTCCTGGACGCCGCCGGCACCGCGAACTACCGGGTGCTGCTGGCCCGCAAGTACGGCCTGTTCGGGCGGCTGACGATGCTTGGCAGCCGCCTGCGCCGGGGCACCGCGGGCACGGTGGGCATCCGGATCACCCTGACCTAGACCACGGTCACCACAGCGGCCGCAGCCGCCCGGACGGCGCGAGTCGCGCCAGCGTGTCGCGCAGTTCGCGCAGCCGCTGCGGCCCCAACTCGGCCTCCCACGGGCGGACGGCCTCCGCCGCCGCCTCCTCGGCCGCGCGCGTGCAGGCCCAGCCGCGTTCGGTCAGCACGATCAGCCGGGCGCGCGCGTCGGCGGGGTGCGGGTGGCGCTCGACGTAGCCCTTGCCGACCAGCTCCTCGACCAGCTGGCTGGCCGCCTGCTTGGTCACGTCCAGGTGCTCGGCCAGCTCGCCGACGCTCGCGCCGTCGGGCGCGAGCCGCGCGAAGGCGTAGCCGTGCGCCGGGCGCAGGTCCTCGAAGCCGCGCCGCCGTACGCCGTCGTCGATCCGCCGGACCAGGTCGGCGGCCAGGCCCAGGACCAGCGGCGGAAGGCTCAGCGCGAGGTCGTCAGTCATGCCGGAAGTCTGCCAGCCGCTTGACTTTATAGGCAAGCTGCTTGACTATATAGACAAGCAGCTTGCCTACTTACCTCCAAGGAGCCCCGCCATGCCCGTCATCACCCCCGCCGACGCCACCACCCACGACCTGCACAACGCCCGCTTCAGCTCCTACGCCACCCCGACCACCGGCAGCACCGAACTCGCCGCCTGGCAGCTGGAGATCACCGCCGGCAGCGTCGGCGTGCCGCACACCATCACCCGCGAGGAGATCCTGCTCGTCCTCGACGGCGAGCTGCGCGTGTGGATCGACGGCGCCGAGCACACCGCCCGCACCGGCGACGCCGTCCTCGCCCCCACCGGCGCCCTCTTCGCCGTCGACAACCCCGCCGACCGCCCGGCCCGCGCCTGGGTCACCACCTCCGTCGGCCTCCAGGCCCGGCTCGCCGACGGCACCCTCATCACCCCGCCGTGGACCGTCTGAGTACGAGCCCGCTGCCTGCGGCCAGCACCACCACGACGGCCGGCAGCGCCCAGGCCGTGGCCCGCACGCCCCAGCACGCGATGACGTAGCCGCCCAGTGCCGCACCGAGCGGGACGGCACCGCTGGTGATCAGCGACACCAGGCCGACCAGGCGCCCCAGGGCGTCCGGGGGCACTGCACCGATCCGGCCGAGCGTGTTCACCACCGAGACGACCGTGCCGACCGCGCCCACGCCGCACCAGGAGAGGGTCAGCACCACGGGGTTCGCGGTGAGCGCCATCGGGAGGAGCGTGGCGGCCCAGAGCCAGAGCCCGGCCACGAACACCCGGCGCGGCGCGAAGCTCCTGGTGATCCGGGGGGCCAGTGCGGCCCCGACCACGCCGCCCGCTCCGGCGCTCGCCAGGATGATCCCGACCACCCACTCCGGGCGCCCCTCCTGCCGCGACTCCACCATGAGCAGCAGGATGGTGACCTGGAACAGCGCGTTGGTGGCCCCGGTGGCCACCGTGGAGACGGCGACGAAGCGGGACTGCCGGATCCACGAGAAGCCCTCCCGCGCCCGGCTCCGGAACGACTCGGCGCCGGTCGCCGACCGGGCCGCCACCGGGCCGAAGTCGCCCCGCAGCGCGGTGATGGTGCCCAGCGAGAGCAGATAGGAGAGGAAGTTCCCCGCGAACGGGATCCAGCGCGCGAGCTCCAGCAGCGCCGCCGCCAGCACCCGGCCCACCAGGATCGCGGCCGGCTGCTCGGCCTCGTAGAGCGAGAACGCCAGGCCGTACTGCGCTCTGGGCACCAGGTCCCGGATCGCCGCCACCTCGGCCAGGCTGAAGTACGCGAAGAGGACGCCCTCGCAGAGCGCGACCGCCACCAGGACCTCCGGCAGGTCCGCGGCGCCGACCAGGATCCACAGCGCCAGGGTCGCCGAGGTGGCCGCGCCGACCAGTTGGCAGCAGAGCATCGTCCGTCTGCGGTCCGCGTAGTCGGCCACGATCCCGGCGTGGACGTAGAACAGCAGGCTCGGACCGGACGACGCGAAGCTCACCCAGCCGGCCGTGACCGGCGAGCCGGAGACCTCCAGGGCCAGGATCGGATAGGCGATCCTGGCCCCGTAGGTCCCCATCAGCGAAATGCCGTTGCCGCCCCACAGCAGCAGGAAGTTCCGGTCGCGAAGAACACTGGTTCGAGCGATGCCCACAGATCTCCCATCGGCCTCAGACCCTCAGACCCTCGGACGCTCAGACCCTCAGATCGGAAAGCGCTCCAGCGCGGGCCGCTTGGGCGGCCGGCCGTCCCCTGAAGACTTCCCGGTGATCCGCCGCAGCAGCCACGGCCCGACGTGGATCCGCAGCCAGCGCAGATCCGCCCGGAGCTTCACCCCCCGGCCCACCGGGGCGGCGGGCGGCAGCGGTGCACGCCAGTCGAAGACCGCCGGACGCCCCAGCGCCTGGAGCACCGCCTCGGCGACCCGGCGGTGGCCCTCCGGCGACAGGTGCAGCCGGTCCTCGGCCCAGAGCCGGCGGTCGTCGAAGCAGTCGGCGGAGAACAGGTCCACCACCGCGACCCGGGGCCGGGTCCCCAGCCCCTCCACGAACTCCTTCATCCGCAGGATGGCCGGCAGCAGCCGTGCGCTGCCCGCCATTCTGCGGGTCGGATCGGTACTGGTGAAGAGCACCACCGTGCCGCCGGCGGCGAGCAGTTGCTCGGCCGCGGCACCCAGCTTCGCCTCCACGTCGGCGATGTCGCAGCCGGGCCGCAGCACGTCGTTCAACCCGCCGGCCAGCGTCACCAGCTCGGCGCCCAGCGCGACCGCCTCCCCCACCTGCTCCGCGCAGATCTGGCCGATCAGCTTGCCGCGCACCGCGAGGTTGGCGTACCGGAACTCACCGGGCGCCGCCTCCGCCGCCAAGCGGGCGGCCACCCGGTCGGCCCAGCCCCGGAACTGGCCGTCGGGGAGCAGCTCGTCGCACATGCCCTCGGTGAAGGAGTCTCCGACGGCGACCATGCTGCGATAGGACACCGGAGTGTCAGCGGGATAGCTCATACGCCCGACCCTACCGAGGAGTACCCGACTCACTGCGGTGCGGGCGCGGGGTCACGCCGCCGGGGACGCCGGCGGGTCGATCACGGAGCTGGTGATCCCGTTCGCGCCCAGGCCCCACTTGTCCAGGATCCGCCGGTAGGCGCCGTCGGCGATCAGCTCGTTCACCGCGTCCCTGACCGGTCCGGCCAGCGGCGAGCCCTTGGGGAGGGCGAAACCCACGTTGCTGCGGTCGTAGTCGTTGAGGTAGCGCAGCCCGGGCTGCTGGGTGACCGCGTAGCGCAGCACGCTGGCGGTGGTCATCAGGATGTCCACGTGGCCCTGGCGCAGCGCCAGGAAGTGGGCGGCCGCGTCCGAGTAGGTCTCGACCCTGTACGGCGGGCGGCCCTCCTTCGCGCACTCCCCCTGGGCCGCCGCCAGGGTGGCCTCGAAGGTGGTGCCCGCGCCGGTGCCCACCGTCAGCCCGCAGAGCTGGGAGAGCGCGGAGACGGAGTGCAGGCTGCTGTCCTGACGCACCGCGAAGCCGCCGCCGTCGGTCAGGTAGAGGACGAAGTCGACGGCCTGTTCACGGGCCGAGGTGACGGCGAGGTTCGCGGTACCCAGCTGGTAGTGGCCGGCGGCGAGGCCGGTGATCAGGGCGGCGCCGCTGACGGGCTGACGCTCGACGGTCAGGCCGAGCACCTTGGCGACCGCGTCCGCCATGTCGATGTCCACGCCGCGCGGCGGCCCGCCACCCTCGGGGCTGAAGGCGATGGGAGCGATGCCGACGGAGGAGCCGACCGTGAGCTTGCCGGTGGAGCGGACGGCTGCGGGCAGGCGGGCGGCGATCTCGGGGTCCGTCGCGATCGCCGAGACCACGTCCTCGGTGCCGAGCGTCCGGGTGTCCCGGTTCTCCGGCAGGGCGTCGGGCGAGCCACCGCACCCGGCGGCGGCCAGCAGCAGGCAGAGCAGCAGGCCCGCCGCCGCCGCCGTCGGCCGGCGACGAGGGCGGTGGACGGTCCGGGTGCGGCCGCGGGTGGGCATGCGTCCTCCTCAGGAATCGGGGCTCAGGGGTCAGAGCTCAGTGCGGGACGCCGGCAAGGAATCTGGCGGTCCGTTCGCTGGTCGGCGCGTCGAGCACCGCCGACGGTGGACCGCTCTCGACGATGCGGCCCCCGTCCAGCAGCGCGACCTGGTCCGCTACCTCGCGGACGAACCCCATCTCGTGGGTCACCACGAGCATCGTCATCCCGTCGTCCGCCAGGGATCTGATCACCTTCAGCACCTCGCCGACGAGTTCGGGGTCGAGCGCGCTGGTCGGCTCGTCGAAGAGCATCACCCGGGGTGCCATGGCCAGCGCCCGGGCGATGGCGACGCGCTGCTGCTGGCCGCCGGACAGCCGCCCCGGCAGGACGTCCGCCTTGTCCGCCAGGCCGACCCGGTCGAGCAGTTCCCGAGCCTGCCGCTCGGCCTCGCGCCGGGGCGTTCGGCGGACGGCGACCGGCGCCTCCACGATGTTGCGCAGCACGGTCAGGTGCGGGAAGAGCTGGAAGTTCTGGAAGACCATGCCGATCTGGGCGCGCCGGCGTGCGACCACGCGTTCCGGCAGCTCGTAGAGCCGGCCGCCGCGCCAGCCGTGGCCCAGCAGTTCACCGCCGACCAGGATGTGGCCGCGGTCGATCCGCTCCAGGCGGTTGACGCACCGCAGCAGGGTGCTCTTGCCCGAGCCGGAGGGCCCGATCACGCAGGTGACCGTTCCCGGTGGGACGGTGAGGCTGACCCCGTCCAGCACCTGCCGGCCGCCCAGGGCCTTGCCGACCTCGTGGATCTCCACCGCGGCCACCGTCACCGCGGGCTCCGGTGCGCGCCGAAGAACCGTTCCAGGTAGTGCTGGAGCACGCTGAGCACGGTGGTCAGCACGAGGTACCAGAGCGTGGCGACCAGCAGCAGCGGCACCACCAGGTAGTTGCGGTTGTAGACGAGCTGGGTGGCGAACAGCAGGTCCTGGACGGCGATCACGCTGACGATGGAGGTGCCCTTGATCAGCCCGATGACCTGGCTCCCGGCCGGCGGGAGGATCGCCCGCATCGCCTGCGGCAGCACGATCCGCCGCAGGGTCCGGGCCCGGGAGAGCCCGAGCGCCTGGGCCGCCTCGGTCTGCCCGCGGTCCACCGACAGGATCCCGGCGCGCACGATCTCCGCCGCCTGTCCGGCCTCGTGCAGGGTCAACCCGATGACGGCGGCGGCGAATCCGCCGATCAGGTGCCCGGTCGGGAAGCGGACGAACGCCGGCCCGAACGGGACACCCAGCGAGAGCCTCGGATAGAGCAGCGAGAGGTTGTACCAGAAGAGCAGTTGCACCAGCATCGGCACCGAGCGGAACAGCCAGGTGTAGCCGAAGCTCAGCGCGGACAGCACCGGGTTCCCGGACAGCCGCATCACGGCCAGCACGGTGCCGAGCGAGAAGCCGGCGACCAGGGCCACCGCGGTGAGCCACAGGGTGGTCAGCAGGCCCTGGACGATGACGTGCGAGGTGAAGTAGGTCCGGACGACGTCCCAGCGGAAGACCGGGTTGTCGCACAGCGCGTGCAGCGCCATCGCCGCCAGGAGCAGCGCGGCGGCGGCCGCGATCCACCGGCCCGGCCGCGGACGCGGACGGGCGAACGCGGCGTCGGGCACGGCGGGGTGCACGCCGTGCCGCGAGGACCGCACCGCGAGGGACGAGATCATGCCTGCTCCTAGCCGAACGCCGGCAGGACGTGCTCGGCGAAGAGGGTCATCGAGCGGGCGGACTCCTCGTACGGCATGTCGCCCGAGATCACCTGGAGGCTGACGGTGATCTCACCGAACCACTCCCGGATGTCCTCCAGTCGGGCCCGCACCTCGTCCGGCGTCCCCACCAGGGCTTTGCCTTCGGAGAGTTGGCGATCGAAGTCACCGTGGCCGACCCGGTCGACGATCTTCTCGTAGCCCGCGTAGTCGGCGCTGCTGGTGGTGCGCCAGGACGCGACGGCACTCGCCAGGGCGCGGTTGGCCCGCTCGGAGTAGGCGCGGCCGCGCTCGCGGGCCTCCTGCGGGTCGGGCGAGAGGTAGCAGCTGTAGCTCATGTGCACGTCCTCGTCGGTCGGTTGGAAACCCGCGTCGACCGCCGACTTGCGGTAGAGCGCGAGCATGTCCTGGACCTGCTCGCGCTTGTTGATGGACGGGACGAGCATCACCCCGTACCCGTTGCGGCCGGCCGCCTGCGCCGACGCCGGTGTCTTGGCCGTGGCCACCAGGATCCGCGGATGCGGCTGCTGGTACGGCCTGGGCAGCATGGTCACCGGCCCGAAGCGGTGGAAGCGCCCCTCCCAGACCACGTCCTCCTCCTGCCACAACCGGCGGCAGGCCTCGACGCCCTCGTCGAAGCGGGCCCGGCTCTCGTCCATCGACACCTCGAACGCCTCGAACTCGTCCGGCAGGAACGCCCGGCCGAAGCCGACGTCCAGCCGCCCCTTCGAGATGTTGTCCAGCATGGCGAGCTGGCCGGCCAGCTTCAGCGGGTGGGTGAAGGCCGGCAGGACCGCGCCGGTGACCAGGCGGACCCGGTGGGTCCGGGCCGCCGCCGCGGCCAGGAAGGTGACCGGGTCGGGGCTGTAGCCGCCGTACTCGGTGAAGTAGTGCTCCACCGTCTTGATGTGGTGGAAGCCCAGTCGGTCCGCGAGCTCCGCCAGTCGCAGGCACTCGTCGAAGTGCCGACCGGCGGGCTTCTCGGCCGGCCCGACCGTGGGGAAGAAGTTGATGCCGAACTTCATGGGTCCGCCTCGCTAGTCGAACCTGCCGGTCCTCGCCGGCAGGTGCACGGGTGGGGGCCAGGCCTGGTAGGCGCGGCGGTGGTAGATCAGGGTCGAGCGGTCCGACAGCGAAGCGGCCTCGATCCGGCCCAGGAACAGCCGGTGGTCCCCGGCCGGGATCTCGCGGTGGACCACGCACTCGGCACGGGCCGCCGTCCGGTCCGTCAGCAGCGGCGCTCCCCCGGCGTACGGCGACGGCCGCCAGCCGACGCCCGAGAACTTGTCCGGGCCCCGGCCCGCGAACCGCTCGGAGAGCTGCTCACCGTCCTCCGCAAGGAAGTTGACCGCGAACGCGCCGGCCCGCCGGAGCACCGGGAGGGTCCGCGAGTCCTTGTCCACGCAGACCAGCAGCAGCGGCGGGCTCTTGGAGACCGCGCACACCGTGCTGCTGGTGAACCCGTACGGGCGCCCCGCGGCGTCCGCCGCCGTCACCACGGCGACCACCGCCGGCAACGAGCCGAACAGCGCGCGGAACACGTCCTCCTCGACGGCCATCCCGATCCCTCCCCTCGGTGTCGCGGCCCACGCTCGTCGCGGGCACTAGAGACGGGATGGACGGGTGTTGGAGACCGCCGCCGCCGGGGCCCGCTCGGCGAGCACCCGGTCGAGCAGCGCGGTGGCGTTGCGGTGCAGCGGGACCTCGGTGCCGGGGGGCAGGACTCCGCTCTCCGTCAGCAGCCGGGTCACCCGTGCGGTCGCCACGCAGAACCGGAAGGCCGCGAAGACCTCGTAGTACTCCAACGAGCGCACCGGGCGGCCGGCCAGCTCCTCGTAGCGGGCCACCGTCTCGGCCCGGCCGGGCAGGCCGGGCAGTCTCTCGGCCCCGATCCCCTCGCTCAGATGGCGGTCCAGGTGCAGGAACCAGGCCAGGTCCGCCTCCGGTTGGCCGAGTGCGGCCATCTCCCAGTCCAGCACCGCGGCGGGTTCCGTGCCGGCGAACACGATGTTCCCCAACCTGGCGTCGCCCCAGAGCAGTCGGGGAGCGTGCGGCTCGGCAGGCCGGTGCTCCCGCAGCCAGCTCAGGGCGGCCTGCGCCACGGGGTTGCCGGCCGCACCGTAGAACCCCAGGTGCTCCTGGTACTCGCGCAGCTGCTGGCCGACCCCCACCGGCCCGTACTCGGGCCGGGAGAGGAAGTGCAGGCCCAGCTCGGCAGGGTCGAGCCGGTGCAGTCGGGCCAGCATCCGGACACCGCCCCACCACACCTCGGCGCGGGCGGGTTCCGGCAGGTCTGCCAGCCAGCCCTCCCGGTGGTACGAGGGGAGGTCGGCCGGAACCAGCCCCCGGACCCGGCGCATGACCACGAAGGGCGCGCCCAGCAGCTCACCGGACGGCTCGTGGAAGAGGATCTCCGGCACCGGGACGTCGGTGGCGGCCAGCAGGGCCTGCAGGCGCACCTGCTCCGCCCAGCGGTCCTCCGGGAAGACCCGGTGCCCGGTCGGCGCCACCCGGACGACCAGCGGCTCGGTCCGGGTGGTGCCGCTCTCGCTCCACTCGGCGTCGCAGAGCAGGATCTCGGCGGAGAACCCGGCCGAGCGGGGGACGGTGATCGGACCGAGCCGGATCTCGGCGGGCCGCGCGGCGGCGGTCAGCCAGCGGCCGAGCACCGCCCGGGTGAGTTCGGGGTCGCGCTGCGGGGGGACGGGCACGGGTGCTCCTCGGATCGGTGGTGCGCGGGCCGTCAGACGACGGCGAAGGGTCCGGGTACCTGCTCGGGCGCGCTCTCGCCGGCGCAGATGACCCGTTGCAACTCGCGGATGCGCCAAGAGGGTTCGACACCCAGCTCGTCCGCGAGCGAGGCGCGCAGCCGGGTCTGGACGGCCAGCGCCTCGGCCGGGCGGCCGCACCGGTAGAGCGCGAGCATGAACTGCCCGTGCAGCTGCTCGTTCGTCGGGTACTGCCGTACCAGCACCGCGAGTTCGGCCAGGATCCGACGGTGCCTGCCGAGCCGCAGCTCGGTGTCCAGGTACTGCTCCAGAGCCGCAAGCCGGAGCAACTCCAGGTGGGTGACCGCCGGTTCCAGCACCGGCCCGGTCCGTACGTCGGCGAGCACCGGGCGCGGCCACAGCGCGAGGGCGGCGGCCAGCAGGCGGCAGCCGCGCTCTTCGTCGCCCGCCAGCACCTGGCGGGCCTCGGCGACTTGGCGCTCGAAGCGGAAGAGGTCGCACTCCTCGCGGCCGACCCGCAGCACGTAGCCCTGTCCCTGGATCTCCAGACGGCGGTGGGCGAGCTCCTTGGAGCCCACCGACGGCAGCCGGGCCAGCAGCCTGCGCAGATGCATCACGTAGGTCTGCAAGGTGGTGGTGGCACTCTCGGGCGGTGTCTCGCCCCAGAGTTCGCTGATGCAGGTGCCCACCGAGACGGTCCGGTTGGCGTGCAGCAGGAGCAGGCCCAGCAGTTGGCGCTGCTTCGGGGCGGTCGGCAGGTGCCGCCCGTCCACGTCCGTGATCGCCAGGCCGCCGAAGACTTCGAAGTACATGGTCGTCCCTCCATCAGAACTTGAGCTGGACATCGGTTAATTGGCGCGGCAGTGATCCGATCGACCGGCAGAGGAGGCTTCATGGACGCGGTCACCGAGGAACTGGCCCCGGGCGTCTACGCCTACGTCCAGCCGCACGGCGGCTGGTGTGTCAACAACGCGGGGATCGTGGTCGGCAGGAACGCGGTCGTGGTGGTGGACACCGCGGCGACCGAGGCCCGGGCCCGCGCCCTGCTGGCAACCGTCGGCCGCCTCGCGCCGGGCCGGCGCCGACTGGTGGTCAGCACGCACCACCACGGCGACCACACCTTCGGCAACTCGCTCTTCGCCCCCCGGGCCCTGCTGATCTCCCACCGGCGCGGTCCGCAGGAGGTGGCCCGCCGCGGCCTGGCCCTCCAGCAGCTCTGGCCCGAGGTCGAGTGGGGCAGCCTGCGGCCGGTGCTGCCCACCGTGACCGTGCACGAGGGGATGACGCTGGATCTCGGCGGCACCACGGTGGAGTTGCTGCACCTGGGTCCCGCCCACACCTGCGACGACCTGGTGGCCTGGCTGCCCCGCGAGCGGGTGCTGTTCGCCGGGGACATCGTGTTCTCCGGTTGCACGCCGTTCGTGCTGATGGGCTCGTTGCAGGGCTCGCTGGACGTCATCCGGCGCCTGCGCGAGCTGGCGCCGCGGGTGGTCGTCAGCGGCCACGGCGCGGTCGGCGGCCCCGAGGTACTGGACGCCACCGAGGCGTACCTGCGCTGGGTGCGCCAGATCGCGCAGGCCGGTCTCCGGGACGGCCTGGAACCGCTGGAGGCCGCGCGGCGCGCGGATCTCGGCCGCTTCGCGCAGCTGCTCGACGCCGAGCGGCTGGTGGGCAATCTGCACCGCGCCTACCTGGAGAGCCGGGGCGAGCCGCTCGGGGCGCACATCGGCTCCACCGCGGTGATGCGCGAGATGGTCGCCTTCAACGGCGGTCGCCCGCTCTCCTGTGCCGCCTGACATCAAACCCACCGTTCGAGGGAGAAGGACATGAAACTGCAGGGCAGTTGTGCCGTGGTGACCGGCGGGACCCGCGGACTGGGCGCGGTCGTCGCCCGGGCTCTGGCGGCGGAGGGCGCCACCGTCCTCGCGGCGGCCCGGGAGGCTCCCGCGGAGTCGGACGGGCCGCCGGACGGCGTGCTGACGGTCAGCGCCGACGTGACCCGGCCGGAATCACTGGCCGCACTGATGCGGACGGCCCACGAGCGGTTCGGCGGACCGCACATCGTGGTGGCCAATGCCGGGGTGAGCAGGCCGGGACCGGTGGCGGCGCTCTCCGCCGAGCACTGGCACGAGGTGCTGGAGACCAACCTGACCGGTGTGCTGAACACCGTGCAGGCAGCGCTGCCGTACCTCGCGCAGGGCGGACGGATCATCACCCTCTCCTCCCTGCTCGGCCGGCGCCCGATGGCCGGGGCGGCCGCCTACTGCGCCTCGAAGGCGGCCGTGGAGATGCTCACCCGGGTGTGTGCGGTGGAGCTCGCGCCGCGCGGGATCACGGTGAACTGCCTGGCGCCCGGGTTCGTGGACTCCGGCATGGGCCGGCAGCTGATCGGCAACGAGGCGCTCTGGGCCGGCCTGCGCGACACCATCCCGGTCGGCCGCCCGGGCACCGAGGCGGAGGTCGCGCACGCGGCGCTCTTCCTCGCCTCCGAGGAGAGCGCGTACATCACCGGCCATGTGCTGAACATCGACGGAGGCTCGACGCTCTGAAAGCTCAGGGCCCGGCCCGCGTGCGCCGTCCGCCGGCGGCGCACGCGGGTCGGCCGCCGACGGCTCAGGAAGCCGGCGGCGCGCCCTGGAAGACCGGCTCGGTCAGGTGCGGTTCACCCTTGATCAGCCCGGTGAGGGCGTCCAGTCGGACCCGGAACTCCGGGTCCTTCAGGGCGGTGCGGAAGGTCTCCTCGTCCTCCCACTCGGCGATGTTGAAGTACACCGAGGGATCCTTGGGCGAGCGGGTCAGGGCGTACCTGATCAGTCCCACCTGGGTCTCCATGAACTCCGCGACCTTCTCGTAGCGCTTCTCGAACTCCTCGGCCGAGCCGATCAGGGTGAGCTTGTTGACGAAGATGACCACGGGTCTGCTCCTTCAGGGGGTGGGGACCGCGCGCCGCGGTACGTCCAGCGCGGGGTAGTCGGTGCATCCCCGGCTGCCGCCTTCGTAGAAGGTGGCGCGGTCGGGGGTGTTGAGCGGGGCGAGCCGGTCCAGCCGGTGCGGCAGGTCGGGGTTGGCCAGGAACTGCCGTCCGAAGGAGAGCAGGTCGAAGCCGTCCGCCAGGGCCCGCTCGGCGGCGTCGACGGTGGCCCGGGCGTCCAGCTCGCCGGTGCCGAGGTTGATGATCGCCTGCCCGGGCCAGTGCCCGCGCAGGGCGCGGACCAGCTCGGGGGTGCTCCCGGCGACGAAGTGGACGTGGGAGAGGCCGAGTCCGGCGAGTTCGCGCAGCAGCACGGGGTAGACCTCGGCCGCGTCCGGCTCCGCCATGTCGTTGAGGAGGAAGCCCGGGGACAGCCGCATCCCCATCCGGTCCGCGCCGACCTCCGCCGCGACCGCCTCGGCCACCTCCACGGGGAACCGGATCCGGTTCGCCACCGCGCCGCCGTAGCGGTCGGTCCGCCGGTTGACCACCGGGGAGAGGAACTGGTGCAGCAGGTAGCCGTTGGCGCCGTGCAGCTCGACCCCGTCGAAGCCGGCCTGCATGCCGCGCCGGGCGCAGGCGACGAAGTCGGCGACGGTGCGGGCGAGTTCCGAGGCGTCGGCGGCCTGCGGCACGGGGTAGTCGAGCGGCCCCTCGAAGGTCCGCGCGGCCCCCGCCGGACGGACGGCCGAGGGGGCGATCGGGGTTCGGCCGTGCAGCTGCGGGTGGCTGATCCGCCCGGCGTGCATGATCTGCAGGTAGATCCTCCCGCCGGCCCGGTGCACCGCCTCGGTGACCTCGGACCACCCGGCCTGCTGGGCGTCGGTGTGCAGCTGCACGCTGAACGCGTGGCCCACGCCGATCGGGCTGGGGTTGGTGGCTTCACCGATGATCAGACCGGCGCCGGCCCGCTGCGCGTAGTACTCGGCCATCACGGGCGTGGGCACGCCCTCGGCGGTGGACCGGCCGCGCCCCATCGGGGCCATCACGATCCGGTTGGCCAGCGTCGTGCGCCGCAGGGCGACGGTGTCGAAGAGGCTCCGCACGGCACTCACGTCCCGTCATGCGTGACATGGCGGCTGCGGACCAGCCACCGTCCGTCCCGCTGGACGAGTTCGTCCTCGGCCGTGGTGCTGAGGTAGACCGAGGCCGTGCCGCCGCGCGGGGTCTCGTAGACCATGGCGTAGTACTCGGTGCGCACGGCGCCGTCCGGCAGTGCGCCGGCGCTGACCATGCCGAACCAGTGCCGGCGGGTCAGGCCCCGCTCGGCCAGCACCGCCATGCCGCGCCGCATCGAGTCGGCGATCTCCTGCCGGCCGCGCTTCGGTTCGGGCTTCACGTTCTGGCCGAAGACGCCGTCCTCGGTGAACTGCTCGGCGAACTCGTCGGCACGTCCCTGGTCGAGCAGCCGCACCTGGGCGGCGTAGAAGGCGAGGATCTGCGCATAGTCCTCCGCCGCGATCGGCGGTGCGTCGGGAGGCGCGGGATAGGTCACGGTCTTCCTCTCGGAGAAAGGGTCTGGCGAGGCCCGCGGCAGCGCGGCGCAGGGCCGGTGCCGACGGCTCGGCCATGCTGGCGACGGCCGCTGGAAGGGAGGTGGAGCCGCCGTACGAGGTTCGGCGTGCGGGTGCTCAGCCCACGGCGGAGGCCTGCGGCAGCACGGGGTCCAGGGCCGGGTCGGCGGTCAGCATCGCCTGCTGGAGGCGGCGCAGCTGGAGCGAGGGCTCCAGGCCGAGCTCGGTCGAGAAGGCCCGCCGCAGCCTGGCGTAGACCTCCAGTGCGTTGGCCCGGCGGCCCGAGCGGTAGAGCGCGGTCATGAACTGGGCGTGGATGTTCTCGTGCAGCGGGTAACGCTGGGTGAGCATCTTCAGCTCGCTGATCAGACCGCGGTGCCGGCCCAGCCGCAGGTCGGCGTCGATCCGGTCCTCCAGGGTGCCCAGCCGCAGTTCCTCCAGGCCGCCCAGGCGCATCTGGAGGATCGGGCCGCAGGTGATGTCGCCCAGCGCCGGACCGGACCACAGGTCCAGCGCCCGGTGCAGCAGCCACCCGACCTGCTGGTCGTCCCCGGCGGCCTGCGCCTGGCCGGCCTGGCGGACCAGGCCCAGGAAGACGTCCAGGTCCAGTTCGCCCGGGGCCACCGCCAGCGAGTAGCCGCGGTCCCGGGTGACCAGGCGCGGCCCGCCGTCCGGCGCGGTGCCCAGCCCGCCGCGCTGGAGCTCCTTGCGGACCTGCATGACGTACGTCCGCACGGTGGACTGGGCGCTGTCCGGTGGTCGCTCCCCCCACAGCTCGTCGACGCACTCGTCGATGGTCACGACCTGCCCGGGGTGGAGCAGCAGCAGGGCGAGCAGCTGGCGCTGCTTGGGCGCCCGGGGTGCGGCGGCGCCATCGCTGAGGAAGAGCGTCGGCGGACCGATCATTCGGAAACGCAGCATCGTGGCCTCCAGCGGTGGGCGGAGCGAACCGGCTGAACCCACCTTGCGCCGTGCCGCTTGCGCCTGCCCTACCGGCGACTTACGCCCCTGTGGTCCCGCTTGCGTCGGGCAGGTCGGCCAGCCAGGGGAAGGCCCGGCACGGCCCGTCGGGGCCGGTGTCGCCGACCATCGCCGCGCTGATCGCCGCAGCGGCGCTCAGGTGCCGACTGCCTGCCGCGGGATCGCCGGCCCGGGTCTCCGCAACGCCGAGCACCGCCAGCGCCCGGGCCTGGTACAGCTTCAGCCCGGAGCCCGAGGAGGCCTCCAGGGCCCTGGCGGCATGGTCGCAGGCCTCGAGCGGGCGGCCGACCGCCAGGTCCAGCCGGGCCAGGCCGATCAGGGCCTCGGCAGCGGCCTGCGGGTGGCCGATCTCGTTGGCCGTCGCGCGCGCCGCCTGGAACTCCGTTCCGGCCAGCTCGAGATGACCCTGCGTCAGCCGCAGACTGCCGAGCAGGTTGCGCGCATTGGCCTCCAGCGCAAGGTAGTTCTGCTCTCGCGAGATCCGCAGCACGTCCTCGGCGTGCTGGAGGGCGAGTTGCGTCTCGCCGGTCCCGCGGTAGACCCGGGCCAGTCCGTACGAGGCGAGCGCGGCCGAGTGCACGGCCTGGAAGTCCTGGCTCATCCGCAGCGCCCGGCACAGGTATCCGGCCGCCTCGTGGTAGCGGCCGAGGTCGCAGCAGACGACGCCGAGCCGGACCAGCACCTCGGACAGCGAGCGCTGCACGTCCAGCTCCTCCAGGATCGCCACCGAGCGGCGCAGGTGGTCGTACGCCGGCGAGAGCTCGCCCTGCCCGTGCCGCGCCATGCCCAGGTACATCTGGCTGCGGGACTCGACGTGCAGCAGTCCGAGCGTGCGGGCGAGGTCGAGTCCGCGCTCCAGCAGGGCCACGGCCTGGTCGAACCGCTTGGTGGGCTGCTGGAGCTGGTTCATCGCCAGCGCGTTGACCGCCACCGCCTCGAAGTCGCTCACGCCGAGCCGCTCGAACTCCCGGCAGGCCGTGGTGAGGCAGGCCGTCGCCTCCTCCAGCCGGTTGAGGCCCTGGAGGGCCAGACCCATCCCGAGCCGCATCACGGCGGCCGCACAGGGCTGGTCGGTGGCTTCCGCGGCGGCCAGCCCGGCCTGGGTGACGGTGAGCCAGTCGGTGGAGTGCCGGCCGAGCATGAAGTAGCCGCGCAGCATGTCGGCGAGCCGGACGCTGACCAGTCCCAGGCCCTCGTCGGAGGCGCGGACGGTGACGGCCACCAGGTTGGCGTGCTCGGTGCGCAGCCAGGCCTGCGCGACGTGTTCGTCCTCGTCCGGACGGACGTCGGGCTCACCGCCCTCGGGCGACGGCATCCGGATGAAGCCCGGGTAGCACGCGCGCACCGCGGCCTCGGTGCGGCGCAGGTACCAGTCGCACAGGCGCCGCAGGGCCTGCTGGCGCTCGGCGTGCTCGTCCTCGGCCCGGCCGCGCTCGGCGGCGAACAGGGCGATCAGGCGGTGGAACCGGTAGCGCTCCGGCGCCTCGATCTCGATCAGGTGGGCGTCGGCGAGCCGGTAGAGCAGTTGGGCGGCCACGCTGGCGTCGACGCCGAGCAGCCGGGCGGCGGTGTCGGCGGTCAGGGTGACGTCCGGCGCCGTGCCCAGCATCCGGAAGAACCGCTGCGAGAGCGCGGGCAGAGCCCGGTACGCCAGGCTGAACGCCGCCCGCAGCGCGGTCCGCGGCGTGTCGCCGACGGCGAGCACGGCGAGCGGGTCCCCGTCCCGCAGCTCCGCCACGAAGGACTCGATACTGCGCCAGGGGCGGCTGGCCAGCTGCCCCCCGGCGATCCGCAGTGCGAGCGGTAACCGCCCGCAGATCTCGACGAGTTCGGCGACGTCCGAGGCGGCCGCCGCGGTGCGCTCGACCCCGACCATGGCGGTGAGCAGCCGGGCGGAGTCCGTCGCGGAGAGCAGGTCCACGGTGAAGGTGCGGGCGCCGTAGAGGGTGACCAGCTCGGGCAGGTTGTCCTGGCTCACCGCCAGCACCGCGCAGGCCGGTGTGCCGGGCAGCAGGTCGTTGATCTGCTCCGCGTCGTGGACGTCGTCGAGCACCAGGAGTACCCGGCGACCGGCCAGTCTGCTGCGGAAGGTCTTGGCGAGGTGGTCGCGGCCCACCGACGGGCTGCCCACCTCGGCGCCGGAGGCGCGCAGCAGTTCCGAGAGGATCTCCTCCCCCGTCCGGCGCACCCCGCAGGTGTCGCTGAGGCGGACGTACCACTGGCCGTCGGGGAAGTGCGGTGCCAGCCGGTGCCCGGCCCGCAGCGCGAGTGCGGTCTTGCCCCCGCCGGGCGGGCCGACCAGGCTGATCACCGGGACGGCGGTGCGTAGGGCGTCCGGGCTCAGCTCGGCCAGGACGGCCTCCAGCAGCTCGGCCCGGCCCACGAAGTCCGGTATGTCGGTGGGGAGCTGGCACTGCACCTGCCAGAACCGGCTGGCCTCGCCGAGCGGCGGCACGGTGGCCGGTTTCGGCGTCCGGACCGGGGCATCGGCCGGCAGGTCCAGCTCGGCGGCGTTGGACAGCATCCGGCTGTGCAGCAGCTGGATGTCGTCGCCGGGGCGGATGCCGAGTTCCCGGTCGAGCAGCCGGGCGTACGCGCGGTAGGCGTCGAGCGCCGCCGCCGGTCGGCCGCTGCGGTAGAGAGCGAGCATCAGTTGGCCGCGGAACCGCTCCCGCAGGAGGTGTTCCGCGGCCAGCGCCCTGATCTCGGCGATGACGTCGGCGTGCTGCCCGAGGGCGAGTTCGAGGTCGAAGCGGCGCTCGAGCTGCGCCAGCCGGTCCTCCTGGAGCTGCGGGACCACCTCCCGTTGCAGCGAGGCCGAGCCGACCAGGCTCAGCGCCTCGCCCCTCCACTGGCCCAACGCCTCTTTGATCAGGGCGAGTTCGCCGGTCAGGTGGTCCGAGCGACGGGCCTCGCGGGCCCGGTCGACCAGCTTGCGGTAGCGGAACAGGTCGAGCGAGTCGCGCGGGACACTGATCCGATAGCCGCCCGGCTGGGTCGAGATGAGCGGCCGGTCGCCGTTCGAGAGAGCGCCGTCGGCCTTGAGGAGCCCGCGCAGCCTGGCCATGTGCACCTGGAGCGCGGCCCTGCTCTCGCGCGGCGGGTCCGCGTCCCACAGGCGCCGGACGAGTTCCTCCGTGGGGACCACCCGGTTCGCCCGCAGCAGCAGCGAGGCCAGCAGGACCTGCTGCTTGGGCGCGTTCACCTGAAGCGTCCGGCCGCCGTACACAACCTCCAACGGACCGAGAATCCTGAAGTCCACACCTTGCGCAGCGTCCCCGTTCACAGCCAGCTCCGCCCTCGGATCGCTTCCTGCACAATCAAGTTGGGGCGATACCTACCCAGGACCGGACAGCGGCATTCGAGAAATTGTCCGAGTCCAGTCAATCTATGGCATGATTCCGCCCGGCCAGCTCGAATGCCTCGGCGAGTAGTTCGTATGAACGCATCCGCGCCTTCGGCGAGTGGATCGTGGACAGCACGATGAACTCCTCCACCTCCAACGCGCGGGACATCGACTCCAGCTCGTCCCGCACCTGCCCCGGGTCGCCCACCACGCAGCGCGGCCACTCGCTGCGCTCGGAGGCGAGCGGCTCCACCTCGCCGCGCAGCAGCTCCAGCGCGGTCTCCGGCGCGGGCAGCGGCAGCAGGACATTGCGGCTCATCCGGAGCCGGAAGAGCCGCTGGCTGGCGAAGACCGCCTCCGCCTCCTCCTGGGTCTGCGCGCAGTAGACGCCGATTCCGACCGAGAACCGCGGACGGGCCCCACTGCCGTGGTCGAAATTCTCCCGGTAGGCCTCGGCCGCCGCCCTGGTCAGCTGCGGCCGGCCGAAGTGCGCGAACACGTACGGCAGTCCGAGTCGGCCCGCCATCACCGCACTGCCCGTACTGGCGCCCAGCAGCCAGATCTCGGGACCGCCCGGGACCGCGGGCATCACCTCGATCCGGGCGTACGGATGGCCCTCGGGGAACCCGTCTCCCAGGAAGCCCATCAGTTCGGCCAAGCCGGCCGGGAAGTCACCCCCGCCGTCCTGGGCCTGCCCCGGACTGAGGGCGTGCGCCTCCAGACTCCCCGCGCCGGTACCGCGCCCTATCCCCAGGTCGATCCGGCCGGGCGAGAGCGCGTGCAAAACCCGGAAGACCTCGGCGACCTTCAGCGGGCTGTAGTGCGACAGGAGCACGCCGCCGGAGCCCACCCGGATCCCCGAGGTCTCGGCGGCTATTCGGGCCACCATGATCTCCGGAGCCGGGCCCGCGAAGGACGAGGTCGCGTGGTGCTCGGCCACCCAGTAGCGGTGGTAGCCCAACCGGTCGGCCAGCTTGGCCAGGTCGAGGCTGTTGCGCAGCGCGTCGGACGGGCTGGAGCCCTCGGGCACCACGGACTGGTCCAGGACGGATAACTTCACGAACGCCTCTCAGCTGTCGACATGTCAGGACTCCTTGGTGGCAGGTGCGTTGTACCGAAGCCGGGCGATCAGTGCGGCGGTGCGGTCGTCGAAGGCCGCCGCGTCGAAGACGGCGCCCAGCTCTCTTCGGCAGACGGCCTCGGCCTGTTCGCTGCGCTCGCGCCCCAGCGGCGTGAGTTCGCAGTAGACGCCGCGCCGGTCGTAGTCGCAGCTGACGCGGCTGGTCAGGGCCTTCTTCTCCAGCCGGGTCACCATGCGGCTCATCGAGGACTGGTCGAGGCCGACCGCGTCGGCCAGGTCCTGGATGCGCATGCCCCGCTGGTGCCCGCCTCGCAGCTCGACCAGCACCAGCAGCTCCGGCAGGGAGATCTGGTAGTCGCGGACCAGCTGCTTCTCCAGCACCTGGACCACCCGGCTGGTCAGGACCGACACCTGGCGGAACAGATCGAACTCGTCCGGGCGTCCCGTACGGCGGTTCTCCGACACGCTACCTCTCCCCATCCAACCGGCGTCTGCGAGCTCCACTGTAACCGACTCGCATGCATAGTCCATGTACTTGCACATGGTTCAAGTAGACAGGGATGGGCATCTCCCACGAACAGGCAGTTCGTTCCGGGAAGTTGGCTGGATCTCGGCAAAGCAACTACATGCTTCTGCATTGATACTATGGTGGACGTCACCCGGAGTCCGACGGCCTCCGATGGTTCCACCCGTCCCCTCTCGCTCTGGCGGTGTGTGCTCATGACCAGCGATACCTCGCTCCCCTCCTCCCCCTCCACCTCCGCACCACCGGACAGCAGCGGCGACCTCGATCCCGCCTTCATGCGGATGGCCGGCGTGCTCCTGCTCGCCCTGCTGATGGCGCTCCTCGACGAGACGATCGTCAACGTCGGTCTCAAGACGCTCACCGCCGAGTTCAACTCGCCGCTGTCCACGATCCAGTGGGTCACCGGCGGCTACCTGCTGGCGGTGGCCGTCGCGGCGCCCTTCGCCGGCTGGGCCGTCGACCGCTTCGGCGGCCGGACGATGTGGCTGGTCGCGGTCTCGGTGTTCGTCCTCGGCTCGCTGCTCTCCGGTCTGTCCTGGTCACCCGGCTCGCTGATCGTCTTCCGGGTCCTCCAGGGCCTGGGCGGCGGCATGATCGTCCCCGTGGTGCAGAGCGTGCTCGCCGCCGCGGCGGGCCCCTCCCGGGTCGCCAAGGCGATGGGGCTGATCTCCATTCCGCTGACCCTGGGCCCGATCCTGGGCCCGATCGTCGGCGGCGCGCTGATCGACTCGATCAGCTGGCGGTGGATGTTCCTGATCAATCTGCCGATCGGCCTGATCGCGCTGCTCCTGGCGGTGCGCACGCTGCCCGCCGAACGCCCGAGCCGGACCTCGGAGCCGCTCGACCTGCTCGGGCTGGCCCTGCTCTCCCCCGGATTCGCCGCCCTGGTCTTCGGCCTCACCACCGCCGGCCACGACGGCGACTTCGGCGCGCCGAAGGTGATCGTGGCGTTCGTGCTGGGTGCCGCCCTCCTGGTCGGCTACGTGGTGCACGCCCTGCGGACCCGCGAGGTCCCGCTGATCGACCTGCGGATGTTCTCCAAGCGCGGGTTCACCATGGCCGTCATCACGATGTTCTTCGTCGGCGCGGTCGCCAACACCCTGCTCTTCCTCACCCCGCTCTACTACCAGGAGTCCCGCGGCTTCAGCGCCCTGCACGCCGGCCTGCTGCTGATCCCGTCCGGCTTCCTGGGCGCGGCCGGCGCGATCACCTCGGGCAAGACCGCCGCGAAGGTCACCGCACGGTTCACCTCCACCGTCGGCATGCTCATCACCATCCTGGGCACGCTCGCGCTCTCGCAGGTCGGCCCGGCCAGCAACCAGGCCTGGCTGTGCGTGGTCTTCGGCGTCACCGGCTTCGGCATCGGTCTGACCGCGCCCGGAACCATGGCGTACATGTACCAGGTGGTCGGCCCGGCGAACGGCGCCCGGGCGACCAGCGCGCTGTTCATCTTCAACCAGATCGGTGGCTCGCTCGGCATCGCGCTGATCGCCGTCACCCTGCAGAACCGGCTCACGGGCACCGTCGGCTCCCCCGCCGGCGCCTTCGGCACCACCTACTGGGTGATCATCGGGTTCGGCGCCGTGGCGGCCCTGGCCGCACTGCTGCTGCCGGTCGCCTTCCGCGCCGCGGCCCCGACCGGGGGCGCGCTCCAGGAGAGCGCTCCGAGCTGACCCCGGCGGCGGCGTGGCGCACGGGGCGGGCACCACGCCGCCATACGCCCTGGATCAGGAATCAAGCGAGTCTTCGTAAACCTGAGCTACCCCCGCTGACCTGTTGACGAGGAGTCCGTATGAAAGCGCTGGTCACCTCCGGCCGAGGCCCCCTGGACCTGCGACTGGAAAGCGTCGCCGACCCGGTTCCGCGCAGCGACGAGGTTCTCGTCGAAGTACGGGCCACCTCGGTCAACCGCGCCGACCTGCTGCTGGCCGCCCGTCAGCCGGTCGGCTCCCAGCTCGGCCTCGACGTGGTGGGCACCGTGGTCCGGGCCGCCGCCGACGGCAGCGGCCCGCCGCTGACCAGCAGGGTCACCGGGCTCGCGTCCACCGGTGCCTGGGCCGAACTCGCCACCGTCCGGACCGACCGGCTGGCCACCGTGCCGGACGGCGTGTCGGACACCGACGCCGCCGCGCTCCCGGTGGCCGGACTGACCGCGCTCTACGCCCTGCAACGCGCGGGCTGGCTGCTCGGGCGACGCGTCCTGGTCACCGCGGCCGGCGGCGGGGTCGGCCGGTTCGCGGTGCAGCTCGCCGCCGCCGGCGGCGCCGCGGTCCTCGCCTGGGTCGGCTCCCCGGAACGCGGCCAGGGGCTGGCCGACTTCGGCGCACAGGTGCTCAGCGGCTACGACCGTCCGCCGGCCGAGCCGGTGGACATCCTGCTGGACAGCGTCGGCGGCGAGGTGTTCAGCCAGGGCTACCGGCAGCTCACCCGCGGCGCGACGGCCGTGGTGTTCGGCAACACCGAACGGGCCGAGCTGCGCCTGCCGGCCGACTGGGGCCACGCCAGGCCCGGAGTCCGACTGGAGTACCTCTTCCTGCTCGACGAGATCTGTCGGCGGCCGGCCGGCGCGGACCTGGCCCTGCTGGCCCGGCTGGTCCAGGACGGCCGGCTGGACCCCCAGGTGGGCGTGCTGGCCGGCTGGACCGACGCCGCCGGAGCGATCCAGGCGCTGCTCGACCGCAGGGTCAACGGCAAGGTCGTGCTCTCCGTCTGACCGCCCCTCCTCGGAAGGACTGCTCATGCGCGTCATCAGCTACCCCCGGCACGGTGCCCCGGACGTCCTCCAGCTTCAGGAGGTGCCCACGCCCCGGCCCGGCCCCGGCCGCCTGCTGCTGCGGACGGAGGCCGTCGGCGTCAACTTCATCGAGACCCAACTGCGCTCCGGCACCGCGCCGTTCCCCTCCCCGCTGCCGGGTCGGCCGCACGGCGACGTGGTCGGCCGGGTCGAGGCCGTCGGCCCGGACACCATCGGCTTCGCGGTCGGCGACCGGCTCGCCGCCTGGGCCGTCGACGCTGCCTACGCGGACTACGTGGTGGTCGACGCCGCGCGCGTGGTGGCCGTCCCCGAGAGCATCGACGCGCCCACCGCCACCGCGCTGGCCTCCACCGCCCAGGTCGCGCACAACGTCCTGCGCGTCGGCCGGCTGGCGCCCGGCGAGACGGTGCTGGTGCACGCCGCCGCCGGAGCCATCGGCCATCTGGTCACCCAGCTGGCTGTGCTGTACGGCGCGGGGCGGGTGATCGGCACCGTCGGCTCCGCCGCGAAGGCCGACTTCGTCCTGGCCCACGGCGCGGACGAGGTCGTCGACTACGGCCGACCCGACTGGGCCGATCAGGTCCGGGCCGCCACCGACGGAGCCGGCGTCGACCTGGTGCTCGACAGCGTCGAGGGCAGGGTCTTCCAGCCCAGCCTGGATCTGCTGCGGCCCTTCGGCCGACTCGTCTACTACGGCTTCGCCGACGCCGGCGGCGAACTCGCCAAGGTCTCGATGAAGGACCTGTTCGGCCTCAAGTACGTGGTCGGGTCCTCCTTCGACGCCTGGCTCGCCGCCGCGCCGGACCAGGCCGCCGCCGCCAGGCGCGAGCTGGTCGGGTACGTGGCCGACGGGCGGCTGAAGGTCGCCGTCCACGCCGTGCTGCCGCTGACCGAGGCCGCGCAGGCCCACCGGATCATCGAGGAGCGCACCCAGCTCGGCCGCGTGGTCCTCGTCCCATGACGGCGCAGGGAGCGACCATGACCGTCGAACAGACAGCCGTCCTGATCGTCGGCGCCGGCCCGGCCGGGCTGAGCACCGCCGTCTTCCTGGGCCTGCACGGCGTCACGCCCCTGGTGCTGGAGCGGCGACCCGGAACGTCCACCGCGGTGAAGGCCACCGGCCAGTACCCGCACACCATGGAGGCGATGCGCGCGGCCGGCGTCGCCGACCGACTCCACGCGCTCAGCCGTCCGTTCGCCTCGGACTTCCACATGGTCATCGCGCGGACGCTGGCCGGGCCGGTGCTGCGCACCCTGGTGAGCGGCCGCGAGCTCAGCATGCGCCAGGTGTCGCCCGAGGAGTGGTGCACGGCCAGTCAGTCCTCGGCCGAGGCGGTGCTGGCGGCGCGCGCCGGCGAACTCGGGGCCGAGCTGCGCTTCTCCACCCGGCTGGTCTCGCTGGACCAGGACGCCGACGGCGTCACCGCGGTGACCGAGCACACCGTCACCGGTGAACGCCGCACCGTCCGGGCGCAGTACCTGGTGGCCGGCGACGGCTGGCGCAGCGAGGTGCGGCAGGCGCTGGGGATCGGGGTGCGGGGCCGCGGCGTGGTCGGGCGGGTGCTGCGGGTGCTGTTCGAGGCGGACCTCGGCGAGGCCCTCGCGCACACCCCCGGAGCCGCCGACGGGAGCCGGTTCGCGGCGTTCCACGTCGGGCGCGCCGTCCTGTTCAACACCGAGGTCCCCGGCCTCTTCGGCTACTTCCGCAACCTCACCGACGACCTCCCGGCCGGCTGGGAGCAGAGCGAGGAACAGGTCGCCCGCCAACTGGCAGCCGACCTCGGTCTGGCCGGCACGGCCCTGAAGATCACCGAGATCGGCGAGACCGAGATCGCCTGCGCGGTGGCCGAACGGTTCCGCGAGGGGCGGGTCCTGCTGGTCGGCGACGCCGCCCACGTGATGCCGCCGACCGGCGGCCTGGGCGGCAACACCGCCTACCTGGACGGCTTCTACCTGGGCTGGAAGCTGGCAGCCGTGATCCGGGGAGCGGCCGGCCCCGGCCTGCTGGACAGCCACGACGCCGAGCGCCGCCCGTACGCCGAACTCCTGGTGGACCAGCAGTTCGCCAACCTGGTGGAGCGGATCGCGCCGGAACTCGCCGACGACGACGTCCCGGCGCTGCTGGCGCCGTCGACCGTGGCCTTCGGCTACCGCTATCCGGTCGGCGCGCTGATCGCCGAGCCGGACGACGACGGCGCGCTGATCGAGGACCCGTCCCACCCCACCGGCCGGCCCGGTTCGCGTGCCGCCTACCTGCCGCTGCTGACCGCGCAGGGCACCGAGACCTCCACCACCGCGCTCTTCGGCCACGACTTCGTCCTGCTCACCGGCCCGGACGGCGCCGCCTGGCAGCAGGCCGCCACGACCGCCGCGGCCCGGCTGGGCCTGCGGCTGGCCGTGCACGGCATCGACGGCGCCGACCGCGGGAGCGGCCAACTGCGGGACGGTACCGGCCGGTTCGCGGCCGCCTACGGCATCGGCCGGCAGGGCGCCGTGCTGGTCCGCCCCGACCGCTTCGTCGCCTGGCGTTCGCCGGGCGCCGTCCCCGATCCGGCCGACCGGCTGCACGAGGTCCTGCGCACGCTGCTGCACCGCTGAACATCCGCCCTTCGGAAAGGACCCACCATGACGTCTCGACCGAGCGCACCCCGCCCGCCGCTCCCCCCGCAGCGAGCCGCGCTGGTCACCGGCGGCACCAGCGGGATCGGCCTCGCGGTGGCCGAACTGCTCGCCGAGCAGGGCCACGCGGTCTTCCTCTGCGGGCGCGACGGCGACAAGGTGGCCGCCGTCGCCGACGAACTGCGCGGCCGGGGGCTGGAGGTGGACGGAACCGCGGCCGACGTGACCGACCGCGAGGGCACCCGCAAGCTCGTCACCGCGGCCACCGAACGGTACGGACCGCTGCACGTCCTGGTGAACAACGCCGGCCGCAACGGCGGCGGGGTGACCGCCGAACTGCCCGACGAACTCTGGGACGACGTGATCGAGACCAACCTCACCAGCGTCTTCCGGGTGACCCGCGAGGTGCTCACGACCGGCGGGATGGTCGAGCGCGGCAGCGGACGCGTCATCAACATCGCCTCCACCGGCGGCAAGCAGGGCGTCATGCTGGCCGCCCCCTACTCGGCCTCGAAACACGGCGTGATCGGCTTCACCAAGGCCCTCGGCCTGGAACTGGCCACCTCCGGCATCACCGTCAACGCGGTCTGCCCCGGCTATGTGGAGACGCCGATGGCGGAGCGGGTCCGCCAGGGCTACGCCCAGCACTGGGACACCACCGAGGACGACGTGCTGCGGCGCTTCCAGGCGAAGATCCCGCTCGGCCGCTACTCGACCCCGCAGGAGGTGGCCGGCCTGGTCGGCTACCTGGCGGGCGACGTGGCCGCCGCCATCACCGCCCAGGCGCTCAACGTCTGCGGCGGCCTCGGCTCCTACTGACACACAACCCACCGCCCTGCCCCACCCCGCAGAACGGAACGAGTGTCAACTTCTCGGTCCGGAAGACCGAGCTTGTCACCCGGTCCTGGAGCCGTGATTGCAAGTCGTACCCGTGGCTGGCTGCCGCGAGTCGCCTGCGTCCTGCACCGCGCTAAGCGGTGCTGGGGCAGTTGACCTTGCCCCGCTGCCACACAGCATCAGCCCGATGGGCGATGTTGCGGGAGCTATTGAGGTCCGCGTTCATGACCACTCCGCAGGAGCGGCAGGCGAACCACGCTTGGGACACCCTGTTCGACCGGTGGGTGTGCCGGCACTCCGAGCACTGGCGGGAAGTGTTGCGCGGGTCCACACGGACCACGGGCACACCCACCCGCTTCGCCTTGTACTCGACGAAGGAGCCGAGTTGGGCGAATGCCCAGGAGTGCAGTCCGTACCGCTGTTCCTTCTTGGCCGTGACCCTCTGCCGGATGCCCTTCAAGTCTTCGAGGGCGATACCGCGCGAGGTGCGTTCAGCGATGACGACGATGCGCTTGGAGATGACGTGGTTGGTGTCGGTAGCAAAACGGGATTCACGACGGCGCAGCGCCTTCAACCGGCGCTTGGCGGATTTCGTGCGTTTGGCCTGGAGTTTGGCGACGGTGGTGCGCATCCGCTTGCGGTACCGGTTGAGTCGGCGTCCGGAGAGCTTGTCGCCGTCGTTGGTGGTGGCGATGTTGACGATGCCGAGATCCACGCCGAGCCAGCCCGAATGCTCGTGGAGCCCGGGTTCCGGGAGGTCGATCGTGGCGATCAGGAAGAACGTTCCGTCGCGCTCGACGAGGTCGCTTTCGCCCTTGCGCGAGGCAAGGAGCTTCAGTGCCTGCGGGGAGCAGGCGAATCGGATGCCCTTCAGTCGTCCGGCGACCGTCCAAATGCTGATAGTGCGCTGGTCCAGGTTCCAGCTGAGACACCTGTCATCGAACGGCTGTGCGGCGTCCTCGCGAAACACGATCGGCTTGGACTGTGCCTTCCTGCGGGCCCTCCCGGTCAGGTGCCCGTTGCGGATGTTTCCCCGAAGTGTGTTGTAGGCGTCGACGACCTTCTTGACCACCCGCACGGCGGGTTGCGCGGACAGGTCGAACGCGCCCTTGAGGTCGAGGTAGACAGCCTTCTGCAAGTCGTTGCGTCCGTAGGTGCCCGTCTCGAACGCCACCTTGGCCGTGTACGACGCGGCCCGGTTGCAGGCACGCAGTGTCGCCGCCAATGCGTCCGCGTCATGCGCAGACGCGGTCAGCAACTTCACCTGCACCACGATCTTCACACGAACGACCGTAATAGAGATCTGACGGGAGATCAAATCCTTATGTCGAGCCTTACCGAGCGGCGTTCCGGCGCTCCGCGCCGAGAGCCACGGGCCCGATTCCTCCCCGGCGTGAACGCCGGGGCTTCCTCGGGAGAAGCACGGTGAAGTACTACACCGCCGATCGCCTGCTCACCGGAGACCTGGGCGTCGTCGTCCCGCACGCAGGCGTACTCGTGGACGGCGCCGTCATCCGCTGGGCCGGCCCGGCATCCCAGCTCCCCGGCGGGCTGCGGGAACGGGCCGAGCCGGTACCCCTGGGCAACCGCACCCTGATGCCCGGGCTGATCGACTGCCACGTCCACCTGGCCCTCGACGGCGCAACGGCGCCGATGGACCGGATGCGGGCCATGCCGGACCACGAGCTGCTGGCGCTGATGCTGGACAACGCCGCCGACCTGCTCGGCGCCGGGGTGACCACCGCCCGCGATCTGGGCGCCCGCGGCTACCTGGACGTCACGGTCCGCGACGCGATCGGCTCAGGTCAGGCGGCCGGCCCCAGGATGGTGGTGGTGGGGCGGCCGCTGACGGTCAGCGGCGGGCACTGCTGGTTCATGGGCGGGGAGTGCGACACCGCGGACGACCTGCGGCAGCTGATCCGCACCCAGCACGACCGGGGCGTCGACGCCGTGAAGATCATGCTGACCGGGGGCGCGCTGACCCCCGGTTCGGCGCCGTGGACCGTGCAGTTCACGGATCACCAGCTGGCCGCGGCGGTGGACGAGGCCCACCGCCTCGGCCAGCGGGTCGCCGCCCACGCCCACGGGGTGGAGGGCATCCGGCAGGCCGTGCGGGCGGGCGTGGACACCATCGAGCACTGCAGCTTCGTCACGCCCGCGGGCGCGATCGCGCTGGACGGCGAACTGGCCGACGAGTTGGCGGAGCGGCGCATCCTGGTCTGCCCGACCATCAGCGCCCGGCTGGCGGACCGGCTCGACCGGCTGACCGCCGACCGCCGACCCGCGCTGCGGGCGCTGTACGAGCGGGGGGTGGAGATCATCGCCGGAACCGACGCGGGCACCGACCACGCCCCGCACCGCTCGTTCGTCGGCGGCCTGGAGGTGATGGCCCGACTGGGCCTGCCGGCCGCCGAGATCCTCCATTCGGCCACCGCCCGCGCGGCCCGGGCGCTGGACCTGGACCGGGTGACCGGCCGGATCGCGGCCGGCCTGGAGGCCGACCTGATCGCGGTGGACGGAGATCCCCTCCAGGACGTCTCGGCCCTGCGCCGGCTCGACCTGATCCTCAGCCGGGGCCGGCCCGTCCACTCCCGGCTCCCCGCCGCGGCCCGGGCGAAGTGACCGCGGTGCCCGGGCTCCACGAGCCCGGGCACCGCGGTCAGTCGGCCCAGTCCGGCGTGTGCCGCACCTCCAGCACGGCGCAGCTCCAGCTGTATCCGGCGCCCACCCCGACGAGCAGGCAGCGCTGTCCGGGCAGCAGCCGGCCGGACTGCGCCAGGTGGGCCAGCCCCGCGAACTGGTCGCCGGCACCCAGGTGGCCGACCGTGCGGCCCCAGGTCCAGGTGGTGTCCTCCGGGGCGACCTCCCAGCGGCGCAGGAAGCCGGAGGTGAGCCGCCGGAGCCCGAAGTGCGGCAGCACGAACCAGTCGATCCCGGCGAGTTCGGTGTCCGCCTCGGCCAGCGCCTGCTTGAGCACCTCCGTCTGCGCCGCGCTCACCCGGGCGACGCTGTAGGACGTCCCCACCTGCTCGATGAACCGGCGCTTGAGCACCTCCAGATCCATCGGCCGGCGCTGCTCGAAAGGCGCGGCGCCGAACGGATCCGCACCGCGGTGCATGGCTTCCAGGTCGGAGTCGCCCACCGTCACCAGGCTGCGCAGCCGCGCGAACCCGGGCCTGCGCGACAGCACCAGCGCGGTGCCGCCGTCCCCGTAGACCGTGCCGGGATCGCTGCGCCACCGGTCGAAACCCGGTGCACAGAACCGATCGCCGGTGGTCAGCAGCGCACCGACCCGCGCGCTGCCGGGGACCAGGTAACCGGCCGCCAGCTCCAGGGCCGCCATGCCGCCGTTGGACAACTGCCGGACCTCCACGGCGGGGCAGCGGTTGCCCAGCGCGCGCCGCTGGACGTAGGAGGCCGGCGCCCACAGGTCGTGCCCCTGGTAGTAGACGGTGGCGTGCAGCAGCAGGTCTATCTCGCCGGGGTCGGCGTCGGCCCGCCGCAGTGCGGTCCCGGCCGCCGACGCGGCCATCTCCGGCCCCGACTCCCCGTCGGAGACCGCGACCGACAGCAGGTCGCTGGAGCGCACGGACTGCGGATCGCACTCCCCGCGCTCCAGCGCCTGCGCGACGGTGACGCGGGGCGGCAGATGAGCCGCCGCCCCCGTGATGTACAGGTCGTCGAACCTCATGGCTCCTTGCCCTCTCGGGTCGGTGGTGGAAGCGGATCGGCGGTGGCAGCGAGCAGCCGCCGGACGCGCTGCGGTGTGCGCGTCCGGCGGCTGCGTGCGGTCCGCCGTGACCTCCGGGTGGATCTCACCCTTCCGGCCGCTGCGGTCATCGTCGGAACCGGCACTGGAAGGGAAATCCAGAGCCGATGGAAGAACGGCCCCGAATCCCGCGTGGACGTGCCCTTGAGTCGGCGGTGCGACAGTTCGGCAACCAACTGCCTGATCAGGAGCCTTCGATGGACAATCGCGCAGATATCCGACCGGCCCGCGATGTGGCGCTGCTCTTCCCCGGACAGGGCGCCCAGCAGCGGCACATGGCCCGAGGCCTCTACCGCCGCCGGGCCGACTTCCGCGACCGGATGGACGAGGTGTTCGACGCCTGGGGTCCCGGGGCCGCGGAACTGCGCGACGACTGGCTCGCCGAGCACCCGGGCGTCGACCTGGACGCGCTGGAGCACGCCCAGCCCCTGCTGTTCGCCGTCGACTGGGCCCTGGGCCGAACCGTCCTGGACTGGGGCGTGCGGCCGGTCGCGCTGCTGGGGCACAGCGTCGGCGAGGTCGCCGCCGCCGCACTGGCCGGGGTCTTCACCCTCCAGGAGGCCGCCGGCCTGATGGCCGACCGGGTGGCCCAGCTGGCCGACACCCCGGCCGGCGGCATGCTGGCGGTGCACGCCTCCGCCGAGCAACTCAGCGGCTACCTCGGCGCGGACGTGGTGGTGGGCGCCGTCAACGGGCCGCGCCAGGTGCTGCTGGCAGGGCCGCAGGAACCGCTGGACGCCGCCGAACGGCGGCTGCGCGCGGACGGGTTCACCTGCCGCCGGGCCCGCGCCGGCAAGCCGTTCCACAGTCCGGCCCTGGCGGCCGCCGCGGAGCTGGCGCTGCCCGGCCTGGTCGGCCTCCCGCTCCGGCCGCCGCAGCTCCCGCTCCACTCCGCCTATCGCCCCGGCCCGATGAGCGCCAGAACGGCCACCGATCCGTGCTTCTGGGCCCGCCAACCGGCAGCACCGGTGCTCTTCGGCCCCGCCCTGGACGGGCTGCTGGCCGCCCGGGACGTCCTGCTGCTGGAGGCCGGCCCCGGGCAGGGGCTCACCGGCCTGGCCCGCCGCCACCCGGCCGTGACCTCCGGCCGGTCGGCCGTGCTCCCGCTGTCGCCGGTCCGCTCGGGGGACGACGCGAGCGACCTCGAAACCCTCCGGGCCGCGGCGGAACTCCTTGCCGATGCAGGGCACTTGACGTAGATGGCGGCTCCATCGGAGTTCCAGATCGCGATGACAGCGTCAGCAGCGGGGCCGGACTGCCGGACCCTGTGGACTGCGAGTGAGGATGTCATGGAACGTCGCGTCGTCATCACGGGAATCGGCGCGGTTGCGCCGGGCGGAACCGGGGTGAAGAAGTACTGGGACCTGATCTCGACCGGCCGCACGGCCACCCGGACCATCTCCCTCTTCGACCCCTCGCCCTACCGGTCGCAAGTCGCGGCGGAGTGCGACTTCGACCCCGTCGAAGCCGGGCTCAGCCCGCAGGAGATCCGCCGGATGGACCGGGCGACCCGGTTCGCCGTCACCGCGGCCCGCGAGGCGCTCGCCGACAGCGGCCTGGACCTCGCCGCCGAGGACGCCCGGGAGATCGGGGTGGCGCTGGGCTGCGCGGTGGGGTGCACCACGTCGATGGAGGCCGAGTACACCGTCCTCAGTGACGGGGGCCGGCACTGGCTGGTCGACCCGGGATACGTCGTGCCGCATCTGTACGACCAGTTCGTCCCCAGCTCCATCGCGGTCGAACTGGCCCGGCTGGTCGGCGCGCAGGGCCCGGTGGCGCTGGTCTCGGACGGCTGCACGTCGGGCCTGGACGCGGTCGGCCACGCCTGCGACCTGATCCGCGAGGGCAGCGCCGACATCGTGGTCAGCGGGGGCACGGACGCGCCGATCTCCCCGATCACGCTGGCCTGCTTCGACGCCATCAAGGCCACCACGCCCCGCAACGACGACCCGGCGCGGGCCTCCCGCCCGTTCGACGCCACCCGCAACGGGCTGGTCCTCGGTGAGGGCGCCGCGGTGCTGGTGCTGGAGGAGTTGGAGCACGCCAGGCGGCGCGGCGCCCAGATCTACGCCGAGGTCGCGGGCTTCGGCACCCGGTGCAACGCCTACCACATGACGGGGCTGCGCTCCGACGGCACCGAGATGGCCGAGGCCGTCCGACTAGCCCTGACCGAGGCCCGGTTGGACCCCGCGGCCATCGACTACGTGAACGCCCACGGGTCCAGCACCAAGCAGAACGACCGGCACGAGACCGCTGCCTTCAAGACGGCACTCGGCGACCACGCCTACCGGGTGCCGGTGAGTTCGGTGAAGTCGATGATCGGCCACTCGCTGGGAGCCATCGGCGCGTTGGAGCTGGTGGCCTGCGTCCTGGCGATGCGCTACAGCCTGATCCCGCCGACGGCCAACCTGCACGAGCCCGATCCGCTGTGCGACCTGGACTACGTGCCGATCACGGCCCGGGAGGCACGCGTGGACAGCGTGCTCAGCGTCGGCAGCGGCTTCGGCGGCTTCCAGAGCGCCGTCGTACTGGCCCGGCCCGAGCGGAGCGGCGTGTGAGCGCGGCACCGGTGGTCACCGGCATCGGGGTCGCGGCGCCCAACGGCCTTGGCACCGAGGAGTACTGGCAGGCCACCCTGGAGGGGCGCGGCGGGATCGCGCCGATCAGCCGGTTCGACCCGTCCGGCTACCCCGTCCGACTGGCGGGCGAGGTCCCCGGGTTCGACGCCGCCGCGTACATCCCGAGCAGACTGCTGCCGCAGACCGACCACATGACCAGGCTGGCGCTCTACGCGGCCGACGCCGCCATGCGCGACAGCGGGGCCGACACCGCGCAGCTGCCCGAGTACGGCGCGGGGGTGTCCAGCGCCTCCTCGATGGGCGGATTCGAGTTCGGCCAGCGCGAGTTGCAGAACCTGTGGAGCAAGGGCGGCCGGTTCGTCAGTGCCTACCAGTCCTTCGCCTGGTTCTACGCCGTCAACACCGGACAGATCTCCATCCGGCACGGTCTGCGCGGGCCCGGCAGCGCCCTGGTGACCGACCAGGCCGGCGGTCTCGACGCGGTCGGCAACGCCCGCCGGCAGATCCGCAAGGGCACCGCGCTGATGCTGGCCGGCGGCGTCGACGGCGCGCTGTGCCCACTGGGCCTGGCCGGGCAGCTCAGCTCCGGCCGGTTGAGCACCGAGGAGCGGCCGGACCACGCCTACCTCCCCTTCGCCACCGAGGCCCGCGGTCACGTCCCCGGCGAGGGCGGGGCCTACCTCGTCCTGGAGGACCGCGACTCGGCGCGCCGGCGCGGCGCCCGGGTCTACGGCGAGATCGCCGGTTACGCCGCCACCTTCGACCCGGCGCAGGAGACACCCGGGGCCGACGGCCTCGCCCACGCGATCCGCCGCGCCCTGCGGGAGGCCGGCACCGACCCGCAGCAGGTGGACGCGGTCTTCGCCGACGCCGCGGGCGTTCCGGAGCTGGACCGAACCGAAGCCCAGGCGGTGACCGCCGTCTTCGGAGCGCGAGCCGTCCCGGTCACCGCCCCCAAGAGCCTGACCGGCCGGCTCTACGCCGGCGGCGCGGCACTCGACCTGGCCGCCGCGCTGCTGAGCATCCGCGACGGCGTGCTCCCGCACACCGCCAACGTGGCGGCGCCCGCACCCGGCCTCGGCATCGACCTGGTGGTGGGCTCGCCCAGGACCGTCACGGTCGACTGCGCCCTGGTCCTGGCCCGCGGCCACGGCGGCTTCAACGCGGCGGCCGTCGTCCGCCGCGCGCACTGACCGGCTCCGGCAACCCTCGGAAGGGGACCTCACTCGTGAACACCAACCACACGACGCAGTTCACCATCGACGACCTCCGGCGCATCATGCGCGAGTCCGCGGGGCAGGACGAGGCGGTGGATCTGGAGGGCGACATCCTGGACACGCACTTCCAGGAACTCGGCTACGACTCCCTGGCGCTGCTGGAGACCACCAGCCGGATCGCCCGCGAGTACGGCATCGCGATCGCCGACGAGGACCTCGACGGCGCGGAGTCGCCGGGGGCTCTGCTCCAGTTGGTCAACCAGGCGCTGACGCGGGTCTGACCTGCCGACGGCAACACGACGGGGTCCCGGGCCGCCCTGGCCCGGGACCCCGTCGGCACCGACCTCAGCCCGTGCTGCGGGCCGCCTCGGTCAGCTTCTTGGCCAGCAGCAGGGTCGCGGTGCTGTTGGCCCCCAGCGAACGGCGCACCAGGTCACGGGCGGTGTCCAGGGTGGCCTGCGGCCCGAGCAGGTCCCGCACCCGCTCCGGCCGCAGGACCACGGTGTGCCGGGAGGTGGCCCGGACCCCGTGCGCGGTCGGCACCAGCGTCCACCGACCGGTGTGCGCAGCCATCAACTCCGGTACCTTGACCTGCTTGTAGACGATCCGGTCGGGCGGGAAGCAGACCCGGACGGACTCGGTCGTGTGAACCGTCCCGTCGGTCGCCCGGGTGTCCATCCGCACGGTCTGCACGTTCGGCTGCTCCTCGGTGAGGTCCAGCCGGGAGACGTGCGGCAGCCGCTGCGGCCAGAGGTCGGCCCGGTGGAGGAAGTCGTAGACCTCCTGGGCCGGCGCCTCGATGTCGACCGAGTCCTCGAAGGACAGCAGCGTGCCGGGGCGCTCCGCGCGCAGCTCGGCCGCCTCCTTCAGCGCGCCGAGTTCGGCCCTGCTGTTGCCGTCGACGGCCCGGTTCACCCAGTCCGCCGCCTCGGGCGCGTCGTCCAGCACGGTGAAGTCGTGCAGCAGCACCACCCTGGTGCGACCGTCCCCGAGCGCCTCGACCAGCCACTCCCCGCGCATCGAGGCGACCGGCGGGGAGGAGACCTCCTGCTGGAAGGCGACCCGCAGGGCCGTGCCGTCCAGCACCCGGCGCGAGGTCCAGCTGCGCACCTCACCGTTGGCGAACGCCCAGAGCCTGAGCCGCTCCTGCTCCGCGTCCCCGCCCACCCGCTCGACGTGCACGTTCGGCGGGAAGGTGTACGACCAGCCGCCGACGTCGGCGATCAGCCCGTAGAGCGTCCGCGGGTCGGCCTCGACCACGATGCTGTGCTCCGTGCGGTGTACCACCGGTTCCGCTGCCATGTCAGTGGGTCCTCTCCTAGACCGAACAAGCCAGGAGCACCATGGACGCGGCGGATCCAGCCGAAATGGAGCCGGGCTCTAGCTAACAGCTTCGTACCATGGAGGCATGAGCACGGGGATCGAACGGAGCTTCACCATCGGGGCGCTCGCCGAGGCCGCCGGGGTGAGCGTGAAGACCGTCCGCCACTACTCCGACGGCGGCCTGCTGCCGGCGCCCGCGCGCAGCAGCGGCGGCCATCGGCGCTACGGTGAGGCCGCGTTGGAGACGCTGCTGACGATCCGCCGGCTGCGGGCGCTGGGGCTGCCGCTGCCGCTGGCCGGTGCGGTGGTCCGGGCGGAGCTGTCGCTGGAGGACGCGCTGGCCTCCCAGCAGGACGAGGTGGAACGGCAGTTGACGGAGCTGCGGTGGCGCTCGGCCGGCCTGCGGGCGCTGCGGTTGGCGGCCGGCGATCCGGCCGGGCTGGAGCTGCTGGGCGAGGCGATGCGGCATGCTCCCGGCCGGGACGCCTTCGCCGACTTCTGGCGCCGGGTGCTGCCGCTGCGGATGCCCGCCAAGCTCCGCTCGGCGATCGTCGACGCCGCGCTGCCCGAGCTCCCGGACGAGCCGACGGCCCGTCAGGCGCTGGCCTACGCACAGCTGCACGCGCTCACGGCCGACCGCGCCGAGGCCGCGGCGGTGCGCGGCCGGAGCCCGATGGACTGCGAGGACGCGCCGGAGTTCTTCCACGGCCTCGGCGAGGCGTACGCGCTGGCCGGCGCGGAGTTGGCGCGCTCCGCCGCTCCGCAGCCGGGCCAGGCGCTGGACTGCTTCGTCGCGGTGCACGCCCGCGCGGAGCGCAGCGTCGACTCCGCCGACTTCCGGATCGCGCTGGGCCAGCAGCTGATCGCCACCGCCGACCCGGCGATGACCCGCTACTGGACCCTGGCCGGCGAACTCACCCCGGAGCCGACGATGGGCGAGGCCCACGTCTGGCTGACCGAGGCGCTGGGCGTGTGGCGGCGCGCGGCTTAGACCCGCTGGCCGGTGGTGACCCAGTGCCCGCGCACCGCGTCGGTGGGCCGCTGCTCGCCGAGCGCGTCCAGGCCCCACGCCCCCAGCGCCGCGACCACCTCGCGCAGCGCGGTGCCGCGCTCGGTCAGTTCGTACACCGTGGCGTTGGCCGGGCGCTCCAGCCTGCGGCGCATCAGCAGGCCCTCGCCCTCCAGCTGCTTGAGCCGGGTGGCCAGGATGTCGGTGCTGACGCCGGGCAGGTCGGCGTGCAGATCCGTGTACCGGCGGGGGCCGCCGAGGAGTTCACGGACGATCAGGAGGCTCCAGCGCTCCCCGACCGCGTCCAGGGCGCGGGCGACAGCGCAGTACTGGTCGTAGCTTCGGCGTGACATGGGGATCAGCATAGCCAAAAGGTTGGACTTTCCAAGTGGTTACTTGGTAGAACAAAGCAACCAGCATGGTGATGGTCGGGAGGCCCCCAGTGGAGTATCGGCAGTCCAGCAAGCTATCGGGCGTGTGCTACGAGATCCGCGGCCCGGTGGTCGACCAGGCGAACGCCCTGGAGGAGGCCGGACACAGCGTGCTGCGCCTCAACACGGGCAACCCGGCGCCCTTCGGCTTCGAGGCGCCCGAGGAGATCCTGCAGGACATCATCCGCAACCTCCCCAACGCGCACGGCTACAGCGACTCGCGCGGCATCCTGCCCGCCCGCCGCGCGGTCGTGCAGTACTACCAGCAGCGCGGTGTCACCGGAGTCGACGTCAACGACGTCTACCTCGGCAACGGCGCCTCCGAGCTGATCCAGATGTCGATCACCGCGCTGGTCGACGACGGCGACGAGGTGCTCGTCCCGGCCCCCGACTTCCCGCTCTGGACGGCCGTCGTGCGCCTCGCCGGCGGCAAGGCCGTGCACTACCTCTGCGACGAGCAGGCCGAGTGGTACCCGGACCTGGACGACATCGCCGCGAAGATCACCCACCGCACCAAGGCCATCGTGGTGATCAACCCCAACAACCCCACCGGCGCGGTCTACCCGAAGGAGCTCCTGGAGGGCATCCTGGACCTCGCCCGCCGGCACGGCCTGATCGTGCTGGCCGACGAGATCTACGACAAGATCCTCTACGACGGGGTCGAGCACCACTGCCTGGCCGCGCTCTCCGAGGACGTCCTCACCCTCACCTTCAACGGCCTCTCCAAGGCCTACCGGGTGGCCGGCTTCCGCAGCGGCTGGCTGGTGGTCTCCGGCCCCAAGGAGCACGCCAGGGACTACCTGGAGGGCCTGACCATGCTGGCCGGCATGCGGCTGTGCCCCAACGTCCCGGCCCAGTACGCGGTGCAGGCCGCGCTGGGCGGCCACCAGTCCATCCACGACCTCACGCTGCCGAACGGCCGGCTCACCGAGCAGCGCGACGTCACCTGGCGCGCGCTCAACGAGCTGCCCGGCGTCAGCTGCGTCAAGCCCAAGGGTGCGCTGTACGCCTTCGCCAAGCTCGACCCGGCCGTCCACAGGATCCACGACGACGAGCGGTTCGTGCTGGACCTGCTGCTCCGCGAGAAGATCCACATCGTCCAGGGCACCGGCTTCAACTGGCCGCGGCCGGACCACTTCCGGTTCGTCACACTGCCGCGGGCCGACGACCTGGAGACCGCGATCAGCCGGATCGGGCGCTTCCTGACCACCTATCGTCAATAATCCGCTGCTGCAACCGGTCTGACGGTTCTTCACTCCAAAGATCACTTGCGCCCCCACCCGCACGCCTCCCGGCGCTACCGTACGCGTCTTACGGGCCGTCGATCGACTACCGAGACTGAGGTCCTAGACGATCGGCGGCCGAGCGCGGCCTGCCCAGGCCCGTCCCGGTGGGGGGAACAGTGACTCAGCCCTTTGAACTGCCAGACTTCTACACTCCGTACCCGGCCCGGCTCAACCCGCATCTCGAGCACGCGCGCGAGCACACCTCGAAGTGGGCCCGCGGCATGGGCATGCTGGAGGGCTCCGGCATCTGGGAGCAGCGCGACCTCGACGACCACGACTACGCCCTGCTCTGCTCGTACGCCCACCCGGACTGCGACAGCGACGCGCTGGACCTGGTCACCGACTGGTACGTCTGGGTGTTCTTCTTCGACGACCACTTCCTGGAGACCTTCAAGCGCACCCGGGACCGGGCCGGCGGCAAGGCCTACCTGGACCGGCTGCCCGCCTTCATGCCGATGGACCTCTCCGACGGCTTCCCCGAGCCCACCAATCCGGTCGAGGCGGGCCTCGCCGACCTCTGGGCGCGCACCGTCCCCAGCATGTCGGTCGACTGGCGGGCCCGGTTCCGCAGGAACACCGAGCACCTGCTGAACGAGTCCGACTGGGAAATCGCCAACATGAACATCCAGCGGATCCCCAATCCGGTGGAGTACATCGAGATGCGCCGCAAGGTCGGCGGCGCGCCCTGGTCGGCCGGCCTGATCGAGTACGCCGCGAACGCGGAGGTGCCGGCCGCGATCGCGGAGAGCCGCCCGCTGCGGGTCCTGCGCGAGACCTTCTCGGACGCCGTCCACCTGCGCAACGACCTGTTCTCCTACGAGCGGGAGACCCAGGACGAGGGCGAACTCTCCAACGGCGTCCTGGTGCTGGAGAAGTTCCTCGACCTCGGCACCCAGGAGGCCGCCGAGGCGGTCAACGACATGCTGACCTCGCGGCTCCACCAGTTCGAGAACACCGCTCTCACCGAGCTCCAGCCGCTCTTCGCCAAGCACGCGGTCGCCCCGGACGAGATCGCCCGGGTGCTGGCCTACGTCAAGGGCCTCCAGGACTGGCAGTCCGGCGGCCACGAGTGGCACATGCGCTCCAGCCGCTACATGAACAAGCGCGCCGTGCTGGGCACCGAGGGCAGCCGCTTCTCGGTGCTGCCGATCGGGCTGGGCACCTCGGCGGCGGACCTGCGCCGCACCCTGGACCTGCCGAACGTACTGCGCAGCTTCACCCACGTCCCGTACCAGCAGGTCGGCCCGCTGCCGCTGCCGGACTTCTACCTGCCCTTCACCCCCCGGCTCAGCCCGCATCTGGGCTCGGCCCGCGCCCACTCCACCCAGTGGGCCCGCTCGATGGGCTACCTGAACGCCGTACCGGGCGTGCCCGACTCCGGCGTCTGGGACGAGCACAAGATCAAGTCCTACGACCTCGCGCTCTGCTCGGCCGGCCTGGGCCCCGACTCCACCCCCGAGGCACTCGACCTCTCCGCCGACTGGCTGATCTGGGGCACCTACGCGGACGACTGGTTCCCGCTGGCCTTCTGCCACCCGGCCAACCCGGTCGGCGCGCGGGCCTGCGTCGAGGATCTCGCCCGCTACATGCCGCTCGACGCGCCCGACGCCGCCCCCGTCCCGACCACCGCCCTGCAACGCGGGCTGGCCGACCTCTGGGCGCGCACCGCCGGTCCGATGCCGCTGCCCGCCCGGCAGGGCTTCCGAGCCTCGGTAATGGCGATGCTGGAGAGCTGGATCTGGGAGGTCGACAACGTCGCCCTGCACCGGATCCCCGACCCGATCGACTACATCGAGATGCGCCGCCTCACCTTCGGATCGGGCCTGACGATGAACCTCATGCGGTTCTCGCACGGCCGCGGCGTGCCGGCCGCGGTCTTCGAGTCCGGCCCGATGAAGGCGCTGGAGAACGCCGTCAGCGACTACGGGTACCTGATCAACGACTTCTTCTCCTACCAGAAGGAGATCCAGTTCGAGGGCGAGATCCACAACGCCATCCTGGTCGTGCAGAACTTCCTCAACTGCGACCTGCCGCACGCGGCGGCCGTGGTCAACGACCTGATGACCTCGCGGATGCAGCAGATCGAGCACCTGATCGCCCATGAACTCCCGGTCATCTTCGACGACTTCGGCCTCGACGCGGTCCAGCGCGCGGAGCTTGCGGAGTACGTCGAGGACCTGCGGAACTGGATCACCGGCATCTACGTCTGGCACCGGGGCATCGGCCGCTACCAGGAGTCCGAGCTGGAGTACCAGCCGGCCTCGCACCACCGCCGCCAGGCCACCACTCCCCCAGGTGTCAGGCTCCCCCTGGTCCCCGGCCCGACCGGCCTTGGCACCTCGGCCGCCCGGCTCCCGACCCTGACCCGCTGACCTGGGCCTTCCCACTCGCAGACGGTCGTGGCGGCCGCGGAACCTGACCTACGCTGGCCGCCATGACCGTTCTGCGTTCCGTCGCCCTCTTCGCCGTCGCCGCCCTCGCCGAGATCGGCGGCTGCTGGCTGATCTGGCAGAGCGTGCGCGAGTCCCGGCCGTGGTGGCTGGCCGGGATCGGCGTGCTGGTGCTGGGCTGCTACGGCTTCGTCGCCGCCTTCCAGCCGGACAGCCACTTCGGCCGGGTGCTGGCCGCCTACGGCGGGATCTTCGTGGCCGGCTCGCTGGCCTGGGGCGTCGTGGTGGACGGCTTCCGGCCGACCCGCTACGACCTGGTGGGCGCGGCGATCTGCCTGGCCGGCGTCGCCGTGATCATGTACGGTCCGCGCCACTGACCAGCTCGCGCACCGCGCGCTCCAGCGAGCGCGCCACCCCCGCCGGGTCACCGAGCGCCGCGCCCACCATCGCGCCGTCCCGCAGCAGCATCAGCAGGTCAGCTCTGGCGGACGGCTCCGGTACACCCGCCTCCTCCAGCAGCCGCACGACCAGCCCGCGGAACCAGCGCCGGTGCTCGGCGATCGCCAGCGCGACCGGGTCCTGCGGATCGGGGTACTCCGCCGCCGCGTTGATGAACGGACAACCGCGGAACCCCGGCCCGCACATCTCCTGCCCCAGCCGCGCGACCAGCACCGGCAGGAACTCCCGCGGCGTCAACTCCGCGAGCCCGGCCGCCGCTTCGGCCCGGATCCGGGCGTCCCACTCCTGGACGTAGGAGCGGACCAGATCCTCCTTGCCGGGGAAGTGCCGGTAGAAGGTCGCCCGGGTGACGCCGGCCTCCGTGACGATCCGGTCGACGCCCACCGTGTGGATGCCCTCGGCGTAGAAGAGCCGAGTGGCGGCGTCGAGGACCCGGGTGCGGGCGGCGGAGGCGGCGGGGGCCGGGGCGTACGTACTCACCCCACCGACGGTACTGCACGCGCGCGCGGCCACGCCGACCTGCGGTGCTGGCGCGGGCATCCCCGCAGGGCTACCATCGCGAGAGACAGAACGAACGTTCTATCTCCCCAGTCCCTGCCTAGCGAGGTCCCTCATGGCCAAGACACCCGAAGTCGGCACCCCCGCACCGGACTTCACCCTCCCCGGCCTCCTGCTGGACGGGACCGCCGACGCCGAGCGCCGCGACTACCGCCTCGCCGAGGCCAAGGGCCACCCCCTCGTCCTGGTCTTCTACCCCGGCGACGACACCGCCGTCTGCACAAAGCAGCTCTGCTCCTACACCTCGGACCTCGACCGCTTCAAGGACCTCGGCGCCACCGTCTGGGGCATCAGCCCCCAGGACCTGGACAGCCACGAGCGCTTCGCCCGCAAGCACAAGCTGGCCTTCCCCCTCCTCGCCGACACCGACCGCACCGTCGCCAAGGCCTTCGGCATCGCCGTCCCCGGCCTCGGCCTGCGCCGCTCGGTCTTCATCCTGGACGCCGAGGGATCCATCCACTGGAAGCACGTCGCCCTCGCCGGCCTGACCTTCCAACACAGCGACACCCTCACCGCCCAACTCGCGGCACTCTGAACAGAAGCAGGCGCCGCTCGCACCCGCGACCATCCTCTGATCAACGCACCGGCATTGACTGGCTCACAACAAGTTGATGAACTGGCGGTCGGCGCTGGCCGATTGGGTGCCGGCGTCGCCAGGTTGTCTACGCGTAGGGAGCGTTCATGGTTCGCCCGTTCCGGTTCGGCGTCAATCTGATCACCCCGGCGGAGCGCGGTCAGTGGCGCGAGAAGTGCCGCAGGGCGGAGGCGCTCGGGTATGACGTGATCGCGGTGCCCGATCATCTGGGGATGCCCGCGCCGTTCCCCGCGCTGGTGGCCGCGGCCGAGGCCACCGAGCGGCCCCGGTTGGGGACGTTCGTGCTCGATGCCGGGTTCTGGAATCCGACGCTGCTCGCCCGTGAGGTCGCCACCACGGACCAGCTCACCGGCGGACGCCTTGAGCTGGGGCTCGGTACCGGCTATGTGAAGGCGGAGCACGATGCGGCGGGCCTGCCGTTCGGCACGCCCGGCGAGCGCGTGACCCATCTCCAGCGCACGATCGAGGAGTTGGACCGGCTGTACGGCTCGGACGACTTCGTGCCGCAGCCGTTGCAACGGCCTCGCCCGCCGCTCATGATCGGCGGCAACGGTGACCGCGTCCTGGGGCTGGCCGCCCGGCACGCCGAGATCGCCGCGTTCAGCGGCGGGCGCGCGGACGGGGACGGCACTCCGACCGTGATCACTGCCGCGCAGCTGGACGAACGCGTCGCCGCGTACCAGCGGTTCGCCGCCGACCGCGCCGAGCCGGCCGAGTTGAACCTGCTGATCTACCTGGTCGCGGTCACCGACGACCGCCGGGCCACCCTGCGGCCGTCCCTCGAAAGGATCCCGCACCTCACCGAGGACGAGGCCCTGGACCTGCCGACCCTCCTGGTCGGCACGGTCAAGCAGATGGCCGAGCAGCTGCGCGCGCAGCGGGAGCGGTACGGATTCACGTACATCACCGTCCTGGAGCCCTCCATGGAGGCCTTCGCCCCGGTCATCGAGGAGCTGCACGGCGAGTGAGCGAGCGCCAGAGCTGAGCATTGAGTAGACGACGGCCCCGGCACAGCGACGCCCTCACCGCCCAACTCACGGCACTCTGAACGAAATCCGCAGTTAGAACCGAACGAGCACCGGGATGCCCAGAGCATTGAGGTCCCGGGCGAAGTCCTCCACGCCGGTGTACAGCGCGGCCTGGAGACCCGCGTGGCGGGCAGCCGTGACGTACTCCGCCTTGTCGTCGGTGAACCAGATCCGGCGGGGAACGAGGTTCATGCGTTCGGCAGCCCGCTGATAGGCCAGCGGGCTGGGCTTCTGCACCTCCAGGTCGGATGAGGACAGGACGAGATCGAAGGCTTCGCTGAGACCGTGGGCTGCGAAGTCGGAGTGCAGCTCGTCAGTGAAGTTGGACAGTACGGCGACCGGCACGTGCCTTCGGGCCTGCGCCACCAGGTCGACCATGACCCAGTCGACGTCTCCGCGATCGGCGCACCAGGGGGCGATGGCAGCTGCGGCCTGCGGCCCGCAGTCGGCGGTGAGGCGGTCCCGGACGCCCTGCACCCACTCACGATTGCTGATCACTCCGACCTTGGCGAGGTCGTAGGAGGGGTGCTGGTAGGCGTAGTTGGCGAGGGTTCCGGCGGGCAGGCCGGCGGCTCGCTCTCCCTCGGCTTCGCCGGTGTTGTGGAAGCGTTGGATGAGGCCGTGGCAGTCGAGCAGCAGGCCGTCGACGAGCGGTTTCATGGTGTCCCCTGGGGCTGGTGGCGTGGTGGTGGGTCAGACGGCGGCGGTGTCGAGCGCCTGCGCGTACTGCTCCTCGTACCGGTCGGCGACACTGGCCCAGCGGTAGGTGGACAGGGTGTGCCTGCGGCCGTTGGCCGCGCGTCGTTCCCGCTCGGCCGGGTCGGCGACCGCACGCACGATCGCCTCGGCGAGGTCGCTGGGGTCGTGGGGGCGCACGAGCCAGCCGGTGGCGTGGTCGCCGTCGGGAATGATCGTGTGGGCTGGGCCGCCGGTGGCAGTGCAGATCGGCGGGGTGGCGCAGGCCATCGCCTCCAGGTAGACCATGCCGAAAGGCTCGTTCACAGCCGGGGCCACCATCAGGTCAGCGACATTGAGGCCGGTCGGCAGCTCGTCGTGACCGCGCCAGCCGACGAAGTAGACATCGTCCTGGATACCGAGGTCGGTGGCGATCTCCATCGGGTGCATTCCCTCGCACTCGCCCGGGTAGCCGCCCCACAGCACGAGTGCGGGTGCCGGGTCCAGCTGAGCGCGCGCGATGGCGAAGGCTTTCAGCAGGTCGGGCACCGCCTTGAACTCCAGGTACCTGCCAACCCAGAGGAGGATCGGGCGTAGCTTGCCGTCGCGGTCCCAGAGGCGGTTAAGGGCTTCGTCGCCGTACCGGATGCTTCCCGAAGGCTGGCCCGGTGCCCATCCCTGCGGGTCCGTGATGAGCCAGTGCCTCAGCTGCGCCATTCGGTCGGAGTCCTGCATTCGCCTCGGAGTGAAGACCTCGGTGTCAACGCCATTGGTGATGACAGGGACCTCGCGCCCGTCGAGGGGCAAAAGGCGGTGGGCGAGGCTGCGATCGTGCTCGGAGACGGTGACAATGCGGCCTGCGTTGGCGACGGCGGTGCGCAGCGCCTGAAGTCCGGTGCGGGCGTACTTCCACTTCTCCCACGGCGTGTTCAGCAACATGGCGGTGTCGGCATCGTTCAAGCCGGCCCGGTGGGCGATGATCAACGCCCTGCCAGTACGTCTCGGATTGGCACTGTGCAGCTGATCGGCCAGATTGAGAAGAGAGACTTCGGCGCGGTCGGCCAGGGCGATATGCCGGGCCATGCCCTCCATCTGCTTCAGTTCGGTGCCGTGCAGAGTGGTGAGGGTGGGGATGCCAGAGTAGGCGGCGCCGGCAGCGGCCTGCAGATAGCTGAGGTGGTGCAGGTGAACGAGCTGGGTGTCGGTGGTGCGGTTCGCGAGGAGGTGGCGCGTCCAGGCGCGCGTCAGATTCTCCACGGCGGCGGGTGATACGGCGCTGAACATCTGGTCGGGCACATCGCCCCGGTCCTCGTAGGACGGGTGGAACGGGAGTTCGGGGTGGTATTGCCCGCTCTCCCCGTTCTGGAACCCGGCGGCGGCCGGGTTGTAGTCGTAGGCGGCAACGTCGAGGCCGCCGTAGAAGGTGGGAGCGTGGCCCGGGTCGCCCGGCCGGCCGAGCGACCCGGCGTGAAGTCGAGTGGTGAAGCCGCGGCGCTCCAACTCGCCCAGGAGGTAGCGGTTCATCGGGGCGGAGCCACCCCGCGGGAAGAAGATGTGCGCGGAGTCGAGCGTGAGGGCCATGTGCGGGCGTCCTTACGTCAGGCCTCGGGTCGGACCACCGTGATCGTGATCCGACCCGAGGGCGGCTCAGATGGTGGCTTCCGGGTCGGCGTGGGCGCCGAGGTCGAAGGCGAACCGGCGGAGCTCGGGGCCGAACTCACGGTGCGCGAACGCGGCGGCGATCTGCGCCTTGAGGTAGTCCAGCCGGGAGCCGGTGTCCCACCAGGTCCCCTCCAGGACCTGCCCGAACACGGGGCTCGTCGCCGCGTAGGCGTTGATGGCGTCCGTCAGGTAGACCTCGCCGTTGCGGTGCTCGTGCCAGCGGTGCGTCTGGCGTTCCAGTTCCGCGATGATCGGCGGGGTGATGACGTAGCCGCCGATCGCGGCGTAGGCCGACGGCGCGTCCTCCACCTTCGGCTTCTCCACCAGGCCGGAGACAAGCAGGCGGCCGCCTCCCTGGTCCTCCTTCACGATCGGGACACCGTAGCGAGGCGCGTCGGCCGGGTTCATGGGCATCAGCGCGAGGACGGGCGCCCCGGTGATCGCGTACGCATCCACGAGCTGCTGCGCCCGGGGGACCTTCGACACGAAGACGTCGTCGGGCCACAGGACCATGACCGGCTCGTCGCCAAAGCGGCTGGCGGCGTTGACGATGGGCGTGCCGTTGCCGTACGGGCCGTCCTGGTACACCCAGCTGATCCGGGCGTTGAGGTCGACCACCGCACGGACGGCGGCAGCCAGCTCGTCCTTGCCGGCCGTGGTGAGCTGGAGGAGCAGGTCCTCGTCCGGCCGGAAGTGCTGCTGGACCAGGTCCTTGCGGCCGGAGACGACGATGATGATGTCGGTGATACCGGAGGCGACGAGCTCTCGCACCGTGTGCTCGATCACCGGCATGTCGCCGATGGGCAGCATCTCCTTCGGAACAGCCTTCGTGAACGGGAGGATGCGGGTGCCGAGGCCGGCGGCCGGGATGACGGCCGTTCGGATCGGGGTGGTGCTCATGCTGGGGTGTCCTTCGATTCGGGTTCCTGCCAAGCGGATTGGGGCAGGCCGAAGACGCTACCAATAGCAGCCGGGTGATCACTCACGGTGCCGACCAGGCGTAGGGGTCGGGAGCCACGCCCCACTTCGTGCCCCGGTACTTGTCCGGGAACTCCTGGCTCACGGGGATGAGGCCGGCGGAGTCGCCCCGTTGGATGACCACCCCGATGTCGGGGGCGTAATCCAGGAGAAGCTCGCGGCAGGCACCGCAGGGAGCGACGATCCGCGCCGGGCCCTCTTCCGAAGGCTTCGGGTATCGGACGGCGGCGATGGCGACGGGCGAGGCGCCGCACAGGATGGCGGACGACAGAGCTGCCGTCTCCGCGCAGACGGAGAAGCGGCCGACCATCGCCTCGGAATGAAGGCCGACGATGATTCGACCGTCCGCCGCCAGGATCGCGGAAGCGATCTGATGACGCTCCACCACATACCGCTGCCGGATGAGGTCGAAGGCGACGCTCACCAGACGCCGAGCCTCGAATTCGGTGCACAGGTGGGCCGGGTTCATCTCGAACTCTGGGGACTTCGTCAGCGGCGAGGTCATGCTGCCACCCCCAGCTGGTCTCGATGGATCAGCGACGGCTGCGGCCCCTGGCTGCCCTGGTACTTGCCGCTGTAGAGCAGCGGCCTTCCGAAGGTCCGCCAGAAGGTGATCTGCGCCAGGCGGTCACCGGCATAGATGCGCAGCGGCTGGACTGCGTGGAACTGAAACGTCGTCTGGCCCAGGCTGCCCTGGTCGATCAGGTCGGCGGTGACGTGGACGAAGGCGCCGAGGCGGGCGGCACCGGAGCGGGAGCGGATGATCGGGACGTAGAAGTCGCTGCCGACCACCTCCACCGAGGCGCCGAGGTAGATCCGGTTCGGCTGCAGAACGTAGCCGTCCGGCGGAATCTCCACCGTGGTGAAGGAGTTGGCGCGCCGTGTGTCCAGCACCTCGTCGGTGTAGTACAGGAGAGTGGGCCCGACCGCCAGGTTGTAGCTGTTCGGATTGAGGTGCTGCTCGTCGAACGGATCGAGGGTGAGACGCCTGTGGACCAGCTGATTCTGGATCTCCGGTCCGGTGAGGATCGACATGGTGTCGCCTCCAATCTGGTGATGGATGCTCAGGCCGCCGTAAGGAGGCCGGGAGGTGGTGTGGTCGCCACGTCGATGGCACCGAAGTAACCGCTGTAGAGGCGCTGCGCACCATGGATCGTCCAGAAGGACACCTGGCCGGCCTTCATCCCCGGGTAGATCCGCGTCGGATGCACGACCTTGATCTCCAGCGTCCAGCAGTGGCAGGCGCCGAGGTTGCCGAGATCGGCGGAGTACTGGAGCCACACACCCAGCCGGCCAAGGGAGGAGCGACCGATGAGGGACGGCACGAACTCCGTACTCCCGAACGCCTCCACCGTGGTGCCGAGATAGATCCGCCCGGGTCGCAGCACGAAGCCGTCGTCCGGGATCGTGATCTCGTCCAGAGCGTGACTCTGCGCGCGCACATCGATCACGCCGCCTCGGTGGGTGCGCAAGGTCGGGCCGAGGCGGTAGTTGTAGCTGTTGGGATTGACTTGGTCGACGGTGAAGGGCTCAATGGTGAGGGCGCCAAGGTCCTTCTGCCGCACGATCTCGTGACCAGTGAGGATCACCGGATCACCGCCTCGGCGAACACGCCCGCACGGTCCCTCAGATCACTCAGGGTGCCGGCGTTCCCGATCCGGTGGTCCGGGACGATGCCCGGCTCCGCCTCCGTCGCGTGGTTCTCGTCGCCGGGGGAAAGGTCGCCGCGGCTCGCCTTTCGTACCCGGCGCAGCGACTCCGGCGCCACCACCTGAACGAACGAGAAGCCGAGGACGTGAAGGGCGTCGACGTCCGGCGCCCGCACGTCGTCGCAGAGGATCACGGCGTTGGGGCTGGCGGCCATCGCCCGCTTCACCTGGAGTGCGAAGTCATCCACGAGAGCGGTGGGGTTGATCCGGCGCACGTGGGCGCCGAGGGTGTTGAGGAGCTGACCGTCCTGCCGGCCCGGCGGCGGCGCGGGCAGTCCGCTCTCGACGTACACACTCTCCTGGAGCCGGTAGAGCAGGGCGCCCACCTTGAGCGTGACCACGACGCGGCCTCGCTCGGTGAGTGCCTCGGCCAGCAGGGAGGTGAACGTGCTCTTCCCCACTCCGGGCCTGCCGTACAGCGCAAGTCTGGTCAACTGCGGTACCTCCTGACGTTTTTGCTTCGGGGGTGGCGAGGCCAACCCCTGATTACTTCTCGCTCGGGCATGCCAGGTCGGATGGAGTCTCCGCAGCAATCAAGGCCCACGTGCGTTTTCCGACCCCGCCCCGGCGGACGACACCCCAGCGCAGGCTCAGCGCCTGGACGATGAGAAGCCCACGTCCGCCTTCTGCTTCACAGTCCGTCTGACGTCGGGTCGGCAACATCGCGCTTGCGTCATGCACCTCAACCGTCAGGCCGTACGGCCCCGGAGCGAGTGCGACCTTGACGCCCGCCTCACAGCACGACTGGCCATGGATGACGGCGTTGCTCGCCAGCTCTGCCGCGACCAGCTCAAGGTCGTCGATCAGACCGGTGTGATATCCCCACTGCCGAGCTGCTCGCCGAACGTGCGCACGGACGATGGGTACGAAACCCAGGTCGCTGGCGAAGGCCATATGCCAACTCGGCCCTGGTGCGGGGTCGGTCAGGCTGCGCATGCCTTCCTCCCCTTCGCCTCAAATCCGGGCGGCAGAGCGACAGCGGGCAGCGGTATCCCGAGTGCTCGATGGAGTCGCCGCAAGCCGGTGAAAGCGCGACGGGCGTGCAGCCATCGATGGTTGTCGATCAGGAACGCCTCACCGGAGGCGAGTCGCAACTCGCCGCGATGCCGCTCAATCGCGGCGCGTAGCGTTGACACATGGGGGGATGCCTCGGGAGAGAACCGAGCAAGGGCGTCCTGCCGGAAGCGCAAGGCCACCCGCCCGTTGCCAACCTCGGAGAAGACGGACCCAAGGTGCCCGTCGCCGCCACCGAAGAACGCCGACCGACGGGCGGACAGGGCATCGAGCGCTTCGCGATTGTGTGCGGCCAGATCAGCGTGAACCGCCTGGCCATCTACCAGAACGCACTCGCCGCCCGTATCCGCCGGACGCGCGCAGGCGAGCAGCATCAGCCGCGGCGGACGCGCGACGCCGGACCGTTCGGTGTGCGGAAGAATCTCGCCGTTGCCGAAGCCGGCGAAGCCCACCTGCCCAGCGTGTCGACCGGTATCCCGGATGACGGTCAACCCGTCGGGGTCGCTGTCGCATTGGGGCAAGATCGTCATCAGCATCCGCACGAGATCCAGTACCTGAGCCCGTGCCTTCAGGCCGTCAAGGGTCACCACCCCACTCCCCCTGAGACGCTCGCCTATCCGTCCCGCAAGGTCCGGAAGGTGGATGTCCTCGAAGTGCTGCTCGAAGATCTCATCGGCGCGTGCGGACATGGCGACGTCCCTTCGTGTCGGGGCAAGTGGGTGCTGCTGGTCTCTCACTGTCGGGCTCTGCCGCGCCACCAGTAAAGTGACTGACTGTCAACTCGCGATCTCACTCTGTGCGACAAGATCCCGTCCGGCTGACTGCTAGGTTCGGCCCGTCACTGACCGCCTGCTCACTGCGAGGAAGCAAATGACTGACACCCCGGACTTCATCCCCCGCGCCTTCCCGATCTCCGTGAAGGGCGTCGTACTCGACCACCAGAGCAGGGTGCTGCTGCGCAGGAATGAACGCGAGGAATGGGAACTGCCGGGCGGGAAACTTGAACTCGGAGAAGAACCCGCCGCCTGCGTCGTACGGAGGACCGAGGCGGAGAGCGGCTGGAAGGTCAACGTCGGCCCACTGCTCGACGTCTGGATGTACGAGCCGATCCCCGGTCGCTACGTCTTCATGGTCACGTACGGCTGTGCTCTCCTGGACGCGGCGGCGCCGGTGGTGAGCGGCGAGCGCAGGGAGATCGGACTGTTCGGCGAAGAAGAGATCGCGGGCCTGGTCATGCCCCAGGGCTACAAGGAGTCCATCACGCGCTGGTACTCCCTCCTGCGGTCGACTGACTCCAAGAAGGGTGAGGTGCCGTAATGATCACTGAGCGAGCGACTACTGTCGGACTCTGGCGCTGGGCCACTCCGCCTGCACAGGCGATCTTGGCGAAGCGGGAGCTGGGGGCGATCCTGCGCTACCACCGTCAGCTCCACGGCCTCTCGCAGACCGTCCTCGGCACCCAGCTCGGCTACGACAAGACCTACATCTCGCTGCTGGAGAACGGCCGCAGAACCATTCCAGACGTAGCTTCCCGCCGGCGGATCGCTGAAATCCTGGGACTTCCGGCCCATGTCCTCGGCGTTACCGACGCGGCCGACACTGACTTCGCTGCCATGCTCCAGTTCGGCGATTCCACGGTCCGCCTGGCTGAAATCGCCTGCCAGAGTGGGCACGCGACCGACGCCGTCAACGAGCTGTGGCCCTTGGCGGCCCGACTGGAAGCCCGAATCGCGGATGGTCACACCGAGCGAGAAGTGCTGGCCCTGCTTGCCCGCGCCTGGGTCGGTCTGGGCGTCGCGCTCGGCCATATCCTGCCTGAGGAACGGCTCGCCACAGCGGCACGGTGGACAGGTAAGGGCCTCGCCATCGCCCGTCGTCTCGACGATGGTGGCTTCCACGTCCATGCTCTGCGGGCGCATGGAAACGAGCTTCGCAAAGCCGGCCTGCACACGGTCGCGATCGATCGCCTGCGCCGAGCCCACTCGCTGGCAAGTGCCCCTGCGGATCGCGCCGCGGCTCTCGCACTGCTGGCACGAGCAGCTGGCGCCGCCGATCGCCAGGAACTGTTCGACCAGGCGGTGGCCCACAACCGCCGACTGCTCGATGAAGCCCCGCAGACACCGCTCTTCAATCCACTCGCGCTCCACGAGATTCACCTCCGTGGTCTCGTCGGCACCGGTCGGCCGGCGGAAGCGGCTCGGCTGCTCGACAACTCGCCAAGCCCCGGAATGCAGACCACTCCGCTGTGGCTCATCATCAAGCGCATCACCGTGGGCCACGTACTGCTGATTCAAGGTGACCGTGCCGCCGCGCAGGAACACCTCCAAGAGGCGGTGTCCGGCGCCGGAGCCCACCGACTCCCGCACCAACTCCAGCGAGTCCTCCGCATTTCCTCGGACTTGCCCGACATCCACGAGCAGGCAGCCGCGTGCCTCCAAAGCCTGCGCGAACAGTTGGCGGCATAGCGCACTGAGACGCCGTTCGGCGATAGCTGACATAGCGTCGTCTTCTCCCTTCACGCTGAGCGGACTGCGAGCTACGCCAGAGTTGCGGGCGCGGAACATCACGACAACCGGGAGAAGTCACGGACCTGGTGGAACACGGCAGGCGTCTCGGTCCCGCTCATCCGGATCCGTGAGAACTCACGGATCCGTGTCACGGAGCGTCCACCAGATGACTACGCTCGGGATCCAACGAGGTGTGAGGAGGTGGGCTCGTGCCGGGCCAGCATCGTCCGTCCTGCGCGAAGCAGTGGCGAGAGCACAGCAAGTCGGAACAGTGGACCCTTGAGCGGACGGCTGAGACGATCTGCCGCTGCTGCGGCGTCGGCCGGCTGCGGGCGCACCGCCTCGCTCGGGGCTGGACCCTCCAGGAGGCAGCCAGCGAGTTCCGCGCGATGTGTTTGGCAGGGGAACTCATTGCCCCGCGGCTGGATGAGGATCAGTTAGGGCTGTGGGAGACCCGTCCAGAACGTCGGCCTCGGGCCGCGACGGTGGATCTCTTGTGCCGGCTCTACCGGACCGATGCCCAGGGGCTCGGCCTGGCCGGGGACTACCGGGAGGTGCCGGCCTCGGCAACGCTGGCGCTGAACCAAGGAGGGCCACCGAGTTCGAGCCCCAGAGAGGTGGCCTCCGCCCACGCCGCCTCGCTGGACCAGTGGGTCGACTCCGCCAGGCAATCCGTGGACCGCACACTCGCTTCCGCAAGCGTGACCGCCAACCAGCTCGATCATCTCGACGAGCGGGCGCTGTGGCTCCGTCAGCAGTACGTCTTCACTGCGCCGACTCTGATGCTGACACTGCTGCTCGCGGACCTGGAGGAGGTCCGGGTGCTCTCCTCCGATCGGCAGCCGGCTGCTGTGCAGGTAAGACTGTCGGAGATGACCGCTCTGCTTGCTACGCTCGTGGCCGACGCGCTCATGAAGTTGGGGAGCCTTCGGCAGTCACGCGCCTGGTTCGCGACGGCACGCACGGCGGCGGACGACAGCGGAAACGTGGATCTACGGGCCCGGGTGCGAGCACAAGCAGCGATGCTGCCGTACTACTACGGGCCGTTGGAGTCCGCAGTCACGCTCGCACGCGAAGCCCGCCTGATGTCGCGCACCCGGCCGTCCGCAACCGGCGCCTTCGCGGCGGCTGCCGAAGCCCGTGCGCTCGCGCGGCAGGGGGATGCGCAGGAAGCGGACAAGGCCGTTCGGTACGCCCGTGCGACATTCGAGCAGTGCGACCACGGACTGGCCGACGACGCGTTCGCCTTTCCGTACCGGCGGTTGTTGCTCTACCTCAGCGGCGCGTACACCTTCCTGGGGCAAGTCCAGCAGGCCAGAAGCGTCCAGCAGGAGGCCCTACAGCTGTACCCGGACCAGGGCGGCATCGACCCGGCGCTGCTGCGACTGGAAGAGGCAATCTGCCTGGCGCGAACTCACAGCCTGACTGAGGCTTGCCAGCTCGCGGGCACCATCTATCTGCAGGTTCCGCCAGACCATCGAACACCGATCCTCGGAGCCCGTGCCCAGCACGTCATCGACGTGCTCCCACCTGCGATGCGAGCCGCTCGGGCGGCGCGGGAACTGGGCGAGGTCCTGGCGCTGCCGGCAGGGGCGACGTGACAGGCGAGCCAACGATCAGTCAGCCTTAGCCACATGACTGCACCGGCGCCGGTTCACGGCGGCTTCGCCGAGTCCGAACTGCACGAGATCCTCGAACGATCCTGCTCCTTGTCCGGCCTGGACGCGACGGACGCGACACTCCTGCGCGGCCACACCAATGCTGTGTTCCGTCTGTCCCAGCAGCCCGTCGTCGTCAAGATCGCCAGGCGCGGGTCACGCCTGGCCGATGTCCAGCGGACCGTGGAGTTCGTCCGCTGGTTGATGGACCGAGGCTTCCCCACCGTCCCGTTGCACAAAGCCGCCGAGCAACCACTCAATGTCGACGGCCACCCGGTGACCTTCTGGGACTACCTTCCCCAGCCCGACAACCCTGTCTCCGCAGCACAGATCGCCGGGCCTCTGCACGCCCTGCACAGCCTGCCCACCCCGCCGTTCGCTCTGCGGCCGATGAATACCGTCGCAGCCATCCGGTCGTCCCTCTCGGTGACCACCTGGCTGCCGACTCAATCGCTGACCTTCCTCTCCCGGCGAGTGGACCAGCTGGAGAACGAACTCGCCGATGTCACTTACGCCTTGCCTCCAGCCGTCCTTCAGGGAGACCCGCAGCACCGCAACGCTCTCCACCATGACCACAGTCGAGCGGTGTTGTGCGACTGGGACACGGTCACTTTCGGTCAGCCCGAGTGGGATCTGACGACCGTAGAGATCCACTGCCGCCGATTCGGCTACGGGCCAGCGCACTACCGGGCCTTCTCGGACGCCTACGGATTCGACGTGACGGCATGGCCCGGCTATCCCACCCTCCGCGACCTCCGTGAGCTCAGGATGATCACGACTAACGCGAAGAAGGCGCCCCTCACGCCGGCGACCATGCCTGAACTGCTGCACCGCATAGACGGCTTTCAGCAGCTGGACCAGAATCTCCTGTGGCACATCCTATGAGCGCGGACCTGGGCGCACAGCAAATCTCTGTGGCCGCCCTAGCCGACTCGGCCCCGCTTGCCAGTGGGGCCCGCCAAGGTTTCACTGGACGATGCCGTTTCGGGATCGAAGCTAGTGAAGTACGCGTTGTTACGAGCATTCAAGTTCAACCTCGGATGCAGGCAGATGCCGATCGTCGACCTAACCAGAATGCCAGGCCGGACACTGCTGTCGTGAATCTTAGCAATCAATCTATATTGGGACGAGCATGAGGTTTCGCGAGATCGATTTCCAGAACTTCCTCCTCTCACTGCTTCAGCGACTTGAGATCGGCGAGGTTGCCTCAGAGGTGAGGATCGCCAAATCGGCAATACTGGACCTCACCCTGCGGACGGAAAATCGTCTATACATCATCGAATGCAAGAGCGACGCTCCACAAACACAAGTACGGCTAGATAGTGTCGCGGCACAGCTTCTTAGATATCGCGACCTGAGCGCTAAGGCATCTCCCGCCCATACACCGGAACTTGTGCTTGCAACGCCAGGTGCTCTATCCAAGAGGAACACGGAGTTCCTTCAGGAGAACGGTATCAGCGTATGGGATGCGGCGTGGATCGCCGACAAGGCCGCCAGTGCAGGAATGTCAGCTGAGGCCCGGGAGTATATCGAACCGCCCGGCCGTGACCCTAGGCCTCTGGAGGTCCGAAGCAAGTCCACGCGGCTCGCGCAGCGCTTGAAGGACATTCAGCCAGGGAAAGCAGAGTGGTCCCATTATCAGAAGCTCTGCCAGGAAATTTTCGAATATCTTTTCTGCCCAGATCTAAATAGGCCGCTCGGCGAAAGCAAAAACGTCACCGGAGTCAATCGACGGGACTTCGTGATGCCAAACTATTCGCAGAGAAATTTTTGGTCTTTTATGCGCTCAGAATACAGTGCAGACTATGTCGTTGTCGATCCGAAGAACTATTCAGGAAAGGTTGGCAAGGAGCGAGTCCTGCAAGTTGCAAACTATCTTCAGCGTCACGGCCTTGGGCTCTTCGGAATAATCGTCTGTCGTTCCGGAATCAATCAAGCAGCCAAGCTCACCATACGAGAGCAGTGGATTCTACACGACAAGATGATCATCTGGCTGACAGATGATGACGTGCTGCAGATGCTGACGGACGCCGAATTTGGCGGCGATGCGACAGTGATGATTCGCCAGAAGATCGAGGACTTTCGACTGGGAATCTAGAGCACCGTCCGCCACGTATCGGGGCCCTGCAGGTTGTCAAGACGCACCGCTGAAGCGACACTCAGCACCCGCTCAGGGCTGAGCAGAGACGACGGCCCCGGCGGGAGGGGAACCCGCCGGGGCCGGAATACCGCGCGGATCAGTGGCCGCGGGCGATCCACTCGTCCAGCTGGGGTGCCTCGTCCGCGATCGTCGTGGTCGGGCCGTGGCCGGTGTAGACCACTGTCTCGGGCGGGAGGACCAGCAGGCGCTCCTCGATGGAGCGGATGATGGTCGGGAAGTCGGAGAACGACCGACCGGTCGCGCCGGGGCCGCCCTGGAAGAGGGTGTCGCCGGTGAAGACCGCGTCCAGCGCCGGCACGTAGAGGCTCACGCTGCCGGGGCTGTGGCCCGGGGTGTGGCGGACGTGCAGGTAGATGCCGCCGACGGTGATCCGCTGGCCGTCGCGCAGCTCCTCGTCGGGGCTGTCGCCGGGGTGCGCCTGCTTCCAGAGCGGCAGGTCGTCGGCGTGCAGCAGGATCGGCGCGCCGGTCAGCGCGGCCAGCGCGGGGGCGCCGTTGACGTGGTCGTTGTGGGCGTGGGTGCAGATGATCGCCATCACCCGGCGGTCGCCGACCTGGGCCGCGATCGCCTCGGCGTCGTGCGCGGGGTCGATGACCACGGCCTCGCGGTCGTTGGCGATGATCCAGACGTTGTTCTCCACCTCCCAACTGCCGCCGTCCAGCTCGAAGGTGCCGGAGGTGGTGAGGTGCTCGATCTCGGGTTCGACAGGCATCTGGTGCATCAGAACACCACCACGGAACGCAGCACGTCGCCGCCGTGCATCCGGGCGAAGGCTTCCTCGACCTGGTCCAGCGCGATGGTCTCGCTGACGAAGGCGTCGAGGTCGAGCCGGTCCTGGAGGTAGAGGTCGATCAGCATCGGGAAGTCGCGCGAGGGCAGGCAGTCGCCGTACCAGGAGGACTTCAGCGCACCGCCCCGCCCGAAGACGTCCAGCAAGGGGAGCTCCAGTTTCATCTCGGGCGTCGGAACGCCCACCAGCACCACGGTGCCGGCCAGGTCGCGGGCGTAGAACGCCTGCTGGTACGTCTCGGGGCGGCCGACCGCCTCGATCACCACGTCGGCGCCGTTGCCACCGGTCAGCGCGCGGATCGCCTCGACGGCGTCCTCGGCCTTCGAGTTGACGGTGTGGGTGGCGCCGAGGCGCAGCGCGGTGGCGAGCTTGCGGTCGTCGATGTCCACCGCGATGATCTTCGCCGCGCCGGCGAGGCGCGCGCCCATCACGGCGGCGTTGCCGACCCCGCCGCAGCCGATCACCGCGACGCTGTCGCCGCGGCCCACGTTGCCGGTGTTGACGGCGGCGCCGAGGCCCGCCATCACTCCGCAGCCCAGCAGGCCCGCGGCGGCCGGCGAGGCGGCCGGGTCGACCTTGGTGCACTGGCCGGCGGCGACCAGGGTCTTCTCGGCGAACGCGCCGATCCCCAGCGCCGGGGAGAGCGGGGTGCCGTCCAGCAGGGTCATCGGCTGCTTGGCGTTGTGCGTGGCGAAGCAGTACTGCGGCCGACCGCGCCGACAGGAGCGGCACTGCCCGCAGACCGCACGCCAGTTGAGGATCACGAAGTCACCGGGGGCGACCTCGGTCACGCCGTCGCCGACGCTCTCCACCACGCCGGCGGCCTCGTGCCCGAGCAGGAACGGGAAGTCGTCGTTGATCCCGCCCTCCCGGTAGTGCAGGTCGGTGTGGCAGACCCCGCACGCCTGGACCTTGACCACCGCCTCCCCCGGTCCGGGATCGGGTACGACGATGGTCTCGACCTGCACCGGTTCGCCCTTGCCCCGGGCGATGACGCCCTTGACCTGCTGTGACATACGGCCCTGACCTTTCCTTGCAGAACGGCGGAGCCGAACGGCCCCTCGGGACGATTGTCTCCCGAGGGGCCGTTCAATAAAGCCAGCTGCGCTGTTACCAGCCCCAGCCGCCGCCCTGGCCGTCGTCGTCGGTGCTGCTGTCCCAGCCCTCGCCGACCTTGCGCACGATGGTGTAGTGGTCGATCTGCTGGCCGGTCTCGGTCAGCGCGGTGACCTTCATCGTGGACTTCTGGCCCAGGTGCGCCGGGGTCACGTCGACCTTGATGAAGGAGTAGCCGAGGTAGCGGACCCGGGACCACTCGACGGTCTCGGTGACCTTCGTCTGGCCCTTGGCGTTGTAGAAGGTGGCGACCTCGTCGACCCGGTTCTCGTGGCCCTCGTAGGTCTGCGGCGCGCCGAAGGAGTACAGGCTGCGGCCGGCGGCGCCCGCGGTCACGTAGACCACGCCGTCCTTCTCGGGGTCCAGGGTGGCGCCGCTGGGGATCGCCTTGGAGACCTTGTTGCCGAGGATCGCGTCGGTGCGCTCGTAGACGTGGTTGTGGCCGTTGACCACCAGGTCGACGCGGTACTTCTCGAACAGCGGCACCCAGGCCTCGCGGACCCCGCCCTCGGAGGCGTGCGAGGTGGTGGTGGAGAAGGCGCAGTGGTGGAAGAACACCACGACGAAGTCGATGGTCTCGTCGTTGCGGAAGTCCTTGAGCGTACGGTCCAGCCACTTGGTCTGGCGGCCCGCGGTGATGCCCAGGTTGGCCGGGATCTCGTAGCTGACGTCGTTGGCGTCCAGCGAGATGACACCGACGTTGCTGTAGCGGAACGAGTAGACGCCGGGGGCGGTGCGCGGGTCCGGGCCGTTGTCCGGCAGGAACCAGCGGGCGTCCTCGCCGCCGTAGCCGTTGTGCGAGTACCAGGCCTCCATGTCGTGGTTGCCGTAGGCGACCATCCACGGGATCTTCGCGGCGACGGCCTCGGTCTGCACCAGGAAGGCGTCCCAGGTGGTGGCCTTGAAGTCGGCCTTGTCGGCGTCCAGGCCCTGGCCGTCCGGGTCGGCGTAGCAGATGTCGCCGGCGTGCAGGTGGAAGGACGGCTTCTGGGCCAGGATCACGTTGTCGTTGTTGACCGCGTGCGCGCTGACACCCTGGTCGCCGAAGGCGGTGAAGGTGAACGGCTCGTACACCTTGCCCCAGCGGTGGTCGCGCGAGGCGGCGGTGCGGAAGGTGCCGAGCGCCGAGATCGCCTGCTGGGTGGCCGGGTCGAAGCCCTGGTGGCCGACGCCGTAGTAGTACGTGGTGTCGGGGGTGAGGTCCTCAAGCGCCACGTGCAGGTAGTACTGGTCGACCGGGGTCTGACCCGGGACCAGGGCCGGCGTGTGCAGCGAGCGCAGCTCCGCCTCGACCTTGTGGCTGAGGTCCCACGGGGTCTTGCCGAAGCGCAGGAACGGCTTCTTCACCGGGACCGGGACCTGCCAGGAGACCCGGAACTGGGTGTCCGGCTCGGCACCGAACTGCAGGTGGCGGCCGACCGGGATGACCTTCGAGCCGTCGACCGCCGAGGCCGCGTCGGAGATCAGGGTCGGCGAGGCGGTGGCGGCGAACGCGCTGCCGCTGCTCAGCACACCGCCGACGGCCAGCGCGCCCACGCTGATCGCGCTGGAGCGCAGGACCCTGCGCCGGGAGAGCCGGTTGCGCAGGTACTCGTGCTGCTCGGCCATGCTCATGCGGTCGGCGAGCCCCTCGAAGGAGGCGTACGGGCGGGGGATATCCATGCGGGGGACTATCGCAGCGACGGATGGCCATCGCCCGCAGATTCGGTGAACGCGCGTAGAAGGGCCGGTTTCCGCTGCCCCGTCAGCTTCCGCTGTCCAGGCTCTCCCTCACACGCCGTGAGACGGCGAACTCCTGCAGGTCCAGCGTGCCAGGCGGCTCGGCGACCCCGGGCCCGCCGGCCCGCACCCAGTCGACTATCTCCTCGACCATGTCCTCCTGGACGACCCAGCCCAGCCAGACCGGACGCCCGCCGGCCCTGCGGCCCTCGCTGGACGGGTTGACCACCACCACGTTGGAGTGCGCGCAGACGTCCAGGCAGGGCACCGCCCGTACCCGGCCGGCATCCCCGACGCCCTCCTTGAGCCGGCTGAACTGGCCGAGGTGGTCCACGCCCGGGTGCTTGGCCTCGGTGCCGCAGCAGCAGCCGCGGCAGACCGTGACGGTGCAGGGCGAGGCGGGAGCCCCGGCGGACGCCTCGCGGCGGGTACGACGACTCATCAGCTTCCTCAGGTGGACGGGCCCGTGGGATCTGGAACTTGACGTGAACCAGTCAGTAGCATTTTACTCTGCCTCTCACCCCCACGCGTCGAGAGGCACCCCATGCCCGACCGCACTGACACCCGGCGCACCGCCATGCGCACCCTACTGGCCGGCAGCGCCGTGGCCGCCATGGCCGGCTCGGCCGCCCTCGGCGTCTCGGCTGCCGCGCAGGCCGACCCCGCCTCGGCCGCCGACTTCGACCCGTTCACCGCCGACGCCCTGCCGGCCGGCGGCCGGGTCCGGGAGTACTGGGTCCAGGCCGAGTCCTTCGAGCACAACGCCGTCCCCAACGGCTACGACGCCATGATGGGCACCCGCTTCACCGCCGCCCAGACCACCTTCTGGGCGATCGGGTACCGCGCCTACACGCCGCACTTCGGCGCCCCGCTCCCCGCCGACACCAGCCCGAACGGCGTCGGCACCAACAGCGGCATACCCGGCCCAGTGCTGCGCGCCGAGGTCGGCGACACCCTCGTGGTGCACTTCCGCAACAACGACACCCACTACCAGTGGCCGCACAGCATGCACCCGCACGGCGTGCGATACGACCGCGACAACGACGGCGGCTGGCTGGCCGAGGACCCCACCCGCCCCGGCACCGCTGTCCCGTACGGCGCCACCCACACCTACACCTGGACGGCGCTGCCCAGTTCGGTCGGCACCTGGCCCTACCACGACCACTCCGTACCGCAGACGATCCCCGGCCCGCAGCCGGCGCCGGCCGCCTCGGGCGCCCCCAAGGCGATGGCCATGGGCGCCGGCGGGGGCGTGATGGAGATCGGCGCCGAGCTCGGCCTGTTCGGCATCATCGCCGTCACCGACCGCCACACCCCGGCCGTGGACCGGGAGTTCGTCCTCTTCTTCCACGACGCCTACGCCGCCGACATCCCCTCGCTGGCCCAGGACACCGACATGTTCAACGGCGGCGCCTTCCTGGACAACACCCCGACCTTCACCGCCAGGAACGGCGACCGGGTGCGCTGGCGGATCGCCGCCCTGGGCAAGGAGTTCCACGTCTTCCACCTGCACGGCCACCGCTGGCGCCGCGGCGGCGGCTGGGTCGACTCCGAACTCCTGGGCCCCTCCACCTCGCTGACCGTGGAGTACACCGAGGACAACCCCGGCGACTGGATCTACCACTGCCACGTCACCGACCACATGATGGGCGGCATGGTCGGCCGCTACCGGGTCAGCGGCTGACCCTGGGGCCCACGCGCCGCACGGCGGGTCAGGCGGTGGCAGCCGCTGCCGCCCGGCCCGCCGTGCGGCCCGAGAAGAGGCAGCCCCCGAGGAAGGTGCCCTCCAGCGACCGGTAGCCGTGCATCCCGCCGCCGCCGAAGCCGGCCGCCTCGCCCGCCGCGTAGACGCCCTCCAGGACGCCGCCGCCCGGGCGCAGCACCCGCGAGGAGAGGTCCGTCTCCAGCCCGCCGAGCGACTTGCGGGTCAGGATGTTCAGCCGCACCGCGATCAGCGGGCCCGCCTTGGGGTCGAGCAGCCGGTGCGGAGCCGCGGTGCGGATCAGCTTGTCGCCCAGGTAGCGCCGGGCCTCGTGGATCGCCGCCAGCTGCGCGTCCTTGCCGTACGGGTTGGCCACCTCGCGGTCGCGCGCCTCGATCTCGCGGCGCAGCTCGGCCTCGTCGATCAGCGGTTCCACAGTCTTCTCGTTCATCCCGCGCACCAGGTCCGCCAGCCGGTCGGCGACCACGAAGTCCACGCCGTTCCGCTTGAACGCCTCCACCGGCCCGGTCGCCCCGGGCAGCGCCCGTCCCAGCACCTGGCGGATGCTGCGGCCGGTCAGGTCCGGGTTCTGCTCGGAGCCGGAGAGCGTGAACTCCTTCTCGATGATCCGCTGGTTGAGGACGAACCAGGTGTACTCGTGACCGGTCCGCATGATGTGCTCCAGGGTCCCGAGCGTGTCGAAGCCGGGGAACAGCGGCGCGGGCAGCCGGCGGCCGCGGGCGTCCAGCCAGAGCGAGGACGGGCCGGGCAGGATGCGGATGCCGTGCCGGGCCCAGATCGGGTTCCAGTTCTCGATGCCCTCGGTGTAGTGCCACATCCGGTCGCCGTTGATCAGGTTGCCGCCGGCCGCGCCGGCGACGTCCAGCATCAGCCCGTCCACGTGCGCGGGGACTCCGGAGAGCAGCTTCTCGGGCGGAGTGCCGAGCCGGGCCGGCCAGGCCTTGCGGACCAGCTCGTGGTTGCCGCCGATGCCGCCGGAGGTGACGATCACCGCCTGCGCCCGCAGCTCGAACCCGAAGACCGCGTCGCGCGAACTGGCCACCCCGCGCTCGACGTCGCTGTCCGCCAGCACCTCGCCGGTGACCGTGTCCACCGCCCCGCCGGTCGCCGACAGGCCGGTCACCCGGTGCCGGAAGAGCACCTCGACCTGGCCCTTGGCGACCGCCGCACGGACCCGTCGGGCGAAGGGCTCGACGATGCCGGGGCCGGTCCCCCAGGTGATGTGGAAGCGCGGCACCGAGTTGCCGGGACCGCTCGCCGACATCCCGCCGCGCTCGGCCCAGCCCACCACCGGGAAGAACCGCACGCCCTGCGCCCGCAGCCAGGCCCGCTTCTCGCCCGCTGCGAAGTCGACGTACGCCTGCGCCCACTGCCGCGGCCAGTGGTCCTCGGTGCGGTCGAAGCCGGCCGTGCCGAGCCAGTCCTGCCAGGCCAGCTCGTGCGAGTCGCGGATCCGCATCCGGCGCTGCTCGGGCGAATCGACCAGAAAGAGGCCGCCGAACGACCAGTGGGCCTGCCCGCCGAACGACGCGGCCGGCTCCTGCTCCAGCAGGATCACCCTCCGCCCCGCGTCGGCCAGTTCCGCGGTGGCGGCCAGCCCGGCGAGGCCGGCCCCGATCACGATGACGTCGGCGTTCAGTGCCATGCGGTGAGTCCTCCGGTCAGAGCGGGTCGCTCGAATCCTGCGGCCTACCACCGCCCTCGTCAACCAGCCGGTAACAAGGACCGGTGGCAAAGAAAGGTACGGTGTTCTGTTGCCCACCACAGAGGAAATCCCGATGAACCACGAACTCCCGATGATCGGCCATCTGCTGGTCGCCTTCGCCCTCACCTACGCCATCGGCTTCGAGCGCAACCTGCGCGGGGCCGCGGCCGGCGACCGGACATTCTCGCTGATCGGGGTGGGCGCGGCGCTGGTGGCGGCGATGGCGCAGCACGGCGCGCCCAACGCGCTGACCGGGGTGATCACCGGGGTCGGCTTCATCGGCGGCGGGCTGACCTTCCGCGAGAGCCGGGACGGCGGGGACGTGGTGCGCGGCATCACCACGGCCGCCACGATCTTCACCGCGGCCGCGATCGGCGCGGCCGCCGGAGAGGGGCTGCTGCTGCTCGCCACCACCGGCACGGTGCTCTCGCTGCTGTCGCTGGAGATCCGGCACATACCGGTGCTGCGCCTGCTGGACGGCCGGCGCTGGGCGCGCCGCTTCGGCGAGGAGGAGAACTGCGAGGTCGTCGACTGTGCACCCTCGCGGCTGGACCCGGCCGACGAGAAGCTCCTGGACGAGACGCCCCCTGCGCTGGCCACACGCTGACACAGCGTCATCATCTGGCGTAAACCGTTGACAGCTGTGGCCTCCTGCGCTCTTATGTGTGCTGCGTCGTTTGATTCTGTCTGAACCTGGTGGTTCATTCCGTCACTCCGCTTCACTCCCCCACCCAGGCGCCCGTGACGCCGGGCGCTTCGCCGCCGACCACCCAAACGGAGCCACGGTGCGCATTCCCCCTGCACTGGCAAGGAAGTTCGTCAGACCGACGCTCGCTCTCGCGCTCATCGCCGCAGCCGCCCCGGCCGCCCTGCTGGCGGCCGCCCCCGCACAGGCACAGGCCAACGGCGCGGCGCTCACCCCGCCGATGGGGTGGAGCAGTTGGAGCTTCCTTCGGCGAGATCCGACAGAAGCGAACATCGAGGCGCAGGCCAAGGCGATGTCCACCACCGGCCTGGTCTCGCACGGCTACCAGTACGTCAACATCGACGACTTCTGGTACCTCAACCCGGCCAACACCGTGGACGCGTACGGCCGCTGGGCCACCGACCCGAGCCGCTTCCCCGACGGCATGGGCTCGGTCGGCTCCTACGTGCACAACCTCGGCGAGAAGTTCGGGATGTACCTGACGCCCGGCATCCCGGTCGCCGCGTACAACCAGAACACCCCGATCCAGGGCACCTCCTTCCACGCCCGGGACATCGTCTCCAGCACCACGAGCTACGAGACCAACTACAACTTCGGCTCCGGCTCGATGTACTACATCGACTACGCCAAGAACCCGGCCGCCGCCCAGGCCTACCTCAACTCCTGGGCCGACCAGCTGGCTTCGTACGGCGTCGACTACCTGAAGATCGACGGCGTGGGCGACTGGGACATCCCCGACATCCAGCACTGGTCGCAGGCGCTCAACCAGAGCGGGCGCACCATCCACCTGGAGCTGTCCAACTCGCTGGACGTCAAGAACGCCCCGACCTGGCAGCAGAGCGCCAACGGCTGGCGGATCGACGGCGACGTGGAGTGCTACTGCAGCGCCTCCTCCTATCCGCTGACCGACTGGACCAACGTCGCCTACCGCTTCGGCGACGTTCCGCAGTGGGCGGACTACGCGGGCGCCGGCGGCTGGAACGACCTGGACTCCGTCGAGGTCGGCAACGGCTCGAACGACGGCCTGACGCCCGACGAGCGGCAGTCCCAGGTGACCCTGTGGGCCATCTCGGGCGCGCCGCTGCTGCTCGGCACCGACCTGACGCACATGGACAGCGCCGACCTCGGCCTGCTCACCAACGACGAGGTGCTCGGCGTCGACCAGGCCGGCCACCCGGCCCGCCCGGTGGACCGGTTGACGCAGCAGCAGGTCTGGTCCGCGCCGAACGCCGACGGCAGCTACACCGTCGCGCTCTTCAACCTCACCGGCTCCACCGCCCCGGTCACCGCCCGCTGGTCGGACATCGGCTTCAGCGGTTCGGCCTCGGTCCGCGACCTCTGGAACCACACCGAACTGGGCACCGCCAACGGCACGTTCAGCGCCACGATCCCGGCGCACGGCACCCGGCTGCTCAGGGTCACCCCGGCCGCCGCCGCATCCTCCACCGCGCTGCACTACAACCTGGTCAACGCCTCCAGCGGCCAGTACCTGGACGTCAACGGCGCCTCCACCGCGGACTACGCCACCGTCGTCCAGCAGCCGGCCAACGGCGCGGACGACCAGCAGTGGCAGCTGGTGGCGACCGGTGACGGCTACTACAAGATCAAGAACGTCCACAGCGGCCTGCTGGTCAACATCCCCGGCGCGAGCTCCACCAGCGGCCTCCCGCTGATCCAGTACCACGACGACAACGCCGCCAACTCGCAGTGGAAGCTCACCGCGAACGGCAGCGGCGGCTACGCCGTGGCCGGCCGCTCGGACGGCCTGGACCTCGACCTCGCCGCCACCGGAAACGGCGCCGTGCAGTCCACCGCCGCCGGGTCCGCGACCCAGCAGTGGAAGCTGGTGCCGGTCCCCACCCCCGGGGCGCAGTACAAGCTGGTCAACGGCGCGAGCGGCGGCCGGATGGACGTCAACCTCGACTCCACCGCCGACAGTGCGTTGATCGTGGAGTGGTTCGACAACCAGGCCGCCGACCAGCTCTGGACCTTCACCCCGCAGGTCGGCGGCGCCTACACGGTGGCCAACGCCAACAGCGGCAAGCTGCTGAACATCCCCGGCCCGACGACCGGCCAGGGAACCCAGCTGATCCAGTACCACGACGACGGCAACAGCAACTCGCGCTGGACACTGGTCGACGCCGGACCCAACAAGGTCCAGCTGAAGAGCGTCTACGACGGCCAGTTGATCGACCTCGACAACAGCTCGCTCTACCCGGGCGGCCGGGTGCTGCAGTGGCCCGCCGACGGCGGCGCCAACCAGACCTGGACGCTGGTCCCGCCCTCCTGACTTGCACCGCTCCCACTCCGGCCCGACGCGCACCACGCGTCGGGCCGGACGCGTTTCACCCCGCACGGAATTCCGCTCCACCTCGTAGTGGAATAGCAATTCGCTCCACCCAGGAGCGAAATAGCAAGAAGGCACAAAAGGGCATTCCTGGAAATAGGAGCGCGCATTCTGTGGACGGCCACGAAACCTGACGGTAACTTACTTGCCAGTAGCAGCCGCGGCTCAGCACACCCCACCCCCACCCGTTCCCTGTTTCTCTCCCCCCAGGAGGAACCGTGCTCAGCCCTGCCCGCAAGCTCGTCCCAGCCCTCTTGGGCACCCTCGCCCTGACCGCCTCACTGGTCGCGCTGTCCGCCCCGAGCGCCGGTGCCGCCACCCCGGCCGCGAACATCAACGGCGCGTACGTGGCACTCGGCGACTCCTACGCCGCCGGCGCCGGCGTCCCCGGCCAGTCGGACGGGCTCTGCCTTCGTTCGGACCACAACTACGGCCACCTGGTGGCCGCCGCGCTGAACAGCAGCTCGTACACGGACGTCACCTGCTCGGCCGCCAAGATCAAGGACATCACCAGCGCGCAGGTCGACGTCCTCATCAAGGTGAACGACCCGCAGATCAACGCGCTCTCCAGCGACACCCAGCTGGTCACCCTCGGCATCGGCGGCAACGACCTGGGCACCTCGACGCTCGGCATCGGCGACGTCATCGCCACCTGCATCGCGGGCGCCGTGGTCAACCCGTTCGGCACCCCCTGCCACGACGTCTACGCCGACGGGCACTGGGTCTGGTCCTGGAGCACCCTGTCCTGGAGCTGGCAGTACGGCGAGGACACCCTCGTCGACAAGATCAACGGCGAGGCGCCCGCACTGGCCGCCACCCTCCAGCAGATCCACGCCAAGGCCCCCAACGCCAAGGTCATGCTGGTCGGCTACCCCTCGGTGCTGCCCGACGACGCCTCCACCTGCGCCGGCCGCCAGCCGATCACCGTCGGGGACGTCTCCTACCTGCACGGCATCCTCGGGCAGATGAACGACATGCTGGCGAACACCGCGGCGGCCAACGGCGCCACCTACGTGGACACCGCGACCCCGACCAAGGGGCACGACGTCTGCTCGGACGACCGCTGGATCGAGGGCGCACTGCCCGGTTCCCCGGCCGTCCCCTTCCACCCCAACGCCACCGGCGAGCAGGCCATGGCGAACGCCGTCCTGGCCACGCTCCACCAGTAGAGGACTCCGGCGGGGCGTGGCCGGCACTGGCCACGCCCCGCCGGTTCGCGTACTGCTACGGCTTGATCCGCACCACCTGCGGCTCGTGGTCGCTCACCTGGGTCGCGAACTCGCTGTTGATGTGCACCACGTCGTACTTGGCCGAGTCGATCCCGGGGCTGACCAGGATGTGGTCCAGCACCTCGGAGTTGCCCTCGTAGTCGTAGGTGTACTGCGAGGTCTCCGGCAGCTCGTTCACCAGGTCGCGCAGCACGCCGCCCTTGGTGAGCGCGGCCATCGCGGGCGAGAACTGGAAGTCGTTGTAGTCGCCGAGCGAGACCACCTCGGCCTGCGGGTCGGCGGCCAGCAGCTGGTCCATGAAGCCGTTCTCGACGGTCGCCTGCTGGAGGCGCTGCACCTCGGAGCTGCGCACCGGCGGCTGGAAGCGGCTGTCGATGCTCTGGTCGCCGAGCTTGGCGACCAGGTGGTTGGCGATGATGAAGAGCTTCTTGCCGCGGAAGCTGAACTGGCCCACCAGCGGCTTGCGGCTGGCGGTCCAGGCCGTGTTGGCCGGGTCGATCCGGCCGGGCGAGGCGGTCAGCGAGGTGTCGTCGCCGGTGCCGGTGACGCCGACCGCGGTGGTGGAGGTGCCGCCGGGGATGTCGGTGAAGCTGATCCGCTGCGGGTTGAAGAGGAACACCTGGCGGATGTTGCCGCCGGGCTGGCCGCCGTCCTGGCCGTCCACCGGGTTGATCGAGCGCCACTGGTAGGCCGGGCCGCCGGCCGCCTGGATGGCGGCGATGAGCTTGCCCACCGTGACACCGGCGTCCACCGTGCCGTCGTTGACCGCGCCGCTGTTGTCCTGGATCTCCTCCAGGGCCACCACGTCGGGCGAGCGGAGGTTGCTGACGATGCCCTGGGCCAGGCCGCTGAACTTGGTCGCCGGGTCGGTGGGCGCCAGGTTCTCGACGTTGTAGGTGGCGATGCTGGCCTGGTCGTCCCGGGCCGGCGGGGCGACCTCGCGCTTCAGGCCGTTGTCCTTGAGGGCGCCGAGCTGGGTGGCGACCAGGGTGTAGCCGCCGTACTGGTTGTAGTCCAGCGGGCCGGTGGTGGTGCCGGTCAGCACGTCGCCCACGTTGGCCTTCGGGAAGGCCTGCTGGGCCAGGGGTATCAGCGACTGGATCTGCAGGCGGCCCGAGTTGGGCTCCTGGTACGACTCGTAGAGCGCTCCGCCGCGCTTGCTCTTCTGGTCGCCCTTGTCGGTCTCCACCCACAGCTCGCTGTAGGCGTCGGTGGGGCCGACCACCCGGGCGTCCTTGACCTCGACCCGCATGCCCTGCAACGAGGCGTAGAAGTCCAGCGCGTACCGGTCCGGGTGCAGGGTCAGGCCCTCGATCGAACCGCCGCTGCTCGGCGGGGCGTAGCGGCCGGGGACGTCGGAGCCGCTGATCACCACGGGGGCGGGCAGCGCGTTGCCGGAGGAGACCACCGTGATGCCGGGCTTGGTCAGCTCGGTGATCGACTGCGAGCCGCCCGCGTAGTCCGGGTAGTACTGCGACACCGTGCCGGTGACCAGCACCGAGTCGCCCACCGCCACGGTCGGGGTGGAGCCGGTGTAGACGAAGATGCCCTCGCTGGTGGCGGGGTTGCGGTCCGGCTTCGGGTCCTGCATCCAGAAGCCCTTGGACGAGCCGTAGGTCCGGGTCCCGATGACGATGCCGGGTACGCCCGCGACGGTCTTGCCGGTGAACGGTGAGAGCCGGGTGGTCCCGCGGATGTCGTGGATCCGAACCGTCCAGGGCTGGGTCGGCGGCGGGGTGGACGCCGCCACGGCCGGCAGCGCGGCCAGCAGGAGCGAGGCCACGACGGCGCTGGGCAGCACGGCGGCGCGCAGCAGCGAGTTGCGGGAACGGCGGGGTGCGGCGGGGGTGTTCACCGGGGCGGGGCTCCTTCGCGGGTAGCGGACGCCGAAGTGCACCCGCGGGAAGGCGGCCCGCGGGTGCTTCGGCGCGCTCAAGATACGCGCGTAGAAAACGACGGGACAAGAGTGCGTCGGTTAACTCTTGACCCGTCGTCAGCCCCAACGCCCCGGCGCCGCGGGGCAGTCGATCACTCGGTGTCGGCCGCCGCCAGCTCCGTTGCCAACTCCGGCTCGGCGACCCGCAGCCCGGCCGACCACTTCTGCTCGACCTTGCCGAACTTCCAGAACGCCAGCGCCCCCAGCCAGGTCAGCACGAAGAGCACCACGATCGCGTAGCCGACCAGGTTGAGGTCCAGCGTGCCGATCCAGCCGATCGGGCCGCTGGTGATGTGGTACCGGTCGGCCAGCAGCCCGACCAGCTCGATCACGCCGATCACCAGCGCGACCAGCACCGAGAGGCCGGTCACCGTGAGGTTGTAGTAGATCTTGCGGACCGGCTTGGAGAAGGCCCACTCGTAGGCGAAGTTCATGAACGAGCCGTCGATGGTGTCCAGCAGGCTCATCCCGGCCGCGAAGAGCACCGGCAGCACCAGCAGCGCGTACCAGGGCAGCGAGAAGGCCGCCGCGCCACCGGCCAGCACCAGCAGCGACACCTCGGTGGCGGTGTCGAAGCCGAGGCCGAAGAGCAGGCCGACCGGGTACATGTGCCAGGACTTGGTGACCGCCCGGGTGACCCGGCCCAGGATCCGGTTGAGGAAGCCGCGCTTGTCGAGCTGGCGCTCCAGCTCCGCCTCGTCGAACTCGCCGGTGCGCATGGTGCGGAAGACCTTCAGGATGCCGTTGAAGGCTCCGAGGTTGACCAGGCCGATCAGCAACAGGAAGACACCGGAGACCGAGGTGCCGATCAGACTGGTGGTGCGGTGCAGCGAGGAGTCGTCCGACTCGACCGCGCCGGCCAGCGAGCGGATCCCGAAGGCCAGCAGCGCGCAGAGCCCGAAGACGATGGACGAGTGGCCGAGCGAGAACCAGAAGCCCACCGAGAGCGGCCGCTTGCCCTGGCCCATCAGCTTGCGGGTGGTGTTGTCGATGGCGGCGATGTGGTCGGCGTCGAAGGCGTGCCGCATGCCCAGGGTGTAGGCGGTCAGGCCCATCCCGGCGCCGAAGACCTGGCCGCCCATCGCGTAGTGCTTGGGGGCGATCACCGCGAGCAGGGTGACCCAGCCCACCACGTGCAGCGCCAGCACGAACGCACCCATGCCGGCCAGCCGGACCCACTCCTCACGGGTGAGCCGGGCGGTCCACCGGGTCGGGACGGCGGTGGATATCGGCGGCGTGCTGCTCATCGGCGGCGACCTCTTCTCGGGACGGACGAACTTGATCATCCTTGCGCCTCACGACAGGCAACTGCAACCAGTATGCAGATACCTACTTGGCGCGGTCAGCCGACCCGGCCTTCGCCTCTCACGGTCCATCATGGAATCGGAGGAAATTTCCACTATTGTCCGGACCGCGGAATCCGCGCGCCCCGTCACCGCCCCGGAGGCCATCGTGCAGCAGCCGACCTCATTCCTTCCCTCGGCCTCCGGCCCGGGAAATCCCCAGCGCACCGCCCGCGAGGAGCTGCGGATCCCGCTGCCGGACGGCACCGAGCTGGCCGCGCGGATCTGGCGGCCCGTCACCGAGGCCCCGGTTCCGGTCCTGCTGGAGTACCTGGCGGACCGGCTGAGCGACGCGACCGCGCAGCGCGATGCCCAGCGCCACCCCTGGTACGCCGCACACGGCTACGCGAGCGTGCGGGTCGACGCCCGCGGCCACGGCAACTCGGGCGGGCTGCCCGGCGAGCAGTCCGGCGAACAGGAGCTCGCCGACGGCGCGGCGGTCGTGCGATGGCTGACCGCGCAGCCCTGGTGCAGCGGCGCGGCCGGCCTCTTCGGCCTCGGCCCCGGCGGCGCAGCCGCCCTGCGGATCGCCGCGCTGGCCCCCGCGCAGGTGCGGGCCGTGGTCGCGGTCTGCGCCGACGACGGCGGCGCTGCGCAGGGCGGCACATCGGCGGCTGCCGAGCTGCCTGCCCGCTCGGCAGCCCTGCTGGCCGCCGCCGCGAGCCCGCCGGACCCGAAGTACGTCGGCGACGACTGGCGGCGCGGCTGGCTGGAACGGCTGGCCGCCGTCGAGCCGGTGCTGCACCGCGCGCTGGCGCGGCAGAGCAGCGGCGAGGCCGCTGCCGTCGAGGACGACCACGCCGCGCTCCAGGCCGCCGTCCTGGCCGTCGGCGGCTGGGCCGACCCCGGCCGGGACACCGTGCTGCGGCTGGTCGAGCGGCTGAAGGCGCCGGTGCGCGGGGTGATCGGCCCCTGGCCGCGGCAGTACCCGGACGCCGGCCTGCCGCCCGGTCCGGCGATCGGCTTCCTCCAGGAGACGCTGCGCTGGTGGGACCAGTGGCTGAAGGGGATCGACACCGGGGTGCTGCGCGAGCCCGCGCTGCGCTCCTGGATGAACTGCTCGGTGCCGCCCGCCACCGGCTACGCCAACCGCCCCGGCCGCTGGATCGGCGAGGACTGCTGGCCCTCGGACGACGTCCGGGAGATCCACTACGACCTGGCGGACAGCCTGCGCACCGCCGGCACGCCGGCCGGCGAGCGCTTCGTGGAGGTCCGCTCGCCGCAGCACACCGGGATCGACGCCGGGCGGGTGCGCCCGCTCGGCCACCCCGCCGACCTGCCGCCCGACCAGCGCGAGGAGGACGGCCGCGCGGTCTGCTTCGACAGCGCGCCGCTGCCCGAGCGGCTGGAGCTGCTGGGCCGGCCCGCCGTCCGGCTGCGGCTGCGCAGCGACGCGGCGCGCGGCCGGCTGGCCGCCCGGCTCTGCGACGTCGCCCCCGACGGATCGTCGACGCTGGTCACCCGCGGGGTCCTGGACCTCGCCTTCCGCGGGGTAGCCGACCTGGAGGTCGAACTGTCCGCCATCGCGCACGCCTTCCCGCCCGGGCACCGGATCCGGCTGGCGCTCTCCTCGGCGTACTGGCCGTGGGTCTGGCCGCAGCCGGAGGCCGCCGGGTTCGGCGTGGACCCGGGGCACAGCGCCCTGACGCTGCCGGTGCGCCACCTGGCAGCCGACGTCGGCCGGGCCGCGATCACCTTCGAGGAGCCCGAGCAGGCCGCCGCACCCGCCGTGCACCGGGCCGCGCCGGACGGCACCCGGCCCGAGTGCCAGGTGGTCCGGGACGTCGCGGCCGGCGTCTGGCACCTGGAGGTCGACCCGGCCCCAGGCGGACCGGAGAGCCACCCCGACGGCCTGGTCCGCACCGAGCAGGCCTCGGAGACGTACCGGATCCAGCAGGACGACCCGCTCAGCGCCACGGCCCGGGCCGAGCGCACGATCCGCTTCCAGCGCCCCGACCAGGGCTGGGACGCCACCGTCCGGACCAGCAGCGAACTCTCCTGCGACGCCCACGAGTTCACCGCCGTCAGCCGGCTGACGGCCTGGGAGGGCGGCGCGGTACTGGTGGAGCGCGCCTGGGAGCACCGGATCCCGCGGTAGCGCCTCTGCTACGGCACCGGGAAGGAGCCCTCGGGGATGTCGGTGGTGCTCGCGTTGCCTCCCGCCACCGGCTGGAGGGTGAGCTTCCAGGTCGAGTAGGTGGAGTCGGTGGTGTTGAAGTTCAGGCCGTCGTCGAACTTGGTGAACGCGCAGCTCTGGGTGAAGCGCTTGCTGGCCGCGTCCCAGTCGAAGCCGCCGGCGAAGTAGACGTCGTACTGGCCGTCCCGGATGCCGGTGACCTTCGCCGTCTGCCCCTTCAGCACGTAGAACGAGTAGACGGCGTCGGTGCCGTGGGTGAGCGTGAGCACGGCGTCGGCGTCGCCGCCGTTCTCCACCGTCAACTCGCCGAGGCCGTCCCGCTCGCCCTCGCGGACGAAGCTGCCGTTGTCCAGCGCCCGGTGCTGCGGTGCACCGGTCGGCGGGACGGTGAGGGTGGCCGGGTAGCCGGCCGTGGAGAGCGTCGCCAGCGCCGCCGGGACGTCCTTGAGCCCCTGCGACTGGCCCGCCTCGGCGAGCGCGGAGGAGGTCGCGCAGACCTTGTTGTCGGTGATGTCGGTCTGCACCTGGCCCAGGTCGGTGGCCAGTTGGTCCAGGCCCACGTAGAGCTGGCGGTGCGCGTCGGCGACGGCGGCCGGCGCGTCGGCGTTCTGCAGTCCGGTGGCCGCGGCGGAGGCGGCGCTCTGCACGTCGGTCATCGCGCCGGCCAGCGCGTCCAGGCTGCCCGCGCCGGCGATCTCGGCCATCGCGGTGTTCACCGGGGCGATCAGCTGGACCAGCGTCGTCCCGTACGGCACGGCGGTCGGGCTCGGCGCCGCACTGCTCGCCGCCGCACCACTGGTACGGGCCGGCGGCGGATGGTAGCCGGGCAGCCCGGAGCTGCAACCGGAGAGCAGCAGCACGGCGCCCGCCAGGGCGGCTGCCGAGTGCCACGAGCTGCGACTGGAGTAGGACGAACCGCCGACATCGTGCAAGACAAGCCCCCCAGGCCGCTTCCGCGCTGAGGGGCCAGGGTCCCGCGGCCCACCGGCCCGGTCAACGGGGCGTGCGGGGAGCCTGTCGGAGCGTGCGGGGGGCGCACGGGGCTCGGGGCCGCCCGAAGTGGAGATGAGAATGTCCCTTAGGATCGGCCAATGCTCGCGCTGACCGGACTTCCGCTCCAGATCGTGGCCAGCCTGCTGGCCGTCGCCGCCTTCGTGGCCACCATGTGGCTCTGGCCCAGGCTCGGCTCCAAGTCCTGGAAGGCGCTGCTGGGCCGGATCGGCGCGTTCTTCGCCACCCAGTTCATGGTGATCGTCGCGATGGCGCTGATCGCCAACTCGTACTTCGGCTTCTACTCCACCTGGACCGACCTGCTCGGCACGGCCGGCGGCAACGGCACCGTGGTGGACCACAACCCGAGCAACGCCATCTCGGTCACCGGGACGCAGAAGGTCTACTCCTCGCAGGGCTCCGCCCAGGACCGCTCCGGCGTGATCCAGAACGTCGTGGTGGCCGGCGCGCACTCCGGACTGCGCAGCGACGCGTTCGTCTACCTCCCCCCGCAGTACTTCCAGCCCGAGTACGCCAAGCACCAGTTCCCGATGGCCCTGGTGCTCTCCGGCTACCCCGGCACCGCCGAGAAGCTGATCACGCTGATGCAGTGGCCGACCACCACGCTGAAGGCGATCGACGCCAAGGAACTCCAGCCCACCGTCCTGGTGATGATGCGTCCCTCGCCGATCGCCAACCGCGACACCGAGTGCATGGACGTCCCCGGCGGCCCGCAGGTGGAGACCTTCTTCACCGACGACCTGCCGAAGGCGATGTCCACCGGCTACCGGGTCGCCCCGCAGGCCTCGGCGCACGCCGCGATGGGTGACTCGACGGGCGGCTACTGCGCGCTGAAGTTCGCACTGCGCAAGCCGAACGCCTACGGCGCGGCGGTCGCGCTCTCCGCCGACTACGCGGTCTCCAACGACCCGACCACCGGAGACCTGTTCGGCGGCAGCGAGCAGCTCAAGCAGGAGAACGACCTGCTCTGGCGACTGCGCACGCAGCCCGCCGCGCCGGTCTCGCTGCTGCTGGCCACCAGCTACAACGAGGACAACTACAAGGCCACCCAGGACATGGTCGGCGCCTTCAAGGCACCGACGAAGCTCTCCACCATCACGCTGGACAGCGGCGGCCACAACTTCCACACCTGGAACCGCGAGATCCCGCCCGCGCTGGCCTGGCTCAACCGTCAACTGGTGGTACCCCAGAGCGCCTGAGATGGTGGAGGGGTCCGGTATCCGTAAGGAGGACCCAACCCATGTCCATGCTCGACAAGCTCAAGGGCCTGCTCAAGGGCCACGAGGACGAGGCCAGCAAGGGAATCGACAAGGCGGGTGACGCCTTCGACGCGAAGACCGGGGACAGGTACCAGGGCCAGACCGACACCATGCAGCAGAAGATGAAGGACCAGATGGGCAACCAGCCGCCCACCGACGGCCAGTAGCCGACGCACAGCCGAGGGGGCGGGCCGCAATCGCTGCGGCCCGCCCCCTCGACTGTGTTCCCTTAGTTACTCGCGCAGTGCGTCCCCGCCGCCGGCAGCGTGCCGTCCAGCAGGAAGGTGTCCACGTCGGCCTTGATGCAGCTGCTCTTGCCGTAGCCGGTGTGCCCGTCGCCGTCCCGGGTCAGCAGCGTCCCGTTCGCCAGGCCTGAGGCGAGCTTCTGCGCCCACGCATACGGCGTGGCGTCGTCCCCGGTGGAGCCGACCACCAGGATCGGCGCGCTGCCGGCCGCCTTGATCACGTGCGGCGGCACGGGCGAGTGGTAGGGCCAGCTGCGGCAGTCCGGGTCGAACAGGTCGTCCGTGGTGAAGTGCTTGGTCAGCAGCCCAGCCTTGTCGTGCTCCTGCTGCTGCGCCTGCTGGAGCTGCGCGTCGGTCGGCGCGACGGGCCCGCTGTCCGCGCACTCGATGGCCGCGTAGGCGTCGCCCTCGTTGCTGTAGTGGCCGTTGGCGTCCCGGCCGTTGTAGGAGTCCGCGAACCCCAGCAGGTAGTCCGCCTTGTGGCCGTTCATCGCCCAGTCGAGCCCGTCCCGCAGGTACTCCCAGGACTTGGCGTCGCCGTAGAGCATGGTCAGCGCGCCGGTCCAGCCCTGCGCGGCGGTCAGCTTGCGGCCGTCGGAGGCCGTCATCGGATTGACGTCCAGGCCGTCCAGGAAGTCCGCGGCCTTCTTCGCGGCGGTATCCGGGTCGGTGCCGAGCGGGCAGCGGGTCTGCTTGACGCAGTCGGCGGCGAAGCGCTCGAAGACGCCCTCGAAGCCGATCATCTGCTGAACGTCCAGGTCCAGCAGGTCCTGCGTCGGGTCCACCGCGCCGTCCAGCACCAGCCGTCCGGTGCGCTGCGGGAACTCCTCGGCGTAGAGGCTGCCGAGGTACGTGCCGTAGGAGAACCCCAGGTAGTTGAGCTTCGGATCGCCGAGCGCCCCGCGCAGCACGTCCATGTCGCGCGCCGCGTTCGCCGTGCCGACGAACGGGAGCAGCTTGCCGGACTTCGCCTGGCAGGCGTCCGCGAGCGTCTTGCCCTTGCTCTGCGCCGGGTGGTCCACGGTCTCCCAGGCGTCCCGGGCCTGATCGTCCAGGCAGTGCACGGCGGTGCTCTTGCCGACCCCGCGCGGGTCGAAGCCCACCAGGTCGTAGCGGTCGGTGAGCCCGCCGGTGAACTGCTTCCCGTTCTGGGTGATCTCCTCGATCCCCGACCCGCCCGGTCCGCCGGGATTGATCAGCAGCGAGCCGAGCCGCTGGTCCGGCTTGGCCGCCGGCTTGCGGGCCAGCGCGATGTCGACGGTGTCGGTGGCCGGGTTGGCGTAGTCGAGGGGCACGTGCAGCGTCCCGCACTGGAAGTCGGCCTCGTTGACGTTCTTCGTCGCGGGATCGTCCGGGCAGGGCGCCCACGCGATCTGCTGCGCGTAGAACGCCTTCAACGCCGGGTCGTCGGCCCCGGTCGGCTTCACCGTGGGACTCACGCTGGGCACCGCCACCGGGGTGGACACCGCCGCCGGCTTCGCCGCCCCACCCTGACACCCGGCGACCGCCGAAACTATGAGTACTACAGGCAGCATGTGACGCGTCAACCGCGCCATCGTGATCTTCACTGCCCTAGAACTATCATCAAATCTCACCCCCCGATGGCGGACATCGGGCGGTCGGGCTGGCGGAAGTCGGCGGAGTTGATGTCGTGGCCCGGGCCCTTGCGGGCGATGGTGTTGCGCCAGGCGCGCTCGATGGCGTCGTCGTCCGCGCCGCCGCGCAGCAGGGCGCGCAGGTCGGACTCCTCGGTGGCGAAGAGGCAGTTGCGCAGCTGGCCGTCGGCGGTCAGCCGGACCCGGTCGCAGCCGCCGCAGAACGGGCGGGTGACCGAGGCGATCACGCCGACCACGGTGTCCGTCCCGGCGATCCGCCACTCCTCCGCAGGTGGCGTGCCACGGCGCGCTGACCCGTCACCATCGGCGCCGTCCCGTTCGACGGGGAGCAGGTCCCAGCGGGTGGCGAGGATGGCGAGCAGCTCGTCCGCGGTGATCATCTTGGTCCGGTCCCAGGCGCCCTGGGCGTCCAGCGGCATGGACTCGATGAACCGCATCCGGTAGCCGTGCTCGGCGGCGAAGTCGACCAGGTCGAGGATCTCGTCGTCGTTGACGCCGCGGACCGGGACGGCGTTGATCTTGACCGGCGCGAGTCCGGCGGCCCGGGCGGCGGCGAGGCCCTCGAAGACGTCCTTGATCCGGTCACGGCGGGTGATCTCGACGTAGCGCTCGGGACGCAGCGTGTCGAGGCTGACGTTGACCCGGTTCAGGCCCGCCTCCTTGAGCGCGACGGCCGTGCGGGCCAGGCCGATGCCGTTGGTGGTCAGCGAGAGCTCGACGCCGAGCGCGGTGAGCCGGGCCACCAGCGCGGGCAGGCCGCGGCGCAGCAGCGGCTCGCCGCCGGTCAGCCGCAGCGAGGCGATGCCCAGCCGCCGGACGCCGATCCGGGCCAGCCGGACGATCTCGTCGTCGGTGAGCACCTCCGCCTTGGGAAGCCAGTTCAAACCCTCGGCGGGCATGCAGTACGTGCACCGCAGGTTGCAGCGGTCGGTCAGGGAGACCCGCAGATCGGTGTGGACCCGGCCGAAGCGGTCGACCAGCGGGGCAGGTGCGCTGTACATAACTGCCAGTAGAAGCCGATGCGCCGCGAAGATCCAGAGGCGGAAGCCCCGGGCTCCGCCCAAGCTCACCAGGGCAGCCTTGTGCATTCGTCCAAGCACATCGCCCGCTCCGGCGGGACAGAATGCTGCCGTGGCAGACCTCTCACCCCAGAGCCCCAGTGTCGCCGGACTGGTGCTGGCCGCCGGAGGCGGGCGCCGGCTGGGCGGCCGACCCAAGGCGCTGCTGACCTTCCGCGGCCGACCGCTGGTCGAACACGCGGTCGGCGTGCTGCGCGACGGAGGGTGCGGCCCGCTGCTCGTGGTGCTCGGCGCCGCCCGCGAACAGGTGCTCGCCTCGGCCGTCCTGGACGGCTGCACCACGGTCGCCAACCCGGACTGGGCCGAGGGGATGGGCGGTTCGCTGCGGGCCGGACTGGCCGCGCTGCCGGCCGACTGCTCGGCGGTGCTCGTCTCGCTGGTGGACACCCCCGGCGTCACCCCGGCCGCCGTCGCCCGGCTGCTGGCCGCCCACCGCGACGGCGCCGCGCTGGCCGCCGCGGCCTACGACGGCAAGCGCGGCCACCCGGTGCTGATCGGCGCCGAGCACTTCGCCGAGGCGGCCGCCGGTGCCCGCGGCGACGCGGGCGCGCGGGCCCTGCTGGCCGCCCACCGGGAGGGGCTGCGGTTGGTCGAGTGCGGCGACGTGGCGGTGCCCGACGATCTCGACACTCCGGCCGATCTGGCCCGCTGGACGGCGGGTTGACGGGCGGCCCGACATCGGCAAGGGAGTGTCCTCCAGGTGTCCAACCCCTGAGAAACCCCTGATCATTAGGCCAATCGGCGGCATCGGAGCCCCCGATCGGGGAGCATGGCACCTGACCCGCCCTCTCCTTCCGAACGGACGGTGCGCGCCTTGTCAGGACACCCGCTGCCCGACGACTTCACCGGCCGTGGGCCGTACGAATCCGAGCCCGGAGCGGACGCCGCCGGTCTGCGCCGGCCGATCCGCTGCCCCGCCTGCCGCCGCGAACACCTGTACGAGCCACCGGCGTTCCCCTGCCCCTGCGGCGCCTCGCTGAAGGTGCCGCTGCTGCGCGGCGGGGTGCCGGTCCAGATCCGGTTCCGGTCCTGGGAGGACTCCTGGCTGAACATGCGCTGCCCGCACTGCGGCCGGTCCGACCAGTGGCCGCAGCCGGAGTTCACCTGCAACTGCGGGGCGACGGTGCGGCTGCCCGTCGACCGCTCCCCGCGCGGCGGCGCTGCGGGACCGCAGGGGGCGCGCCCGCTCGGCGGGCGCCCGTACACCGATCCACTGCGCCCCGACCCGATCCACCCCGGCCCGCCGCAGCACGACCCCTCACACCACAACCAGCCGCACCACAACCAGCCGCACCACAACCAGCCGCACCACGACCCGCTGCACCACGACCCGTCCGCCCCGGGCCCGCTGCACCCGATGCCGCCCCGGCCCGTCCCGCAGGGCGGCCGCTGGCAGAACCGCCCGCCGTTCCGCCCGCAGCCGCTGCACACCTCGCAGGACGCGGTCCTCACCGCCGCCCGCTACCTGGAGTGGCTGGGCTTCGACGAGTTGGAGCTCTCCGAGGCCGAGGAGCGCGAGGCGGTGACCCTGCTCGGGGACCGGCTGGTCGCCCAGGTGGACACCTGGTCCGAGCCGGCCGACGTCCGGGTCGTCGAGTGCCTGTGGTTGCAGACCCTGCACGCCGAGGAGATGGCGGCGGCGATGTTCACCCTGGCCGGCTACTCCCACCAAGCCACCGTGCGCGGCGAGCAGTTGCTGGTGGCCCTCTTCACGCTGGACCAGGCCGGGCTGCCGCAGCCGGCCAACGGCGCCGCGGAGGCCCTGCTGGAAACCGGCTGGACTTCCTGACCCTCCTGACCCTCCTTCACCTCAGTTCACTCCAGCCCCCGGAAGGCGGAAATACGTCGCGCTCGTGATCTGGTGCACAAGCTCGCCCCCGTGTTGAATTGCGGCCACGGCAGCCATGGCCGTGGGACATCGCACACAAGGAGGTGGCGTTGTCGGAGCACGGAACGGCCCCGCTGAGCGGGGGGACACATGGCCGGCGGGGGAACGCCGACCGCGGCAGCGGCGGCCCGCCGGGCGTGCCGCCACACGGCGGGGGGCTGCATCCGGGTACCGACGGCCGGTTCGACGAGATCACCAGCGGGACGGTCTGGCGGCTGCGCTCGCGCGCCTGCTGGCAGGAGGCCGCCGAACTGCTCTTACCCGCCGCCGAACGGGACCCCCGAGCGGCCCTCTGCCGAGCCGAACTACTCATCGAGCAATGCCTGTTCACCGCCGACCACTGGGAGGACGCGGAAACCGCGCTACGGCTCGCCGAAGCCGGCGTGACCAGCACCGAGCAGCGCGCCGGGGCCTCCTGCGCCCGGGGCTTCCTGGCCTACCTGGGCAGCGTACTGGGACCGCGCGACCGGCTGGACGAGGCGCAGGCCGCGCTCGGCCGGACGTCCGCCCTGCTGCCGCCGGACGCGGCGGGCCGACCACTGCTGGACTTCCGACGCGGGCTGGTCGCGGAGAACCTGCTGCGCGACCAGACGGCCGCCTGGATCGCCTACCGCCGGTCCCACGACGGCGCGTTGGCGCGGGGGGACACCCTGCTCTCGTCCTACACCTGGCGCCATCTGGCCGCGCTGGCACTCGCCGGCGGGGACCGACTGCGGGCCCGCGAGGGCTTCGTCCACTCCCTGCGGCTGCGCGAGGAGTTGGGGTTCACGGTGGGCGTGGCACCGGCACTGGCCGCACTGGCCGAGGTGTCCGAGCCGGAGGAGGCCGCCCAGCTGCGGGCCGAGGCCGGCCGCCTGGTGCAGGCCCTGGGGGGCGTGCCGGTCTGGCTGGCCGGGCGGCTCGGTGAACCGGCCTGCCAGACCGCCGGCGCGCCCGGCGGTCCGCCCGGCGCACCGCGCGGCGCACCACCGAGCGCCCGCCCGGGAGTGCCGGTGGCACGCCGGCAGCCTCCCCCGGACGGCCGCGTCGGGCGGGACGATCGAGGTGCCGTCAGATAAGGTGAGGCTAACCTGATGGTGGGAGGACAGGCTCTGCCGCGCCCTCCCGCCGCCGGGATCCGCCGCACCGGACTCGCGCGAGCCCCGGTCGACCCGACGGGGCCTCCCATGACCGCGAGCAGCGTCGCGCCGCACCCGACCGCCGATCCCGCCGCACCCTGCGCCGCCGCCTACGCGCGGTTCGCCGCGGTCTTCCCCGCCCTGCGCGTCCACCTCGCCCCGCCGCGCAGCGGCAGCGGCTGGGTGCCGGTCGACCGGCTGCTCGCCGACCCCGCCGTCCGCACCCGGCTGCTCGCCGCCGAGGCCGACCGCGGCCTCGCCCGCCACGGCCGTCCGCTGCGCCCGGACGTCGCGGCCGGCTTCTGGCTGCACCACTACGCCTGGCCGGTCTGCCTGCTGTTCACGCTGCCCTGGTTCCTGGAGGACCGGGTGCCGCGACTCCCGGTGGAGCGGGTCTCGGTGCGCCGCACCGGACCGGTCGGCCTGGGCGAACTGACCGCCCGGCCCGACGGGTTCGCCTGCCTGCCCGGCGATCCGCTGGCCGGCCGGCCCGGCGCCCGGGTGGTCGCCGACCGCGCGGCGCTCGATCACGAACTGCGAACGGCGGTCGCCGAGCACCTGGGGCCGGTCCTGGACGCGTTCCGCCCCGCGCTGCGCCGCGGCCCGCGCACCCTCTGGGGCCTGGCCACCGACGAGTTGGTCGAGGGACTCTGGTACGCGGGCGGCCTGCTGGGCGAGGAGCGGCGGGCGGTGCGGGCGCTGGCCGGGCTGCTCCCGGGCGGCACCGCGCCGTTCACCGGCGGCGCCGACTTCCACCCGCCGCAGCCGCCGACCGCCCGGACCAGGGTGAGCTGCTGCCTCCACTACACCGTACGGCCCGCCGAGACCTGCTTCGGCTGTCCGCGCTCCCGTACCTGCGGTGCGCGGTGAGACCATAGCATCATCAGCCTGACGTAGCGTCAGAAACCACCCTACTCGCTGTATTTGACGCCAAAGCAGTCATCCCGGCGCCCCGGATCGGCCATGATGAACGCCCATGGTGGCCACCGTCATCACGACTGCAGGAGAGCGAGGCTGGTTCAGGACATGAGACTGTCGGACATACCACTGGGCTGGGCCGTCGCGGGCGTCGTCGCGCTCATTCTGACCGCCATCCTGGTGACCTTCCTGCGCACAAGGGGCGCGGCCGCCGCCCACGGCGCGGACACCTGGGAGCGCACCGAGGAGCGCCGACGCCGCAAGGAGTCGCTGTACGGCGCGGCCTCCTACACGCTGCTGTTCTGCTGCGCGGCCGTCGCGGCCGCCCTCTCCTTCCACGGCCTGGTCGGTTTCGGAGTGCAGAACCTCAGCCTCTCCGGCGGCTGGGAGTACCTGGTCCCGTTCGGGCTCGACGGCGCGGCGATGTTCTGCTCGGTGCTGGCCGTCCGGGAGGCCAGCCACGGGGACGCGGCGCTCGGCTCGCGCCTGCTGGTCTGGGTCTTCGCCGGCGCCTCCGCCTGGTTCAACTGGGTGCACGCGCCCCGGGGGTTCGGGCACGCCGGCTCCCCGCAGTTCTTCGCCGGGATGTCCCTCTCGGCCGCCGTGCTCTTCGACCGGGCGCTCAAGCAGACCCGCCGGGCAGCGCTGCGCGAACAGGGCCTGGTCGCCCGCCCGTTGCCGCAGATCCGGATCGTCCGCTGGCTGCGCGCGCCGTTCGAGACGTACGCGGCCTGGTCGCTGATGCTGCTCGAAGGCGTCCGCAGCCTGGACGAGGCGGTCGAGGAGGTCCGCGACACCAAGCGCGAGGCGCTGGTCACCCGCGAGCGCCAGCGGCTGGCCAGTCGGCGCGAACGGGCCGAGATCCGGGCGATCAACCGCCAGCACAGCGGCTGGGGCCGGGCCCGCGGCGCCACCGCCGCCCGCCAGTTGGAGTCGGGCGGCGCGGAGCCTGCGATAGCCGACGACGAGTCCGCACCGCCGCCCGGCCTGCCGGCCAGACCCGCGACGCGGACGATCGACCTGACCGCCGACGACGACACCATGACCATGACCCTGCCCCGGCTCGACTCGCTGGAGCAGAAGCTCAAGGACCTGGAGAAGCAGTTCGGCTGACCCGGACCTACTGGTCCTCGGCCCCGCCCGCCGTCAGCTCGAACCACATCCGCTTGCCCGAACCGCGCGGCTCGACGCCCCAGGCGTCGGCCAGCGCCTCGACCAGCATCAGCCCGCGCCCCGAGGAGGCCTGCTCACCCGGGGTGCGGCGCTGCGGCCAGAGGTCCGACTCGTCCTCCACCTCGATCCGCAGCCGGGGCTCCCGGCCGTCCTCGCGGTAGAGCCGGGCGGTGAACATCGCGTCCCGGTCGGTGTGCCGGATCGCGTTGGTGACCAGCTCCGAGGCGAGCAGCTCGGCGGTGTCGATCAGCTCCGCGACGCCCCAGCGGCGCAGCGCGTCCCGCAGCTCGCCGCGCAGCTCGGAGACCCGGGCCAGGTCGGCCTGCCCGATCCGGCGCCGCAGCTGCTGGGCGGCCAGGCCGCCCTCCGGGCCGTCCCAGCGGAGCAGCAGCAGCGCGATGTCGTCCTCGCGCTCGGAGGAGTCCGCCGCCTGCGAGGCGATCTTGTCCGCCAGATCCTCCAGCGGGTCCTGGCCGCCGTCGCCGCCCGGCGCGGACTCGCCCGCGACGGCTTCGCAGAGTCTGGCCATGCCGGTGTCCAGGTCCATCGTCCGGGACTCCACCAGGCCGTCCGTGCAGAGCACCACGGTCTCGCCCGGGTCGAGGCTGAAGCGGGTGACCTGGTACTCCTGGTCCGGCGAGACGCCCAGCGGCAGGCCGCCGACCACCGACTGCACGGCGCTGCTGCCGTCGCCCCGGCGCACCACCGGGTCCAGGTGGCCGGCCCGGACGGCGTAGACCACGCCGTAGTCGACGTTCACCTCGGCGTAGGTGCAGGTGGCGAAGTGGTCGGTGTCGAGGTCGGCCAGGAAGCGTGAGGCGCGGGCCATCACGGCGGCCGGCGGGTGTCCCTCGGCGGCGTAGGCGCGCAGCGCGATCCGCAGCTGGCCCATAATCCCGGCCGCGTGGACGTCGTGGCCCTGGACGTCGCCGATCACCAGCCCGACGTGCCCGCCGGGCAGCGGGACGACGTCGTACCAGTCGCCGCCGATCTGCAGCCCGGAGCCGGCCGGCAGGTAGCGAACCGCGGTGGTCACCCCGGGCACCGCCGGGACGGTCCGCGGCAGCATCACGCGCTGCAGGCCGGCCGCCAGCTCGTGCTCGGCGTCGTGCAGCCGGGCCCGGGCCAGCGACTGGGCGACCAGGCCGCCCAGTGTGGTGAGCAGCGTGCGTTCGTCGGCGTCCAGCGTGCGCTCGTCGTCGAAGCTGACCACGCAGACGCCGGAGGCCCGGCCGCTGGCGACCAGCGGCAGGAAGACCCAGGCGCCGCGGCCGGTGCTCTCCGCGCGCGGCCACGCCAGCGGGTAGCGCTCCTCGTACTCGGCCCGGCTGGCCAGGAAGACCGGGACCCGGTTGCGGACCGCCTCGGCGGCCGGGTGGTGCGGGTTCATCGGAGTGCGGTCGTAGCCGACCATGTCCGACTCGCGGTAGCCGCTGGCGCCCAGGAGCTTCAGCCGACCGGTCTCCAGCGAGGCCAGCACCAGGCCGTCCGGCGGCAGGCCCGGCAGCGGCAGCTCGGTGAAGACCCGGGCCACGTCACGCACCGTGACGGCCTCGGAGAGCGCGCGGGCGGCCTCCTTGATGAAGCGCGAGCGCTCCTCGCGCAGGGCGGCCTGCCGGCCGGCGTCCGCGCGTTTGTGCAGCTCGGCGGTGGCGTCCCAGACGAAGCCGACCATCCGGGACGGGCGACCGAAGGCGTCGGCCAGCACCCGGCCGCGGAACCGCACCGCGTGCAGCCCGCCGCCGGGCGTCACCGTGCGGTAGTACGCGCCGCACTGGCCCAGCTCGGCCACCGCGCGCTCGATCCGGCGGCGCACCACCGGGGCGTCCTCGGGGTGCAGCAGGGCCAGGAAGCCGGCCGAGGTGCGGTCGAAGCCGCTGCCGTCGAAGCCGCCGCCGGCCAGGCCGAGGATCGTGCAGGCCCGCTGGTCGCCCTCGACCACGTCGCGGCGGATGTCCCAGTCGAACGAGCCGATGCCGTTGGCGGCCATCGCGGGTTCGAGCCAGTCCGGCGTGGACTCGCCGGTCCGGGTGGGCAGGCCGGGGTTCGGCGGGACGGGCGTCGCGGTGGCGGCGACCCGGCCCATCGGCACGCCGGGCCCGCGCCGCCCGGCCCGGCGGCCGCCCTGTGTGGGCGGCGCGGGTGGGACGGTCGATGTGGCCGTGGTCGACGTGGCCGCGGTCGACGTGGTCGACGCGATGGGCCCCTGCGGCTCGGGCTCAGTCGCCATGGCTCTCCTGCCGGTCCCGTTCATTCGGTGGGTGTGCTACCTCGGACGGCCCTCGATCGGGAGGCGCCAGGTCCGGACACACATTCTCACTATCCTGTCGAATGTTCGGCAAAGCGGCAATGCCGCCGAGTCACCGCGTCAGCGCGTCACCGCCGGACACTCCTGGTCACGGGCCCCCGGGGCTCAGGCCGCGGTGAGCTCGAACCAGGTGATCTTGCCGTCCCCCCGCAGCGAGACGCCCCAGTCGTCCGCGAGTGCCTCGACCAGCACCAGGCCCCGCCCCGAGGTCGCGGTGTCCGCGGCCCGACGCGGACGGGGCAGCTGCACGCTGTCGTCGCGGACCTCCACCCGCAGCCGCCCGCCGACGTCGAGCAGCACCTCGATCCTGGCGCCGTACGGCGTGTACAGCAGCGCGTTGGTGACCAGCTCGGACACCAGCAGCTCGGCGGTGTCGGCGAGTTCGGGAACCCCCCACCGGACGAGCGCGGCTCGCAGCCGGTGGCGCAGCGCCCCGATCGCGCCGAGCTCGCTCGACGCCAGCGCGGCGTGCAGCCGGTGCTCCTCGCGAATCCTGGACGACCCTGACAGGTACCGTGGTTGACTGTCCATCAGATCAGACCCCCGCCCTCGACCGGTCCGCCGCCCGGACTCCCCCCGCAGCGCGCCGACCGCTGCCTCTATGGTCGGTCCCGGTCATCGAACATCGCAACAGTGCCGTGTCCTTCCGCAGAGGTGGTCAGTCGGCGAAGCCGACCGCCCCGGTGTCGAGCGAGTAGTACGCGCCCTGCACCAGCAGCCGCCCCTGCGCGACCAGCGGCGCCAGCAGCCGGTCGGCCCGCAGCCGGGCCGCCACCTGCCGGGTCTGCTCGCGGACCACCGCCTCCACCAGCTCCTGCGGGGCCGCCTCGTACGCGACCGCCTCGTACGGCGCCCGCAGATCCTCGGCCACGTCCGCGAGGTGCCCCGGCAGCGGCTCGCCGGTTCGGAACGCCTGGACGGCGGCGGTGACGGCGCCGCAGCGCTGGTGGCCGAGCACCACCAGCAGCGGGGTGGCCAGCTCGGCGGGGCCGTACTCCAGGCTGCCGGCGACCAGCCGGTCCAGCGTGTGCGCGGCGGTGCGGACCACCAGCAGGTCGCCGAGCCCCTGGTCGAAGACCAGCTCGGGCGGGACCCGCGAGTCGATGCAGGAGAAGACCACGGCGAACGGCGCCTGCCCGCCGGCCAGATCCTGGCGGCGCGGCAGCGAGGCATCCGGATGCCGGACCCGGTTGCCCACCCAGTTCCCGTTGCCGTCGCGCAGCCGGCGCAGCGCCTCCCCCGCGCTGCCGGGCCGTCCCGCCTCGGCGACCCGGGGCGCCGGCACATCGCCGCGGCGGGCTGCGGGCAGCACCCCCAGCGCCCCGGCACCCAGCACCGCACGCCGACTCACCATCGCGCTCTCCTCACCACTCACCTGGGCAAACGAGTGACACTCGCACCGGTCACCCCAACGCGCAGAACTCCGCAACCCGGGCAAGGCTGGACACCGCGAGCCGATCCAGGTTCAATGGCCAGCAGATGTTTGAACGCCGTTCTAACTTCCTTCCGACTTCCCTCCCCCACCCGTGGCGACCGCGAGCGAGGCACCGTGCGACTCACCCCCACCGAACGGGACCGGCTGCTGATCTTCACAGCCGCCGAGCTGGCCCGCGCCCGCCGCGCCCGGGGCGTCCGGCTGAACGTCCCCGAGGCCACCGCGCTGATCGCGGACACCGTCTGCGAGGCCGCCCGTGACGGCCGCCGACTGGCCGAGGCGATCGAGGCCGGCCGCAGCGTGCTGAGCGCCGACGACGTGCTGCCCGGCGTGCCCGACGTGGTCACCGTCATCCAGGTCGAGGCCGTGTTCGACGACGGCACCCGGCTCGCCGTGGTCAACGACCCCTTCCGCGGCGCCGGTTCACTCGGCGACGGCGGTCCGGGTGCGGCCCTGCCCGGCACCGGCGCGGGCTACGACCCGACCGAGGAGACCGTGGTCCTCTCCGTCCACAACACCTCGGCGGTGCCGATCTCGGTCACCTCGCACTTCCACTTCTTCGAGTCCAACCCCCGGCTCGCCTTCGACCGCGCGGCCGCCTACGGCACCCGCCTCGCCGTCCCGGCCGGTTCGTCCGTCCGCTTCGACCCCGGCGCGGTGGTCGAGGTCGGACTCGTCCCGATCGGCGGCGCCCGCGTCGCGATCGGCTTCGCCGGCCTGGTGGACGGCCCGCTGGACGCGCCCGGCGCCCGGGAGGCGGCCCTGGAGAAGGCCCGCGCGACCGGCTACCTGACCAGCTTCGACAACCCGGAGGTCGCGGAATGACCGCCATCGGCCCGCACGACTACATCTCCGTCCACGGCCCGCGGGCCGGCGACCGGGTGCGGCTCGGCGACTCCGGCCTGATCGTCCGCGTCGAGTCCGACTCCCAGGCGCCCGGCGACGAGTTCCTGGCCGGCTTCGGCAAGACCGCCCGCGACGGCATGGCGCTCAAGGCCGCCGCCGTGCGCGACACCTGCGACGTGGTGATCAGCAACGTGCTGGTGATCGACGCGATCCAGGGCATCCGGAAGACCTCGATCGGCCTGATCGACGGCCGGATCGCCTCGATCGGGCGGGCCGGCAACCCGGACACCCTGGACGGCGTGGACGTGGTGGTCGGCACCGGCACCACGATCGTCTCCGGCGAGGGCCTGATCGCCACCGCGGGCTCGATCGACACCCACGTCCACCTGCTCTCGCCGCGGATCATGGAGGCCTCGCTCGCCTCCGGCGTCACCACCATCATCGGCCAGGAGTTCGGCCCGGTCTGGGGTGTCGGCGTCAACTCGCCCTGGGCGCTGCGGCACGCGTTCAACGCCTTCGACGCCTGGCCGGTCAACATCGGCTTCCTGGGCCGCGGTTCGTCCTCCGACCCCGGCCCGCTGGTGGAGGCACTGGCCGAGGGCGGCGCCTCCGGCTTCAAGGTGCACGAGGACATGGGCGCGCACACCCGGGCTCTCGACACCGCACTGCGGGTCGCCGAGGAGTACGACGTCCAAGTCGCCCTGCACACCGACGGGTTGAACGAGTGCCTCTCCGTCGAGGACACCCTCTCCGTCCTGGAGGGCCGCACCATCCACGCCTTCCACATCGAGGGCTGCGGCGGCGGACACGTCCCCAACGTGCTCAAGATGGCCGGCGTCGCCAACGTCATCGGCTCCTCCACCAACCCCACCCTGCCGTTCGGCCGCGACGCGCTCGCCGAGGCCTCCGGCATGATCGTGTCGGCGCACGACCTCAAGCTCGACCTGCCCGGCGACGCGGCGATGGCCCGCGACCGGATCCGGGCCGGCACGATGGGCGCCGAGGGCGTCCTGCACGACCTCGGCATGATCGGCATCACCTCCTCCGACGCCCAGGGCATGGGCCGGGCCGGCGAGACCGTCCGCCGCACCTTCGCGATGGCCGGCAAGATGAAGGCCGAACTCGGCCCGCTGGACGGCACCGGCTCCTACGGCACCACCGAGAGCGGCGACGACAACGAGCGCGTGCTGCGCTACATCGCCAAGCTCACCATCAACCCGGCCATCGCGCACGGGCTTTCGCACGAGGTCGGCTCGATCGAGGTCGGCAAACTCGCCGACATCGTGCTCTGGCGACCCGACCACTTCGGTGCCAAGCCGCAGTTGGTGCTCAAGGCCGGCTTCCCGGCCTACGGAGTCGTCGGCGACCCGAACGCCTCCACCGACCGGTGCGAACCCCTGGTCCTGGGACCGCAGTTCGGCGCCCACGGCGCCACCGCCGCCGACCTGTCGGTGGCGTTCGTCTCGCAGGCCGCCGCCGGCGCCTCGTACCTGGACCAGGCCGGCGACCAACTCCCCACCCGGCGACGGCGGGTGGGCGTACGCGGCACCCGCGGCATCGGCCCGCGCGACATGGTGCGCAACGCCCGCACCGGCGACGTGAAGGTGGAGGCGGCCACCGGACTGGTCTCCCTGGACGGCACGCCGATCCGCTCGGAGCCCGCCGAGAGCGTCTCGCTCAGCCGCCTGTACTTCCTCTGACCCGCCTCTCCCTCCCCCCAGACCTGAGGACTTCCACCCCATGACCACCCCCGCCACCCCCGCCTCGCTCGGCTACTCGATGCCCGCCGAATGGCACCCGCACGAGCGCACCTGGATGGCCTTCCCCACCGACAACCAGACCTTCGACAGCCCCGAGCACCTGCACGCCGCGCGGCTCGCCTGGGCGAAGGTGGCCAACACGATCGTCCGCTACGAGCCGGTCACGATGATCGTCAACATCGGCGAGTCCGACGCGGTGCGCGGTTACGTCTCGGCGGAGATCGAGCTCGTCGAACGCCCGCTGGACGACGCCTGGATGCGCGACATCGGCCCCACCTTCCTCACCGACCCCGACGGACAACTCGCCGCCGCCGACTGGGTGTTCAACGGCTGGGGCGCGCAGTCCTGGGCCAGCTGGGAGAACGACCAGCACATCGCCGAGGCGATCACCGGCCTGACCGGCGTGCAGCGCTTCGCCTCCCGCCTGATCAACGAGGGCGGCGGCATCCACGTCGACGGCGAGGGCACCGTACTGCTCACCGAGACCGTCCAGTTGGGCGAGGGCCGCAACTCCGACTGGACGAAGGAGCAGGTCGAGGCCGAACTCCACGCCCACCTCGGCACCACCAAGGCGATCTGGCTCCCGCGCGGACTGACCCGCGACTACGACGAGTTCGGCACCCGCGGCCACATCGACATCGTCGCCTCCTTCGTCCGCCCCGGCGTCGTCCTGGCCCACGTCCAGCCCGACCCCTCCCACCCCGACCACGCCGTCTGCCAGGAACTGGTCGCCATCCTGCGTGCCTCCACCGACGCTGCCGGCCGCCGCCTCCAGGTCATCGAGGTCCCCGCCCCCACCGTCCTGCACGACGAGGACGGCGAACCGGTCGACTACTCCTACATCAACCACTACGTCGCCAACGGCGCCGTCATCCTCTGCGCCTTCGACGACCCGCGCGACGAGGAAGCCGCCGCCATCCTCGCCGAGGCCTTCCCCGACCGCACCGTCGAACTCGTCGACGCCCGCGAGATCTTCGCCAACGGGGGCGGCATCCACTGCATCACCCAGCAGCAGCCGAAGGCCTGATCCGCTGAAGGTCGAACCGGGCGGCGGGCGCGTACCGGGCACTGCCCGCCGCCCACTCGGCCAGCGCCACCCGGAAGTGCTGCGGTGATGTCCCCAGGTTCCCCGCTGACCTGGTCACTCTCCAGTGCGACCGCCGCCGTGACACTCTGCCGAAACGTCGGACCGGCCGACTTCCCAGATCCGGACAACAAGCTCTGCCGGTTCCGCGTCGTCGCCGCCGTCGCGGCGGGTTGAGCCGCGACGGCGAGGAGGATCAAGACGCGACGGCCTCCAGCGGCACCTGGATCTCGGTCACCCAGGAGTCCTGCGGGCCGCAGGACTCCAGGTAGAGCTCCCGCCCCAAGGCGGCGGCCCGGAGCCCGGAGGACTCGATCCAACGTGCGAGGGTCTGGACGGTGGGCAGCACCGCGCCCATGGAACCCCGGTGGACGATGGTCGCCGCCTGTTCGACGGCGGGCAGGTCGATGATCGCGAAGTTCTGCGCGGAGCTGGTGTCGGCCGCGCTCGGATCGACGGACACCGACGCGCCCGCGTGGAGCGTGATCGTGTTCGAGCCCGAGTCCTCGCCGTCACCGTCCCCGACAGGTTCGTACCAGGCGAGGTCCGGGCCGGTTACGGCGACGCCGGCCGCCTCCAGTTGGGCGTGCAGCTGCTGGTAGAGCGGCTGGATGACCGGCCCGATGTGTCGGGGGTCGAAGCTCTCGGCGGTGGCCGAGAGCACGGCCACCCGGATAGCGGGCAGGGACTTGAGTACGACCTCGTCGGTGGGCATGGCGCCCTCACTTTCGATGATGCGGAGCCTTCGCTCGACCCGTGCCAGCCGATCCGCGGTCTGCGCGGCGACGTCGGCCAACTCGGCCCGCCGCAGCCGCAGCATGCCGCGCAGCTGCTCGGTGTCGATCTTCGCGTCCAGTACCTCGCCCACTTGCTGCAGGCTGAGGCCGAGGTCCTTGAGCGCGATGATCCGGTTGAGCCGCGACAACTGGGCCGCGTCGTAGTAGCGGTAGCCACTGGACGGGTCCACCTGGGCAGGCGGCAGCAGACCGAGTGCGTCGTAGTGACGCAACATTCGGACCGAAACCTGGCCGTAGGCGGCGAAGTCTCCGATGGTGAACATGACTCCTCCAGTACAAGGTCTCCCACAGTGTGAGGGTCAAATGCCCGAGGGGTCAGGTCGGGTTGGGGACCCGGGCCCTGCTTGGCGGGGAAGCGGCCAGGGTGCGGGCGAGGAGGGGGGATGTGCTCGGGAAGTTCGATCACCGGTGCCGGGCGCGGGCCAGGGTGGTGAGTTGGTCGAAGGTGCGGACCAGGATCTCGCGGCGGGCGGTTCGGTGCTCGGGCTTGGGGTCGAGTTCGTCGATGCTGCGTTCCCAGATCGGCAGGTAGCTCGCCTTCCAGCCTTCGATCACGTCCGCTTTCGGGAGCTCGGCGCCGACGTAGCCCTGCTGGTTGAGGAGGTACAGCAGCTCCAGGTTGCACGGCACCGCGACTCCCCAGTACTCGTCGGCCTCGATGCGGACGGGGTCGCCGGCCATCGCCTCCGCGACCTCGGCGATCAGCCGGTCGGTGACGATCGACAGGTGGTCCGCGGCCGTGTCGTCGTCGAAGTTGCCGCTGCCCCAGGTGCCCATGGTGGTGTTCCCTCCGCTGTCCCGTGCTGTGCGCGCCACGGTAGGGGGTGCTGCTGACAGGGCCGCCTGAGTGGCCGAACCCGGCGGGCGGGGGGCGGTCCGCCGGGTTGTGATGGGGGTATGGCACAGCACTGGCTGATCAGGTGGACGGACGAGTTGATGCGCCTCACCCAGGACCTGACGCAGGAGCAGGCGGCCGACTTCGTGCGGCGCGTCTATGCGGCGGGGCACGAGGCCGGGATCGCCGAGGCGGCTGCGGAGGCGCGCCGGGAGCGGGAGTAGGAGCGGGAGTAGGAGGGCAGCGAGCGGGGCTACTCGGCGGGCGGCGGGCGGCGGGCAGCGGGCAGCGTGCCGACCGCGCCGACGGCGGCGCGCAGGGCGGGCGTGGTCTCGGCGACCCACTCGAAGGCTTCCGGGATCCTGAGCTCGCGCTGCCGGGCCCGGACCGCGGCCACGTCGGCGGCGGTCACCAGTCCCGTCCAGCCGGGGGGTGGGACGGGCGTAGAACGGCCGACCCGCGCCCTCCCGGACGAAGAGCGCCGGCGGGCCGAATTCCTCGGCCTGGGCGGCGCGGCGGGGCACCGCGTCGTAGTACTTCTCCAGCCGGTGTCCGCCGGTGTCATCCCATTGGTCGAGCGTGCGGCGGGTAGTGTGCGAGCCGGCGGGTGGAGGTCACCTCGGAGCTGCCCTACCAGACGTGTCCCGGTCCCGCCCCGGTTCTGCTGTAGCCGTGTAACGACTGCCCTGGCAGGGTTGGTTGGGCGAGTAGGGTCCGCAGCAGCGGGGATCACAGAGAGTGGATGGATCCGGTGCTGGGATCGGCTCGACGGAGGAGAAACCGCCATGCGTTCAAGGCTCGCTCGACTGATGATGCCGGCCGTCGTCCTGACCTCGGCGGCGCTGACCATGGCGGCCTGCTCGTCCGGCGGCGGCTCGTCCACCACGGCGGGCGCCACCCCGTCCACGCAGCCGACCCCGGCCTCGACGAGCCCGGCCGCCCCGGGGACCTCGTCAGCGGGAGCCGCGACCGGCAGCGGCAGCGGCAGCAGCTCCTCGAAGCCCGCGCCGACCACGCACCCGGCGCAGCCCGTCACCCAGGGCGGCGGAACGCCGGCCTGCAGTAGCAGCCAGCTCACCGCGGCGCTGACCAACTCCGGTGTCGGTGCAGGCCAGTACTACGCCGACCTGGTGTTCACCAACACCTCCGCCACCACCTGCACGCTCACCGGCTACCCGGGCGTCTCCTATGTGACGGCCAACGGCGTCCAGTCCGGCAACCCGGCCGCGCGCAGCGCCGGCAACCCGCAGACCGTGGTCACCCTCAAGCCGCACGGCACCGCGACCGCCCAACTGCACGACAGCAACGGCATCAGCGGCTACAGCCCCTCGCAGTGCGACCTGTCGCCGGCCGACGGCCTGCGCGTCTACCCGCCCGGCCAGACCGCGGCGCTGTTCGTCCCGTGGAAGACCCAGCACTGCGCCGGCCTGAGCATCACGCCGCTGAACATCGGTCCGGTGCAGTAGAACTGACGTCTCCTCAGATGTGCAGTTCAGGCGGGAATCCGGTCCAGCGCAGGTCGGCCGGCAGGTGCCGGGTGTCGTTGAGGCAGAGTACGGAGGACGGGCGGCCCGGCGCGTAACGGATCACCGTCAGCGCGGCGTTGGCGTGGTTGAGGCCGAGCCAGCGCCAGGCGGGCGCGTCGGTGGCGTGCCGAACCAGCCACGCCACCAGGAAGTTGTGCGTGACGACCAGTTCGCGGCAGGCCGCCGCCGATCCTTCCGCGGCCTGCGCCGGGCCGGCGAAACGTTCGACCGCACGGCGGGCCAGCTCCGGGCCCCACGAGCGCTCCTCGGCAGAGGAGTTCAGGAACGTGAGCAGGAAGTCGGCTGCTTCCGGCGGCAGTTCGTCCCGCTCCGGCCAGTACGGCACGTAGTCTCCGGCGAGTTCCGAGACCCGCAGCGGGACGCCGCCGAGCTGCTCGCCGATCAGTCGCGCGGTCTGCGTCGCGCGCGGCAGCGGTCCGTGGTGGACTGCGGCGAAGGGCACCTCCCGCAGCCGGCGGCCGAGCAGGACGGCCTGGCGGCGGCCGTTCTCGGTCAGCCCTCCGCCGGTCGGCTCGCACTCGTCCGACAGGGCCTCGCCGTGCCGGACCAGGTAGAGGTAGCGCGTAACCGTTCCCGTCACCGTCATCCCCGAGGTTTCCTTTGCGCCCGTCGCGATCTCGACCCTGCGTCGCCCGCTGCTTCGGGGACGCCGCCCCTCACTCCCCCGGTTCCTGACCAGGCCGGGGCGTCGGCAGCACGGGCGGGCCACCGCGACGCCTTAGGGTGAGAACGAACGCCAGGAAACGAACCGCGAGGAGCCGAAGATGCCGGAGGTCCGCCCACGACGCCCGGCGCGGCCCCGCGAGGAGGTGCTGGCGGCGGCGATGGCGGCGATCGCCGAGCACGGCCTGGCCAAGCTGACGATGGCCGGCCTCGGCAAGCAGCTCCAGATGAGCGCGGGCCACCTCCTCTACTACTTCGGCAGCAAGGACCAACTGCTGCTGGAGACCCTGCGCTGGAGCGAGGAGCAACTCGGCGAGCGGCGCCGCACGATGCTCGGCCGGCCGGGGCTCACCGCCTGGGAGCGGTTCACGGCGTACGCGGACCTCTACCTCGCGGACGGCCCGGGCGATCCGCGCTGGATCCTCTGGGTCGAGGTCTGGGGCCGCTCCCCCGCGAGCGAGGAGATCCGGCAGGGACAGCTGGCGATCGAGGCGCCCTGGCAGGCCGACCTGGAAGCCCTGATCCGGGACGGTTCGTCGGCGGGCGAGTTCACCCCCGGCCCGGCCGGTGAACGCGCCGTCCAGCTCCGGGCGGTGCTGGACGGGTTCTCGGTGCCGCTCGCCGTCGGCCTGCCCGGCGTACGGCGCGCCGAGTCCGCCGCCCGGGTGGCGGCGGTGGCGGCGGCACTGCTGGGCGCGAACGTCGACTAGTCTGGATCACCGCTGAGGAGTCCGCCATGAGAGGGAATCAGGGCGCGAATCGGGTAGGGAGTCGGTCGGCTAATCGGTCCAGAGGGCGACGGCCGTGCGGTCGTCGGCGTAGCCCTTGGCGCGGACCTGGACCTGGCGTAGGAAGTCGACGGAGCCCGGCGGGTGCGGGTGGGCCCAGTGGGTGGCCAGGAAGTGGGCGACGGCCGGCTCCTCGGCGATCGGCTCCGCAAGCCCCGGGGTGCTGAGCAGCAGGATGTCGCCGGGCGTCGCGGGGACGAGCCGGAAGCGGAACGGGCGGGGTTCGGGGACGGCTGCCGGACCGTCCGGGTGGTGCAGCAGCCGGGCCGCGTAGGCGTCGATCCAGTGGCCGGCGCGCAGCAGGTAGAGGCCGCCCGGGCCGACTCCGAAGGCCGCGCGGTGGCTGGACTCCGGGTCGAGCGAAACGAGTACGCAGTGCAGCGAACCGGCTTCTGCGGCGACGGCCCGCAGTGCGGCGGACGCCCGTACGGTGAGGCGCTGGAGGCCGTAGCGGAGTCGGTCGCGGGCGCCCTCGCGCAGGTCGGCGGCCAGCTCGGCGCGGCTGCGGCCGATCGCCTCGGCGAGCTGGGCGCAGGCCTGGCGGACGGTGTCGCCGAGCTCCTCCGGGGCCGGCGCTTCGGTGCCGGCGGGGTCGGCGGCGGCCGGGTCGGCGGTGGCGGCGCTTCGCGAGCGGCCGGCCAGGACGGCGAGCAGGAGTCCGTCGGATCCCTCGCCGAAGCGGGTCACCAGCAGGGCGTCGCTGCGGGATTCACCGCGGTAGCGGGCGGAGTCGCCGCGGACCGAGGCGGCGCGCAGCGTGAAGCCCGGGTACTGGGCGCCTTCGAGGACGGTGTCGGGGACGACGGCCGCCAGGCGCTCGGGGTGGGCGGCGGGGACGGCGGTGGGCTCGGGGCCATACGTCGGCGGCCGGCCCCCGACGTACGGCGCCGGGCGGGGCGCGGGCACCGGACGGGTGGCGGCGGCTGGGGGCGGGAGAACCGGCGCCGGCTCGGGCTCAGGTTCCGGCTCGGGTTCTGGCTCAGGCTCGGGTTCTGGCTCAGGCTCGGGTTCTGGCTCAGGCTCAAGCGCGACCGGGCCCACGATCGAGGCCACCGAGTCGAACCAGTCGTCCACCGTCACGTCCCCGGCATCCGCCGCCGGGGTGTCCGGCAGGCTGCCGGCCGGTCCCTCGTACACCTGGCCCCACCAGCCGTCCCCGGACGGGACGGCTTCCGGCGATCCGTCGTCCGGGCGCCGTTGCGCGGGCGCACCCTGGTTGGTCATGCCGGCTCCTCGTCCGTGATTCGTTCGGGTCGCTCTGGTCGGATCGAATGGGGTCGGACCGTGTCGAATGGGGTCGCATCGGGTCGGGAAGATCGGTAGGGACAGCTCCTTCCGTCATTCTGCCCATCGCGGTTCGCCGCTGTCCGGACTTTCGGAACGAAGGTCACCGATCGGGTCAGGTCGGTCGGCACGCACGAATCAGGGGACGAATCGGCATGCCGAGCGGCGGATTAATCCGAAAGTGAGGACCCAGGAGGGGGACCGCTTCCCCCGTTCAGCCCATTAATATGTGCGCATGACCGCGCCAGGACCTCTGCGACCGACCCCGGGGAGCGCCGCATTCGTCGGCCGCCCGGCGGGCGCGCTCTGGGTCCTGCTGCTGATCGGCTTCCTGGTCGGCCTGCCCTGTACGGGCTCCGCGCACGCCGCCACCCCGCCGACCGCGCCGCCGGCCGCCACCAAGGCGGCCCCACCGCACGCCCGGCACGCCGCACCGCACACCGCGCAGGCCGCGTCCCGGTCGGTCGCGACGCCGCCCGCCGAACCGCTGAGCGAGCCGCCGTCCCGCCCGATGACGCTGTGCACGGCCGACGGCCCGGCTCCGCGCCCGAGCGACGGCTGCTCCAGCCACCCGTTCAGCACCCAGGACGCACAACTGCCGAACGCTCCCCCGCACCCCGTGCCGGCCGCGCTCCCGCAGCTCGTCACGCTCCGGGCGACGCCCGCGGCCAGGACGACGGCCGGCACCCCCGGCCCGGCGCCCTCCCCCGATCTCCACCTGCTCCAGGTCAACCGGACCTAGGCGGAACCCGCCGCCGCGCCTCTCCCGCCTGCCCGACTCGGCAGAACGGGAGGACCGGCGGTCTCTCCTCCCCTGCCTCACCTCATTCCGCCGCGCGCCGAGCGCTCGGCGGGGACAAGGAAGATCCCCGTGGGTTCCGCCTCCAAGCAGTCCAACAAGAAGTCACTCGGCGGCAAGGCGGCGACCGCCGACCGCCGCGAGCGGATCGCGCAGCTGCGCGCCGAGGAAGAGCGCCGCGAGCGCCGCAACAAGATCGTCGCGTTCTCGATAGCCGGCGTGGTGCTGCTCGGCGCCGTCGGCACCGGCGTCTTCGTCGTCAAGAACGCCGCCGACAAGAAGGCCGCGCAGACGGCCGCCGCCAAGGCCCCGATCGAGGGCGTGAAGACGTACAGCAACCTGACCCGCAACCACGTGACCACGCCGGTCACCTACCCGCAGACCCCGCCGGTCGGCGGCGACCACAACCCGGTCTGGCTGAACTGCATGGGCACCGTCTACGACAAGCCGGTGCAGAACGAGAACGCGGTGCACTCGCTGGAGCACGGCGCCGTCTGGGTCACCTACAACGGCAAGGCCAGCGCGGCCGACATCAAGACGCTCTCCGACAAGGTCAAGGGCACCCCGTACTCGCTGATGAGCCCGTACCCGACCGAGACGGGCACCATCACGCTGACGGCCTGGGGCACCCAGCTCGTGGTGGACAGCGCGAGCGACCCGCGGGTGGAGAAGTTCTTCACCAAGTACGTCCAGGGTCCGCAGACCCAGGAGCCGGGCGCGTCCTGCAGCACGGCCCAGTGAGCGCCGCCATGACGGACGAAGCGGACGAGACGAACGGAAGGCGCCGCCGGACGGTCTGGTGGCCCGCCGCGCTGGCTGCCGCGATCGCGCTCTGCCTGGGCGTCCCGGCGCTGCTCGCGGGCGGTTCGGCGGCCTCCGGCACGGCCGTGACCGCGCCGGCCACCACGTCGCCCGAGGCCGGGTTCGCCCGCGACATGTCGACGCACCATCAGCAGGCGATCGACATGTCGTTCATCATCCGGGACCGGACCGACAACGCCGAGGTCCGCAACCTGGCCTTCGACATCATCAACACCCAGGCCAACCAGCGCGGCATGATGATGGGCTGGCTCGACCAGTGGGGGCTCACCCAGAGCTCCCCGGCCGCACCGATGGCCTGGATGCAGATGGCCCCCTACCAGGCGCACGACGGCTCGCTGATGCCCGGCATGGCGACCAACGCGCAGCTGGACCAGCTGCGCGGTCTCAGCGGCCAGGCGGCGGAGATCTTCTACCTCCAGCTGATGATGCAGCACCACACGGGCGGCATCGCGATGGCGCAGGGGTACGTCGAGCTCGCGAAGAACCCCGCCGAGAAGAGCCTGGCCGAGTCGATGGTGGCCGGGCAGACCGGGGAGCTCCAGCTGATGACGACGATGCTCGCCGAGCGCGGGGCCAAGCCGCTCTCCTGAGCTGCCCACCCCGAGAAGGGGGCCTGCCCGACAGACCGGGCAGGCCCCCTTCTCGGTGCCCGATCCAATCGTTGCCGGAAGTACTCCCGTACAGATCTGGTCGGCGACAGAGCCTTGTGCTAGGAACCGCTACGCTGTCGCCCATGCCGCCGCAGCCCCACCCCGGTACGACCGGGCCGAGTTCCGCGCACCCCGCCCCACCCGCGACCACGTCCGGGCTGGAGGAGGCGCTGGCCATCGAGCGCGCCCAGCGGCTGACCGACGTGGTCACCAGGCTGCGCCGGGCACTGCGCAGCAGCATCCGCACGGACTACCCGTGGGAGTCGCTGCCGATGGCCCAGGTCGAGCTGCTTCAGACGCTCGCCGCCGCGCCACTGCGGGTCGGCGAGCTGGCGGCGCGCCAGCGGCTGGCCCCCAACACCGTCAGCGGGCTGGTGGGGAAGCTGTTGGACGCCGGCTTCGTGGACCGCCAGGCCGACCCGGGCGACCGCCGTACGGCGCGGATCGCCCTCACCGCGGCGGGCCACCAGCAGTTGCTGGACTGGCAGCAGGCCCACGAACGGCGCATCGCCAACGCCCTGGGCACGCTCTCCGCCGCCGACCACGACGCGGTGATGGCCGCCCTGCCCGGCCTGGACCGGCTCGCCCAGGCACTGGCCGGCGCCGGCGGACCGGCCGCGTCGGCGCCGACGGCCGGGGCTGACGGAATCAAGGGCTGACGGCCGCCAGCACCCACAGGTGGTGCACCGCGTACGACCGCCACGGCGCCCAGGGGGCCGACTGCCGTTCGGCGGACTTCGGGTCCCCCGCCAGGCCCAGCCGCAGCAGCCCGTGCCGCACCCCGGCGTCGCCGGGCAGGAAGACGTCCGGGTCGGCCATCGCCCGCATCCGCAGGTAGCCGACCGTCCAGGGCCCGATCCCGCGCAGCGCCAGCAGCTCGGCCGCCGCCTGCGCGCGGTCCACGCCGCCGTCCAGCCGTACGGTCCCGTAGGCGAGCGCCGCGCAGAGGCCGCGCAGCGCCTGCTGCCGGGCGGCCGGCATCGCCAGGTCGGCCGGGTCGGCCCCGGCCAGCGCCTCGGCCGTGGGGAAGAGCAGGCTGAGCCCGCCGCTGGGCTCGGGCAGCGGGACGCCGTAGCGCACCGCGAGCCTGCCGGCCAGTGTGCGCGCCGCGGCGACCGTGACCTGCTGGCCGAGCACCGCGCGCACCGCCAGCTCGTGCGGGTCCACGTGCCCGGGTGAGCGCAGTCCGGGACGGCGGGCCACGGCCGAGCCGAGCACCGGGTCCGCGCCCAGCTGCTCGGCCACCGTCTCCGGGTCGGCGTCGAGGTCGAAGAGCGCGCGCAGCCGGTGCACGGCGGTGGTCAGGTCCCGCAGGTCGGCCAGTTGCAGCCGGCAGTCCAGCCACCCCCGGTCCGCCGGGACGCCGGGGCCCAGCGAGTCCACCTCGGCGATGCCGTGCCCGTGCGGGAGTGCCAGCGTCCGCCGGTACGTCCGTACAGCTGAGCCCGCCGGGACGACCTCCTCGACGCCCGGCACCGCACGCAGCGCCAGGAAGTCCATCAGGTGCTCGCTGTCGATCGGCCCGCGGTAGGCCAGCCGCAGGCTCAGCGTGCCCACCGGCGCCACCGCCCGCACCCCGCCGCCGCTCTCCTCGCGCAGGCCGCTCGGCGTGCGGTCGTAGACGGCCCGGACGGTGTCGTTGAACTGCCGGACCGAGGCGAAGCCCGCCGCGAACGCCACCTCGGTCACCGGCAGCCCGGTCGTCTGCAGCAACAGCCGTGCGGCCTGCGCGCGTTGGGCGCGGGCGAGGGCAATCGGGCCGGCGCCGAGTTCGGCGGTCAGCTGGCGCTGGAGCTGGCGCGCGCTGTAGCCCAGGCGGTCGGCGAGCCCGGCGACGCCCTCGCGGTCCACCACACCGTCGCCGATCAGCCGCACGGCCCGGCCGACCAGGTCGGCCCGGTGGTTCCATTCGGGCGAGCCGGGCACCGAGTCCGGCCGGCAGCGGCGGCAGGCGCGGAAGCCGGCGCCCTGCGCGGCGGCCGCCGTGGGGTAGAAGGAGCAGTTGACGCGCTTGGGCGTCATGGCCGGGCAGCTGGGGCGGCAGTAGATACCGGTGCTCGTCACCGCGGTGAAGAAGACCCCGTCGAAGCGGGCGTCCCGGCTGTCCACGGCCCGGTAGCGGGTCTCGTCGTCGATCACGCGGTCCAGTGTGCTCCTTCGGCGGCGCCGGAACTAGCGGGATTCGGACACCGCCGTCGCCCCGAGGGCAGGGTCGGACCTGACAGACGATCAGGGGCGGATCGGGGCTCGCTCAGGGTTGATCCCGATACCCGGTGGATCACCGACCGAGCAAGCTGATCACAGCAGCAACCAGCCACCGACCAGCCACTCCACGGAGAATCCGATGAACCCGCTCGTGCGCCGTATCGCGACCCTCGGCCTCGCCGGCACCGCCCTGCTGAGCACCACCGCCGCGACCGGCACCCAGGCGTTCGCCGCGGACGCCGCTGCGAGCCCGGCCGCCGCAGCGCTCTTCCCGCCCCTCGACCCCGCCGCACTCCAGGCCGCCATCCAGACCCGGCCCACCGACGGGGCCTCCGGCGCGATCGCCCGGATCGGCGAGCCCGGCCAGCTCTGGACCGGCTCCACGGTGGACAGCCAGACCGGCCGCCCGATCCCGGACAACGCGCACTTCCACATCGGCAGCATCTCCAAGACCTTCGAGACCGCCGTCGTCCTGCAACTGGCCGCCGAGGGCACGATCGACCTCGATCAGACCGTCCAGAACTACCTACCCGGCCTGCTCCCGGCGAACTTCGAGCCGATCACCGTCCGCGAGCTGATCAACTTCACCAGCGGGCTGCCGAACGTGGACGAGGGCCTGCCCCCGCAGAGCGCCGACGAGGTGATCGCCGACCGCTACAACTACCGCACCTTCGACCAGATCATCCAGCAGACCCTGCGCCCCGCCGACCGCCCGCATCCCGGCCCGCACTTCACCCCCGGCACCGAACAGGAGTACAACTCGCTCGGCTTCCGCATCGCCGGCGAGCTCATCGAGCAGCGGACCGGCCACTCGTTCAAGGACGAGGTCACCGCGCGCATCCTCAACCCCCTGCACCTGAACCAGACTTCGGTGCCCGAGGACGACCCCGTCATGCCGCGGCCCTACCTGCACGGCTACATGACGAACAGTCAGGGCACGGCAGTGGACGTCAGCGAGCAGGGCGGCGACCCGTCCAACATGATCTCCACCCCCGCCGACCTGGACCACTTCATCACCGCCCTGTTCCAGGGCCGCGTCGTGCCCGCCGGGCAGCTGAACGAGATGTTCACGCTGCCGACCGACGGCACCGGCAAGCCCGTCCCGTACATCGGCGGCGACTGCGACCCGGGGAGCGGCAAGCCGGCCACCGCCTGCTTCGGCGCCGGCCTGATGTCCACCCCGCTGCCCGGCGGCAATCTGCTCTGGGGCAAGACCGGCCACGACGACGGCTACGCCAACGGCGTGTTCGCCACCCGCGACCTCTCCCTGCGCGCGGTCTTCTCGGTGTCCAACATGAGCTCCGACTTCGGCCCGCCGACCGCGCTCTCCAGCCGACTGCTGACGGCGGTACTCATGCCGTCAGCAGCCAAGAGCTGAAGCTCCCTCACGGCCGCACGCGGCCCCGGACCGCCTTGGTGCGCGCCTTCCACAGCTTGGTCCGCTCGCCGGCGAGCCTGGCGTCCGAGCGTGAGGCGATCCACTCGTTCTCGCGCTGGAGCTTGAGGTAGCTCTCCATCCGGCGCTCGTGCAGCGAGCCGTCCGCCAGCGCCGCCAGTACGGCGCAGCCGGGCTCGGAGCGGTGCGAGCAGTCGTGGAAACGGCAGTCCTCGGCCAGCCCCTCGATGTCCGAGAAGGCCTGCGCGAGGCCCTCGCCGCCGTACAGGCCGACCTCGCGCAGGCCGGGCGTGTCGATCAGCACGCCGCCGCCCGGCAGCGCGAACAGCTCGCGCGTGGTGGTGGTGTGCCGGCCCTTGCCGTCACTGTCGCGGGTCTGCTGGACGATCATCCGGTCGGCCCCCGTCAGCGCGTTGGTGAGGGTGGACTTGCCCGCGCCGGACTGCCCGATCAGCACCGTGGTGCCGGGCGTGCAGGCCCGCAGGACGTCCAGGCCCTCGCCCGTCTCGGCGCTGACCACCAGCACGGTGACGCCCGGCGCCGCGCGCTCGACGTCCTCGCGGATGAAGTCCGCGTCGTCGACCAGGTCGGCCTTGGTGAGTGCCACCATCGGCTGCGCGCCGCTCTCCCAGGCGAGCGCCAGGAAGCGCTCGACCCGGCCGAGGTCGGGGTCGGACGCCAGCGAGACGGCGATCAGGACGGTGTCGACGTTGGCCGCCAGCACCTGGCCGTCCGAGCGCATGCCGGCGCCCTTGCGGATGATCGCGGTGCTGCGCGGGAGCAGCGCCGAGACCGCGGGCATCGGGGTGGCCGCGAGATCGACGGCCGCCCAGTCACCGGTACAGGGGTTGTCCTTGGTCTCCGCGCTGCCGACCGGCCGGGTGTCGGCGCGGACGGTGCGCAGTTCGCCGCTCTCGGGATCGAGGACGGCGACGTCGGCCTGCCCCCGGTCGACCCGGACGAGCCGGCCGGGAGTGAGCCCCGCCTCGGCGAGGGGGGCGAAGAGCTCGTCGAGCTCGGCGGTCCAGCCGTAACCGGACAGCCCGGACGAGGGTGCAGCAAAGTCAGAAGTCGCGTTGAACAACGCAGTGCCCTTCGGGAGGAATGCGATTCCCGGGGGCTGAGCGAACGTCAGCCGGCAGCCGGGAGGGTGAGGAGGACGAGGTCGCTGCGCTGGGCAGCGGTGACGACGGTGACAGCCACGAGGCCCACCTCCCGCTTCTTCTCCGGTTCCGATGCGCCGGCCACTCGGTCGGCGCGCGGTCGGCAGCCTACGACAGCTGCTGCCGACCGCGCACTCCGATTTCCGGCTACTCGTGCGGAGCGTCCCAGGGCGGGCGCGGCGGGTAGCTCGGCAGCGCGGAGTCCACCGGGCCCAGGCCGCCCGGGAACCGGCCGTCCGAACCCCAGGGCTCGGCGGGGTGCTCCACCGGGCCGGGGACGGGCGACGCGCCGTGTCCGCCGGGGACCGGTCGTGCGGCGTGGTGCGGGGACGGCCGGGGTCCGGGCCGGTCGCTGTCCGGCGGGGGCGGCGGCGTCCGGCGGGAGCGGCGCGAGCCCAGCCGGCCGCGCACGTTGCCGGGCGGCAGGAAGTCCGCCCAGCGCTCCGGGTACTCGGACGGCACGTCGTCGCCCTCGTCCTCGTCCTCGTCCTCGACGCCGTCGCCGAGCCCCAACTCGCGGGCCAGCCGCGCCCGCTCGGCGGCCCGCCGGGTGCCGGCCGCGCGGACCAGCGCCTCGGCGGCCTGCTCGCTGGCGCGCTCGTTCTCGGCCCGCGCGTCGGCGGACTCCACGCTGGGCCAGCGGCGGTCTATGGCGGCGTTCATGGCGGCGCCGATCAGCACCGCGATCGCCACCACGAAGATCCAGAGCAGCACCGCGATGGGCGCCGCCAGCTTGCCGTAGACGGTCGGGCCCTCGACCGAGTGGATCAGGTAGACCCGCAGCACCACGCTGCAGATCACCAGCACCCCGAGCGCCACCAGCGCGCCCGGCAGGTCCTCCCGCCAGGGCGTGCTGACGGGCACTGCCAGGTGGTACAGCGTGGTGAGGAAGACCACCAGCAGCAGTATCGCCACCGGCCAGTAGAGCGCGCTGATCACGCCGGTGCTGTTCGGCAGCGCGTTCATCACGAGCCCGGGCCCGGCCACCAGCAGCGGCAGCACCAGCGAGCCGATCACCAGCGCGCCCAGGTACAGGCCGAGCGACATCGCCCGGGTCTTGACGATGCCCCGCTTGCCGTCCAGCCCGTACATCACGGTGATGGTGTCGATGAAGATGTAGAGCGCGCGCGAGCCGGACCAGAACGAGAACAGGAAGCCGATCGAGATCAGGTCCGGTCGGCCGCCCGCGAACACGCTGTTCAGCAGCGGCTTGACGATCTGGTCGATCGACGAGGTCGAGAGCACGGTGCCGGCCGCCGTGATGATGTCCTGCTGGAGCTTCTGGATGGTGCCGGCGCCGAGCAGGTCGTCCAGGTAGCCGAGCGTCCCGGCCAGGCAGAGCAGCAGCGGCGGAATCGACAGCAGGGTGAAGAACGCCGCCTCCGCCGCGAGCCCGGTGACCCGGTACTCGACACAGGTGTTCGCGGTGTCCTTGAGCAGCGCCCACACGGTGCTCCGCCAGCTGGAGCGCCTGGCCGCCCGCCGCGCGCCCTTGCCGCGCCGTCGCGACGGCCGCTCCGCGTCCGCTCTGCTCATCTCACCTGGTGGCTGCACGTACCTACGGTATCGGGACCGGTATCGCCCGATCACCCACCCGGGCGCCGGCGGACCGGGCGCTCACCGGGACACCGCGAGCCGGTCCCGCGAGCCGACCAGCTCACCGGCGGCGAGAAGCGCCACCAGGTCGGTCTCCAGCGCATCGCGGATGTCGGCGCCCAGCCGCTTCCACCCGAAGACCTCCCGCACCTGGCGGACCAGCTCCTCCTGGCTCATCCCCGGGGATTCCGCCACCAGTTCCCGGATCGCCAGGCGCCGCTCCCTCGGGTCCACCTGGGCCACCCGACGGGTACAGCGTTCCACCGGAGTGCGGGCCCGCAGCTCGCGCCGGTCCGCACCGGACGCGAACTCACCGTCCCAGCGGACCAGCCCGGCGCGGGTCAGTCCGTCCAGCACGGTGCTGATGTTGTCCCGGATGCGGCTCCCCGCCCGGTCGAGGTGCCACGCCTCCCTGGCCCGCTGCACCAGCAGGTCCTGGTGGATCGGTCCCTCGATCTCGACGATCTGCGCCAGCACCGATCGCAGCTGGGTCCGGGCCTCGGGCGTGTGCAGTTCGGCCGAGACGACGACGCGCAGGCTCGCCACGCGATAGGGCTCGGTCCAGGTCCGGGCCGGTTCCTGCGGGACGGGTACGCGTACGGGCTCGGGCTTGGCCTCGGGCTCGGGCTCCGCCGGGGCCTCGGCCGCCTGGACCGGTGCCGCAGGCTCGGTGTGCAGAGGGCGCTCGACGGCCTTCTCGACGGCGTTCTCGACGGCCTCGCGCAGCCTGCGCTCCGCCTCCGGTCGGTTGCGGTACCAGTCGGTGCCCCAGATCCGGTGCAGGGTCCACCCCAGGCCGGTCAGGACCTGCTCACGCAGCCGATCGCGATCCCGGGCCGCCCGGGAGGAGTGGTACATCGCGCCGTCGCACTCGATCCCCAGCGCGAACGAGCCCTCCGCCGCCGGGTGCCGCACGCCCAGGTCGATGCGAAACCCCGCGACGCCCACCTGCGGTTGGACCAGGTACCCCCAGTCGCGCAGCACGCCGAGAACCGCCACCTCGAACGGGCTGTCGGGCTCGCGCTCCTCCTGGACGAGGTCCTGGCTGAGCACCGAGGGACCGTGCTCCGCGTACTCCAGGTAGCGCTTGAGGTGCTGGACGCTCGGGTTGGTGCTGTCCTTGAGCTGACCGCCCGTGAACGAGGAGACCACCTCGACCCGGTAGCGGGCGCGGGTGACCGCGACATTGAGCCGCCGCCAGCCGCCCTCCCGGTTGATCGGCCCGAAGTTCAGACCGAGCTTGCCGTGCTCGTCGGGTCCGTAGCCGATCGACATGATCATCACGTCCCGCTCGTCACCCTGCACCGACTCCAGGTTCTTCACGAAGAAGCCGTCCAGACGGCCCTCGGTGAAGCAGTGCTCCAGATCGGGCCGGGCGATCCGCGCCTGCTGGACGGCGAGTTCGATCGCCGCGGCCTGAGCCTGCGAGAGCGCCACCACGCCGAGGCTCCGTCCCGGCCTGGTGTCGAAGTGGTGCACGACCCGCCGGGCGACCGCCTGGGCCTCGATCCAGTTGTCCCGCCGCCCGCCGCGGTCGTACGAACCGTCGGCCGGCACCAACTCGACGCCGACATCCGGGCCGTGCTCCTGAGCCCCGGGGAAGGTGATCATCGAGTTGTCGTAGAACGACCGGTTGCTGAAGGTGATCAGATCCTCGTGCCGGCTGCGGTAGTGCCACCGCAGCGGCAGGGCCCGCATCGCACCGGCCTTGCAGGCGTCCAGCAGCGACTCGAAGGAGTCGGGTACGTCCTCGTCGTACTCCTCCGATTCGTCCTCGGCGCTGGAGCCGAAGAACGAGGTGGGCGGGAGCTGCTTCTCGTCGCCCGCCACGATCAGGGCGGCCGCCCGGTAGACGCAGTTGATCGCGTCACTGGGCCGGACCTGGGACGCCTCGTCGAAGATCACGACGTCGAAGTCGTAGTCCGGAGGCAGGAACTGACTGACCGTCAAGGGGCTCATCATGAAGCAGGGTTTGACCGATCGCACCACGTCGCGGGTGCGGCCGAGCAACTCGCGCACCGGCAGGTGCCGAGTCTTCTTCTCGGCCTCGCGGACGATCAGCCCGCCGGCCCCGATGCTGGGGTTGCGCGGCCTGCGCGCGTTGCACGCGGCGGCCACGGTGCCGCCCGCCGCGGTGACCAGACGCTGGTCGGCCTGGCGGAACGCCTCCACGCGGGCGTCGAGATCAGCCGCACGCGCCGTCCGCAGACGCGGATCCGACTCCAGGAGCCGATCCACCCAGTAGGCGCAGACCGCGAGTTCGACCGTCTCGGCGAACTGTCCGGCGCCAATGCCGCGTTCGGCCACCCGCACCGGCAGATCGTCCAGCCCCGAGCGCCCCAGGACAGTGCGCCCGTCCCGGAACGCCTGCCACTCCTGCGGCCCGTCGGCATCGTCGCGCAGTGACCGCAGCTCCCCCTCGGCCAGTGCGAGTGAGCCGAGCAGCTGAGGCAGCAGCTCGGCGGAGCGGGCCTCGTCGAAGAGCTGGAGCAGCTCACGCACACCGGTCGACCAGCGGGCCGAACGCTCCTCGGCCACCGCGCACCAGTCACTCAACGCCAGCCGGACGGACCGTACTTGGGCTCGGGTGAGCTGGTCGGGCGGGACCCCGTCGGCCAGCCGCCCGGCGAGCCGGGGCAGGTTCAGCTCGCGGCTGTCACCGGTGGCCGCACCTCGGGCGAGCAGGCTGATCCGTCGGCCGACCTGAAGGGCCTGATCCAGCGGCGCCAGAGCCTGCGCCGCCGAGGCCGCGTCGGTCGGCGCATAGCGCTCCAGCAGAGCTGCGCTGTCGGCGACCAGCCTGCGGAGCGCGCGGTCGGCATGCTGCCAGGCGACCGCATCCCGCAGACGCCCCTGGACGGCCTTCGGCCGGACGCCCGCGCGTGCGAGAGCCGCGACGGCCTTCTTGTCCGTCCGGTGCCGGCGACTCATCCGGGTCGCCAGACTGCCCTGCGCCTCGGCGAACCGCCGTTCGAGGTCGACCAGTTCATCGCACCCGAGGACCTCCTCGGTGAAGACGTCCGCGGCCGCGCCGGCCCTGGCCGCCAGTTCGGCCACCGCCGCTCGCAACTCTTCGGCGAGGGCCGCGACTTGTTCGAACACCTCGGGCACGAACCAACCCGCCGCCGGACGGTGCGGCGCGTCGGCGAGGTCGGCCAGCCCGCAGAGGGCCAGCGCCGCGTCGACGCCGTCCGGCTCGGTCACCCCGAAGCTGTCGGCGATGACGGCGAGCGTCGACGACTGGTCACCGCGGAGCACCGGCTCGCCGACCGGAGCACCGTCCGTGCGGGGCAGCCCGGCCCGCACGACGGCGGCGGCCTGCGCGATCCCGTCCGAGGTCTGCGGCGCGGGACGCGCCGTGCGCAGCGGGAACTGGTCGACGGCGGACCTCAGCTCGGCGAGCGCGTCCTCGGCCTCGGCCAGCGCGGCGAGCGGCGAGCGGCCGTACTCGGTCCGATCCCGCAGCCCGCGCCAGACGAACCGGTCCGTCTCCAGCACCGGACGCCAGGCCCGGGCCACCGCGTCGCACGCGCTCTGCAGCTCCTGAAGCCCCTGAGCACTCAGCTCGCGGACCGCCCTCGAAGCCGCGGGGCGAAGGGTGAGCCGCTGGATGCCGGCGGCCTCCAGCGCCACGACCCGCCCGATCACCGCGTGAAGGCTGCGGCCCAGCGGCTGGCGGGTCTCGTTCATCGCCGCCGCGTGCGCGGACAGCTCCTCGCGCAGCTGCCGCGCGTGGGACAGCTCGTGCTCGGCCGCTCCCACGGCCGGCAGAACCGAGGTGAGCACCCGGTTGAGCTCCTGAGCCACGGCCCGCTTGGTCGTGTCACCGCTGTGCAGGGCGAGCACTAGGTCGGCGAGGCCGACGGAGGCGAGGCGATTGCGCACGACGTCGAGCGCGGCCGCCTTCTCACTGACGAACAGCACCGTACGGCCCGAGTGCATCAGGGCGGCGATCATGTTCGCGATGGTCTGGCTCTTGCCCGTGCCGGGCGGGCCGTTCATCACGAACGAGCGGCCGGCCATCGCGGCGGCGATGCACTGGCGCTGCGAGGCGTCGGCGTCCAGGACCAGCGGGGTCTGCTCGGGGATCTGGAGTTCGTCGATCCGGTCCAGGGCAGGCGGTTCGAAGCCGATCAGGTCGGCGGGGAGCCCGGAGTCCGGGCCGAGGCCGATGGCACGGATCAGCGGATGGCTCAGGATCCGCTGCTCGTTCTGCAGCAGATCCTGGTACATCGACTCGCGGTGCGAGGCGAACAGGCCCAGGACCAGCCGGTCCGCAACCTCCCAGCCGTCCTGCTGTGCGGCGACCTGGCTGGCCGCGGCCACCACCGCGGGCAGGTTCGCGCAGTCGAGCTCGGCCACGGACTGCCAGTCGACGCCGAGGCCGGCGAGTTTGACGGACAGCGCCGGATTGTGGATCGGTTCCTGATCCTCGGCCGCGTACAGGCGCGGGCGCCCGTCGCGGTCGCGCCGCAGGGTGACCGGGATCAGCACCAGCGGCGCCGCGCTGCTCTCGGTCGCGCCGGCCTCGCGCCAGTCGAGCATGCCGAAGCCGAGCCAGAGCACCCAGAGGCCGTAGTCGTTGAACATCTGCGCGGAACGCAGCCGCAGCTGGGTGAGCGAGGCGTCCAGGCCCGCCTGGGTGGTCTTCTGGGTGACGACGCGCACCGAGCGCCCGCCGATCGCCGGCCGGGCGTCGGACGGCTCCTCGGGCTCCTCGGAGGGGCTTTCGAAGTCCCAGCCGCGTGTGAGACCGGCCACCAGCGCGACGGCATCCGGTGCGATGATCTCCAGCGTGCCGGTCCGGGTGTGCCGGAAGTTCAGCAGACGATTGCGCCCGCCCATGTCCAGCAGCGAGGTCCGCCATCCGGTGAGGACGGTCCGGAGCCGGTCGAGCCCCGGGTCGGTGGTGGCAGTCGAGCGCTGGTCGTCCATGCAGATGTAACTATCACTCCAGCCGCCTCTCCGTGACCGAATGCCCAAGTCGGGGTGAGCAGGGCACAAAGCCCCGCATCTCACGATCCGAAACAAAGGCGTCCGCATTCTGGACGTTGGTGGACCGGGCCTCGCTCGGCGTGCGAATCTCTTGCCATGCCGAGCGCCGGAACCACCCTAGTAGGTCGACTTCACGTCGATCTCCTTCGCGTGTCCAGCGCCATCTGTCCGGTGACCTGAGCCCCACCCCGCCGCCGCCACCGCACTGGCGCCACTCGCAGCCCCCGTCGCGCCGCAGCCGATGGGCGGGCGCCCACCGGCCGAGGTCACTGCTTCCCACATCCTGTCGAAGATCCGCAGGTCACAGCAGCGACGAGCCCGGGAACGCCCCGAACCTCGCACCGCCACCTGCCCGAAGGACGACACATGCCCACCACTCCCGACCCGGCCGCGCCCCAGCCCGCCGACGCCCCCAAGCGTCCCGCTGCCGCCGCCCGCAAGGTGTCCCGCCACCGCGGTGAGGGCCAGTGGGGCATGGGCCACTTCACCCCGCTCAACGCCAACGAGCAGTTCAAGAAGGACGACGACGGTCTCAACGTGCGGACACGCATTGAGACGATCTACGCCAAGAACGGCTTCGACTCCATCGATCCGTCCGATCTGCGCGGCCGGATGCGCTGGTGGGGGCTGTACACCCAGCGCAAGGAGGGCATCGACGGCGGCAAGACCGCGATCCTGGACCCGCACGAGCTGGACGCCGAGTTCTTCATGCTCCGGGTCCGGATCGACGGCGGGCGCCTGACCGTCGCGCAGCTGAAGGCGATCGCCGAGGTGTCCGAGCTGTACGGACGCGGCACCGCCGACCTGACCGACCGGCAGAACATCCAGTACCACTGGATCCGGATCGAGGACATGCCCGCGATCTGGCAGAAGCTGGAGGGCGTCGGCCTGTCCACCACCGAGGCCTGCGGTGACACCCCGCGCGTGATCCTCGGCTCGCCGGTGGCCGGCATCGCCGAGGACGAGATCATCGACGGCACCTCCGCCATCGACGAGATCCAGCGGCGCTTCATCGGCAACCCGGACTTCTCCAACCTGCCGCGCAAGTTCAAGTCGGCGGTCTCCGGCTCGCCGCAGCTGGACGTGGCGCACGAGATCAACGACATCGCCTTCGTCGGCGTGAACCACCCCGAGCACGGCCCGGGCTTCGACCTCTGGGTCGGCGGCGGGCTCTCCACCAACCCCAAGCTGGGCGTGCGCCTGGGCGCCTGGGTCCCGCTGGAGGAGGTCGCGGACGTCTACGGCGGCGTGATCGGCATCTTCCGCGACTACGGCTACCGCCGGCTGCGCAACCGCGCCCGCTTGAAGTTCCTGGTCGCCGACTGGGGCGTGGAGAAGTTCCGCCAGGTGCTCCAGGACGAGTACCTCAAGTACGAGCTGATCGACGGCCCCGCGCCCGAGCAGCCCACCGGCGTCTGGCGCGACCACGTCGGCGTGCACCGGCAGAAGGACGGCCGCTTCTACGTCGGCTTCGCGCCGCGGGTCGGCCGGGTGCACGGCAAGCTGCTCGGCCAGATCGCCGAGCTGGCCGCCGCGCACGGCTCCGACCGGCTGCGCACCACCGCCGAGCAGAAGATGCTGGTGCTGGACATCGCCGAGGACCAGGTCGAGTCGCTGGTCGCGGGCCTGGAGGCGCTGGACCTGCGGGTCACCCCGTCCCCGTTCCGGCGCGGCACGATGGCCTGCACCGGCATCGAGTACTGCAAGCTCGCCATCGTCGAGACCAAGGAGCGCGGGCGCACCCTGATCGACGAGCTGGAGCAGCGGCTGCCCGAGTTCGCCGAGCCGCTCACCATCAACATCAACGGCTGCCCGAACGCCTGCGCCCGTATCCAGGTGGCGGACATCGGTCTCAAGGGGCAGCTGGTCTCGGACGAGAACGGCGAGCAGGTGGAGGGCTACCAGGTCCACCTGGGCGGCGCGCTCGGCCTGGAAGCCGGGTTCGGCCGCAAGGTCCGCGGCCTCAAGGTCACCAGCGCCGGCCTGCCGGACTACGTCGAGCGGCTGCTGACCCGCTTCCAGGCCGACCGCAGGGAGGGCGAGCGGTTCGCCCAGTGGACGGCCCGGGCCAGCGAGGAGCAGCTGTCGTGAGCGAGCGAGCGGCACCCTTCTACTGCCCGTACTGCGGCGACGAGGACCTGCGTCCCTCGGAGAGCGGCGGTCACGGCGCCTGGGAGTGCGCGTCCTGCCGGCGCGCGTTCCAGCTGAAGTTCCTCGGACTGCTGTCGGCACCGAACGGAGGTGTGAGCGATGACCAGCACTGACCTCGAAGCACTCGCCATCGCGGCGGGCCGCGACCTGGAGGAGGCCTCCGCGCAGGAGATCATGCGCTGGGCCGCCGAGACCTTCGGCAGCAAGCTCTGCGTGACCTCCTCGATGGAGGACGCGGTCGTCGCCCACCTGGCGTCGACGGCGCTCCCCGGCATCGACGTGGTCTTCCTGGACACCGGCTACCACTTCCCGGAGACCATCGGCACCCGGGACGCGGTCGCCGCGAGCATGCCGCTCAACGTCATCACGCTGACGCCGCGTCAGTCGGTGGCCGAGCAGGACGCCGAGTACGGCGCGAACCTGCACGACCGCGACCCGGACCTGTGCTGCTCGCTGCGCAAGGTCGAGCCGCTCCAGCGCGGCCTCGGAGCCTACGACGCGTGGGCCACCGGGCTGCGCCGCGACGAGTCGCCGAGCCGTGCGAACACCCCAGTGGTGGCCTGGGACAACAGGCGTCGCAAGGTGAAAATCGCCCCGATCGCACGCTGGACGCAGGACGACGTGACCGCGTACGTTCACGCCCACGGGGTTCTGCTCAACCCGCTGCTGTGGGAGGGGTACACCTCGGTCGGCTGCGCGCCGCTCTCCTGCACCCGCAAGCCCGGCGCGGACGAAGAGGGCAGGGCCGGCCGCTGGGCCGGATCCGGCAAGACCGAGTGTGGAATCCACCTCTGAGCAGCAACGCTCTTCAACGCTCAATCAAGAACCTGGAGTTGTGACGTGACGACAGCCGACACCCTGGCCGCCGGGGAAGCAGCCGCAGAGGCGGCCCCCGCGGCCGACCCCTGCGGGCGCGGCGCCACCGTGTGGCTGACCGGGCTGCCCAGCGCGGGCAAGACCACCCTCGCCTTCGCCCTGGCCGACCGGCTGCGCGCCGAGGGCCACCGGGTGGAGGTCCTGGACGGGGACGAGATCCGCGAATTCCTCTCCAAGGGACTGGGGTTCAGCAAGGAGGACCGGCACACCAACGTGACCCGGATCGGCTTCGTCGCCGAGCGGCTGGCCGCGCACGGTGTGAAGGTGCTCGCCCCGGTGATCGCCCCCTACGCCGACTCCCGGGCCGCCGTCCGCGCCCAACACGCCAAGAACGGCACCGAGTTCCTGGAGATCCACGTCGCCACCCCGGTGGACGTCTGCTCCGAGCGGGACGTCAAGGGCCTGTACGCGAAGCAGGCGGCCGGAGAAATCAAGCACCTGACCGGCGTGGACGACCCGTACGAGGCTCCCGAGAGCCCCGACCTGCGGATCCTGACGCACACCCAGTCGGTCGCCGAGTCCGCCGCCGACCTGCACGCCCTTCTGACGAACAGGGGTCTGGCATGACGACCGCAACCACGCAGAGCCTGCGCGAGGAAAGCGGCAACGCCTTCACGCTGTCCCACCTGGACGCGCTGGAGGCCGAGTCGGTGCACATCTTCCGCGAGGTGGCGGGGGAGTTCGAGCGCCCGGTGATCCTCTTCTCCGGCGGCAAGGACTCCATCGTCATGCTGCACCTGGCGCTGAAGGCCTTCTGGCCGGCGCCGGTGCCCTTCTCGCTGCTGCACGTCGACACCGGGCACAACTTCCCCGAGGTCATCGAGTACCGCGACCGCACCGTCGCCCAGCACAACCTGCGCCTGCACGTGGCGCACGTGCAGGACTTCATCGACGACGGCCGGCTGCGCGAGCGCCCGGACGGCACCCGCAACCCGCTGCAGACCGTCCCGCTGCTGGACGCGATCGAGTCGAACAAGTTCGACGCCGTCTTCGGCGGCGGCCGCCGCGACGAGGAGAAGGCCCGCGCCAAGGAGCGCGTCTTCTCCCTGCGCGACGAGTTCGGCGCCTGGGACCCGCGCCGCCAGCGCCCCGAGCTGTGGTCGCTCTACAACGGCAAGCACGCGGTCGGCGAGCACGTCCGGGTCTTCCCGCTCTCCAACTGGACCGAGCTGGACGTCTGGCAGTACATCGAGCGCGAGAACATCGAGCTCCCCGAGATCTACTACGCCCACGAGCGCGACGTCTTCGCCCGCGACGGCATGTGGCTCACCGCCGGCGCCTGGGGCGGCCCCAAGGACAGCGAGACCGTCCAGCGCCGCCTGATCCGCTACCGCACGGTCGGCGACATGTCCTGCACCGGCGCCGTCGACTCCGACGCCGTCAGCATCGCGGACGTGATCACCGAGATCGCCGCCAGCCGCCTCACCGAACGCGGGGCCACCCGGGCCGACGACAAGCTGTCCGAGGCCGCCATGGAAGACCGCAAGCGCGAGGGGTACTTCTAACCATGAGCACCACCACCACAGTTGACGCCACCGCCTCGCTGCTTCGCTTCGCCACCGCCGGCTCCGTCGACGACGGCAAGTCCACCCTGGTCGGCCGCCTGCTGCACGACTCCAAGTCGGTGCTGGCCGACCAGCTGGAGGCCGTCGAGCACGCCTCGCGCAAGCGCGGCCAGGAGGCGCCGGACCTCGCGCTGCTCACCGACGGCCTGCGCGCCGAGCGCGAGCAGGGCATCACCATCGACGTCGCGTACCGCTACTTCGCCACCCCCAAGCGGCGGTTCATCCTCGCCGACACCCCGGGTCACGTGCAGTACACCCGCAACATGGTCACCGGCGCCTCCACCGCCGAACTGGCCGTGGTGCTGGTCGACGCCCGCAACGGCGTGGTCGAGCAGACCCGCCGGCACGCCGCGGTGGCCGCCCTGCTGCGCGTGCCGCACGTCGTCCTGGCCGTGAACAAGATGGACCTGGTCGACTACGCCGAGTCCGTCTTCGCCGCCATCGCCGCCGAGTTCACCGCCTACGCGGGCTCGCTCGGGGTCGGCGACATCACGGCGATCCCGATCTCGGCGCTGGCCGGCGACAACGTCGTCGAGCCGTCCGCGCACATGGACTGGTACGGCGGCCCGACGCTGCTGGAGCACCTGGAGACCGTCCCGGTCACCGGCGCCTCGGGCGACGAGCCGGCCCGCTTCCCGGTCCAGTACGTGATCCGCCCGCAGTCCGGCGACCACCGCGACTACCGGGGCTACGCAGGCCAGTTGGCCTCCGGCGTGCTGCGCACCGGCGACGCCGTCACGGTGCTGCCGTCCGGGAGGACCACCACCGTCGCGGGCATCGACGTGCTCGGCGTCGACACCGGGATCGCCTTCGCCCCGCAGTCGGTGACCGTGCGGCTCGTCGAGGACATCGACATCTCGCGCGGCGACCTGATCGCGGCCGGCCCGGTGGCCGAGCCGACCAAGGACGTCGAGGCCACCGTCTGCCACCTGCACGAGCGCCCGCTGCGGGTCGGCGACAAGGTGCTGCTCAAGCACACCACCCGCACGGTGCGCGCGCTGGTCAAGGAGATCTCCTACCGGATCGACATCGACACCCTCGAACAGCGCAGCGGCGCCGAGGGGTTGAACGTGAACGACATCGGCCACGTGGTGCTGCGCACCGCCGAGCCGCTGGCGCTCGACGACTACACCGACAACCGTCGCACCGGATCGTTCCTGCTGATCGACCCGGCCGACGGCACCACCCTCACCGCCGCGATGGCGGGCGGCACCCTGGGCACCGCCGTACCGGCGAACGCCGAGGCGAACAAGGCGAACGAGGAGGACTGGGTCTGATGTCCAGCGAGGCGTTCTCCGGCATGGACAAGGAAGGCGGCCGCATCGGCAGCGGCGTCCTGGGCAGTGGCCAGGGCGGCATGACCCGATGTGCGTGCGGACAGGGCGTCTGACGACCTGTCACCGGACTCCCCGCCTTCCCAATTCCAGGCGGCATCCGGCTTGTTGGCACCACGACCACCCTCCCCGTCCGTTTCCAGCAGAGGACACCTCCGATGGCTTCCACCCAGGCGTTCCCGCATAGCCCCTCCCGCCCCGGCGCCGGTCGCGCCAGACGGACCGCGATAGCCGCGGTCGCCGGCCTGACCGCCGTCACCCTGCTGAGCGCCTGCAGCGGCTATGGCTCCAAGGCCCCCAAGGCGAGCAGCATCCCGTCGGCGAACGCGTCGGGGGCCAAGCTCTCCGCGGACACCGTCAAGATCGGCTACTTCGCCAACCTGACCCACGGCACCCCGCTGGTCGGCCTCCAGGAGGGCCTGTTCCAGAAGGAGTTGGGCGCCACCCAGGTCAAGACCCAGATCTTCAACGCCGGTCCGGCGGAGATCGAGGCGCTGAACGCCGGGTCCATCGACATCGGCTGGGTCGGCCCCTCCCCCGCGATCAACGGCTATGTGCAGTCCAAGAGCCAGGACCTGAAGATCATCGGCGGTTCGGCCTCCGGCGGCGTCAAGCTGGTGGTCAACCCGGCGAAGATCAGCTCCCTGGACGACCTCAAGGGCAAGAAGATCGCCACCCCGCAGCTGGGCAACACCCAGGACGTGGCACTGCTCAACTACCTTGCGGGGAAGGGATTCACCGAGGACCCGCAGTCCGGCAAGGGCGACGTCTCGGTGATCCGCACCGACAACAAGGTCACCCCGGACGCCTACTCCTCCGGTGCCATCGACGGCGCCTGGGTGCCCGAGCCCACCGCCTCGGCGCTGGTGGCCAAGGGAGCAAAGGTGCTGCTCGACGAGAGCGACATCTGGCCGAACAAGCAGTTCGTGATCACCAACATCGTCGTCTCGCAGAAGTTCCTCACGGCCCACCCGGACGTGGTGGAGGCCGTGCTGCGCGGCTCGGTGAACACCAACGCCTTCATCAAGGCCAACCCGGACAAGGCCAAGCAGGACGCCAACACCGCCATCCAGGCGGCCGGCGGCAGCTCGCTGGCCCCGGCCGTCCTCGACCCGGCCTGGTCCAGCATCCAGTTCCTGGACGACCCGCTGGCCGGCACCCTGCAGACCGAGGCCGACCACGCGGTCACCGCGGGCCTGCTGAAGAAGCCGGACATCTCCGGGATCTACGACCTGACCCTGCTCAACAAGGTGCTCAAGGCAGCCGGTCAGCCGGCCGTCTCGGCCGACGGCCTCGGCACCTCCTGACCGTCTGATCCAGGTCCCACCGACTCCGGTGGTCCACTCCCGCCTGGTCCTCGTCGATGCCCAATCACAGGACCGGGCGGGGGCGGGCCCCCGGCCCCCCTTCGCTTCTCGCCACACCACTCATGCCAGGAGGTGCCCGCAATGAGCACGGCACTGACCACCTCGAAGAACGCCCCTGCAACCGTTGACCCGACCGGCGCACCCGCCGTCCGGATCTCCCACGTGCACAAGTCCTTCGGCCGTCCCGGCACCGCCACCCCGGTGCTCGACGACATCACCCTCGACGTAGCCCCGGGCGAGTTCCTCTGCCTGCTGGGCGCCTCCGGCTGTGGCAAGTCCACCCTGCTCAACCTGATCGCCGGCCTGGACCAGCCCACCGCCGGCGAGATCGAGGTGCCCTCCGGGCGCCCCGCGCTGATGTTCCAGGAGCACGCGCTCTTCCCCTGGCTGACCGCCGGCAAGAACGTCGAGCTGGCCCTGCGCCTCAACGGCGTGGCCCGCCCCGAGCGCCGCGCCGAGGCAGAGCGCCTGCTGGAGCTGGTGCGGCTCGGCGGCGCGTACGGCAAGCGCGTGCACGAGCTGTCCGGCGGCATGCGCCAGCGCGTCGCGATGGCCCGCGCGCTCGCCCAGGGCAGCCGGGTGCTGCTGATGGACGAGCCGTTCGCCGCGCTGGACGCGATCACCCGCGACGTCCTGCACGACGAGATCACCCGGATCTGGGCCGAGCGGCAGCTCACCGTCGTGTTCGTCACGCACAACGTGCGCGAGGCGGTCCGGCTCGCGCAGCGCGTCGTCCTGCTCTCCTCGCGGCCCGGCCGGGTCGCCCGCGAGTGGCAGATCGACCTGCCGCAGCCGCGCCGCATCGAGTCGGCCGGCGTGGCCGACCTGTCCGTCGAGATCACCGAAGAACTGCGTGGGGAGATCCGCCGCCATGGCCAGCACTGAGACCACCCCCGCACCCGCCGACGACCTCACCGGGGTCGAGGCCGGCCTGGACGCCCTGGACTCCGTCCAGATCCAGCGCACCCCGATCGGCCAGCTGCTGCGCCAGAAGGCGCTGCCGCCGCTGATCGGCGTGCTGCTGGTGCTCGGCGTCTGGCAGCTCACGTACAGCCTGCACGTGACCGCCAGCTACAACCTGCCCAGCCCCGCCGACGTCTGGGGCAGCCTGACCGACCTCTGGACCGCCGGCACGCTGTTCTCGATCATCTGGACCAGCCTGTGGCGCGGCATCGTCGGCTTCCTCGCCGCCGTCGTGATCGGCACCCCGATCGGCCTGCTGGTCGCCCGGGTCAAGCCGGTCCGGGCGGCCATCGGCCCGATCCTGCAAGGCCTCCAGTCGCTGCCCTCGGTCGCCTGGGTGCCGGCCGCGGTGATCTGGCTCGGCATCAACGACTCGATGATGTACGCGGTGATCCTGCTCGGCGCCGTCCCCTCGATCGCCAACGGCCTGGTGGCCGGCATCGACCAGGTGCCGCCGCTCTTCCTGCGCGCCGGACGGACGCTGGGCGCCAGCGGCGTCTCCAACGCGCGGCACATCCTGCTGCCGGCCGCGCTGCCCGGCTACCTGGCGGGCCTCAAGCAGGGCTGGGCGTTCTCCTGGCGCTCGCTGATGGCCGCCGAACTCGTCGCCTCCTCCCCCGACCTCGGCCTCGGCCTCGGCCGGTACCTGGAGAACCAACGCGAGGGGATGAGCATGCCCGGCGTCCTGCTCGGCATCATCCTGATCCTGCTCGTCGGCGTCGCGATCGACCTGCTGGTCTTCTCCCCGATCGAGCGCCGCGTGCTGCGCAGCCGCGGCCTGCTGACCACCGGACGCTGACCCATGCCCGCCACCCTGTTGCTCATCGCACACGGCAGCCGCGACCCCCGGCACGCCGCCACCGTCGAGGAACTGGCCGTCCAGGTCCGCAGGTTGCGGCCCGAGCTGGAGGTCGCGACCGGCTACCTGGACCACTGCGCCCCGCGCATCGCCCAGGTCGCCGGACGGCTGGCGGACCGCCCGGCGGTGGCGGTCCCGCTGCTGCTCAACCGCGCCTTCCACGCCAAGCACGACATCCCCGCCGCACTGCGGGCGGCCGGCTCCACCCTGCCCGTCGCCGACGTGCTCGGCCCCTCGCCGCTGCTCCTCGACGCGCTGGACCGCCGCCTCGCCGACGCCGGCCTGGACGTCCACTCCGCCGCCGTCCGCGCCCGCACCGGCGTGGTACTGGCCGCCGCCGGCTCCTCCGACCCGGCCGCCGACGCCGCCACCCGAGCCCTCGCCGCCGACTGGCACCGCACCCGCGGCTGGGCCGCCGTCGAGGTCGCCTACGCCTCCGCCGGCGGCCCCCAGGTCCCCGACGCCCTGGCCGCCCTACGCGCCCAGGGCGCCACCCACACCGCCGTAGCCCGCTACCTGCTGGCCCCCGGCCTCCTCCCCGACCGCATCGCCACCGCCGCCACCGAAGCCGACCTGCTCGCCCCCGTCCTCGGCGCCGCCCCCGAACTGGCCCACCTCCTCCTCCACCGCTACGCCACCGCGGCAGCCGCAACGAGCACCACCACCCGCCTGGCCGCCTAGACCAGCGTGGTGAGGTCAACCGTCGCCGTCCCCGGCGCCACCACGTAGACGCCCGAGCCGGGCTCGGTCTCCTGCGATTCGCTCCTGAGCCGCGCGATGTCCACCGTCGCGGGCCACCGGGTGCCCCACTCCGACCAGCGCACACCCGTCAGATCGACGGCGGAGAGGTCGACGTCGCTCAGGTCGGCGTCGGTGAAGTCGTCCAGCGCGCCTGCCAGCAGCACGGCGCCGAGGCCCTCGGCATGCTTTAGCTCCAGCAGGTCGCCCACTTGGTGGTCCAGCGCGTGGGCAAGCACCGCCGCGAGTTCGATCTCATCACGGCTGTCAGCGGTGTAGGCGAGATCGAGAGCCAACCGCCTGGCAAAAGCTTGGGCCCCGGGCGCAGCGGGCGCACGACGGGTTCGGGGACCGGCAGGGGTGAGGAGTTTGACGATGTCGAGGGCAAGCTCACGGGCAAGGCTACGAGCATTGTCGCGGGCAACAGCGAGGGCGGGATCGCCAGCCAACGAGCGAGACAGCGCGAGGACAGCGGCGAGAGCGTGGGCGAGAGCGGGATGGCGCGAGAGGTCACGGGCGAGAGCGCGAGCTCTGCTACGAGCACGGGCTGCGGCGAGCTGGAGGTGGAGGGCAGGGCTGCCCTCCACCTCGCGGATTGCGGCTAGGTCGCTGGAAAGCTCGTAGGCAAGCTTGACGACGCGCACCACAAGGCGTCCGCGGCTGCTGGCCATGCAGATGGGGTGCCGACGCAGCCCAAGGCGTGTCGCCGGTGGGAGGTTCTCGATGAACTGGCGAGTGATCCCAAGCGCTACGGCCTCCCCGTCACTGCGGAAGTGCGTGACCCGCCCACTCGTCGACGCCACGACTGTTGGAGGCGGTAGGATCGCCGCCAGCCCGCTCTCGACGTCCAGCGCCCGGCCGAGGTCGCCGACCAGATCGTCGCGGCGGGCGTAGATCCGCACTGCGCGCAAACCAGCCTCTACGTCCAGCCGTTCGGCGAGGCCGCCGATCAGAGCCTCCCGCTGCCGGTCGAGCCAGTCGTCTACCGCTCCCTCATCGGGGATCGCCGCCGACACACCGGTCATGACTCCTCCTCACTGGACTTCATCCGCTGGGCCACACTGCGGCGGGCCTTCAGCAGGTTCGACCGCACCGCAGCCGAGTCGATCCCGAGTTCCGCCGCGATCTCCGCCGGGGTGTAGCCGTCCACGCTCCAAGCCAGGACCTGCCGTTGGCGCGGCGGCAGGACGGCGAGCAGTCCCAGGATCTCCTGGCCGCACTCCCACTGCGCCAGCGCGTCCGGCTGCGGGACCAGTGCGTCGGCTTCCGGCGCCCGCGCGGCCGGGTCCTCCTCGACCCGGCTGAGGTGGCGCACCAGCGCCCTGGACGCGACCCGCCGTGCCCAGGCCGCCGGGGACTCGATCCGCGACCAGCCCTGGTATGCCTTGATCATCGTCTCCTGGGCCAGGTCGGCGGCCAGGCAGGCGGACGCGCCCTGCCAGATCAGGAAGCCGACGAGTGTGGGGACGAACTGCCGGTAGAACGAGGCGAATTCGTCCTCGGCCGTTGATCGCGCAACGTGCCGGGCGCCGACATCAACCGACGAGGTTGCCGCCTCCACTGGTTCCTGGTCCCTCACCTGTGCTGTCCCCCACGCCGGTTCGGTAGCGGTGGAATCGTCAGGCGCAGCTCGCTGCCGTCCGGGTGGACCTCCACCAGTCGGCTCCCCCGGGGGAGCGAGCGGGCCAGCGCCTCGACGTACTCCCGGTGCGCGTGCTCCTGACGCACCCTCCACCGTAGCCGCAGGTACTGACACAGCACTGCGGCAACCCGAGCCGCCAGGCCCGTAACGGCCACCACCGCCGGAACGACGAGCGGATCCATCCCGCCCCCTCACACCCTCAGGAGCCCGCCACACGCGGGCTCTTCGAGGGTAAGAGCCCGCGCGACCGCCCACCGTGAACCCGCCCGGCGTCCTAGCGCAGATGGCGCGACGGCACGGAAGGCGGCGCCTCTCACTTCCGGTGCCGTCCGGTCCCCCGTCTGAGAAGAGCAACGGGGGTGTCAGCCTGAGGGAAGACGGGCGGTGGTCCGGCGTTGACGATCAGCCCGTAGGCACCGGCGTAGTTCTCGGCCACGCCAACGGCCTGCCAGGCGATTCCGTCCCACTCCACGACCAGGCGGGCCGTGTCCTCGAAGAGACCGGCGGCACGCCTGGCCTCGGGGTCGAGGGTGATCGCGTCACGGGTGCCGACCGGTCTGGGGAGCCCTGTGCGGTCGGTGTACCACTCGGCCACGGATTCATCGTCAGGTCCGAACACCCGTCGTGTCCTCTCACGAGACGAATGGTCTGGTGCGAGGTTAGGCGATTCCGAGCGCCGCACAGGATCAGGCGAGCAGGAAGTCGAACTCGCCGACCTTGGCGCCGTCGATCATGGCGCGGAGCTTCGTCCTGGTCGCGGTGAGCGGGCCCTGCGCGTCCACGGCGAAGCCGATGCTGTCGTCCAGCTGCTTACAAGGGCGCCGCGAGGTCGAGGGTCCAGACCAGGCCGCCGGAGTCGGGTGCGGTTCCTACGCCGGCGTCGGTGTAGTGGCAGTTGAGCATGTTCTGCTGGTGGATGGCTGCGTCCATCCAGTCGCTCACGACCTTGGCCGGCGAGTTGGTGTCGTGGTCGAGGTTCTCGCCCCACAGGCTCCACTGGTAGCCCGCGGCCGTGATCCGGGTGTCGGGCTGTCCGCCCTGCGGGTCGGTGTGGTCGAAGTAGCCGGCGGTGACCATGTCGGTGGAGTGGCCCTGGGCTGCGGCGTGCAGGCGGGGGTCGACCCGCAGGGGGCTGCAACCGGCCTTGGCCCGCTGGGCGTTGATCAGGTCGATCAACTGGCGTTCGAGGCTCTTGGGGGTGGCGGAGGGACTCGGCGAGGGCGTGGGCGCCGCGCTGGTCGCAGTCGGGCTCGGTGAAGCGGACGGCGTGGGCGTGGGAGAGGGCGTAGGCGTGGGAGTCGGCGAGGGCGTGGGGGTGGGGGCCGCCGACGAGAGGACGGGGGCGGGGGCGGCCTCGGTGGCGTGGTGGGCGCTGGGGAGGACGATCACCGCGCCGAGGACGGCCACCGCCGCCACGACCCCGCCGCCGACCAGCTTGGCCGACCGCCGTCCGATCCGGGGTCGACGGCGGCCCGGCAGCGAGGAGGGCACGGCGAAGGCGGCCGGCTGCACGCCGCTGAACACGTACCCCGCGAGGTGCTGCGGCGGGAGCAGCAGCACGAGCCCCGCGAGCAGCCCCTCCACCGGCAGCAGCTCGCGCCGGTGCCCCGAGCAGGCCGCGCACGTCCGGGCGTGCCGGGCTATCCGCTTGCGCCACAGCGCCGCCGGCCGGCCGTCCCAACCGGGCGTCAGCGCGGACAGGCCGGGGCACGGCGGCGCGGTCTCCAGTGCCCGCACCACCAGCCGGCCGACCTCCAGCTGCTCCTTCATCCGCTGCACCCGCACAGCCGCGTGCTGCGCCGGGATGCCCAGCGCCTCGACCAGCTCGGCGCGGGTCAGCTCGCCCGCCGTCTCCAGCCACCAGAGCGAGAGCAGGTCGCGCTCGCGCTCGTCCAGCCAGCGGGTCGCCTCGGCGACCTCCCTGCGCTGTCCGGACAGGCCGAGCCGCAGGATCGTCAGGTCGACGAAGTCGCCGGCCGGGTCGGAGAGCTGCTCCATCGCGTCCAGCCCGGACAGCGGCGCGCCCTGCCGCGCGGTCCAGCGCCGGCGGACCTCGTTCATGGCTATCGCCACGAGCCAGGAGCGGAAGGAGGAGGGGTCGCGGAGTCCGGGCAGGCTGCCGATGACGCGGACCATGGTCTCCTGCACGACGTCGTCCACGTCGGCGTCGCCGCTCATCGCCCGTCCGACGACGTTGTAGACCAGCGGCAGGTGGTCGGCGATCAGCCGTTCCCGGGCGTCCTCGTCACCGGCCTGCGCGGCGGCCACCAGGGCCGCAGCGCCTCCTTCGTCTACATACATCCGTGTCCCTCACTCGTCCGCCTGTCGCGGCTGCCCCGACAGTACCGGGCTACTGTGCCTGGCCGAAGTCCTCGGTCCACCACGGGCCGTCGGAGCTGAGGTTGACGCCGACGCCGGTCTCCTGGAACGCGCAGTTGAGGATGTTGTCGCGGTGCTCGGGACTGTTCATCCAGCCGGTCATGGCGGTGCTCGGGTCCTGCGGGCTCTTGTAGATGTTCTCGCCCCAACTCGACCACTGGTAGCCGCCGTTGGTCATACGGGTGCCGGGGTCGACGCCTTCCGGGGTGTCGTGCTCGTAGTAGTTGCGGGCGGCCATGTCGTCGGAGTGCTGCTGGGCGACGGCCTGCAGCTTCGCGTTCACGGTGAGCGGGCCGCAGCCCGCCTTGGCCCGTTCGGCGTTGACCATGGTGACGATCTGCTGGGCGAACTGCGCGGCCGTCCCGGTGATGGCAACCCTGGGGGTGGGCGCGGGCGCGGTCGTCGGCGCCACCGCCGGGACGCTCGGCGAGTCGGCCGGGCTCGTCGCGGCCACCGCACTCGGCGAGGCCGACGCGGACGGCGGCGCGGGAGCGACGGCAGCACCCGAGGCGGACACGGACGGGGACGCGCTCGCCGACGCGCTGGCGGAGGGTGCCGCGCTCGGGGAACCCGCACGGGAGGCGGACGGCGCCACGGACACAGCGCCGGGCCCGGAAGTCGGCAGCACCGACTTCACCGACGGCAGGACCACGTCGGCGGCGGACTGCGGACGGTTCGCGCCGCCGCCCCCCGCCAGACCCAGCGCACCGACCGCACCCCCGGTGGCGACGACGACCACGACCGCACCGGCGATGGCCGCCACTCGACCCCGACGCGGCTCAGCCCGGTGCGGACGCCGTCCCCGAACGTGCCTGCGCGCGGGACGGGCCTGCGCGGCCGGTGCGTCGAAGTCACTGCTCACGTGTCCACCTACTGTTCCGAGTCCGTCCCGGCCCGACGTCTGTCCGAGCCGACACTCAGGAGACCGCTGCACCCGGCACCGATAACAGAAACCGGGAAGACGTTCGACCCGGGCGCCTCACGTTCGCACGGTTGCTGACCTCCACTCACCTGCTCGGGCTACTGGATGAGCACACTTCCGACCGGTGCGATTGCCTAGTTGGGCGATGGCCTGATCAACGGCCTCCCCCGAGCGAGAAAGTGGATCTCGATGCACCTGAGACTGAAAGCACCGGTACGTGCCTGTTTCGGCCTGGGCCTGGCCGCCACCGTCCTGCTCTCCACCGGCACACCGGCTGTCAGCGCCACCGGGCAGAGCGCCGCACAGCACAGCTCGACAGCCGCGAGCATTCGGGTTGCCAACGACTGGCGTCAGACCTCTGTCGGGTACGCCGACACACACTGGAACTGGACCGCATGGAACGACAGCACGACCGTCAGCAACGGTTCCTCGCAATCGAACTTCGAGTGCGCGGAGTTCGTGGCACGCTCGCTTGCCGCGGCGGGCCTCATTCCCGGGCTGAAGTCGGGTGACTCCCAGGATTCCTATTTCTACTACAACGCCCCGAACGGAGTGCAGTACGACCTGCTCCTGATCTCGGACCTTGACGGCTACAACAGTCTCTACGACTTCCTGATGGACTTCGGCCTGGGCACCGATCTCGGCAATCAGCCCGCAAAGGCCCAACCGGGCGATGTCGTCGTCACGTTCAACAGCGACAGCAGCAACAAACTGCACACCGGCCTGATCGTCGAGGCCGCCAACGGCTCCTCGGAGCCGACGGTGGACGCCCACAACTACGCCCGTTTCCACTACGGGTACCACCACTACAACGCGGCCGGACCCGCCCACGTCATCCGGATCAACGCGAGCGCCACGGCAGGGATGCAGGCGGCCCCGCAGCAGCACGTCGCCGATCCGAACCGCATCCGCTCGAACTTCGACCCGGCGCCGGCGTTGAACTGATCGCCCCGAACGATCAAAGCCCTGGGTCGGTTCCCCAGGAAACCGCACCCGGCAACGCCTGAGGGCCCGTTCGCCGAAGCGAACGGGCCCTCAGGACTCAATGCTCAGCGCGCGGGACGCCGCTGGCGGCCGGTGCCGTAGTTGCCGCCGGTCTTGGAGCCGGTGCCGGGAGCGGCACCGCTGCTCGCCTTGCCGGAGAAGCCGGCCGCCTGGCGCGGCGCGCCCGAGCCGCTACCGCCGGCACCGGCGCCCATCCGCTGCTTGGGGCGGCGGCGGCGCGGGTTGCCGTTGGCGTCCACGTCCGACGGGCGGGTGGAGCGCGGGCCGGCCGGGCGCCGGTTGGCGGTGCTCGGCGCGGGAGCGTTCGGAATCACGGCGGCCAGCGTCACGGCGACGCCGGACGGCGTGCGCGCACCGGTGATCCGGCTCAGCTCGGCGTCGCCGGGCCGCACCTTGGTGGTGACCGGGCGGATGCCCGCGGTGGACATCAGCTTGGTCATGTCGCGGCGCTGCTCGGGCAGCACCAGGGTGACCACGGTGCCCGACTCGCCGGCCCGGGCGGTACGGCCGCCGCGGTGCAGGTAGTCCTTGTGGTCGATCGGCGGATCCACGTTGACGACCAGGTCCAGGCCGTCGATGTGGATGCCGCGGGCCGCGACGTTGGTGGCGATCAGCGCGGTGACGTTGCCGTCGCGGAACTGGTCCAGCGTCCGGTTGCGCTGCGGCTGGGACTTGCCGCCGTGCAGCGCGGCCGCCTTCACACCACTGGCGAGCAGCTGCTTGGCCAGCCGGTCGGCGCCGTGCTTGGTGTGCACGAACATGATCACGCCGCCCTCGCGGGAGGCGATGTGAGCGATGGCGGAGGCCTTGTCGGCCGCCTCCAGGTGGAGCACGTGGTGCTCCATGGTGGTCACCGCGCCCTGCGACGGGTCCACCGAGTGGGTGACCGGGTCGGTGAGGAAGCGCTTGACGAGCCGGTCGACGTTGCGGTCCAGGGTGGCGGAGAAGAGCATCCGCTGCCCGTTCTCCTCGACCTGCTCCAGCAGCTTGGTGACCTGCGGCAGGAAGCCCATGTCGGCCATCTGGTCGGCCTCGTCCAGGACGGTGATCGCGACCTGGTCGAGCCGGACGTCCTGGCGGTTGATCAGGTCGTCGAGCCGGCCCGGGGTGGCCACCAGGATCTCGGCGCCGCGGCGCAGCGCGTTGGCCTGCCGGGTGATCGACATGCCGCCGACGACGGTCGCGATCCGCAGGTTGACCGAGGTCGCGTACGGGGTCAGCGCGTCGGTGACCTGCTGGGCCAGCTCGCGGGTGGGCACCAGGACCAGGGCCAGCGGCTTGCGGGCGTCGGCCCGGCGGCCGTTGGTGCGGGCCAGGACGGCGAGGCCGAAGGCCAGCGTCTTGCCGGAGCCGGTACGGCCGCGGCCGAGCACGTCGCGCCCGGCGATCGCGTCCGGCAGCGTGGCGGACTGGATCGGGAACGGCTCGGTGACGCCCTCCCGGGTCAGCGCGCTGAGCAGGGCCTTGGGCATCTCCAACTCGGCGAAGGTCGCGGCCGGCGGGCGGGCCGGGGTGCCGCCGGTGACGGCGGCGAAGTCTGCGGGTGCCTCGGCGGCGCGGCTCTGGCCGGAACCGCCGCGACCGCGGCTCTGTCCCTGGCTCTGGCTGCGCAGGCCGCCGGAGCTGCGTCCGGCCCGGGCCTGGGCGTCACTGAAGCCGCCCGAGCTGGTGCGGCCGGCGCCACCGGCGCCGGTGCTGCTGCCGGTACGGGGGCGGCCACGGCCACCTGAGGAACGGCGTGCCTGATCGGTCATACGGATACTCCATCCTGAGCGGTCACCACGAGGAGTGACACAGGGGTTCGGCCGTCAGGAAGGAATGTGCGCCGCCCCGGCCGTTCGGCGGCATGGGCGAAGGCCCGCACCGTGCGGTACGGGCCTTCGCTTGCGTCGTGCGTTTTCCAGCAGTGCCGGAAAATCAGATGGCGCGAATGTTCTCGGCCTGCGGGCCCTTCTGGCCCTGCGTGACGTCGAACTCGACCTTCTGGCCCTCGAGGAGCTCGCGGAAGCCGTTGGCCTGGATGTTCGAGTAGTGGGCGAAGACGTCAGCGCCGCCACCGTCCTGCTCGATGAAGCCGAAGCCCTTTTCGCTGTTGAACCACTTCACGGTGCCGGTAGCCATAACCGTCTCCTAAATTCTGGGGCATCGAGACCCGCACCTCGCGGGCCTCAAGTAGCCGCGATCCCCATCCGGAGATAACACCGGACAAAACAAATGCGCCTGTTGGTTGGTACCAGCAGGCGCACACAAACGTTCATGGGAACCAAAACTGCAACTGACGTCGACTGTAGCACGCCTGCGGCTGGACTGATCGGATAATTTTCGCCACCGACCGGCCGGTGAGACGACCGCCACACCGAACGGCGGCCGCACCCGGGTGCGACCGCCGTTCACTGCTGGCTACAGAGGGTCAGCGCCGCCCGGCGGGCTGCGCCTCGTCCTCGCTGCGGTACTCGCCCGCCACCGAGAGGACCGGGGCACTGCCGTGGCCCGCCATCTCGCCGTGGCCCGGCCACCAGGCCTTGCGGCCCAGCAGGGCGGTGAGCGCCGGGGTGAAGAACATCGCCATCACGAAGGCCGACACCGCGATGCCGAAGGCCACCGAGAAGCCGATCTCGCTGAACAGGCTGTTCCCGGCCAGCAGCATGGTGGCGAAGGTCGCCGAGAGGATGCCACCGGCGGCGGCGACGGTCGGGCCGCCGTGCCGGATCGCGAGGCCGGCGGCCTCACGCGGGCCGTGGCCCTCCTGGGCCTCCTCGCGCAGTCGGGCGATCATCAGGATGTTGTAGTCCGTGCCGATCGCCACCACGAAGAGGTAGATGAACATCGGCAGCATGAACATGATGCCCGGCTGACTGTCCAGCTTGAGGAAGACCAGGCTGGTCGCCCCGACGGTGGCGCCGAAGCCGAGGCCGACGGCCGCCATCAGGTACCAGGGCGCGACGACGCTGCGCAGCAGCAGCCCGAGGATCAGCATGATCAGCGCCGCGGCGATCGGGAAGACCAGCGAGTAGTCGTGGGCCATCGCGGAGTTGATGTCCTTGTAGACGGCCGTGATGCCGCCGACGTACGCCTTGGAGCCCTCGGGCGCCGCGCTGTGCGCCGCGTTGCGCAGACCGCCGATGGAGTCGATGGCCGCGTTGGAGGCCGGGTCGTCCTTCAGCGTGACGGTGAAGTCTGCGGTCAGCTTGTCCTTGCTCAGGGTCGGCGTGGGCACCACCTGGGCGACACCCTTGACCTCGCCGAGCTTCTCGGCGTAGGCGGGGAAGCCGGCCGGGTCGAGCGGCGTGCCGTTGGTCGAGGTCAGGTAGACCTGCGAGGGGGCCGAGGCGCCGGCCGAGAACTCGCTCATGATCGTGTTCTGGACGATCATCGACTCCTTGGTCTTCGGCATCGAGCCGGAGGCCAGGTCGAAGGTGCCCTTGTAGCTGAAGGCGCCGAGCGCGAGGATCACCAGCAGGCCGCCGGAGACCACGGCCATCCAGCCGGGCCGGCGCTGGACGGTCCCGCCGAGCGCGGCGAAGCGGGCGTTCTTCGGCTCCACGCGCCAGCGGCCGGACGGCTGAAGGTCCTTGTTGCGGAAGACGAACTTGCGCACGGCGTAGGTCAGGCTGCGCTCCCAGAAGAGCACCCGCTCGGGGATCAGCGAGAGCACCGCCGGCACCAGGGTGATCGAGGCCAGCGCGGTCACGAAGACGGCGATGGCCAGCTCCGGGCCGAGCGCCTTGAACATGCCGAGGCTGGAGAGGATCAGCACGCTGAAGGCCACGATGACCGCGCCGGCCGCCGAGGCGATCGCCTCGCCGACCCGGCCGACCGCGTTGACCACGGCGGTCTTGCGATCGTCACCGGCCCGCAGGCGTTCGCGGTAGCGGAACATCAGGAAGAGGAAGTAGTCGGTTCCGACGCCGAAGAGCACGACGATCAGGATGGCCGAGGAGGAGCTGTCCGCGTTGAGGCCGAAGGCCTTGCTCGCGTCGGCGATCAGGCCGTTGGCGACCATCGAGTAGACGGCGATCGAGACGATCGGGAGCAGCGCGATGAGCGGGCTGCGGAAGATCAGGAACAGCGTCAGCAGGATGATGACGACCGTGCCCACGCCGATCAGCGCGTTGGCCAGCTTGGAGGAGTCCTGCTGGTCGAGCTGCTGTGCCGCCGCGCCGCCGAGCTGGACCTTGAGGTCGCTGCCGGACGCCAGCGACTTGGCGCCGTCGCGCAGGCTCTTGGCGGTGTCCGCGGTGGGCGGGCCCTGCGGAGCGCCCTTGGTGAAGCCGATCGAGGAGATCGCGTACTTGCCGTCCTTGGAGATCGAGCGCTCGCCGACCGGAAGGATGGTCTGGACGTACTTGATGTTCTCGGCCGTCAGCCCCTGGACCACCTTGTTCATGGTGGCGTGGTCGGCCGCGTCCAGCTGGCCGCCGTCGGTGCGCTCGAAGAGCAGCATCGCGGACGGCGTGAAGTTCTCCGGGAACGCCTTCGACTGGACGTCGGAGGCCTGGATCGACTCGTAGCTGCGCGGCAGGAACGAGCTCTCGTCCGTGTTGGCGGTCAGCGTCGGCGCGGTGGCGACGATGGCGATGGCCGCGACGATCCAGGCGGCTATGACCCACCAGGCCCGCCTGACGACGAATTGTCCGATGCGGTGGAACATGCTTGTGATGCCTCCTGGGCATGGCTCATCGCAGCCCTGGGGGACGGGACGCCGGGCGACGACACTGGGCGACGACTGCGATCCGGGGCAGGCGCAGCGCCTTAGCCGGTCGGCAGGTAAGTGGACGATGGGAGCATCCTACGGGTTCTTACTTGCCGCCCGGCAAGTGACCCCCGCCTCCGCTTCCCCTAGGGGGACGGCCGAGCCGTTCCCTGGACCATCCTGACCTGCCGACCCCCCTGCTGACCTCGTGCTCCGGGTGGAGATCCCTCCCCCTCAGGGTGGAGTTCGCGCCGTACCCAGGGCGGAGAACACCGGGGGAAAACCCTGGGGTAAACCCCACCCCCGTCCTGGGGGCAGGCCCAGGGCGGTCTCACCCGCTGGCCGGATTACCCCTCAAGTGGCCTTTCCCTAGTGTCGGTTGTGGCCCGGAGCACTGCCCGGCGCACCCATTCCGCTGTACCTCCTGGGGGAGACGAAACCACCGTGTCATCGAAACTGGGCCTGGCGGCCACCATGGGTGCCTGGAGCGCCCGCCATCGCAAGACAGCAGTCTTCGGGTGGATCCTCTTCGTCGTGCTCGCCGCCTTCCTCGGCGGAGTACACGGCAGCACCACCGTCACCGACTCCGAGTCCATGCCCGGCCAGGTGGCCCGCGCCGCGCAGATCCTGGACTCCGCCGGGATCAAGACCCCGGCCGGCGAGACCGTCCTGATCCAGAGCGGCACGCAGACCGCCGACGCCCCGGCCTTCCACGCCGCCGTCGACCAGGTCGTGGCCGCGGTGAACGGCAGCGGCAAGGCCACCGACGTCCGCTCCCCCTACGACAGCCGGGCGATCTCCGCCGACCGGCACTCGGCGCTGGTCCAGTTCGGCATGGCCGGCACCCAGGACGACGCCCTGAAGAACGTGCCGGCCGTGCTCGACGCGGTGGCCGGGGTACAGAAGGCCAATCCCTCGCTCACCGTGGTGGAGTTCGGCCAGGCGAGTTCGAACAAGTGGTTCCAGGACCAGTTCACGAACGACTTCGCCAGCGCCGAGTGGACCGCCGTGCCGCTGGCCCTGGGCATCCTGCTGATCGCCTTCGGCGCGCTGGTCGCCGCCATCCTGCCGGTCGGCCTGGCGCTGACCGCCTTCATCGCGGCCGGCGGGCTGGTCGCGCTGAGCAGCGGCTTCCTGCACACCAGCAACGACGCCAGTTCGGTGATGCTGCTGGTCGGCCTGGCCGTCGGGGTCGACTACTGCCTCTTCTACCTGCGCCGCGAACGCGAGGAGCGGGCCGCCGGACGCGACGCGGCGACCGCGCTGCAGATCGCCGCCGCCACCTCGGGCCGGGCCGTGCTGGTCTCCGGAGTGACCGTGGTGGTCGCCATGGCGGGCATGTTCCTCACCGGGATCGCCGACTTCCAGGCGATGTCCTACGCCACCATCGTCGTGGTGATCACCGCCGTGATCGGCTCGCTCACCGTGCTGCCCGCGCTGCTGTCGATGCTCGGCGACCGGGTCGACAAGGGCCGGGTGCCCTTCCTGCACAAGCTCAAGGCCCGCCCCGCCGCCCACGCCGCCACCGGCGGACGGGTCTGGAACACCGTGCTGACGCCCGTGCTGCGCCACCCGCTGGCAGCCGCTCTGCTGGCCGGCGGACTGCTGCTGGGTCTGGCCACCCCGCTGCTGACCATGCACACCGCCAACCTGACCTTCGAGCAGCAGCTGCCCAAGGGCAACGCCCTGGTGCTGACCTCCCAGCGGATCGAGGCCGCCTTCCCCGGCAGCCCCTCCCCCGCCACCGTGGTCGTCAAGGCCACCGACATCACCTCCCCCGCGATGCAGCGGGCCATCGCCGACTTCCAGAGCCGGGCGCTGGCCAGCGGCAGGATGCACGGCCCGATCGACGTCACCGTGCACGCCGCGCAGAACGTCGCCGTGATCGACGTCCCGCTCGACGGCAGCGGCAACGACGCCACCAGCACCGCCGCACTCCAGACGCTGCGCACCGACGTGGTGGCGAACACCCTGCTCAAGGTGCCCGGCACCGAGGCCCCGGTGACCGGCGACACGGCCGGCTCGCACGACTTCAACCAGCAGATGACCGGCAGCATGCTCCCGGTCTTCGGCTTCGTGGTCGCCTTCGCCTTCCTGCTGATGCTCGCCTCGTTCCGCTCGCTGGGGATCGCGGTCACCGCGGTCGTCCTCAACCTGCTCTCGGTGGGCGCCGCGTACGGGGTGCTCGCGCTGGTCTTCCAGCACGGCGTGGGCGCCTCGCTGATCGGCACGGACGGGGTCGGCGCGGTGGAGTCGTGGGTGCCGCTCTTCCTCTTCGTGATCCTCTTCGGACTGAGCATGGACTACCACGTCTTCGTGGTCTCCCGGATCAAGGAGGCGCACGACCGCGGCCTGACCACGCAGGCCGCCATCGGCTACGGCATCCGCTCCACCGCCGGGGTGGTCACCAGCGCGGCGGTCATCATGGTCGCGGTCTTCGCGGTCTTCGGCACGCTGTCCATGCAGTCGATGAAGCAGATGGGCGTGGGCCTGGCGGTCGCCGTGCTGGTGGACGCCACGGTGATCCGCGGCGTGCTGCTGCCCTCGGTGATGAGCCTGCTGGGCGAGCGCAACTGGTACCTGCCGAGCTGGCTGGGCTGGCTCCCGGACCTCTCGCACACCGAGGCCCCGGCACCCGCTCCCGCTCCCGCTCCCGTCTCTGACGACACCTCCTGGGTCCGTCACGTGAACGCCTGATCCCTGCCCACCTCGCGCCACCGGCCGGACTCCGCACCGCGGGGTCCGGCCGGTACGTTGGGGCGCGTGATCCTTTTCGACGAGGCCCGCGCCCGCGCCCTGCTTGCCCTCGCCTGCACCGCCGCGGGGCTGCCCGATCCGGCCGGCGCCCGGCTGATCGCGCTCGGCGAGAACGCCGTCTTCGACCTGGGCGACCCGGCGGTGGTGGCCAAGGTCGGCCGCGGCCCGGAACTGGCCGAGCGGGCGAGGCGCGAACTGGCCGTCGCGCACTGGCTCGCCGCCGAGGGCATCCCGGTGGTGCGGCCCGCCGGGGGCCTGCCCGAGCTGCCGGTGGACGCCGCCGGACACCCCGTAACCTTCTGGCAGCGGCTCAGCCCGTCCGTCCGTCCGGCGCTGCCCGCCGACCTCGGCCCGCTGCTGCGCGCGCTGCACCGGCTGCCCGCGCCGCCCGTCCCGTTGCCGCGCCGCGACCTGCTCAGCGGGGTGGAGCGCTGGCTGCGGGCCGCCGAGGGGCACATCGACCCGGCGGACGCCGACTTCCTGCGACGGCGCCGCGACGGCTTCGGCGCCGCCCTCGCCGAACTGACTCCCCACCTGACGCCCGGCGTGATCCACGGCGACGCGCTGCCGCGCAACGTCCACCTGGGCCCGGACGGCCCGATCCTGCTCGACCTGGAGACCGTCTCGGACGACCTGCGCGAACACGACCTGGTGGTGCTCGCGCTCAGCCACGACCGGTACGGCGTCCCGACCGCCGACTACCGCGCCTTCACCGACGCCTACGGCTGGGACGTACGGGACTGGCCCGGCTGCGCCGTCCTGCGCGGGGCCCGGGAGACGGCCAGCGCCTCCTGGGTGGCGCAGCAGGTGCCGGGCAACGCGGCGGCGCTGGCGGAGTTCCGACGCCGGGTCGCCTCGCTGCGCGAGGGGGACACGACCGTGCGGTGGCACGCTTTCTGACCTTCTCGACGTACCCTCACGTTGTCTGAGAATTGTCTGAAGAACCTATGGACGTATCGGAACTGTCGGCCTGAGGGTGGCGTCGTAGAGGTAAGTCGCACCCACCCCGGGCGGCTCGAACCACCCTCAGGAGCCGCCGCCATGCCGACCCAGGGCACCCACCGCCGACTGCTCCGCCGCGCTGCCGCAGGCTGCGCCGCGGTACTCTCCCTCGCCCTCGTCTGCGCCTGCGGGACAACCCACGCGGGCAGCAGCGCGGCGAGTGCGGTCCGCCCCTCGGCCTCGGCCTCGGCCTCTTCTTCGCCCTCTGCTTCCGACTCCCCCAGCGCACACCCCACGGCCCACCCTGCCCCTGCACCGGCCACCACCGCCGCCGCCCCGCCGCTGGCCGCGGGCGCCCCCGAGAGCAGCATCGTCTACAGCACCGCCACCGGCGGGCGCACGGTCGCCCTCAGCTTCGACGACGGCCCGGGGCCGGCCACCCCGAAGATCCTCGACCTGCTCGCGCAGTACCACGCCAAGGCGACCTTCTGCGAGATCGGCCCGCAGGCCGCCGCCGACCCGGCGATCGTCCAGCGCATCCGCGCGGCCGGCCACCGCCTCTGCGACCACACCGTGCACCACCCGCAGCCGATGCACACCCTGTCGCACGACAAGCAGACGTACGAGATCGACGCGGCCAAGGACATGATCGTCAAGGCCGGCGGCCCCGGCACCGAGGTCAGCTGGTTCCGCGCCCCCGGCGGCGACTTCAGCGCCGACAACCGCCAGATCGCCGTACAGGACGACCTGCGCCCGCTCGGCTGGACCGTCGACACCCGCGACTGGGCCCGCCCCGGCGTCGACAAGATCCTCGCCACCGCCCAGCGCCAGCTCCACCCCGGCGGCGTCATCCTGATGCACGACGGCGGCGGCGACCGCAGCCAGACCGTCGCCGCGCTCGCGGAGCTGCTCCCCTGGCTCGTCCAGCAGGGCTACACCTTCGACTTCCCCGCGAGCTAGCTCTCCGGGACGTACTCGCACCAGGTCACCTTGCCGACGCCACCGGCTCTGGGACAGCACCCCCAGCGCTGCGACAGCGCCTGCACCAGCAGCAACCCCCGCCCTGACTCCGCCAGTTCGCCCACCTGCCGCGGCACCGGCCGCTCACCGCTCGCGTCGTGCACCTCGATGCGCAGCACCGCCGCGTCCACCGCGAACCGCACCCAGAGCCTGCGCCCGGCCGGGACCCTCGCGTGCACGACCGCGTTGGTCACCAGCTCGGAGACCAGCAGCTGACCGCCGTCACGGAACCGCTCACCATCCGCGCGCTGCGCCAGCAGCTTGCGCAGCAGCCGCCGCGCCACCAACGGCGACTTCGGGCCGCGCTTCAGCCAGGCATGCACCTCGGAGCGCAACTCGCCTGACAGCGGCGGTGGTTCTGACGCCAGAAGGTCAAGCAGCCAGGTGGGACCGGTCGTCTGTTCGCTCATCGTGCCGCCGTTCTCTCCGCCCCGCCCCTCACTGAGAGCGAGGGAATCCCTACGTTTTGTACTCCTAGCGTCGGCATCCCGGGCTACGCTCACCAGGGGGAACCCGGCGACAACGGCTCTGTCAGGCGGAGGAGTTCACAGGTGACTAAAAAAGGCGGTTCCAAGGGCTTCAGTCAGCCCAGGTTCGGGTGGGACTTCTTCGGATCCGAGCTGAAGCGGTGCCGCGAGGCCGCCGGTCTGTCGCAGCAGGAGCTCGGTGACCTGGTCTACTGCTCGGGCTCGTACATCGGCCTCTTCGAGGCGGCCATCCGAAAGCCCCAACTCGACCTGGCTCGGCGGTTCGACGTGGCGCTTCAGACGGACGGCATCTTCGGCCGGATGTGCAAGGAACTGATCGACGGCTCACTCGATGCCGACTACTTCGCAGCTGTCGCGGAGCTTCAGAAGGTCGCCTTGACGATCAGCGAGTTCGGGGCACTCCTGATCCCTGGGCTGCTGCAGACCGAGGCCTACACCCATGCCATCTTCCGAGCGGCTCAGCCGTTCATGCCGCAGGACGAGATCGACGGCTACGTGCGGAACCGGATGCAGCGCGCACGTCTCCTGGACAGTCCAACAGCCCCGGAGTTGTGGACGATCCTGGACGAGAACGTCCTCCGCCGCCCGGTCGGCACCGACGCCGAGATGGCCGAACAGCTACGGCACCTCGTTGAGAGGGTGGAGCGCGGACGGGCCGTGATCCAGGTGCTTCCCTTCTCGTCCCGCGCACACTCGATGATGGAGGGCAGCCTCACCCTGATGACCTTCGCGGACGCCCCGCCGGTGGCCTACTCGGAAGGTGTGTTCAGCGGGCAACTGCTGGACGATCCAGCGACGGTGATGCGCTGCCAGGCCTTGTACGATCGGGCGCGGGCCGCCGCGCTGCCGCCGGAGGCGTCCCTGACCCTGATCCGCTCGGTGGCAGAGGAGTTCGGCGATGAGTGACAGGCACAGTCTGGCCGCCACCCACTGGCGCAAGTCCAGCTACAGCGGACAGAGCAGCGGCAACTGCATCGAGGTCGCCGACGGACACCCCGGCGTCATGCCCGTGCGCGACTCCAAGGACCCGCACGGCCCGGCCCTCCTCATCCCCGCCCCCGCCTGGCAGGCCTTCATCACCGCCATCCGCAACGGAGACCTCCCCACCGACTGCTGAACGCCTGACGCAAGGCGCAACCCCGGCCACGGCGACCGGGGTTGCGCCTCGCGCTGTCAGGCCTTCGGCAGCGCCGGGACGCACGCCGTGACGGCGGCGGCGGTGGCCGCGGCGGCGGTGCCTTCGGCCGCGACAGCGGCGGCGGTGGCCGTGCTGGAAGCCGCGAGGGCCGCGACGGCGTTGGCTACGTCGGTGGCGATGACGGTCGGAGCGGCCGGCGGAGTCGCGGCGAGGTCCCCGGCGAGCGTCTTGGCAGCGGCGGCGGCGGTGGCCGCGGCGGCCTGGGCGGCGGCAGCAGCCGTAGCCGCCTGGGCGACAGCAGCAGAAGCCGCCGCCTCCGCGGCCGTGCAGGCGGCCGCGTCGCGGTGCGTGGACGTCGAACTCGCAGTGGGTGCACCGGCGCTGGCCGGTACGGCGGACAGCACGGCGCCGCCGACCATGAGGGCGCTGGTGGCCAGGGACATGGCGGCGATGTAGCGGAGCTTCACGAGGGTTTTCCTGTCACGAGAAGGGCGGAACCGGGCGAAAGCGAACCGGCTCACACCAGAAGGCAAACACCGAATGTCCGGTATGTCCCTCCGAGTACGCCCGCCGGTCAGCAGATGGCCGAGCCAGCTCGCCCCGGGCAGTTGGCCCAAGCGACGTCAAGTCGCCCTCCCCAGAGGACCGGTAGGAGGCGCGCAGCCAAATCGCCAGCTCGAACCGACTTTTGAGGGCCTTCACCAAGGATGAAATCGGCGCCAGAAGTCGGTTGCCCATGGATGTGACCACGTTACGGCGAACACCTCCGCACTCCCCCGTCGTCCGGACGATGGCGCTGGCCATCCTGGTCAACACCCTCGGCAGCGGGCTGTTCCTGCCGCTCAGCGCGCTCTACTTCACCCAGGTGGTCGGGCTGAGAGCGGGGCAGGTCGCACTGGGGCTGGGCATCGCCTCTGTCGCGGGCGTCGTCTCCGGGATCCCGCTCGGCCGGCTCGCGGATCGCCAGGGCGCCCGTCAGGTGCAAGTGGCCCTGCTGGCGGCGATGGGCGTGCTGACCTTCGGCTACGTCTTCGTCGCCACGGCCTGGCAGTTCACCGCGCTGGCCACCCTGATCACCGCCCTCGACCGAGGTGTGTCGGGGGTCGCGGCCGCGCTGGTGGCGGACAGCGTGCCCCCGTCCGAGCGGGTGGCCGCCCGCGCCTACACCCGGTCCGTGGTCTTCTTCGGACTCGCGCTCGGCTCCTCCCTCTCGGCCGTGGCGCTGCGCCTGGGAACCCCACTCGCCTACCGGTGGGCCATAGCGCTGGACGCCGCGACGTTCCTGGCGGCCGCCGCCCTTTACCTACGGCTGCCGCGCGCACTCCCGCGGCCGGCCGCGCTGCGGCCGTCGCCCTGGCAGGCGCTTCGGGACCGCCCGTACGTCACGGTCACCGGCCTGTTCAGCGTCCTGGGGATGTACAACACGACGGTCACCTTCGCCCTGCCGCTCTGGGTGCTCCACCGCACGTCGATTCCCGGGGAGTTCATCTCACTGGCCTTCGCGGTCAACACGATCGGGCACGTCCTGCTCCAGGTCCCCGTCTCACGTCGGGTGCGCAGCTGGCGCTCCGCCCGCCGCACGGCCGGGATCGGCGGCATCAGCCTCCTGCTGGCCTGCTGCTGCTTCGCCGCGACGGCCCGCACCGCGCCCTGGCCGGGCGCGGCCCTGCTGACGGCAGGGGTGCTGCTCAACCTGACCGGCGGACTGTGCGCAGCCTCCGCCCAGTTCTACATCGCCTTCGGGCTTGCCCCGGAGGGGGCTCAGGGGCAGTACCAGGGACTCGTCAGCAGCGGTGCCTCGGTCTCCGCCATGCTGGCCCCCACCCTGAGTACCCTGCTGCCGCTGGGCCTGGGGGAACCGGGCTGGGCGCTGCTCGGCGCGCTGTTCGTCGGCGCGTCACTCGGCGTCGGCCCGGTCGTGAACGCCGGCATCCGTCGGCTGCGGACGGCGCAGCTCCAGCCGTGACCCTGTCAGCGCATCGGCCAGCGGGAGTCGACCACGGCCAGGGGGTCGCGGCCCTTGCGGAGCCACGCCTGGAGGCCCTCGGCCCACTCGCGGTACCAGTGGACCTGCTGCTCGTGCAAAGCGGCCAGCGTCAACTCGCCCAGTTCGCGGGGGTAGCGCTCGCCCAGGGCCACGGCGACGCGGACGGCGGCCAGGGCGTCGGCGGCCGCTTCGTGCGCGTCGGCCAGCTCCACGCCGTATATCTCGCAGACGCGTTGCAGCGTGCGCGAGCCCTTGCGGTAGCGGTCCACCGCGCGGTCGATCACCAGTGCGTCCAGTACCGGGACCACCTGGCGACCGACCAGCCGCTCGGCCAGGCCAGGGCGCCCGTACCGGCGCAGCTCGGCGTCCAGCAGCGAGAGGTCGAACGGCGCGTTGAACGCCACTACCGGGCTGCCGTCGGCCAGCCGGGCGCAGAGCGCCGCGGCTATCTCCTCGACCGCCTCGGCCGCCGGTCTGCCCCTGGTGCGCGCCTGGTCGTCGCTGATCCCGTGGATCGCCTGCGCCTCGGCCGGGATCGGTATCCCGGGGTCGAGCAGCCAGCACGTGGTCCGCACCGGCTCCCCGCCGACGGCCTCGACCAGCGCCGCCGTGACGATCCGCGACTCGGCCGGATCGGTCCCCGTGGTCTCCAGGTCGAAGCCGACCAGCGGCTCGTGCCACCAGTTCGTCCGCCCGCTCAGCTCACCCATCACCCGGGTCCTTCCGTCCAACAAGTTCGACGGGACCCATCATCGCCCCCACCTGTGACACTCCCGGACGCGGTGCGGCCCTGGCCCCTCAGGCGGCGGCGAAGAGGCCGCTGCCGAGCCAGTCGGAGCCGTTCTTCACGCCCGGCAGGACGAAGAAGTAGCCGCCGCCGGTCGGCGAGATGTAGTCGACCAGCGGCTCGTCGATCAGGCGGGTCTGGGTCGCCTCGAACTGGCGGGTGACGTCCTGCTGGTAGCAGCAGAAGGCCAGGCCCATGTCGAGGTTGCCGACCGAGTCCAGGCCGCGGTCGTAGTTGAAGCCGCGGCGCAGGATGCGCGAGTCGTCGGTCTTGTCGGTGCGCGGGTTGGCGAGGCGGATGTGGGCGTCCAGCGGGATCGCGTTGCCCTGCGGGTCCTTGGCGTAGTCGGGCGCGTCGGTCTCCTTGGCGCCGTCCAGCGGGGCGCCGGTGTCCTTGCGGCGGCCGAACATCTTCTCCTGCTCGGCGAGCGAGACCCGGTCCCAGAACTCGACCAGCATCCGGATGATCCGGATGACCTGGTAGCTGCCGCCGGTGGCCCAGGAGGGCTCGCCCATACCGTCCTTGACCCAGACCAGCTTGTCCATCTCGCGGCCCGAGGTGACGTCCGGGTTGACGATGCCGTCCTTGAAGCCCAGCAGGTTGCGCTGCGCGCCGGTGGGGCGCGGGGCGTTCTGGAACCCGTCGATGCGCCACTTCAGCTGCATGGCACCGCGGGTGTGCTTGGCGATGTCGCGCAGTGCGTGCAGCACGGTGTCCTGGCTGTTGGCGCAGATCTGCAGCGAGAGGTCGCCGTGCAGCTCGGCGGGCTGCAGGTTGTCGTTGGGGAAGGTCTTCATCGGGCCGAGCTTGACCGGCTTGGCCTTGGCCAGACCGTAGCGGGCGTCGAAGAGCGAGGCGCCGACGCCGACCGTGACGGTCAGGTTGTCGCTGGGCACGGTCGGGCCCAGGATGCCGTTGTCGGACGGCGGCGCGCCGACGCCGAGGTCCGGCGGGGTGCCGCCGGAGGTGAGGAAGCGGATCCGGTCGGTCAGCGTGTGGAAGAGGTCCTCCAGTGCCTTGCGGTCGGTCGCGATGACGTTGAAGGAGAGGAAGGCGGCGGCGGCCGGCGCAGGGGTGAGGACACCCGCCTGGTGCTGGCCCTCGAAGGCGACGGACTGGGCCGCGAGATCGACGCCCGCCGCGGCGGCCTTCTCGGAGCCGCCGAGCACCAGCGCGCCGGCGCCACCGGCCAGCGCCGCACCCGCCGCGCCGACGCCGAGCGCCGCGCCCAGGAAGCTGCGGCGGGCGGGGACGGCCGGGCAGCCGGCGGTATCAGCGGCCGGCGCAGTGTGCGGGAAGGGGCAGGACCCGGTGGTCCCGTTCTGAGTGGTGGGCATCAGGCGGACTTCCGGATCTCAAGAAGGTCGGGGACGGGAGCAAGGTCTTCGAGCAACTGCCCGGTGGCACCGTTCAGCTGGGCCCGGGTAGCGGCGTCCAGCTGCTGCACCGGGGTCCAGCTGCCGTCGGCGTGGTGGGCGGCGGCCAGCAGGGCGGTGACCCGCGCGATGTCGGCGTTGACGGTGGTGAGCCCGTCGGCGTCGCGCGGCTGGATCAGCGGCTGGAGGACGGTCAGCAGCTCCTGGGTGCCGGCCAGGTTGGCCTGGACGGTGGCCAGGTTGGTGCCGCTGCCCTCGTCGGTGTCGGCGGTCAGCTCGAACTGGAGGGAGTTCTCCAGGATCTCGTGGGTGCGCAGCGGCAGGTCGGTCGGGTCGAAGTCCTGGGTCGGGAAGGCCTTGCCGAGGCCGTCCACGTCGTTGGAGAGCTGGTCGGCGACGGGGGCCAGCTCAGCGGGCCCCTGGTTGTGCCACAGGCCGTACTCCAGGCGGTGGAAGCCGCTGAAGTCCTTGTCGTTGACGCCGTCGGGCAGGCCGTCGGCCCGGCCGTTGATCTTCTTGTCGAAGTCGGCGAAGGTGCCGTAGGCGGCGCCCAGCGAGGAGTACTGGAGGTGGGCGGTGAGCCAGTCGGTGCGGGCGGTGGCCAGGTCGCCGGCGGCCAGGTCGGCCTGGAGCTTCTGGGTCTGCGTCAGCAGGGTGGCCAGGCCGCTCTGGACGTAGGCCTTGTAGGCGGCGAGCGGCGCCTTGAGGTCGTCCTCGGAGACCGGGGCGACGGCCTTGACGGCCGCTCCGCCGCTGACGTGCACGGCGGCCGAGGTGACCGCGTCGCCGCCGGTGGGCACGCAGCGCCAGGCGTAGTCGCCGCTGCCGATGGTGGCGGTCAGCGGGCGGGTGGTGCCGGGGGCCAGGCCCTCGATCTCGCCGTACACCGCGTTGGTGGACGGGTTGACCAGGTAGACCTCGGAGGTCTTGCCGCCGGTGTTGTGCATCTGGAAGGTCTGCTGGCCGGGCTGCGGGGTGCTGAAGCCCTTTCCGCACTCGTTCTTGTCGTCCGAGACGGCGACGGTGGCGGCGGTGGCCGGCTTGCCGCCGCTGGCGGCGATCACCGCGACGGCGACCACAGCCGGGACGGTCACCAGCGCGGCGGGCAGCAGCCAGCGGTTGCGGGTGCTCGGCGAAGCTTCAGCCTTGGCCTCGACCGGAGCCGGCTTGGGCGCGGTCGCCCGCAGCCCCTGGACGAAGAGCGTCATCACGACCGCCAGGTACCCCAGGTAGGCGACGACCTGAAGCCAGGTCATGGTGACGGTGATGTTGAGGACGCCCTGCACCAGCGTGGCGTACCAGGAGCCGGCGTCCAGCGAGCCGCTCAGGTCGAAGGCGTAGGAGTGGCCGCCGCCGAGCACGCCGCCCTCCTGGAGGTCGCGCAGACCGTAGCTGAGCACGCCCGCCGCGATCACGATCAGCACCATGCCGGTGTAGGTGAAGAACCGGGTCAGGTTGATCTTCAGGACCCGGCGGTACAGGCCCCAGCAGAGCACCGCGGCCAGCACCAGGCCGACCGAGGCGCCGATCGCCGGACCGGTGGACTCACCGGCGGAGCGCGCGGTGGTCCACAGGAAGAGGGAGGTCTCCAGGCCCTCCCGGCCCACGGCCAGGAAGCTGGTGAGGACCAGCACGCCGCCGCCCATGGTGAGCGCGGCGGCGACCTTCTCGCGGATCTCCGAGGAGAGGTTGCGGGCCGAGCGGCGCATCCAGAACACCATCGCCGTGACGAAGGCCACCGCGATCAGGCTCAGCGTGCCGCCGAAGGCCTCCTGCGCGGTGCCGGAGAGGTTGGCGGCGGTGAAGGTGAGTACGGCGCCGAAGCTCAGGGCCAGCGCGATGGCGGCCAGCACCCCGGTCCACACCTGGGGCAGCCGCGACTTCTGGTCGGAGCGGACCAGGGTGGCCACCAGGATCGAGACGATCAGACCGGCTTCAAGTCCTTCTCGGAGGCCGATCAGGAAGCTTGGAAAAGCGTCGTCCCACATGAAGCGCGGACTCCTCCCCGGGTCCGACCCCGGTGCGTGCCTGAGAACAGCCGTCAGAACAGCCGTTCCCGCCAAGCGCCACTCACTTAGCTTAGGCACACCTTACCTAGACGCTCCGCAGTCGTCCACGCCGGGGGCGGCAAGGCTCAGGAGGTGTCAGCTGACGGACCGGGAGTCCGCCCAGACCCCCTCGAACTCCTCGCGGTACACCTCCAGCAACCCGGGCTCGGCGCCCTCCGCCCCACCGGCCGCCGCCCGCAGCACCAGCGCCGGCGACTCGATCCCGCGCGAGCGCCGCAGGTACGGCTGCACCACGCCGAGGTCACCGCTGCGCCGGCGCGAGCCCGGCACCCGCGGGCCCTCCACCAGATAGGCGGTGAAGCGCGGCGTCTCGTCGAAGACCCGGATCTCGAACGCCCCCTGATCGCGCAGCCGGGCCCGCACCCGGCGCACGTGCATGATGTTCATCTCGATCGAGCGGGAGAGCTCGCCGCGCCCCAGGCCCAGTTCGCGCTCGCGCCGGCGCACCGCGCTGCTGGCCGGGTTGAGGAAGAGCAGCCGCACCCGGCAGCCCTCGCCGGCCAGCTGCACCAGCCGCTTGCCGGTGAAGTTCTGACAGAGCATCCCCAGGCCGATGCCGAGCGCGTCCAGCCGCCGGGCGCCGTCCAGCAGGTCCTCCACCGGCAGGTCGCGCTGCAGTCTGACCCGGTCCGCGTGCACGGCGGCCACGTCCGCGTACCGTCCGGCCACCAGCTCCTCGATGATGTCGGCGGGCAGGCCCGCGGTGCCGGCCGGACGGCCGTCCAGCAGGCCGAGCACCCGGGCGGCGGCCCGCTCGGCCTGGGCCAGCACGGTGGGCGAGAGGCTGCGGTTGCGGGAGACCACGTGCCGGGCGACCTCCAGCTCGTCCAGTGCCAGCTCGATCTCCCGGCGGTCGTCCAGGTAGGGCTCGAAGCACGGCCAGTGCTGGACCATCAGCTCGCGCAGCTGCGGCAGGGTCAGGAAGACCAGCGGATCGTCGTCGGCCGGGTCCAGCAGGTAGCCCTTGCGCCGGCTGACCTCGCGGACGGCCGCGGCGCGCTGCACCCACTCCTCGCCGACCGGGCCCGCCGCCGCCGTCACCCAGTCCGCGCCGTGGGCCGGGGCGTAGACCGGGCGCAGCAGGTCGTCCAGCAGGGAGCGCAGCCGCTGCTCGACCAGGTTGAGCCAGACGTACGCCCGCCCGGTGAGCCGGACCCGCTGGTAGGCGCGCTGCCACTGCTCGGCGCTCCAGCCGGGCGCGCTGCCGTCGGGGGTGAGCTGGGCGGGGATGAGCCTGCCTCCACCCGGGGAGCCCAGCACGACCGTCGGCGCCTCGGTGCGGGCTCCTGGTGCCTTACCGCCGAGCCCGTCGGGCCAGTCGTCGGCGGGGAACACCATGCTTTACCTCACCTCTCGGCCGCCGCCTCCCGCGCGGAGGGGCCTGACGATCAAGGGTACTGCGCGGCCCGGCGCACCCGCAGCCCGTTGGCGCAGCGCAGCCGGGACCGGGAGCGCCCCGGCAATCGATGGACACCCGTTCGGGCGAACTACGGCCGAAAGAGCGTCACAAACCGTGCCGAAGCGGCAACGATGCCCATGACAGTACGTCAGCCTGCCGTGTGCCGTGCGTCACGGCGGGCGTCGGCGCACATGCCGAGCAGGCCGCCCGGGCATACGGAACGCAGTGGCGCGACTGTCCCGAGGGAGCGTCAGTTCCCTTGGACGACAAGGAGGTTGAGGCTCATGCAGGTCTGGCCGGGGCAGTCCTACCCGCTCGGTGCCACCTATGACGGGGCGGGCACCAACTTCGCGGTGTTCTCCGAGAGCGCCGACCGGATCGAGCTCTGCCTGCTGGCGGCGGACGGCTCCGAGACGGCCGTCGAGCTGCGCGAGACCGACGCCTTCGTCCGGCACGCCTACCTCCCCGGCGTGCAGCCCGGCCAGCGCTACGGGTTCCGGGTGCACGGCCCGTACGATCCGGCCCGCGGCCGCCGCCACAACAGCGCCAAGCTCCTGCTGGACCCGTACGCCAAAGCGATGAGCGGCACCATCGACTGGGACGAGTCGGTCTACGGCTACCACTTCGGCGCGCCCGAGCGCCGCAACGACCTGGACTCCGCCACCCACACCATGCACTCGGTGGTCATCAATCCGTACTTCGACTGGGGCAACGACCGCCCCCCGCGCACCGAGTACCACCGCTCGGTGCTCTACGAGGCCCACGTCAAGGGCCTGACCATGCTGCACCCCGGCATCCCCGAGGAGATCCGCGGCACCTACGCGGCGCTCGCCCACCCCGCGCTGATCGAGCACCTGGCCAAGCTGGGCGTCACCGCCATCGAGCTGATGCCGGTGCACCAGTTCGTCCGCGACCACCGGCTGCGGGACCTGGGCCTGACCAACTACTGGGGCTACAACACCATCGGCTTCTTCGCCCCGCACGGCTCCTACTCCTCGGTCGGCGACCGCGGGCAGCAGGTCCAGGAGTTCAAGTCGATGGTCAAGGCGCTGCACGCGGCCGGCATCGAGGTGATCCTCGACGTGGTCTACAACCACACCGCCGAGGGCAACCACCTGGGCCCCACGCTCTCCATGCGCGGCCTGGACAACGCCTCGTACTACCGGCTGGCCGCCGACCGGCGCTACTACATGGACACCACCGGCACCGGCAACAGCCTGCTGATGCGCAGCCCGCACGTGCTCCAGCTGATCATGGACTCGCTGCGCTACTGGGTCACCGAGATGCACGTGGACGGCTTCCGCTTCGACCTCGCGGCCACCCTGGCCAGACAGTTCCACGAGGTCGACCGGCTCTCCTCGTTCTTCGACCTGGTCCAGCAGGACCCGGTGGTCTCGCAGGCCAAGCTGATCGCCGAGCCGTGGGACGTCGGCGAGGGCGGCTACCAGGTCGGCAACTTCCCGCCGCTGTGGACGGAGTGGAACGGCATGTACCGGGACACCGTGCGCGACCTGTGGCGCGGCGAGAACGCCACGCTGGCCGAGTTCGGCTCCCGGCTGACCGGCTCCTCCGACCTCTACCAGGACGACGGTCGGCGCCCGATCGCCTCGATCAACTTCGTCACCTGCCACGACGGCTTCACCCTGCGCGACCTGGTCTCCTACAACGACAAGCACAACGAGGCCAACGGCGAGCAGAGCCGGGACGGCGAGAGCTTCAACCGCTCCTGGAACTGCGGCACCGAGGGTGAGACGGACGACCCGGCGGTGCTGGAGCTGCGGGCCCGCCAGCAGCGCAACTTCATCGCCACCCTGCTGCTCTCCCAGGGCGTGCCGATGCTCTCGCACGGCGACGAGGTGGGGCGCACCCAGCACGGCAACAACAACGCCTACTGCCAGGACAACGAGCTCTCCTGGGTGCCCTGGCCCAAGGAGTCGCAGCTGCTGGAGTTCACCCAGGGGATGGTCTGGCTGCGCCGCAACCACCCGGTCTTCCGGCGCCGCCGGTTCTTCCACGGCCGCCCGGTGGCCGGCACCCACGAGGGCCTGACCGACATCGCCTGGTTCACCCCCGGCGGCGAGGAGATGACCGAGCGGGACTGGGGCGCCAGCTACGCCAAGTCGCTGACGGTCTTCCTGAACGGCAGCGCGATCTCCGAGCCGGACCGGCGCGGCGGCACCATCACCGACGACTCGTTCCTGCTGATGTTCAACGCGCACTACGAGTCGCTGCAGTTCACCGTGCCGGCCGGGCACGGCGAGCAGTGGCAGGTGGTGGTGGACACCACCCTGGCGACGCTGCCGACCCCGGGCAGCGGCCTGCGGGTGAAGGCCGGCGACGGCCTGTGGCTGGCGGACCGCTCGCTGCTGGTGCTGCGGAGGCCGGCCTGACGCCCGTTCACCCGGCCGACGCCGCCGGGTCGTACGGCACCCACACAGCGGGTAGTCATAAGAGCGTGACCAACGTGCTGTCAGCACCCACGGCGAGTTACCGGTTGCAGCTGCAACCGTCCTTCACGCTGGCCGACGCCGCTGCCGCGGTGCCCTACCTGGCCGCGCTCGGCGTCTCCCACCTGCACCTCTCCCCGCTGCTGGAGGCGGTCCCCGGCTCCACCCACGGCTACGACACGGTCGACCACACCCGGGTCAGCGAGCAGCTCGGCGGCGAGCGCGCGCTGCGCGAGCTGGCCGGCACCGCCCGGGCGCACGGGCTGCGGCTGATCGCCGACATCGTCCCCAACCACATGGCGCTGCCCGTCCCCGAACGGCTGAACGCCCCGCTCTGGCAGGTGCTGCGGGACGGCCCCGATTCGCCGTACGCGCGCTGGTTCGACATCGACTGGGAGGCGCAGGACGGCCGGGTGCTGCTGCCGGTGCTCGGCGACCGGCTGGGCGCGGTGCTCGACCAGCTGATCGTGGATCAGGACACCCTGCGCTACCACGACCACGCCTTCCCGCTGCGGCCCGGCACCCAGTGGCTGCCGCTGCCGGAGCTGCTGGAGCGCCAGTGGTACCGGCTGGCCTGGTGGCGACTGGCCCGCACCGAGCTGAACTACCGCCGCTTCTTCACCGTCAACGACCTGATCGCGGTCCGCGCCGAGGATCCGGAGGTCTTCCAGGCCACCCACGGCGTGCTGCTGCGGCTGCGCGAGGAGGGGGTGCTCGACGGGTTCCGGGTCGACCACCCGGACGGCCTGGCCGATCCGCGCGGCTATCTGCGCCGACTCGCCGGGGCCGGGCGCGGCGCGTACGTGGTGGTGGAGAAGATCCTCACCGGCGACGAGCAGCTGCCCACCGACTGGCCGTGCGCGGGGACCACCGGGTACGACGCGCTGCGCCGGATCGACGGCGTGCTGACCGACGGCCCGGGCGCGCGGCGGCTGGCTGAGCTGTACGCCGCGCACATCGGGGAGCACGCCGGCGAGGCCGTCCCGGAGGCGGTCACCGAGGAGGCGCTGCAAGGCCGCGCGGAGATGATCGCACCGGACGGCGAGCTGGCCGCCGAGGTGGAACGGCTGGTCCGGCTGGCCGGGCGGATCGGCGCCGCCGAGCCCGCGCTCGCCGACCACGCGCCGCTCGCCGTCCGCGCCGCGCTCCAGGAGCTGCTCACCCGCTACCCCGTCTACCGGCCCTACCCCGCGGCCGCCGCCCGCGACGTCACCACGCCCGAGAGCACCGAGCAGTTCGTCACGCTGCTGGCCCACGGGCGCCTGGGCGGCGGCGCGGCCAAGGACGAGTTCCGCACCCGCTTCGCGCAGACCGCCTCCGCGGTGGCCGCCAAGGGCGTCGAGGACACCGCCTTCTACCGCTGGCACCCGCTGCTGAGCCTCAACGAGGTCGGCGGCGACCCCGCGCACCCGGGCGTCGACCCGGCCGACTTCCACCGCTGGTGCGCGCACATCCAGCAGGACTGGCCGCTCACCATGACCGCGCTCTCCACCCACGACACCAAGCGCAGCGCCGACGCCCGCGCCCGGCTGGCCGTGCTGGCCGAGCTGCCCGAGCGCTGGCTCGCCGAATGCTCCGTCTGGTCGCGGCTGGCCGGCGGGCTGCCCGACCGCAACGCGGAGTGGCTGCTCTGGCAGACCCTGGTCGCCGCCTGGCCGATCGACGCCGAGCGGCTGGTCTCCGTGCTGCTCAAGTCGGTGCGCGAAGCCAAGCTCGCCACCAGCTGGACCTCCCCCGACCCCGGCTACGAAGCGGCGCTCGCCGACTACGCCCGCGCCGTCCTGGCGCACCCCGAACTGACCGCCCGGATCACCGACTTCGTCGACTTCCTGGCGCCCTACGCCCGCAGCAACAGCCTGTCCGCCGCGCTGCTGCACCTGACCGTGCCCGGCGTTCCGGACCTCTACCAGGGCAGCGAGCGGATGCTGTACACCCTGGTCGACCCCGACAACCGCGCCCCGGTCGCCTTCGCCACCGCCGAGGGTTCGCTCTCCGAGCTGGACCACGAGAAGCGCCACCTGACCACCACCGCCCTGCACCTGCCCCGCCCGCTCGGCCCCTACCGGCCGCTGGAGACCGGCCCGCACCTGGTCGCCTTCCAGCGCGGCGAGGACGTCACCGTCGCCGTCACCCGGCTGCCCTACGCCCTCGCCCGCAGCGAGCAGCCGGCCGTCCTGGAGCTGGCGGGCGACTGGGTCGACCTGCTGACCGGGCGCGAGCACGAGGGCATCGTCGACACCGTCACCCTGCTGATCCGGGAGCCGTCGTGAAGTACCGAGTCTGGGCGCCGAGTTCGCGGCAGGTCGAGGTCGAGGTGGACGGCGGCCGCCATCCGCTGGAGCAGCAGGCCGGCGGGTGGTGGCGGGGCGAGGCGCCGGCCGGGGAGGCGTACGGGTTCCGGCTGGACGGCGGGCCGCCGCTACCCGACCCGCGCTCGGCCCGCCAGCCGGACGGCCCCGACGGGCTGAGCGCCCACGTCGACCACGGCGCCTTCCCGTGGTCCGACACGCCCTGGCACGGCCGTCCGCTGGCCGGCGCGGTGGTCTACGAGCTGCACATCGGCACCTTCACCCCGGCCGGCACCTTCGCCGGCGCCGAGGAGCGCCTGGACCACCTGGTGGAGCTGGGCGTCGACTTCGTGGAGCTGATGCCGATCTGCCCCTTCCCCGGGCGGCACGGCTGGGGGTACGACGGGGTCTCGCTCTGGGCGGTGCACGAGCCGTACGGCGGCCCCGAGGGGTTGAAGCGGTTCGTCGACGCCGCCCACCGCCGGGGCCTGGGCGTGATCCTGGACGTGGTGCACAACCACCTCGGCCCGTCCGGCAACTACCTGCCCGCCTTCGGCCCGTACTTCACCGAGCGCCACCACACCCCGTGGGGCGCGGCGGTCAACCTGGACTCGCCCGGCTCCGACGAGGTCCGCGACTACCTGATCGGCAGCGCGCTGGCCTGGCTGGGCGACTACCGGATCGACGGCCTGCGGCTGGACGCCGTGCACGCCCTCGCCGACGACCGGGCCGTCCACTTCCTGGAGGAACTCTCCACCGCCGTCGACACCTTGGCCGCCGCCGTGGGCCGGCCGCTGTTCCTGATCGGTGAGTCCGACCTCAACGACCCCCGGCTGACGGCCCCGCGCCAGGCCGGCGGCCTCGGCCTGAGCGCCCAGTGGAGCGACGACCTGCACCACGCCCTGCACGCCGCGCTGACCAGCGAATCCCAGGGCTACTACGCCGACTTCGCGCGCGCGCCGCTGGCCGCCGTCGCCAAGTGCCTGACCCGCGGCTGGTTCCACGACGGCAGCTGGTCCTCGTTCCGGGGCCGCCACCACGGGCGCCCGTACCCCGCGCCCTACGGCGCCCGGCTGCTCGGCTACGCCCAGACCCACGACCAGATCGGCAACCGGGCCGTCGGCGACCGGCTCTCCCCCGAGCAACTCGCCCTCGGTGCGGCGCTGGTGCTCACCTCGCCGTTCACCCCGATGCTCTTCATGGGCGAGGAGTGGGGCGCCTCCACGCCCTGGCAGTACTTCACCGACCACACCGACCCCGACCTCGCCGAGGCCGTCCGGCGGGGCAGGCGGCGCGAGTTCACCGAACACGGCTGGTCGGAGCAGCAGATCCCCGACCCGCAGGCCCCGGGCACGGTGCTCGCCTCCACCCTGGACTGGAGCGAGCCACGGCAGCCGGGTCACACCCAACTACTGTCCTGGTACCGCGAGTTGATCCGCCTGCGGCGGGCCGAGCCGGCCCTCACCGACCCCGACCTGGGCGCCGTGCGGGTGGAGTACGACGAGGAGCAGCGCTGGCTGAGCGTGTGGCGGGGCACGGTGCGGATCACCGTCAACCTGGGCGACAAGCCGTACGAGCTCTCTCCTGGAACCCCGTTGGCCTCGTACGGCGACGTGAGCGCCACCCGACTGGGCCCGGGAGCCTGCGTGATCAGCCGGGTCACCCCAGGAACCCGGTGATCCGCGCCCGCAGGCCGGTGGCATCCAGGCCGTAGGCGGCCAGGTGCTCGTCCATCGAGCCGTAGTGCCGGTGCTCCTCGCGCGGCACGCCCAGGCCCAGCACCCGGTGCGGGAGGTCGGCCAGCGCCTCGTGCGCCTCGTTGTTGGAGGTCCCGGCGAGGTAGGGCTCCACCAGCACCACGTCCGCCCGCGCCCCGAGCGCCGAGCGCAGTGCGGCGCGGTCGAACGGCCGCACCGAGGCGGCGTAGAGCACCGTGACGTCCAGGCCCTCGGTGGCCGCCAGCACCGCGTCCAGCATCGGGCCGACGGCCAGCACCACGGCGCCTGCGCCATGACGTACCGTCAGGAAGCGGCCCGGCTCGACCGGCTGGGCGGCGGCGTTCTGGTGCGCGGACAGCCGGACGTAGACGTTGCTGTCGCCGTCCGCGACGGCGTGGCGCAGCAGTGCGTCGGCCTCATCGGCGTGGCCGGGGACGTGCACCGTCCAGCCGGGCAGCGTGTCCAGCAGCGCGACGTCGCCCGGGGACATGTGGGTGCGCCCGCCGGCCGGCCAGTCGTACGAGCCCATCGCGCTCACCAGCACCGCGCCCACGCCCTGGTGGCCGAGGTCCAGCTTGACCTGCTCGAAGGGCCGCTCGACCAGGAAGCTGGCGAAGGTGTGGGCGATCGGCCGCATCCCGGTCAGCGCCAGCCCGGCGGCCGTCCCGATCAGCAGCTGCTCGCGGATGCCGACGTTGACCACCCGGTCCGGGTGGCGGCGCGCCACCTCGGTGAACCCGGCCGCGCCGATGTCGGCGAGCACCACGGCGGTCCTCGGGTCCTGCTCCAGCAGCTCGGCGGTGACGGTGACGAAACGCTCGCGCATGGTTTCCATGTCTCTCTCCTTCAGTTCTTGGTCTCGACCTGGGCGACCACCGCGTGCGGCCGGCCGGGATGCGGTGCGGTGAACGCCTCGAACAGCGCCTGGTGGTCGCGGCCGTCCACCGTGCGCGCCGACCAGCCGGCCGCCTCGAAGCGGGCCGCGATGCCGCCCGACCAGCCGTGCGTGGCCGAGGAGTTGTCGATCGCCACCACGTGCAGCCGGTCCAGGCCGACCGCGCCGGCGAAGGCCAGCGCCTCGTGGTTGCTGCCCTCGTCGAACTCGGCGTCGCCGATCAGGGTCCAGACGGCCGGGTCGGTCAGGCCCTGGGCGCGCAGGCCGAGCGCGCTGCCGACCGCCAGCGGCAGGCCGTGGCCCAGCGAGCCGGAGCCGATCTCGACACCCGGGACGAGCAGCCGGTCCGGGTGGTGGCCCAGCGGCGAGTCGTACCCGCCGAAGCCGGGCAACAGCTCGACCGGCAGGAAGCCCTTGGCGGCCAGCACCGCGTAGTAGGCCATCGGGCCGTGGCCCTTGGAGAGCAGGAAGCGGTCCCGGTCGGGTGCGTCCACGGTGTCCGGCGTGACGCGCAGCACCCGGTCGTAGAGCACCCAGAGCGCGTCCAGCGTGGAGGTGGCGGCGGGACCGTGCTTCTCGTCCCCGGTCATCAGGCCCATCAGGCCCGGCAGGTCCTGGAAGGCGTAGGAGTGGATCTCGGTGGAGGTCTCGGTGGTCATGAGGGAATCCTGCAACTTCAAGCCGACTTGAGGTCAAGCCCTAGACTGGCTGCCCATGGGACCCTCGCGCCACGACCAGCTGACCATCGGTGAACTCTCCGCCCGCAGCGGCCTGGCCACCTCCGCGCTGCGCTACTACGAGGAGCTCGGACTGATCCACTCCGAGCGCACGGCCGGCGGCCAGCGCCGCTTCGCGCGCCAGGCGCTGCGCCGGGTCGCCTTCGTCCGGGCCGCCCAGCGGGTCGGCCTCTCGCTGGAGGAGGCGGGCGCCGCGCTGGCCGGACTGCCGGTGGACCGCTCCCCCACGGCGACCGAGTGGAGCAGGGTGGCGCGGACCTGGCAGTCGCGGATCGACGAGCAGATCGCCGACCTGGAACGGCTGCGCGACCACCTGACCGGCTGCATCGGCTGCGGCTGCCTCTCGCTGGGCACCTGCGCGCTCTACAACCCGCACGACATCCAGGGCACCGACGGCCCGGGCGCCCGCAAGCTGCTCCCCCGCCACTCCCGTACCGCTTAGGCTCTCTCCCGACACGTCAACCATCGCGGGGGTCAAGCGGCATGAGTACCGATCAGAGCTGGATGTCCTGGTCCGACGACACACCCCCGCCGGCCGAACTGCACCCCGAGATACCGCATCCCGCGCGGATGTACGACTACTACCTCGGCGGCAAGGACAACTTCCCGGCGGACCGGGCCGCGGCGGAGCAGGTGCTCTCCTTCGGTCCGCTGGTGCGGATCAGCGCGCTGGCCAACCGGGCCTTCCTGCAGAGAGCCGTCAGACATCTGGCGGAGCTCGGGATCGACCAGTTCCTGGACATCGGCACCGGCATACCGACCGCCGGGAACACCCACGAGATCGCCCAGCAGGTGAACCCGTCGGCCCGGGTCGCCTACCTGGACAACGACCCGATCGTGCTGGTGCACAGCCGCGCGCTGCTGGCCGCCGCCAGCCAGGGCACCGCCACCGTGCTGCAGGCCGACCTGCGCGACCCCGCCGCCATCCTGGCCGACCCGCAGGTCCGTCAACTCCTGGACCTGGGCAAGCCGGTGGCGCTGCTGCTGTTCGCGGTGCTGCACTTCGTGGACGACGCCGACGACCCGCACGCCATCGTCCGCACCCTGGTCGACGCACTGCCCTCCGGCAGCCACCTCGCCCTCTCGCACGCCACCGGCGACTTCGCCAGCCCGACCGACGCCGCCAAGGGCCCCTCCGTCTACCGCAGTGCGTCTGCCCAACTGACCATGCGCCGCAAGGACGAGGTGGCCCGCTTCTTCGACGGCCTGGAACTCCTGGACCCCGGCCTGGTCACCGCCTCCCAGTGGCGCCCCGACCGTCCCGCCCAGGAGACCGACGACCGCGTCGCCATCTGGGCCGCGGTGGGCCGCAAACCCTAGCTCAGCCCGTCAGACGCTCCCACACCGCCTTGACCCGGGCCTCCAGTTCGGCCGGGGTGCCGTTGTTGTCGATCACCAGGTCGGCCACCGCCAGGCGCTGTTCGCGGGTGGCCTGGGCGGCCATCCGGGCGCGGGCCTCGGGCTCGGACATGCCGCGCAGGCGGACCAGGCGGTCGACGCGGACCTCGTCGGACGCGTCGACCACGATCACCTGGTCGTAGAGCGGGGCGAGGCCGTTCTCGGCGAGCAGCGGCACGTCGTGCACCACCACGTCGTCCGGTCCGGCGGCGGCCTCCAGTTCGGCGGAGCGGGCCCGCACCAGCGGGTGGACGATGGCGTTCAGCTCCTGCAACCGCTGGGGGTCGGCGAAGACCACGGCGCCGAGCGCGGGCCGGTCCAGCGATCCGTCCGCGGCCAGCATGCCCGGGCCGAACGCGGCTGCCACCGCCGCCAGCCCCGGCGTCCCCGGGGCCACCACCTCGCGGGCGATCCGGTCCGAGTCCACCAGCACCGCTCCGTAGGAGACGAGCAGGCTGGACACCGCGCTCTTGCCCGCGCCGATACCGCCGGTCAGTCCGATCCTCTGCATGCCGCCAGGCTATCGAGCGCCGAGATCGACCTGTCCACCGGAGGGCAGCTGCTGGAACTCCGCGCCGGTGCCGGGCCCGCCCTCGCCGAGCAGGCGGGTGTTCACCATCAGGCCGATCTCGCTGAGCACGGCGTCGTGGATGCCGAGCGCGCGCCGCGGCTTCACCTCGCGGACGTAGTCGACCAGCTCGCCGACCTTGCTCCACGGGCCGGCCACCGGCAGCAGCAGGGTGTCGACCGGCTGCGCCGGCAGGGTGAGCGCGTCACCCGGGTGGAAGAGCCGGCCGTCCAGCAGGAAGCCGATGTTGCCGACCCGCGGGATGTCCGGGTGGATCACCGCGTGCCACTCGCCGTGCACCGAGACGTCGATCCCGCCGACTTCGAAGGCGTCACCCTCGCCGACCACCGTGACGTGCGCGCCGATGCCGTCCAGCTGGGCGGCGACCGCGCGGTTGGTCCAGATCCGCAGGCCCGGGTCGGCGGCGACGGCGGCGCGCAGCCGGTCCTCGGCGAAGTGGTCGACGTGCTCGTGGGTGATCAGCACGCCGTCGGCGCCCTGGAAGGCCTCCGGCTCGGTGAACAGGCCCGGGTCGATCACCACGGTGGTGTCGCCCTGCTCGATCCGCACGCAGGCGTGGCCCAGCTTGGTCAGTCGCATCGGAACACTCCAGCTCTCGGGGGAATCTCTACAGCAAGACTGTACACCTTTGCTGAGTAGTTTCCGGCTACGATGAGCCCATGACGAACGAACCGGACGAGGACGCCCTGCAACTCGCCGCCGAGCTGCGCAGCACCATCGGAGAGCTGGTGCGCCACCTGCGCACCGAGGACGAGCTGCCGCAGAACCAGGCGGGCGTGCTGGGCCTGCTGGTCCGCGAGGGCGTGCACACCACCAGCGAGCTGGCCGAGCGCCAGCGGGTGCGCCACCAGTCGATGGCCCGCACCGTCGCGCTGCTCACCGAGGCCGGCCTGGTCGTCCAGGAGCGGCACCCCACCGACGGCCGCAAGCTGGTGCTGAGCGCCACCGAGGCCGGCGTGCGGGAGCTGCACGCCCAGCGCAGCCGGCGCGAGGGCCTGATCGCGGGCGCGATCGCGCGCGAGCTGAGCGCCGAGGAGCGCGAGGTGCTGCGCCGCGGCGTGGCGCTGCTGCGACGGCTCAGCTGACCGGCCCGTAGGAAGTCGGAGTCACCTTCGTGCGGCTCGCGCGTTGTTCAGGGCAGCAACCCCAGCCCGCTCAGCAAAGGACCTCCGCGTGACCTCCGTGCGCAACACCCTGCTCGTCGCCGCCGCGCTCTGCAGCCTGATCCTGGCCGGTGCGGGCGCCGCCTCGGCCTGCGACTCCGCCAACCTCGGCGGCGCCCTGAACTCCGGCTTCGGCAACGCCTGCGTCATCGGCGAGTGAGCGTCCGTTCGGGGCTGCGCGGGACGGGGATGGCCGTCGGGACGTCCAACGGCGGCAGGGCCACGTGCTCGCGCAACCCGAACCTGGCGTACAGCTTGCGCAGCGGCGCCGGCGCCCACCAGTTGAACTCGCCGAAGAGCGACATCGCGGCCGGTACCAGCAGACAGCGCACCAGGGTGGCGTCCACCGCGACGGCCACCGCCAGCGCGATGCCCATCTGCTTGACCATCAGCATCTGCCCGGCCGCGAACCCGGCGAAGACGATCACCATCAGCAGCGCCGCCGAGGTGATGATCCGACCACTGCGCTGCAAGCCGAGCTGCACCGCCTCCTTGCAGCCGTAGCCCTGGTCGCGCAGCTCCTTGATCCGGGCCAGCAGGAAGACCTCGTAGTCCATCGAGAGCCCGAAAGCGAAGGCGAAGACCAGCACCGGGATGAAGGTCTCCAAACCACCCGTCGGGGTGAAGCCGAGGAGCCCGCTGAACCAGCCGTGCTGGAAGACCATGGTCAGCGCGCCCAGCGAACAGCCCAGCGACAGCACGTTCATCAGCAGCGCCTTGATCGGCATCACCACCGACCCGGTCATCAGGAAGAGCAGGATCAGCGTGCCGACCGCCACCAGCCCCAGCGCCCACGGCCCGCGACTGGCCAGCTCGTGCTGGAAGTCGACCACGCTCGCCGCGCCGCCCGTGACATAGCTGGTCAGGCCCCCGCGGTCGGCGCGCAGCTCGTCCACCACGTGCTTGGCCTGCGAGCCCTGCGGATCGCCCTGCACCAGGACGTCGATGGTGCTGACGTCCGCACTCACCGGCTGCACCGCGCGTACCCCGGCGACGCCCGGCAGCTTGGCCACCACCTGGTCCGCGTAGGTCGTCGCCGCCTGCGCCGAGCCCTGCACCACCACGGTCACCGGCGCCGGCGCGAGCTGGGGGAAGCGGTGGTCGATCGTGTCGGAAACCTGCCGCCCGGCCGAGGAGACCGGCAGCACCGAGGCGCCGGAGCTGCGCATGTTCGCGCCGAGGAAGGGCGCGCCGGCCGCCATCAGCAGCGCGATGCAGACCAGCGCCACCGGTACCGCCCGGCGCTGCACCCGGCGCACCGTCCGGGCGAAGAAGCCCTCGTCCGGCTCGGCCTTCTTCGGTGGTTTGATTCGCTTCCCGGCGAAGCCCAGCAGCGCGGGGACCAGGGTGAGGGCAGCGGCGACCGCGATCACCACCACGCTCACGCCGGCGGCCGCGACCGCGCGCAGCACGGGATCGGTGAAGACGAAGAGCCCGGAGAGCGCGACCGCCACCGTCAGGCCCGAGAACGCGACGGTGCGCCCGGCCGTCGCGGTGGTCCGTTCGACGGCTGCGGCGATCCCGGCGCCGTGGCCGCGTTCCTCGCGGAAGCGGTTGACCATCAGCAGCGCGTAGTCGATCGAGAGTCCGAGGCCCAGCACGGTGGCGATCGGCAGCACGCTGGTGTCGATGTCCATGATGTGGCTGAAGCCGAACATCGCCAGCAGGGCGCCGCCGACCGAGGCGATCGCCCCGATCACCGGCAGGCTCGCCGCCGCCAGCCCGCCGAAGACCAGCACCATCACGACCAGGGTGAGCGGCAGGGTGACGATCTCGCCGAACTTGGTGTCCGACTGCGTCTGGTTCTTGACCTCCTGCTGGAGCACCAGGTCGCCGCCGATGGTGACGTGGGCGCCGGGCGCGGCGATCGCGGCCAGCCGCTGGGTGACCGCGTTCTGCTGTGCGCTGGTGGTGGTCTCGGCCAGCTTGACGCTGACCAGGCTCGCCGTCCCGTCCGAAGACCGCATCGCGTGGGCGGCGGGGCCGCCCTGGTAGGCGTCGGAGACCGACAGCACGCCGGGAAGCTTCGCCAGGTCACCGGCGGCCGCGGTCACCGCGGTCCGTACGGCGGGCGTGTCGACCGCTTTGCCGTCCACCACCGCGGTGACCGTGCCGAGCGAGGGGTCGGCGGCCGCGACCACCGAGGTGCCGCGCGCCGACTCGTACCCGCCGGAGGAGGTGCCCGCGACGGTGGAGTCGAACACCCGGCCGCCGATCAGCACGCCGACCGCCAGGACCGCCACCCACAGCGCCAGCACCCAGCGCCGATGGCGGAAGCAGGCGCGCCCGAGGGCGGCGAGGCGGCCGGGAACGACGGCGTCAAGCGGAGCGGGCACAGCGGCGGTGTGGCGCATGAAGCGGGACTCTGCCTAGCTTTCGGGGCCGGGGCCTCGGGCAACTCATCCCAAGCTAGGCGTTCTGTCCGAAAAGACCCATAGGTAGGGGATGAGCGCCTTATCACACGAAACCGGGAACCAATGACCAGGTACGACAGAGGGCCCCCACCCGGTCACCCGGGGTGGGGGCCCACTGAGAGATCAGCTCAGTACGAGCTCAGCTCTGCTGCGATCAGCTCTGGCCGCCGGCCAGCTTCTCGCGCAGCGCGGCAAGCGCCTCGTCCGAAGCGAGAGCGCCGGAGCCCTCGTCGCTGCTGGAGGAGTACGAGCCACCTGCGGCGGCGGCAACAGCGTCGCCACCCTCGGCAGCGGCCTCGGCGTCGGCCTCGCGGCTCTTGATGACCTGGGCCTGGTGCGCCTCGAAGCGGCTCTGCGCCTCGGCGTACTGGGCCTCCCAGGCCTCACGCTGCTTCTCGAAGCCCTCGAGCCAGTCGTTGGCCTCGGGGTCGAAGCCCTCCGGGTAGATGTAGTTGCCCGCGTCGTCGTACGAGGCAGCCATACCGTAGAGGGTCGGGTCGAACTCGACCGTGGCCGGGTCGGCACCGAGGGACTCGTTGGCCTGCTTCAGCGAGAGGCTGATGCGGCGGCGCTCGAGGTCGATGTCGATGACCTTGACGAAGATCTCGTCGCCGACCTGGACGACCTGCTCCGGGATCTCCACGTGGCGCTCGGCCAGCTCGGAGATGTGGACCAGGCCCTCGATGCCCTCGTCGACGCGCACGAACGCACCGAACGGAACGAGCTTGGTGACCTTACCGGGAACGACCTGGCCGATCTGGTGCGTCCGGGCGAACTGCTGCCACGGGTCCTCCTGGGTCGCCTTCAGCGACAGGGAGACGCGCTCGCGGTCCATGTCAACGTCGAGAACCTCGACGGTGACCTCCTGGCCGACCTCGACAACCTCGGACGGGTGGTCGATGTGCTTCCAGGACAGCTCGGAGACGTGCACGAGGCCGTCCACGCCACCCAGGTCCACGAAGGCACCGAAGTTGACGATGGAGGAGACGACGCCGGAGCGCACCTGACCCTTCTGCAGGGTGGTGAGGAAGGTCTGGCGGACCTCGCTCTGGGTCTGCTCCAGCCAGGCACGGCGGGACAGGACCACGTTGTTGCGGTTCTTGTCCAGCTCGATGATCTTGGCCTCGAGCTCCTTGCCCACGTAGGGCTGGAGGTCGCGGACGCGGCGCATCTCGACCAGCGAAGCCGGCAGGAAGCCACGGAGGCCGATGTCGAGGATGAGACCACCCTTGACGACCTCGATGACGGTACCGGTGACGATCCCGTCCTCTTCCTTGATCTTCTCGATCGTGCCCCAGGCGCGCTCGTACTGCGCGCGCTTCTTGGACAGGATCAGACGACCCTCCTTGTCCTCCTTCTGGAGAACCAGGGCCTCGATCTCGTCGCCGACCTTGACGACCTCGTGCGGGTCAACGTCGTGCTTGATCGAGAGCTCGCGGGAGGGGATGACACCCTCGGTCTTGTAACCGATGTCGAGGAGCACCTCGTCACGGTCGACCTTCACGATGATGCCCTCAACGATGTCGCCATCGTTGAAGTACTTGATGGTCTCGTCGATCGCCGCGAGGAATGCTTCCGCGTCGCCGATGTCGTTGACCGCAACCTGCGGGGTGGTGCTGACAGAGGTGTCGGTGGGGCTCGTCATTAGGAAAAGGGCTCCGGTACGGACATGAAGTCGTAGGTAATGCCACGCGGGGGCCCGTATCGCTCCCACCGAAAGCCGGACAGCCAAGAGCACGGCGCACCGGGGCTCCCGTGAAATACGAGATCCGGTGTCCGTCTTGCGACCGAAGGGTCTTCGACAGATGCGAGCGCGACCTGCTCCGTCCGAGGCGCGCAGGCCCGCAGCGCAACTTGTAGCATACGGGGACAGGCAGGCACGGTCAACGTCGAAGCCGACGGGACCGTCCAGGCCGGTGTGGATCAGGCCATATCCTCCATCTGCGCACCTCACACGATCGAGTGGTCGTGATGAGAAGTGGCAGCCGCAGGGGGCCGGACTCCCCGGATGCCACCGCCTGATCCCGCCCCGGGGAGGGGCTGATTCAAGCAGCGGCGCTTTCCGCACCCCCTACCTTACGCGAGGCGCATTATGACCGCGGACACCCCCCCTGGCCAGTTCGACGAGGAGGACGACGACCTGGCGCTGCGCCGGGCCGCGGCACCCGAGGAGAGCAGCCGGGCCAGCCGCCACTGGTGGGACCGCAACGCCGACGAATACCAGGACGAGCACGGCGAGTTCCTCGGCGACGACCGGTTCACCTGGTGCCCCGAGGGCCTGGACGAGGCCGACGCCCAGCTGCTCGGCGACCCGGCCCAGCTCAGCGGCCGCGACGTGCTGGAGATCGGGGCCGGCGCCGCGCAGTGCTCGCGCTGGCTGGCCGCCCGCGGCGCCCGACCGGTCGCCCTGGACATCTCCTTCCGCCAGCTCCAGCACTCCCGGCGGATCGACCTCGGTCGCGGCGGCCCGCTGGTGCCCGTCGTGCAGGCGGACGCCGCGATACTGCCGTTCGCGGACGCCTCCTTCGACCTGGCCTGCTCGGCGTACGGGGCCGTGCCGTTCAGCGCGGACACCGCCGAACTGATGCGCGAGGTGCACCGGGTGCTGCGGCCGGGCGGGCGCTGGGTCTTCTCGGTCACCCACCCGATCCGCTGGGCCTTCCCCGACGAACCCGGCGTCGAGGGCCTGACCGCCACCGCCTCCTACTTCGACCGCACGCCCTACGTCGAGCAGGACGAGCAGGGGCAGGCGACCTACGTCGAGCACCACCGCACGGTCGGCGACCGGGTGCGCGAGCTGGCCGGCGCCGGCTTCCAGCTGCTGGACCTGGTCGAGCCGGAGTGGCCCGAGGGGCTGGAGCAGGAGTGGGGCGGCTGGAGCCCGCTGCGCGGGCGGCACCTGCCGGGGACGGCGATCTTCGTCGCGGTGAAGGCCTGACTGCGGGGTTGATAATTCGGGGGTGAATCCTGCCTGGCTCGACCTCCCGGTCCGCACCGCGCTGCCCGCGCTGCGGCGCGCCCTCGACGCGCGCGGTGTGGCCGTGCTCGCGGCGCCGCCCGGCACCGGCAAGACCACGCTGGTGCCGCTCGCGCTGGCGGGGCTGGTGGAGGGCGGTCCCGCGCGGCGGGTGCTGGTGGCCGAGCCGCGCCGACTGGCCGTCCGGGCCGCGTCGCGGCGGATGGCCTGGCTGCTCGGCGAGAAGCCGGGCGGGAGGGTCGGGCACACCGTGCGCGGCGAGCGGGTGGTCGGTCCTGACACCGTGGTCGAGGTGGTCACCACCGGCGTGCTGCTGCAACGGCTGCAGCGCGACCAGGAGCTGCCGGGCGTGGACGCGGTGCTGCTGGACGAGTGCCACGAGCGCCACCTGGACGCCGACACCGCGCTCGCCTTCCTGCTGGACGTGCGGGCCGCGCTGCGTCCCGAGCTCCAGCTGCTCTGCGCCTCCGCGACCTCGGACACGGCCGCCTGGGCGTCGCTGCTGGGCTCGACCGAGGAGGGACCGGCCGAGGTCGTCGAAGCGCACGGCACCGCGCACCCCGTCGAGATCGTCTGGGCGCCCCCGGCGCGCGCCGTGCGCCCCCCGCAGGGGACGCGCACCGACCCGCTGCTGCTCGAACACGTGGCGGGTGTCGTGCGGCGGGCACTGTCCGAGCGAGCGGGCGACCTGCTCTGCTTCCTGCCGGGCGTCGGGGAGATCGCGCGGGTGAGCGGGCTGCTCGGTGGGCTCGACGGCGTGGACGTGCTCCAGCTGCACGGGCAGGCGCCGCAGGCCGTGCAGGACGCCGCGCTGACGCCCGGTCAGCGCCGCCGGGTGATCCTGGCGACCTCGGTGGCCGAGTCCTCGCTGACCGTGCCGGGTGTGCGGATCGTGGTGGACTGCGGGCTCGCGCGCGAACCGCGCACCGACCACGCGCGCGGGCTGGCCGGGCTGGTGACGGTGCGCTCCTCGCTGGCCGCCGGGCGCCAGCGCGCCGGCCGGGCCGGGCGCGAGGCCCCCGGCGCGGCCTACCGCTGCTGGTCCGAGGTCGAGGACACCCTGGCACCGCGCTTCCCCGCCCCCGAGATCGCGCTGGCGGACCTGACGCCGTTCGCGCTCCAGGTCGCCTGCTGGGGCGACCCGGGCGCCGGCTCCCTCGCGCTGCCGGACGCGCCGCCCGCGGGCGCGATGGGCGCGGCCCGCCAGACGCTGACGGCGCTGGGCGCGGTGGACGCGCAGGGCCGGGCCACCGAGCGCGGGCGGCGGTTCGCGCGGACGGGGCTGCACCCGCGGCTCGCCCGCGCGCTGCTGGACGGCGCGCCGGTGGTGGGGGCGCGGCGGGCGGCGGAGATCGTCGCACTGCTCTCCGAGGAGCCCCCGCGGGCGCTCGGCGACGATCTGGCGGCGGTGTGGCGGGCGGTGCGCGGCGGGGTCTCGGGCGTCTCGGGCGCCGAGTCGTACGGCGGGCGGTGGCGGGACGAGACGCGGCGGCTGCGCTCGCACGTGGACGCGCCGGCCACCGCGCTGCCGGACGCGGGTGCGGTCGGGCTGCTGGCCGCGCTGGCGCAGCCGGAGCGGATCGCCCGGGCGCGCGGCGCCGCCGGGACGTACCTGATGGCCTCCGGCACGGCCGGCGAGCTCCCGGCCGGCTCCGCGCTGAGCGGCTCCGAGTGGCTCGCGATCGCCGTGGCCGACCGACCGGCGGGAGCGCCGTCCGCGCGCATCCGCAGAGCAGTGCTCATCGACGAGAGCACTGCTCTCGCCGCTGCCGCTCACCTGCTGACCACCCGCGACGAGGTGCACTGGGCCGTGCCGCCCGGCAGCCGGCGCGGAGATCTGGCCGCGCGCCGCGTCCAGGCCCTGGGCGCCCTGGAACTCGAGGCCGCCGCACTCCGCTCCCCCGACCGCGCGCTGGTCCGGGCCGCCCTGCTGGAAGGGCTGGCCCGCGAGGGCGCCGGCGAACTGCTGCGCTGGTCCGAGACCGCGAGCTCGCTGCGCTCCCGGCTGGCCTTCCTGCATCACGCGCTCGGCGACCCCTGGCCCGACGTCAGCGACCAGGCCCTGCTGGCCGCCGCCGACCAGTGGCTGGAACCCGAACTCTCCCGAGCCCGCCGCCGCGCCGACCTGGAGCGACTGGACACCACCTCCGCCCTGCAACGCCTGCTCCCCTGGGCCGGCGGCCAGGCCGGCCGACTGGACGAGCTGGCACCCGAACGGATCACCGTCCCCAGCGGCTCCCGGATCCGCGTCGACTACTCCACCGAACGGCCCGTCCTCGCCGTCAAGTTGCAGGAGCTCTTCGGCTGGGCCGACACCCCCGCCCTGGCCGGCGGCCGCGTCCCCCTCACCATCCACCTGCTCTCCCCCGCCGGCCGCCCCGCCGCCGTCACCGGCGACCTCGCCTCCTTCTGGCGCACCGGCTACCGCGCCGTCCGCGCCGACCTCCGCGGCCGCTACCCACGCCACCCCTGGCCCGAGGACCCCACCACCGCCGAACCCACCAAACGCACCAACCCGCGGCGGTAACGTCTGCGCATGATCGCCGACGCCGTTCCCGTCAGATCCCGCCACGATCCGGTCACCGGTCTCTGGACGCTGACCGCGCCCGGCGGCACCCTGCGCCAACCCGTGGTCACGGAGGACGCCGTGCTGCTGCTGGTCGGCGGGAAACCGACCGCGCTCGACCTGGCCACCGGTCAGGTCCGCTGGCGGGCCGCGGACGGCCTGCCCGAGTGCGAGGACGCCTCCCCGGTGCTGCGCCACACCGGGAACCGGCTGGTGGTCGCCAGTGATGAGCCCGGCCGGTACTGGCACAAGCCCCAGCCGGTCACCCTCACCGGACTGGACACGGCCGACGGTACCCGTGCCTGGGTCCGGGACGCCGAACTCCTCTCCGACTTCCTGGTGGACGAGTCGACGAACACCCTGCTGCTCTGGCAGAGCCGCGACGCCGCGCCCCAGCACCTGACCGCGGTCGATCTCACCGACGGCACCGTGCGATGGCGCCACGAACTCCCGGGCGTCGGTGGGCCGCTGCTGGTCGGTGACCGGGTGATCGCCTCGGTGGCGACCGGACTGCGCGCCTTCCACGTGCGCACCGGCACCGAACTCTGGCGCAACGAGGCGAACGCCTTCCACCACGAGCTGCTCCTGCGCCGGAGCGAGGCGGGCGAGCCGGTGGTGGCGGCCGTGATCCTCTCCGGCGGCCTGGCCGTCATCGCCCCGGACACCGGCGAGCGGCTGCGCACGATCAGGTACCCGCGCAAGCGTGAGTCGATCGCCGTGCGCGGCGCCGGCAGGGCGTTCTGGTCCAAGTGGCCGGACCGGCTGCTGGTGCGCGAGCCCCTGCTCGGCCCTGGGCGCCCGGAACGGTTCCTGATCCGGACTCCGCTCGCCGGTTTCGGCTCGGTCGACCCCGACGGCATCGAGCCCATCGAGCTGGACGGACGCATCTACGCCGTGCTCCAACCTCGGTACACCTACTCGCGCTGGCGCCGGATCCTGCCGGGCTTCGCCGGGCAGCGCGTGCACACCGCCCGCACCGGCCGTGCCCTCGCGCTGCTGCGTCCGCTTCCCGGCCGGGTGGTGAAACGCGGGGCCTTCGTGAACGTGTATGCCGGCCCGGACCGGCTCTACCTGACAGTCGCCTACCTCAAGCGCCCCAACGCGCTGCTCGCCTACCGCAACGGCACACTGCTCTGGTCGACGCCTCTGAGCTTCCCCGTCGTCGTCCCGTTCGGCGACCGCCTGCTCGCCCTCACCGACGACGGCACTCAGGACCACCTGCGACTGATCGACGGCCAGACCGGAGAGCAGTGCCAGCCGTGACAGCGATCGTGTGGCAGGTCGGTGGGATTCCTACTAGCCTCTCCCGCGCCCTGGGTCGCGGTGATCGCACCCACCGTTCAGACCTACCGGCAGCGCCTGCTGCCGCAGTTGGGAGAACCGATCATGAGTGATCCCGTGCTTGTCGTCGGCGCCGGTCCGGTCGGTCTCACGCTGGCGGGTGAGTTGGCGCGTCGGGGCGTCCCGGTCCGGATCGTCGACGCGCTCGCGGCGCCCACCACCGAGTCGCGCGCGATCGTCGTCCATGCCCGCAGTCTCGAAATGCTCGAACAGGTGGGCGTGCTCGACGACCTCATCGCGTCCGGCATCAAGACCACCGGTCTCGAGATGCACGCGTCGGGGCGCACCATCGCCCGCGTCGACCTGGACATCGTCGACAGCGCCCACCCCTACGCGGTCGTCACCGCGCAGACCGAGACGGAACGCGTCCTGACCGAGAACCTGGCCAAGCACGGGGTCGAGGTGGAGCGGGGCCTCTCGCTGCTCGGGCTCGAGCAGGATGCCGAAGGCGTACGCGCGACCCTGCGCACCGCCGACGGCGGCGAGGAGAGCATCGCGGCGTCCTGGCTGGTCGGCGCCGACGGCGCGCGCAGCGAGGTGCGGCGGCAGGTCGGAACCGCGCTGGAGGGCTCGTTCCACGGGGAGCGCTTCCTGATGGGCGACGTGCACGCCGCGCACGACTTCGATCCCCGCTCGATGTACACCTTCTTCTCCGCGCACGACGGCCCGTTGATGGTCTTTCCGATGAAGGGCGACCGGATGCGGCTGATCGCCCAGGTCACCACCGGGTCCACGGACGAGGCGAGCCAGGAGTGGCTGCAGCGGGTCGCCGACGAGCGGGCCTCGGGGCGGATCCGGATCCACGACTCGCTCTGGCTGACCTGCTTCGAGATCCACCACGCCCAGGTGCCGCAGTACCGGTACGGGCGGGTCTTCCTGGCCGGCGACGCGGCGCACGTCCACAGCCCGGCCGGCGGGCAGGGCATGAACACCGGGATGCAGGACGCCTTCAACCTGGGCTGGAAGCTCGCCGCCGCCTACCGGGGGACCGCCTCCGAGACGCTGATCGACAGCTACCACGCGGAGCGCCACCCGGTCGCGGCGCGCGTCATCGAGTTCAGCACCAGGCTCACCCACCTGAGCACGCTGGCGAACCCGGTCGCGCAGAAGCTGCGCAATGCCCTGCTGCACACGGCAACCGGGATCGGCCCGGCCCGCCAGGCCCTGGCCGACGAGACCGAGGAGACGACGCTGTCGTACCACGGCAGCCCGGCGGTCGTGGGTTCCGTGGCGCACGCGAAGATCCGCAGCGGGGACCACCTGCCCGATGTGGCGGGCACGCAACTGCGCCGGGTGCTGGCCGCGGAGACCGGACATGTGCTGCTGACCCTCGGCCCACTCCCGGCCGCAGCCGAACTCCCCGGCGTCCGCCAGATCCTGCTGGCCGACACCGACGCCGCGGTCGCCGGGTACGACACCGTCGTCGCGGACCCGCAGCGGCGGGCGGCAACCCGCTTCGGCCTGACCTCGGGCCGCATCATGGTCCGCCCCGACGGCTACGTCGGCGCCATCGCCGCCGGTGACGACGACGCGCCGATCACGGCCTACCGCGAGCTGACGACCCGGTAGGAGCGCACCCGTCAGTGCACCCCGTCAGTGGGCGGCGGCCTCCCAGTCGGGGCCGACGCCCACCGAGACGTCCAGCGGCGCGCGCAGGTCGTAGGCGCCGGCCATCTGCTCGCGAACGATGGACTCGACCTGCTCGCGCTCGCCGGGGGCCAGTTCCAGGACGATTTCGTCGTGCACCTGGAGCAGCATCCGGGAGTTGAGCTTGGCCTCGGTGAGGGCGGCGTCCACGCGCAGCATCGCGATCTTGACGATGTCGGCGGCGGAGCCCTGGACGGGGGCGTTCAGGGCCATCCGCTCGGCCATCTCGCGGCGCTGGCGGTTGTCGCTGGTGAGGTCGGGCAGGTAGCGGCGGCGGCCCAGCAGGGTCTCGGTGTAGCCGGTGGCGCGGGCCTCCTCCACCACGCGGTGCAGGTACTCGCGGATGCCGCCGAAGCGCTCGAAGTAGGTGTCCATCAGGCCCTGCGCCTCGGCGGGCTTGATGCCCAGCTGCTGGGAGAGCCCGAAGGCGGAGAGCCCGTACGCCAGGCCGTAGGACATCGCCTTGATCTTGCGGCGCATCTCGGCGTCCACCGCGTCGCGGGCGACGCCGAAGACCGAGGAGGCGACCGTGGTGTGCAGGTCCTCGCCGCTGGCGAAGGCCTCGATCAGCGCGGCGTCCTCGGAGAGGTGGGCCATGATCCGCAGCTCGATCTGCGAGTAGTCGGCCGTCAGCAGCGACTCGTACCCCTCGCCGACCACGAAGGCGCGGCGGATCAGCCGGCCCTCCTCGGTGCGCACGGGGATGTTCTGCAGGTTGGGGTCCTGCGAGGAGAGCCGGCCGGTGGCGGCGACCATCTGGTTGAAGGTGGTGTGGATGCGGCCCTGCGGCGAGACGGTCTTGAGCAGGCCCTCGACGGTGGTGCGCAGCTTGGCCTGGTCGCGGTGGCGCAGCAGGATGACCGGCAGTTCGTTGTCGGTCTGGGTGGCCAGCCAGGTCAGCGCGTCGGCGTCGGTGGTGTAGCCGGTCTTGATCTTCTTGGTCTTCGGCAGGGCCAGCTCGCCGAAGAGGATCTCCTGGAGCTGCTTGGGCGAGCCGAGGTTGAAGGCGTGCCCGGCGGCGGCGTGTGCCTCCTCCACCACGCGCTGGATCTCGACCGCGAACTGGTTCTCCAGGGCGGTGAGATGGGCACGGTCGGCGGCGATGCCGGTGCGCTCGATGCGGGCCAGCAGCGCCGCGATGGGCAGCTCCATGTCGTGCAGCAGCTCGGCTGCGCCGACCTCGGCCAGCCGCACCGCGAAGAGCTCGGCGAGGTCGAGGACCGTGCGGGCCTGGACCATCAGGGCCCGGGCGCCCGCGTCGTCGCCGTCCTCCTCGGCGCCGAAGGCCAGTTGGCCGCTCTCGGCGGCCGGAGCGGGGGCCAGCGAGCGGCCGAGGTACTCCTCGGCGAGCACCTCCAGGGTGAAGGTGCGCCGGCCGGGCTTCTCCAGGTAGGCGGCGAGCGCGGTGTCGGCGACGACGCCGGCGATCTGCCAGCCCTGCTCGGCGAAGGCCCGCATCACCTGCTTGGCGATGTGCAGCGCCTTGGGGCGATCGGGGTCGGCCAGGAAGGCGGCGAACGCCCGGTCGTCCTCCTCGGCGAGCTGGGAGGGGTCGAACCAGACGGCGTCCTCGGCGACGGCCAGCGCGACCTCCTGGACGCTGCCGCTGCCCAGGGCCCAGCTGTAGACGGAGGCGACCGCGACGGTGCCGGTGGCCGCGGCCAGCCAGGCGGCGAGTGCGCCGGGCTCGGTGAGGACCTCGCCCGCGACCTCGATGCCCGGCGCGGCCGCCACCTCGGCGGCCTCGGCCACGCCGCCCACGTCGATGCCGAAGACGCGCTCGCGGAAGTTGGAGTTGCGGAACTCCAGCGACTCCATCAGCTGCCCGACGGCCTCGCGGTCGAAGGCGGTGCGCACCAGGTCGTCGACGCCCAGCGGGAGTTCGACGTCGCGCACCAGCTCGGTCAGCACCCGGTTGCGCTTGACGGAGTCGAGGTGCTCGCGCAGCTTCTCGCCGATCTTGCCCTTGACCTCGTCGGCCCGGGAGACCAGCTCGTCGAAGGACCCGAACTGGTTGACCCACTTCGCGGCGGTCTTCTCGCCGACGCCGGGGATGCCGGGCAGATTGTCGGACGGGTCGCCGCGCAGGGCCGCCAGATCCGGGTACTGGCGGGGCGTCACGCCGTACTTCTCGGCGACCTTCTCGGGGGTGTAGCGGGTCAGCTCGGAGACGCCCTTGGTGGGGTAGAGGACGGTGACCTGCTCGGTGACCAGCTGCAGCGCGTCGCGGTCGCCGGTGACGATCAGCACGTCGAAGCCGGCCGCCTCGGCGGCGGTGGCCAGGGTCGCGATGATGTCGTCGGCCTCGAAGCCCTCCAGTGCCATCCGCGGTACCTTCATCGCGTCCAGCAGCTCGCCGATCAGGCCGATCTGGCTCTTGAACTCGTCGGGCGTCTTGGCTCGGTTGGCCTTGTAGTCGGGGAACTCCGCCGAGCGGAAGGTCTTGCGGGAGAGGTCGAAGGCCACCGCGAGGTGGGTGGGCGCCTCGTCCCGCACGGTGTTGGAAACCATCGAGGCGAAGCCGTAGACGGCGTTGGTGGGCTGGCCGGTGGAGGTGTTGAAGTTCTCCACGGGCAGGGCGTAGAACGCCCGGTACGCCAGTGAATGGCCGTCGAGCAGCATCAGCCGGGGCCGTGCCCCCGCGCCGCCGCCACTCGCCGCACCCTGCACCGTACTCTGCGTAGCCACGTCAACGTCCGTTCCTGCCGACTCCACTGCCCGTCACTGAATCCTAGAGCCCGGCACCGACAACGGACGCCGCGACGCAGCTCCCCCGCCCCCGCCCGGCCCGGCGCCGGTCGTACGATCGCGAAAGGCCGCACCCACGGCCGGATCTCAATCGGCAGGAGACAGGCATGACCGAGGCGACCCCCACCGAGACCCCCGCGGCGACCGTCCTGGACGTCCCGCAGGACGTCCTGGAGCACTTCGCCAAGCTGGGCGTCGAGCCGTCCACCTTCTCCGGCGGAACGCTCGGCGAGAAGCTGGGCATCCGGATCGTGGAGGCCTCCGGGGACCGGGTGGTCGGCACCATGCCGGTGGAGGGCAACCAGCAGCCGTACGGTCTGCTGCACGGCGGCGCCTCGGCCGCGCTGGCCGAGACGCTGGGCTCGATCGGCGCGATGCTGCACGCGGGCCCGGGCCGCTACGCGGTCGGCGTGGACCTGAACGTCACCCACCACCGCTCGGCCACCTCCGGCCTGGTGACCGGCGTCGCGACAGCGGTCTTCAAGGGCCGTACCGCCGCGACGTACGAGATCGCCGTCACCGACGACACCGGCCGGCGGATCACCAGTTGCCGCCTGACCTGCGCGCTGCGCGACCTCTAGGCTCCCGGCGCAATGATCTGACTCATCGTCAAAAGATGTACCCCGCCCCCTTGTTTGACCGCCGCCCCAACTGGGCAGGTGCTGGCCGACAAGGGGGCGCTTCCATGCCCGGAGCAGGTCCGCGGCGGTCGGCCGCTCGCCTCCCCGTAACGCTGCGTCACACGCGCGAAATGAGCCGCCATGATCGCCGCGGCGCTCCGAGTCGACCGCCGAAAGCCGTCGAGACCCCCTCGGGGCGAGCCCGGAATCCGCAATCCGGACACTGGTGACCGGCGAACCCCTCACGGACACTCACATCCGACTATCGGACAGATCGGCCACCACCCCGGCACTCACGCACATTTGTAGCCCGAAAGGGCAACACCCCCTGTGCCACCCGGGTCGCGACACCCCCCAGAGTCCACCATGCGAGACGATCGGGTGCGGGGCTCATAACAAGAGAATCACAGCACTCCCACACCCCTGCCAGAGGTGCCTCCGGCGCTCTAGAGTCACGCCCAGTCACCGCGCCACCGGATCGGGCTCATCCAGTTCGGGCATACCCCAGCGCGCGACCCGGCACCGAGTCGGCCCCGACCCGGCGCCTCCCGACCAGAAGGGGACCCTCGTGCGTCATCGTTCACTGCTCGTCCTGAGCATCGCCCTCACCGGAGCCCTCACCGTGACCGCCTGCGGCTCCCGCGGGGGCAGCAAGTCCGGTGGCGACAGCGCGTCCGGCACCACCGTCACCATCGGCGTCGACGCACCGCTGTCCGGCCAGAACTCGGCCACCGGCCTCGGCATCCAGTACGGCGTCCAGATCGCCGTCGACGACGCCAACAAGAACAAGACCGTCCCCGGCGTCACCTTCAAGGTCAAGGCGCTGGACGACCAGGCCCAGCCCGCCACCGGCCAGCAGAACGCCACCTCGCTGGTCGCCGACAGCAGCGTGCTCGGCGTCGTCGGCCCGCTCAACTCCGGTGTCGCACAGTCGATGCAGCAGGTCTTCGAGACCGCCAACCTGGTCGAGATCTCGCCCTCCAACACCAACCCCGCGCTCACTCAGGGCCCCAACTGGGCCTCGGGCACCAAGGTCCGCGGCTACAAGACCTACTTCCGCACCGCCACCACCGACGCCCTCCAGGGCGCCTACGCCGCCCAGTACGCGTCGGGCAGCGGCAAGAAGAACGCCTTCGTCGTCGACGACAAGCAGACCTACGGCGCGGGCCTGGCCGGCATCTTCAAGGACGCCTTCGCCAAGGACGGCGGCGCCATCGCCGGCACCGACCACGTCTCCACCGGTGACAAGGACTTCTCCACCCTGGTCACCAAGATCAAGTCCTCCGGCGCCGACATGCTCTACTACGGCGGCCAGTACGACGAGGCCTCGCTGCTCTCCAAGCAGCTCAAGGCGGCCGGCGACAACATCCCGCTGATGGGCGGCGACGGCATCTTCTCCGCCACCTACATCTCGGTCGGCGGCACCGGCACCGAGGGCGACCTCGCCACCTCGGTCGGCTCCCCGGTCGACGGCCTGGCCACCGCCCAGGACTTCATCTCCAAGTACAAGGCCGCCAAGTACCCCGGCGACTACGGCACCTACGGCGGCTACTCCTACGACGCCGCCACCGCCATCATCAAGGCCATCGGCAACGTCGTGGCCGCCAACGGCGGCAAGGTCCCGTCCGACGCCCGCGCCAAGGTCGTCGACGGCGTCCAGAAGGCCGACTTCGACGGCATCGCCGGCCACGTCTCCTTCGACCAGTTCGGCGACACCAACAACAAGCAGCTGACCGTCTACCAGGTCACCGGCGGCAAGTGGGTCTCCGTCAAGACCGGCGCCTACACCGGCTGACCTGGGGCCTGGCCCGACCGCACCACCGGCCGCGCGCGCACACCAATGGCGCGCGCGGCCGCTCCGTCCCCCCACCCCGCGAGACGCCACGCTCTCCCACAGCGACCTCTCCACAGCGACATGGAGGCTGCGGTGTTGCACACCCTGCCGCAACAACTCGCCAACGGGCTGTTCCTAGGCTCGACCTACGGTCTCATCGCCATCGGCTACACGATGGTCTACGGGATCGTGCAGCTCATCAACTTCGCCCACGGCGAGATCTTCATGACCGGAGGCTTCGGCGCTCTCACCGTCTACCTCGTCCTGCCGCACGGCACCTCGCTCTGGCTGGCCCTGCCGCTGATGCTGATCGGCGGCGCCGCCACCTCCGTCCTGATAGCCCTGGGCGCCGAACGCTTCGCCTACCGGCCACTGCGCACCGCGCCCCGGCTCGCCCCGCTGATCGCCGCCATCGGCCTCTCGCTCGCGCTCCAGCAGGCCGTGCACAACCTCTACCCCAAGGCCACCAGCCCCCGGGTCTTCCCGCAGATCCCCAGCGGCCCCTGGCACCTGGGCGGCGTCGACATCCAGTCCGGCGACCTCTTCACGCTGATCGCCGCGCCGATCTGCATGGTCGTACTGGCCCTGTTCGTCCGCAAGTCCCGCACCGGCCGCGCCATGCAGGCCACCGCCCAGGACCCGGACACCGCACAGCTGATGGGCATCGACACCAACCGGATCATCGCCACCGCCTTCGCCATCGGCGCCGTCTTCGCCGCCGTCGCCGCGATCTGCTACGGCCTGCGCTACGGCCAGGTCAGCTACGACATGGGCTTCGAGGCCGGCCTCAAGGCCTTCACCGCGGCCGTCCTCGGCGGCATCGGCAACATCTACGGCGCGATGCTCGGCGGACTGGTCCTGGGCCTCGCCGAAGCACTCGCCACCGCCTACATGGCCGACATCCCCGGCATGCAGCAGCTCGGCGGCCAGGCCTGGTCCCCGGTCTGGGCGTTCGTGCTGCTCATCCTGGTCCTGCTGCTGCGACCACAAGGACTACTCGGCGAACGCGTAGCGGACCGGGCCTGAGGACGGAGGAGAAGACACCCATGAACAGCACACCGCTCATCCCCCTCGTCAAGGTCGCCGCGGGCCGCCAACTCGCCCGCCTGGAAGGCTCGGTGCCGGCAGGAACGGCCCGCGCGCTGACCGCCGGCGGCGCCGTCCTGACCATCGCCTCGGCCTTCCTGTCCTGGACCTGGACCGCCGACTTCCCCGGTGACCTCACCGTCAGCGGCTACCCCGGCGGCCTGCAGTGGCTCACCGTCACCGCCGGCCTGCTGCTGCTCCTCCAGGCCCTGTCCGCGTACGGCGTCCGCGGCCTGCGCTGGCTCGCCCCCACCGGACAGACCCGGGCGCTGCGCCTGCTGGCCCTCGGCGCCCTCGCCGTCACCTGGTTCACCCTCGGCGCCATCGCCGAGGAGCTCGGCGGACTCGCCAACCTCACCGCCGGCGGCTGGGTCGCCGCCGTCGCCGTCCTGCCCGCGCTGTACGGCACCCGCGCCCTGCCCGCCGACGAGAAGCCGGCCGCCCGACCCGCGACCGCGCCCGCCTGGCAGGAGCGGCTGATCGTCACCGCGATCGCCGCGATCGGCCTGGGCATCTTCACCTACGGCATCGACACCTCCTACGGCGAGCTGTTCGAGGGCTTCCTGATCAGCGTCGTCTTCAGCGCCACCGCCTTCTTCCGGTCCGGCCTCTTCGAGCGGATCTCGGCGCTGCTCACCCGGCAGAAGCCGTTCGCGATGACCGCCGCCTTCGTCGCCGCCGCACTGTTCCCGCTGACCCAGAGCGACGACCACAACGCCAACGTCGGCGTGAACATCCTGATCTTCGCCACCGTCGCGCTCGGCCTGAACATCGTGGTCGGCCTCACCGGCCTGCTCGACCTCGGCTACGTCGCCTTCCTCGGCGTCGGCGCCTACACGGCCGCGCTGGTCTCCGGCTCGCCGTACTCGCCCTTCCACACCCAGGTGCCGTTCTGGATCGCGGCACTGCTCGGCGGCGGCGTCTCGCTGGTGTTCGGCGTGCTGATCGGCGCCCCCACCCTGCGGCTGCGCGGCGACTACCTCGCCATCGTCACCATCGGCTTCGGCGAGATCTTCCACATCGCCGTACGCAACCTGGACGGCACCTCGGGCCCGAAGATCACCAACGGTCCGAACGGCATCCCCGCCATCCCCGACATCAGCATCTTCGGCCTCAACCTCGGCCAGGCCCACCAGCTCGGCTCGTTCACCATCGGGCGGTTCGCCAACTACTTCTTCCTGATGCTGATCGTCACGCTGATCGTGATCGCGGTCTTCAGCCGGGCCGGCAACTCCCGGATCGGCCGCGCCTGGATCGCCATCCGCGAGGACGAGACCGCCGCCGAGGCGATGGGCATCAACGGCTTCCGCACCAAGCTCACCGCCTTCGCTCTCGGCGCCTCGCTGGCCGGCCTGGCCGGCACCGTCAGCGCCCACGTCACCTACAACGTGGTGCCCGACCCGTACGTCTTCGCCGGCTCCGCCCCGCCCAACTCGGCCTTCCTGCTGGCCGCCGTCGTCCTCGGCGGCATGGGGACGGTCAGCGGCCCGCTGCTCGGCGCCTCGCTGCTCTACCTGATCCCCGAGAAGCTGGTCTTCCTGCGCGACTACCAGCTGCTCGCCTTCGGCGTCGCGCTGATCCTGCTGATGCGCTTCCGCCCCGAGGGCATCGTCGCCAACCGGCGCCGGCAGCTGGAGTTCCACGAGGCCGACATCCCCGCCCAGGGCGGCAGCACCGACACCACCACCCTCAGCACGGCAGGAGCGTGACCATGAGCAACCTGACCAAGACGGCCACCGCCGCGCCGCTGCTGGACGCCCGCGGGGTCACCATGCGGTTCGGCGGCCTCACCGCCGTCAACAACGTGGACCTGACGGTCAGCGAGGGCGAGATCATCGGCCTGATCGGCCCCAACGGCGCCGGCAAGACCACCTTCTTCAACTGCCTGACCGGCCTGTACGTCCCCACCGAGGGCACCGTCAGCTACCGCGACAAGGTCCTGCCGCCCAAGCCCCACCTGGTCACCCAGGCCGGCATCGCGCGCACCTTCCAGAACATCCGGCTCTTCGCCAACATGACCGTCCTGGAGAACGTCCTGGTCGGCCGGCACAGCCGGACCAAGGAAGGCCTGATCTCCGCCCTCATCCGCGGCCCCGGCTACCGGCGCGCCGAGGCCGAGAGCCGCGAGAAGGCCATGGAGCTGCTCGCCTTCACCGGCCTGGACAACAAGGCCGACCACCTGGCCCGCAACCTCCCCTACGGCGAGCAGCGCAAGCTGGAGATCGCCCGCGCGATGGCCAGCGAACCCGGCCTGCTGCTGCTGGACGAGCCGACCGCCGGCATGAACCCGCAGGAGACCCGGGCCGCCGAGGAACTCGTCTTCGCCATCCGGGACAAGGGCATCGCGATCCTGGTCATCGAGCACGACATGCGGTTCATCTTCAACCTCTGCGACCGCACAGCCGTGCTGGTCCAGGGACAGAAGATCGTCGAGGGCGACAAGGAGACCGTCCAGGGCGACGAGCGGGTGATCACCGCGTACCTCGGCGCGCCGCTGGAGACCGAGACCGCTACTGAGCCCGGCGAGACGAGCACGGAGACCTCCGAATGACCACCGCACTCCTGGAGGTCACCGACCTCCGCGTCGCCTACGGCAAGATCGAAGCCGTCAAGGGCATCAGCTTCACCGTCAACCAGGGCGAGGTCACCACCCTGATCGGCACCAACGGCGCCGGCAAGACCACCACCCTGCGCACCCTGTCCGGCCTGCTCAAGCCCACCGCCGGGACGATCCTCTTCGACGGCCAGGCGCTGAACACCGTCCCCGCGCACAAGATCGTCGCGCTGGGACTGGCCCACTCCCCCGAGGGCCGGCACATCTTCCCGCGGATGAGCATCGAGGAGAACCTCCTCCTCGGCGCCTTCCTGCGCAAGGACCCCGCCGGCATCACCGAGGACGTCGAGCGCGCCTACACGCTCTTCCCGATCCTCGGCGAGCGCAGGAAGCAGGCCGCAGGCACCCTGTCCGGCGGCGAGCAGCAGATGCTCGCGATGGGACGGGCGCTGATGTCGCGTCCGAAGCTGCTGATGCTCGACGAGCCGTCCATGGGCCTGTCGCCGATCATGATGCAGAAGATCATGGCGACCATCGTGGAACTCAAGGCCAACGGCACCACCATCCTGCTCGTCGAGCAGAACGCCCAGGCGGCGCTCTCGCTCTCCGACCAGGGGTACGTCATGCAGACCGGGCAGATCGTGCTGACCGGGACGGGGGCGGAGCTGCTCACCGACGAGTCGGTGCGCAAGTCCTACCTCGGCGAGGACTGACCTTTACGCAGGAGGGGGCCGGCCACGCGTCCGTGGCCGGCCCCCTCTTGCTTCTTAACCCTCGGCGGCGTCGGCGGCCTTCTTGTTGTCCTGCGCGACGCCCTCCTCGATCACGGCCTCCGCGACGGCGGCCATGGTCATCCGGCGGTCCATCGAGGTCTTCTGGATCCAGCGGAAGGCAGCCGGCTCGTTCAGCCCGAACTTCGTCTGCAGCACGCTCTTCGCCCGGTCCACCAGCTTGCGCGTCTCCAGCCGCTGGGTGAGGTCGGCGATCTCCTCCTCCAGCGTCCGCATCTCGGTGTAGCGGGAGACCGCCATCTCGATCGCGGGCACCAGGTCGCTCTTGGAGAACGGCTTGACGATGTACGCCATCGCCCCGGCATCCCGCGCCCGGTCCACCAACTCGCGCTGCGAGAACGCGGTCAGCATCAGGACGGGCGCCAGGTGCGCGTCGTGGATCTGCTCGGCGGCGGACAGGCCGTCCAGGATCGGCATCTTCACGTCGAGGATCGCCAGGTCAGGGCGCAGCTCCTGGACCAACCTCACCGCCGTCTCCCCGTCCCCGGCCTCACCGACGACGGTGTAGCCCTCCTCTTCGAGCATCTCCTTCAGGTCGAGGCGGATCAGCGCCTCGTCCTCGGCGATGACAATTCGGGTGATCTGGGTCAAGTCGGTCTCAAGCGCCTGGGGCTGCTCGTCGGCGGTGCTCACGGGGCTCCTCGTTCCGGCGGGTACTGCAAGCATTGAGGGTACCTAGCCACATGCGAGCAAACACACCCGGTATGCTCTCCTCAGACCTCCCAGCCGGGTTGGTGGAACGGCATACACAGAAGCCTCAAAAGCTTCCGCCCGAAAGGGCTTGCGGGTTCGAATCCCGCACCCGGCACCGCCTTTAGCCTTTGAATCCAAAATCGCAAGCGATCTTGCGACATTCATCACCTTGAGTGATCTGCGTCGCGAGTATCCAGCATTCGGACCAGCCAGATGCATGCTGGCGCCATGGCGATGCGATCTGTACGCGAAGAAGCCGTTCTCCTCCTGCGAGACGGCATGCCCAACGCCGAGGTATCGCGCCTGCTCAGCGTTCCGACAGGGACGGTCGGCTACTGGAAGCACATGGATCGCGCCAAGCACGGTGACCTTCCCGGGCGTAAGCGGTCCACCTGCCCAACCTGCTACGGCGACAAGCTGGATGAGCCCGCCTACTCCTACCTCCTGGGCCTCTACCTCGGCGACGGTCACATCATCCGACCCAAGCAGCACCGGACGTACAACCTCGCCATCTCGTGCGGCGACGCCTGGCCCGGACTCATGGATGCCGCGGAGGAGGCCATGCGCCGGGTCCTGCCGAACAACACGCCCTGCCGAGTGCGGCGGATCGGCTGTCACGACGTCAAGGTCTACTCGCAGCACCTGCCATGCCTCTTCCCCCAGCACGGCCCCGGCAAGAAGCACGAGCGCCTCATAGCCCTGGCGCCCTGGCAGCAGACGATCGTCGACGCGCACCCCTGGGGGCTGCTGCGCGGCCTGATCCACTCGGACGGATGTCGGATCGTCAACTGGGCGACCCGGACGACCAACGGCGTGACCAAGCGGCACGAGTACCCGCGGTACTTCTTCACCAACACGTCCGTCGACATCCTGCGCATCTTCACGGACACCCTGGACGCCGTCGGTGTCGAGTGGAAGGCCACAAAGCGCACGGTGAGCGGCGTCAACGTCTCCGTCGCCCGCAAGGCCTCCGTCGCGCTCATGGACCTGCACATCGGCCCCAAACACTGACTGCCCCAGCGCCGTTGGCACCAGGGCAGTCACGGTCCAACACTCAGCTGTCGAATCCCAGCCCCAGCCGGTCCAGCGTCTTCAGCCACACGTTCCTGCGTCCCGCGTTCCGGTCCGCGCGGTCCAGCGACCACTTCGTCAGCTCGATCCCCGCCCACCGCACCGGCTCCGGGGGGAACGGGAGCGGCTTGCGGCGGACCATCTCCAGGGCCGTGCGCTCGGTCTGCTTGCCCCCCAGCAGGTCGAGCATCACCTCCGCGCCGAAGCGGGTGGCGCCGACGCCGAGGCCGGTGTAGCCGGCGGCGTAGGCGACCTTGCCCTTGTACGCGGTGTCGAAGAAGGCGGAGAACCGGGTGCAGGTGTCGATCGCGCCGCCCCAGGCGTGGGTGAAGCGCAGGCCCTCCAGCTGGGGGAAGGTCTGGAAGAAGTGCGTGGCCAGCGTGTGGTTGGTCTGCGGGCGCTGGTCGTACTCCGCACGCACCTTGCCGCCGAAGTTGTAGATGGCGTCGTAGCCGCCCCACAGGATCCGGTTGTCGGCCGACAGCCGGTAGTAGTGGAACTGGTTGGCGCTGTCGCCCAGGCCCTGGCGGTTCTGCCAGCCGATCGAGGCGAGCTGCTCGGCGTTCAGCGGCTCGGTCATCAGCGCGTAGTCGTAGACCGGCACGACGTACGGGCGCACCCGGCGCACCAGCGAGGGGAAGACGTTGGTGCCCAGCGCGACCCGACCCGCGAAGACCCGCCCGTACGCCGTCCGCACGGCCATCCCCGCGCCGGACTCGGCGATGTCGGTGGCGAGGGTGTGCTCGAAGATCCGTACGCCCTGGTCGAGGCAGGCCTGCTTGAGGCCCCAGGCGAGCTTGGCCGGGTTGACCATGGCCACGCCGTCCTTGTCCCAGAAGCCGCCCAGGTAGCTGGGCGAGTTGACCTGGGCGCGCATCGCGTCGGCGTCGAGCAGCTCGCAGTCGGCGCCGAACGAGCGTGCCAGCTCCGCGAGTTCGTGCAGGCCGTCGAGCTGGTAGGGCTCGGTCGCGACGTCGATCTCGCCGGTGCGCTCCCAGTCGCAGTCGATGCCGTGGCGCCGGACGCTGTCCTCGATGGCCTGGAGGTTCTGGGCGCCCAGGTGTTCCAACCGCTCCAGCTCGTCGGGCCAGCGCTCCAGGCCGTTGCCGAGTCCGTGGGTGAGGCTGGCGGCGCAGAAGCCGCCGTTGCGTCCGGAGGCCGCCCAGCCGACCTCCTTGCCCTCGATCAGGACCACGTCGAGCGAGGGGTCGCGCTCCTTGGCGATCAGCGCGGTCCACAGGCCGCTGTAGCCGCCGCCGACCACCAGCAGGTCGCAGCGGGCGTCCCCCACCAGGGCGGAGTGGGCCTGCGGTCGCGCGGGGTCGTCCAGCCAGAACGGGGTGGGCTGGACGTCCTTGAGGGAGAGGGCGGGATCCACGGGTCGTACCTTCTTTGCGTGGGCGTGGGGGTTCGGAGCGGGGGACGGCGACAGGCGGTCCGGTCAGCCGTCCTCGCCCGGCGACGTGATCACGTACGCCTTGCGGAGCGTCTCGTGCACGGTCCAGATCGTCCGGTCGCCCTCGTGCAGGACGGCGAGGTCGCCGGGGCCGACCTCCAGGGTGGGGCCGTCCGCGATCTCGACGGTGGCGCGGCCGCTGATCACCACGAACAGCTCGTCGGCCTCGGTGTCCGAGACCACGCCCGGGGTGATCTGCCAGATTCCGCGCGCCTGCCGGCCGTCCTCGGACTCCCAGAGCACCTTTCCGGTGACCTCGGGGTCGCCGGAGATGATCTGCGAGGGGTCCAGCGGCTCGGGTTCCAGTTCGACGTCGGGAATGTGCAGAGCGAAACTGTTGGTCATAACTGGACGCTATCCGCTCATACCGGCCCGGAGCAGGATGCAGCATGTGTCGTTCCGGCCGAACGGGATGACAGCTCGTAAGCCTCGAAAGCCCCCGACCGCGCGAGCGGCCAGGGGCTTTCACAAGGGACGGTCAGCTGCGGCCGACCAGCGCGTGGGCGCTGGCCTCGGTGAGCCACTGCGCGTACGCGGGGCTGCCGGGGCTGAGGTCGAGCGAGGGGTCGCGCCGGGCCTTGCGGGCCCGCCAGCGCTCCAGCGGGATGTAGAGCAGGCAGGAGCCGGTGACGATGACCAGGCAGTAGGTGACCGCCTGGGTGCCGTTCTGCGAGTACTGCTCCCAGGCCGCCCATCCGCAGATGCTGACCAGGCAGAGCACGATTCCGGCGATGCTGAGCCAGCCGCCGGGGATCCTGTACGGCCGCTCCAGCTCGGGCTCCTTGATCCGCAGCGCGATCAGCGCGGCGACCTCCAGCAGGATGCCGATGTTGGTGAGGAAGACGTCGAAGATGACCAGGTTGGTGAAGCTGCTGAGGCAGAACAGCGCGTAGATCACCGAGGAGCCGATGATCGAGACGATCGGCATCCGGTAGCGCCGGGACTCCTTGGCCACCCATCGCGGGAAGTAGCCGTCCTGGGCGAGGACCAGCGGCAGGCGGGAGTTGGAGGCGAGCAGCGCGGAGAACATCGCGACGGCCGCGAACATCCCGCCGATGGTGACGGTCACCTGGAGCCAGGGGCCGGCGAGTTGCTTGGCGACGTCGGAGAACGAGCCGGCGTGCCAGTTCTTCCAGCCGGCGTCGCCGCCGGAGCCGCTGGCGAGGGAGGCGATGGAGGGCAGCAGGTAGCCGACCATGATCAGCACCATCGCGATGGAGAGCGCCCGGGGCAGGTGCTTGCGCGGGTTCTCCATCTCTCCGGCGACGTTCGAGACGCTGTCCCAGCCGGAGTAGTTCCACATCACGATGAACAGGCCGGAGCCGAAGGCGTTGAAGGTGGACTGGTCGGAGGAACTGGTCAGCGAGCTCACCGGGTTGATGCCGTGACTGGCCAGGTGGGCGATGCCGATGGCGGTGAGGATCAGCATCGGGGTCAGGCAGATCAGCGCGAAGACCACCGAGGACTCGCCCACCCAGCCGGCGCCGAGCAGGTTCACTCCGGTGAAGACGGCGATGACCGCGAGGCAGATGAACCAGTTCAGGTCGAACTGGAGGTGTCCGATGCTGAAGAGCACGTGCTTGCCGGGCGCGACGGCGGAGACCAGGCTCTGCAGGTAGCTGGTGAAGAGCACCGGGTAGAGCGCCATGTCCACGAAGCTGCAGATCCACTGCAGGACGCCCTGCTGGAATCCCCAGAACTTCCCGAGGCCCTTCTTCACCCAGTGGTAGTAGCCGCCTTCGACCGGGATGGCGGTGCCGAGTTCGGCGCAGATCAGCGCGTTGGGCACGCTGTAGACGAGCGGGGTGACGACGATCAGCAGGATGGCCATGCCGGGCCCGGAGGTGGAGAAGAGCGTCTCGATACCGTAAGCGCCTCCGGAGACGCTGAAGAAGATCAACGCGACCAGTGGCATGAGACGTACCCGCCGGGGGGACGGCAGGCGCTTCACGGACTGATCCACGGTTATGGCGGTCAATGGTCACCTCTGAAAGATCGGCCTGCGGGTCCCTGGGTGGGGTCGCGGGCGGAGACTCCGGCCAGTGGGGGCAGGCCGGCGTGGTGAGTGGTGGCAGCGGTGGAAGCCCGACCGGCGCTCGACCCGCCGGTGTCCCTAGAGTTTCGGGCCTGCCTCCATTGCGGGCAATCAAGCAAAGTGTCAAGGGTCGTGTTGCAGCTTTGACACGATGCCTACGCGAGGAAGTGATCATCTCGCAAACCAAACGGGCGGCGTCCTCCGTGGGGAGGACGCCGCCCGTGCAGGGCCGTGCAGCGGGGTCGGTCAGTTGTCCAGTTCGCCGACGTGGTGCACGCGCACCAGATTGGTGGAGCCGGCCAGCCCGGGCGGCGAGCCGGCCGTGATGATGACGATGTCGCCGCGCTGGCAGCGGCCCAGGCTGAGCAGCTGGGCGTCCACCTGGGCGACCATCTCGTCGGTGGTGGGCACGAACGGGCCGAGGAAGGTCTCCACTCCCCAGGTGAGCGCCAACTGGCTGCGCACCGAGGGCTCGTAGGTGAAGGCGAGGACCGGGATCGGCGAGCGGTAGCGGGTCAGCCGGCGTGCGGTGTCGCCGCTCTGGGTGAAGGCGATCAGGTACTTGGCGTTGAGGAAGTCGCCGATCTCGGCCGCCGCGCGGGCCACCGCGCCGCCCTGGGTGCGGGGCTTGCTGCGGACGGTCAGCGGGGGCAGGCCCGCCGCGAGGACCTCCTCCTCGGCGGCCTCGATGATCCGGCCCATGGTCTTGACCGTCTCGACCGGGTACTTGCCGACCGAGGTCTCCCCGGAGAGCATCACCGCGTCGGTGCCGTCCAGCACCGCGTTGGCGACGTCCGAGGCCTCGGCGCGGGTGGGCCGCGAGGCGTTGATCATCGAGTCGAGCATCTGGGTGGCGACGATGACCGGCTTGGCGTTGCGCTTGGCCAGCTTGACGGCCCGCTTCTGGACCAGCGGGACCTGTTCCAGCGGCATTTCGACGCCCAGGTCGCCGCGGGCGACCATGATGCCGTCGAAGGCGTCGACGATCGATTCGAGGTTGTCGACCGCCTGCGGCTTCTCCACCTTGGCGATGACGGGGAGGAAACGTCCCTCCTCGCGCATCACGGTGTGGACGTCCTCGATGTCCTTGCCGCTGCGGACGAAGGAGAGGGCGATCAGGTCGGCGCCGATCCGCAGGGCCCAGCGCAGGTCGGCGACGTCCTTGTCGCTGAGCGCGGGCACCGAGACGGCGACTCCGGGAAGGTTGAGGCCCTTGTGGTCGGAGACCAGGCCGCCTTCGATGACGATGCAGTGCACGCGGGGTCCGTCGACGTGGGTGACCTCCAGGCAGACCCGGCCGTCGTCGACGAGGATGCGCTCGCCGCGCGAGACGTCCCCGGCGAGTCCCTTGTAGGTGGTGCCGCAGATCTCCTTGTCGCCGGGGACGTCCTCCACCGTGATGGTGAACTCGTCGCCGCGTTCAAGGAGTACGGGCCCCTCGGCGAACTTGTCCAGGCGGATCTTCGGACCTTGGAGGTCGACGAGGATTCCGACGCTGCGGCCGGTCTCGTCCGCGGCCTTGCGGACGCGGCGGTAGCGCTCCTCGTGCTCGATGTGGGAGCCGTGGCTCAGGTTGAAGCGGGCGATGTCCATGCCGGCGTCGACCAGGGCCTTGATCTGGTCGTACGAGTCGGTGGCGGGCCCGAGAGTACAGACGATTTTTGCTCGGCGCATGGGACTGAGCGTACGCATTACCGGTGCGTAACAACGACCTGCGCGCGGACGCCCGGATGACCGTTGCCGGAAGCTTGGCCCAACTTCCTGACGACAGGTGACATCTGTTGGCCGCCAGCCGAGTTGGCCTTCGATTCCGTCCGTCGACGGTGGAGCGATGCGATTTCGTGAAGGCTTGTTCACCCCCGGTTCATGCCGGCGTCGGCCACCGCTCGGGCCGCGGCGGGAGGCTCTGGTTCCGGCCGGCGCGGGGGGCGGCAGTGCGGGGCACCGGGAGGAACTCGACCAGGGGGAAGCGTGTGCCGATGAGGCGTCTGCTGGGGGTGCTCGTCGCGTTGGCGCTGGTCGCCGGCGTGGCGGTGGTGGTCTGGCGCACGTGCTGCGCCGGTTCGGGGGTGGCACCGCCGGTGTCGATGGTCACCCTGCACGGGGTGATCGGCTCGGAGAAGTCCGACTTCTTCCGCGATGCGGACGTGCAGAAGGCCCTGCGCGCCAAGGGGTTGGTGGTGGACACCGCCTCGGCGGGGTCGCTGGAGATGAGCGACCAGAGCCTGAGCGGCGACGACTTCGCGTTCCCGGCCAGTTCGGTGGTGGCCAACGACATCAGGGGCCTGAACCCGGTGCCGGTACGGCCGTTCTACTCACCGCTGGTGATCGTGGCGCGTCAGTCGACCGCGAAGTTGCTGCTCGACAACCAGCTGGCCTCCGAATCGTCCTCGGGCGTCTGGACGTTCAGGATGGGCGCGTACCTGGCGGACCTTCAGCACTCGGTGACCTGGGAGAGCCTGTCGGGCGCGGCGAACGACCCGGCGCTGAGGGGGCTGATCTTCGTCACCACCACCGATCCGGCGTCCTCGTCCTCGGGCGCGCTGCACCTGGCGGTGATGTCCTACCTGGCGAACGGCGGCAAGGTGGTGTCGGACCAGGCCGGGGTGAACCTGACCGCGCCGCTGCTGCGCCATCTCACCGAGATCCAGGGTGCCCAACTCCCGAGCACGGACGGTCCGTTCCGCAACTTCGTGTCGGGGGTCGGCAATCCGCTGGTCTGGGTCTACGAGTCGCAGGTGGCGGCCGAGGCGTCGAAGGGGACGCTGCCGCCGGACACCGTGCTGCTCTACCCGGACACCACCTTCCTGAGCGACCACACGCTGGTCGAGTTGACGCCTGCGGCGAGCGCGCTGGCCGTCGCGCTGCGCGACGATCCGAAGCTCCAGAACCTGGAGGCCCGGCTGGGCTTCCGTCCGTCGGGCGATCCCACGGCGTTCGGGCGGGCGATGGCGACGGTGAAGACCAAGGGGTTCGCGCCCGACCTCTCGCAGGCCGGGGTGGCGCAGGTGGCGATCCCCGCGACATCGGTGATGCGGCAGCTGGTGGTCGCCGCCGAGGGGACGGGCTGATGACGGCGACGGCGGGACCGATACGGGGAGCGGCGATGCAGAGGACTCGGCGCGGGCTGGTCGGCGTGCTGGCGCTGGTGCTGGCGGCGGTGGCCGGGTGCGACTCGCCCTCACCGAAGCCCGCGCCGGGCCCGACGGGCGCCGGCGCAGCGAGCGCGACGGCCACGGCCACGAGCAGCGGCAGCGGCGCCGGCAGCGGCGCAGCGATGACCCTGCGGGTGCTGGCCGGCAGCGAACTGCAGGACATGCAGCCGATCCTGGACGATGCGCGGAAGGCGACGGGGGTGAGCGTCAAGTTCACCTACACCGGCACGCTGGACGGCGCCGACACCGTCACCTCGGGCAAGGCGGACGGCAGCTACGACGCGCTCTGGTTCGCCTCCAACCGCTACCTGCGGCTGGACCCGGCGGGTGGCGCCAAGCTGCTGTCGGAGACCCCGGTGATGGTCTCGCCGGTGGCGGTGGGGGTGCGCAGTTCGGAGCTGGCCGCGCTGGGCTGGGACCCGGCCCAGGTGACCTGGTCGCAGATCGGCCAGGCGGTGGCGGCGCAGAAGCTGACCTTCGGCATGACGGACCCCTCGCGCTCCAACTCGGGCCTGTCCGCGCTGGTGGGGCTGGCGTCGGCGTTCTCGGGGGCGCAGTCCGCGCTGACGCAAGGAGACATCGCCAAGGCCTCGCCGGCCCTTCAGCAGTTCTTCTCGGGCCAGAAGTTGACCTCGGGCTCCTCGGGCTGGCTGGCGCAGGCCTACCAGCGGGCGGCGCAGGGCGGTTCGGGGGTGCAGGTGGGGGCGCTGGTGAACTACGAGTCGGTGCTGCTGGAGTTGAACCGCACGCTGCCCGCCGCCTCCCAACTCACCGTGATCCGCCCGACGGACGGCGTTGTCTCGGCGAACTACCCGTTGACGCTGCTGAGTTCGGCGACGCAGCCGGCCAAGGACGCGTTCCAGCGGCTGACCGCCTACCTGCTGCGGGACGACGTGCAGCGCAGGATCTCGGACGTGACCGAGCGCCGGCCGGTGGCCGCCGGGGTCGCGCCGGGCGCGGGGTTGGGGACGGACGTGCGTCCGGAGCTGGCGTTCCCGGGCAGTCGGGCGGTGGCGGACGCGCTGCTGTCGGCGTACCAGAACCAGCTGCGGCGCCCGTCGCGGACGGTGTACGTGCTGGACACCTCGGGCTCGATGGCGGGGGCGCGGCTGACCGCGTTGCAGGCGGCGCTGACCCAGTTGACGGGCACCGGCGGCTCGGGGGCGGTGGTGCCGTTCCGGGACCGGGAGCAGGTCACGCTGATCTCCTTCGCCGACGGCGTGAAGTGGGAGCACACCCACGACGTGCCGGACCAAGCGCCGGACGCGGCGCTGGCGGCGATCCGCTCCGACGTGCAGAGCCTGTCGGCGGACGGCGGCACGGCGATCTACAGCACGTTGGAGGAGGCGTACAGGGTGGTGGCGCAGCAGCAGGCCGCCGCCCAGGACGACCGCTTCACCTCGATCGTCCTGATGACGGACGGGGAGAGCAACGAGGGCGATTCGGCGGCGCAGTTCGCCGCGTTCTACAAGGCGCTGCCGCCTTCGGGGCAGGCGGTGCCGGTCTTCCCGATCCTGTTCGGTGAGGGCGCGAAGCCGCAGTTGCAGGGCATCGCGGACACCACCGGGGGCCAGCTGTTCGACGGGGTCTCGGGGGATCTGGGCAGCGTCTTCGAGGAGATCCGTGGCTACCAGTAGGCGCGGCTGGCCGGCCTGGTTCGACTCGCGACCGCACTACCTGGGCAGCGGGGGCGGCGCGCTGGGGCTGGTGGTGGCGCTGGTGGCGCACACGGGCGCCTGGGCGCCGGCGGTGGTGGTGGGGCTGTACGCGGCCGGTGCGGTGCTGGGGCTGGCCTTCCAGCCGACCGGAACCGGGACCGGGGGACCGGCCGGCGTCGATCTGGCCGCGAAGCTGCGTCGGGAGCTGGCGGAGCAGCACACCCGGGTGCTGGCGTCCGGCTGGCCGGAGGCGGACGAGCGGACCGCCCGCCTGCTGGTGGAGGGGGTGGGGGTGCGGGTCGGTCCGGACAGCGCTCAGCGGCTGCGCACGGTGGTGGACGCGGTGGTCCCCGCCGAGCTGGACCGCTACGAGCGCAGCAGCTCGTGGTGGCGCCTGGAGCCAGTCGGTGCGCCGCCGGGGGCGGAGTTCGCCGAGCGGGTCCGGCTGGTGCTGGACAAGCTGCCGTAGCGCGGCCTGCCCGGCACCGGCCGGAGCCGGCTCAGTGCGCGGAGTGGTGCTCGGCGCCGCGGTGCCGGTGCCCCTTGAGCTCGGCGTGGGCGGGCAGCGCGCCCGCCATGGCCGGGCCGGCGGGCAGCCCGTGGCCGCCGTGGCTGAAGGCTGCGCCGGCGGTCAGTGCGGCGTAGCCGCCGGTGGTCGCGGGAGCTGCGGCGCCGTGCGGTCCGCCGTGCAGGACGGGACCGAAGTCCCCTGGTTTGCCACCGCTGACCGCGGCCATCATGCCGCGGCCCTCCAGAAGCTCCTGGGTTCCGCGGCGGAGCTTGGTCATCTTCAGCGTCGGTCGCTTGGTCATTCCTGGCCTCCCATCGACGTCCTTAAGCGATGGTATGTCCAGATTCCCGCCAGTTCACATCCTCAGAACGGGAAGCGGCTGCGCCCGTGCTGGATCGAGATCCACTTCAGCGTGGTGAAGACGTCCACGGTGGACTCGCCGTTGAGCCGGCCGAGCCCCGAGTTCTTCTCGCCGCCGAACGGCACGATCGGCTCGTCGTGGATGGTCCCGTCGTTGACGTGGATCATGCCGGTCTCGATCCGCTGCGCCACCCGCACGCCGCGCTCGACGTCGGCGGTGTGCACGGCGCCGCTGAGGCCGAACGGCGTGTCGTTGGCGAGCGCCACCGCCTCCTCCTCGCCGTCGAAGGGGACCAGCAGGACGACCGGGCCGAAGAGTTCGCGCTGGAGGATCGGCGCGTCGCTGCCGAGCCCGGTCAGCACCACCGGGTCCATCAGTGTGCCCACCGTGCTGCCGCGCAGCAGCACGGTGGCGCCGTCGGCGACGGCCTGGTCGACCTGGGCGGTGATCGCGTCGGCCTGGGTGGTGTTGATCAGCGGGCCGATCTGGGTGTGCGGGTCGCTCGGGTCGCCGACCTTGAGCGAGCCGACCTTGCGCACGAAGCGCTCGGTGAACTCCGCCAGCACGCTGCGGTCGACCAGGATCCGGTTGGCGGCCATGCAGACCTGGCCCTGGTGGGCGAAGCGGCTGAAGACGGCGGCGTCCACCGCGTAGTCGAGGTCGGCGTCGTCCAGCACGATCAGGGCGCTGTTGCCGCCGAGTTCGAGCACAGAGCGCTTGAAGTGCGAGGCGGCCACGGTCGCCACGTGCCGGCCGACCTTGTCCGAGCCGGTGAAGGCGATCACCTTGGGGACCGGGTGCTCGATCAGCGCGTCACCGATCTCGGCGATGTCGGTGACCAGCACGTTGAGCAGGCCCGGCGGCAGGCCGGCCTCCTCGAAGATCTTCGCGATCAGCGTGCCGCCGGCGATCGGGGCGTCCTGGTGCGGCTTGAGGACCACCGCGTTGCCGAGCGCGAGCGCGGGCGCGACGGACTTCAGCGACAGGAAGAGCGGGAAGTTGAAGGGGCTGATCACCCCGACCACGCCGACCGGCAGCCGGTAGAGCCGGTTCTCCTTGCCGTCCACCGGCGAGGGAAGGATCCGGCCCTCGGCGCGCAGCGAGAGCTGAAGGCACTCGCGCAGCATGTCCTTGGAGAGCGAGAGTTCGAAGGCGGCCTTGAGGTGGGTGCCACCGAGCTCGGCGATGATGATCTCGGTGATCTCCTGCTCGCGCTCCTCGATCACCCGCAGCGCGCGCTCGAAGACCATCCGGCGGGCGTACGGGTTCAGCCGGGCCCAGGACTTCTGCGCGCGCTCGGCGGCCCGGTAGGCCTGGTCGACCTGGTCGACGGTGGCCACGGTGATCGCCGCGAGTTTCTCGCCGTTGAAGGGGTTGATGTCGACGACGTCCCAGGAACCGCTGCCCGTACGCCACTCACCGTCGATGTACTGCTGCGCGAGTTCCGAGAAATAGGACACGTGACTCCCCTTCGCAAGACCTGACTAGGAATCATCGTACTAAGTACTCAAGGTTCTTGGAGCAAACGCTCAATAAGCTCCCAGCTTCGCTGCGGGCTCAGACTGTCGACCCGCAGCCGTTCCAGAGTGGCTGCGTACTCGGCGACCTCGCGCGGCCGGTCCAGGTAGAGCGCGGTGGTGAACTGCTCCAGGTAGACGATGTCCCCGAGGTCCGGCTCGGGGAAGCTCAGCACCGAGAACGTGCCGCTCTCGGCCGACAGCCCGTCGAAGCCCAGCGGCATCACCTGCAGCTCCACCCGCGGCAGTTCGGCCAGTTCCAGCAGCCGGGTCAGCTGGCCGCGCATCACCTCGGGCCCGCCGCAGGGGCGGCGCAGCGCGGCCTCGTCGATCACGGTCAGCAGCCGCGGCCCGCTCTCGCCCGCGAGCAGGCGCTGGCGGCGCATCCGCACCCGCACCCGGCGCTCGATCTCCGCCTCGGGCGCGGACTGCGAGCCGAGCCGGATCACCGCGCGGGCGTACTCCTCGGTCTGCAACAGGCCGGGCACGAGCTGCACCTCGTAGGAGGAGATCGCGCCGGCCGCCTCCTCGAAGCCCAGGTAGGTCTGGAACCAGGAGGGCACCACGTCGGCGTACTCGTGCCACCACGGGACGGCGTTGGCCGAGCGGACCATGCCGAGCACCTCGTCGCGCCGGGCGGGCTCCGCGACGCCGTAGAGGGTCAGCAGGTCGGCGACGTCGCGCTCCTTGAAGCTGACCCGGCCCAGCTCCATCCGCCCGATCTTGGACTCCGAGGCCCGGATCTCGTAGCCCGCGTCCTCACGGCTGACACCCTTGGCCTCCCGCAATCGGCGCAGCTGGGAACCCAGCAGCAGCCGTCGTACCGTCACCCCGCTCCCGGTCTGCGCCGTGCCGCTCATCGCCGTTTCCTCCCCCACGGAACCGCTCAAGTCGGCAGTCTGCCATGCCCGCCCGCTACAGGGCATCGGAAGGTTCCTGTGAGTTCGCCCGGCCGCCCAGCGGCGGTCCGACGCACCGTCAGCGGTCGACCGTTCGCTCCAGCACCAGCAGCGCGGGCACCGCGGCCAGCGCCAGCACGGTGGCCGGCCACCGGTCCGGCCGGTCCGTGCTCTACCTGCGCACCGTGCTCGCCGAGGCCCTGGTGGCTGCGGCGCGGTGAGCACTCCTGTCATGTCCTGCGGCGGGAAAGGGAAACGGCACCTGCCCCCAGCTTGGTCGGGGAGGGAGCAGGCGCCGTATGACCGCGCCCGGCGGCTCTGACGGGTGGCGGGTGAAGCAACCCGGCGAACCGGGGGTGTGCGGGAGGGTTGTTGTTCAGACCACCAGGGGGCGGTCGGTCGGGCGGATCGGGGCGGGCAGCGCGGTCTTGCCGCCCAGGTAGGTGTCAACGGCCGCGGCGGCCGAGCGGCCCTCCGCGATCGCCCAGACGATCAGCGACTGGCCACGGCCCGCGTCACCACAAACGTACACGCCAGGCACGTTGGTTGCGAAAACGCCGTCGCGGTTGATGTTGCCGCGGGCGTCGAGTTCGACGCCGAGCTGCTCCACCAGGCCGTTGGCGGTGTCGGTGCCGGTGAAGCCCATCGCCAGGGTGACCAGCTGGGCCGGGATGGCCCGCTCGGTGCCCTCGATCGGCTGGAACCGGCCGTCCTTGAACTCGACCTCGACCAGGTGGAGTTCGGCCACGTTGCCGTCCTCGTCGCCGGTGAAGTGGGTGGTGTTCACGGAGTACACGCGGTCGCCGCCCTCCTCGTGGGCGGAGGTGACCTTGTAGACCATCGGCATGGTCGGCCAGGGCTGGCCGGTGGGGCGGTCGTCGCTGGGGCGGGGCATGATCTCCAGCTGGGTGACCGAGGCCGCGCCCTGCCGCAGGGCGGTGCCCAGGCAGTCCGCGCCGGTGTCGCCGCCGCCGATGACGATGACGTGCTTGCCCTTGGCGCTGATCGGCGGCTCGACGAAGTCGCCCTCCTGCACCTTGTTGGCCAGCGGGAGGTACTCCATCGCCTGGTGGATGCCCTTCAACTCCCGTCCGGGGACGGGCAGGTCGCGGGCGGTGGTGGCGCCGGCGGCGACCACCACGGCGTCGAAGCGCTCACGCAGCTGCTGGCCGGTGATGTCCTCGCCGACACTGACGCCGGTGCGGAAGCGGGTGCCCTCCGCACGCATCTGCTCGATGCGGCGGTTGATGTGGCGCTTCTCCATCTTGAACTCGGGGATGCCGTAGCGCAGCAGCCCGCCGATCCGGTCGGCGCGCTCGTACACCACCACGGTGTGCCCGGCCCGGGTGAGCTGCTGGGCGACGGCCAGGCCGGCCGGTCCCGAGCCGACCACGGCGACGGTCTTGCCGGACAGCCGCTCCGGGACCTGCGGGGTGACCCCGCCGTTGTCCCAGGCCTTGTCGATGATGGTGACCTCGACGTTCTTGATGGTCACCGCGTCCTGGTTGATCCCCAGCACGCAGGCCGACTCGCACGGCGCCGGGCACAGCCGCCCGGTGAACTCCGGGAAGTTGTTGGTCGCGTGCAGCCGCTCGATCGCCCCGGTCCAGTCCTCCCGGTAGGAGAGGTCGTTCCACTCGGGGATCAGGTTGCCCAGCGGGCAGCCGTTGTGGCAGAACGGGATGCCGCAGTCCATGCAGCGGCCGGCCTGCTTGGTGATGATCGGCAGCAGGCTGCGCTCGACGTAGACCTCGTTCCAGTCCCGCAGTCGCACATCGACCGGGCGGCGCTCGGCCAGCTGCTTCGGGGTCGTCAGGAAGCCCTTGGGGTCAGCCATGTGCCGCCTCCATCATCTTGCGGGTGGTCTCGGACTCGGAGAGTCCGTCTCGCTCAGCGGCGTCCTTGGCGGCGAGCACGGCCTTGTAGTCGGTCGGCATGATCTTGGAGAAGCGGGAGACCCCGCTGCCCCAGTCGGCCAGGAGCTCGGCGGCGACGGTGGAGCCGGTCTCCTCGTAGTGCTGCTGGACGGTCTCGCGCAGCCACTCGCGGTCGGCGGCGGTGGGGGCCTCGATGCCCACCATGCCGTCGTTGACGTTGGCCGGACGCAGGTCCAGCACGTACGCGATACCGCCGGACATGCCCGCGGCCAGGTTGCGCCCGGTCTCGCCGAGGACGACGACCCGTCCGCCGGTCATGTACTCCAGGCCGTGGTCGCCCACGCCCTCGACGACCAGGGTGGCACCGGAGTTGCGGACGGCGAAGCGCTCACCGGCCTTGCCGCGCAGGTGGATCCGGCCGCTGGTGGCGCCGTACCCGATGGTGTTGCCGGCGATCACGTGGGCTTGCGCGTCGGCGCCGAGCGCGGCCGCGTTGCGGGCCGGGCGGACCACGATCACGCCGCCGGACAGGCCCTTGCCGACGTAGTCGTTCGCGTCGCCCTCCAGGCGCAGCGTGATGCCGCGCGGCACGAAGGCGCCGAAGGACTGGCCGGCGCTGCCGGTGAAGGTGACGTCGATGGTCCCCTCGGGCAGGCCGTCGCCGCGGTACCGCTTGGTCACCTCGTGGCCGAGCATGGTGCCGACCGTGCGGTTGACGTTGCGGATCGGCAGCTGGATGCGGACGGCGTCGCCGCGCACCAGGGCGTCCTCGGCCAGCTCGATCAGCTGGTTGTCGAGCGCCTTGTCCAGCGAGTGGTCCTGGGTGGTGGTGTTGTGCAGGGCCGTGCCCTCGGGCAGCTCGGGGACGTGCAGCAGCGGGGCCAGGTCCAGGCCCGCGGCCTTCCAGTGCGTGATGGCGGCGGCCGCGTCGATGTGCTCGGCGTGGCCGACGGCCTCCTCGATGCTGCGGAAGCCCAGCTCCGCGAGGATCTCGCGGACCTCCTCGGCGATGAACTCGAAGAAGTTCACCACGAACTCGGGCTTGCCGGAGAAGCGTTCGCGCAGCACCGGGTTCTGGGTGGCGACGCCGACCGGGCAGGTGTCCAGGTGGCAGACCCGCATCATGATGCAGCCGGAGACCACCAGCGGCGCGGTGGCGAAGCCGAACTCCTCGGCGCCGAGCAGCGCGGCGATGACCACGTCGCGGCCGGTCTTGAGCTGGCCGTCGGTCTGCACCACGATCCGGTCGCGCAGGCCGTTGAGCAGCAGGGTCTGCTGGGTCTCGGCGAGGCCGAGCTCCCAGGGGCCGCCCGCGTGCTTGAGGCTCGTCAGCGGAGAGGCGCCGGTGCCGCCGTCGTGGCCGGAGACCAGCACGACGTCCGCGTGCGCCTTGGAGACGCCGGCCGCGACCGTGCCCACGCCGACCTCGGAGACCAGCTTCACGTGGATGCGGGCCGCCGGGTTGGCGTTCTTGAGGTCGTGGATCAGCTGAGCCAGGTCCTCGATGGAGTAGATGTCGTGGTGCGGCGGCGGGGAGATCAGGCCGACGCCCGGGGTGGAGTGCCGGGTCCTGGCGACCCACGGGTAGACCTTGTGGCCGGGCAGCTGGCCGCCCTCGCCGGGCTTGGCGCCCTGGGCCATCTTGATCTGGATGTCGTCCGCGTTGACCAGGTACTCGGAGGTGACGCCGAACCGGCCGGAGGCGACCTGCTTGATCGCCGAGCGGCGCTCGGGGTCGTACAGGCGCTCCGGGTCCTCGCCGCCCTCACCGGTGTTGGACTTGCCGCCCAGGCGGTTCATCGCGATGGCCAGCGTCTCGTGCGCCTCCATCGAGATGGAGCCGTAGGACATCGCGCCGGTGGAGAAGCGCTTGACGATCTCGGAGACCGGCTCGACCTCGTCGACGGAGATCGGGGTGCGGGCGCCGGCGTCCAGCTTGAACAGGCCGCGCAGCGTCATCAGTCGCTCGGACTGCTCGTTCACCCGCTCGGTGTACTGCTTGAAGATGTCGTAGCGCCGGGTGCGGGTGGAGTGCTGGAGGCGGAAGACCGTGTCCGGGTCGAACAGGTGCGGCTCGCCCTCGCGGCGCCACTGGTACTCGCCGCCGATCTCCAGCGCGCGGTGCGCGGCGGAGATGCCGGAGGCCGGGTAGGCCTTGGCGTGCCGGGCGGCCACCTCCTTGGCGATCTCCTCCAGGCCGATGCCGCCGAGCTTGGTGGTGGTGCCGGAGAAGTAGCTGTCCACCGTGTCCTGGGAGAGGCCGATGACCTCGAAGACCTGTGCGCCGCGGTAGGAGGCGACGGTGGAGATGCCCATCTTGGACATCACCTTCAGGACGCCCTTGCCGAGCGCCTTGATCAGGTTGCGGATCGCCTTCTGCGGGTCGACGCCGGTCAGGAAGGTGCCCTGGGCGACCAGGTCCTCGACCGTCTCCATCGCCAGGTACGGGTTGATCGCGCCCGCGCCGTAACCGACCAGCAGGGCCACGTGGTGGACCTCGCGGACGTCGCCGGCCTCGACCAGCAGCGAGACCCTGGTGCGCTGCTTGGTGCGGATCAGGTGGTGGTGCACGGCGGAGGTGAGCAGCAGCGAGGGGATCGGTGCGTGCTCGGCGTCCGAGTGGCGGTCGGAGAGCACGATGATGCGGGTGCCGTCCGCGATCGCGGCGTCCGCCTCGTCCGCTATGGCCTTCAGGCGGGCGGCGAGCGCCTCGCCGCCGCCGGAGACCCGGTAGAGGCCGGAGAGCGTGACGGCCTTGAGGCCCGGCTGGTCGCCGTCGGCGTTGATGTGGATGAGCTTGGCCAGCTCGTCGTTGTCGATCACCGGGAACGGCATGCCGACCGAGCGGCAGGCGGCCGACTCGGCGGCCAGCAGGTTGCCCTCGGGACCGAGGTTGCTCAGCAGCGAGGTGACGAGCTCCTCGCGGATGGCGTCCAGCGGCGGGTTGGTGACCTGCGCGAACAGCTGGATGAAGTAGTCGAAGAGCAGGCGCGGCTTCTCGGAGAGCGCGGCGATCGGCGAGTCGGTGCCCATCGAACCGAGCGGCTCGCCGCCGGTCTTGGCCATCGGCGCCAGGATGACGCGCAGCTCCTCCTCGGTGTAGCCGAAGGTCTGCTGACGGCGCGTCACCGACGCGTGGGTGTGCGCGATGTGCTCGCGCTCGGGCAGCTTGGACAGCTGGATCTGCCCGGCGGCCACCCACTCCTCGTACGGGTACTCGGCGGCGAGGGCGGACTTGACCTCCTCGTCCTCGACGATCCGCTTCTGCTCGGTGTCGATGAGGAACATCTTGCCGGGCTGCAGACGGCCCTTCTTGACCACCTTCTCCTGGTCGATGTCGAGCACGCCGACCTCGGAGGAGAGCACGACCAGGCCGTCCTCGGTGACCCAGTAGCGCGCCGGGCGCAGGCCGTTGCGGTCCAGGACCGCGCCGATCTGGGTGCCGTCGGTGAAGGTGACGCAGGCCGGGCCGTCCCAGGGCTCCATCAGGTTGGAGTGGTACTGGTAGAAGGCGCGCCGGGCCGGGCTCATGGTGGCGTGGTTCTCCCAGGCCTCCGGGATCATCATCAGCACCGAGTGCGGCAGCGAGCGGCCGCCCAGGTGGAGCAGCTCCAGGACCTCGTCGAAGGAGGCCGAGTCGGAGTGGTCCGGGGTGCAGACCGGGAAGATCCGGGAGAGGTCGCCGGGGATCAGGTCGGTTTCGAGCTGGGACTCCCGGGCGGTCATCCAGTTCCGGTTGCCCTTGACCGTGTTGATCTCGCCGTTGTGCGCGACGAAGCGGTACGGGTGGGCGAGCGGCCAGCTCGGGAAGGTGTTGGTGGAGAAGCGGGAGTGGATCAGGCCGATCGCGGAGGCGTAGAGCCGGTCCGACAGGTCGGGGAAGAAGGGCTCCAGCTGCCCGGTGGTGAGCATGCCCTTGTAGACGATGGTCCGAGCGGAGAGCGAGGGGAAGTACACCCCGGCCTCGCGCTCGGCGCGCTTGCGCACGACGAAGCCGATCCGGTCCAGCTCGATGCCGGTGCGCGTCGCGTGGCCCAGGAAGATCTGACGGAAGCGCGGCATCACCGAGCGGGCGGTGGCGCCGAGCAGGTCGGGGGCGACCGGGACGTCGCGCCAGCCCAGGACGGTGACGTCCTCCTCGGCGGCGATGGCCTCGATCTGCGCGACGGCGGCGGCGTCGGCCGCGTCCTCGTCCGGCAGGAAGGCGATACCGACGGCGTAGGCGCCGGCGGCGGGGAGCTCGAAGTCGACCTGGGAGCGCAGGAATGCGTCCGGGACCTGCGTCAGGATGCCCGCACCGTCACCGGAGTCCGGCTCGGCGCCGGTGGCGCCGCGGTGCTCCAGGTTGCGCAGGACGGTGAGCGCCTGCTCGACGATCTTGTGGTCGGCGATGCCGGTCAGCGTGGCGACGAAGCCGACGCCGCAGGCGTCATGCTCGTTTCGCGGGTCGTACAGGCCCTGAGCAGCAGGTCGGGCATCCGGAACGAGCGAGTACGGGCGGCGCGCGGCGCCGTCCTGCTCGGGCTCGTTGGCGGAGTGCATGGATGCGGACAGCATCGGCTCTCCCGTCGTCGTCTTTGGCAAAAGGTGCATGTGCAACAGGGACGACGTTGGCCCTCTGCGATTTCGTGCAGGTTACATGATGCCGCACATCCCGGAAAGTGGAATCTGTAGTCCACATGGCGGACACAACCCCAGGTCAGAGGCTGTTACCGACCGGTAATGGCAACGGGGAGAGACAACTTCTCATCCTCACGCTCCCCCAAGTGTGCCCGGTGTCCCGCGGGCCGAAACAGGGCCGAAACGAACACCGCTGCAGCGTCATCGGAGGGCGCCTGTGATTCCACCGTCCGGGGGTGGGCTCAGGCGCTGGACCTGCGGGTCCGGCGCACCTCTCGGCGATGGTAGAGCGGCCGGACCACCTCGACCCATGTGCGGAACGTCACGCACGGGGAGGTATAAACATGCAGAGCTCTGTGGCTTCGGACAGATGCGCTCAGGGGGCACGTCAGCCGATGTGGCCACCGATCAGCGATCCCAGCAGGTACGTGACACCGGCCGCCGCGCTGCCCAGCACCAGCTGGCGCAGGCCGCTGAACCACCAGCTGCGCGCGGTCACCCGGGCCACCACCGCGCCGCAGAGGAAGAGCCCCAGCACCGCCAGCACCAGCGCGGGCAGCAGCGAGGTCGCGCCCAGCAGGTAGGGCAGCAGCGGGAGCAGCGCGCCGAGCGCGAAGCAGCCGAACGAGGAGACCGCGGCGACCAGCGGGGAGGGCAGGTCGTACGGGTCGATCCCGAGTTCTTCCCGCGCATGGATCTCCAGTGCCTGCTCGGGATCGGCGGAGAGCTGGATCGCCACCTCGCGGGCGAGCTCGGGCTGCACACCGCGCGCGATGTAGAGGTTGGTCAGCTCGGCGAGCTCGTCCTGCGGGTTGCGGGCCAGCTCCAGGCGCTCGATCTCCAGCTCGGCCTGGACCAGTTCACGCTGGGAGGCGACCGAGGTGTACTCCCCCGCGGCCATCGAGCAGGCGCCGGCGGCGAGCCCGGCCAGGCCGGTGATGATCACGACGCTGTTGCTCGCCGCGCCGCCGACCACGCCGGTCATCAGCGCGAAGTTGGAGACCAGGCCGTCCATCGCACCGAAGACGGCCGGGCGCAGCCAGCCGCCGTTGACGTCGCGGTGGCTGTGCTGGTGCGCCTCCACGACGGGCGGCTCTGCGGCGAGCGGCTCAGCGGCGAGCGGCTCAGCGGCCTCCGCAACGACGGTCGGTTCTGCGATGGTCATGGTCACGGCGCTGCGTCCTTCGGTCGGGCATCCCCCCTTTCAGCGCAGCCGGGCACGGCGAACGGCCGTGAGAAAGGGGGCTGCCCGAAGGGCTCTCATGCGACGAAGCTAGTCCGATCTTCTGACACTTTCCAGCAAGCAAGCCCTGGCTAACCTCGCTGACCTGCGGTTATTCATGCAACGGACCCCGGAGCTGGTGGCTCCGGGGTCCGAGGTCGCAGGTGTACAGGTCAGGAAGCGGCGGGGTCCTTCACCGGGACGGCCTTCTCCTTTGGCGCGGACTTCTCTTCCACCGCCGACTTCTCCTCCGGCGCCGACTTCTTCTCCGGCGCTGACTTCTCGTCCGGCGCGCCCAGGGTCTCCAGCGCCTCCACCGCCTTCAGAGCATCCGCCGCGTCCAGTTCGGCAGGGGCCTGCGGGGCGTCCGATCCGGCCTTGGCCTCCGGGTCGATCGAGTCCGGCGCCTCGCGGCCGGGCCGCTTGCGGCCGACGATCACCAGGTAGGTGACCGCACCGAGGAAGACGACGATGCAGGTCCAGTCGTTGAGCCGCAGGCCCAGGATGTGGTGGGCCTCGTCGATCCGCAGGTACTCGATCCAGGCGCGACCCACCGTGTACGCGGCGACGTACAGCGCGAACACCCGGCCGTGGCCCAGCGTCCAGCGGCGGTCGGCCCAGAGCACCAGCAGCGCGACACCGACGCACCAGATCGACTCGTACAGGAAGGTCGGCTGGAAGACGCCGTTGGTGACGCTGCCGTCGGGGTTGACCTTGTGGATCTCCAGGCCCCACGGCATCGTGGTCGCCTTGCCGTACAGCTCCTGGTTGAACCAGTTGCCCCAGCGGCCGCACGCCTGCGCGAGCGCGATGCCCGGGGCGATGGCGTCCGCGTAGGCGGGCAGCGGGACGCCCCGGCGGCGGCAGCCGATCCAGGCGCCCACCGCGCCGAGCGCGATCGCGCCCCAGATGCCCAGGCCGCCCTCCCAGATCCGCAGGGCGTTCCAGGGGTCCATCCCCGGGGCGAAGTAGAGCTGGTTGTCGGTGACCACGTGGTAGAGGCGGCCGCCGACCAGGCCGAACGGCACCGCCCAGACGGCGATGTCACCGACCGTGTGCTTGGCGCCGCCGCGGGCGACCCAGCGCTTGCTGCCGAGCCAGACGGCGACGGCGACACCGATGATGATGCAGAAGGCGTACGCGCGTAGCGGGACCGGTCCGAGGTAGAGGACGCCCCGCGACGGGCTCGGAATGTAAGCGATATCCATGGCAGGGTCGACGCTACCTTGTCGTGACCTTGCTTCCGGTGCCGCCCGGGGTACCGGTTCGGATACGGCGCCACTGCGTCATACACGGCGGCGCCGCACCGCGCCGGCTCAGCCGGTGGCGCCGGGGGCGGGCTGGGCCGGCTGGTTCGGGTCGGTCTCGGCGGCGGTGCTGGTCGGCGCCGGGCTGGCCGAGGCCGACCCGGTGGTGCCCAGCGTCTTGCCGGCGTTTGCCTCGTTCACCCACTTCACCAGGTTGTCGGGGGTGATCTCGTCGTTGCCGTTCTTGGGGTAGATCGGCTTGCCGTTGAGCAGGATGGTCGGCGTCGAGGTGTAGCCGGACTTGTCGAAGTCCTGCTCCACCGCGGAGACCCAGCTGCCGAACTTGTTGCTGTTGACGCAGCTCTCGAACGTCGGCGAGTCCAGGCCCGGCACCTGCTTGGCGAGCGTGATCAGCTGGGACTTGTCCTTCCAGCTGTCGACCGTCTCGTCCGGCTGGTTGCGGTAGAGGACGTCGTGGTAGGCGCGGAAGTACCCGGCGTCCTGGGCGCAGGCCAGCGCGTTGGCGCCGTTCTTGGAGCCCTTGCCGCCGTCGTGCCGGTCGATGAACGACACGATGTGGTAGTTGCCGTAGATCTTGCCCTGGTCCTGCAACTGGTCGACGGTGGGCGCGAATTGGCGCTCGAACTGACCGCAGGCCGGGCAGCGCGGGTCCTCGTAGACGGTGAGGGTGGACGGCGCGTTGGCCGGGCCGTCCGGGATCACCAGGTTCTTGTTGCCGATCGCGCCGGCCGGGGAGGCCGTCGGGGTGTCCGGCTTGGAGCGCTGGTTCTGCACGAAGACGCCGACGCCGGCCGCGACCGCCAGCACCGCGACGACCGAGCCCAGGACGATCATCTTCTTCTTGCGGCTTTCCCTGGCCTCCTGGGCGGCCCGGTCCTCCCGCATCCGCTCACGGGCCGTGCGCTTGCCTTCTCGGTTCTTCTCACTCATTGACTTAGCTCTCAGCAGACTCGGCGGGTTCGGTGGGAGGTCGGAGGTCAGCGGTCAGGGCGGGCCTACGCGGCCAGCCAGGCGTCCGCGGACAGCTTGGTGCGGGGCCGGAAGACCAGCCAGAGCGCCAGCAGCAGGAAGCCGATGTCGCGCAGGATCTCCTGCAGGTACTCGGTCTGCGAGGCGTCCACCGCGCCGCCGCCGCCGAAGCAGCCGCAGTCGATCGAGATGCCGCGCGCCCAGGCCGAGCTGATCCCGGCGATGAAGGTCAGCAGGAGCAGCACGGAGACCACCGCGGCGATCCGCACCCCCAGGCCGACCACCAGCAGCACGGCCAGCGCGATCTCCAGGAACGGCAGCCCGTACCCGACCGGTTTGACCAGCCCCTCCGGCAGCAGCCGGTAGGCCCGGACGGCCTGGGCCGCCACCGCCGGGTCGGAGACCTTGGCCAGTCCGGCCCAGGCCCAGACGACCGCCAGGCCGAGCCGGGCGGCGGTGCTGATCCACTCGGCGGCCGGCCCGTCGGTCACCCGCCGCAGCGCCGACCGCGCGCCGGCCGCGGAGCCGGGCGGCTCACCCGCTCGGCTCGGCGGGCTGTCCTGCTGACTGGCCATCGGAAGACCCCCTCGGGAACGCCATCTGCCCGGGCAGGCCTACCGCCGGAGCTACTTGACGAACCGTAGGGGATATCACCCGGTTCCCGCACATTGCCCCATTCACCCGAATGAGTGCAGATGCCCTACTTGCCGGTGTTGACGACCGGTTCCGCGGTCACGCCGCCCGACCCGGGCAGCGGGGCGCGGTGCCCTCGGCCACCGGAGCGGGCCGCCCGGGCCGCCGCCTGCAACTGGTCCTCGCCGGACCGCGGGTAGGCCTGCCGGGCCGCCTGCTCCGCACCGCGCCTGGCCAGCGCCGCTCCGACCACGTGCTCACCCCCGAAAGCCGCCCCCAGTACCAGGACCGCGGCGGCAGCCCGCAGGAGTACAGCACGCTGGAGACAGGCCACGGCGATCCCTTCGGAGCGGCTGGATTGTTGAGGAGTGTACGAACAGTGACGGCACAGAAGAGTCCCCAAGCCGCTCCCCGTCCAACGCCCGGCTGGTGCCGATGACACGTCAGGGCCCGATAGTTCACTCGTACGGGGAACACGCCGACGGCCCGCCACCCCCGGGCAGGGGTGGCGGGCCGTCGGTGGTAAAGGCCTGGCTCAGCGGCGGCGGACGCCCTGCGCGAGGTCGGCCGCCAGCGCGCGGACGGCCGCCAGCGCGGCCTCCTCGTCCTGGCCGGCGTCCAGGATCCGCTGGACGAAGGCCGATCCGACGATCACACCGTCGGCGAAGCCGGCCACCTCGGTGGCCTGCGCGGCGGTGGAGACGCCGAGTCCGACGCAGACCGGCAGGTCGGTGGTGGCCCGGGTGCGGGCGACCAGGTCCTGCGCCATGCTGCCGACCTGGGCCCGGCTCCCGGTCACGCCCATCACGGCGGCCGCGTAGACGAACCCGCTGCCGGCCGCGGTGACCTCGGCCAGCCGCTTGTCCTTGCTGCTGGGCGCGACCACGAAGACGGTGTCGAGACCGTGCTCGCCGGCCGCCTTGCGCCACTCCTCGGACTCCTCGACCGGGAGGTCCGGAAGGATCACGCCCGCTCCCCCGGCCGCGGCCAGGTCGGCGGCGAACCGGGCGACGCCGTAGCGGTCCACCGGGTTCCAGTACGTCATGACCAGCACGGCCGCCTCGGGGGCCGAGTCGGCCACCTCCTGGACGGTGCGCAGCACATCCTTGATCCGGACGCCGCCGCGCAGCGCGATGTCGTCCGCGGTCTGGATGGTCGGGCCGTCCAGCACCGGGTCGGAGTGCGGCAGGCCGACCTCGACGATGTCGCAGCCGCCCTCGATCAGCGCGCGGACCGCCCGGATCCCGCCCTCGATGCTCGGGAAGCCGGCCGGGAGGTAGCCGATCAGGGCGGCACGGTTCTCGGCCTTGGCGGCGGCGAGGACGGCACTCAGCTTCGAACTCATGCTCACTTGCCCTCGCTGTCGTAAAGGTCGAAGTACTGCGCGGCGGTGTGCATGTCCTTGTCGCCACGGCCGGAGAGGCTGACCAGGATGACGGCCTCCGGGCCGAGTTCGCGGCCCAGCACCAGGGCGCCTGCCAGCGCGTGGGCGCTCTCGATGGCGGGGATGATGCCCTCGGTGCGCGACAGCAGGCGCAGCGCCTGCATGGCCTCGTCGTCGGTCACCGGGCGGTACTCGGCCCGTCCGGTGTCCTTCAGCCAGGCATGCTCGGGGCCGACGCCCGGGTAGTCCAGACCGGCCGAGATGGAGTGGCTCTCGATGGTCTGGCCGTCCTCGTCCTGCAGGACGTAGGTGCGCGCGCCGTGCAGCACGCCCGGGTCGCCCTTGGTCAGGGTGGCCGCGTGGCGCGGCGTCTCGGCGCCCTCGCCGGCCGCCTCGCAGCCGATCAGGCGCACCCCGGCATCCGGGATGAACTCGTGGAAGATGCCCATCGCGTTGGAACCGCCGCCGACGCAGGCGACCACGGCGTCCGGCAGCCGGCCGGTGCGCTCCAGCACCTGCGCGCGGGCCTCGATGCCGATCACCCGGTGGAAGTCGCGGACCATCGCCGGGAACGGGTGCGGGCCGGCCACCGTGCCGAACAGGTAGTGGGTGGTGTCGACGTTGGCGACCCAGTCGCGGAACGCCTCGTTGATGGCGTCCTTGAGCGTGCGGCTGCCGGACTTCACCGCGACGACCTCGGCGCCCAGCATCCGCATCCGGGCCACGTTGAGCGCCTGGCGCTCGGTGTCGACCTCGCCCATGTAGATGGTGCACTCGAAGCCGAAGAGCGCGCAGGCGGTGGCGGTGGCCACGCCGTGCTGGCCGGCGCCGGTCTCGGCGATGATCCGGGTCTTGCCCATCCGGCGGGTGAGCAGCGCCTGGCCGAGCACGTTGTTGATCTTGTGCGAGCCGGTGTGGTTGAGGTCCTCGCGCTTGAGCAGCACGCGCGCGCCGCCGGCTTCGGCGGAGAACCGGTGGACGTCGGTGAGCGGGCTCGGGCGGCCGGTGTAGTCCTTGAGCAGCAGGTCGAGTTCGGCGAGGAAGGCCGGGTCGTTCTTGGCCTTCTCGTACTCGTCGGCGACCTGCTCCACGGCGGCGATCAGCGCCTCCGGAATGAAGCGGCCGCCGTACGCGCCGAAGTAGCCCCGGGCGTCGGGGACCTGGGCACCGGGCAGGTAGTCGTTCTCGGACATGACAGAGTCCTTGGCTGAGATGTCGGGCATGCGATGACGTGGAGAGGGAACGGCATCAGCCGTGCGTCCCGCGCTATCGGCTGCCCGGCACCTGACCCGGCTCACAGCCGATCACGTACCGGACCCGCCGCCCCAGCACCCGGCGTGCGGGCGCACGGCAGCCGCGCGGGCGGCAGCCGGGGGCGAGGCGGGCACTCATCGTCGGGTCAGCCCCGTCCGTTGTTGCGCAGCGCCGGGTGGGCGCCGGCCGCCACCAGGTCCGCGACCGCGGCCTTCGGGTCCTTGCCGGTCACCAGCGACTCGCCGACCAGGACGGCGTCCGCGCCCAGGTTGGCGTAGGCGATCAGGTCGTGCGGGCCGCGCACGCCCGACTCGGCGATCTTCACGATGTGCGCCGGGATGGCGTCCACCACGTTGCCGAAGGTGTTGCGGTCCACCTCGAGGGTCCTGAGGTTGCGCGCGTTGACGCCGATGATCCGCGCCCCGGCGTCGACCGCGCGGGCGATCTCCTCCTCGTCGTGCACCTCGACCAGCGGGGTCAGCCCGATCGACTCGGCCCGCTCGATCAGCGAGACCAGGGCGGGCTGCTCCAGCGCCGCGACGATCAGCAGGGCGAGGTCGGCGCCGTGGGCGCGGGCCTCCCAGAGCTGGTAGGCCGTGACGATGAAGTCCTTGCGCAGCAGCGGGGTGTCCACCGCCGCCCGGACCGCGTCCAGGTCGGCGAGCGACCCGCCGAAGCGGCGCTGCTCGGTGAGGACGCTGATCGCGGCCGCGCCGCCGGCCGCGTAGTCGACCGCCAGGGCGGCCGGGTCGGCGATCGCGGCCAGTGCGCCCTTGGACGGGCTGGAGCGCTTGACCTCGCAGATCACCCGGACGCCCTCGCCGCGCAGGGCGGCCACGCCGTCCTTCGCGTCGGGGGCCTTGGCGGCCAGCTCCTTGAGTTCGTCCAGGGAGACCCGGGCCTGCCGCTCGGCGAGGTCCTCGCGGACCCCGTCAATGATCTCGTCGAGCACACTCACGCTGGCGCCCCCATCAATCTGCTAGCCGGAAGATGCTACCGCAGGCGTCGCGCCCGGGTCGACTGCGCCGACTCCGACCGCGTACGTCCGGACACATCACGTCAGGACACGCACGTCACCATGCACGTCGAGGCCAGGGATGCGAGTCGCCCGGACCGGTGAGATCCGATGCCGGCGCGCCCCCGTTGGCACCTCGATGGTATCGGCACCGGGGCGCACGGGGCGCATCCGCCCGGCGCGCGTCTCGCGGAGCGGACCGGACGGCGGCAGGCGCGGCGGGCGGTCGTCTCGCAGGTCAGACCGGCGAACGCGGAGCGTCAGACCAGCGGGGGCGCCAGGCCGGCCCCGCCCGGGAGGTTGCGGAAGACCGTGAACGCCACCAGCAGCGCGAGCAGCGCCACCGTGCCGCGCAGCCCGAAGGCGATCCGCGGCGGCGCGCCGTCGGTCAGCGCCGCCCAGGCCCAGCGCACCCACAGCACGCCGAGCACGCCGAACAGCGCGACCGCGAGCAGGTTGTCGTGGCAGGCGGCCGTCAGGTCGCCGCGGCTGAGCGCGTGGACGCAGCGCAGGCCCCCGCAGCCCGGGCACCACCAGCCGGTGGCCTGCAGGAAGGGGCAGGTCGGGTAGTGGCCCGGGGTGTTCGGGTCGACGGCCGAGACGTAGAGGGTGGGCAGGGCGACGGCGGCGAGCGCGCCGAACGGGCGGGCGAGGCGGCGCAGTGCGGAGAGCTCACCGGCCGAGCTGCGGGAGGCGGTCACGGTGTTGATTCTGCCCCTCCCGGGCCCCCGGTCTCACCCACCGCGCAGAGCCGGGGGCGCAAACGCGCGGACCGGGGCGCGAGTCGAGTCGACTCGCGCCCCGGTCCGGGGAGAACTCACGTGCTGCTCAGCAGCTGCCTCAGGCGGTCGCGGCCTGGGCCTCAGCCCGGCGGGCCTCGCGCGCCTCGGCCTTGAGGGCCTCGACGGCCGGGTTGGGCTGCTTGCCCATGCCCGCCATCGCCATCGCCTTGCCGACCACGCCGGCCGCCACGATGACGACCACGCCGGCCCAGAAGATCGGCACCGAGGCCATGATCATGGCGGCGCCGCTGATGCAGAAGCCGACGAAGGCGATGGCCGAACCGGTCCAGGCGGCGACGGTGTGTCCGTGCGATGCTGCCGACATGTGAGGGTGCTCCTTGGCTCTACGGTCCTACCGGGGTTCCGGCCAGGTGGGTCCGGGATCTCGCCCCGACCGGGCCCGGCGGATTGTCACCCTCCATTGTGGCGGACGCCTACCGCCACCCCAAAGCGGGGTCGGGGTGACAGCGGTCACGGCTCTCGGAGACGGGCTCTCAGCCGGAGGTGGGGTCCTCGCCGCGGTCCAGCGCCTTCCAGAAGTCGGCGGGGGAGTCCGCGGGCCCGGCGGCCGGACGGGCCTTCGCGGTGGCGGGGGCGTCGTAGCGGGTGCCCATGGTGGGCCAGCAGCGCCCGCGCAGGGCGGTGAGCACGCCCGCGCCCGCCAGCAGCAGCGCACCGGCCAGCGCGACCCAGGGCCAGACGCTGTGGGTCACCTGCTCGGCCGTGGTCCCCACCAGTCCGAGCTTGGTGGCCGCCGTGGCGTCCACCGTGGAGGTGTCGCCGGCGCCCAGCGCCGCGGACACCGCCGCGCCCAGGCCCGCCAGCGCCACCAGCGCGCCGACCGCGATCCGTCCCGCCCCGCGGACCGCGAACACCGCGACCGCCGAGGCCAGCCCGACCAGCGCCAGCGCCCCCGGCAGCCCGGAGATCTCGCTCCCGGTCGCACTCACCGCCAGCTGCCCGCTGACCCGCCCCTGCGCCCACACCCTGCCCACCGACGTGAGCACCAGCACGGCCCCCAGCACGGTCAGCAGCAGCATCAACGCCAGACTCCGCCGCGAGGAGGCGGCAGCAGCGGCGGGGGCGGACGAGGCACGGGGCGGCGGAATCACGGTCACCCGTCCACTATCCCCCGCCCCGGCTCACAACCCCGCACCGGGCCTAGCGCAGGGTGTTGGCGGTGGCAACCGCGCGCAGGACGGCGGCGGCCTTGTTGCGGCACTCGGTGTCCTCGCTGACCGGGTCGGAGTCGGCGACGACGCCCGCGCCGGCCTGGACGTAGGCGGTGTTGTCGCGCAGGACGGCGGTGCGGATGGCGATCGCGGTGTCGGAGTCGCCGGCGAAGTCCAGGTAGCCCACGCAGCCGCCGTACAGGCCGCGGCGGGTGGGCTCGATCTCCTCGATGATCTGCATCGCGCGCGGCTTGGGGGCGCCGGAGAGGGTGCCGGCCGGGAAGCAGGCGGTCAGCACGTCGAAGGCGGTGCGGCCGGCCGCGACCTCGCCGGTGACCGTCGAGACGATGTGCATCACGTGGCTGTAGCGCTCGACGGACATGAAGTCGACCACCTCGACGCTGCCCGGCGTGCAGACCCGGCCCAGGTCGTTGCGGCCGAGGTCGACCAGCATCAGGTGCTCGGCCCGCTCCTTGGGGTCGGCGAGCAGCTCGGCGGCGAGGTCGGCGTCCTCCTGCGGGGTGGCGCCGCGGTGCCGGGTGCCGGCGATCGGGTGCACCATCGCCTGCCGTCCGGTCACCTTGACCAGCGCCTCGGGGCTGGAGCCGACCACGTCGAAGCCGCCCTCGGCGGTGCCGTCCGGGCCGGGGAAGCGGAAGAGGTACATGTACGGGCTGGGGTTGGTGGTGCGCAGCACGCGGTAGACGTCCAGCGCGGAGGCCGGGCAGGGCGCCTCGAAGCGCTGGGAGGGGACCACCTGGAACGCCTCGCCGGCCCGGATCCGCTCCTTCACCAGCTCGACGGCGGCCTGGTAGGGCGCTCCGCCGAAGGATGAGTGGGCGTCAGCGGCGGTGGGGGTGAAGGTGGCCAGGCCCGGGTCGACGGGCTTGCGCAGCTCGCTCTCCATCGCGTCCAGCCGGGCGACGGCGTCCGCGTACGCCTCGTCCACGCCGCTGGCGAGGTCGTTGTGGTTGACCGCGTTGGCGATCAGCAGCACGGTGCCGTCGACGTGGTCGAGCACGGCGAGGTCGGTGGCGAGCAGCATGGTCAGCTCGGGCAGCTTCAGGTCGTCCGGGGTGAGCTCGGGCAGCTTCTCCAGGCGGCGGACGATGTCGTAGCCGAGGTAGCCGACCAGGCCGCCGGTGAGCGGCGGCAGGCCGTCGTCGTCGTGCCGGGGCGTGTGCAGCGCCTCGACGGTGGCGCGCAGCACCTGGAGCGGGTCGCCGGTGGTCGGGATGCCCACCGGCGGGGTGCCGTGCCAGCGGGCGCTGCCGTCCGGGTCGGCCGTCAGGGTGGCCGCGCAGCGCACGCCGACGAACGAGTAGCGCGACCAACTGCGGCCCTGCTCGGCCGATTCGAGCAGGAAGGTGCCGGGGCGCTCGGCCGCCAGGCTGCGGTAGAGCCCGATCGGTGTGAGGCCGTCCGCCAGGAGCCGGCGGGTGACCGGGATGACCCGCGTGTCGACGGCGAGCTTGCGGAAGGCCTCAAGGTCCATGGGAGGGGCACCGATCTCTGGATTGGATTGGCAGGGGTGTCAGCGGGGCAGCAGAACGTCTTCGTCGAAGCAGGTCCGGGCGCCGGTGTGGCAGGCCGCGCCGACCTGGTCCACCTGCACCAGCAGGGTGTCCCCGTCGCAGTCCAGCGCCACCGACTTCACGTGCTGGAGGTGGCCCGAGGTGTCGCCCTTGACCCAGTACTCGCTGCGGCTGCGGCTCCAGTAGGTGCAGCGTCCGGTGGTCAGCGTGCGATGCAGCGCCTCGTCGTCCATCCAGCCGAGCATCAGCACCTCGCCGGTGTCGTACTGCTGCGCGACGGCGGGCAGCAGCCCGTCCTCGGTGCGCTTGAGGCGGGCGGCGATGGCGGGGTCGAGGGCGGTGCTGCCGGGGGCGGCGGGCACGGAGGACGGTACGGATGACATGCGGACATTGTGGCAGCAGCGGGTGATCCCGCGGAAACTCCCCCGGAGCAGGTACTGCTGCGGGATTCTGGTCGGCATGACCTCCGAGCTGCCCCAGCCGCCCGACCGGACCGGCCCCCGAGCGCGGCGCGGCCGGCTGATCGCGCTGGTCGTCGCCGTGCTGCTGGCCGCGGGTGCCGTGGCGGCCGTGCTGCTGCGCCCGGCCGCGCACCACGCCGTCGCCGCGCCCCCGCCGCCGTCCCCGCACGCCTCGCCGACGCCCTCTCCCAGCCCGGCCAAGCAGCTCCCGTACCCCTACTTCCCGGCCGGGACATGCCTGGACCACCCGCAGCTCAGCAAGGGGATCACCAAGGCCGAGGCACGTGGGTGCGACCAGCCGCACGACGGGGAGGCGATCGCGAACCCCGTGCTGCCGGACGGGCTGACCAAGGACAGCCAGATCGGCCAGGCCCTGCTGAAGGCCTGCGGCCCGTTCGTCGGCGACTGGACGGCGCGGCAGGGCGGCGGGCACTGGTACAGCTTCCCGATCGGTCCCGATCTGGCCTACTACCAGCAGGGGTTGCGGGACGCGACCTGCGTGCTGACCGGCTCCACCGTGCAGGGCGGCAGCAAACTCACCGGACATCTCCACGGCTACCAGGCGCCCTGACGCGCCCGCGCGACTACCCTGACGCCATGTCGAACCACGCCCGCACCGAACGGCACCGACTGGCCGACCTGCTGGCCGCGGCCGGTCCGCAGGCACCGACGCTCTGCGCCGGCTGGCGCACCCGCGACCTGGCCGCCCACCTGCTGCTGCGCGAGCGCCGTCCGGACGCCGGACCGGGCATCCAGGTACGGCAGTTCGCCGGGTGGACCAAGCGGGTCCAGGACGGCTACGCGCGCCGGCCGTACGAGCAGTTGGTGAGCGCGTTCCGGGCCGGGCCGCCGCGGCTGTCGTTCTTCGCGCTGCCGGGCGCGGACGAGGCGGCGAACACCGTCGAGTACTTCGTGCACGCCGAGGACGTCCGGCGCGCGGTCGCCTGGGAACCGCGGGCGCTGGAGCCGGAGTTCGAGGAGGCGCTGTGGAAGCGGCTGCCGCTGCTCGCCCGGTTCGAGGCCGGGCGCCGCACGCCGGTGCGGCTGCTGCTGCTGCGCCGAGGGGACGGACGGTTCCTGACGGTCGGCGCGCGCAGGTCGCTGACGGTGCAGGTGAGCGGTGAGCCGGGCGAGTTGCTGCTCTTCGCGTTCGGGCGCGGAGCGCAGACCCGGCTCACCGTCAACGGGTCGGCGCACGCGGTGTCCGCCCTGGGCGCCCGCCTGCCGCTGCCGGCGGCGGACTGACCCCCCCGGAGGTCAGCAGCCGGGCAACCCCGGCTGCGCCTGGTCGTTGCCGCCGCCCGAGAGGTAGACCACGTTCACCCAGACGTTCTTGTGCCCGTTGTCGTCGTCGGTGTTGCCCCACCAGTTGTTCTGGTAGCCGCCCAGGTGGACCTCCGAGCCGACGGCCTGGCAGTAGAAGTAGTTCCACCCCTTGTGCAGCACGCCGCCGGTGGCGACGTTGCCGGTGTAGTAGGACGGCGCGTCCTGCCAGACGTAGCAGTTGTACCTGCCGCCTCCCAGTGCCGAGCAGCCGCTGATCTCCGCCGGGGCGGCGTGCGCGGTGGCGGCCGGCAGCAGCAGGGTCGCCGCCCCCAGCACCGCGCTGATCCCCAGGCCCGCCAGTCGTCGGTTCAACTTGCCCATTGCTCACTCCTGTTCCGTGCGTGGCTGATGCCGTTCCCGCCGGCCGGTCGGGACCGGCGGGAACGGTCTCCACTCTGGCGCGGGGCGGTCGGCGGCGTAACCTGACGGGCGTCAGGGTGGCGTGGGCCTGGTCCGCAGGGCCGGGAGCAGCGCGAGATGCTCCTCGCGCACCAGGTCGATCCGCAGCGCCAGGGCGGCCAGCGCCTCGCGCTTCCACTCCATCCGCCGCGTCGGCTCGCCGCGCCCCGGGCGCAGCCGGAGCTTGGGGCCGGCCAGGTAGTCCAGATGGAAGTTGACCGCCGACCGGTTGAGGTCGGCGCACTGCGGCAACGGGCGCAGCCGTTCGGCGATCTGGCTCGCCGTCGGCACGCCGGACGGGCCCGGCAGGTCCCGCAGCCGCGGCTCGCAGAGCGCGACCAGCACCAGGAAGTACTTCGCGCTCTCGTCCAGCGCGAACAGCCGGCAGGTCGGCTCGCCGCCGTCCGGGCCCTGCTCGTCGGCGTAACGGTGCTGCGGTGCATAGACGTTGAGGGCGACGAAGCCGTCCGAGGAGGGCACCAGCAGGCGGGCGAACTCGAACGGCACCGGCGCACCGAGCCGGCGCGGGGCCACCTTGAGGTACTCGCCGCCGCCCTCGGGGTTCTCCACCACGTAGGTGGTGTCCCGGCTGAGGTTGGAGAGCAGCCAGTGGTCGGCGGTCGCCCGGATCTCGCCGGCCAGCCTGGAGACGGCCGGGTCGGCGATCTCCACGCCGGTCGGGCCGTCGGCCACCGTCCGTCCGAAGGAGGCAAGTTGGCCCGGGGCGAGCTCGATCAGCGCCGCCCGGGGGCGACCGGGCAGCTCGGGCGGCTGGACGAGCACGGTGTGCGCCGCGTGGTCCGTCATGGTGGGGCTCCCGGTGGTCGTCCGTTGCGCGGATCGGTGAACTGCTGGAGGTAGCCGCGGACTCGGGCGACGTACCCGGCGTTGTTCGGTCCGCAGCAGCCGGTGCTGCGGACGTACCAGAGGCTGGTGTGGAAGCCGGCCGCGAGCAGCAGCGCGCGGTCGCCCGGGCGTACGCTCAACTGCTCGTCTTCCCAAGTCAGTTGGTTGGCCAGGGCGTAGATGGCATCGACCGGGTCGAGGTAGCTGGGGTGGCCGTCGCCGCGGGCGTCCAGGGCGTAGCCCGCGTACACCCGGGGCGTCCAGCCCGCGATGCCGTACTCGGGTGTGCCGTCCACGCCGGTGCCGCGGGCGTTCGGGTCGAAGCCGCTCGCGGTCGCCAGGATCGCGGCGATCAGGGCCGGACTGACGGCGGGGCGGTCGAAGGAGTGCGCGGCGTTCTCGATGACCGGGCGGTACTCGGCGGGGACGGCGGCGTCCGCGCGCAGGTCGCCACCGCTGGTCCAACTGCCGTACGGCGGACCGGAGGCGGCGGCCAGCACGGCAACCAGGGCAACAGCGCCGACGCGGGCTGCCAGCACGGCCCGCAAGCGCTTCGGTGCCCGGGGCGGCGACGGCTCCGGGAGCGCGGCGACCCGGGCGAGCAGCGTCCGCGCCGAGTGCCGGGCCCGCCCGGCATGGTCGGGCGCCAGGCAGTCGGTGACGATCTGCCGCCAGCCGTCCGGGAGTTGCTCCGCGAGCCGGAGTGGCTCAGCGCCTCGCGCGTACGCCAGCACGGCGGCCTGCCGGGGCTGCTGGCCGGCGCCGGGGAACGGGTGGCGGCCGCCGGTGAGGACCAGGTGCGCGGTGATGCCGAAGGCCCACAGGTCGGCGGTCGGGCGCACCGGGCTGCCGGCCGCGGTGCTGTGCTCGGTCCAGCGCTCGGGCGGGAGGTAGTCGGTGCTGCCGAACTGCGGGAGGTAGGCGTGCGTGCCGTCCAGTTCGGCGGCCAGTCCGAAGTCGGCCAGGCGGGCCGTCCCGTCGGCGCAGAGCAGCACGTTGGCGGGCTTCAGGTCGCCGTGCAGCCAGCCGGCGCCGTGCAGGTGGGCCAGTCCGGCGAGCACTCCGGCCAGGATCCGCTCGGCGCCGTCCAGCGGCCGTCCGGGATCGGCGGCCCGCAGCCGGTCGGCGAGGCTGCCCACCGCCAGGTCCATCACCACGGCCAGGCTGCCGTCCACCGCGGGCTCGGCCGGGTCCCGCACGGTCAGCGCCTCGTGCGTGCGGATCAGGTTCGGGTGCTCCCAGCGCCCGGCCGCGGCCAGTTCGCGCCCGACCACGTCCGCCAGCGCGCCCCACTGGGCGGGCGTACCGCGCTGGGCGGGCAGGAACTTCAGCGCGACGTCCCCGGGCGGGTCCGCGCCGAGCCGCCGCCCCGCGTACACGCTCCCCCAACTCCCGTGCGCGATCGGCGCCACCACCTCGTACCGCCCGACCCGGTAGCCGACCGGGACCCGGACCGGCCATCCGCCGTCGCCGCCCATCTCCCCGCTCCCACCACACTGCTCACTGTCCGTGACATCATGGTAGCTCGCAGCGGGGTTCCTCTGCCGTCAGCTGCACTGGAGGGCCGAGTTCCGCCAGTCGCTCGCGTCGACCATGGTGGTCGGGGCGAACGCCTGGGCCGGGAACGGCCTGCCGCCGCGGAGCCGGTCGACCATGGTCTGCACGGCCAGCGCGCCGACGTCCCCGCCGTTGATGAACAGCGCGGCCCGCATCCCGGACGGACGGCCCGAGGCCCAGTCCTTGCACGCGAGGTACCCGCCCAGGCCGATGCCGATCACGTCACCGGCGCCGAACCCGGCGTTCTGCAGCGCGGTGACGGCACCCTGGACGTTCTCGTCGTTGCAGCCCCAGACGATCCAGTGCCTGACGGCGGGGTTGGCGCTGATCGTCGCAGCCATCTTGGCCTGGGCTCCGGCGACGGAGTTGTCGGTCGGCAGGTCGATCTTCTGGATGCTGGCACCGGCGGCGGTGAGGAAGGCGTCCTTGGCCGCGCTGATCCGATCCGAGCAGACCGTGACGTCCGGCTCCCAGGCGGAGACGATCCGGGTGGTGCCCTCGTCCCAGTCGGCCTTGCCGTACTCCGCGGCGGCCCGCTTGCCGACCGCGGCCCCCAACTGGGGTCCGCTGAAGCCGATCCGCGGCACCAGCTCGCTCGCATCGCAGTTGGACGGGTAGGGGCTGGTGGCGCAGAACTGGTCGTCCGTGCTGAGCAGCGGGACCTTGGCGTCCCCGGCGACCTGGGCGAGCTGCGGGCCGACCGCCGGGTCGGGGACGACGACGATCAGTCCGTTGGTCTTTCGCGCCAGCGCGGCCTTCGCCTCGACCACGGTCTTGTCCGCGTCGCTGCCGAGGTTCACCACCGTGAGGTCGACGCCGAGTTGGGCCGCCCTGGCCTTCGCGCCGGCCGCCTCACCGACGAAGTACCCCTGGTCGCCCTGCTTCTGCAGGTAGGTCAGCGAGATCTTCCCGCTGACGGTGGCGAGGCCACCACCGCTCCCGCCGGACGAGCGGCCGGTGGAGCAGGCCGACAGCGCGAGGACGAGCGCCAGGCCGACGGAGGCGGCCGTGCGGCGGCTCCCGCGGGAGAGGGTGGACATGAAACATCACAACCGATCAGAATCTGCCAGTTTCAAACATGGTGGTGAACAGGAGACTCTGGTTGCGGCCGCGCGTCAAGGGTTTGATCACGACTACTCGCGGGTAGTCGACCCGGCATCCCGGACCGCGACCCCGGATATCCCGCCATCCGGCCCTCGCGGCGGACATACTGCGCAGCGTGCGCATCCTGATCGCGACCGCCGGATCCCGCGGTGACGTGGCCCCCTTCGTCGGCCTCGGCCGCCGACTGGCCGGCGCCGGCTTCACCGTGGCACTGGCCACCCACACGGCCTTCGAACCCGCCGTCCGCAGCGCCGGTCTGGAGTTCCGGGCGCTGCCGGTGGACCCCCGTACCGAACTCGCCTCCCCCGGCGGTCAGCGGCTGCTGAGCTCCGGCGGGCCGCTGGCGGTCGCCCAACTCCTGCGCCTGGGACGGCGATCCATGCCGCAGCTGGCCCTCGGCGTGCTGGACGCCGTGCGGCAGGGCGCCGACCTGGTCCTGCTCTCCACCACCACCGCCCCGCTCGGACAGGTCGCCGCCGAGGCGCTGGGGCTGCCGAGCGCCGGGGTGTACCTCCAACCCCTCGCCCCGACCGGCGAGTTCCCGCCGGTGATCGCCGGCAGCTCCCGCTCGCTCGGACGGCACGGCAACCGGGCGGCGGCCGGAGCAGCGCATCTGGCGCTGGACCGGCTCTTCGCCCCGGCGGTCCACCAGCTGCGCGACCACCTCGGACTCCCGTCGGCCTCAGCCGGCCGCCTGCGCCGCCGCCACGCGCGCCAGGGCTGGCCGGTGTTCCACGGGTTCTCCCCCTCGGTGGTGCCCCGGCCCGCCGACTGGGCCGCGGCGGCCCGGGTCAGCGGCTACTGGTGGCCGCACGAGTCCGCCGACTGGCAGCCGCCGGCCCGGCTCGCCGCGTTCCTCGCGGCGGGCCCGCCACCCGTCTACGTCGGCTTCGGCAGCCTCGTCGTGGCGGACACCCAGGCCCTGAGCCGGACCGTGGCGGCCGGGCTGCGGGCCGCCCGGCTGCGCGCGGTCGTCCAGAGCGGCTGGACCGGACTGCGACTGGACGGCCCGGGCATCCTGGCGGTGGACGAGGTGCCGCACTCCTGGCTGTTCCCGCGGATGGCCGCCGTGGTGCACCACGCGGGCGCCGGCACCACGGGCGCCGGCCTGCGCGCCGGGGTGCCCGCGGTGCCCGTACCCGCACAGCTCGACGCGACGTTCTGGGCCGCACGGCTGACCGCCCTCCAGGTCAGCCCCGGCCCGCTCCCGCTGCGCGAGCTCTCCGCACCCCGGCTGGCGGCGGCGCTGCGCCGGGCCGTCGACAACCCGCTGCACCGGCGACAGGCGCAACACCTCGCCGCCCGGATCGCCGCCGAGGACGGCGCGGCGGACGTCCTCCGCTTCGCGGAGCGGATCGCCGCCACCCGACGCTGAGCCCTGAACCCGCAGCTCAGACACGGCGGCTACCATCCACGGGTGAAGAGCACCGGCGAGCCAGCGCCCCCACCTGCGCAGACGTCGGGGTACGGGCGCGGCGCGGCGCTCGCCCTGGTCGGGTTCGCCGCCCTCGTCGCCGTCGCCGTCCGGCTCCCGCTGCTGCACCTGCCGCTGGACCCGGACGAGGGCGGCTACGCCTACCTGGCGGCGAAGTGGGCCGGCGGCGCGCAGCTCTACTCTCCCGCCGCCTGGGTCGACCGGCCGCAGGGGCTGCTACTGGTCTTCCGCCTGGTCACCGACCTGTCGTACACCGCCACCGCGCTGCGGATCGGCGCGGTGGCCGCCGCCGTCGTCCTGACACTCGGCACGGCGTCCGCGGCCTGGGCGCTGGCGGGCCGGCGCGCGGCCGCCGTCGCGGGGCTGCTGGTCGCGGTGGTCAGCGCGGGACCGTACGTCGAGGGGTACGAGTTCAATGGCGAGCTGATCGCGGCCGCGGTGGGCACGGCGGGCGTCGCGGGGGCGCTCTGGTGGCAGCGCAGGGCTGCTGCGACCGGCTGGCTCGTGCCGGTCGGGGCGCTGTGCGGCAGCGCGCCGCTGATGAAGCAGTCCGCGGTGGACGCCCTGGTCGTGCTCGCAGCGGTCGCGTTGACCAGCGCCGGGCGCAGAGGCCGGGCCGTGCTCGCGGCGGTCGGCGGCGCGGCGATTCCGCTCGCGGCGGCGGTCGTCCACGGCGCCGTCACCGGCTGGTCCCGCTGGTACTTCGCGGTCATCGGCTTCCAGTCGGCGGTCGCCTCGACCAGCGGCGGGCCCGGCTCGCGGCTGGACGCGGACTACCAGACCCTCCTGCACACCGCTCCGGACCTGCTGGGCCTGCTCCTCCTCGGCCTGCTCGGCTGCGTGACGGTGCTGCGCGGCTCGGTCCGCAGTCTGCCGCCGCTGCTCTGGCTCGCCGCCGCCCTGGTGGCGGTGCTCGGCGGGCCGTTCGCGCATCCGCACTACTGGGTCCAGGCGATCGCACCGCTCGCCGTCCTCGCCGCCGTCGCAGCGACCCGACTCCCCGGGCGCGCGCTGACCTGCGCCACACTGGTGGCGGCCACCCTCGCGGGTCCGCTCGCGGTCCAGCTCTCGCTGGCGTCCAAGACGCCGCAGCAGCGGGTCGCCGCGCTCACCGACGACCAACGCCTGCTGGTGAACGGGCAGATGTCGACCTGGCTGCGGGCCCACACCGCGCCCACCGACACCGTCTTCGCCTTCACCGCCTCCGCCGACCTCTACCTGCTCGCCGACCGCTCGACCGGCTACCCGTACCTGTGGAACTCGGCGTTCCAGGCCATCCCGTCCGCCGAACCCCGGTTGGCGGACTGGCTCGACGGCGCCTCGGGCCCGCGCTGGGTGGTCCTCTACAACCCGCCCGACTCGCTGGACCCCTCGGGCCGCCTCCAGACGATCATCAGCAGCCACTACGGCACGGCCGCGGTGGTGGACGGCGTCACGGTCCTTCGGCGGGCCTGAGCTGAACGGACCTGACCTCACCGGCGGGCGAGGACTGCCACTCCAGATCACGGCACTGCGGCAGCCCCCGCGCCCACGCGGTGACCTCGGCGAACAGCGCCCGCGCGATGCCGCGCCGGCGCCAGGACGGCTCCACGAACAGGTCGTGCAGCCGCGCCGAACCCGAGGCCCGACGCATCGCCACGCCGTAGAACTGCGCCTCCGCGACCCCCACCAACTCCCCTGCCGTCTCCGACTCCGACTCCGACTCCGACTCCGCGACGACGATGCAGCGCCGCGGATCCGCGAGCAGCCCCGCCACCCGCGCCGCGACCGAGGCCGCCGACTCGTTCACCGGGTCGATCCTGGACAGCCGCACCAGCCCGGGCAGGTCCCGGGTACCGGCCCGCCGCACGATCCAACCCGAACTGCCCGCCTCTGCCATGCGCTTGACCGTACCCAACACACCCCCCACCCCGCTGCCATTAACCTGCGGCGGACCCGAGCACGGTGGCCAGCTCGGACCAGAACTCCGTCACCAGCGGCTCCGGCGGGGGCAGGCACTGGGTGAACAGGACGGCGGCCACGTCGAGTTCGGGGAACGAGTACCACGTCGTCCCCAGGCCCCCGCCCCAACCGTACCGCCGGGAGGCGGAGTTACCGACGACCTCGACGCCGTGGCCCCACCCCGCGCCCGCGCTCAGAAAAACCTCCGCCGACCGGGAGCGGGCCCCTACGGCACCGAGCCGGTCGGAGGTCATCGCCGCAACCGAGAACTCGGACAGCAGCCGCCGGCCCTCGTGGACACCCCCGGCGAGCAGCATCCGCGCGAAGCGCAGGTAGTCCGCGGCGGTGGAGACGAGTCCCCCGCGCGCGTCGGGGAACGTCGGCCGCCGGTTCCAGCGGCTGTCCGCCGCGCCGTCGAAGACCGACAGCCCGTCCTCACCCGGGGTGTAGCACGGAACAAGCCGCCCTCGCGCCGCGAACGGCACCTCGAACCCGGTGTCGGCCATGTCCAGCGGGTCCAGCAGCCGCTCGCGCAGCAGCACGTCCAGCGGCTGCTCGCCGGCCCGGGCCAGCAGCACGCCGAGTACGGCGAAGCTCAGCTCGTACATCCACTCCGCCCCGGGCTGGTGCATGAGCGGCAGTTCGGCGAAGCGGCCCACCCACGCGTCGGGGGTGAGCAGGACGGACGGGTCCGGCGGCCCGAAGCCGAGGCCCGCCTCGGCAGCCCGCTCCAGGACGGGACACGGCGTGTCGAAGACGAACCCGAACCCCATCCGCATCGTCAGCAGGTCCTCCACCGTGATCGAACGGTCCGCCACCACCGTGTCGTCCAGCGGCCCGTCCAGGCGCCGCAGGACGCGCCGGGCGGCAAGCTCCGGCACCCACCGCTCGATCGGAGCGTCCAGGGCCAGCACACCCTCGTCCACCAGCATCAGCGTCAGGGCCGCCACCAGCGGCTTGGTGAGCGAGGAGATCCGGACCACCGCATCACCACGCAGCGCGCCCACACCCTCGACCCGCACCCCGCTCCCGCAGGCCACCCCGACCACCGCCCCGGGCACCGCCCCGGCCTCGACATGCGAGGAGACCACCCCCCTCAGCCGCTCCCAGTCGATCGACGTCATCCCACCGACCCACCTCTCGCCGCAGACCTCCCTCCTTCATGCTCCCGCCCACCCGCTCACCCCGCCAACCGCCTCATCCCGGGCAGGCTCTGCAACTCACCCACCCGGAACACCCGGGCGAGGACGACGAAGAACAGGCCCATCACCACACCCCCGGCCGCCAGGACGCCGACGGGCCCCCAGATCGGCGTCGAGGCGGCGGCGCCGAGCACCCGCGTGGCAGCCCAACCGGCCAGGCCGGCCGTCGCCGCGGCGGCGGTCAGCTTCCCGTACGTACGGCTCAGGCGCTTCCCGTCGAGCCGGCCCGCCAGCCGGCTGCGCAGGCGCTGCGCGGTGATCAGCAGGCCGAGGCCGTACGACAGCCCGTAGGCGGCCGCCATCCCGGTCACCGCCCAGCGGATCGGAAGCAGCAGGTGGCAGCCGGTGGCCAGGGCGATGTTGAAGACGGCGATCCACACCGCCATCCAGAACGGGGTCCGCGCGTCCTCGAAGGCGTAGAAGCCGCGCAGCAGCAGGAACTGCGCGGAGAACGGGATCAGGCCGAGGGCGAGCGCCTGGAGCATGTAGCCCATCGGCCGGGTGGAGTCGACGCCCCCGGGGCCGTGGGCGAAGAGCAGGGTGGTGATCTGCGGGCCGAACAGGAGGAGGAAGAAGGCACAGGGGACGATCACCACACCAGTGACGCGCAGGGCGCGCGAGAGATCCTCGCGGACGTCGTCCACGCGCCGCTCGGCCCCCGCCCGGCTCAGCCGTGGCAGCAGCGCGGTGACCAGCGAGACGGTGACGATCGACTGCGGCAGGCTCCAGATGGTCTGCACGTACGAGTAGGCGGTGCTGCCCACGCCGGCCTGGGGCAGCACGAGATCGGCGGCGTTGGCGTAGTGGGTCACCACCATGAGCGCGGCCTGGTTGGCCAGCACGAACAGCAGCGTCCAGCGCGCGGCGCTCACGCTGCTGCGCAGGCCGACTCCCCGCCAGTCGAAGCGCAGCCGCCAGCGGAAGCCCGCCTCCCGGAGGTACGGGATCAGCGCGACGGCCTGCAGGGCGATCCCGATCGTCGTCCCGACGCCCAGCAGCCGCACCTGGGCGGGCGTCACGTCCTGGACGGTCCTGGGTACCGTCAACAGCCCGACGAAGAGGCCGAAGAGAGCGATCAGGACGACGTTGTTCAGCACCGGAGTCCAGGTGACGGCGCCGAACTTCTCCCTGACGTTGAGGAGTTGTCCCAGGACCGTGGACAGCCCGTAGAAGAATATCTGCGGCAGCAGGAAGCGGGCGAAGACCACGGTCAGCTCGAACGCCGCATGATCGGCGGGCGAGTCGGGCAGATACAGGCTGACGATCTGCGGCGCGGACAGCACCGCCGCCACCGTGCCCACCCCCAGGACGCAGAGCACCAGCGTCAGCAACCGCTGTTCGTGCGCCCGCCCACCGTCCGCGTGCTCCAACCGCGCCCGCACCAACTGCGGCACGAACGCCGCATTGAGCGCGCCGCCGATCAGCAGCGCGTAGAGGCTCATCGGCACCGTGTTCGCCGTGTTGTACGTGGTCGCCACCAACGCGGGTCCCAAAGCGGCCGCCTGCAACACCAGCCGGATCAGCCCCGTCGCCCGCGAAACCACCGTCCCCAGCGCCATCAACGCCGACGACCGCGCCAACCCGCCCGAGCCCTGGCCGCGCGCCCGCCGAGCCGCATGCCGCCCCCGCCGCCGTGTCTCGACACTCCCCGCCTTCGCGGACTCCCCCACCCGATTCACCATCAGCCCACTGTAGTGATCCCACTGCTGACCGACTCCCAGCCCCGGACATCACCCCGACAGAACGGACCAAGGACTCGCCATGAAGCGCTACATCCTCACCGGCACCCCCGGCGCCGGAAAGACAACGGTCCTGCGAAGGCTCGAGGAGCAAGGGCTCGAAGTCGTCGACGAGGCAGCGACCGCGGTCATCGCGCGCGAGCAGGCCCAGGGCGACCCCGAGCCCTGGACGCAGGCGGCCTTCATCGACAAGGTCGTCGCCCTGCAACGAGAGCGGCAAGTTCAACAACCCACGGCCGACAGCGTGCGCGTCCAGATCTACGACAGGTCCCCGATCTGCACCCACGCCCTGGGCACCTATCTCGGACGCCCGATCCCGGACACGCTCGCTGCCGAGATCGACAGAATCACCCGCGAACACGTCTACCAGCAGCGGGTGTTCTTCATCCGCACCATCGGGTTCTGCGAGCCCACCGCCGCCCGTCGCATCAGCTTCCAGGAGTCGCTGGTGTTCGAGCGGATTCACGAACAGAGCTACCGGCAGTTCGGCTACGAGCTCGTCGACGTCCCTGCCGGCACCGTGGCCGCCCGAGCAGCCTTGATCGCGGACACCATCGCGCAGGGCCACTAGGGTGTTCGAATGCAGCGACTGGCGCTCTTCGACCTTGACGGCACACTCCTCGATCGCGACGCCGCATTCGCCCTCTGGGTCCGCGAGTTCGTCAGCGACCGGACGCTTGACGAGAGCGCGCACGGCTGGCTGACGCTTGCGGATGCCCGCCACACCGGGCCGATGGGCGACTTCTTCGACAGGGCGCGTGAGCAGTTCGGCCTTGCCGAGTCGGCGGAACAGCTCTGGGCCCAGTACCGAAGGCGGATGCCGGAGTTGGTGGTGTGCCCGCCCGCCGTCCTGGCGGCGCTCGGCGAACTCCGCGACGCCGGGTGGAGGGTCGCGATTGTCACCAACGGCATGCAGGACAACCAGCTGGCCAAGATCCAGCGCACCGGCCTGGCCGACCTGGTCGACGCCTGGTGCATCTCGGAGGAGGCCGGTGTCCGCAAGCCCGACCCCGAGATCTTCCGCCTGGCCGCCCAACGCTGCGGCACCCTGATCGAGCACGGGGGTTGGATGGTCGGCGACAGCCTGCCCGCTGACATCGGAGGAGGGCAGGCCGCAGGACTGCGCACCGTCTGGCTCCGCAACCGCCGAGCATCAGAACCCCAACCTCACACCGCTACCCCGCACTTCACGGTTGACTCCCTACCCGAGGCGGTCCAGGTGATCCGCCAGGCGCGGTAGCGCCGGGCGACCTCCGCCGACGAGCACCTACTCAAGGTCATCTGCAGGGCGAACGTCGCCTGATGACCCGAACCCTCCCCTCCCCTCACCGCGCTCCGAACAGCTCGTCCAGGTGGTGCGCGAGGATCACCAGCGCAGCCTCGCCGGTGCGCTGGCCGCCCAGGACGCTTGAGCCGAGGCCGTTGACCATGGCCAGCAGGCCGGCGGCGGTCATCTCGGGGTCCTTGCGGGGGTCGATCGCCCCGCTCTGCTGAGCCGCGCGGATCTGCTTGGCGAGGAAGCCTTCCAGAAGGTCGGGCTGGGCCGTGCCGTGCTTCGCCAGCACTTCGGGATCGCTGAGCACCAGCGTGTAGTACGCGGCATAGGTTCTGGTGATCCGGCGGCTTTCCGGATCGGTCGGCAGGATGCACGACAGGACCGCGGTCACGATGCCGCGCGGGGTGGACGGGGAGCCTGGCGAGCCCGCCGCGCCGATCCACTGCTCCATGCGCGCCTGGAGTTGGGCGCCGAGCCTGGCCAGCGCGTCCAGCAGCAGGCCTTCCTTGGTCGTGAAGTAGTACTGCACCAGTCGCAGGGAGACACCGGCTTCGGCGGCGACCGCCCGCATGCTGGCCGACTGCAGGCCCTGGGTGTCGGCGATGCGCAGCAGCGCCTCGGCGATCTGTCGTCTGCGGTCCTCGTGGTCCACCTGTGCCGCCATGCCGCGACCTCCCTCTGGTACACCCGTATCATGCCGTGATACACATGTATCATGCGAATCAGCCAGTTCAAGAACGCCCAGGCCGACGACCGGTTCCGGGCCTCCTACGAGCGGACTCTGGCAGAACTGTGGCCTGGGCCGCGGACGGTACTCGACCTTCCGACCAGCTTCGGGACCACCCGCGTCTACCGGACCGGCCCGCAGAGCGGCGAGCCGATCGTGCTGCTGCCCGGCTCGGGCGGCAACGCGCTGATGTGGCACCGGTACGTCGACGTGCTGGCTCAGCACCATCCGGTCATCGCCGTCGATCCGATCGGTGAGCCCGGTGCGAGCGTGCAGACGGCCCCGATCAGCGACGGCCGGGACGGCGCCGCCTGGCTCGACGACGTCCTGGAAGCAGTGGACGCGACGACCGCCCATGTCGTCGGCTGCTCCTACGGCGGCTGGCTGGCGCTCAACCACCAGATCCACCACCCCGGGCGGACAGCCTCCCTCACCCTGGTGGATCCCGCGGGCTTCGCCGACATCGGCCCGCGCTTCTACGCCTGGCTGATCGCCGGCGGGCTTGCCGCAGCCGCGCCGCGCCCGCTCCGCCCCCGGCTGGCCCGCCTGGTTGGCAACAGCGCGATCCTGGAGAGCGAACTGATGCGCCTGATGCGCGCGTCGATGGGGTTCCGCCGCGCGCTTCCGGTGCCCCCGGTCCTCTCCGACGAGGAACTGCGCCGCGTGCGCGTCCCCGCACTGTTCCTACTCGGGGAGCGCAGCGCCCTGCACGACGCGCGCGAGGTCGCCGAACGCATCGGCAGGCTCGTGCCCTCGGCCCGGGTGGAGATCGTGCCCGGTGCCGGCCACGCGCTGCCGACCGACCGGCCGGACCTGGTGGCCGACCGCATCCTCCACGCCGTCAGGCAGTGCACCCGGAACTAGGCGCGCCCGCCCGGCAGGGGTGATGCCGCACGCCGAAGGTGGGTCTCCGCGAGGTGGCGGCTGACCTCGGGCGTTCGCGCCGCGAGGACGACGGCCACATGGAGTGCCCCGGTCACGACGACGACGCCGCCGATGACCCACGGCAGGGGTGCCACGTACCCGATCCCGGCCGAGGCGGCCGGGATTCCCATGATCGCCGTCGCCATCGCGAGGCTGCGGATCATCGACTGCGCCTCCGGATGGCCGCGGTGGAAGCGCAGAGCAGCCTGGGTCCAGAGGACCGTCGGGACCAGGCCGACGACCGTGAGGACCAGGGCGATCACGATCCCCACCTGAGCGAATCCCTTGCCGAGCCCGTGGGCGGTGGCGATCTGGTCGATGCAGTACCCGATCAGCACCAGCAGCCCCAGCACCACCAGGTACCAGAACGCAACGAAGAACGTCACCAGCCACCGCGTGACCCGAACAGACACCAGCGCGCTACCGAACCGGGTGGCCGGCCTCGCGCAGCGCGGCCTTGACCTCGCCGATGCGCAGGTCGCCGAAGTGGAAGACGGACGCCGCCAGCACCGCGTCCGCGCCGGCCTCCACGGCCGGGGCGAAGTCGGCGAGTTTGCCGGCGCCGCCGGAGGCGATGACCGGGATGGAGACCGACTTCCGCACCGCGCGGATCATCTCCAGGTCGTAGCCGTCCTTGGTGCCGTCCGCGTCCATCGAGTTGAGCAGGATCTCCCCGGCCCCCAACTCGGCTGCGCGGCCCGCCCATTCGACGGCGTCCAGGCCGGTGCCCTGCCGCCCGCCGTGGGTGGTGACCTCGTAGCCGGAGGCGGTCTCGGTGCCGGGCGGGCAGCGGCGGGCGTCCACCGAGAGCACCAGCACCTGGCGGCCGAAGCGCTGGGCGATCTCGCGGATCAGCTCAGGCCGGGCGATCGCCGCGGTGTTGACGCCGACCTTGTCGGCGCCGGCCCGCAGCAGCTTGTTGACGTCCTCGACGGCCCGGATGCCGCCGCCCACCGTCAGCGGGATGAAGACCTGCTCGGCGGTGCGGCGCACCACGTCGTAGGTGGTCTCCCGGGAGCCGGACGAGGCGGTGATGTCGAGGAAGGTCAACTCGTCGGCGCCCTCGGCGTCGTAGAGCTTGGCCATCTCGACCGGGTCGCCGGCGTCGCGCAGGTTCTGGAAGTTGACGCCCTTGACCACCCGGCCGGCGTCGACGTCCAGGCAGGGGATGACTCGGACCGCGAGGGTCATGTACCAGTACCTTCCAGGGAGTTCGCGAGCCCGACACGGTGGGCGTCGAGTTCGATCTCGACCATCATCCGGGAGTCGATCAGGCCCTCCACCACGACCATGGTCGCGGCCGGACGGCTGGCGTCGAAGAGCACCTTGTGGGCGCGGCCCACCTCGTCGGCGTCCCGGACGTGGGTGATGTACATCCGCGTGCGGATCACGTCCGCCGCGGTCAGACCGTACGTGGCCAGGGCGGTGAGGCCGACGCCGAAGGCGGCCAGCGTCTGCCGGTACGGGTCGCCCTCGTGCTCGATCTTCCCGTCCACCCAGGCCGTGGAGCCGGCCACATGGACGTAGTCGCCGGCTGCGACCGCCCGCGAGTACCCGAACTGCTCCTCCCAGGGGGAGAATCCGGCGACCCGGCCACGTACGATCCGAGGATCTGTCACGACATGGCCTCCAGGGCCTCTTCGAGGGTGAACTTCTGCTCGTAGAGGGCCTTGCCCACAATCGAACCCTCGACACCTTCCGGCACCAGGGTGGCGATGGCCCGCAGGTCGTCGAGCGAGGAGACCCCGCCCGAGGCGACCACGGGACGGTCGGTGGCGGCGCAGACGTCGCGCAGCAGCTGGAGGTTGGGGCCGGTCAGGGTGCCGTCCCGGTTGACGTCGGTGACGACGTAGCGGGCGCAGCCCTCGGAGTCGAGCCGGGCCAGCACCTCGAAGAGGTCGCCGCCGTCGCGGGTCCAGCCGCGGCCGCGCAGGGTGGTGCCGACCACGTCCAGGCCGACCGCGATCTGCTCGCCGTGCTCGGCGATCACCTTGGCGACCCACTCGGGGCTCTCCAGCGCGGCGGTGCCGAGGTTGACCCGGGTGCAGCCGGTGGCCAGCGCGGCGGCGAGCGACTCGTCGTCGCGGATGCCGCCGGAGAGCTCGACCTTGATGTCGAGTCGGCCGGTGACCTCGCGCAGCAGGTCGCGGTTGCTGCCGGTGCCGAAGGCGGCGTCCAGGTCGACCAAGTGCAGCCACTCGGCGCCGGCGTTCTGCCAGGCGAGGGCGGCGGCGAGCGGCTCGCCGAAGGAGGTCTCGGTGCCGGAGGCGCCCTTGACCAGGCGCACGGCCTGGCCGTCCCGGACGTCGACGGCGGGCAGCAGTTCAAGGCGGCTCGGGCGGCTCATGGCAGGCAACTTTCCAGACATCAGAGGGTGTTGACCCAGTTGGTCAGCAGGGTGGCGCCGGCGTCGCCGGACTTCTCGGGGTGGAACTGGGTGGCCCACAGCGGGCCGTTCTCGACGGCCGCGACGAACGGCTGCCCATGCGTGGCCCAGGTGACGAGCGGGGCGTGCAGCCGCTCGTTGTTGGACTCCAGCTCCCAGTGGCGCACGCCGTAGGAGTGCACGAAGTAGAACCGGGTCTCCGGGTCCATGCCGGCGAAGAGCCGGCTGCCCTCGGGCGCGGAGACGGTGTTCCAGCCCATGTGCGGGACGATCGGCGCGTCCAGCGGCTCGACGGTGCCGGGCCACTCGTCGCAGCCCGCCGTCTCGACGCCGTGCTCGACGCCGCGCTCGAACAGGATCTGCATCCCGACGCAGATGCCGAGCACCGGACGGCCGCCGGCCAGCCGCCGTCCGATGATCTGCTCGCCGCGCACGGCCCGCAGGCCGCGCATGCACGCCTCGAAGGCGCCGACGCCGGGGACCAGCAGGCCGTCCGCGTCCAGCGCCTGCTGGAAGTCGGAGGTCACCGTCACCGTCGCGCCGGTGCGCTCGACCGCGCGCTGGGCCGAGCGCAGGTTTCCGGACCCGTAGTCGAAGACGACCACATTCTTGCCCATAGCAGTCAACTCCCTTGAGCTAGAGGCGCATCAGGCCGGCGGCCAGGCAGAGCACCGAACCGATCGCGAGTACCGCGGTGACGCCCTTGGGCAGCTTCTGCTTCCAGAAGGAGTACACGCCGGCGCCCAGGAAGAGCCCGCCGGCGATCAGGATCGTGGAGCTGGTCACAGTGCGCCCTTGGTCGAGGGGAGGATGCCGGCCGCGCGCGGGTCGAACTCCGCGGCGTAGCGCAGCGCCCGGGCGAGCGCCTTGAACTGGCACTCCACGATGTGGTGCGCGTTGCGCCCGTACGGGACGTGCACGTGCAGTGCTATCTGCGCCTGCGCCACGAAGGACTCCAGGATGTGCCGGGTCATCGTGGTGTCGTAGCTGCCGATCATCGGCGCCATCGACTCCGGCTCGGTGTGCACCAGGTACGGGCGGCCGGAGAGGTCCACGGTGACCTGGGCGAGCGACTCGTCCAGCGGCACGGTGCAGTTGCCGAAGCGGTAGATCCCGACCTTGTCGCCGAGCGCCTGCTTGAACGCGGCCCCCAGCGCGAGGGCGGTGTCCTCGATGGTGTGGTGGGTGTCGATGTGCAGGTCGCCCTCGGTCTTGACGGTGAGGTCGAAGAGCCCGTGGCGGCCCAGCTGGTCGAGCATGTGGTCGTAGAACCCCACGCCCGTGGAGATGTCGGTCCGGCCGGTGCCGTCGAGATCGATCTCGACCAGGACCGACGTCTCCTTGGTGGTGCGCTCGATGCGCCCGATGCGGGACATAGGGGGTTACAGCTCCTTGATCACAGTGGTGACGGCGTCCAGGAAGGCGTCGTTCTCGGCGGGCGTACCGGCGGTGACCCGCAGCCGCCCGGGGACGCCGTTGTCGCGGATCAGGACGCCGCGGTCGAGGATCGCCTGCCAGACGGCGTGGGTGTCCTCGAAGGTCCCGAACTGGATGAAGTTCGAGTCGGAGTCGGTGACCTCCAGGCCGAGCGCGCGCAGCGCCCCGACCACCCGGTCGCGCTCGCCCTTGAGCAGTTCGACGTACCCGAGCAGGGTGTCGGTGTGCTCCAGACACGCCAGCGCGGTGGCCTGGGTGACGGCCGACAGGTGGTACGGCAGCCGGACCAGCTGCACCGCGTCCACCACCGCCCGGTCGGCGGACAGGTAGCCCAGCCGCAGGCCGGCCGCGCCGAAGGCCTTGGACATCGTCCGGGTGACCACCATGAACGGGCGCTCGGCCAGCAGCGGCAGCAGCGAGTCGCGGTGCGAGAACTCGACGTACGCCTCGTCCACGATGACCATCGTCGGCTTGACGGCCTGCGCGGCGTCGTAGAGCGCGCGCACGGTGTCGGCCTCGACGGCGGTACCGGTCGGGTTGTTCGGCGAGCAGACGAAGAGCACGTCCGGGCGGTGCTCGGCCAGCGCGGCGATCGCCGCGTCCAGGTCGATGGTGAAGTCCGCCCGGCGCGGCCCGGCGATCCAGCGGGTGCCGGTGCCGCGCGAGATCAGCTCGTGCATCTGGTACGAGGGCTCGAAGCCGAGCGCGGTGCGGCCGGGGCCGCCGAAGGTCTGCAGCAGCTGCTGGATGACCTCGTTGGAGCCGTTCGCCGCCCAGACCTGCTCGCGCGAGCGGGCGAAGCCGGTGGTGCGGGTGAGGTACGCGGCCAGTCCCTCGCGCAGCTCGACGGCGTCCCGGTCGGGGTAGCGGTTGAGGTTGCGGGCGGCCTCGGCGACCCGCTCCACGATCCGGGCGACCAGCGGCTCGGGCAGCTGAAACGGGTTCTCGTTGGTGTTCAGCTGGACGGGGACGTCCAGCTGCGGGGCGCCGTAGGGCGACTGTCCGCGCAGTTCGTCGCGGACCGGGAGATCGTCGATGTTCAAGAGCCGGGAACCGTCCAGTCGAAGCGGGCGCGGATGGCGTCGCCGTGACCGGGCAGGTCTTCGGCGTTCGCGAGGTTCACCACGTGCGCGGCGACGTCCGCCAGCGCCTCGCGGCTGTAGTCGATCACGTGGATGCCGCGCAGGAAAGACTGCACCGACAGGCCGGACGAGTGACAGGCGCAGCCGCCGGTGGGCAGCACGTGGTTGGAGCCGGCCACGTAGTCGCCCAGCGAGACCGGCGCGTACGGGCCGATGAAGACGGCGCCCGCGTTGCGCACCCTGGCGGCCACGGCGTGCGCGTCCCGGGTCTGGATCTCCAGGTGCTCGGCGGCGTAGGCGTTGACCACGGCCAGGCCCTGCTCGACGTCGTCCACCAGCACGATGCCGGACTGCCGGCCGGTGAGTGCCTCGGTGACCCGCTCGCGGTGCTTGGTGTCCGCCACCTGCACGGCCAGCTCGGCCTCCACCGCGTCGGCCAGCGCCAGCGAGTCGGTGACCAGCACGGAGGCGGCCATCGGGTCGTGCTCGGCCTGGCTGATCAGGTCGGCGGCGACCTCGCGCGGCGAGGCGCTGTCGTCCGCCAGGACGGCGATCTCGGTCGGACCGGCCTCGGCGTCGATCCCGATCCGGCCCTTGAGCAGGCGCTTGGCAGCGGCCACGTAGATGTTGCCCGGGCCGGTCACCAGGTTGACGGGGGCGCACTCGGCGGTGCCGTAGGCGAACATCGCGATCGCCTGCGCGCCGCCGACCGAGTACACCTCGGTGACGCCCAGCAGCGCGCAGGCCGCCAGGATCGCCGGGTGGACCCGGCCACCGAAGTCCTTCTGCGGAGGCGAGGTGACCGCGATGCCCTGGACGCCGGCCTCCTGGGCGGGCACCACGTTCATCACCACGGAGGACGGGTAGACGGCCAGCCCGCCCGGCACGTACAGGCCGACCCGGTCCACCGGCACCCAGCGCTCGGTCACCGTGCCGCCCGGCACCACCTGGGTGGTGTGGTCGGTACGGCGCTGCGCGCGGTGCACCAGGCGGGCCCGGCGGATCGACTCCTCCAGAGCAGCCCGCACCTTCGGGTCCAGCGTCTCCAGGGCGGCGGTGATCTCCGCCTCGGGCACCCGGGTGGTGGTGAGCGTCACACCGTCGAAGCGCTCGGTGATCTCGATCAGCGCCGTGACCCCGCGATGGCGTACGTCCTCGCAGATCGGCCGCACCTTCTCCAGGGCGGCTTCCACGTCGAACTCGGCACGGGGCAGCAGGTCGCGCGGGTCACCGATGGAGCCGCGCAGGTCGATTCGAGAGATCACGGGTCAAGTGTAAGGAGTGGCCGGAACCGTCGGCCCCGCATTTCACTCCGTGATACGACTGCCGAGACGGGAAGGCCTACAGGGGGGCCGGCGCCGAGACCGGAACCGTCGTCACCAGCAGGGGGAGACAGTGCAGCACGCGCCGCGCGACTGGAGTCCGATCGAGAAGGGCCTCTGGGCGGCCTTCCGGGAGGGCCGGGTCTACGACCTGCAGTCCGCCGACCCGGCCGAGAACGACCCGGCCGACGCCACCCCCTGGGGGGCCGAGCGGATCATCCGGGCCTCCGTGCTGGCCCGGCTGCTGCTCGCGGGGCCCGCCGCGATACCGGGCTCGGTGCGCGCCCTCAAGCTCACCGGCGCGCTGATCACCGGGCGGCTCGACCTGGCGGGCGGCCGGATCGAGGACTTCATCGACGTCCGCGGCTGCCGCTTCGACACCAACGTGCTGCTCTCCGAGGCCCGCGCCGGGACGATCCGCTTCGACGGCTGCTGGTTCCCCCGGGTGGACGCCTCGCGCCTGGCCACCTCCGGCGACCTGGTCTTCGCCCGCTGCGTGGTGGCCGCCGGGCTGCGGCTCACCGACGCCCAGATCGGCACCGACCTGATCGTCAACCACCTGCTGGTCGGCAGCGACATGTACGGCCTCTCGTTCTCGGCCGACGGCCTCACGGTGAGCCAGGACTTCGAGGCCGACCGCGTGGTCAGCTACGGCGAGTTCAGCCTGCGCAGCGCCCGGGTCGGCGGCCGGCTCTCGCTGCGCGGCGCCGAGCTGCGCGCCCTGCGCGGGCAGCGCGACTGCCTCAACGCCCCCCGGCTCTCGGTGGGCAACACCTTCTACCTGAGCGGCTGGCTGCCCGGCAGCCAGCTCGGCCAGATGTACGGCACCGGCTACGGCGAGGCGGTGCCGACCGGTGGCGACAGCATCCCGTTCCACGCCTGGGGCGGGGTGCGGCTGAACGACAGCCGGTTCGAGAGCGCCTGCCTGATCGTCGGCGCCGAGTTCCACCTCGGGCCCGGCCGCGAGCTCTCGCTGCGCCGGATCCAGACCCCCGAGCTGCGGGTCACCTGCCCGGTCGCGCCGAGCGGGCACGTCTCGCTCTCCCGCGCCCGGGTCGGCAACCTGGTCGACATCCCGGGGGCCTGGCCGACCGGCGACCTGGGGCTGACCGGCTTCGTCTACGAGTCGCTGCGCCCGGCCGGCCCGTTCACCGTGCACCAGCGGATCGCCTGGCTGGACGGCGCGCTGAGCGAGTTCCAGCCAGAGCCGTACGAACAGCTGGCCGCCGCCCTGCGCCGGGACGGCTCCGACGAGGACGCCCGCGAGGTGCTCTACGCCAAGCAGCGCCGCCGCCGGCAGACCCAGTCGCTGCCGGGTCGGATCTGGGGCCGGCTGCAGGACGTCACGGTCGGCTACGGCTACCGGCCCGGCCGCGCCGCGCTCTGGCTGGTCGCCGCCTGGGCGCTCGGCACGCTCTACTTCCAGCTGCACAAGCCGTCGCCGCTCAAGGCCGACGAGATCCCGCACTGGAACGCCGCGCTGTACACGCTGAGCAAGGTGCTGCCGATCGTCGACCTCGGCCAGGACGGCTGGAACCCGGGCGGCGCCGGGCAGTTGGTGAGCGCGACCCTGGTGCTCACCGGCTGGGTGCTGGCCACCACGGCCGCTGCGGGCGCCAGTCGGCTGCTCCAGCGCGGCTGACCGGCCGGCTACCCGCCGCAAAAGCGCGGCGCGCGGGAGGCCCCGGGCCAACTACGCTGTGCGCCGTGACAGAACGGCTCCCGATCTTCCCGCTCAACACGGTGCTCTACCCCGGTCTCGTGCTGCCCCTGCACGTCTTCGAGGAACGCTACCGACGGCTGGTCGCCGATCTGGTCGCCCAACCCGAGGACCGGCCACGGCGGTTCGGGGTGCTGGCCATCAAGGACGGCCGCGAGGTCGCCCCGGTCGGCGAGAGCGAGGAGCCGGCCGGACCGCTGAGCGGCCTGGGCACCGCCACCGGCAACCCGCTGGAGGCGCTGCACCACATCGGCTGCGTGGCGGAGATCGCCTCGGTGGAGCCGCAGCCGGACGGCGGCTACGAGCTGCTGATCACCGGGACCACCCGGTTCCGGCTGCGCTCGATGGAGACCGGCGGCGCCTACCTGGTCGGCGAGGCCGAGCTGGTCGAGGAGGAACCCGGCGACGGCGCGGGCACCCTGGCCGGCGGCGTCGAACGGGCCTTCCGGGCCTACCAGAAGCGGCTGGCGGGCGCCCGCAAGGCCAGCCTGAGCGGGGAGCAGGAGCTGCCGGACGACCCGCAGGTGCTCTCCTACCTGGTGGCGGCCGCCTCGGTGCTGGACGTCCCGACCCGCCAGCAGCTGCTGGCCTGCCCGGACACCGCGAGCCGGCTGACCGCCGAGCTTGAGCTGCTGCGCCGCGAGACCGCGCTGCTCGCCTGGCTCCCGTCCCTTCCGGCCGCCGACCTGACCCGCCAGGCGTTCAGCCCCAACTAGGAGCCCTCGATGGCCAAGAAGCAACCCGGTCAGGGCACCCCCGCCACCGTCGCACTGGCCGCCGCCGGCGTCCCGTTCACGGTCCACGCGTACGACCACGACCCGGCCGCCGCCTCCTACGGCGGCGAGGCGGCGCAGGCGCTCGGTGTCGCGCCGGAGCGGGTCTTCAAGACCCTGGTGGCCGAGGTGGACGGCACGCTGACGGTCGGCGTGGTGCCGGTGGCCGGGCAGCTGGACCTCAAGGCGCTGGCCGCCGCGGTCGGCGCCAAGCGCGCGGCGATGGCGGACCCGGCCGCCGCCGAGCGCAGCAGCGGGTACGTGCTGGGAGGGATCTCGCCGCTCGGCCAGCGCCGGGCGCTGCGCACGGTGCTGGACGCCGGCGCGCTGGAGCACCCGACGATCTACGTCTCGGCAGGCCGGCGCGGCCTGGAGGTCGAGCTGGCGCCGGCCGACCTGGTGGCCCTCACCGGCGCCGTCACGGCCGCCATCGGCCGCCCCTGAATCACCGCTACTTCGGCTGCTTGCTGCCGTCCGCGTCGATCTCCTGCGGGGCCTCCGCTGCTTCCACCGGCTCCGGGTCCCCGGGAAGCGACCACTGCGGCTCGGCGTAGTACGGCGGCGGGTCCTCCTCGCGCCGGCCGAACGCGGCCGACAGCCCGAGCAGCACCACCATCGCGCTCATCGACCAGACCAGCAGCGCACCCTTGGCCCCCAGCACGAGCGCCTCGTTGAAGCCGTGCCCGTCGCCGACCTGCCGGGCGTGGCCCACCACGTCGGTGGTCGGGCCGAGCGTCACGCCGAGCTTCCAGGCCACCACCGAACCGGCGAGACCGCCGACGGCCAGGCCCACCGCGACCGCGATTCCGCCGCCGCGCCTGCGGGTGAGCAGGAAGGCCGCCACCGCGGTGACGATGCCGATCCCGGCGCCCAGCAGCGCGAAGACGCTGTCCGCGCCCGCCCGCTGCTCGCCCTCCGGATCCACGTAGAGCACCTGCTGCCCGTGCACGACGAGCGGCACCTCGGGCGCGATCCAGACCCAGAGCAGGCCCATGACCAGTCCCAGCAGCGCACAGGCCACCGCGACCGGCGCGCCGATCTTCAGCTCACCGCCGGCCCTGCGGACAAGGGAGGCCTGCGGCCGGGTAACGAGCGGCCCGGCGTCCGGAGGAGTGTTCGGTACGGTCACCAGGACATCGTTTCACGTCAAGGCGGCGGTTCGGGTCAACGGGTGGTGGCGCGGCGATAGGCCCAGGTCGCCAGGGTCAGCGAGAGCACCCCGACACCGGCGCAGACGGCCAGGTCAGCGCAGACCGCCGCCCAGTCGGGACGGGCCGCGAAGGTCCGCGCGAAAGCCTCCACCCCGTACGTCGAGGGCAGCGCGTCGCGCAGCCACTGGACGGCCGTCGGCAGGTGGCCGGGCGGCAGCACGCCGAGCAGCAGCGCGGCCGACATGCCCAGCTGGCCGAGCATGGTGGCGATCTCCTGCTTGGGCGCGAGCAGCCCGCAGGCCGCGCCGAGGCCGGAGAGCGCAGCGCCGGCCAGCGGCACCACCGCCAGCAGCACCCACAGGTGCGCCCAGGAGAGCCCGAAGAGCCAGGCCCCGATGCCCGCCGTCACCAGCGAGCCGGGCAGCGTGAAGGAGGCGAACGCGCCGGCTGCTCCGAGCACCACCGAGGCGGCCGGGACCGGCAGCGTCGCGTAGTGGTCGAGCCCGCCGGTGGCGCGCAGCCGTCCGAAGTACTGCGCGAGCAGGTTGAGCGCCACGAAGGCCACCACCAGCACGCTGGAGCCGGCCACCACCGCCCGCGCGGACGGGTTGTCGCCCGGGTCGACCACCCCGCGCATCATCACCAGGATGCCGATCGACTGGAACGAGGCGACGAACATCAGCGGGATCCGGGCCACCCTGGCGCGCGCCAGCTGCGCCCGGTAGACGGCGGCCAGCGCGGGCAGCAGCCGGGCCACGGGGGCCAGCGGCGCCGCCTGGACGTGCGGGCGGGCGACCACGGAAGGGGGGGAGAGCAGGGTCACTTCGCCAGTCCTCCATGACGCCCGCCGAGTCGGAGGTAGGCGTCCTCCAGGCTCGGGGTGGCCAGGGTGAAGTCGTCCAGGGCGGCGAAGGCCGGCCCGGTGGTCACCGCGGCGACCAGTTCCCTGGCCTCCTCGGGGGTGGTGCGCAGCGTCCAGCGGCGGCCGGTGCGCTCGACCCGGTCGGCCAGCAGGGCGACCGCGGGGACGTCCAGCGGGGCATCGCGGCGCCAGACCAGGTCCAGCCGGACGTTCCCGTCGACGAGCGCCTTGAGGCCGCCCGGCGTGTCGCAGGCGATCACCCGGCCCTCGTCCATGACGGCGACCCGGTCGAGCACGGTCTCGGCCTCGATGACGTTGTGGGTGACCAGCAGCACGGTCGTGCCGCGCTCGGCCCGGCGGCGCTCCACCGCGGACCAGACCGCCCGGCGGGCCACCGGGTCCATACCGGTGGTGGGCTCGTCCAGGACCAGCAGCGGGCGCTCGCCCACCAGGGTGGCCGCGAAGCAGGCCAGTCGGCGCTGACCGCCGGAGAGCTTGGCGAGCGGGCGGGCGGCGAGCGGCTCCAGGCCCAGTTCGGCGAGCACCTCGGCGCTCTGCGCGCGGGCCTGCGCCCGGGTGAGGCCGCGCAGCCGTCCGGTGGTCTCGGCGGCCAGCGCGACGGTCAGCTCGTCCAGCGCGGTGGACTCCTGGCCGAGGTAGCCGAGCAGCCGGGCCGCGCGGTCGGGGTGGCGGACCACGTCGTGGCCGAGGATCTCGATGCTGCCCGCGTCCGGGCGCAGCAGCCCGGTCAGCTGGCGCACCAGGGTGGACTTGCCGGCGCCGTTGGGTCCGAGCAGGCCGAAGACCTCACCCTGGTGGATCTCCAGGTCGACCCCGTCGGTGGCCCGGATCTCACCGTGGTTCTTGGTGAGGCCCCGGACGGAGCAGCAGGGCAGCAGGGGGGTCTCGCTCACGAGCGAAGACTCTACGCGCTGACCATGAGGATCCCGACCACAGGGCACCCTCCGTAATTCAGTCGTCCACGACCACCAGTTCACCACCCGGCACGCGAAGCGCGAGCTCCTTCCAGAAGCCGGCCCGGATCGCGTAGCGGTCGTGCTCGTCGATCTGGTCGTCCTTGTGGGCGAGCAGCCCGAACCGGGCGGCGTAGCGCAGCAGCTCGCCGTCGACCCGGTGCGGGATCCGCGGGTAGTCGCCCCACAGCGCGGTGAGCCGCTCGCGGTCGCCGAGCCGGTCGGTCCAGCGGCGCGCGAAGACCTGGCCGACCTCGTGCGGGTCGCCGCCGATCGCGGTGATGTCCTCCTCGCGGTCGGCCCAGCGCTGCTCAGCGGTGGTGAGCTGGGCGAGGGTCGGCAGCGTGTCGCCGGGGGTGCTGATCTCGGCGGCCGGACGGTCCACCCAGCCGCGGTCGGAGGACCAGCGCAGCACCGGCCCGTTGGTGGCGGTCGCGGTGGCGCCGGCGGCGGCCGGCGGATGGGCCGGCCCGGCGACGCGGCCGGCCAGATCCTTGGGGGTGGGGACGACCTTGAGCGCGGCGGGCGCCTGGCCGGGCTCGGCGGCCGGCTCGGGCAGCTCGGCGGCGACCGCACCGGCACTGGAACCGGTCGGGCGCAGGCTGTGCGAGGGCGGGGCGGAGAGGATCTTGGCGATCTCCGGCGGCGGTCCGGCGGGCGGGAACGCCACGGCGGGCTCGCGCAGCCGCACCGACCGGGTGATCCACTCGCGGTCCAGCACCCGGCGTTCGTCGGCCTCGCCGACCAGGTCCTCGGACTGGTTGAAGTCGCCGTCGGCGGCCTGCAGCGCCCACAGGTGGACGGCCACGCCGTGCTCCTTGGCGGACATCATGCCGGGCAGCAGGTCGCCGTCGCCGGTGACCAGCACCACGTCGGCGCAGGCCCGGTTGCGGGCCAGCTCGGAGAGCTCGGCGTGCATCGCGGCGTCCACGCCCTTCTGCACCCAGCGGCCCTCGGCCCTCGTCAGCGCGCCGAGCCGGACGGTGACCCGCGGCAGCACCCGCAGCCGTCGGTGCTCGGGCATCGGGCGGCGCTCGGGGGCCGCGTCGAACCAGTAGATCCGCAGCAGCGGCAGCCCGGTCTCCTCCTCGGCCCGCTCGCGCAGCGAGGCGATCAGGGCGGTGTGGTCCACCGTCACCCTGGACCGGGAGGACTCTCCGGCGAGCAGGCTGGCGGCGGCACCCAACAGGTATCCCGCGTCCACGAGGACGACGCAGCGGTCCACTTCCCGCACCTCTCTCCCGGTCGGCCCGGTGGCGGCCGGACACCCCACCCTTGACCCTTGTCCGATCACCTCTGTGGCGTGCGGTACGGAGCAGTCTGCCCGAGCGGTGCTCCCAGGAGCGGCCCGCCCGACCGTTGCGGTCTTCTTTACCCCCCGACGGAGCTGTGAATCACCCGGAACGACCACTGCCCGCCGGGCGCGGGCAGTGGTCGTCAGCGGTCGTCAGCGGTCGTCAGCGGGTTCAGCCCAGCCGGGCGGCGACCAGCTCGGCGATCTGGACGGCGTTCAGGGCCGCGCCCTTGCGCAGGTTGTCGCTGGAGAGGAAGAACGACAGACCGTGCTCGACGGTCTCGTCCGCCCGGATCCGGCCCACGAAGGTCGGGTCCTGGCCGGCCGCCTGAAGCGGGGTCGGGATGTCGCTCAGCACCACGCCGGGCGCGCCGGCCAGCAGCTCGCGGGCCCGCTCGGGGCTGATCGGCCGCGCGAAACGGGCGTTGACCTGGAGCGAGTGGCCGGTGAAGACCGGAACCCGGACGCAGGTGCCGGAGACCTTGAGGTCCGGGATCCCGAGGATCTTGCGGCTCTCGTGGCGAAGCTTCTGCTCCTCGTCGGTCTCGTTCAGGCCGTCGTCCACGATCGAGCCGGCCAGCGGCAGGACGTTGAAGGCGATCGGGCGGGCGTAGATCGTCGGCTCGGGGAAGTCGACCGCCGAACCGTCGTGGGTCAGCGCGGCGGCACCCTCGACGACCTTGGCCGCCTGCCCCTGCAACTCGGCCACGCCGGCCAGGCCGCTGCCGGAGACCGCCTGGTAGGTGGCGACGACGAGCGCGGTGAGCCCGGCCTCCTCGTGCAGCGGGCGCAGCACCGGCATGGCCGCCATCGTGGTGCAGTTCGGGTTGGCGATGATGCCCTTGGGCAGGTCGGCGATCGCCTCCGGGTTGACCTCGCTGACCACCAGCGGGACCTCGGGGTCGCGCCGCCAGGCCGAGGAGTTGTCGATCACCACGGCGCCGGCCGCCGCCACCTTGGGCGCCAGCTCCTTGGAGGTCGAGCCGCCGGCCGAGAAGATCACCACGTCCAGGCCGCGGTAGTCGGCGGTCGCCGCGTCCTCCACGGTGACCGTGCCGTCCTGCCAGGGCAGCTGCTTGCCGGCCGAGCGGGCCGAGGCGAAGAGCCTCAGCTGCTCCACCGGGAAGTTCCGCTCAGCCAGGATCGCGCGCACCACCGCACCGACCTGTCCGGTGGCCCCTACGATGCCGATCTTCATTCGAATCCTCCTCCGCTGTTCCCTGTCTCCTTTCATCCTGCCTTGTCACACCGTCCAGCCCGCGATGCTTTTCACCAGGTGGACGCCCTGGTCCACGGCCGCCGGCCCGGCCGCCAGCAGCGGCAGCCTGACGGCGGCGCTGGGGATCCGGCCCTGCGCGTGCAGCACGCCCTTGATCACGGTCGGGTTGGGCTCGGCGAAGGCGGCGGCCGACAGTGCGGCCAGCCGGTGCCCCAGCGCCCGGGCGTGCGCCAGGTCGCCGGCCCGCCAGGCCTCGTACAGCTCCACGAACCGCCCGGTGCACAGGTGCGCCGAGGCGAGCACGGCGCCGGCGGCGCCCAGTGCCAGTAGCGGCGAGAGCAGCGCGTCCTCGCCTGCGAGCACCGCGAAGTCCTCGGGCAGGTCGCCCAGGAAAGCCATGGCGTCCTGGTCGAGCACCCCGGGCGCGTACTTGACGCCGGCGATCCCGGGCAGCTCGGCGATCCGGCGCAGGGTGTCCGCGTCGAGCGCCTGACCGGTGCGGTAGGGGATGTGGTAGACGATCAGCGGCAGCGGGCTGCGCGCCGCCAGCTCGGTGAAGTGCGCCAGCACGCCCGCGGCCGAGGGCCGGGTGAAGTACGGGACGAGTGCCATCGCGGCCGTCACCTCCGGCCACCGCTCCAGCTCGCGCAGGGCCCGGACGCTTCCCCGGGTGTCGTTGCCGCCGGCGCCGACGGTCAGCGCCGCACCGCGCTCGCGGCAGACCCGGGCGCAGATCTCGGTCACCGCCAGCTTCTCCGCCTCGTCGAGGGTGGCCGGCTCGCCGGTGGTGCCGAGCGCGACCAGGCCCGCGGCGCCCTCGTCGAGGACGGAGTGCGCCAGCGCTTCGAGCGCGTCCGCGGCGAGCTCGCCGGTCGCGGTGAACGGGGTGATCAGCGGGATGTGGATGCCGCTCAGGAGGGGGCTCAGGAGGGGGCTCATGCTGCGAGCCTGCCGCAGCTGACCCTGCGGATCCAGTTCGCATTTCCGGCGCAACACGTAAGCTGAGCCGATGCTCGATGTCCGCCGCCTGCGCCTCCTGCGCGAACTCGCCCACCGCGGCACCATCGCCGCCGTCGCCGAGGCGCTCTCCTTCAGCCCCTCCGCGGTCTCCCAGCAGCTCACCGTCCTGGAACGGGAGAGCGGGGTGCCCCTGCTGGAGCGCACCGGCCGACGGGTGGCGCTGACGCCCGCCGCGCACCGGCTGGTCGCGCACGCGGAGGCCGTGCTGGCCCGCCTGGAGCTGGCCGCCGCCGAACTCGCCGACGCCCGCCAGGGCCCGGCCGGACCGCTGCGGATCGGCACCTTCCCCTCGGCCGCCCGGGTGGTGATCCCGGCGGCGCTGAGCGCCCTGGCCGCGCGCTACCCGGGCCTGGAGCCGCTGGTCGCCGAGGTGGACCCGGCCGGCGTCGCGGACCTGCTGCGGGCCGGTGAGCTGGACGTCGCCCTGGTCCACGACTACGACTTCGTCCCCTCACCGCCCGAGCCGGGGGTGCAGAGCGAGCCGCTCTTCGCCGAGGCGATGTACCTCGCCACCCCGCCGCCGGGCTCCACCGATCTGGCCGAGCGCCGGGACGACCCGTGGATCATGGCCACGCACGGCACTCTCTGCCACGCGATGGCCGTCCGGGCCTGCCAGGCGGTCGGATTCACGCCGCGGATCCGGCACCGGGTGGACGACTTCGCCACCGTGCTCGCGCTCGTCGCGGTCGGCCAGGGCGTGGCACTGGTACCGGAGTTGGGCGTGGTGGACCCTCCCGCCGCAGTGGCCCTGCACCGCCTGGCGATGTCCCGCCGCACCGCCGTCGCGTTCCGTGAGGGCGCGGCCGGCCACCCGGCCGTGGCGGCCTTCGCCGCAGCCGTCCGAGAAGCGCTCCCACCAGGCCTTCAGCCGAGCTGACCCTCCGGATTTCGGTGCTGTTCGCGTAACGGTTCACACAATCCCCTTCCCGCCCTGGCACATCCGCGTATACAACAACTGAGGGCAGGTCACCTTGAGATGAGCGGGGATTATGAGCGACAACCAACCTCCGGGGTACGGCTACCCGTCAGACCCGCAGAACCCGTACGGCCAGCAGCCCCCGCAGGGCGTGCCGCCGCAGAACCCGTACGACCAACCGCCGCAGCAGCCCTACGGCTACCCGCAGCAGCCGCCGGCCGAGCCCGGCTACGGCACCCCGCCGCCCGGCTACGGCCAGCAGCCTCCGCCGCAGCAGCCCTACGCCTACCCGCAGCCGGGCCCGGGCCAGGCTCCCTACGGCCAGCCGCTGTTCGGCGCCGGCGGCCCGCCCTGGCTGGCGACCCCCGGCCAGTACGGCGGCCCGCCCCGGACGATGGCCACCGCCGGTGACCGCTTCCTGGCCCGGCTGATCGACGTGGGCGTCCTGATCATCCCGCTGTACGTGATCGACTTCGTGATCGCCAGCAGCCTGGGCGTCATCTTCTCGAGCGTCATCGGCGCACTGATCGTGTTCGGCTACGAGGCCGCGATGATGCTCACCCAGAACCAGCAGACGGTTGGCAAGAAGGTGATGAAGATCCGGGTGGTGTCGCTGGCGCACGGCGCCCGCCCGGTGGACAACGACCTGTGGATCCGCGCAGCCGTCTACGGCCTGCCGCAGGCGATCTACTGCCTGGGCAGCCTCTTCTCGATGCTCGACTGCCTGTGGCTGCTCTGGGACAAGCCGTTCCAGCAGTGCCTGCACGACAAGGCCGCCAAGACCGTGGTGGTCAAGGAAGCCTGAGCACAGAGGTTCTGAACATGCCGGCCGGACCCACAGGGTCCGGCCGGCATGCTGTCACGGTGCCCTCAGCCGCGCCGCAGCCGCCGCGTGAGGACAAAGCCCAGCGCCAGGACAGGGATGGCGATGAGCGCGACCCACGCATAGAGGCCGGCTGAACTGCCGTCATTGAGTGAGGCCCCGGAAGCGTGCTCGACGAGGTACGGAAGGGCGAAGAGCAGAACGGCGACTCCGCCGGCCGCAGCCCGGTACGGGGTCGGGCGACGCTTGCCGCCGGCGCTCACAGCGGCGGCCAGGACAGCAGCAGCGTTGAGTACTCCGGCTGCGATCATCATGATCGTCATCGATACCTCACTCTCGAATACGACTACTTGCAGTAGCCGTCGCCGGCCTTACCGCTGTACATGCCGACAGTGCTGGCAGTGCTGACCTTGACGCACTGACCGTGGTTGATGGCGATGTTCGCAGCGGCCGTCAGCGCGATCCCGGAGACGGTGAGAGGCGTCACCTTGGTGACGGCGCCGAGGATCGCCACAGCCGCCCCGGCTCCGAGGGCGAGGTCCTTCGTCTCGCTCTTGTTGAAGTAGATGGTCCCGGTGATGATGCCCCAGGTGTAGTGGGGGTCGGCCACGACGGGGAAGCTGGTGTCACTGTTGAACGCGACCGTCTGGACGAGGGTGTCACCGTCGATCCGGTAGCTGGTCTGCACCGGCTTTCCGACAGCGTCCTTGGCCCACGGGGCGGAGAACGCACCCAGGCGGCCACCGTCCTTGACCACGGCCACGCTGCCATCGGCCTGGGCTTCGGCAGTGGCGCCCTGCGGCAGAGTGAGCGGGAACCGGTACTCCCGGGGCGCGTCCGCATCCTTGATCGTGACCAGTGCGCGAATACCGTCATCGGTGGGCTGAACAGCCAGATCCGCGCCGTCGGCCGCCGCGTTCGGATAGGTGACGGTGCCCTGGCCGCTCTTCACTCCGTTGACGGACCCCGTCGCCGGCAGCGTGAAACTGACCTGGTCGCTGGTCCCTGCCGCGGCAGTGACCAGGCCGGTGGCAGTGGTCGGCGCCGTGGCTCGCGCCGAGTCCGGGGCGAGGTCACCAGTGCCGGTCGCCTGCTCGACCACGCGAACTGCCTGCCCAGCCGACGTCTGGGGAGCATCGGCATATGCGGGGACGGAACTCAGGAGCAGTGCGCTTCCCAGCGTAGCCGCAAAAGCGGAAATGGCAGCCTTCTGGCGACGAATTATCACGAATCTTACCTTCACTAAGCGAATTGAAAAATTGCCTCGAGTACATTCGGTGGCAACAGGAGAAAGCTATCGCACCCCACCCTCAGAGCAATTGTTTATGCAGAAGTCTTGAGCAAGATCTGAGGTCCGAAGGAATTCGCAGAATTATTGCCCCCCAATGGCGGATAGACCGCCGGGCAAGTACCCGCTGATCGGCGGTTGAGTCCCCGCCGATCAGCGGGTACTCACGCTGCGGTCGGGTGCAGCCTCTATTTTGAGGTGACGACGTCGTGACCGTAGGCGGTGACCCTGAGGATCACCGACTTGAGGCCGTACTGCCCCCTTGCCCTGCCAGGCGATGTCGAGCACGGTCCTGGCCAGGCCGGCGTGCGGCTCCGGGGAGCTGACGCAGGCGTGCGGATTGTGCGGGACCCCGACAGGGCGACGGCGCCCGCGGCGGCCGGAAGGCTGGTGGCGATCATGGTGGCGACGGGGGCCAGGGGCGCTCTGGTGCATGTCACGCCGCTCTATGTGCGGACGTACCCACCCAAACGGGCAGGCCACTCGACGCGGTCCTCCGGACGACGGACAACCACCGCAGGCACAGAAGCCCCGTTTGCTTGTCATCGTATGCCCAGGGAGGCACCCAGATCAGCCCTCGCAGGCCACAAAACGGCCTGGAATCATACAAGATGATAGACCATCAGAACAGCACAACTGCTGTACCGTTCCCAGTAGATGAGTAGGAACGGAGAGAGCAGATGTCCAAGCCGAACAGTGACCACACGGGGAAGCGGATCGCGAATCTTCGCAAGCTGCGTCGCCTCACCCAGATCCAGCTAGCCGACCAGGCGCTGATCTCGCACAGCCTCCTGTCGAAGGTGGAACAGGGGGTAGTGCCGGCCAGCCCCTCCCTCCTGGGCGCCCTCTCCCGGGCTCTTCGCGTGCCCGCCACCGACCTCGTCGGCCAGCCCTACCTGACCGAACTTCGTCAGGATGAGCTGGATGTCCTGATCCAGCCGATTCGTGACGCGCTCGACCTCTACGATCTGGGCCCTGTTCCCGGTGTTCAGCCAGGCACACTGGCCGAGCTGCACCAGAAGTCCGAGGAACTGTGCGCAAGGATGCGCCAGACGGATCTCAAGCGCGTCGCGAGCGAGCTGCCCGCGATGATCGCGAAGGTCACGACCTTCTGCTATCTACACCCGAGCGACGCCGCGTGGCGCACCCTGACATCGCTCTATCGGACCGCGTACGACGTCGCCACCAAGCTCGGATACCCCGACCTGAGTGTGATCGCGCTGGACCGGCTGGAATGGACGGCTCAGCGCGCGAGCGACCCGGTGTGGGCCGGCATTCGCCAGTACCTGCGGACCCTCGCCTACATGCGCTCCAGCCTGCCCGCCGTCGGTCAACGTCTCATCGAGACCGGCTTCGCCCACCTGGCACAGGCCCCGACCGGGCGTGAACGCGATGTCGCGACCGGACAGCTGCACCTCGGCGCCGCAGTCGTAGCAGCGCGCGGCAAGGACGAGGCGGCGGCACTGCTGCATATCGATGAAGCGCGGCGGATCGCAGCCCTCACGGGACCAGCAGACGAGGTGCACTGGCTCAGCTTCAGCCCGACGAACGTGGAGGTGCACCACGTCGGCGTCCTGGTCGACCTCGACCAACCCGGCGAGGCCGTGGAGAGGGCACACGGCGTTCGCATCCCTGACGACTGGCCGCGCTCCCGAGTCGCCCACCACTACTCGGAGGTGGCTCGGGCCGAGCTTCTGACGGGCAAGACCGATGACGCGCTGGCGAGCATGCTCAAGGCGCGAAAGGTGGCCCCCCAGCAGACCCGCTATCACCCAACCTCGCGCGACACCATCTCCGGCCTGCTGTCAGCCCGCCGTTCCGTCCCGGACTCCTTGACCAACCTGGCTCACTGGGCTGGAGTCTGACGGCACGTCAACTGGTCTGGACTATCAAAAATCCTTGATAGTTCAGACCTTTTTTCACTGCCACACTCGTAACCGTCAGCAGCGAAGCGGCTACGGAGAGATCATCATGCGGAGAAGTGTCGCAGTGAGACGGGACCGATTCGCAGTCCTTCTACCGCGTGACCCGTCTTCGGCCAGGGTCGGGCGCCTGCGCGTAGCCGGCGCGCTGGACCGCTGGGAACTCGGGATGACCGACGACGAGCAGGACAGTGTGATCGTCGTCGCCTCCGAGCTGCTGACCAACTCGATCCACTACAGCGACAGGCCGACGGTCGCTGTCGTCATGTTCACCGAATACCGGCGAAGCGGGCTCGTGCTGACCTTCGAGGTCTACGACGGGAGCACTGTCTTACCGCTGCCACGTGCCGCGAACGCGACCGACGAGGGGGGACGCGGCCTGAGCATCGTGGACCGGTTGGCAAGCCGCCACGGAAGCGAGCAGACCCCCTCGGGCAAACGGGTGTGGGCGCAGTTCGATCTGCCATCAGCGGGCGCCCGCTATCGAGCGGGCCTGGCCCGACGCATCCGCGCCATAGCTCCGCGCCCAACTCTCCACCGTCAGACCCACGAAGACCACGATCCACTCGGATACGCGTGGACCGCCCGGCGACGGGATCCTGCAGTGGCGCCGCCGGGTCCGTTCCCCGAATGACTTCCCCGCCTCCCCCGGCGGGAAGCTCGGCTGCATCTCGCCGGTGTCTGGCGAAGCCGAGAAGAGAAGTGCGTCGACGAGAGGAAAACATGAGCGAGAACCTGTACGACCGCCCGGTGGCCGGTCCGTTCGCGGCGCTGTGCGGCGGCGGTACCAACGACGGCTCGATGGAGGACTGCATCAGCCTCGCCGAGCTGACCGGAGGTGGCTACGCCCTCGGCGACACCAAGCCCGAGGGATCCGGCCGCGAGCTGCGCATGAGCCGCGAGGAGATCACCAGCTTCGCCGAGGCGTGGCTCGCGCAGGAGCGGCAGGCCTGACGAAGCGCAGCACCGCAAGCGTGGGGCGCACCGGCTTTCCCGGGGCGCCCCACCCCATCCCCTCAGCCCTCTAGGAGAGCGCTCGATGTCGTTGAGGTCTCTGATCGACAACCCTGATGAAGTGCTGGCCAGTTGGCCGCGCGAGCCGAGACGCTACCGTCGCGACCCCGCCTCTTTCGAGCATCTTCTGACGCTCGCCGATGTGGACCAGCTGATTGACTCCGGCTGCGTGGCCACCCGCAACGTTTCGTTGCTCAAGGACAGCAAGATCCTGGAGCGGTACACATACGCCGACGGGGACATGCCGCGCCGGGGAGCACTCCGCGAACATCTCGACAGCGGCGGAACGATCTCGTTGCGTGCGCTGGAGACACTCGTCCCCTCGATCGCCCAGCTCTACCGCGACCTTCAGAACGAGACCGGGTACGGCGTCCACGTCAATGCCTACCTGACGCCGGCCGGCGCGCAGGGCCTCAAGTATCACTACGACCCGTACGTCACGCTGATCCTGCAGTTGGCCGGCAGCAAGGCCTGGCCGGTGCACGACCCGTTCGTGACGAATCCGGTCAGGGAGTACGGGTCGTACCACACCAACGGCTTCACCGATGAGCAGCTGCAGTTCCTGGCGAACACCCCGCCGAAGGCGACGTACACCCTGAAGCCCGGCGATGTGTTCTGGCTGCCGCGCGGGTACGTCCACTCCCCCTACACCGTCGGTGACGAGCCATCCCTTCACCTGACGGTGGCGTTCAAGGAGCGCACGTATCACTGGCTGGCCCAGCAGCTCGCCGAGGAGGTACTGGCGCAGGCGCTGGTGGACCCCTCGATGCGTGAGGAGGTGCAACCCGTCGCCGTCACCGCGGACCCGAGTGACGCGATTCAGCAGATGCGCGTGTACCTGATCGGAGCACTGATCAAACTGGATGCCGAGGAGGCCGCCACGCGGGTCATGGAGGCGGCACGCCGACCCGTCTGACAGCTCCCGCCGGGCTCGGAAGCGTGGCCGGGCTCCGTCCGCCGGGCCCGTTATGGTTGATACTCCGGCGGTGAATGAGGAGACGGAGACCCCCTGTGCCAGACGGCTTTGTGCACCTGCACGTTCACACTGAGTACTCGATGCTCGACGGAGCAGCGAAGAACGGTAAGTTGTTCGCCGAGGCTGAGCGGCAGGGCATGCAAGCCATCGCGATGAGCGACCACGGCAACATGTTCGGAGCCTACGAGTTCTTCCAGAAGGCCAAGGGCAGCCCGGTCAAGCCCATCATCGGCATCGAGGCGTACCTCGCTCCAGGGTCGCGCTTCCACAAGAAGCAGGTGTTCTGGTCCCCTGGCGGCAAGCGGCCCAACACGGACGGTGAGGGCGGCAAGGACGTCTCCGGTGGCGGCCGCTTCACCCACATGACGATGTGGGCGGAGGACGCGTCCGGTCTGCGCAACCTCTTCAAGCTCTCCTCCCTCGCGTCGATGGAGGGCTACTACGGCAAGCCCCGAATGGACCGCGAACTCCTGGCCCAGCACGCCGGTGGGATCATCGCCACCACTGGCTGCCCCTCGGGCGAGGTGCAGACCCGGCTGCGGCTGGGCCAGTACGCGGAGGCGATCGAGGCTGCCTCTACGTACCGGGACATCTTCGGGAAGGAGAACTTCTTCCTGGAGCTGATGGACCACGGCCTCGGAATCGAGCGGGATATCCGGGCCGACCTGATGCGCCTGGGCAAGGAACTCGGGCTCCCGCTGCTGGCCACCAACGACTCGCACTACGTCACCGAGGACCAGGCCGACGCCCACGACAGCCTGCTCTGCGTCGGCACGGGCAAGAACAAGGACGACCCGGCCCGACTCCGCTTCGCCGGGTCCGGCTACTACATCAAGACCGCCGAGGAGATGCGCGAGCTGTTCCGCGAGCTCCCGGAGGCCTGCGACAACACCCTCGCGATCGCCGAGCGCATCCAGCCCTACGACGAGGTCTTCAACTACGTCGACCGGATGCCGCAGTTCGACGTCCCGGAGGGCGAGACCCAGGCCTCGTTCCTGCGGCAGAAGATCGCCGCCGGCCTCCAGCACCGCTACGGGGACAACCCGAGCCAGGAGGTGCTGGACCGGGTCGAGCTGGAGATGGGCGTCATCTCCCCGATGGGCTTCGACGCCTACTTCCTCGTGGTCGCCGACATCTGCCAGTACGCCCGCGACAACGGCATCCCGGTCGGCCCGGGCCGTGGTTCGGCGGCCGGCTCGATGGTCTCCTACCTGACCCGGATCACCGAACTGGACCCGCTGGAGCACGATCTCCTGTTCGAGCGGTTCCTGAACCCCGAGCGCATCAACCCCCCCGACGTCGACATCGACTTCGACGACCGCCAGCGCGACCAGATGGTGCGTTACGTCACCGACAAGTACGGCGAGGCGTACACCGCCCAGGTGAACACCTTCGGCACCATCAAGGCCAAGGCCGCCGTCAAGGACGCCAACCGGATCCTCGGCTACCCCTTCGCGATGGGCGACCGGATCACCAAGGCGATGCCGCCGGACGTGATGGGCAAGGGCGTCCCGCTGGCCGACCTGTTCAACGAGAAGCACCCGCGCTACAACGAGGGCACCGAGATCCGGGCGCTCTACGCGAACGAGCCCGACGTCAAGAAGATCATCGACACCGGTCTCGGCATCGAGGGCCTGATCCGCGGCACCGGCGTGCACGCCGCCGCCGTCATCCTCTCCTCCACCCCGCTGCTCGAACTCGTCCCGCTGCACAAGCGGGACAAGGACGGCGTGATCATCACCGGCTTCGACTACCCGTCGTGCGAAGCCATGGGCCTGATCAAGATGGACTTCCTGGGTCTGCGGAACCTGGGCATCATCGACCACTGCATCAAGATCGTGAAGTCCAACCGCGGCATCGACGTCGACATCGAGAAGATCGCGCTGGACGACCCCACCACCTACGAACTGCTGTCCCGGGGCGACACCCTGGGCGTCTTCCAGCTCGATGGCGGCCCGATGCGCGCGCTGCTCAAGCTGATGAAGCCCACCGAGTTCGCCGACATCTCCGCCGTCTCGGCGCTGTACCGGCCCGGCCCGATGGGCATGAACTCGCACACCAACTACGCGCTGCGCAAGAACGCCCAGCAGGAGATCATCCCGATCCACCCGGAGCTGGAGGAGCCCCTCAAGGAGGTCCTCGGCCCGACGTACGGCCTGATCGTCTACCAGGAGCAGGTGCAGCGAGCCGCCCAGGTGCTGGCCGGGTACAGCCTGGGACAGGCAGACCTGCTGCGCCGCGCGATGGGCAAGAAGAAGAAGGAGGTCCTGGAGCAGGAGTTCGTCCCCTTCCACGCGGGCTGCAAGGAACGCGGCTACTCCGACGAGGCGATCAAGGCCGTCTGGGACGTCCTGGTCCCGTTCGCCGGCTACGCGTTCAACAAATCGCACTCCGCCGCGTACGGCCTGGTCTCGTACCAGACCGCCTACCTGAAGGCCAACTACCCGGCCGAGTACATGGCCGCCCTGCTGACCTCGGTGGCGGACGACAAGGACAAGATGGCGATCTATCTGGCGGAGTGCCGCCAGATGGGCATCAAGATCCTCTCGCCGGACGTCAACGAGTCCGTGGTCGACTTCACCGCCGTCGGCAGCGACGTCCGCTTCGGCCTGAAGGCCGTGCGCAACGTCGGCGTCAACGTCATCGACTCGCTGGTGGCCACCCGCAAGGCGAAGGGCAAGTACACCTCCTTCGCCGACTTCCTGGACAAGGTCGAGCTGGTGGTCTGCAACAAGCGCACCATCGACTCGCTGATCAAGGCGGGGGCCTTCGACTCCCTCGGCCACACCCGCCTCTCGCTGACCACCGTCCACGAGAACGCGATCGACGCCGTGACCGGCGTCAAGAAGCAGCAGGCGATCGGCCAGGACGACCTGTTCGGCGCGCTGGACACCGGCGAGGACGTGCCGGCCATCGGGCTGGACTTCGAACTGACCGAGCGTGAGTGGCCGCGCCGCCAACTGCTCAGCCTGGAACGGGAGATGCTCGGCCTGTACGTCTCCAGCCACCCGCTGGACGGCGCCGAGCACATCCTCTCGCGCAACCGGGACACCTCGATCGCCGAGCTGATGGGCTCGGGCCGTACCGAGGGCGAGGTCAAACTCGCCGGGCTGATCACCTCGGTGGACCGCCGGATCAACAAGGCCGGCAACCCGTGGGCGATCATCACGCTGGCCGACCGGGACGGCTCGGTCGAGGTGCTGTTCTTCCCCGCCACCTACAACCTGATGTCCGAGCAGATGGTCGAGGACAACGTGGTCTCGGCCCGCGGTCGGCTCAACGAGCGCGACGGCGCCCTGAGCATCTTCGGCCAGGAGCTCAGCACCCTGGACATCTCCTCGGCCGAGCACGGTGGCAAGCCCCCGATCAAGCTGACCATCCAGGAGAAGCGGATCACCCCGCAGCTGACCGCCGAGCTCAAGCGCTCGCTGCGCGCCCACCCGGGCGACGTCCCGGTGCGGCTGCTGATGAAGGGCTCGCAGAAGAGCGTGCTGTTCGAACTCGGCTTCATGGTCAACCCCGACAACGGCGCCTTCGCCAGCGAGATCAAGACCCTGCTGGGCCCGGGCGCCTGGGCCGTCGAGTAACACAGCCGCCCACCCCGTTCTGGTGACGGCTCGTCGCACGCTAGTCTCAGCGCGCGACGAGCCGCGGAGACGCCGCGGCGTGCACCGTCCAGAGGGGGAAACACCATGAGCTACCCGCCACCCACTCCGCCACGCCCCGGCGGCCTGCCCGGCCTCGCGGTGCTGCTGATCGTGGATCTGGTCCTCGAACTGGCCATCCTGGGCTACGACCTGAACCAGAAGGGGATCGGCTACCTGGGCACAGCGAGCGGCTTCACCTACTCGGAGTTCGCGAACGCTCCGGTGGGCTTCTTCGGCTCCGACTTCGCGACCTGCGTGGCGCTGGTCGTCATGATCGTCGCGGGGTTCGGCGGGCGCGGCTGGATCCGGCCCGCCGGGGCGCTGCTGCTCTCGGTGAACGCCTACGGGACGCTCCAGGTGATCACCTCGCAGTTCACCACCCCCGGCAGCAACGCCGACAGCTTCAGCAAGCCGTTCAGCAACCTGCTGCTCAACCTCGACGTGCTCACGCAGATGGTGGTCGCGCTGATCTTCGTGATCGTCGTCGCCGCGACCCGCCGACCGTCGCCGGCCGCGCCCCGGCCCGCGTTCGTACCGGGACAGCCGGGCCCGTACCAGGGCTGGCAGCAGCCGCAGCCGCCCGTCGGCTACGCCCCGCCGCAGCAGGCCGCGTACCCCGCACCGCAGCCCCAGCCGCAGCCTGGTTACGCCCCGCCGCCGCCCCCGCAGCAGCCACCCACCTACGGCTACCCGCCCGCCCCCACCGACGCGCCGCCGGTCCCGTAGGACCGGAGCCTCAGCCCAGTTCGGCCAGGAAGTCCAGCGCCGCGGCCCAGGTCAGCTCCGCCGCCTCGGCGTCGTAGTCGGGCAGCTCGGGGTCGGTGAAGATGTGGCCCGCGCCGCGGTAGCGGTGCACCTCCACGTCGGCACCGGCCTTGCGCAGCCGCAGGTACCAGGCGTTCAGCCAGTCCTCGCTCTCGTACACGTCGGGCTCGGCCACGTGCAGCTGGACCGGCACCGAGGTGGTCGCGTCGTCGCGTACGTCCGAGGTGCCGTGCAGGAGCAGCAGCCCCAGCGCGTTCTCGTCCGCGAGCGCCAGGTTCTGCGCCAGTGCGCCGCCCAGGGAGAAGCCCGCGTAGACCAGCCGCTCGCCGCCGGCCAGCAGCGGGCCCACCGCGCCGACCGCGCGGCGCAGCAGCTCCTCGGTGCCGACCTCCTCGTGGTACGCCATGCCCTCCTCGACCGTCTCGAAGAGCCTGCCGTCGAAGACGTCCGGCACGTGCACCTGGTGGCCGGCCGCCCGCAGCCGGTCGGCCGCGGCGTGCACCGCCGGGCGCAGGCCGTAGGCGGAGTGGAAGAGGACGATCTGGGCCACCGGGTACTCCTGGGGTCAAAGGGGTGAACCCACATGATCTCAGGAGACGACGTCCTTGCGGGCGAAGCCCCGGACCGCCAGCGCCAGCAGGATCACCGAGTACGACAGCGACAGCGTCACCCCCTGCACCATCCCGCCCCACTCCAGGTGCGGCTGCAACGCGTCCGCCCAGGCGTACTGCCAGTGCGCCGGCAGCCACTCGCGCAGGCCGCCCAGCGCCGTGATGGCGTCCAGCACCCCGGTGATGATCGAGATGAACACCGCCCCGCCCACCGCGCCGAGCGGCGCGTCGGTGGCCGTCGAGAGGTAGAACGCCAGCGCGCCCACCACCAGCTCGCCGAGGAAGACGAAGGCGACGGCGATCGCCAGGCGCGGCAGCGCGGTGGAGGCGGGCAGGCTGTCGCCGGTGGGCAGCCGCAGGTCGCCCCAGCCGTACGCCGCCGTGCCCACCGCCAGCCCGACCAGCGGCAGCAGCACGATCGCGGCGGCCGAGAAGAGCAGGCCCACGGTGAACTTGCGGATCAGCAGCCTGGTCCGCGGTACCGGCGCGGCCAGCAGGTAGCGCAGCGAGGACCAGCTGGCCTCCGCCGCGACGGTGTCCCCGCAGAACAGCGCTACCGGGATGACCAGCAGGAAGCCGGTGCCCATGAAGAGCATGGTGGCCGCGAAGTTGGGCCCGGAGGCGGTCGCCAGGTCGATGAAGGTGGTCTGGCCGGGCCGGCTGGGGGTGCCGCCGATCTGGAACGCCACCAGCACCACGAACGGCAGCGCGAGCAGCACCGCCATGATGATCAGCGTGCGGCGCCGGCGCAGCTGGCGCAGCGCCTCGGTGCGCAGCGGCAGCGTGCGGTGCGGGCTGTAGCCGGCCGCACGGTCGCTCTCGAGCACGGGAACACTCACGCTGAGCCTCCGATCAGGGAGAGGAAGGCGTCCTCCAGGCGGCGGTGCGGACCGGCCCGCTCCACGGGGATGCCCAGCCGGACGAGTTCGGCGACCAGCTCACTGGCCGTCATGCCGTCCAGCCGGATCAGCAGCCCGTGCCCGGCCACCTCGGCGGCGCCGACCCCGTCCAGCGTCGCGGCCTTGCCAGCCGCCGCGGTCAGTTCGTCCAGGCCGTACGCGGGGGGTGTGCCGACCAGCAGCAGTTCGCCCGCGCCGACGATCTCCTCGACGGCGCCCGCGCTGACCAGTCGGCCGCGGTCCATCACCACCAGGTGGGTGCAGCTCTGCTCGACCTCGGAGAGCAGGTGGCTGGAGACGATGACGGTCCGTCCGGCGGCGGCGTAGCGGATCAGCACCTCGCGCATCTCGCGGATCTGCGGCGGGTCGAGCCCGTTGGTCGGCTCGTCCAGGATCAGCAGGTCGGGCAGGCCGAGCATCGCCTGCGCGATGGCCAGGCGCTGGCGCATGCCCTGCGAGTAGGTGCGCACGGCCCGGTCCAGCGCCTCGCCGAGGTCGGCGATCACCAGCGCCTCGTCCAGGTGCGCGTCCGCCGCCGGGCGCCCGGTGGCCTGCCAGTAGAGCTTGAGGTTGGCCCGCCCGGTCAGGTGCGGCAGGAAGCCGGCGCCCTCCACGAACGCGCCGACCCGGGAGAGCACCGGCGAACCGGCGCGCACCGGGTGGCCGAAGATCCGGACCTCCCCGGCGTCCGGGCGGATCAGGCCCATCAGCATCCGCAGCGTGGTGGTCTTGCCGGCGCCGTTGGGCCCGAGCAGCCCGAGTACCTGGCCCGCCTCCACCCGGAAGCCCAGCTCCTGGACGGCGTAGCGGTCGGTGGCGCCCTTGTAGCGCTTGCTCAGGCCGGTGATCTGCAACGGCACACCGGCCAGCTCCGGATCCGGCGCATGGTCGCGACGGCGACGGACCAGCGGGAGCAGCAGCAGTGCGGCGATCACCAGGGCGACCACCGGCAGCACCCAGGTCCGGGCGGGCAGCGGGGTGGCCTCGGCGTGCAGTGAGGTCACCGTCGGCACGGTGAGCGGGCCGGCCACCGAGACCTGGTAGGTCGCGGGCTGTACGGGCGAGGCGTAGGCGAGGTCGGTGCTGGAGAGCACCAGGCCCAGCCGGTGTCCGGCGGCGAAGGCGTGGTCGACGGCGGGCAGCGCGATCCGCACCGTCCTGCCGCCGGGCGTGTCAGCGCCGGTGACCCGCAGCGGCGCGGCGAGCTGCTGCGGCAGGGTGCGCTTGCCGTCCGGTCCCAGGTCGTAGACCTTGCCGAAGAGCACGGCGTCCGGCTGGTCGGCGTGCACCTGGACGGAGATCTGCGGACTGCCGGTCAGCTGCACCGGACTGGCCAGCGGCGCGGAGTCGAACTCGGCGTACTGGCCGGGGAAGTCGAGCGAGAGTCCGACGCCCAGGGTGGCGGCCTGCGAGAGGGCGCCGAGGCCGGGAACCGTGGAGATGGCCGGCGGAGCGCCGCCGGGCGGGTTGGCGAAGGTCTGCTGGCCGCCCGTCAGGTCGACCTGGCGGGAGCCGGTGCCGTTCAGTCCCGGGTAGCTGTCGGCGTCGGCGCCGCTCAGCACGGCCTGGAAGCCGGTGGAGTCCACTCCCCCGGTCCGGGTGACCCGGAAGGCCGGTCCGGTGCTGTTGTCCTGCTTCTTCACGTAGTGGTCGAACCAGGCGGAGACCCGGGCGTCCACCCGGTCGCTGGTCTCGGTGCCGCCGTCGTGCCCGCCGGCGAACCAGTCGACGGCCACCGGCGCGCCGTTCGCGGCGACCGCCTTGGCGATGTCGTCGCCCTGGTCGAGCGGGAAAAGCGAGTCCTGCTCGCCCTGGACCACCAGCGTCGGCACCTTCAGCTTCGCCGCCACCGAGGACGGGCTGGACCGGTCCAGCAGCGCGATCGCCGCCGGGTCGGCGTGTCCGGCGGTGGCCACCCGGTTGTACATGTCGCAGAGCTCGGCCGTGAAGCGCCCGCAGCCGACCGGGCCGCCCGCGGGGGTGGTGGCGGGCGCCGGCTTGCCGGTGGTGGAGGCGGTCAGGTCCCCGGCCGAACCGGTGGTGAAGAAGATCCCGGCCCAGAGCTTCTTGAACACCCCGTCCTCGGCCGTGCCGCCCTGGACGCCCTGCGGGAAGAGCGCGTCCGCCAGGTTCCACCAGGTGATCCGGGTGGCGACGGCGTCGATCCGCGGGTCCGCGGCGGCGGCCAGCAGCGAGAGCGCCCCACCGTACGAGGCACCGGTGATCCCCACCCTCGGATCCCCGGGCCCGTCCAGCTGGACCTCGGGGCGCTGCGCCAGCCAGTCGACCAGGTGCCTGACGTCCTGCACCTCGCGGTCCGGCGCGTTGAGCCCGATCTGGCCGGTGGAGTGCCCGAAGCCGCGCGCCGACCAGGTCAGCACCGCGTACCCGGACCGCGCGAGCGTGCGCGCCTCCCCGGCCTCGTCGGCCTTGCTGCCGCCGAAGCCGTGCGCCAGCAGGATCGCCGGGCGCGGGGTGCTGCCGGTGGTGAAGAACGAGGTGTCGATGGACACCTGCTGCGTGCTGCCGGGGGTCTCGGGCATCGACAGGAACTGGTCCTGCTCGCGCACCGGCGCCGCCTCGCCCGCCACGGCCACCGCCGTCCCGAGCCCGACCACCGCGAGCAGCGCGAGCACCGCCGCCACCACCCGCCGGCGCGTCAGCCTGCCGCGCTCACGCCAACGACGCCAAGGGCCACCCAGGTTCATGGATACCGACCCTACCTGTCGAACCTGAGTGCGTGTCACGCCGCAGCCGAGGCGTCACCAATCATCCGAAACCGCCTCCAATCCCCCTATCGTGGTCCCGTGCTCTGGCCACTGCTCACCGTGCTCGCCGTCGTCGCCGTCACCCTGGCAGTCGGCTGGCTGGTCGACCGGGCGCTGCAACGGGCCGGCGCGCGGCGACCCGACGCGCGGGTCTGGGTACTGCTGCGGCGCTGCCGGGTCCCGCTGCAACTGGTGGTGGCGGTCGGCCTGCTGATGGCCGGACGGCCGCTGTCCCGGCTGTTCGACCTGCCGAACCGGGACGTCCAGCACGCTCTGCTACTCGTTCTGATCGCGGCCCTGGGCTGGCTGGCCGTCAGGATCACGGCGGCGCTGCTGGAAGCCGTGCTCAGCCGCTACGAGACGGCGGCCGGCGACCTGTCCCGACTTCAGCGCGTGCACACCCGGATCAGCCTGCTGCGCCGGATGGTCAGCGCGCTGATCGCGGTGGTCACGGTGGCGGTCATGCTGCTGACCTTCGCCGCGATGCGCACGGTGGGCGCCAGCCTGCTGGCCTCGGCCGGACTGATCGGCGTGGTCGCGGGCATCGCCGCCCAGAGCACGCTGGGCAACTTCTTCGCCGGCCTGCAGATCGCCTTCGGCGACACGGTACGGATCGGCGACACGGTGGTGGTCGAGGGGCAGCAGGGCACGGTGGAGGAGATCACCCTCACCTACCTGGTGGTACGGCTCTGGGACTACCGGCGGCTGATCGTGCCGGTCTCCTACTTCGTCAGCAAGCCGTTCGAGAACTGGACCCGCAAGGACCCCGGGCTGCTGGCGGTCGTGCTGCTGCACCTGGACCACACCACGCCGATGCCCGAGCTGCGCGAGCGGCTCAGCGGGATCCTGCTGGACAGCGCGCACTGGGACGGCGACGAGTGGGCACTGCGGGTGGTCGACAGCACCCCGAGCACCGTCGTGGTGCGGGCGACGATGACCGCCCGCAGCCCCGAGGAGACCTTCCTGCTGCGCTGCCAGGTCCGCGAGGAGCTGCTGGCCTTCCTGCGGGACGAGCACCCGGGCGCGCTCCCCCGGATCCGCATCGGCGACGGGCGCTGAGCGCTCAGAAGTTGGTGAGCCGCTCGCCCTTCGCGTCCTGGAGCACGTGATCGACACACACCGCGAGGATCACCAGCAACAGCGCGTCCTGCTGGCTCATCACGTCGACCGCATAGGCGTCCCGGAGGGTGAACCAGCGCCGGGATATGTGCGCGAGCGTGGTGCCCTCGTGCTGGATGTCGAACTCCCGGTCCCAGAAGTTCCCGGCTATCCGCAGCCGGCGCCCGTCGCTGAACTTGACCTTGAAGCGGTCGCCGAACAGCTTGAAGTTCTTCTTGCTGAACCTGGCCAGCACCTGACCGTCGTGCTTGATCAGGATGGTGTGGTGGAAGGTGAACGCCTTCTTGACGATGCTCGCCACCACCGTGCCCCGGGAGTCCACGAAGGCGAAGGTGGTGCGCAGGCGGAACAGCTTCTTGTTGACCCGGTAGAGCTTCTCGCGGTGCTCGCTCTCGATCCAGGCTTCCTCGTGAAACGCGAACATCCGATCGCGCACCAGATAGCGCATGAGGGTCCCCCGTCCAGGTCAGTGGCCTTGTGCCGCCCCAGAGCGTAGTGGGGCGACCTGCCGGACCGGACGGGGGGACTGCTCAGAAGGCCTTCACCATGGTGCGGTGCGCGATGCCCGCGTCGTCGTAGACGGGACCCTCGGCCGCGTAGCCGAGCCGCTCGTAGAAGCCCAGCGCCTGCACCTGGGCGTGCAGCTCGCACTCCCGGGCGCCGCGCTCGCGGCCGGCCTGCTCGATCGCCCGGACCAGCTCCGCGCCCAGCCCGGTACCCCGGGCCGCCCTGACCACCGCGAGGCGGCCGAGCAGCACCCGGCCCTCGACGCCGGTGAGCTCCAGTGCCTCGGCACCGCTGATCAGCCGGGCGGTGCCGAGCGGCGCGCCGTCCTCGCCGACCGCCAGCAGGTGCACCGAGGTGGCGTCGAGCTCGTCGTACTCCAGCTCCGCCGGGACGCCCTGCTCCTGGACGAAGACCTCGAGCCGGACCCGGCGGGCCAGCTCCAGCTCCGCCTCGGTGGCGGCAACCGTGATCGCCATCAGCTCTCCGCGGAGATGACGTCCAGCGCCTTCTGCAGGTCGGCGGCGTAGTCGCTGGTGAACTGCACCCACTCGCCGTCCGCCGGGTGCTCGAAGGCCAGCGAGACCGCGTGCAGCCACTGCCGGGTCAGGCCCAGGCGCTTGGCGAGCGTCGGGTCGGCGCCGTAGGTGAGGTCGCCGACGCAGGGGTGGCGCAGCGCCGACATGTGCACCCGGATCTGGTGGGTGCGGCCGGTCTCCAGCTTGACGTCCAGCAGCGAGGCGGCCCGGTAGGCCTCGATCAGGTCGTAGTGGGTGACCGACGGCTTTCCGGCCTGGGTGACCGCCCACTTCCAGTCGGAGCTGGGGTGGCGGCCGATCGGGGCGTCCACGGTGCCGCTCATCGGGTCCGGGTGGCCCTGGACCAGGGTGTGGTACTTCTTCTCCGTCACCCGGTCGTGGAACTGGCGCTTGAGGTCGGTGTACGCGCGCTCGGACTTCGCGACCACCATCAGGCCCGAGGTGCCGACGTCCAGGCGGTGCACGATGCCCTGGCGCTCGGCCGCACCGGAGGTGGAGATCCGGTAGCCCGCGGCGGCGAGGTGGCCGATCACGGTGGGGCCGGTCCAGCCGGGGCTGGGGTGCGCGGCGACACCGACCGGCTTGTCGACCAGCACGATGTCCTGGTCGTCGTGGACGATGCGCATCCCGTCGACGAACTCGGGGACGATCTGCACCGGCGCGGCGGGCGGCGGCAGCTCGACCTCCATCCAGGAGCCGGCCATCACGCGGTCGGACTTGCCGGCCAGGGAGCCGTCGATCCGGACCTTGCCCTCGGCGGCCAGCTCCGCGGCCTTGGTGCGGGAGAAGCCGAACATGCGGGCGAGGGCGGCGTCGAGACGCTCGCCCTCAAGGCCGTCCGGAACGGGAAGGGTGCGGATCTGCGCAGCGGTACTCACCCGTACGAGTATGCCGCAACGAACTAGTCGGTCTTGGCCGACGACGGCTTGTGGACCGACCCGTCCGGGTTGCTGCCGCGGAACGAGAGCAGCACCACCAGGATGCCGCCGCAGACGATGGCCGAGTCGGCGAGGTTGAAGACCGCGAAGTGCTGGACCGAGATGAAGTCCACCACATGGCCGCGGAAGACCCCCGGCGCGCGGAACAGCCGGTCGGTGAGGTTGCCCAGCGCCCCACCCAGCAGCAGGCCCAGCGCGATCGCCCAGGGCAGGCTGTAGAGCCGGCGGGAGATCCGCCAGATGACCACGATCACGGCGGCGGCGATCAGCGTGAAGACCACCGTCATGGTCTGGCCCATGCCGAAGGCCGCGCCCGGATTGCGGATCACCTGGAGGGTGACCACGTCGCTGATGATCCTGATCGGCGAGCGGCCCTCCAGCTTGGCCACCACGACCAGCTTGCTGATCAGGTCGATGACGTAGGCGAAGAGCGCGACCGAGAAGAGCACGCCGACCCGGCGCCGGCGCAGCGCCGCGCGGGCACCGTCCGCGGCGGTCGCACCGGCCGCGTCATCAGCCTGGGCGGGCTGCACATCGGCCTGCGCGTCGGGCTCGGTCTGAGGGGAACCTGGGGTACTGATGATCCGCTCCGCTGCCATCTGGGGCCGACGTTACGGGGTCGAGCGTACGGCACGCGGTGCACCGGGCCGCCCGGCCCCGTCCGTGCGCCTGCCGTCAGCGGCGTTCCTGCTTGGCCTTGCAGGAGATGCACAGGGTCGCCCGCGGGAAGGCCTGCAGCCGGGCCTTGCCGACCGCCTGGCCGCAGGACTCGCAGACGCCGAAGCCGATGCCCTCCAGCCGGGCCAGCGCGCGCTCGGTCTGGCTCAGCATGTCGCGGGCGTTGTTGGCCAGCGACAGCTCGCTCTCCCGGTTGATGTTCTTCGTCCCGGCGTCCACCTGGTCGTCGCCGGCGCCGTCGTTGGAGTCGCGCATCAGCCCGGTCAGCGCGGCCTCGGCGGCGTCGATCTCGTCCCGCAGGCGCAACAGCTCGCTGTTGAGCTCGGCGTGCAGCTCGGCGACCTCGGGGGCCGTCCAGGAGTCCTCACCCTGGCGAACCGGCAGCTCGGCCGGGTCCACCGACTCCGCGCCGCCCGTCGCCGCCCGCGCCCCGCTGCCCGCAGGGGTGTGATGCCGGCTGGTGCCCGCGCCGCGTCCGGTGGTGGTGCTGGTCTTCCGCCGTGTCGTGGTCACGGAACCCTCCCCTGAGTCGCCTGCCACGGCCTTCCGGGGCCGCCTGGTGGCGGTACCCGCGCCCGTTGCTTTCTCAGCCATGGCTTCGACCCCATCTACGAATGACTCCGGCCGACGGTTCCCGTCGGCCTCTGGTGCCGGAACGATAATCCTGATCGAATCCGGTCACAACGGGACATACCGACGCCTCGCAGCGATGACACCCGGGCAGCCGCTGGCTGCGGCACGCACCCGGGCATTGACAAACCGACAATGACAAGGTTGTGCCCAGATCGTCACTTCCTAACCCCTCGGCGCGGCCGCACGCCGGGGGCGCAAACGGGTTGCCGCCGGTCTGTAGACTGAGCCCGCGAGGCGCAGATGGGACGAGTACCGACGTACGCAGCCAGCAGCGACCCGGGGACGGTGTGAGCCCGGGGGTGTGCACGGCGGGAAGATCACCCCGGAGCCGCCGGAAGAACGGCCCACCGGCCCAGTAGACCCGGCAGCAAACCCAAGGAGTGGGCCGTTCGAGGGATGAGCGGCCAAGGAGGGTGGTACCGCGGGACGGCACGCCGTCTCGTCCCTCCGTCGGAAGCCAGTCCACGCATCCGCCGGAGGTAGACGCCCCGAATGAACAGCTACAACGCCGTACCGGCCCAGGTAGACCTGCCGGCCATGGAGTACCGCATCCTCAGCTTCTGGGAGGACCAGAAGGTCTTCCAGCGCAGCCTGGACCAGTCCCAGGGCCGCCCCGAGTGGGTCTTCTACGAGGGCCCGCCGACCGCCAACGGGATGCCCGGCGCCCACCACATCGAGGCCCGCGTCTTCAAGGACGTCTTCCCGCGCTACCGGACGATGAAGGGCTACCACGTCGCCCGCAAGGCCGGCTGGGACTGCCACGGCCTGCCGGTCGAGCTGGCCGTCGAGAAGGAGCTGGGCTTCTCCGGCAAGCCGGAGATCGAGAACTACGGCATCGCCGAGTTCAACGCCAAGTGCCGCGAGTCGGTCACCCGGCACACCGACGCCTTCACCGAGCTGACCCAGCGGATGGGCTACTGGGTCGACCTCGACCAGGCCTACCGGACCATGGACCCGTCCTACATCGAGTCCGTGTGGTGGTCGCTCAAGCAGATCTTCGAGAAGGGCCTGCTGGTCCAGGACCACCGGGTCGCGCCCTGGTGCCCGCGCTGCGGCACCGGCCTCTCGGACCACGAGCTGGCCCAGGGCTACGAGACGGTCGTCGACCCGTCGGTCTTCGTCCGCTTCCCGCTGACCGGCGGACCGCTGGCGGGCACGGCCGCGCTGCTGGTCTGGACGACCACCCCCTGGACGCTGGTGTCCAACACCGCCGCCGCCGTCCACCCGGACGTCACCTACGTGGTCGCCACCGACGGCACCGAGCGTCTGGTCGTCGCCGAGCCGCTGGTCGGCAAGGCGCTGGGCGAGGGCTGGGAGACCACCGGCGAGTCGTTCACCGGGCGCGAGATGGAGCGCTGGACCTACCGCCGCCCGTTCGACCTGGTCGCCATCGAGGACGCGCACTACGTCCTGAACGCCGACTACGTCACCACCGAGGACGGCACCGGCATCGTCCACCAGGCGCCCGCCTTCGGCGCCGACGACCTCGCCACCTGCCGCAAGTACGGCCTGCCGGTGGTCAACCCGGTCGAGGCGGACGGCACCTTCTCGCCGGACGTCCCGCTCGTCGGCGGCATCTTCTTCAAGAAGGCGGACGAGCAGCTGGTCGCCGACCTGTCCGAGCGCGGCCTGCTCTTCAAGCACGTCCCGTACGAGCACAGCTACCCGCACTGCTGGCGCTGCCACACCGCGTTGCTCTACTACGCGCAGCCGTCCTGGTACCTGCGGACCACCCAGGTCAAGGACGCGATGATCCGGGAGAACGAGGCCACCAACTGGTTCCCGGACAACGTCAAGCACGGCCGCTTCGGCGACTGGCTGAACAACAACATCGACTGGGCGCTCTCCCGCAACCGCTACTGGGGAACCCCGCTGCCGATCTGGCGCTGTGAGGAGAACCACCTCACCTGCGTCGGCTCGCTGGCCGAGCTGACCGAGCTGACCGGCACCGACCAGAGCGCGCTGGACCCGCACCGCCCGTACATCGACGACGTCACCTTCGCCTGCCCGAGCTGCTCGGCCACCGCGGTCCGGGTGCCCGAGGTGATCGACGCCTGGTACGACGCCGGCTCGATGCCGTTCGCGCAGTACGGCTACCCGTACCGCAACAAGGAGCTGTTCGAGAGCCGCTACCCGGCCCAGTTCATCTCCGAGGCGATCGACCAGACCCGCGGCTGGTTCTACACGCTGATGGCGGTCGGCACCCTGGTGTTCGACAAGTCCTCCTACGAGAACGTGGTGTGCCTGGGCCACATCCTGGCCGAGGACGGCCGCAAGATGTCCAAGCACCTGGGCAACATCCTGCAGCCGATCCCGCTGATGGACCAGCACGGCGCCGACGCGGTGCGCTGGTTCATGGCGGCCGGCGGCTCGCCCTGGTCCGCGCGCCGGGTCGGGCACGGCACGATCCAGGAGGTGGTGCGCAAGACGCTGCTCACCTACTGGAACACCGTCGCCTTCCAGGCCCTGTACGCGCGCACCGCCGACTGGGCGCCGTCCGCCGCTGACCCGCAGCCCGCGGACCGCCCGCAGCTGGACCGCTGGGTGCTCTCCGAGCTGAACACCCTGGTCCGCGAGACGGACGCGGCGCTGGAGGCCTACGACACCCAGCGCGCCGGCAAGCTGCTCTCCGGCTTCGTCGACGACCTCTCCAACTGGTACGTCCGGCGCGGCCGCCGGCGCTTCTGGCAGGGTGACGCGGCCGCACTGGCCACCCTGCACGAGGCGCTGGAGACGGTCACCCGGCTGATGGCCCCGCTGACCCCGTTCATCACCGAGCAGGTCTGGCAGGACCTGGTCGTCCCGGTGGTCGCGGACGCGCCGGCCTCCGTCCACCTGGCCTCCTGGCCGGTCGCGGACGAGACGCTGATCGACACCGACCTCTCGCGGCACATGGCCCTGGTGCGCCGACTGGTCGAACTCGGCCGGGCCACCCGCGCCGAGTCCGGCGTCAAGACCCGCCAGCCGCTCTCCCGCGCGCTGATCGCCGCCCAGGGCTGGGAGGAACTGCCGCAGGACCTGCGGGCCCAGATCGCCGAGGAGCTCAACGTCGTCGCGCTGGAGTCGCTGGCGGCCGTGGGCGGTTCGCTGGTGGACACCACCGCCAAGGCGAACTTCCGCGCGCTGGGCAAGCGCTACGGCAAGGGCGTCCAGGACGTGGCGAAGGCCGTCGCCGCCGCCGACGCGGCGGTGCTCGCGGCCGAGCTGCGCGCCACCGGCGCCACCTCGGTGGAGTTCGACGGTGAGCGGATCGCGCTCTCCCCCGACGAGGTCGTCATCACCGAGACCCCGCGCGAGGGCTGGGCGGTGGCCAACGAGTCCGGCGCCACGGTCGCGCTCGACCTGCACATCACCCCCGAGCTCAAGCGCCTGGGCATCGCCCGCGACGCCATCCGGCAGATCCAGGAGGCCCGGAAGAACTCCGGCCTGGACGTCGCCGACCGGATCGTGCTCCGCTGGCAGTCCGCCACCGAGGAGACCGCGGCCGCGGTCGCCGAGCACGCCGCCCTGGTCGCCGACGAGGTCCTCGCCGTGGACTTCGCCACCGGCCCGGCCGACTGGGAGTCCGAGACCTTCACGGACGAGGGCCTGGCCCTGACCTTCCAGCTCCGCAAGGCTTAGACCTACCGGCGAAGGCCGCCCCTCGCGCGAAAGCGAGGGGCGGCCTTCGCTGTACCCCCTGGCGGAGCAGACAGCAGTGCGCCCCCACCGCCGAGCGGTGGGGGCGCACTTGGTCCTGCAACGCGACGACTAGTTGTCGCCGTCCTCGTCGATGAGGAAGCCGCGCATCGGGGCCGGGGCCTGCTGCATCGGCTGCATGGGCTGCGGCGGCTGCGGGCGGACCGAGGCCATCGGCTGGGTCATCCCGGCCGGGGCCATCTGCGGAGCACCGTTGCCCTGGCTGCCGAAGCCGCCCTGGCCGTTGCCGCCGAAGGACGGGTTCCCGCCGAAGGACTGGTTGCCACCGAAGGACGGCTGGCCACCACCGAAGGACGGGCTGCTCATCGAGCCGGCACCGGACTGCGCCATCGACGACGCGGCCGGCGGCAGCGAGGCGGTGGCGGGGATCCGCGGCGGGGCGAGCGAGTCGTCCGCCTGCGACTCCAGCTGGCGCAGCTGGGTCTCCAGGTAGGACTTCAGGCGGGTGCGGTACTCGCGCTCGAAGGCACGCAGGTCCTCGACCTTGCGCTCCAGCGTCGCGCGGGCGGACTCCAGGGAGCCCATCGCCACGCGGTGCTTCTCCTGCGCGTCCCGCTCCAGGGCGTCGGCCTTGGCACGGGCGTCGCGCTCCAGGCCCTCGGCGCGGCTGCGGGCCTCGCCGACGATCTTGTTGGCCTCGGAACGGGCCTCGGAGATCGCCTGGTCAGCGGTCTGCTGAGCGAGCGCGAGGACGCGGGCGGCACTGTCGCCACCGGGACCCTGCTGCTGCATCGGGCCGCCGCCGAGCGGGCCGCCGAGCTGCTGGCCCATCGGGCCGCCCATCGGCGCGAGCTGCTGCTGGCCACCCATGGTCTGGTGCTGCTGCTGGCCCATCTGCTGCTGGCCCATCTGACCCTGCATCGGGCCGCCCTGGCCGGGCATCTGGCCCTGCATCGGGCCACCCATCGGCTGCAGCATCTGCCCGCCCATCGGCTGCACCAGCTGCTGCTGGCCGCCCATGGTCTGGTGCTGCTGCTGGCCCATCTGCTGCTGCATCTGGTTGCCCTGGCCGGGCATCTGCTGCTGCATGGGGTTGCCCTGGCCGGGCATCTGGCCCTGCATCGGGCCGCCCTGACCAGGCATCTGGCCCTGCTGCTGCATCTGGTTGCCCTGGCCGGGCGGAAGCTGCGGGGCACCGGACGGCAGACCGAGCGGCTGGCCGCCCATCTGCTGCTGGTTGCCCATCTGCTGTCCCGGGCCCTGCTGGCCGGGGACCGGCGGGCCGGATATGGCAGCGGGAACGGGAGCGCCAGGACGCTGGTCCTGCGGCTGCTCCTTGCGCATGTTCGCCTGGTTCTGCGCTGCGGCACGGGTCGCCGCGGCCAGCTTGGCGCGCAGGTCCTCGTTCTCCCGGAGCAAGCGGGTCAGCTCGGCTTCGACCTCGTCGAGGAAGGCATCGACCTCGTCCTCGTCATAGCCTTCACGCAGGCGGACGGTCGTGAACTGCTTGTTCCGAACGTCCTCGGGGGTCAACGGCATCTCTTCACCTCTACGTGATCGTCGGCACACTGGCATCCTGCCGCATCGCTCACCACGGCAGACGCTGCACGAGCGAGATCAGGACATACACAATGATCATCAGTACGAAGAAGGACAGGTCGAGCGCCACGCCCCCGAGACGCAACGGCGGGATGAACCGCCGAAGGAGCTTCAGTGGTGGATCCGTGACAGTGTACGTGGCCTCCAGGACCACGACCATGGCCTTCCCCGGATGCCACGAGCGGGCAAACTGGAAGACCCAGTCCATGACCAGGCGGAACAGCAGAATCACCAGGAAGACGGTCAGTGCGTAGTAGAGCACTGCCCCCACGATCCCCATCGGGTATCCCTCTCCAAGGTTCATCCGGCGCCGCTTGGTCACTCACTGTCAGACGGTCCACACATGACGTCGTGGCCGGGTCAGCTCTGGTTGAAGAACCCACCCTCGGCGATCCGTGCCTTGTCCTCCGCCGTGACATCGACGTTAGCAGGCGACAGCAGGAACACCTTCTGCGTCACGCGTTCAATGCTGCCGTGCAGACCGAAGACGAGTCCAGCCGCGAAGTCTACGAGCCGCTTCGCATCGGTGTCGTCCATCTCGGTCAGATTCATGATCACCGGGGTCCCGCCACGGAACTGTTCCCCGATGGTACGGGCCTCGTTGTAGGTCCGAGGGTGCAGCGTGGTGATGCGGTAGGACTCTCGCTCATTGACGACCTTGGGCATGATCACCGGCGCGCTCTTCTCCAGGTTCTGACGGCGTTCGGGTGTGATGGACGACACGGGGGCCATCCTCGGCTCCTGCCGGATCGGCACCGCGGCCGGTACCGGCTGGGGCGCGATCGAGGCGACCTGCGCCGGGGGGGCCGCTGGGCGCGGGATGTCCTCGGTACGCCCGGTCCGGATCGGCTCGGGGTCCGTGTCGTAGTCGTCGTCCGGGTCGTAACCCTGACCGTCGTACGTCTCGTCCTCCACGAGGCCGAGGTAGACCGCCATCTTGCGCATTGCGCCGGCCATGCTCCTGTCCTCCGCTCTGTGGTGGATCGGCCCGTCACCGGCCAGACCCCGCAGCACCGGTACTCCTTCGAGTACGGTGGGAGCTGCGAGACCGCGGTCTGCTCACGGTCTGTCAGGCCGCAGCTACGTTCAGCCGACAATCTGTCAATCCGTGCGCGTGGCCGCGGACATACGATCCACGATTGGTTGGCATCCTCAGGACGAATCATTGTTTTGTCCTGATTTGTCCTGCAGTCTGATCTACTACCCGGTGACGTTACCCGAGCGGTGACCGCACTCCGAGCACCGCCGTCCCGACGCGAACATGTGTCGCTCCGGCGGCCACGGCCTGCTCAAGGTCACCACTCATCCCTGCGGAAACCATCGTGGCAGCAGGATGGGTCGCGCGTACGGCGGTTGAGATTTCCGCCAGGCGCGTAAACGCCGCCGCCGGATCGCCGGCCAGCGGACCGGCGAGCGGAGCGACCGTCATCACACCGTCCAGGCGCAGCCCGGGCGTGTCGGCGATGGTGTCGGCGAGCGCGAGCACGTCCTCGGGGGCGACTCCGGCCCGGCCCTCGCCCTCCCCGGCCTCCTTGTCGAGCGCCACCTGCACCAGGCAGCCCAGCTCCGGGCGTTCGGCCCGGAGCACCGCGCCGGAGAGCGCCTCGACCAGCCGCAGCCGGTCCACCGAGTGCACGTGGTCCGCGTAGCCGACCACCGAGCGCACCTTGTTGGTCTGCAGCTGTCCGACGAAGTGCCAGGTCAGCGGCAGGTCAGCGCAGTCGGCCGCCTTGCGGGCGGCGTCCTGGTCGCGGTTCTCGGCGACCTCGCGGACCCCGAGCGAGGCCAGCAGGCGGGTGTCGGAGGCCGGGTAGGTCTTGGTGACCACGATCAGAGTCACCTCCGAGCGCGGCCGCCCGACCGTCGCACAGGCCGCGTCGATCCGGCGCTCCACGGCGTCCAGCCCGGAACGCAGCTCCTCGAGTCGAGCCGCCGACGGGAACTCCCGGTCCTGGTGGTTCGTCATCTTGTTCGGTTCCCACTCACTACTCGTACCGGCGCGCGCATCACGCCAAGGTGCCCGCCCTTCGACACCTGGGATGTCGAACGGCGGGCACCTTGGCCCTGCAAAAGTATTTCTTATGACCGTGGGTCGCGCCCTGTCGAGGGGGCTTCCTACTTGAGGAAGTCCGGCACGTCCAGCTCTTCGGCCGCGCTCTCCACGTAGAGCGGCCGGGCCGGCTGCGCCTGCGGCGGAACCGGGGTCGGCTGGGTGTCGCTCTTCGGGGCGGAGGAGGAGTTCTCCTCCGAACGACCCGTCACCGAGCCCATGCCGCCATACGGCCGGGTGGCCGGGCGCTCCGGCCGCTCGGGTGCCGGCGCCGCTGCCGGGGTCGACTTGACCACCGGGTCGCGGACGATGGCCGGCGGCTGGCCGCCGTCGAAGCCCGCGGCGATCACGGTGACCCGCACCTCGTCGCCGAGCGCGTCGTCGATGACGGCGCCGAAGATGATGTTGGCCTCGGGGTGGGCGGCCTCGCTGACCAGCTGGGCCGACTCGTTGATCTCGAAGAGACCGAGGTCGGAGCCGCCGGAGATGGAGAGCAGCACGCCGCGCGCGCCGTCGATCGAGGCCTCCAGGAGCGGCGAGGAGATGGCCATGATGGCCGCCGCCTTCGCGCGGTCCTCGCCGCGGGCCGAGCCGATCCCCATCAGGGCCGAGCCGGCGTCCGACATGACCGACTTGACGTCGGCGAAGTCGAGGTTGATCAGACCGGGCGTGGTGATCAGATCGGTGATGCCCTGCACACCCGAGAGCAGCACCTGGTCGGCGGAGCGGAACGCGTCCAGCACGCTGACCTGGCGGTCCGAGATGGAGAGCAGCCGGTCGTTCGGGATGACGATGAGGGTGTCCACCTCCTCGCGCAGGCCGGCGATGCCGTCCTCGGCCTGGTTCGCCCGGCGGCGGCCCTCGAAGGTGAAGGGGCGGGTGACCACGCCGATGGTGAGCGCACCGAGCGAGCGGGCGATGTTGGCCACGACGGGAGCGCCACCGGTACCGGTGCCGCCGCCCTCGCCGGCCGTCACGAAGACCATGTCGGCCCCCTTGAGGACCTCCTCGATCTCCTCGCGGTGGTCCTCGGCGGCCTTGCGGCCGACCTCGGGGTTGGCTCCGGCGCCGAGGCCCCGGGTGAGTTCACGGCCCACGTCGAGCTTGACGTCGGCGTCGCTCATCAGGAGGGCCTGCGCATCGGTGTTGATCGCGATGAACTCGACGCCCTTGAGACCGACCTCGATCATCCGGTTGATGGCGTTGACACCACCGCCGCCGATACCGACGACCTTGATGACTGCGAGGTAGTTCTGCGGTGCTGCCACGTCGAAGGCCTCTCGCCTCGAATTTCCGGGTCGGCTCCCAGGGGTCATGGAAACCGACGGATGTCGATGGGTGGGGAGCCCGGTTCCTGACTGAATGTCCGAAATGGAGACCGCCGACCCGAACCCTAAACTTGACGTTGAGGGTTCATGCTATGTCGATACAAGATCACTGAAGACACATCAGATCACTGCCGGACACAGCCTGGTGACAGGACACTAAGTCGCGGCGAGCCCGTGTTCAACGAACACGCCCGAGCTTCCCTTTTTTCTTTTGAGCCTATGTGATCATCAACCGGTGACAAGAACCGGGGTAGCCACCCAGGGTCGGGGAATCATCGACAGGTAGTCAATGGTGCCCTCAAGGAGCAAAACCTACCTGATTTCGGATCAGCCCGAGATCGCCGGCGCATCAGGGGCGCTCACGTCGTAGGTCGCGGCCTTCTGGTGCAGCAGGGCGACCAGCACCTTCGCCTTGCGCGCGGTCAGCTCGGGACTCCCCCAGCGCACCAGTCCCCCACCGGTGAGCTGGAGTTCGATGTCGTCATACGAACGAACCTGGAGCGAACCGGCCCGACCGGCCACCTCGGCGGGCAGACCGGCCGCCACCTGCACCGCGCCCTTGACCAGATCGGCCTGCGAGAAGACCGCCTCGGCGTCCTGGGCGGACTGGCTGAGCTGCAGTTGGACCACCGGCACGCCGGACGGCGGGGTCGGGTCGGTGGCGAAGCTCACCCCGCCGGCGTCCACTTCGGTGAACTGCCCGTCCGCCTCCTTGACCGCGGCGACGGGTTGACGCTCGATGACCTTCACCCGAAGGGTGTGCGGCCAGCCCCGCCAGACCTCCACCTTGGCCACCCGGGGAATGCCCTGGACGCGGCGCTGAACCGCGTCCAGGTCCACCTGGGCCAGCGGGCCGTGCTGGACGGCCCCTATGGCGTCGCGCACCTGGTCGACCGTCAACTTGTCGTCGTTGAGCCCCTGGATGGCCACAATCCGGACATCCAGGACGGAGGAGAAGAAGACCACCCAGCCCAGCACGGCGAGAACCGCCGCGCCGAGGCCGCTGAGCACCAGGATCCCGCGCCGCGAGAGCCGCAGCGGGGGCCGGTAGTCCTCCTCGTCCTCCAGGACCTCGTCAACCACGGCGGCGGCCGCCCCTTGCAGCCTCGATCGCCTCGTAGACCATGCCGACCAGCAGGTCGTCCGCGTCCCGGCGGCCGAACTCGGCGGCCGCCCGGCTCATGTCCCAGAGCCGCTGCGGGTCGGTCAGCACCGGCAGCACGTTGCCCAGCACCCAGTCGGTGGTCAGCTCGGCGTCGTCCACCAGCAGACCGCCGCCGGCCTTGACCATCGGCTGGGCGTTCAGCCGCTGCTCGCCGTTGCCGATCGGCAGCGGCACGAAGGCGGCCGGCAGGCCGACCGCGGCCAGCTCGGCGACCGTCATCGCGCCGGCCCGGCAGAGCATCAGGTCGGCGGCCGCGTAGGCGAGGTCCATCCGGTCGACGTACGGCAGCGCGCGGTACGGCGGCATCCCGGGGATGTCGTCGATCTGCGGCAGCTCGTTCTTCGGGCCGACCGCGTGCAGGATCTGCACGCCGTACTGCTGGAGCCGCGGGGCGATCGCCTGGATCGTCTCGTTCAGCCGGCGGGCGCCCTGCGAACCGCCGGAGACCAGCAGGGTGGGCAGCCGCTGGTCCAGGCCGAAGTAGGCGCGGGCCTCGGGGCGGACCGCGTTGCGGTCCAGGGTGGCGATGGTGCGGCGCAGCGGGATGCCGATGTAGCGCGAGTCGCGCAGCTTGCTGTCCGGGGTGGAGACCGCGACGAAGTCGCTGTACCGGGCGCCGATCTTGTTGGCCAGGCCCGGGCGGGCGTTGGCCTCGTGCACCACGATCGGGACCCCGGCGCGCTTGGCGGCCAGATAGGCGGGCATCGCGACGTAGCCGCCGAAGCCCACCACGGCGTCCGCCTTGACCCGCTCGATGATCTCCTGCGCGGCCCGGACGGTGCCGCGCAGCCGGCCCGGGACGGTGATCAGCTCGGGGGTGGGCTTGCGGGGCAGCGGGACGGCCGGGATCAGCTCCAGGTGGTAGCCGCGTTCGGGCACCAGCCGGGTCTCCAGGCCGCGCTCGGTGCCGAGCGCGGTGATGCCGATGCTGGGGTCGTGCCTGCGCAGCGCGTCCGCCAGCGCCATTGCAGGCTCGATGTGTCCGGCGGTGCCTCCGCCGGCGAGTACGACATGCACCGAAATTCACCGCTCCCTGCGCGGCGGCCGGCCGGCCGGGCGCGCTGTGGTTCGTCGTCGTGGCAGCACCCGGCGCAGACCTGTCCTGAACCGGGACTTCGAGCTCCGCGCGGCCAGGGCCGCCTTTGCCCCGGGCATGCTGCGTGCGAAGCAGAGCAGCATTCCCAGGGCGCACATGGCCGACAGCATGGCGGATCCCCCGTAGGAGAACAGCGGGAGGGGCACGCCCGCAATGGGCAGCAGTCCCAGTGCCGACCCCAGGTTGATCATGGCCTGGGCCATGATCCACGTGGTGGCGGCTCCCGCGGCATACCTGACGAAGGCGTCCTTCGTGCCGATGGCCACTCGGATACCCGCATACCCTAGTGCCGCGAAGAGACCGATCACCGACAGCGTCCCCACCAGACCCAGTTCCTCACCGGTCGCGGCGAAGATGAAGTCGGTGTGCGCCTCCGGCAACTGGCCCCACTTCTCGAAGCCGGCGCCCAGTCCGGACCCGAACGGCCCGCCCAGGCCGAAGGCGTAGAGGCCGTGCAGGGCCTGGAAGCAGTCGTGACCCGGCACCGGCTTGGTGGTGCCGATGCAGGCGAGGCGGTCCAACCGGTGCGGAACGGTGATGATCAGCGCGGTGCAGGCCACCACCGCGATGCCCACCGTGGCGACGAAGAGCCGCAGCGGCGCTCCGACCATCCAGAGCAGCGCGAAGACCATGCCGACCAGGATCATGGAGGTGCCCATGTCGCCGCCGATCATGATCAGCAGGAGCAGCAGCAGTACCCCGGGCACCAGCGGGATCAGCAGGTGCTTCCACTGGTTGAGGGTGCCCGCCTTCTCCTTGCGGGCCAGCAGGTCGGCCCCCCAGAGCACCAGGGCGAGCTTGGCGAACTCCGAGGGCTGGACCTGGAAGAAGCCGAAGTTCAGCCAGTTCTGGTTGCCGTTGACCTCCATGCCGATGCCCGGGATGGCGACCAGCACCATCGCGGCCATCGCGCCCAGCATCACCGGGTAGGCCAGCACCCTGTGCACCGCGACCGGCACCCGGGCCGCCGCGATCATCAGCAGCGAGCCCAGCAGCACCGCGACCAGCTGCTTGCGGAAGTAGAAGAGCCCGGGCAGGCCCTGCCGGATGGCGGTGATGTTCGAGGAGGAGAAGACCATCACCAGGCCGAGCACCACCAGCAGCGCCATCGAGCCGAGGATCAGGTAGTACGGCGTCAGCGGCCGGTTCAGGGTGTAGCGGATCCGCCCGCGCAGCGCGCGCAGCCGGCCGACCGGGCCCTCGGACTTGAAGGTCGTGGTGGTCGCCGAGATGAACGCCAGCCGGGAGGGGCCGCGCTCCGGCGGGGCGGTCGCCTCCGCCTTGCTCTGACCCGCCACCGCGCCGCCCCTTCCCCTGCCAGTTCAGTTCGTCAGATCGTCAGTTCCCGTACCGCCGCGGCGAAGAAGTCACCGCGTTCGCCGTAGTTGGTGAACATGTCCATCGACGCGCAGGCCGGGGCGAGCAGGACGGTGTCGCCCGGTTTGGCCAGGCCGGCGGCCACCCGCACCACCTCGGCCATCGCCACCGCGCCAGTCTGGCCCTCGGCCGCTTCGATCACTGGTACATCCGGGGCGTGTCGCGCCAGCGCGGCGCGGATCAGTTCGCGGTCCCGGCCGATCAGCACGGCGGCCCGCAGACGGCCCGCGGCGCCGGCGACCAGCTCCTCGAACTCGGCCCCCTTGGCGAGTCCGCCGGCGATCCAGACCACCGGCCGGTACGCCGCCAGCGAGGCGGCCGCGGCGTGCGGGTTGGTCGCCTTGGAGTCGTCGATCCAGAGCACCTCGCCCACCTCGGCGACGTGGGCGATCCGGTGCGGCTCGGGCCGGAAGGCCCGCAGACCCTCCCGGACGGCCTTGGCGTCCACCCCGTAGGCGCGGGCCAGCGCGGCCGCCGCCAGGGCGTTGGCGATGTTGTGCGGAGCCGGCGGGGTGATGTCCTCGACCGCGCCGATCTCGGCCGCGTTCTTCTGGCGGTCCGGCACGAAGGCGCGGTCCACCAGCAGGCCGTCCACCACGCCGAACTGGGAGAGCCCGGGCGCGCCGAGGCCGAAGCCGATCGCCCGGCAGCCCTCCTCGACGTCGGCCTCGCGGACCAGCTCCTCGGTGGCCGGGTCGGCCAGGTTGTAGACGCAGGCCACCTGGTTGCCCTGGTAGATCCGGCCCTTGTCGGCGGCGTACGCCTCCATCGAGCCGTGCCAGTCCAGGTGGTCGGGGGCCAGGTTCAGCACCGCCGAGGAGTGCGGGCGCAGGCTGGGCGCCCAGTGCAGCTGGTAGCTGGAGAGCTCGACGGCCAGCACGTCGTACGGCTCCTCGGCCAGCACCGCGTCCAGCACGGAGACGCCGACGTTGCCGACGGCGGCGGTGCGCCGGCCGGCCGCGGTGAGGATCGAGGCGAGCATCTGGACCGTGGTGGTCTTGCCGTTGGTGCCGGTGACGGCCAGCCAGGGGGCCGGCTCGCCGGTGGCCGGCAGCGGCCTGCGCAGGTGCCAGGCGAGTTCGACGTCGCCCCAGATCTCGACGCCTGCCTCGGCGGCGGCCGCGAAGAGCGGGCTGCTCGGCGGCCAGCCGGGCGAGGTGACGATCAGTCGGGTGCCCTCGGGCAGCGTCGCACCGTCGCCCAGCCTGACCTGGATGCCGGTCAGCTCGGCGGCGCGCTCGCGCACCGCGGGGCCGTCGCCGCCGTCCACCACGGTCACCTCGGCGCCCAGGTCGCGCAGCACCCTGGCCGCGCTGATCCCCGAGATGCCGAGTCCGGCCACCACGACCGGCAGGCCGGTCCAGTCCGGGGAGGTCATCCGTTCACCCATCCCGCATAGAAGAGGCCGAGGCCGACCGCGACGCACAGGCCCTGGATGATCCAGAACCGGACGACGATCAGGACTTCGCTCCAGCCCTTGAGTTCGAAGTGGTGTTGCAGTGGTGCCATCTTGAAGACCCGCTTGCCGGTCATCCGGAACGAGCCGACCTGGATGATCACCGAGAGGGTGATGATCACGAAGAGGCCGCCGAGCAGCGGGAGCAGCAGCTCGGTGCGCGAGCAGATCGCCAGACCGGCCAGCGCGCCGCCCAGGGCCAGCGAGCCGGTGTCGCCCATGAAGATCTTCGCGGGTGAGGTGTTCCACCACAGGAAGCCGAAGCAGGAGCCCATCAGCGCGGAGGCGACCACCGCCAGGTCCAGCGGATCGCGGACCTCGAAGCAGTTGGCGGTGGCCCGGGCGGCGATCGAGCAGCTCTGGCCGTACTGCCAGACGCCGATGAAGACGTAGGCGCCGAAGACCATCACCGACGCGCCGGTGGCCAGGCCGTCCAGACCGTCCGTCAGGTTCACGCCGTTGGACATACCGGCGATCATGAAATAGGCCCACATGACGAACAGCACGGGGCCGATCTTCCAGCTGAAGTCCTGGATGAAGGACAGGCTGGTGGAGGCCGGGGTGAGTCCGCGGGTGTCGTGGAACTGGAGTGACAGGATCGCGAAGGCCAGGCCGACGAAGGACTGTCCGAGCAGCTTCGCCTTGGCCCGCAGGCCGAGCGAGCGCTGCTTGACGACCTTGATGTAGTCGTCCAGGAACCCGACCAGGCCCAGACCGGTCATCAGGAACAGCACCAGCAGGCCGGAGGCCCGGGGCTGCTCACCCGTTATCACCTTGGTCGCGGCGTAGGCCACCAGCGTCGCCAGGATGAAGGCGATACCGCCCATGGTCGGCGTACCGCGCTTGCTGTGGTGCGCCTTGGGACCGTCGTCCCGGATCATCTGGCCGTAGCCGTTCTTGGCCAGGATGCGGATCAGCGCCGGGGTGCCGAACAGCGACAGCACCAGGCCGATCATGCCGGAGTAGAGGATCTGCTTCACTGGGCGGCCCCATCGGCGAGCAGGGCTTCGGCGACCTTCTCCAGGCCCACCGAGCGGCTGGCCTTCACCAGGACCACGTCCCCAGGCAGCAGTTGACCGCGCAGCAGTTCGACCGCCGCGTCCGCGTCGGACACCAGCACCGACTCCTCACCCCACGAACCTTCGTTCCTCGCGCCGAGTTCCATACAGGCCGCCTCGCGCCCGCCCACCGCCACCAGCTTGGTGACGTCGAGTCGAACGGCGAGCCGCCCGATGGCGTCGTGCTCGTCAAGGCTCTCCTCGCCGAGCTCCCGCATCTCGCCGAGCACCGCCCAGGTACGGCGGCGCTCCGGGCCGCGGCCGCCCATCGTCACCAGGGCCCGCAGCGCGGCCCGCATGGACTCCGGGTTCGCGTTGTAGGCGTCGTTGACGACGGTCACACCGTCGGCACGGTCGACGACCTCCATGCGCCAGCGGGACAGCGCACCCGCCTCGCCCAGGGCGGCGGCGGTGTCGTCGACGGACAGCCCGAGCTCCATCGCCACCGCGGCGGCGGCGAGTGCGTTCGAGACGTGGTGCTCACCGTACAGGCGCAGCCGTACGGGTGCGGAACCGGCCGGGGTGGTCAGCGTGAACGAAGGCTTGCCGGTGGCGTCCAGGCGAACATCAGTGGCCCGTACGTCGGCGTCCCGGCTCTCGCCGAAGAGCACCACGCGCGCCTTGGTGCGTGTGCGCATCGCCCGTACCAGCGGGTCGTCCGCGTTCAGCACGGCGACGCCGTCCTCGGCCAGCGACTCCACCAACTCGCCCTTGGCCTGCGCGATCCCCTCCTTGGAGCCGAACTCGCCCAGGTGCGCGGTGCCGACGTTGAGCACCAGGCCGATCGCCGGGCGCACCAGACCGGTCAGGTAGGCGATGTCGCCCTGGTGGCGGGCGCCCATCTCCAGCACCAGGTGCCGGGTGGACTCCTCGACCCGGCTGACGGTCTGCGGCAGGCCGAGCTCGTTGTTGAGCGAACCCTCGGTCCAGACCGTCGGGCCGAGCTTCTGCAGCAGCTGGGCGATCAGGTCCTTGGTGCTGGTCTTGCCGGCCGAGCCGGTCAGCGCCACGATCCGGACCGCCTTGGCGCGCTCGGCCACCGCCCGGGCCAGCAGGCCCAGCGCCGCCTGGGCGTCCTCGACCACGATCGCGGGCACCCCGACCGGGCGCTCGGCCAGCACCGCGACGGCGCCCGCGGCGATCGCGCGCTCGGCGTAGTCGTGCCCGTCCACGTGCTCGCCGGCGAAGGCGGCGAAGAGGCCGCCGGGCTGCACCTGACGGGAGTCGATCACCACCGGCGCGGTGACCGGGGTCTGCGGGTCCGTCACATCGGCCAGCCGGCCGCCGGTCGCGGCGGCCACCTCGGCGAGGGTAAGTGCGATCACTGCTGCTCTACTCCTCGGTCGGGGTGCGCGTGCGCGATGGCCTCGCGCAGCACCTCCCGGTCGTCGAACGGGCGGATCTCGTCCCGTACGTACTGGCCCAGCTCGTGGCCCTTGCCGGCGACCAGCACGGTGTCCCCGGCGTGCGCGCGGACCACCGCGGAGGCGATCGCCTCGGCCCGGTCCGGCACCACCAGGACGGCGCCGCGCTCGGCCTCGGGGACCCCGGCGGCCCCGGTCAGCATGCTGGTCAGGATCGCCAGGCCGTCCTCGGAACGGGGGTTGTCGGTGGTCAGCACGGCGGTGTCGGCCAGCCGGGCGGCGATGGCGCCCATCGGGCCGCGCTTGTGCGGGTCGCGGTCGCCACCGCAGCCGACCACCACGTGCAGGCGGCCCTTGGTCACCGCGCGCAGCGACTCCAGGACGGCCTTCAGCGCGTCCGGCTTGTGCGCGTAGTCGACCACGGCGACGAAGTCCTGCCCGGCGTCCACCCGCTCCAGGCGGCCCGGCACGCCCGGCACGGCGGCGATGCCGGCGGCCGCATCGGCCGGCGCCAGCCCGGCGGTCACCAGCACGGTGATCGCGGCCAGCGCGTTGGCGACGTTGAACGGGCCCGGCAGCGGGACGGAGGCGTCCACCGACTGCCCGCCGGGACCGACGGCGCGGAAGGTCGAGCCGGTCGGGCCCAGCTGGACGTCCAGCGCGCGCCAGTCGGCGTCCGCCGCACCGAGGGCGGAGAAGGTGGTCACCGGGATCTCGGCCTCGGCGGCCAGTCGGCGGCCGTACGGGTCGTCCAGGTTGACCACGCCCGCGCGGCTGCGGGCCGGCTCGAACAGCCGTGCCTTGGCGCGGTAGTAGTCCTCCATGTCCGGGTGGAAGTCCAGGTGCTCCGGCGTCAGGTTGTTGAAGACCGCGACGTCGTAGTGCACCCCGTCGGCCCGCCCGTAGACCAGGGCGTGACTGGAGACCTCCATCACCACCGCGTCCGCACCGCGCTCGCGCATCACCGCGAGGATCGCGTGCAGGTCGGTGGCCTCGGGGGTGGTGCGCTCGCTCTTGATCCGCTCGGTGCCGACCCGCATCTCCACGGTGCCGATCACGCCCGGGACCCGGCCGGCGCCCTTGAGGCCGCCCTCGACCAGGTACGAGGAGGTGGTCTTGCCGTTGGTGCCGGTGATCCCGATGGTCAGCAGCGCCTTCGACGGATCGCCGTAGATCCGGGCCGCCAGCGCGCCCATCCAGGCCCGCGGCTGCTCCACCACCAGCAGCGGGACGCCCAGCGTCGCCGCCTGCTGCGCGCCGGCCGGATCGGTGAGCACGGCCACCGCGCCGCGCTCGACCGCCGCGCCGGCGAAGGCCGCGCCGTGGTGGTTGGCGCCGGCGAAGGCCACGTAGACGTCGCCCGGGCGGACCGCGCGGGAGTCGTGGGTGATGCCGCCCGCCGGGGCGCCCTCGACCGGCTCGACGCCGAGGATCCGGGCGATCTCGGCGAGCGGGGTCGGCTCCCCCGCGGCCGGGCGGGGCGGGCTCACACTGCTTTGGTCTGATTTCGGCACGGCGGGCAGGCTATCGGCCCGGAGGCGGTCGGGGCCAAGCGAGCCCCCCGCGCTCCCCTGGGGCTGCTGGGGAGCGGCGCCCTTCGATGTGAGGGGGTTCACAGGCACGGCGGGGTGGGCGCTCATGTTCAGGGCTTCCAGTCGACGGGCAGGTTGGGGGCCTGGCTGCCGCTCGGCGGCACTTGGAGGGTCTTCAGGGCGAACTCCATCACCTGCTTGAACACCGGTCCGCACAGTGGGCCGCCGAAGTGGCCGTTGACCGGGTTCTGGATGACGCAGGAGACGGTCAGCTCGGGCTTGTCGGCCGGCGCGAAACCGATGAAGGAGGCGGTGTAGCCGGAGTACTTGCCGGTGGCCGGGTCCACCCGGTTGGCGGTGCCGGTCTTGCCGGCCACCCGGTAGCCCGGGATCTGCGCGGTGTTGCCGGTGCCCTGGTCGTCGGTGACCACCGACTCCAGCATCTGGCCCAGCGTCCTGGCCGTCTGCTCACTGACCACCCGGGTCTCGGCACCGGCCGGGGCCGGGGTGTAGCGGCCGTCGGGACCGGTGGTGCCCTCGACCAGGCTGGGCGCCACCCGGACGCCGCCGTTGGCGATCGTGGAGTACACCGAGGTGGCCTGCAGCGCGTTGACCGACAGGCCCTGGCCGAACGGGATGGTGTACTGCTGGGTGCCCTTCCAGTCCCCCGGGTTGGCCAGGATCCCGCGGGTCTCGCCGGGGAAGCCCAGGCCGCTCGGCTGCCCGATGCCGAACTTCTGCAGGTAGCCGCCGAGCACCTGGTTCGCCTGCTCCTGGGTGCTGCCCAGGTGGCCGGCGGCCTCGATGGTGCCGATGTTGGAGGACTTCGCGAGCACCCCGTTGAGCGTGAGGTACCAGGTGTCGTGGTCGACGTCGTCGTGGAACACCTGGCCCGCGCGGGTCAGCGTGCCCGGGACGGTCACGTGGCTGTCCCAGCTCGCCGCGCCGGTGTCCAGGACGGCCGCCATGGTCATCAGCTTGGCCGTGCTGCCGGGCTCGTAGGCGTCCTGCAGGGCCGGGTTGCCGAGCTGCTCGGGCTTGGCGCTGTTCAGGTCGTTCGGGTTGAAGCCGGGCGAGGTCGCCATGGCCAGGATCTGACCGGTCTTCACGTCCTGGACGATCACGTAGCCCTTCTCCGCGCCGGCCGTGGTCACCTGGTCGGTGATGGCGCGCTGGGCCTCCCACTGGATGTCCCGGTTGATGGTCAGCCGGATGTCCTGGCCCGGCACGGCGGCCTGCTGGCTGCCGCCGCCGGTGGGGATCGGCTGCCCGTTGGAGACGGCGGAGATCCGGTGGCCGTCCTGGCCCGCGAGCTCCTTCTGGAACTGGAGCTCCAGGCCGCCCGCGCCGACGCCCTTCCCGTTGACGAAGCCGACCAGGTTGGAGGCCACGCCGTCGGCCGGGTAGACCCGGGCGGCGGTCTCGTCGGGCACGATGCCGCCCAGCGGGTTGACGCAGTCGTCGTCCAGGGTGGTCCGGCCGCCCTGGTCGGCGGGCTTGGCCAGCATGGCCCGCTCGGCTCGGCAGATCTTGGTGTCGGTCTTCTTGGTGAGCGAGGTGCGCAGGTCCATGATCTGGTTGCGGGTCTGCGGGGTCTGCCGCAGGGCCAGCGGGACGTTGCGGGTCTTGGGGGTGCGCAGCTTGGCGGCCAGCTTGTCCTTGGGCAGGTTCAGGATCGGCGCCAGCAGCGCGGCGGCCTGCTCGGGGCCGTCGGTGGTGTGCAGCGCGTCCTGGGTGAAGAGCGTCGGGTCGGCGTTGATGTCGTAGGCGTCCACGGTGGTCGCCAGCGCCACGCCGTCGGAGGACGTTATCGCGCCGCGCTCGGCCCGCAGCGGGACGTCGACGTAGCGGTAGGCGCCCGCGTCGGCGGCCAGCGCGTCGGAGTCGAACAGCTGGATCTGGACCAGCCGGCCGGCGAAGACCGAGAAGACCGCGGCCAGCGCGATCAGCACCGTGCGCAGCCGGCGCCTGGGGTCGGCCAGCTTCAGCGGGCGCGGTTGCGGCCGGGGCGCCGGGCGCTTGGCCATCGGCCGCTGTCCCGCCGGACCGGCGGGGCGCCGGGCGCCCGGACGGCCGGCGCCGGGCGGGGCCGGACGGCGCGGCTGCTCGCCGGAGCGCGGCCTGGCGGCGGGGCGCGGGGGCGTCCGGGCGCCCTCGCGGCGCTGCTGGGGGGCGGCCGGACGGCGCGGGCGCTCGCCGGGCTCGCGGGGGCGGCGGGGGGTGGTCATCGCGCTGCTGCTCCGCTCGGGTTGGCCGGCGCGGATGCGGCGGGCGACGGGCTGACCGGGTCCACCCGCAGGCTGCCCTCACCGGTCGCCGCCGGGGCGGGCGACGGGGGTGCCGCGGGGGCCGAGGCGGACTGCGAGGCGGTCGGCGCGGGCTGGGCGGTCTGGGCAGTCTGGGCGGTCTGGGCGGTCTGGGGCCACAGGTCGGCGCCGGTGCGCTTGACCGGCGGGCTGTCCACGGCCTGGGAGGGCGCGCCGAGCACCTTGCCGTCGTCCTGCAGGAAGGCCGGGTCGCCGCCGGGGACCATGCCGAGCTGGCGGGCGTTGCGCTCCAGCGCGTCCGGCGCGGAGTTCTGGTCGATCTGCTGCTGGAGCATCTGCTGCTGGTCCGTCAGCTGCTGGGTCTGCTTCTGCAGCTTGGTCAGCTCGAAGGAGCCCTCGTTGAGGGCGGTGTTGAGCATCAGCAGGCCGAGCAGCCCGAGGGTGAGCAGCAGCACCATGAGAACGGCGAACGGCGCCCGCCCCCGGCCGCTCCCCCTCGGCGGCCTGCCCGGCCGTACGGTGATCCGGGCCCGACCCGGCTGCCCGGGCAGCCGCCCGCCCTCCTGGATGCCATCGCTGGCGGCCGGCACCGGCACTGCGCTCTCCCTCGCGTTCGACACTGTCGCCCCCCGCCCGGATCAGCCCCGTCGGCTCGCGCCCCGCGCTTTCGGATGGTTCGGCCTGATCCTCTCCGCCACCCGCAGCCGCACGGGGGCGGCGCGCCGGTTCTCCTCGATCTCCTCCTCCGTGGCCAGTTCGGCACCTCGGGTGAGCAGCTTCAGCCGGGGCTGGTGCTCCTCGGGGATGATCGGCAGCCCGGGCGGGGCGGTGTTCGCGGCGCCCGCGGCGAAGTACTGCTTCACCAGGCGGTCCTCCAGCGACTGGTAGGACATCACGGCGATCCGGCCGCCCACCGCGAGCACGTCCAGCGCTCCGGGGATGGCCCGGTCCAGAACCTCCAGCTCGCCGTTGACCTCGATCCGCAGCGCCTGGAAGGTGCGCTTGGCCGGGTTGCCGCCGGTGCGCCGGGTGGCGGCCGGGATGGCGTTGCGCACCAACTCCACCAGACGCGCGCTGTTGGTGAACGGTTCCTTGGCGCGCTCGCGCAGGATCACCGAGGCGATCTTGCCGGCGAACCGCTCCTCGCCGTAGACCTTGAGGATCCGCGCCAGGTCGCCGTGGCTGTAGGTGTTGAGCACCTCGGCGGCGCTCAGCCCGACGGTCTGGTCCATCCGCATGTCCAGCGGCGCGTCCTGGGCGTAGGCGAAGCCGCGGTCGGCCTCGTCCAGCTGCATCGAGGAGACGCCGAGGTCGAAGAGGATGCCCTGGACCTCGGGGATGCCGAGATCGGCGAGCACCTCGGGGATCTCGTCGTAGACGGCGTGCACCAGAGTTGCGCGCTCGCCGAAAGGTGCCAGCCGCTCGGCGGAGAGCTTGAGCGCCGCCGGGTCGCGGTCCACCGCGATCAGCCGGACCTCGGGGAACTGCGTGAGCAGCGCCTCGCTGTGCCCACCCAGGCCCAGCGTCGCGTCCACCACGACCGCGCCGGGAGCGCCGATCGCCGGCGCGAGGGCGTCCATGCAGCGTTGCAGCATCACCGGGACGTGCTTGGGATCCGGACTACTGCCCATGGTCATGCGCGGTGGCGCCTTTCCTCGGTGCGGAGCCGCCCGAGAGTCGCGTACGGCGCCGGGGAGCTGTGATCCGACCATTTTGGACCACTGCGCGAGCGGAAAGCGCACGCCGCCCGTGGTCCCCACCCGCTCGCGGGGAAGGCTGTGACCGCCCGGCACCGGGGAAGGTGCGCCAGGTGGCACGGAGCGGGGGGAGGCCGCGGGATGCGTACGGATCGTCGGAGTGCGCCACCACTTGTGCTCCGAGGCGCCCCCGGCACGCAGTTGACGACGCGTGAGGCTTGTGCTCCACTGCGCGGCCAGCCTACCGCGCACCCCCGCCCAGTCAATCGCCCCAGCCTCTGCGCCACCCGCGCGGCCGAACGGATCGTCGCAGGCCAGAGCCGGTTCACGCGGACGGGCGTGTCGACCCGGCCCGGACCCCGGGGACCACTGCATAGTGATGCGCGCTTCCGCAAGCCCCCTATGTGCTCCATCACACCCGACCCCTGACTCGGCCCAGGTCTCACCAGGAGCGGGAAAATCCTACTAACGTCGTGGCTATGACAGTGACCCCTGACCGGCCGGCCCACGGTGGTCCCCCTGCCCGGGACACCTCCAGCACCCCCGCCACCGAGACCATCATCGACCGCTTCCTCAGCTCCAACCGGAAGTATGCGGTCACCTTCCGGGACGGCGGCATGGACGCCCGCCCGGTTCAGAAGGTGACCGTGGTGGCCTGCATGGACGCCCGGCTCGACCTGTTCGCGGCGCTCGGCCTGGAGCTCGGCGACGCGCACGTCATCCGCAACGCGGGCGGCGTGGTGACCGACGACACGATCCGCTCGCTCACGATCAGCCAGCGCGCTCTGGGCACCCGCTCGATCGCCCTGATCCACCACACCGGCTGCGGCCTGCTCGGGCTCACCGAGGACTTCCGGCGCGAGCTGGAGCTGGAGGTCGGCCAGCGCCCGCAGTGGGCGGTCGAGTCCTTCGTCGACCTGGACGGCGACGTCCGCCAGTCCATGCAGCGGGTGCGCACCTCGCCCTTCCTGCTGCACACCGACGACGTGCGCGGCTTCGTGTTCGACGTCCACACCGGACTGCTCCGCGAGATCCACTGACCGGACGCCCCTTGTCCCCCGTCGGCCTCCCGACGGGGGAATGGTGACTTCTGGCCACCTCACAGGGAAGAATGCGCCTGCAGACCAGCGCCCCGCACCACCTGGGGTGGTCTGACCGCGAGCCGCCCCCAGATCGATCGGATCCGATCTGAGCCGAACGGTGGGCCGGCCGCGTCATAGGGGTGGGGCCGGTTCCGAACAGCAGGACCGGCGCGAGTGGGGCGAGGAGTTCACGGGTGACGACCTACAACGAAGAAGCCGGTCTCGACGGGCGCGGGCCCGGTCCGCGGTCGGAACCCGGCTCCTTCCCGGCCAGACCGGCAGCGCCGGTGGGACCGATGGGTCTGCCCGAGCTGAACGCGGTGATCGACCGCGTCCGGGCCTCGATCGAGAGCGTCATCGAGGGCAAGCCGGAGGCCGTCCGGCTGGCGCTGACGGTGATGCTGGCCGAGGGCCACCTGCTGCTGGAGGACGTCCCCGGCGTCGGCAAGACCATGCTGGCCAAGGCGCTGGCCCGGTCGGTGGACTGCACGGTGCGCCGGATCCAGTTCACCCCCGACCTGCTGCCCTCGGACGTCACCGGCACCAACGTCTTCGACCAGCAGCGGATGGACTTCGAGTTCCGCCCCGGCGCGATCTTCGCCCAGATCGTGGTCGGCGACGAGATCAACCGGGCCTCGCCGAAGACCCAGTCCGCGCTGCTGGAGTCGATGGCCGAGCGCCAGGTCACCATCGACGGCACCACCTACCAGCTGCCCTCGCCGTTCATGGTGGTGGCCACCCAGAACCCGGTGGAGATGGAGGGCACCTACCCGCTCCCCGAGGCCCAGCGGGACCGCTTCATGGCCCGGATCTCGATCGGCTACCCCAGTCCCGAGGCCGAGCTGGCGATGCTCGACTCGCACTCCGGCGCCTCGCCGCTGGACGACCTGCAGCCGGTGGCGCACGCGGCCGACATCCTCAAGCTGATCGAGCTGGTCCGCACGGTGCACGTCGCGGACACCGTCCGGCGCTACACCGTCGACCTGGTCACCGCCACCCGGACCTCGACCGAGCTGCGGCTCGGCGCCTCCCCGCGCGCGACCCTGCACCTGATCCGGGCGGCCCGCGCGGCCGCCGCGCTGGCCGGCCGCGAGTACGTGCTGCCGGACGACATCCAGGCGCTCGCGGTGCCGGTCCTGGCGCACCGCCTGCTGCCGACCTCGGAGGCCCAGCTGAGCCGCCGCAGTGCCGAGCAGATCGTCCGCGACCTGGTCCAGCGCCTGCCTCTGCCGCGCCCGCAGGGCGGCCTGCACACTCCGGGCCCGGCGCGGAGGATCTGAGGTGGCGGAACAGGACGACCCGGCCGGTCTCCGGGCGGGACTTCGCGGCCTGACCACCCGCGGCCGCTCCTTCCTGGCCGCCGGCGGCACCGCGGTGGTCTGCTCGTACCTGCTGGGACAGAGCGCCCTGCTGCGCGTCGGCGTCCTGCTGGCGGCCCTGCCGCTGGCCGCCGCGGTGCTGCTGGTGCGTACCCGCTACCGGGTGGCCAGCGGCCGCCGGCTCACCCCGCACCGGGCGCCGGCCGGCCAGGAGGCCCGGGTGCACCTGCGGGTGGACAACATCTCCCGGGTGCCCACCGGCCTGCTGATGCTGGAGGACAAGGTCCCGTACGTGCTCGGGCCGCGCCCGCGGTTCGTGCTGGACCGGGTCGAGCCGCGCGGCTTCCGCGAGGTCTCCTACCGGGTCCGCTCCGACCTGCGCGGGCGCTACCTGCTGGGACCGCTGCAACTGCGGCTCACCGACCCGTTCGGGATGTGCGAGCTGACCCGGGCGTTCAGCGCCTCGGACGTGCTCACCGTGGTCCCGCAGGTGCAGAAGCTGCCCGACATCCGGCTGGCCGGCGAGTGGGCCGGCTACGGCGACAGCATGTCGCGGGCGGTCGCGCTGGCCGGCGACGACGACTCGGTGCCGCGCGAGTACCGGCACGGCGACGACCTGCGGCGCGTGCACTGGAAGTCGACCGCCAAGTACGGCGAGCTGATGGTCCGCCGCGAGGAGCAGCCGCTGCGCGCCCGCGCCACCGTGCTGCTGGACACCCGCGAGATCGGGCACCGGGGCAACGGCCCGGCCTCCTCCTTCGAGTGGGCGGTCGGCTGCGCGGCCTCGATCGGCGTGCACCTGCTGGAACGCGGCTACCAGACCCGGCTGCTCACCGACACCGGCATCTCGGTGCCCAGCTCGGTGACCGGCGGCTCCGGCTCGGTCACCGACTCGATCGGCATGCTGCTCGACACGCTGGCCGTCCTGGAGCACTCCGACGGCGGCGGGCTGGCCCCTGCCGAGGACGTGCTGCGGCTGGGCGGCGAAGGCCTGCTGGTGGCGATCCTCGGCTCGCTGGACGACGAGCAGCTGGCCCGCTTGGGCCCGCTGCGCCGCCGGGCCGGCGCGGCCGTCGCGCTGGTGCTGGACACCGGCTCCTGGACCGGCCTGCGCTCGATCTTCCCGGAGGGCGCCGACGGCCAGGCCGCCCGGCAGCTGCACCTGCTGCGCGAGGCCGGCTGGACGGTGCTGCCGGTCCGGGCCGGCGACTCGCTGCCCGAACTCTGGCGGCAGGCCGACCGCCATGCCGCACCCGCCGCAGCCAACGGCGGCCAGGCCCGGAAGGGGGCGAGCGCATGACCACGCGTGCGAGGTTGACGGTCTACGCGGCGCTGGCCACGGCCATGGCCACGATGTGCCTGAGCCCGTTGATCACCCCGGCCGGCTGGGTGCTGACCGGCTTCTTCCTGATCCTGGTGGTCGCGCTGATCGGCGCCGGCCTGCGCCGGCTGTCGGTGGCCCGCCCGCTGGTGGTGCTCGGCCAGCTGGTGCTCTCCCTCTGGCTGGTGCTGCTGCTCAGCGTCCCCGGCCGGATGACCGCGGGTGTGCTGCCGGGCCCCGACGCCGCCCGGGCGGTCGGCGACCTGCTCACCGCGGCGGGCAGCGAGATCCAGGCGTACGCGATCCCCGCCCCGGCCTCCGGCGGCCTGAACCTCCTGCTGACCGGTTCGGTGGCGCTGATCGCCATCCTGGTGGACGCTCTGGCGGTCACCTACCGGCGGGCCGCACTGGCCGGACTGCCGCTGCTGGCGATGTACTCGGTCGGCACCGGCCTGGCCGGCAGCGAGGCCTCGCCGGTCCTCTGGTTCATGTTCTCGGCCGGCGGCTACCTGATGCTGCTCTTCGCCGAGGGCCGCGACCGGCTCTCCCGCTGGGGCCGGGTCTTCCGCGGCGCGGGCAGCGAGCCCGAGCGCGGCGGCGCCACCCTCTCCACCGGCGGCCACCAGATCGGCCTGGTGGCCCTGGCGGTCGCCCTGCTGCTGCCGTTCCTGGCCCCCAACTGGGACCTGAGCCTGGTCAGCGGCGGTCTGGCCGACGGCGGGTCGGGCGGGCGCGGCGGCAACATCAACGCGCTGAACCCGGTGGTCTCGCTGACCGACGGGCTGCGCAAGCCGAGCAACCAGAACCTGATCACCTATCACGGGGACAACCCCGACCTGGCCACCGCCTACCTGCGGATCACCGCGCTGGACGACTTCACCGGCGTGGAGTGGAAGCCCGCCTCACAGCCGGCCCAGCCCGTCCCGTCCACGCTGGGCACCCCCGAGGGGCTGACCGCCGACGTGGAGAGCCAGCCGATGGAGACCCAGGTCAGTCTCTCCCCGCAGCTGAGCAGCGAGTGGCTGCCGGCGCCGTACCCGATGATCCAGGCGAGCCCGCCCGGCGACTGGCGCTACGAGCCGCAGACCCGTTCGCTGATCGCGGACCACGGCCAGAAGGCCACCGGGATCAGGTACACGGTCACCTCACTGGACCTCCACCCCACCGCGGACGAGCTGCGCTCGGCGTCCGTCGCCCCGCAGTCGATCCGCGCCACCGACCTGGCGCTGCCCGGCAACCTGCCGCCGGTGGTCAAGCAGACCGCGCTTCAGGTCACCCAGGGCCGCACCACCGACTACGACAAGGCGGTGGCGCTGCAGAACTGGTTCGCGACCTCGGGCCTGTTCACCTACAGCTCCTCGATCGACCCGGGCACCGGTCCGGACGCCATCGCCAAGTTCCTCCAGGACAAGAAGGGCTTCTGCGTGCACTTCGCCGCCACCATGGCGGCGATGGCGCGGACCCTGCAGATCCCGGCCCGGGTGGCGGTCGGCTTCGCGCCCGGTACCGACCAGGGCAACGGCACCTACGTGGTCGGCAGCAAGGACTACCACGCGTGGCCGGAGCTGTACTTCCAGGGCGCCGGGTGGCTGCGCTTCGAGCCGACCCCGAGCCGCGGTTCGGCGCCGGACTACACCACGGCGCAGACCGCCACGGCGCCGAGCCAGAGCGCCGAGGCGCCGACCAGCGCCCCGACCGCCCGTCCGAGCGCGGCTGCGCCGTCGGGCGTCGACTGCACGACCACCCTGCGCCGCCTGAACGAGTGCCCCGCGCAGCACGCGCCGACCTCCACGACCAGCGCGACCAGCTCCTCCGGGTCCTCCTCGCAGGTGCCGGCCCTGATCGCGGGAGCCGTCCTGGTGCTGCTCCTGCTGCTCTCACCGATGCTCTGGCGGACCCGGCTGCGCCGGCGCCGACTGGGCGGCGGGCGGCGGCGGACCGGGTCCGGGCCGGGCGTGCTGACCGAGGCCCAGGTGCTGGCCGCCTGGACCGAGCTGATCGACTCGGCCTGGGACCTCGGTATCGCACCGGACGACGCCCGCAGCCCGCGGCACACCGTGCAGCGACTCACCGAGGAGGGCGCGCTGGACGAGGCCGGGCAGGCCGCCGTCGGGCGGGTGGCGCTGGCCGCCGAGCGGGTGCTGTACGCCCGCGACCCCGGGCAGCCGACCCCGCTCGGCCCGGACGTCCGGGCGGCGCGGCAGGGCCTGCTGGCCTCGGCCGGGCGCCGGCGCCGGGTGCGGGCGCTGCTGTTCCCGCCGTCCGCCGCGCGGCTGGCCTGGCGGGCCTCCGACCGGCTGCTGACCCTGCGGCTGCGCGGCCGGGCCGCGGCGGCCCGGGTGGGCGAGCCGCTGGGACGCGCGGCGGGCGTGCTGCGCGTGGTGCGCCGGCGCGAACGCGCGGACGACGGCGACTAGCCCCTGTACGCCGAGAAGCACGGTGGGGGGGGCGGGCGCGGGCGGGCCCCCCCCCCGGCGGGTCGCGTGGGGGGGGGGGGCGCAAAAAGCCGGCGGGGTAGTGCCCGCCGGGCGGGCCCCCCCGGTGCCTA